>CP053688.1:0-1301815 GCA_013200995.1 Arthrobacter citreus | reverse complement strand
ATCTGGTAGATATGAATTTTTTGATGCTAAAACGGGACAAAGTCGTGGGGATAAAGGGACATTTTTTATTACGAATGATGGTAAAAAGAGAATTCTTATTTCAGAATCAATGAATTACCAAGCTGTAGTCGATATGGTTAAACTAAATAAAAATGTATTTACTTATAAAAGAATGGGTAAAGATGCTAAAGGTAACGATGTAGAAGTATTCGTAGAACATGTTCCATTTAAAGGAAAGAAGCTTGCCTTTACCGATCCAGATAAGCAGTTAAATTCAACAACAGGCGATATTGTAAAAAAAGTTGATGGAGATAAAATTTTAGGTAGAACACTTTGGAATGGTACAAAAGTAGTTGATGAACAAGGTAATGATGTGACTAAATATAATACGAATTTTATTAGCTTAGCAAAATTTGATGAAAAAACGAATAAATATGAGTTTTTCAATCTTGATACAGGCGTAAGCCGCGGGGATTATGGTTACTTCGATATTGCCCACGAAAATAAAATTAGAGCACATGTTTCGATTGGAACAAATAAATATGGTGCTGTACTTGAGCTAACTGAACTTAATAATAATAAATTTACTTATAAAAGAACAGGTAAGGACAAAGATGGTAAGGATATAACAGTATTCGTAGAACATGAACCTTATAAAGGTGATTTTAAACCAATGTTTAGCTTCTAATAACGAGTCATCAAAAAGAATGGACAAATCCATTCTTTTTTTATATAGACAATTTCATTTACCGAATTTCCCTTTTGCCTTTAAAAGTTATTGGCTCTTAATTACTATTTTAATAACATATTATTTATTTTTTATACAAAATTCCCCCAATACATTCAGCGTATATTTACTTGATTTGAAAGGTAATTTTGACTAAAAAGAACCAAAGATTGTTAAAAGTAATATGCTTTTCAAGCTGAAATTAATGAAATTCCCCCAATAGTAAATAGATAAATTATCTAGTTTAATTATAGTAATTAGTAACTTACAAACTTATTTTTTAAAAGGGGAATTATATGCAAAACAATTGTAGTGCACCAGAATACGAAGTACCTTTAGAAATTGGGAAGCAAGCTGACCAAATTGACGAAAACTTTGATGAAGAAGAATTTAAATGATTGACGAGAAAAAACATTTTTGAATAAATTTAGTTTGTTAAAGCTTGTAGACTAGTGTATGTTAGTTTACAGGCTTTTTTTGACTGGAAAAATTGGATTATTCAAAATTGAATCTTTCGTAATACGAGCTAATATAGATTCTTTCACGATAAGAGGTCCTAATACATACAATAAATGGGCACTAATACAAAATTTTTTCATCTTAAAAGGATGTGATGGAGATTTATCCATTATATAGTACTAACTTATCGGGTATTCGAACTGATTATACAGCTCCTCAATATCAAAGTGGATTCATGACAAGAAATAGTAATCCTAATTTTACGATTAAAGCAACAGGTAAAGGAGAGGTATCTGTAAAGCCAGACCAATCGTCTGTCTTACTAGGTGCTGTAGTTGAAGATTTGAGAGTACAAAACGCACAGTCACAGAACGCGATTATTTCGAATAAAATGATCGATTCATTAAAAAGCATAGGCATTAAACAAGACGAAATTGAAACGAATTCATATACAATAGACCGAATTGTTGAATATCATGATTCACAGCAAATTTTTAAAGGATATCGTGTAAGTCATATTTTTAAAGTAATCGTAAAAGAACTTGCAAATGTTGGTAAAGTTATTGATGTTGCTGTTGAAAATGGAGCAAATGAAGTAAGAAATCTTAGTTTTGAACTGTCAAACCCTGATCCATATTATCAAGAGGCATTACAAAAGGCTACTTTGAATGCGAAAACTAATGCTGAAAATATAGCGAAATCACTAGGTTTATCAATCAATAGAATTCCGATTTGGATTGCTGAAGAAGGGATTCAAATCGTTCGTCCACTATCCTCTCTAACAATGACTGCTGCAGCATTCAGCGGACCAACTACGCCAATCCAAGAGGGTCAAATAAAAATAACTGCATCTGTACAGGCGATGTTTAATTATGTAGGTTATTAATTGAATTAACATTTAGTTTGAAGAAATAGATTAAAGGGTGATTTTTATTTAGATTAAGAGGCCACCTGAGTTGTGGTTATGATTGTTAATTAGTCTAATCGTTAAATGCATCAATATTTAGAAATATTTAATATTAACATTATGTTTGTTTAATTAAAAAGTTAGAGATATAATGAATTCGAAAGATATGGAAGCATAATAATGTAATTGTTATGTGTCTATTATTTTCATTTAAATTAAATTGGATTGGTATTTTAGTAAATTTTTGCTAATTAACTATTCCACTAAGATGACTTTAAAGCCACCAGTTTGGCTAATTGTCGCCTTGGTGGAATTTTTTTTTTCAAAAAATGGAAAGAGGGTTGTAAGTTAATTAATGGAATAGTACTTACATTTTCTTCACAGAAATGTAAATAGGTTGTTGAGATCAGTGCAAGGATATGGGTATAGCATTTTTAAATTGAAAATGGGGGAATAAGAAATGACAAAAAAGGTACATGAATTTAATGATTTAATGAGGAAACTTCGAAAGGATTTGTTTGGTAAAGGTCCGGAACGAATTCATACTGTTTTTGTTGAAAATATGGCCGTTTCAACATTGTATGGTAATTTGACTCCTACTGAAAAGTTTATTTCCGGTACAATGAACGGTGCTGAAATGGTTCATTCTGCACGAACAAAAATGATTCAGGATCTATACTTAAATCAGCCACCAGAAGGTTTAGAAGAACTTGTCGGAGCGAAATTAGTTCATTTATTTTCAGATATGAAAGTTGAGGAGAATATAGCCATTTCCGTTTTTGTATTTGACAGAAATATTATATAGAAATAGTAGGGTTAGAAGTTTTCAGGGAAAAATAGAGGAGTGAAATGATTGAATGAGTTGGTTAAAAAATAGAAAAATGCTAATCATGCTTCATCAAACTTTGTTAAATATATCATTACTACTACTTAGCTTGATTCTTGCATTTTTTCTTTTTAGAGAGCTTTATTATATCTTTAATGATGTTTTATTAGGAAATAAAAATGTTCATCAAATTTTTGGGAAGGTTCTGATCTTTTTCTTATATTTTGGATTCATTTCAATTATTGTTCAATATTTCAAAGAAAACTATCATTTTCCAATACGATATCTTCTTTATATTGGGATAACAGCTACTATTCGTTTTATTATTGTAAATAATGGAGAATCGGCCCATAATTTTTGGTTAGCAATTATTATTTTAGTACTGACAATAAGTTATATCATTTTACCATTTGGGGAAACGAGAAATGGTTGAAATTGACTTATTTAAGAGCAGAAAAATCTTATTTTTAATAAAGCAGTAGATTATAAACTGGATATTAACCCAACCTAAGGTTGAGTTAATGTAATTATACTTGTATGACAGTATTAATAGTAATAGATCAACTTGAACAACTTGAACTTGAGCAGCTTGAACTAGAACACGAAGAGTGAGAACTACTAGAACATGTAGTATGTGATGAACTAGAGCATGAAGAGTGCGAGTTTTGATGATGACTATCACCCTTGCTTGAACAATCATTTGAACTTTCATTTAATGCAAACAAAGAACTTGTAGTTAAAATTGATGAATTAATATGCCCTTCATCTGATTTTTTGCTAGAGGTTGAACGAGTAGCTGAACTTGGGCTAGATTTTTGTGAGTGGTATTTAGTGATTTCTTCTGTTTTTCTAAGTGCTTTAGTTCTTGCTTCTTCCTTTTCTTTATCAACTAAATTTTTTTGAATTCTAGCAAACTCATTTAAAAAATTATATTTAGTTTCTGAGCTAATATGAGAAACGAAACTTAAGGTTTGAACTGTTTTGCTCGATAAATATTCTATAACACTAGCATTTTTATAATTAACAACTAAATTTCCTAAAATATAGGTATTTACAGAGGTTGGTTCAAACAAAGTATTATATAACAAATTGTAAACAGCTCTTACATCAGTGCCATCAGTAATAGCTACTTGATCTTTAATAACATTTGGTTCATGGTGTATCATTTCACCACAAAAAGACTTGCAAAAGCTTTGATAACTTTTTGTAAATAAAATCATTTCATGCCAGATTTTATCAACATCCTGACTATACATTGGAACGTTTTCAAAGATTGCCGCCATTAAGAAAAAGCGTTTTAATTCTGCCTCAACAAAGGTATACTTTGCATTGCTCCAATCTTCTTTTTCCATAACTCTTTCTTTAACATTAGCTAGGAATTCCATTTTCCATGCGTTCTCAAGTCTAGAAACTAACGATAAATTAGCAAAGCTCGAATTTAACATTAAGTTGCTTGTATAAAACTGATCATTAAGATTGTTATAAAATGCATTATCATTTTTTAAATTCTTTTTAAAAAATCTTCCGAAAAATTTTTTCATATTAACCTCCTTTAATCTATTTTTAATACAATTATATATTAAAAAATAAACAAGAGAAGAAAATTGTTAAGATAAGGAAATACTGTGGATATTAAGAAAGGTTGCATAAAATCAGTTTATGGGAAAGAAATTCATTAGGCAGAAAAATAATTCATTAATCGTTTGATCAGCCTATTTTAGCTTCGTTTTTATTTCAATTAACTGCGAAGTTTTTTGATATGTTAAAATATGGTACAATCTATTTATTATTTACATTTTATAAAGACTTTTCACCAGCAGAATAAGAAAATTTCGAACTGGTTTGTTTTAGTAGTTCTAAAATAAGGTAATTACAAATTGTTTGGAGGGTTTCAAAGATGACACAGGAAAAAATAATACCGACTGTATCAGGGCAAAGGGTTATTCCATTTCTTACGTTTAGTGGCAATGCGGAGGAAGCGATGAATTATTATATTCGTACTTTTCCGGATTCAAAACTCGTTTCTCTTCGAAGATTTACAAAAGAAGACCGTGGTGTAGAGGGGAAAATCATGAATGGCATCATTGAAATTTTAGGGCAGACTTTTATGGTCTTGGATATGGATAAAGAATCTTGCCCAGATTTTACTTGGGCTGTTTCCTTTTATTTAGAATGTAATGACGATGCAGAATTCGATTTAATTTTTGACGGCTTGAAGAGTGATGGGAAAGTACTTATGGGACCAGTAGAAATGAATGACTTTAGTAAGGTTACCTGGGTTACTGATTGTTTTGGTGTTACTTGGCAGCTAGTGTTAAGAAAAAAGTCTTAAACAATCGGCGATAAGTTATTTAAGTACCTATTTTGGTTAATAACCAAATAATTTTATTGATAATAGAAGAAAAATGGACAAGGTTTCATAAATAATAATTTCCCGATGAATATATTGAATATTCTAACAAAATTCACTGGAAAATATTTTTTAAAAATAATAATCTGAAAATATTGAAGTTTACTAATTGTTGGCATATAATGTAAACAGATACTAGTTTATTAGAGAATTAACTAAGAGGTATTAGCGTATGGCAGAGCAAAATCAACGAATTGGTCGAACAGCAATGATGCTTGCGTTGACTGAACATGAAGAAGAATTAATGAAAAATGAAAACCTAGTTTGGTGTGTAGGTAAAGTCGGTACAATGGATTCACAAAAAGTTGTTGCTGCGATTGAAACCGCTGCCAAACAGAATGGTGTAATTAATGGAGCTCTTTATAGAGAAGTTCATTCTTTATATCATGCAACTCTTGAAGCAATTCAAGGCGTAACAAGAGGTCACGTTCAATTAGGTGATGTTCTTAGAACAGTAGGACTTAGATTTGCTGTTGTTAGAGGTAAACCGTATAAAAACGTGAACGAGGGTGACTGGATTGCAGTTGCACTCTACGGTACGATTGGTGCTCCTATTAAAGGATCAGAGCATGAATCGGCAGGACTAGGTATTAATCACATATAATTGCCCATAGTTTATTAGATGATAGGGGGCTATGATTCGTAAGATTAAATTTTTACGTCTCATAGCCTCCTTCTGTGTTTTTTGACAAAATTCGGAGGTGTTTTATTAATGGTAACTTTAACTGGTAATAGCTTAACAATGGAACAAATGAAAAGTATTTTATTCGAAATGGCATATGTAAAAGCAAGTGAAGATAGCTTAGTTGCAGTAAAAGCATGTAGAGAAAAGGTAGAAGAAATCGTAAATAATGGCAAAGTTGTTTATGGTATTACTACAGGATTCGGAAAATTTAGTGATGTATTAATTGAAAAAGAAAATGTTTCAACACTTCAATATAACTTAATTGCTTCTCATGCATGTGGCGTTGGTGAACCATTCCCTGAATTAGTTTCAAGAGCAATGTTAGTACTTCGTGCAAATACGATGTTAAAAGGTCACTCTGGTGTGCGTTTAGTAGTCGTTGAAAAATTACTATCATTAATAAATGCTCAAATTCACCCAGTGATCCCATCTCAAGGTTCATTAGGTGCAAGTGGAGACTTAGCTCCATTATCTCACTTAGCTCTAGTTTTACTTGGTGAAGGTGAAGTTTACTATAAAGGAAAACGTATGGAAACTGCTGAAGCTTTAGCAAAAGAAGGAATTTTACCAATCACTCTAGAAGCAAAAGAAGGCCTAGCTTTAATTAATGGTACTCAAGCAATGACTGCAATGGGTATTCTTACTTATCTTGAAGGTGAAGAGCTAGCTTATCAAAGTGAATTAATTTCTTCTATTACATTTGAAGCATTAAATGGTATTACAGATGTATTTGATGAAAGAATTCATATTGCTCGTGGATATAAAGAACAAATTGAAGTAGCTGAGCGTTACCGCAATATTTTAGCAACAAGTCAATTAACAACTAGACAAGGTGAAATCAGAGTACAAGATGCTTATACATTAAGATGTATTCCTCAAGTTCACGGTGCTAGCTGGCAAGTTCTGAACTACGCAAAAGAGAAATTAGAAATTGAAATGAACGCAGCAACTGATAATCCATTATTATTTGGCGATGATGTATTCTCTGGTGGAAACTTCCATGGTCAACCAATTGCATTTGCGATGGACTTCTTTAAATTAGGAGTTGCTGAGCTAGCAAATATTTCAGAAAGACGTATCGAGCGATTAGTAAACCCACAATTAAATGATTTACCACCATTTTTAAGTCCAGAACCAGGATTACAATCTGGGGCAATGATTATGCAATATGTGGCAGCGGCTTTAGTTTCTGAAAACAAAACATTAGCACATCCAGCGAGCGTTGACTCAATTCCGTCTTCTGCAAACCAAGAAGACCATGTAAGTATGGGAACAATCGGTGCACGTCACGCATACCAAATTCTACAAAATGCTAGACGAGTTTTAGCTATTGAATGTATTTGTGCAATGCAAGGTGTTGAATATAAAGGAATTGAAAAAATGTCTGAAACAACTAGAAAATTTATGGAAGATGCACGTAAAACTGTTCCATCAATTACTAGGGATCGCGTGTTCTCTAAAGACATTGAAAAATTAACTACTTATTTAAAAGAAAATTTCATAGCTAGAAACTATACAAAACAAACACAAATTTAAGTAGAGGTGGAATTAAAATGGAAATCACAAAAGGATCATTAAAAGCTCCAAGAGGTACTGAGTTAAATACAAAAGGTTGGATTCAAGAAGCAGCACTTCGTATGTTATTAAACAACTTAGATGAAGAAGTAGCAGAAAGACCAGAAGACTTAGTCGTTTATGGTGGAATCGGTAAAGCTGCAAGAAACTGGGAAAGCTTTGATGCAATTATTGAATCATTAAAGAAATTAGAGAGCGATGAAACATTATTAGTTCAATCAGGTAAGCCTGTAGCGGTATTTAAGTCTCATGAAGATGCACCACGCGTTTTATTAGCTAACTCTAACTTAGTTCCAAAATGGGCAACTTGGGAGCACTTCCGTGAATTAGATGAAAAAGGCTTAATGATGTACGGTCAAATGACAGCTGGTAGCTGGATTTACATTGGTACACAAGGTATTTTACAAGGTACTTATGAAACATTTGGAGAAGCAGCTAAGCAACATTTCGGTGGAAGCTTAAAAGGTACAATCACAATCACTGCAGGTCTTGGCGGTATGGGTGGAGCTCAACCATTAGCTGTAACAATGAATGGTGGAGTTGTAATCGGAATTGACGTAGATGAAACAAGAATTCAACGTCGTATTGACACTAGATATTGTGACGTATTAACGCACGATTTAGAAGAAGCATTAAAACTTGCAACTGAAGCTAAAAACGAAGATAGAGCTTTAGCAATCGGATTAGTAGGTAATGCAGCTGAAATCTTACCGCAATTAGTAGAACGTAATTTTGTACCAGACTTAATTACTGACCAAACTTCAGCTCATGATCCATTAAATGGTTATTTACCAATCGGAATGACAATGGAAGAAGGAAAGAAACTTCGTGTAGAAAATCCTGATGAAGTAATTAAACGTGCAAAACATAGTATGGCTGTACATGTTGAAGCAATTTTAGCGATGCAACAACGTGGAGCACTTGCATTTGACTACGGTAATAACATTCGTCAAGTGGCATTAGATGAAGGTGTAAAAAATGCATTTGATTTCCCAGGTTTCGTACCAGCATTTATTCGCCCATTATTCTGTGAAGGTAAAGGTCCTTTCCGTTGGGTAGCACTTTCTGGTGATCCAGAGGATATCTACAAAACAGACGAAGTAATTTTACGTGAATTTGCTGATAATGAGCATTTATGTAACTGGATTCGTATGGCTCGTGAAAAGGTTGCATTCCAAGGGTTACCATCACGTATTTGTTGGTTAGGTTATGGTGAGCGTGCTAAATTCGGTAAAATCATTAACGAAATGGTTAAAAATGGCGAATTAAAAGCTCCAATCGTAATTGGTCGTGACCACTTAGACTGCGGTTCTGTAGCATCTCCAAACCGTGAAACAGAAAGCATGAAAGACGGTAGTGATGCAGTAGCTGACTGGCCAATTCTAAATGCACTTATTAATGGTGTAAATGGCGCAAGCTGGGTAAGTGTACACCACGGTGGTGGAGTTGGAATGGGTTACTCTTTACATGCTGGTATGGTTATCGTTGCTGACGGTACAGATGCAGCTGCAAAACGTATTGAAAGAGTATTAACTTCAGATCCAGGAATGGGTGTTGTTCGTCACGTTGACGCAGGTTATGATTTAGCTGTTGAAACTGCGAAAGCAAAAGGCGTTAACATCCCAATGATGAAGTAGGTGTTAGAATTGAAAGCAGATATTCTATTAACAAATATAGGTCAATTATTAACGATGGATCATGGTGAAGGTCCAATTCATGGAAAAGATATGAGCAATCTACCAGTTCTTGAAAATGCAGAAATCGCATGGAAAGATGGGGAAATTATTTATATCGGACAAATGAACGTAGAAAAAATTGATGCAAAAGAAGTAATTGATTGTAAAGGTAAGCTAGTCACTCCTGGATTAGTTGATCCTCATACTCACGTGGTCTTTGGAGGATCACGTGAGCATGAAGTTAGTTTGAAATTACAAGGTGCTTCTTATTTAGAAATACTAGAAATGGGTGGCGGAATCCATTCAACTGTAAGTCAAACGAAATTAGCTTCATTTGAAGACTTAAAAATGAAAACTGTTCATCACTTAAATAGAATGCTTTCATTTGGTGTAACAACTGTTGAAGCAAAAAGTGGTTATGGACTTGATGAAGAAACGGAATTAAAACAACTTCGAATTGCTAAGGAATTACAAGCTGAGCATGAGATTGATTTAGTTTCAACTTTCTTAGGTGCACATGCTGTACCGAAAGAGAATAAAGGAAACGAAGAAGCTTTCTTAGAAAAAATGCTTTCCTTACTAGACGTAATTAAAGAAGAAGAACTAGCAGAATTCGTAGATGTATTCGCTGAAACAGGTGTATTTTCAGTTGAACAATCAAGAGAATTTTTATTAAAAGCACAAGAACAAGGCTTTAAAGTTAAAATTCACGCTGATGAAATTGATCCTCTTGGTGGCACTGAGATGGCAGCTGAAATTGGTGCTATTTCCGCTGACCATTTATGTGGAGCATCTGAAAAAGGTGTTGAAATGCTTGGTAAGAGCAATACAATTGGGGTAATTTTACCTGGGACTACTTTCTATTTAAATAAACCAGAATTTGCACCTGCAAGAGCAATGATTGAAAATAATGTTGCAGTTTCACTTGCTACTGACTTCAACCCAGGAAGCTGCCCAACTGAAAACTTACAATTAATCATGACAATCGCAATGCTAAAGCTAAAAATGACTCCTGAAGAAATTTGGAATGCCGTTACGATTAATTCATCCTACGCGATTAATCGTGGAGACCAAGCAGGTAAACTACTAGTTGGTCGTAGGGCAGATGTAGTAATTTGGAATGTACCAAACTATACTTATGTACCTTACCATTTTGGTGTAAATCATGTAGAATCAGTATTTAAGAATGGTAAATTAGTAGTAAGTAGGGGTGAACACGATGTCGCTATCACATCTTAAAAAAGCAGGAGATGCAATTTTCATAGATTCACAAGTTACAAAAGCAAATGAAATCATCTCTACATGGAATGGAACAGAAGCATCAAATTTCTCTATAATCGGAGTTCCTTTATCTAAAACATCAATTAGTCACTCTGGTGCAAGCTTTGCGCCTGCGTCAATTCGAAAAATACTAAGTAGCTATAGTACTTATCATATTGAAGAGCATATTGATTTAAAAGATTTCAAAGTAACTGATTTTGGTGATATCACGATGCATGTGACAGATCTTGAAGAGTCTAGAAATCGTATTAGATCAACAATCTCTGATTTGCTAGGTCAATATAAAGAAACGATGCCAATCATTTTAGGTGGGGATCATGGAATTAGTTTTCCAAGCATTTCAGCATTTGCAAAAGAACGAGGAACAGTAGGAGTTATCCAATTTGATGCTCATCACGACTTAAGAAATACTGAAGACGGTGGACGCTCAAACGGTACACCTTTCCGCAGTTTAATTGATGCAGAAATTCTTAAAGGTGAACATTTAGTTCAAATCGGAATCAGAAACTTCTCAAATAGTGCTCCATACACAGAATTCGGAGTAAATAACGGAGTAACGATCCACACAATGCGCGATGTTCGCGAATTAGGAATCTCAAAAATTATTAATGACAGTATTAATCATTTAGCAGACAAAGTAGATGCAATATACATTAGCCTTGATATGGACGTATTAGACCAAGCTTTCGCACCAGGTTGCCCTGCAATCGGTCCAGGTGGAATGGACAGTCAAACACTATTAGACGGCATCTGTTATCTTGCAGCACATCCAAAAGTTTGTGGAATGGATATTGTTGAACTTGACCCAACAATTGACTTCCGTGACATGACAAGCCGAATCGCAGCACATGTTATCTTAAACTTCCTTGTTGAGAAAGTTAAATTGTTAAATAAGTAAATTGGAAAACTCGTAAACTTAATTGTTTGCGAGTTTTTTTGTTTTGATGAGCGGTGTATGGTGAGTTGGAAGATGATGAATCGTCAAATTAGTGTCGGAGTTCAAATAATAATGCCTTAGCGTAACCAAATTGGTCAAAGTATAAATAAAAAATGCAGATTTAGGAAAATTGGGGGATATATAACGATGATCGACGATTTATCAAAGATAATAGGCTGTTAATCAACGAAATTGAGGGAGATATTACGATGATCGACGATATATCAAGGAGAATGGACTGTTAATCAACGAAATTGAGGGAGATATAACGAGGATCGACGATATATCAACGAGAATGGACTGTTAATCAACGAAATTGAGGGAAATATTACGATGATCGACGATATATCAAAGATAATAGGCTGTTAGTCAACGAAATTGAGGGAAATATAACTAGGATCGACGATATATCAAGGAGAATGGACTGTTAATCAACGAAATTGAGGGAGATATTACGATGATCGACGATATATCAAAGATAATAGGCTGTTAATCAACGAAATTGAGGGAGATATAACTAGGATCGACGATATATCAAGGAGAATGGACTGTTAATCAACGAAATTGAGGGAAATATAACGATGATCGACGATATATCAAAGATAATAGGCTGCTAATCAACGAAATTGAGGGAGATATTACGATGATCGACGATTTATCAACGAGATTTGACTGTTTATCAACGAAAATAGGCATTATATCAACGAAGTTCACAACTTTATCAATAAAGTTCACATACTGTTCGTATAGTTCTAGTTACGCTCAATATGTATTTGATAACGCCAAGAGAGCTTGTTATAATAAAAATAAGAACAAACATTCGATTAGTGATGATTTTTAAAAAAAGGAGGAAGTGTTTTGTCCAAAGTCGATATGAAGAGAAAAGTAATTTTAGATTTAGCAGTTACTTTAGATGGCTTTATTGAAGGAAAGAACGGGGAAATTGATTGGTGTATTATGGATCCTGAAATGGATTTCACTAATTTCCTTAATCAAATAGATACTATTCTATATGGTCGAAAAAGCTACGATTTATGGGGAAATTATACGCCAGGAATAGATGAATCTGTAGCCGATAAGGAATTGTGGAAATTAGTACATAGTAAAGAAAAATATGTATTTTCCAGAACGCAAGCTAATGAAGAGCATAATGCAATTTATATAAATGAAAATATAACAGAAGTAGTAAATAAATTAAAAGTGCAGACGGGTAAATATATCTGGTTATACGGTGGTGCAAGTCTTATTACATCATTTATCAATTTGGGGTTAGTTGATGAATTTAGATTATCTATTCATCCTGTCATTTTAGGTGAAGGTAAACCTTTGTTTATAGATTTAAAACAGAGAATCAATTTAAATTTGATTAACACAAAAACATTTTCTTCTGGCGTTGTACAAGTGATTTATCAAAGGGGATCTTAAGTAAATTTGATTATTTTTTTGATCGAAAGTAGTACATAGTTTCATTATTTCTAGTAGAAAATAATTGAGTTATTTATATTATGATAAAAAATTCTCTTATATAGTAAATTATATTTAATGCAAAATGGCTTTTTGATAGTATTAGTAAAATCCCTTAGAGCAGAAAATTAATTCGTTGACATGTGCGCACAAATGCATATAATAGAAATTAGGCGGTGAGATGATGGGTATTAATCATGATCCAAATAAATGTAAACAAATGATTGAAGATAATATTAATATTGAATTTTTTAGAGCGATTTTAGACCCAGTTCGAACTGAACTGTTGATCTTCCTTGCTATTAATGGGGAAATGACTATTGGAGAGATAGCAGAGAATTTTCCTCAAAATCGCTCAGTGATTTCTCGTCATCTGGATTTTATGAATCGATTTAATATAGTACAAAGAAGAAAAGAAGGTCGGGGAATTTATTACAAAGCAAATAAAAAATTTATTGTCGATATCTTTGAAGAGACAGCAAATAATATGAAAGCACTCATGAGTTTGGAATAGAAGGGTGCTTTTCATTTTATATAATATGTGCATTTGTGCGCACGTAAACATGAGAGGGGATATTATTTTGGAAAATACAAATAGAAAATGGTGGGTTTTAATCACAGTTAGTTTAGCTGTATTTATGGCAATGCTTGATATTACGATTGTTAATGTAGCACTACCTAAGATTCAAAAAGATTTTTCATCTAATTTTTCAAATTTACAATGGGTATTGAATGCTTATACTTTAGTTTATGCTGCTATGTTATTGCCAGTTTCTAAATTAGGAGATATCATCGGCCGTAAAAAGGTGTTTCTATTCGGGTTAGGATTTTTTGTCATTGGCTCACTAACAAGTGGTATATCAAGTAGTGATCTTTGGTTGAACATTTTTAGAGGTTTCCAAGGAATTGGTGGAGCAGCAATGATGTCATTATCATTAACAATTGTTACAGCTTCATTTCCTGAAAAACAAAGAGGGCTAGCATTAGGAATTTGGAGTAGTGTAGTTGGGCTTGCTATTTCTGCTGGTCCACTTATTGGCGGTGTCTTAGTTGACAGTTTTGGATGGCGATCAATCTTTTTGGTTAATATCCCTATTGGCATAGTGGCAATACTATTAGGAATTTTCTTCATTCAGGAAAGCGAAAGAAAAAGTGATGAAAAAATCGATTTTTTAGGGTTTGTTTTAAGTACATCATTCATTTTTACAATGGTATTAGCTTTAATTCAAAAAGAAATACATGAAAATTATTTGTGGACTGATTGGCATATTTTGAGTCTATTAGTTTTATCGATCTTATTATTAGTTGCATTTATTATAACTGAAAGAATTGTAAAACAACCTATGATCGAATTATCAATATTTAGAAATTGGTCATTTAATGGTGCTAATATTTCGGCGTTTGTTTTAGGAGCAGGTTTATATGGTGGATTCACATATTTAACAATCCTAATGCAAAATTATATGGGATATACTGCTTTTGAAACTGGCGTTAAAATGCTACTAATAAGTGGGTTTACGATAATATTGGGCCCATTAGCGGGGATTATTTCTGGGAAAATAGGTAATCGCTGGTTAATTAGTGGTGCATTATTTATTGGTGCAATTGGAATCATGCTTATTCGCCATATGATTAAAGTTCCTTTTGAATGGAGCTATCTAATGCCTGGTTTTGTTCTTTTAGGAATTAGTAATGCTTTGGTAAATCCACCAATCGCTAATGCAGCTATGAGTTCTGTTGATAAAAAACAGGTTGGTATGGCTTCAGGTATTTTAAATGTATTCCGTCAAGTAGGCATTTCATTTGGTGTGGTAATACTAGGGATTAAGTTGACAGAAGGCTATAACAATTCATTGAATAATCATATTATGAAAATACAATCTATTAATACTGAATTTAAAAGTCAAATGCTCAATGTTTTTCATCAAGCAGGAGCTTTTGCAGGCTCTCTAATTTTTGATAGCAAACAGGCTGAAGTATTCAAACAAATTCCAGCTTTTGAAAACATTAAAAAGATTGTTTTTAGTGCTTTTAACTCAGGAATAAAAGAAGTGAATTTGTCCATAGCTATCCTTTTGCTTATTGGGTCACTAGCAGCTGCTTTACTAATAAAAGAGAAAAGAACAATTAAGGATCATCAGTAAAAGCTCTTAACAAAATAAGGTATTGAATTGCTGAAGGCCATAAGTTATGAAATATGCAAAATGAAACATATCTAGTTGAACAAAAAAAGGAGTCGATGAATGACTCCTTTTGGTTTCTATCAGATTAGCGCGTTAGTAAACAATTGTACCTTTTTTGGAGAACCTTATTTAATATGGAATTAAGTTTCAATAAAAAAATTAAGATATAGACTACTAAACCCCAAACTGCCTTAAATGATGTTCAAGATGTTTGTAAATTCCAATTCCCCATTCCTCAGAGCTAAATTTACCGAAAAAAGGATGTGGATGAGTTGTACATTTCTCTGGACCATCTTTTTGAAAAGTAATAATTTTTTGCTTTAGTTTCTCTTTTTCTAATTCGAATTCTTTTTGATCAGTAATCAAAATAGTAGGAATAGTGGACATATTACGAGGGACTTGTTTTTCATTTGAAAAAATTGGTTTAGCAAATCTACCTACTAATCGACCTAACAAACTTCTTTTTGGAAAAGAATTTCCCATTGCTATATCTTGGAATGCTGAGCAATGAGCTAGCATTTGGGCAACATCCATTTTTCCCCATTGCGGTTGTGAATTTGGGGTTAAGTTGTCTATACGGTTTAAAATTTCCTCAGTATTCAAGAGATAAAAGATATTTTTCATAATATATTCCCCTTTACATGCTTACTATTATAATATTCATTTTAAAATACACTTAATTTCTCTTCAATAAGGCTATATAACAATTCTATCAATTAGTAATGTATTACTTTAGTTATAGAAATTGAGTTGAATGCTTCTCGTTTTTTTGCATAAATGGTAGATTTGTTATCAAAATTTATTATTTTGAAAGGAAAGTTGTATTTTATTGGAATAAGGTATAAGTAGAAAACTAATACAAAGATTTGAAAAAAATATTTAGCATTAAACATGGGGTAATGAAGGAATATGTACAAATAAATTACCCAAATTAAAAAAATATCACTTTAATCGAAGTTGATGTAACGGTCAATTCATTGGAATAATAAATAACACATGAAATAAGAAAAGAGGCACAAGTACGATTTTCATGTGCATCTTTGTAAATTAGGGTGGATTAATGTATTTTGTAATCGTTCATTTTATTAAAGCCCTAACTTATGATATGTCATGGCAGATAAGAAATTGGAAACTAAAATAAATTAGAAAATTTTAGTGATTTAACTAGTACAGAAAATCTTACATTAAAAACAGAAAAGACATATTAATGATAGATTTACGTTTTCATACACCTAAGTCCAAATAGTTATACATATTCCATCAATGGAAAAACTAGATAAAAAAGGAGGAGATTAAAATGACACAAGATCGATTTGAGGAAGCCTATGATCAGTATAGAAATCAAAGTGAAATTCAACGAGGTAGGGAAGATGATACTGTAAATCAAGATAAGGAGCATATTGTTGCCGTTCGTAAAAATGATGATGGCGATTTAATTGGTTTCAGAACAAGTCTTAACCGAGAATTAGATTATATTCAAGCATTAAACGAAGCAAAAAATGGAAATTTAGCACATGTAGATGTAATCCATAAATATGGCCGAGACATTCTTAGAAGTGAACCAGACGGCATTGCAGAAAACAATTTAAGCAATCTACCGGAATTTTAAATTAAAGGTAATATAATGAAGAAAATCCACTCGGAAGTTAATGTTCCTTGTGGATTTTTTTGTTTGGTACGAACAATTATTATTATATCAACGAAGAATAGTAATATATCAACGAGAATTCGTATTTTATCAACGAAGAATAGCGATATATCAACGAAGTTCACAACTTTATCAATATAGTTCACTTTTTGTTCGCATTTTTTAATAATAGAGTGAGTCATCCACTTTTTAAAAACTTTCAAAAACTTGTCCACATTTAAAAAAGATACTTGACTCATAGACTAGAACGTGAATGGTTAATGGATTATTCAGTTATATCCGTTCTATTAAGTCTATTTAATCTTGGTAATTGGAATTGTTCAGCGTTTTCTTCGTCTACTTGTGCGCCTTCGTTGTGTTCAGAATCTGTTCTGATTTTACTTTCTTTTATTTTACTGTCTCTGATTTTAATACCTTGTTGTCCACCTAATTCATCGTTATCTTTTCCAGCAATACCACTTCTGCCATTTCCATCTGCAAATTGTGATTTTGTATTTGCAGTATGGCTATTGTTTTTAGCATTTTGACCGCCTTGGTTTGCGTTCATACCAACATTTCTATTAATCTGACCGCCACCTTCTGCTCTTTGTTCAACTTGGATGCGGTTCTCTTTAATTTCAATATTGATAAAGTTGAAGTTGATTGAGTCATTTGATCTACTTGCTATTAATTCTTGAATTTCATCTTTTAAAGCTTTGAAATCTTCAAAATCTGCTGCCATATTTTAAAGCCCCTTTCATATTTATACTTTCACTATATTCATATTTAGTAGATTCTGATTAGACTTTTAATAGTTTAAAGAAATTTTACAGAAAAATGGTAAAAATGCGCATTTAATCTAATGGAACTAATCTTCATAATTGTAGAATTCTTTTTTTGAAACATAACTAATCACATCGAATATTCATTATTTCATATTTAAATCATAGATTAGTAATGGAGTGTGATATAGTTGAAACATTTTTTAATTAAAATTTTAAAATCATTTATTGGCACGATTGTCCTTGACTTGTTTTTACTTACATTTTGTTTAGTAATGGGTAGTATTTTTCAAGTTTTGCATTCGTTTACTTGGTTTGGATTTCAAATTATTGTTTTACCATTTAGCATCTTGGCTTTTGTAATTTCGATTGTTTATTTTAGTAAAAAAGAGGAAGAAGATGTACTGGAACTTGTAGAAGAAATAAATAGTGAGCATTCATCAAGAATGGAAAAATATCATCAGCCAGAAAATAATTGAACTGAGGTGGTTTAATGGACCTCGATAATATTGTTATTCAAAATATTGAAGAGCGGATCAAACGTTTGAGAAATAGACAAGAAGAAAATGGATCATGGGAATTTGTGTTTGAAGGAGCTTTATTAACAGATAGCTTTATGATTTTACTTATGAAGGATCTAGGTTACGAAAACAATCAGTTAATTGATGGAATTATTGATCGTATTATCAATCTTCAACATCCGAATGGGGCGTGGAAATTATATGAGGATGAAAAAAATGGCAACTTAACTGCAACCGTACAAGCTTACATCGCTTTATTAGTCTCAAAAAAGTATACAAAAGACCATACGAGTATGAAGAAAGCTGAAAAATTCATTCGAGAAAATGGTGGAATAAAAAAAACACATTTTATGCTTAAAATGATTCTTGCCATTCACGGTTTAATTGACTATCCAAAGTTGTTTTACTTTCCAATGAGCTATTTTTTATTACCTGATAAAATGCCATTAAGTTTATTTGATTTAAGTAATTATGCTAGGGTTCATTTAGTGCCTATGATTCTATGTATTAATAAACGGTTTAAAGTGAAATTAGAAGATGATCTAAATATTGATAATCTTTTAGAAGACAGTGAAATGGAATGGTTTAACGAAGAGCGGGGGACATTTTATCAATTTATTCTTGAAGAAGGGAAGAAGCTTGCTTCCTATCCTTTATATTTTCATCAAAAAGGCTATGAAAAGGCTGAACGATTTATTTTAGATCGGATTGAAACAAATGGAACCTTTTATAGCTATGCTAGTTCTACATTTTATATGGTTTATGCTTTGATGGCTTTAGGATATGAAGTTTCATCTTCCGTCATTCAAAATGCACTACAAGGACTCCTTTCATATGCGACGAATACAGATGCTGGACTTCATATTCAAAATTCACGATCAAAAGTTTGGGATACTGCTTTATTGTCATATGCAATTCAAGAAGCTGGTTATTCAAGTAATGATCCCAGTGTTTCAAAGTCTATTCATTACTTAATTTCTAAACAACAAGATTTGATTGGTGACTGGTCAGTACACGCTAAAAATTTAAGCCCTGGTGGCTGGGGATTTTCTGATGTGAATTCATTTATACCAGATAATGATGATACGGGTGCCGTTTTGAGGGCACTATCAAGAAGTGCAATGGATCAACCAAACTTTCAAGAAAGTTGGTTAAAAGGCGTTCATTTTTTACTTGGATTGCAAAATGGCGATGGTGGTTGGGGAGCATTCGAAAAAAACGTAACGAATAAGTGGCTAACTCATTTACCGATTGAAAATGCAAAAGATGCGATTATTGATCCTTCTACTCCTGATTTAACAGGGCGTATATTGGAGTTTATTGGCAACTATACATCAATTTCTAATGATGACCCAATTGTTAAAAAAGCAGCTGATTGGTTGTTTAAAAACCAGAAATCAAATGGTAGTTGGTATGGTAGATGGGGAATTTGTTATTTATATGGTACGTGGGCAGCAATTACTGGTTTAAGAGCTGTGGGGGTTTCTAAAAATCATGAAGCAATTAAAAAAGCTGAGAAATGGTTAGTTTCGATTCAAAATGTGGACGGAGGTTGGGGAGAATCAGGATTTTCAACGGTTAAAGGTTCTTATATTCCATTAAAGTATAGTACACCTAGTCAAACTGGCTGGGCAATTGATGCCTTACTGACAATTCGAAATAAAGATGATGAAGTGATTAAAAGAGGGATTAACTATTTAGTTTCTCAAAATGAAATTTCTAATAAGGCGCTATCATATCCTACAGGACTTGGACTACCAGGTCAGTTTTATATTAATTATCATAGCTATAATGAAATCTACCCTTTACTAGCATTAGCACACTTTAAAAATAGTTAAATAATAACATTATGTAAAGTGAATAAATTTATTTTTGGAAATTTTTCAATAAATGGCTTTCTTTTATCATATAAATATAGTAAACTTACTTCATTGAATAAAAAAACTAAATAATCCTTATCGAGAGTGGTGGAGGGACTGGCCCTTTGAAACCCGGCAACTTTAGCTTATGCTAAAAAGTGCTAAATCCAGCATGTTTAAAACATGAGAGATAAGGCGTAAATTAAACGTTAACGTCATTCTTTCATTTTTTGAGAGAATGGCGTTTTTTATTTTATATAAACAGGAAGTGATGAAATGGGCTTGTTGGAAAAGTTAAGTAATGGAATTGTTTTAGGTGATGGTGCAATGGGTACACTTTTGTATTCAGGAGGGCTACACAGTTGCTTTGAAGAACTAAATATTACTGAACGGGATCGAATCATTCATATTCATGAACAATATATAGATGCTGGTGCAGAAGTAATTCAAACAAATTCGTACGGTGCAAATGCTGGAAAGCTAAGACAATATGGGTTAGAGAAGTTGGTAAAACAAATCAACCAAATGGCTGTAAGAAATGCTAGAGCTGCTTCGAAGGGAAGAGCATTAGTTATTGGTGGTATTGGTGGAATGAAATATGTTGGATCTACGTTTACAACTCCTTTAGAACGAGAAATGATGTTGCTTGAGCAAGCTTCAGCACTTCTAGAAGAAGGCGTAGATGGAATCATGCTTGAAACATTTTACGATGAAAATGAATTATACGATGCTGTAAATCTACTAAGAGGAAGAACGGATTTACCGATTATTTCTCAAGTAACCCTACAAGAAATTGGGATTATGCAAAGTGGCCAATATATTGAGAAAATACTTCCTAGATTAGTTGATTTGGGGGCGGATGTAGTCGGTATCAATTGTCATTTAGGACCACTACATATGCTAGAATCGCTAAATACAGTATCATTACCAACAAATGGTTACTTATCTGCATTTCCAAATTCAGGCTTACCATTGTATGCTGAAGGGAAATACGAATACAAATCGAATCCAGAATATTTTGAAGATATGGCTAAACCATTTATCGAACAAGGTGTAAGATTAATTGGTGGGTGCTGTGGTACTACACCAGCACATATTGCGGCTTTACGAAAAAAGATTGATACTTTAAAACCCGTTACAAAAAAAGAAGTGAAGAGCAGAACGATTAAAATTACAATCCCAAAGCAAGTAGAGCAAAAGGATGAGACTTTGCCAGAAAAAGCAAAACAGAAAACGACGATTATAGCTGAACTTGATCCTCCGAAAACTTTACAAACGAGAAAGTTTTTTGAAGGAGCAAGAGCGTTACATTCTGCAGGAGCTGATGCGATTACGTTAGCAGATAATCCACTAGCTTCACCGAGAATCTCGAATGTGGCAATGGCTTCTCTGTTACAGAGATTAGACGTTCCAGTCTTAACGCATTTGACTTGTCGTGATCGCAATATGATTGGACTTCAATCTCATTTAATGGGGTTATCGACTTTAGGTTTAAATGAAATTCTTGCGATAACAGGAGACCCAGCTAGAGTCGGAGATTTTCCTGGTGCAACTTCAGTTTATGATGTAGCATCACTTGATCTTATTCGAATGATTAAAGAAATGAATGAAGGCAGACTTTATTCAGGTAAAAGTTTAGGAAATGGAACGAGATTTTCAGTTGCCGCTGCTTTTAACCCAAATATTCGAAAATTTGATGCGGCAATCAAAAGACTTGAGAAAAAGGTTGAAGCAGGAGCGGATTATTTCTTAACTCAGCCTATATATGATTTTGAAACAATTGATAAGTTATACGAAGCGACACGTCATATAAAGCAACCAATTTTTATTGGCGTTATGCCATTAGTTAGTAAGAGAAATGCAGACTTTATTCATTATGAAGTTCCTGGAATTACTTTATCAGATGAAGTACGGAACCGAATTTCATCAGTTGAACCAGAAAAGGCAATCGATGAAGGGAAGAAAATTGCAAAAGAACTTATTAATTATGCAAAAGATAAATTTAATGGCATTTATTTAATTACACCATTTTTGAAGTATGAAATAACAGAAGACTTAATTCATTTTACTAAAAGCAGCAATAAAGAGGGGATACAACTATGAAACAATTAGATATAGCTTTAAAAGAGAAAATATTACTTCTTGATGGTGCAATGGGAACGATGATTCAGCAACGTGATTTAACTGCAGATGATTTTGGTGGGGAAGATTATGAAGGCTGTAATGAATATTTAGTTGTAACTAGACCAGATGTTATTCAAGAGATTCATGAGGAGTATATAAACGCAGGATCTGACATTATCGAAACGAATACTTTTGGGGCAACAAATATTGTTTTATCTGATTATAATTTACAGCATTTAGATATTGAATTGAATGAAATAGCAGCAAAAATTGCAAAGCAAGCAGTTGTAGCATCTGGTAAAGATGTTTTTGTAGCAGGTGCGATGGGGCCTACAACTAAAGCAATTAGTGTTACAGGTGGCGTAACATTTGATGAACTAATTACCGCATACAATCGTCAAGCTACTGGATTAATTAATGGTGGCGTAGATGTTTTACTAGTTGAAACTTGTCAAGATATGCGAAATGTTAAAGCTGCTTGCATTGGAATTAGTAATGCCTTTACAGAATTAAATATAAAGTTACCAGTTATGATCTCAGGAACAATCGAACCGATGGGGACGACTTTAGCAGGTCAAACAATTGATGCTTTTTATTTAGCAATTGAGCATATTTCTCCGATTTCAGTTGGATTAAACTGTGCAACAGGACCTGAGTTTATGAGGGATCATGTACGCTCATTATCGGATCTTTCTGAGACATATGTATCTTGTTATCCAAATGCTGGCTTACCAGATGAAGATGGACATTATCATGAATCTCCTGAATCATTAGCGAAAAAAGTACGTGATTTTGCTGAGCAAGGTTGGATTAATATTATTGGTGGTTGTTGTGGTACGACTCCTGAGCATATTAGAGCAATGAAAGAGGCAGTATCTGGAATTAGCCCTCGTCAGCCTAAAAAAAGATTGGACCACGCAGTTAGTGGATTAGAGTCACTTCAATATGACGATAGTATGAGACCGCTATTTGTAGGTGAAAGAACAAACGTAATCGGATCCCGCAAATTTAAAAAATTAATAGCCGACGGAAAATTTGAGGAAGCTTCAGAAATCGCTAGAGCTCAAGTGAAAAAAGGTGCGCATGTAATCGACGTATGTATGGCCGATCCAGACCGTGAAGAAGTTGAAGACATGGAGAACTTCGTAAAGCAATTAGTTAATAAAGTGAAAGTACCAATCATGATTGATTCTACTGATGAAAATGTAATTGAATTAGCACTTACTTATATTCAAGGGAAAGCGATCATTAATTCAATCAATCTTGAAGATGGGGAAGAGCGATTTGAGAAAATCTTACCATTCATCCATAAATATGGTGCTGCCGTAGTAGTTGGAACGATTGATGAAGACGGAATGGCTGTATCAGCTGAACGAAAATTAGAAATTGCAAAAAGAAGTTATCAATTATTAACAGAAAAATATAAAATTCGTGCTACTGACATCATCTTTGATCCATTAGTTTTTCCTGTCGGAACAGGTGATACACAATATATTGGATCTGCAAAAGCAACAATTGATGGCATTAAATTAATAAAAGATCAATTTCCAGAGTGTTTAACGATTTTAGGCTTAAGTAATATTTCGTTTGGTTTACCAAATACTGGTCGCGAAGTGTTAAATGCAGTTTTCTTATACCATTCAACAAAGGCGGGTCTAGATTACGCAATCGTAAATACTGAGAAACTAGAACGATTTGCTTCTATCCCAGCAAAAGAACGTGAGCTTGCTGAGGAATTATTATTCCATACTTCACAAGAAACATTAGATAAGTTTGTAGAGCATTTTAGAAATTCAGTAAAAAAAGAAGAAAAACCTAAAGAACAGCTTCCAATTGAAGAAAGATTAGCAGCATGTGTGATTGAAGGCTCGAAACAAGGACTAATAGAAGACTTACAAACTTGTATCGATCGTGGAGACATACCTTTAAATATTATAAATGGTCCTCTTATGACAGGTATGGATGAAGTTGGAAGACTTTTCAATAATAATGAACTAATTGTTGCTGAAGTATTGCAAAGCGCAGAAGTAATGAAAGCATCTGTAACCTTTTTAGAACAATTTATGGAGAAAACTGAGAGCTCTCGAAAAGGAAAAGTCATATTGGCGACTGTAAAAGGTGATGTTCATGATATTGGTAAGAACTTAGTTGATATTATTTTAACGAATAATGGATTTGATGTTGTAAATTTAGGCATTAATATTCGTCCAGACGATTTAATTACAAAAATTCGTGAAAATAAACCAGACATTATCGGACTATCAGGCTTACTAGTAAAATCAGCACAACAAATGGTAATTACTGCTGGTGATTTAAAAAATGCCGGGATCGATACACCAATTTTAGTAGGTGGAGCAGCATTAACTAGAAAGTTTACAGAAAATCGCATTCAGCCAATATATGACGGGCTAGTTGCTTATTCAAATGATGCGATGACGGGTTTAGATTTAGCGAATAAAATAGTTAATCCGAATGAATTACAAGTGCTACAAGAAAAGAAAAAAGCAATAAAAAAAGTTGATAACGTCATCGAATTGCCCGTTCCTGAAATTAATACTACTAGATCTGCAATTCAAAAGTCAGATTGTCTAGTACCTGCTTCATTAACTAAAACTGTCTTAAAGAATATACCAGTAGCTCAAGTGGCACCTTTTATTAATTATCAAATGTTAATCGGGCATCATTTGGGTGTAAAGGGTAAATGGGAAAACCAAGAGCGAGGTCAAGAATTATACGAGTTAGTTCAAGAATTCTTAAAAGACGGAAATGAATATTTTGATTGCCAAGTTATCTATCACTTTTTCCCAGCTCAAAGTGATGGAAATGATGTTATTATCTATGACCATGAAACTCTTAAACCGATTGAACGCTTTCAATTTCCTAGACAAAGAAAGGAACCAAATCTATGTATTAGCGACTTCTTAAATCCAGTTGGTGAAGAAATGGATTATGTCGGATTCTTTTCAGTAACTTCAGGTCCACGAGTTAGAAATATTGCTGAAAGATTGAAAGAAGAAGGGGAATATTTAAAGAGTCATGTACTATTCTCACTAGCGTTAGAATTAGCAGAAGGTTTAGCTGAAAAAACTCACATGTTAATGAGAGAAAAATGGGGATTTCCAGATCAACCAGATTTTACAATGTCTGAACGATTTAAAGCTAAATACCAAGGCGTCAGGGTATCATTTGGTTATCCAGCGTGTCCAAATCTCGAGGACCAAGAAAAACTATTTAAGTTAATTAACCCAAACGATATTGGAATTAAATTGACAGAAGGTTTCATGATGCTTCCTGAAGCATCTGTAACTGCAATGGTATTCTCGCATAAAGATGGAAGATATTTTTCAGTTTAAAAAGAAAGAATAATTATTCATTGTTATCAATAAAACTAAATTTTAGTTTTTAAAAATTAATAAGGTAGTAGTAATTAATTAATTTATCATTCTACTGCCTTTTTTCTAAGAAGAAAGAGGAGTGGAATTAAAATGCCAGTAATTATCAACAAAGATCTACCTGCTACGGAAATATTAACGAATGAAAACGTTTTTTATATGACGAAAGAACGAGCGGAGACTCAAGATATTCGGCCGCTTCAAATAGGTATTTTAAACTTAATGCCTACTAAAATTGAAACTGAAACGCAAATATTACGTTTAATTGCAAACTCTCCATTACAAGTGGATATTGATTTAATTGGTACTGAATCATACAAGCCTAAAAATGTGTCTGAAGAACATGTTTCCAACTTTTATAAAACAATTTCACAAATTCAAGATACAAAATATGATGGCTTTATTATAACGGGTGCTCCAGTAGAAACATTAGAGTTTGAGGAAGTTGAATATTGGTCAGAGTTAAAAGAGATTATGGAATTCACAAAAGAAAATGTAACGTCTACACTTCATATTTGTTGGGGGGCACAAGCTGGACTTTTCCATCATTATGGTGTTCCTAAATATCCATTAACTAAAAAAATGTTCGGTGTATTTCCTCATACAGTAGAGGATCGATTTGTAAACCTAGTTCGTGGATTTGATGATGAGTACTATGTACCACATTCGAGACATACTGAAGTTCGAAAAGAAGATATTGAAAGTGTAGGTGAATTAAAGATTTTAAGTTTATCTGAAGATGCAGGCGTCCATCTTGTTATGAGTGAGGACGGAAAACAGATTTTTGCGACAGGACATCATGAATATTGTATCGATACGTTAAAATCTGAATACGAAAGAGATGTACAAAGAGGAGTGGAAATTGATATACCAAAAAACTATTTCAAAAATGATAACCCAGAAAAGTCACCGATTGTACGCTGGAGAAGTCATGGAAATCTATTATTTTCGAATTGGTTAAATTACTATGTTTACCAAGAAACCCCTTACAATTTATGATTTTATCATTTTAGGTTCATAATTTTGTAATATTTTAAATAATAATAATTGGAAAATTTAAAAAAATGTTTGCTATTTCCATAAACTATTCCCATAATGGAAATAATATCAAATTTTAACGGAGGAGATCATATGAAGGACTGTATTTCAATTGGCCTATTAGGACTTGGAACTGTTGGAAGTGGTGTTGTAAAAATTGTTGAAGATCATCAAGACAGACTAGCTCATCAAATCGGTTGTTCTGTAAAAGTAAAAAAGGTTTTAGTAAAAGACCTTGAAAAGGAGCGTTCTGTTTCGATTCAGAAGGATTTACTAACAACAGAAGCATACGAAATATTAGATGATGCTGAAATAGATGTTGTAGTAGAGGTAATGGGTGGAATTGAAGATGCAAGACATTATATACTACATGCTCTTCGAAATAAAAAACATGTCGTAACAGCAAATAAAGATTTAATGGCATTATATGGTACAGAATTACTCCGTGTAGCAAATGAAAATAAATGCGATTTATTCTACGAAGCTAGCGTTGCTGGTGGAATACCGATTATTCGTAGTTTAGTAGATGGTTTAGCATCTGATCGTGTGAACAAGCTGATGGGAATTGTCAATGGAACGACAAATTTCATCCTTACAAAGATGAGCAATGAAGGAAAAGCTTATGACGATGTCTTAAAAGAAGCACAAGAGTTAGGATTTGCTGAAGCAGACCCAACATCTGATGTTGAAGGATTAGATGCTGCTAGAAAAATGACGATTTTAGCAAAATTAGGATTCTCAATGGATGTTGAACTTGAAGACGTTCAAGTACGTGGGATCAGTTCAGTTTCTTCTGAGGACATAGATTACGCTAAATACTTTGGATATACAATGAAATTAATCGGCTATGCAAAAAGAAATAATAATCGTATTGAAGTTAGTGTTGGACCGACTTTAATTGCGCACAATCATCCATTAGCATCTGTTAGCAATGAATTTAATGCAGTATATGTTTATGGTGAAGCTGTAGGTGAAACGATGTTTTATGGACCAGGTGCAGGCAGTTTACCAACAGCAACTGCAATCGTGTCTGACTTAGTTGCAGTGATGAAAAATATGCGTTTAGGTGTAAACGGAACAAGTGCTATTTTACCTCAGTATCCAAAAGAATTAAAAGAAGATGATGAAATTTATTTCAAGTCATTCTTCCGATTTACTGTAAAAGATCAATTAGGATCGTTTGCAAAAATTACTTCCCTATTTACAGAGTCAGATATTAGTTTTGAGAAAATTATTCAAGTTCCTTTAAAGCATAAAGGGCTAGCTGAAATTATCTTAGTAACTCACAATGCCTCATACTCGTCTTATAAAAAAGTAACTGAAAGTTTAGAAACATCTGATGTAGTCGATGAAGTTCGTAGCTATTATCGAATTGCAGGTGAAGATTGAGATGTATAAGGGATTAATTGAAAAATACTCAACGTACTTACCTATTAATGAAGAAACACCACAATTAACGTTAAATGAAGGGAATACTCCTTTACTTTATTTATCGCGTTTGTCACAGGAGTGGGGTATCGAATTATATGTGAAACTAGAGGGTTTAAATCCAACTGGTTCATTTAAAGATCGTGGTATGGTTATGGCAGTTGCTAAAGCTAAAGAAGAGGGCAGTACAGCAATTATTTGTGCATCGACGGGAAATACTTCTGCTGCGGCTGCCGCTTACGCAGCAAGAGCTGGTATGAAATGTTTCGTGATTATTCCAAACGGAAAAATTGCATACGGCAAACTCGCGCAGGCTGTAATGTATGGCGCACATATCATAAGTATTGATGGGAATTTTGATCACGCGCTTCAAATGGTAAGAAAAATTAGTGAATCTGAACCAATTACGTTAGTAAATTCAGTTAATCCATATCGAATTGAAGGCCAGAAAACAGCTGCTTTTGAAATATGTGAACAATTGGAGGAAGCACCTGAAATACTAGCAATCCCGGTTGGTAATGCTGGAAATATTACAGCTTATTGGAAAGGGTTTAATGAATATCATTTAAAACATGGTATTAAATTACCTAAAATGCATGGTTTCCAAGCAGCGGGTGCGGCTCCGATTGTAAATAATAAAAAGATTGAAAATCCAGAAACAATTGCAACAGCTATTCGAATCGGAAATCCTGCAAGCTGGGAATATGCAGTAAATGCCATTCAGGAATCAAATGGTGCAATCGATAGTGTAACAGATGACGAAATTTTACAAGCTTATAAATGGATCGCATCAAAAGAGGGAGTATTTGCAGAACCAGGTTCATGTGCAAGTATTGCCGGAGTCTATAAACAAGTTCAGTCTGGTGTAATTAAAAAAGGCACTAAAATAGTAGCCATTTTAACAGGCAATGGATTAAAAGATCCTGATATCGCAATTGAGTCAAGTAAGATCGAACCCATTTTATTACCAAATGAAGAAAAGATTGTATTAGAACATTTACAAGGTGTGGTTTCTATATGAAAAAGCTTTTCCAAATAACTGTTCCTGCAAGCACTGCAAATGTAGGGCCAGGATTTGATTCAATTGGTATTGCATTTAATCGGTATTTAACAATTGAAGTATTCGAAAATGATAAATACAGCTGCGAGGGATTTAGTGATTATTTGAAAAATATACCGCTAGATCAAACAAATTTAATCTTTCAAACAGCTATTGAAGTTGCCAAAGCAAATAACAAAACATTGCCAACTTGTCATCTAAAGCTTGAAAGTGATATTCCGCTTACAAGAGGTTTAGGAAGTAGTGCTTCTGCAATAGTCGGAGGCATTATATTAGCAAATGAACTTTGCCATTTAAATTTATCATTAGAAGAACAACTACAAATAGCAACCGCATTAGAAGGTCATATGGACAATGTTGGTGCCTCACTTTATGGTGGGCTAGTTATAGGGACTTATATCGACGGAAAAGCTTATATTCAACAATCAACTTTAAATAAAGTATCAGTAGTAGCAATAATCCCTACATACGAACTAGAAACGATTCATGCAAGAAATATTTTGCCCGCAACAATTACGTATAAGGATGCTATTCTATCTAGTAGTTTTAGCAATCTATTGATTACAGCACTACTAAAGGAAGACTGGAAATTAGCAGGCGATATGATGAAAAGAGACTTATTTCATGAACCATATCGCAGCAAAATCGTAAACGAATTAGATACTTTAAAGAAACTGAAATTACCTGAATTTGTACACGGTTTTGTGCTTAGCGGTGCTGGTCCTACTGTACTAGCTTTTGTTTCCATAGAAAGTTGCTCAGTTGCCACTACATATTTCAAAAACTTATTTCCAAATTGTGAAGTAAGTGAGATTAAAATTGAAAATGAGGGTGCAAAAGTTAAACACTCAATTCACTCTAATTAGAAGAAAACCACTCAACTCTTTTTGAAGATTGAGTGGTTCTTTTTTGTACAGATAGAATGTTTAAATTCGTGGAACTAATAAGACTAAAACTGCAAATAAATCAGTGCGAGTAAAAAAGGTAAAAGTGCAAATAAAATGACTAAAACCTCAAATGAAAATAGCAAAACTGCAATTAAAATTTTCCAACCTGCAATTAAATTCAGTGAAACTGTAAATAAGTCATTTAATCATGAATAAATTAAGTGGAAATCGTAAGAAATAACAAAAAATGAGTAGTGTCAGACAGTTCAAAGAAAAAAATTACTTTTTTACGGAGTGCTGAAATATAAAATAGTAAATTATTAACATGTTACTAAGCGAGAGTCCTGGAGTGGAAATCAACATCATACAGCTTCCTTTACTTTGAAAAAAATCTTGAGAATACCATCTCAATTATAGTTGAGACTAAAATTGATCAAGCTTCATCGTAACAATAACGTTAAGTTTATCTATTTCTTTTTTCCTTCATATATTTCTCTGCAAGCAATTGCTTAACTTGATTATAAGTTAACCCAGAATCTGCATTTTTTCTCTTTACTTCAGTAATATCAGTACCTGTTATTGTAAATCGTTTATCTTTCATTTGTTTTCATCTCCAAAATAATATATTTAATAATATTGTTTATTAGTTAAATGGAAAATATGCTCTTAAAGAACTATAAATTAGTATCCAAGAAATGTTAAATTAAATGGTAATAAAAAGGGTAGGAGAAAAAACAATGCATGAAATCGTATTTGGACTATTAGGTTTTGTTTTTCGGATATTGTCATGGCTCGTTACTGAAGTAATCGTTGACTTTTTTATCGAATATTTGCCACAAAAGTTTTTTGGCTATTCTTTTTATGAGAAAGAAACTGAATTAATTCAAGAGAGAATTGGAGTATTGAAGGAAGAAAAGTGGTTTAAACCATACGAAGTTTATTTACTTGAAATATCACAAAGAAAAAGTATTCAAAAGTTAATTTTAAAAGCAAATATGCTTGAAATATTATCAAGAGAAGAAAAAAGAATTGAATTTTTAAATGAATTAGATCGTCGAATATTTGATTTAAATTCAAATCGAAAAACGAGCCTCAATTAAGGCTCGTTTTTTTTATTTCTTATAAACTTTTACAGTAACTGTTTTAACTCCCCATTTTAGGGCATTATTCTTATTTGGGATAAATACATCAATTTTCTTACCTTTTAGTGATCCGCCAGTATCACCAGCAATAGCATAACCATAGCCTTCTACGTATACTTTAGATCCTAAAGGAATAACTTTTGGGTCAACCGAGATAACTTTTACTTTAGGATTCTTTTTTAAATCTATTCCAGTAGCTGTTTTTCCACTACATCCTTTACAGCTACCAGTGTAAGCAGTAGCTTTCATTTTAATTACTTTGTATGGAGTAGCAGATTTAGCTGTTGTTTTTTTAGTTGTTTTTTTCTTAGTTGTAGGTTTAATTTGTAATACTTGATTTACTTTTATAAGATCTGATTTTAAATGATTCCAAACTTTAATTTGAGAAACTGTTACCTTTTGCTTTTTTGCAATTGCAGATAAAGTATCTCCAGATTTTACTTTGTAAGTTGCTGCATATGTATTTGTCGTGATTCCCATTGTTAGAACAACAGTAGTAACAAAACATGTTATTAGTTTTTTCATATTTCTCTCTCCTGTCGATTTCTATGTGTCTACTTTACCATGGAAATATGACAGTAAGATTTCAGTAACTTTATTTTATGTTACAAATATATTACCTTTTTTTATAATATTCTATCAATTCTATCTATTTACTACAGTTAAATTCGACAGAAAATGCTCATAAAACCAGTAATAGTAAGGGGTGCAGGCTTAAGTACTTCGCTCCATTTTGTGTAATTTTGTCATATTAAGCGGCTGATAATGCCTTAAATTAATTGGATTAATAGTGTTTTTTATTAATAAAATCGTTATTTTTACCGATAAACTATTGTTAAGGAAGCAAAAAAGAGCACTTTTATTAACGTTCAATTAAAACGATTGTAACAATTAGTGGAGTTTTGTAATATTTGACGATCATTTTCGTCTAAAGTTTATTAAATTTCATTTCTATTTTTTCTATATTTATGGACATAAAAAATTAATATTAAAACGGAAGTTTATTAAAAAAAATGCATAAAATGTTTGATTGAACATTATTTCATCAAGCTTGTGTCCCAAATCATTTTGGTAAAAAGTAGTATGATTAGACTAAATATTTCGAATAATGTATAATAACTAATGTACTTAACAAACCAAAAGGTGGGGTCGTATGTCAACGAATACATATTCACTTACGTGGGATTTAGATGTTTTCTTTAAAGGAGGAAGTGAGTCTCCTGAATTTGCAACATACATAATAGAAGTAACTAGTTTAGTAGAAAGATTAGAGAGACAAGTTTCAATGTTTACTGCTCCAAAAAGCTGTGATGATATTGAGGAATTAAATGCTATCATTAGTAATATTGAAATAATAGGAAAGAAACTATCTCAAGCTAGTGCATTTGTAGGTTGCCTACAAGCTCAAAACATGGCTGATCAAAAAGCTAATTTATTAAGAGGTACATTAACTCAGTTACATGCAAAATTCTCTACCTCTTTAACAAAATTTCATAGTGAATTAACTAAAATAGAAGATTCTGTTTGGAATACTATTTTAGAAAGCGATGAGTTTAAAGAGATTTCGTTTGTATTAAATGAGCGACGTCAAAAATCAAGCGAATTATTATCTGTAGATCAAGAAGCATTAATTACAGCACTTTCTGTTGATGGCTATCACGGATGGGGTCAAATGTATGACACTGTAGTAGGAAAAATGCAAATTGAACACGATGATAAAATTCTATCAGTTGGTCAAGCATCAAATCTATTTTCTTCTAAAGACCGAAATGTTCGAAAAGAGATTTTTGAGAAATGGGAAGAAACGTGGGGAAATGAGTCAGATTACTTCGCAAAAATATTAAATCATCTTGCTGGTTTCCGTTTGAGCGTATATGGACAACGCGGATGGAATAATGTATTAAAAGAACCGTTATCAATTAATCGTATGAGCCAAGAGACACTTGATTCAATGTGGGGAGCAATAATTGACAATAAAGCTCCGTTTGTTGAATATCTACAAAGAAAAGCTAAATTATTAGGCGTTGAGAAATTAAGCTGGTATGATTTAGATGCACCTGTTGCAGATACTGACTCTGCAATTTCATATTCTGAAGGTGCAGAATTTATCTTAGATCAGTTCAAGCAATTTGGAGACGAATTAACAGATTTTACTAAGATGGCATTTGAAGATTCTTGGATTGAAGCAGAAGATCGCCCTGGTAAACGTCCTGGTGGATTCTGCACAGGATTTTCTGAGAGTGGTCAATCTCGAATTTTTATGACATATTCAGGAACACCATCGAATGTTTCAACATTAGCTCATGAATTAGGGCATGCTTTCCATTCTTTTGCGATGAAGGATGTTCATACACTTAATAAACATTACGCAATGAATGTTGCTGAAACAGCTTCAACTTTTGCAGAAATGATTGTTGCAGATGCAGCCGTTAAAAATGCGAATTCAGATGACGAACGTCTTGCTCTTTTAGAAGACAAAATCCAACGAAGTGTTGCATTTTATATGAATATTCATGCTCGCTTCTTATTTGAAACTCGTTTTTATGAAGAGCGTAAAAATGGTGTTGTAAGTAAAAATCGAATAAATGAACTAATGGAAGAAGCTCAAAAAGAGGCATATTGTGGCGCATTGGATGAGTATCATCCACATTTCTGGTCATCAAAATTACATTTCTATATTACGGGTGTACCGTTCTATAACTTCCCATACACATTTGGATACTTATTCTCTTTAGGTATTTATGCAAAAGCGTTGGAAGAAGGAAAATCTTATGAACAGAAATATATTGCACTATTAAAAGAAACTGCTTCAATGACAGTAGAAGAATTAGCTCAAAAACATTTAGGTGTTGATTTAACGAAACGTGATTTCTGGGAGAAAGCTGTAAAACTATCTCTTAAAGACGTAGAAGAATTTTTATCGATCACTGAATGATAGCTTTTTATGAAGAGGACTCGTTTAAATACGAGTTCTTTTCCTGTTTTATGTACTTTTATTAAGATTTTTGTAGATTTATTAAAAAGAGATAAGAAAATACGGAGGGGTTTTTTAATCATTACCTCTTTAGTCAGGGGAGTGACTAAATTGAATAGTTTTAAGTTTTTAAAACCATACAAAATTACAATTTTTGCAGCAATCGTTTTTTTATTTTTGGAGTTAGTTGTTGAATTATTTCAACCTTATATTTTATCGAATATCATCAACAACGGGATTGTCCAAAAAGACATGTCTTATGTTACTAAATGGGGAATAGTCATGATTGTGTTATCAATCGTAGCCTTCATTGGTGGTGTATTAAATACTTTCTATGCTACTCATATAGCACAGAGCTACTCTTTTAAATTACGAAAGACGCTTTTTGAGAAAGTACAATCATTTTCATTTACGACTTTCAGTTATTTACCTACTTCGTCAATTATTACTCGTCTTACAAATGACGTTTCACAATTACAAAGTGCAGTATTTATGAGTTTAAGGATCATTTTAAGAGCACCACTAATCGTAGTTGGTAGTGTTGTTATGGCATTAATTTTGGATTGGAAACTATCATTAGTAATTTCATTAATTTTGCCGTTCTTATTTATCTTTCTAAACTGGATGGTAAAAAAAGGTAGAAGACTATTTAAAAATGTTCAAGATAATGTAGATGTTGTAAATAGCGTCCTTAGAGAAAATTTAGTTGGAATGAAATTAATTAAAGCATTCGTAAGAAATAACTATGAAAATAATCGTTTTCAACATATAAATCAAAATTTAAAACAAAAAACATCTGTTGCATTAAGAACGATGGAAATAACGATGCCGGTTATGCTTCTGTTTATGAATGCATGTATTTTAATTGTATTATGGTTTGGTAATAGTAAAGTACATTCACATCAAACAAATATTGGAAATATCGTTGCAATCGTGAATTATATTTCTCGTATCACTTCATCTTTTTCGGTTTTCTCTTTTATTATTAGTGCGTTTTCAAGAATGAGAGCCTCTTCAGAACGAATTGATGAAATATTAACGATTGAAGAAGACTTTGTAGAAAAGAACGAAGGAAACAAAATCGAAAATCGTTTAGAAGGTAAAATTCAATTTCATCAAGTTTCTTTCAGTTATCCAAATGATGAAACGAGTGTTTTAAAAAATATCTCATTTGTTGCTTATCCAGAGCAAACAATTGCTATATTAGGTTCAACAGGATCCGGGAAAACATCATTATTTCAATTAATCCCTCGTTTATATGATGTTAACTCTGGTACTATTTTAATTGATGATCAAGATAGTAGAAAAATAAATAGTAAGCAGTTAAGAGGACAAATAGGGTATGTACCTCAAGAAGCATTGTTATTTACTGGGACGATTAAAGAGAATTTATTAATGGGTAGAGAGACTGCAACAGATGAAGAAGTTTATTCAGCTGCAATGCATGCTCAAATTCATGATACAATTTTGTCTTTCCCAAATGGATATGAGAGTTTAATCGGGCAAAAAGGTGTAAATCTTTCAGGCGGTCAAAAACAAAGACTTGCAATTGCAAGGGCAATTATTAGAAAGCCAAGTATTTTATTACTCGACGATAGCACAAGCGCATTAGATTTAAAAACTGAAGCTAGTTTACTCGAAGCTTTAAAAGAATACCAATGTACAACTTTAATTATTACTCAAAAAATTAGCACGGCTAAAAAGGCAGATAAAATTTTAATTATTGACGAAGGTGAACTAGTAGAAGAAGGAACTCATGAATCTTTATTAAAAAGTTCCAAACTTTATAAAGCAATTTACTATTCACAATACGGAAAGGAGGAAATTCAAAATGTTAAAGGAGCTAACTAAACCTTTCCGATATAAACAATTAGCACTCACCAAAAATAAGAAACAAAAGGAACGTGCAAATAACGTTTCATCAACAGTCAAAAGAATTTGGAATTATTTAGCGCTAATGAAGGGAAAACTAGTTGTCGTACTTTTTTTAGTTTTAGCAAGTGCTGGTCTTGGATTATTAGGACCTGTATTAGTTGGATATTCAATCGACCATTATATTTTAAAAAATAATTTAAGTGGTTTATCTTGGCTAATTCTTGCTTTAGTATTCATTTATGTAGGTTATTCTGCATCATTATTTTTACAAAATTTTTGGATGATTGACATTGCTCAAAATACAGTAACTAAAATGAGAACAGAATTATTTAATATGTTTCACAAGTTGCCGATGTCATTTTTTGAAAAGAGACAACATGGTGAATTAATGAGTCGTGTAACGAATGATTTAGAAAATGTAAGCTCAACATTGAATACATCAGTTATTCAAGTATTTTCAAGTGTGTTAACTTTAGTTGGTACCGTTTCAGTTATGCTTTGGTATAGTCCAATCTTAACTTTATTGACATTATCAATTGTACCGGTATTAATTGTCGGGATTAGATGGATTACAAATCGTACAGGTCAGCTTTATAAAATCCAACAGCGAAATTTAGGAGAGTTAAATGGTTTTATAGAAGAAACAGTATCTGGGCAAAGAATTATTAAAACTTTTTCACAAGAAGATAAAATGATTCGAGATTTTTTAAATAAAAATGAAAAACTGAAAAACTCTGGATTTTGGGCATTTATTTTCGCCGGAATGATTCCAAAGTTCATGAACGTTTTAAATAATGTAAGCTTTGCGATTATTGCAGGTATTGGTGGATACTTTGCGTATAAAGGTCATATTTCAATCGGTACAATTGTTGTATTTACGGAGTATTCAAGACAATTTACACGCCCACTAAATGATTTGTCAAATCAATTTAATACATTACTTTCAGCTATAGCTGGGGCAGAACGAGTATTTTCAATTATTGATGAAGATATTGAAGCAATCGACGAATCTCACATCGTAAATGATCAAAAAGTAATTTTAGGTGAAGTTGAATATAAAAATGTTGGTTTCTCATACGGCAAAGATTCAAATACTTTATCAAATGTTTCATTCAAAGCGTCACCAGGTGAGACTATAGCATTAATTGGACCTACAGGAGCGGGTAAAACGACAGTAGTAAATTTACTTTCACGCTTTTATCAAATCAATAGTGGTGATATACTCATAGATGGTGTAAGTATTGATCAATATTCTAGAAAAAACTTAAGACAACAAATGGCATTTGTTTTACAAGATTCATTTTTATTTAAAGGAACTATTCGAGAAAATATACGATATGGTCGTTTAGATGCAACAGATGAAGAAGTAGAAGAAGCGGCTAAACTAGCTAATGCACATAGTTTTATTATGAAATCTCCGACAGGATATGATACAATTTTACAACAAGATGATCAGCAAATTAGTCAAGGTCAAAAGCAACTTCTCTCAATTGCTAGAGCAATTCTAGCAAATCCAGCAATTTTAATTTTAGATGAAGCAACTAGTAGCATCGATACAATCACAGAAATTAAAATTCAAGAAGCTTTACAAAGACTAATGCAAGGCCGAACAAGCTTTGTTATTGCGCATCGACTAAATACAATCAAAAATGCTAATCAAATACTTGTTTTGAAAAATGGAATGTGTATTGAGAGAGGTTCGCATGAAGAATTAATCGATAAACAAGGCTTTTACTATGAATTAGTAAAACATCAAGGGATGAATGAAGAGCATATACAATAAAGGGTGGAAGCATGGATTACAATTCGTTTAAAGAAATTATTCACGGAAGAAGAAGTATTCGAAAATTTACTGACCAAGCAGTTTCAAATGAAGTGATTGAAGAAATCATCGACTGCGCTCGTTATGCTCCAAGTGATACAAACTCACAAACTTGGGAATTTATCATTATTAAAAACACAGACAAAATTAAAAAAATTGAAGAAATGACATGGGATTCATTACATGAAGTTGCTGAAAAAGCTAAAGAAAAAGGCTTAGAAAAAGAAGGGAAATTATTAGTTCGTTCTTTTGGTCCATACGCAACTGCATTTAGAGAAGCACCAGTCTTAATCATTTGTTTAGCAACACCTTACGAATCAAAATTCAGAACAAAAATCTTTGATCCAATCGGATTTGTCGAAAATGAAGTTTGGAAAGAAGAAGGAATTAAAAGTAGCTGTCTAGCATCACAAAACTTAATGTTAGCAGCACATGCACTAGGATTAGGAACTTGCCCAATGACAGGTCCAGTCCTACTTGCTCAAGATAAACTAAGAACTTACCTAGATATACAAGAAAACCGTGAAATCAACATGGTAATCTCGCTTGGCTATCCATCTGAGCCAGCAAAAAAACTTGCACGTAAGGATGTAGCAGAAATTATCCGCTACGTTGACTAATTAATGATCAACCCACAAGGGAAATACATTTCCTTGTGGGTTTTTTTGTTGTTTTTTCGTCAATTTGAAGAAGAAGAGGGTGGGGAATAACGAAATATTAACGAGAATTAGCGATTAACAGTATGAAATTAGGAAATATTAAAGAGAATTCGTAAAGAATAATGTGAAATTATGAATATATCAACGGGAACTAGTGATATATCAACCTGTTTTAATACTTTATCAACGACTTTCAGTAATATATCAACGAAGTTCACAACTTTATCAATATAGTTCACTTAGTGTTCGTGGTTTTTAAAAGCGTCTCCTTTGTCAGGTAGCTGCATTAAATATGGTCGAGCGTCTTATGAACAAAAAGTGAGGAAATATGAATAAAAACAAGCAATTTATGCACAAATCCCGCTACTTTATGCACGAAGTTAACAACTTTATGATCAAAGTACATAATTTGTTCTTATTTCATGACCGTACTTCCACATTAAATTATGCAATTTTACTTCTATTCCAAAAATTATACTAGTATAAAATAACGTTTGAATTTATATAAGTATATCTGTATAATTACTCAAGTGACTAAAAAGTAGAAGATTTTTTATATTGAAAGGTGTAGTATCATCATGGATTCATCAAAAAAATTAGGTGTAATGGGTTTATCATTTTTAAGTATTAATGCAATTTTAGGATTACGTAATATTGCTTTTGCTTCAACAATCGGTCCATCTGCATTATTTTATTGGATTGTTGCAGCGTTAATATATTTTATTCCAATTGGATTAATTGTAGCTGAATTATCTACTACCTATCCTAATCAAGGCGGCATGGGCGTTTGGGTTCGAAAAGCATTTGGGGAGAAAGCTTCATTTTTATGCTCTTGGTTTTTCTGGATTGCTAATTTTACCTATTATCCATCGCTTTTATTAACAACAACTATTGCTATTGCATATGGAATTAACCAGCCACAAATGGCTAGTCATCCGATGAAAACGGCAATTATTTCTAGTGTGATATTTTGGATTGTTACTTTATTAACATTAAAAGGCACAAAAATGAGTGGAAGGCTTGCATCAATTGGCGCACCACTTGGCGTATTAGTGCCAGCAATTTTAATCTTTGGTTTTGGATTTTATAGTATGTTTAGTGGCGAGCCAAGTGCAACACACTTTACTCAAAGTACAATCATGCCAAACAATCTATCGTTTGGAACAATTATGTTTTTATCGACATTAATGTTTGGTTTTTCAGGCGCAGAAATGCTTGGAACAATTGCAGGGAATGTAAGAAATCCTCAAAAAACATTTCCAAGGGCAATTTTTATAACTTCAATCATTATTGCAGCAGTATATATCCTTGCAACAGTAGCATTTCAATTTGTTATTACAATTTCATCTGATCAAACAGCGACAGCACTTTACTTGTTTGCAGATAAAATAACATCTCAATTCGGATTGAATTTTTCACTTTCACAAATTTTAGGAATCTGCTTTCTATTAGCATTTGTTGGATCTCTGTCATTTTTAATTTTGAATCCAAGTGTAATGATTGCTGAAAGTGCAAAGGATGTACTTCCTAAAAATTTACTAAAAGAAAATAAAGATGGAATGCCATCAATTTTAGTTTTAGGTCAAGCGGGTGCGGTTACTTTAATTTTAATTCTTTCAGCTTTTGTACCAAGTGTGTCTAAAGCATTGAATATGTTGATTTTAATGTCGACATTAGCGTTTTTTATCCCTTATGTATTTTTAATTAGTGCATATATTAAACTTCGCATGACTGACAAAGAAATTGAAAGACCATTTAAAATTAAAAAAACTTCAGTTGCAATATTTGTTGCGGTAGTAGGGATGATTTCAGTAGTTGGTACAATCGGATTAACACTAATTCCTGCACCAGATACAACTTTATTAGAGTATTTACCAATTGTACTAGGGCCGATTTTATTCGGATGTATCGGATTTATACTATATGCTAACGGAACAAAAGGTAAGAAAGACCGAATGAAAAACTAATAAAAAACACCTAAATTATTTAAAAAATAATTTAGGTGTTTTTTTAATTTCTTTAGAAAAGAGACTCTAATTCAGTTACTAATGAACCAACATAGTCTACAGCTTCTTTAATCGGTGCACTCGTCGTTAGATCAACCCCAGCCATTTTTAAAAGTTCAACTGGTTTTTTAGATCCGCCTGTTTTTAAAACATCGATCCAAGCGTCGATAACTGGTTGTCCCTCTGTAGCAACTCTTCGCGAAATAGCAGTAGATGCAGTTAAACCAGCAGAGTAAGTATATGGATAAAGACCCATATAATAGTGTGGCTGGCGCATCCAAGTTAAGCTTGCACCTTCATCGATTTCGACTGAATCTCCCCAGAATTCCTTCAGAACATTGCCTTTAACCTCACAGAATGTTGACGCTGTAAGAGGAGTACCTTTTTCAGCAAGCTCATAAACTCTTCGTTGGAATTCACCTTCAAGTAAATGAGTTACAAAATTATGATAATAAGTACCTAATAATTGAAGGATTACCCAGCGCTGCATTTGTGGATCATTTGTCTGTTTTAGTAAATATTGTCCTAATAACATCTCATTAAATGTTGAAGGGGCTTCAACGAAATACATTGAAGGACGTGTATTGACTACACGTTGGTATTTATTTGCATAGTAAAAATGGCCAGCATGACCAAGCTCATGTGCAAGTACAAATGCATTTCGCATCGTATCCTGCCAGCTTATTAAAATGTATGGATGTACGCCATAAGGACTAGAACAGAAAGCACCCGTTGATTTTCCTACATTATCGCAATAATCAATCCAGCGCTCATCAAAAGCTTTTTCCATGACTGAAATGTAATCAGGTCCCATGACTTCTAGTGATTTTAAAATAGTTTCTTTAGCTTCTTCATATGTTGTACTTGGATTGAAATCTGGATCTAAAGGTGCTTTTAAATCGTAGAAATGAAGCGTTTTAAGTCCAAGTTGTTTTTTCTTTAAGTTTGCTAGTTTACGCATATGTGGAGCAAGTTCCTTATAAATAATGTTTAATTGATTATGATACATTTCTAACGAAACTTTATGATTTTCTAATAGCATGTGAGTTACTGAATCATATTTACGTAATTTACTTAAAGCAACTTCTTTATTTACTTGAGTTGCATAAACAGCAGCATATGTATTTTTGTATTGGTTAAGAGTTTTAGTAAACGATTCATAAGCTTCTTTACGGACTGTATGATTTGGAGAGAATTCATATAAATTTTCAAACATAGCGAACGAATTTTCTAATTCTTTTCCGTTATCATCTTCGAATGTTTCGAATTTTAAATCAGCGGATTTACTTGTTTGGTAAATTCGATATGGGGCAGAAGTGACTTCACCAAGTGCTGCTAAAGCCTCTTCAGTTTCAGGAAGTAATTTATGTTGCTTAGATGCAATAATGTCTTCTAATAATAATTTAAATACTTGAATTTCTTTTTCTTCTTTTATAAACGCTTCTAACATTTCATTATTTAAGTTTAATAGCTCAGACTGTATAAATGTTAAAATTGTATTCGCTTTCGTACTTAAGCTTGAGAACTGTAAACTATCAGATTGGTTTTGTGGATCAGACCCATCTCCAGACTGACGTAAGCTTACATAACTACCGCAACGAATTAATTGAAGCATAATTGATTCATAAGTTAATAATGTCTTTTTTAAACATTCCGCGGATTTTAAAACAGAACCTTTTAATGACTTTGCCTCAACTAAATCATTTTCAATAAGCTCTAAAGCATCTAACCATTCTGCACGAGTTGGGTATAAATCCTCTAATTTCCATGTCATTTCAGTTGGTACTTCAAAACGATTTAATCGCTTTACTAACATTTTTTCCATCAAATTGCCTCCTTTAATAGTAGTTGGTACGAGTTTATTATACTGCATAAAAACAAAATAAGGGTGAAATTGTTCGATAAAATTGAAAATTATAACAATTAAAGTGCACAAGATGACATTATTTTGATAAAATTAATTGAATTTGGTTGAAAATTTTAATATTTGTAAAAATAATTGGAAAGAAATTTTATATGTTAGGAAAGGGGTTTTTTAAGAACTGATGAAAAAATTTAAAATGATTTGTTTTCTAGCCTTGGCAACTGTCGCGCTATCAGCCTGTACAATTAAAAAGCCTCCACAAAATTTGGCAATCCATGCAGATGGTAGCTTTGATACAAAAAGTATCGGAATTAAAGTGGATTCGTCACTTCCAAAAGACGCAAAACTTCATCTCATTTTTCAAGATGATGATTCTATGAGTATAGTCTATAAAACTATTGTTAAAACAGACGATAAGGGTTCTGCATATAAGAAAATTTTATTAGACATAAACAATAAAAACTTAACAGGTTTATTATTTTTTAAGCCTGAAGAACAACCGAAAGCAATCCAAGATAAATTTGGTAAATATGGTGAAAACATTAGATCGAATGCAATTGGTTATTCAGTAGGGAAAAAGAATAACGAAAAGTATATGTATATTAAGCAATATGGAACGTTCTTGAAATTTGGTAAGTTGAGAAATTCAGGAAATATTATTTATTACAAAGAAAAGATAAAGCCTGTAAAGGAGGGAAAATAATGATACAAACAAGTAGAATTATTTCTAAATACCTTCTTCAATTTTGTTTAACGATATTTGGAATTGGTTTAATTACCGCGACTTCTTTTACTTTATTGTTACCAAAAGGAGAGCGCTTAGTGGAGTTTTGGAACCAACTACAAATCTTTTTTTGGAGTTTTTTTTATTTCAGTCATTTAGAAGTATACTTAAAAGATTTTCAATACGTTCCTTTTTCTTCCGTATTTTTAGAACCTTATATGTATTCATTTACGATCCTTTTTTTTGCGTTTTTAATTTCCATCATCGCAGCTTTAATTTTATCTTATGCTGTTAATATTGGACCAAAATCAGTTAGAAAAATAATAAATAGTGTACTATTTTTCATGCAATCAATACCAGATGTTATCATGATTTGTGGATTACAAATTTTCTTTCTATGGATCTTTAATAAAACAGGGGTTAAAATTGTAGACCCAGTAAACGGTTTTGAATCAAAAGCCTATGTATTACCGATTTTTCTTGTATCAATCATTCCAACAATCCAACTATTCCAAATGTTATGTCTGGCAATTCAAGACGAAAAAATTAAAGACTACGTAGAATATGCAAAAGCGAAGGGGCTCTCAAATTCTTGGATCATGATTCGTCATATTTTACGAAATGTAACGATTACATTATTAAGTAATAGTAAGTTAATATTTTGGTTAATGATTTCGAATTTATTAATAGTAGAAAAATTCTTTAATATGCAAGGTTATTTTACATTTTTATTTAATAATACTGGTTCACCTGAAATCTTTTTTATGGCGCTAGTTTTACTATTTATCCCTTTCTTTCTATTAGAAATTATCTTTAAACAAATTGTTAATAAAATGAAAGGGGGAGAAGCAATATGAAGATAAAGAAGTATTTACCTATATTAATAGGAAGCTTTATTATATTAGGTTTAATTATCTTTAGTTTTATTTATACGTACTTTATAAAAGATACATTAAAGCCACCCCCTTCACTGTTATACAATGCTAAAGGAAGATTAATCGATACAACTGGTTATCCTCCAAGTTTAAAATATATTTTCGGAGTAGATAGATTTGGAAGAGATGTATTTTGGATGGTAATTGATGGTGCTAAATACACTTTAACCATTGCAATTATAGTAGGATTAATGAGAGTAGTATTTGGAGGAATATTAGGGGCTTTTTTTGGCTTTGTAAATGGTAAATGGTTAAAAATTATAGAACCAATTATAAACGCTTTCCGTTTTGTTCCTGCAGTCATCATTTTATTTCCATTTTTTGTATTGTTAAATGATGTTTCAGAAGTAACAAAGGAAAAAACAATTGCGATCCAACTATCTTTATTGATTATAATTTCAATACCAGTATTGATGAATTCAATTGGTGAAGAAGTAAGAGACTATTTAAAAAACGATTTTATAACGAGTTCTAAAATAATTGGAGCAAGAAATAGATGGATTAGAAGAAAACATGTCATTCCATATCTTCGAAGTCGTGTTTTATTATTATTTGTCCAACAGACAATTCAAACTTTATTTTTACTAACTCAATTAGCTGTTTTTAAACTATTTATTGGTGGTGTGAAAATTCTTTCCATAGATATTGGAGTCGACCGACCGATGTCAAAAGCAAACGAATGGTCAGCAATGATTGGTGCCAATTATATAGAATTATCGATAGACACATGGGTAATTGTTGGACCAAGTATAGCATTTATCGTCTCAATTTTTGCCTTTAACCTAATTAAATTGGGGATTGAACGATTAATGGAGGACCAGGGACCTACTATTAAAAAGAATCAATCAATTGAAGAAAAATTATTCTATCCTGAATTAGATGATTTTGATTTTGTGAATAAGGAAAAATTAACTGGAGCAACTGATTTAAAAGAGGAAGTACCTCAAAGTGGACAACTTGTAAGTAGATGATTTATCTGTAGTGAGCATTTGTTCTAAATTTAGAGCAAAGGTTTTATTTTTTTTAGCTAAACGGGTTTTTTTGTACTTTTAATGTATATTTTTAATTTCTTATGCAACTAGCCGGCAGTATAGTTGAATAAGGTGAAAAATAAAAAATGATATATTTTTGCAAAATTAGAATCATATCAATTTACCATATAATAATAATTAAGAGTTTACATTTCAGCTCTTCAATAAGAAAAAGATTTTATTTAGGAGGGGGATTTTGAAATTAGGTAGACTTATTGGTATAAGCCTAACAATCCTGTTAGTTGAAATTGAAGGAATTATTAAAGATTAAATTGCATTATCATTTCCAATCCGAAAATGTATTCTATCCTATAATTCTCGGTGTTTTGGCGGGATTAACTATATTTATAATAGAAAAGATAAACCCAACTATTTCTAGCGGATGCGTCAGTTGGACATCATTTTTATTATCACTAATATAAAGCCACTTTTCTGCTATAAATTTGTAAAAATAAAAGAGGCTTTAAAAACAGATTTGAGATCCATAAAATTAATAATTGAGTTGCCGTTTTGTACATACTATTTTTAAAAAAAGTGATTTATTGTAACTAATCAATAAGAAAATGTATTAAAATAAAATAGATTGATTATGAGGGGGCTTATATAATGGGAAACATAGATAATAAAAATCTCGAAAATAGTATTCAATTAGACTTTCAAAAAGAAATGTCTTACGGTGATTATCTCAGTCTTGATCAGATTTTATCAAGCCAGCATCGACTTTCGAACCACCATGATGAAATGCTTTTTATCATCATTCATCAAACAAGTGAGCTTTGGATGAAGCTAATTTTACATGAAATGAATTCGGCGATTGCTTGTATTCGCCGCAATGATTTAGAACCATCAATTAAAATGCTGGCACGTGTTTCCCGCATTCAACAACAGTTAATCCAGTCATGGAGCGTCCTTTCGACGTTGACACCATCTGAATATATGCAATTCCGTGACAAACTGGGCCATTCCTCTGGATTCCAATCCTATCAGAATCGCTTGATTGAATTTGCGCTAGGAAACAAAAATGCACATACGCTGGCTGTTTATCAACATCAGAAGGAGTTACATTCGATGTTGCTAAATGCTCTTCATGACCCGAGTATTTATGATGCTGCCATATCTGCACTTGTGGCGCATGGTTTATCGGTTGATAAAGAAGCTCTTGAACGTGACTGGTCACAAAGCTATGAACCAAATGAGAGTGTTGAAAATGCATGGCTGACAGTCTATCGCAATCCCGAACAATATTGGGATCTATATGAGTTGGCAGAGAAGCTAGTCGATATTGGCAACCAGCAGCAGCTATGGCGCTTTAATCACATGTCGACGGTTGAAAGAATTATCGGCAATAAGATGGGAACAGGCGGATCTTCAGGAGTTAGTTATTTAAAAAGAGTTCTAGATCAACAATTTTTTCCGGAGCTTTTGAGTTTGCGTACAAAGCTTTAGTAAAAAGAGGCTGACTCAGGGGAACTGAAGATGGATCAAAGTAATTAAATATAAATTTTTAATAATACTGGCACCAAATTTATGCTTCTTTCGAATTTAATTACATTGAAAAGAAAGTAATTAAATTTGATGTGAATCTAAAAATTGGAAGGGCATATGTAGAACGTGTAAAGTGTTTATCAAAACAATTTCTAGCAAAAGGTAACTTCCTTAAAGAAGTTGCCTTTTTGAGTTTCTTGTAACGAATTTTAGGTTCGTATAGCAAATAAAGGAATTTTCTTGTTCAATTAACTAATGCTTTAGTTGAATAAAAAAAGAAAACCACCTCTTTTAAATGTGGTTAAAATTCCTCTGAAAGTCCAATTGTTAAGTATCAAATAAACTCCTACCAATCAAGTTTGCAGTAACTGGCTTTTTTGCAATTTCTCGTGACCATATTGATAATTGACCAATGTGGTGGATCTCATGGACGATAACATGCCGCATTACTTCACCGTATCTATGTGCTTCCTGTTTTCCATCATCCAAGTTATCAATCATTATGTGATCTTCAAGGCCATCGTTCCAACCGTAGACAAATGGAGCAAGTTCCACGTGACAACTGTTGGAAAAATCCTTTATTTTTTGTAGGCTGGCCACTTCCTCGAACAAAGGGATATTAATCGATTTTTCTAGAATCCCACCACATATCCAACCATACTCGACTGCCACAATGTGATAGAGCGTTGGAAGGATGTAACCTACACCACCATTGCGTCTTTTCATCAACTCTTCCACGCTCACAGTTTCACACCAGTCGAACCAGTCATTGCGGACTTGCCAGTTATATTCGAATAGTTTCAACATTGTTGTTACCTCCTATAACGTTAACTTTGTCTATTTCTACTATAATTCGTCATATTAACCTGTTATCCTCCCCGTTAGCTTAACAGGTAGTATTAACACTTAGCGTGATTCTATAATTTTAAAAAGTTATGCAACTAACGGGTGCGATTCTTCAATAACGAAGGATTGTTTTTCTTATGCAACTAACGAAAGAGTTTATTGCACTATATGGCAGTTTAGTTGTACAAAAATATCAAAATTCATGTTATTCTCAAAGGAAATAATTAACGGATAAGGTGATGCCTGTCATGAAAGAACATTTTGAAATTAAAGTTTCAAAACAATATTGGGTGTGTTCACAGGAAGAAGATTTATGTTCACACGGAGAAATATACTTAAATGTAAATGGAACTATTATTACACAACCTGGTTTAGAGGAAGAATGGGGAATTAGTGAGTCTGCGTTAGCTTTATTAAGAACCTTAAATAAAGATTATATTTGTGACCCCAATAATGAAGAAGGTCTTATCCTTCACGGCTGTGGCACAATTTTAATGAATAGTTGCCCCATTTCAATTCATTGGACAGTACAGCATCTTGGAGACCAAGTATTATTATCGAATTTTGTTAAAGTTACTACAACTAACCCTCTGACTGGAAGTATTTATTACCGAGGGCTACAAGTTACAATAAGCAGTAAAGAATATAAAGAACTTATTGTTTCGTTCGCTATACAAGCCAAGAAACTATTCGAAGATTCTCAAGAAAAACGAATAGATGATGATTTCGATAAGGAAATGTATAAAAGATTTTGGGATGAATTTAACGAATTATTAAAGGTACATTCCAAAAGTAATTAACAAGTTTTTAACGGTTCTTCTTCAACTAACGGGTGCGTGTGCGGCCGAGCCTAGGTCGTATCATATAGCGGGTGGGATTCCCGTCGAGAAAGAACTAGCCATTCACTCGTAGCGAGTCTTGGAGGATTAAAGGTAACTTTAATCTTTAAGCGTAGACAGTTAGGTTGCGGGCCGAAAGCCAAATGGTTGAAGGGATTGAGCTTCGAAATGTTAGTAAATCGAGAGGGCTGATGCCTTACGCATAGCAGAAAGCAACATTTTACCTTTCGTTAAGGCAAGAAAGGTAAAGCCTCTCCGGAGTCAGAGACCTTGGCACGTAACACATTGATATGATACGGCAACTCGGGAGACCCTACCGGTCTTTTCATTTAATAGAAGAGTATGGTGTACAAGCGATAACAAGTAAGGAAACCAAATGCCGATGTAGGGAGTCGGATAGCAGTGTAGTACCTATGAAGTTGGGTAATGCCGATGGAGGAAAGACTGCTACCAAAGTATCACCCTTAATAAGGACACATTTACTACACACAGAGGTAGAATAAATGGAAACAAAACTATTAAGGATAACAGAATAAAAGTCTTATAGAAATTAGCTGAGTTCTGTGAATGATAAGTTGGAGGAGCCGTGTGCGTTAATAGCGCAAGCACGGTTCTGGGAGGGGATGGAGTTCGATTTACCGTAAGGTAAAAAGACTCCTTTCTACTCGACTATTTTAAGAGATGAATTACTTTAGCTATTATAAAAGTAGAAGAATAATATAATTAATGAGAAAAGGGGATTATCATTATTTTTAAAAATAAATGTAGTCATGATGAATTATATAGGGTAGAGGCAGATTTTGCTGATCCTATTTGGTGTGCTAAGTGTAATTTGAATTTTGATATCGATGACTTCCAAATCTCTGAAGAGTTATACAGAGATTTAATATCATGGGTACATGATTATCAAAATTCAGTAGATTTGTTTAAAGCACCTTCACTACCAGAGGATAAGAAAGTTAAACATAATGAAAAGGGAGTATTATTGGCAAAAAAAGTTCAAATTGAATTAGGTGTATCTGTAATTTTTAATCCTTTAACATAGAGGTCATTAATAGATTCGTTATACAACTAAGGCACTGCTTTAGTTCAATAGTAAAGTGCATTCTAGAAACAAAGAAGTATTTTTAGGGGGAATATATGAGAATTATAGTAATCATTATTAGTTCAGTATGTATTTTAATTCCTCTAAGATTATTATTTATGGAACTAAAAGAAGCGAAAAAAATAAATGAAAGAATTGGGATGTTATTTGGTTTCTTTTTTGAACCGTTAGAACCATGGGCAATGCTATTCTATGTAGGATTTCTAGGATTTTTGTATGCTTTGATATTTCTTTAAAAATAACTATTTAAAGTTATTTACTTGTTCAACTAAAGCATGCATGAGTTAAAAATAAGCTCCAATTCATGTGGCTTTTTCTTATTCGACTAAATGGCAGATAGTTAAATAAAAGTATGTGTAAGGGAATCCCTCATAGTAATACGAATATAATTAGTTATAGATTTTGATATGGGGGAGAAACCATGTGGGTAGGTGGCCTTTTATTATTATTATTATTATTTATAGGGCTTATTTCAATAGTTCAATTAATATTAAATAGAAAATGGGAATTAATATATACAACATACGGATATGAAGATTATTTTAAGATCATTTCTAAATTGAAAGATGAAGGTGTAAAATAAAACGGAATTACCAGTTAATGCTCGCAGTGATCGATTTAATGATAATACCCAATACGATATTTATGTTAAAAGGAAATAGCAAAAGTTTTGATAAAATTTCCATATGCAACTAAAGCATTGTATTAATATGCGAAAATCAACATTTTGGTTTAACAGAGCCATTTAATAGTTCTTATGGATCAGGTGTAAATTTACACATTTCATTCTTTGAGCGGTTTGCTCAATACAAATTTATTGAAATTATGATTGCTAACTATAAAAAGTTTAGCCGAGAGTTAATGATTTTGAGGAAGTAATGTGTTTGTTGTTGAAGTTAATTAAAAAAAATAGGAATTAACTAAAATAATTTTCTACTAACCTAACCATCTTCCTCAATAACATGCTAACTGTTGTTATTTCTTGGAAAAAATAATATAATTATATTAAATAATAATTAAACTTAGATCCTTTGTGAAAGGGTGTTAAACAATGAATTTCACTATTTACTTTGGGAATCATGAAGATAAAGAAGTACATACAATGGATTGTTATGTAGATGTTGAGGAAGAAACTGTTTCTTAAGAAATCGATCAAATAAGCGTAATTTCAAGGATGCGAAAAATTTCGTATCCTTTTTTCATTTTTAAGATTTACATTTTAAATTATATTGTGTATGATTAAAATATAAAACACGAACTAATGTTCTACTATATATATTTTAGAATGAAAGGAACTTGCATGATGAAAAAAACTGGAGCAACTAAAAGGAATTCTAAAACGCCTATTATATCCAATACAGGTTTTATCGGGGCAAGTTTCATTGATACGGAAGAATTGCAAGAAAATACATATTATTTCACAAGGAAACATCCATTAATTATACATGAAGTATTAAACGGCCTATTACAAGCAGCGTGTACAATGTTTCAAAAGCAAAATATTCCAGCATATATAACTTGTGAATATTTACGTACGGAAAAGAAAATCGGATTAATTTTATCAAAAAAGCCATTCGAGAAAGAAGAGGGCATTCGTTATTTTATTGAATATCTTCGTGAAATTGGCCATTTAAAAAATGAAAAAACAGTTAGGGCCGAAATTTCTAATACAGGATTTATTGGGGTAATATTCGTGGATTTATCTTATGTTACAAGGTTTACATTTGATACAGAAATGAAAATGCTTTCTGCGTTCGCTATAAATTTCATGGAGCCGTTAAAAGAAATTTATCATCAACATAAAATTCATTTATATTTGTCTGGTGTGGAACTTCAAAAGGAAGATAAATTAGGGTTTGTATTATCTAAGAATCCTTATGATGAGCGAAAAGAAGCGAACTTGTACTTTAAGGAGTATTTGAGAGAAAGAGGAATGCTAAAAAATTATAAAGAGAATGTGTTTATTCAAAGACACCGAGCTTAAATATTAATCATACATATTTCAACGATCAATATTGATTTATATAATCGAAATATCGAAAAGAGAAACTGGTGGTTTTATCGGTATCTCTTTTCTTTAATTTATAAATTAAAAAAGAGGCTATCAAATTAGACAGCCCTTAATTTTAAAGAACAAAAGTATGGTTTTAATCTATAAGAATTTCATGTAGATTTTTTTAGTCTAGTTCCAATAAACGTTGTGATGAATATAGAAACTGGATAGAAAATTAAAAAGAACAACAGTATTAATCCTGCTCCGAAATTATCATTATTTAGATCATTATTTGGAAATAAAAAACCTGTTAATATATTAAACAAAACGAAATATGGAAGCCATATAACAGAAGAAATTAAAGACGAAAGTCTAGATTCTAACCATTTTTTTGTTAGCAAAGGAATAATAATAAACGATGCAATCAAGAATATTAATGCTACTCCTAATAAAATGTTCCATATTAAATTTGAATTCAAACCTGTTAAATCGTGGATTTGTTCGCTGCTAAAATAGTGAATAAATAAATAGGCACGCAAGTAACCCATAAAGAGCACTCACTACGTTAAGTTTCAAAAAGTAATTCAAAAAATACAGCTCCAATACTAAAAGTAACTTATTTTCCAGTAATCCCATCGTCCTATTAATTTAATACAACCATATACTATTCATCTCGAACCCAAGCTAGTCTATATACTCAAGTTCATTATTTTGACACCACGCTATCGCTAACTCTTTATAGCGTTTGTCACGATATTTATACCAATCCATTTCAATTTCAAAATCTTTGATCGTATCTTTAAATCTTCTAAACGCTCCTTTTCCTCCGATTGTTCTTAGTAGTATTCTTTGAATTTTCTCATTAGGAATCGTCAAACAAAAATCTTCTATTATTTGATATTCATTAATTTCATATTTTGTTGGCAGTTCCTTGTAATCCTCAAAATTTTCAACAATTTCATTCGCAATTTCTATATTTTCTATTTGCCAATCATGTAAATTATTTATTGGTTTTTCATCTTCAGCATCTATAAGATCATCTTCAGATACTGAAATTACTTCTCCAGTTCTTATATTAACGAAAGAACGATAACCATCATTTTGCATTTCCATTTCTTCAATAATATCTTTAATCTTTGCTTTATTTGCCATTTTAGAATCACCTTCTTTTTTTATATTAAGCTTTCAATTGTGTTAGATAGATACAATCTTTCTACTATTATTTACTTTATAATTCTAATAATGGAAGCGCTATTCCTTCAATATTTTACTTTTTATCTTAACAGGTATCACATTCAGCTTCACTTATTATAACAATCACTTATGCACTTCAACTGCCATTTACTTTTAAAAAAATGCGCGACTTTATAGATGATCATGATGTACAGCTAATGCCTGCGTTTGTTGTAAAATAAATACATGATGAATCTTCTTTTTTCGTTCGTCACAGTAGAAGAAGGTTTAAGGTAATACATTAACGAATGTACCAAGAAAATAAAAAGAGTAAGGATACTATGAAAAATATACAATCCCTGCGTACAGGTTTAAGAGTTAGATGCGAAAAAGGCGTAGAACCAAGTGTTAGACAATCTTGTTTAGATTTTGCTGCGTGGCTACGTTTAAAATTGAAATTTCCAATTAGAGTTGTTGTTTATCTGAAAAAAGCTTATCAAATAAAAGCAATTGATAAAGAAATGGTTAGTGCAACTTTTTTTGGACCGTATGATAAAAATGAAGAACCATTTATTAGAGTTGCAACAGGAGACTATGAAGAACTAGTTTTGAAATTGGAGAAGAGAATACTATATATGCAATTCTAAATTGTATGGCTCACGAAATTATTCACTATCTACAATGGCTTAAAGATCATAACTTTGATGTTGAAATGGCAGAAGTTGAAGCTGAGAGCGGTAGTATAAAATTAGTAGATGAGTTTTATGGTCATGACTTCATAAACGAGATAATTGAACAGCAAAAAGTATGGACGATTAAAAATAATGAAGGCATTCCTACCACTACAAGTGACAGACAAGAATCAATGCCGTTTTGGTCGTCAAAATTAAGAACTGAGAATGTTATTAAAAGTGTACCCGTATATCATGATTATCAAGTTCTAGAGATGTCTTTAGAAACGTTCAAAAAAGTTTGGTTACCTCGTCTTGATAAAGATGGATTATATATTGCAGCCAATTTAAGTGGGGAAAGTTTAGTAGGGAATGACTGGACGCCTGAGGAGTTGCTTGAACAAATACAATTTAAACTTGATGATGACTGAATGCATTTGTTCAAAATGTGGTGAATTTGAAGGAGAAATAATGGAATTTAATTGAAGAATTTATCTCTAACAGAGGGTTTCATACATAAATGAGAATTGAGTATTCCCAGTAGTATAATTTTTACATAAGGATAAAGGTTTAACTATACCTAGAAAACAATTAATAATATCAGATATTCAACCATTTTCTCCTATATATTTTTCTAGTTCCTTCTCGTAAGATAAAACTAGAGAATTAAATTAGGAGTGTTCATTTTGAAAGTATTATTAAAGAAAGTGTCTGCTGCAATTGGTTTTACAATTCTAGTTACAAGTCCCATTATCTTTCCAATGTTGTTTTTTTTATTTGGGATGTCTACTGACGCAGATGGTACCGGGGCTGGCGGAGAATTATCAGGATCTTTTTACTTTACAATGTATTTATTAGGCTATTTTGTTGCGATCTTACTGATTACTTGTATTATTACAAGAGTGATAATCAATAAAAGTACAAACTTTAAGCTTATTAGCTGTATAGGACTGTTGTTTTTATCTTTTATATTACAGAAATTTCCTTACACTGGTACATACAGCTTCTTATTAATTCCACTTGGAGTTGTCTTATTAATCACTATAGGATTCTATGATAAGTTCGATAGGTGGAAAAAGCCTTTTATATGGTTTTTAATACTCTTTCCATATTTCATTTTCGCACTTATGATTTTTGGTAGCTTAAGTATTTAAGCGCATTACATATAAGCGAATTCAAATAAACCTCTTCCATAATATGGTCGAGGTTTATTTTCTATATCCATAGTGAACAAATCATTTAAAAAATGTTCACAATTTAGTTAAAGTTACACTCTTACATAAATCATTCCAATGCATAAGATAAAGAAAGGAAATAGTTGAAAAATAACGAATTAAGTAGTGTAGGACAAACTAAAAAGGTGGCAAAAATATGACGAATAATGGAAAATATGTAGATTGGTTAAGCGAAATTGTTAAACGTCATGAAGAAGAAGGTGGGTTTGAAGATTTGCCTGGATTAGGTAAGCCGTTACCTAAAGAGCTACTAAAAGATGATTTATTAACAACAGTCATTAAGAAGTCGGGCTATAAACCTGATTGGGTAGACCAGCAGAAGAAAATTTATCAGAAGCTACAATCTATTTTAGAAAAGTTAAAAACAGATTCTAAAAGTAAAGAAGTCACAAAAATGATCTCAGAAGTAAATGATGATATTAAAAAATATAACTTAGGCTGTCCTTTTTCAATGCAAAAAAATTATATTAATAAGGATAATATAGAGAAACAATTGATTTTTTGGAATTAAGATTGTGAAAATATGAACGATTATGTTTGATGTTTGTACTAATAGAATAGTATAAACATCTTTTATTTTTTGGCCGATAGCAATATGAATTGAATGCATGAAGATGTTAAATCTAGGAAAAAAATTTAAATTAGTGTTAATGTAAAATAAAGTACAAATGAACTATTAGTTGTATTGGGGGAATAGATATGGGGGCTACTCTTGAAATCCGACGTTTAGATCGGAATTTTCCTTTTTGTTTATTTTCAAATGACGGAGCTACTTTAGTCAGTCATCATTGGCATAAAGAGGTAGAAATTATTTATGTTCAAAAAGGTATTTTAAAAATTGGTGTAAATGATGAGTTGCTTCATTTAGAAGAAGGAGAATTTTACATTATTAATAGTGGCGACATTCATTATTTTTTATCTTCACCAAATAGTATGAGATTAGTCGTGCAATTTGATTTTACAATTTTCGAAGATGTACAGTTTTTAAAGAAACATAATTTAGAATTAATTGAACTGTTTAATTGCATTCAAAAATCTAGTGTACTTTGGAATGAAGAAGTTAAACAGAAAATGATTACATATCTTAGTGAACTTGAGAGTGAATTTATCACTAAAAATGAAGGTTATGAATTAGCAATTAGAGCTAGACTTTATGATATTTTACTACTAATCTATCGCGAACTTCCTCATACTGAAAATAATAAGTTGAACTATCCTAATAAGAAAGCTAGTTTATTAAAATTAGAAAAAATATTTCATTATATAGAAGAAAATTATATGAATGACATTACACTAAACGATATTGCAAATTATATTGGGTTTACGAATACGTATTTTGCTAAGTTTTTTAAAAAATACACAGGTTCGACTTTTTGTCATTTTGTTAATCAATATAGAATTACGAAAGCTCAGTGGTATTTATTTAATGAAGATCTGCCAATCACTGAAATTGCGTATAATGTTGGTTTCATGAATGTGAAAACATTTAACAGATTATTTAAAAATGAGGTTGGTTTATCTCCGACTCAATATAAAAAAAAGACAATATTTGAGAAGTTTTAGGCAAGGAGTATGGAAGATTCGAACGAAATTTTTCTATAAACTGGAAATGTAAATAACATTTCTGGAGGTTTTCATAATGAAATTAAAAGTTGGAATTATCGGTTGTGGTGGAATTGCAAATGGTAAACATATGCCAAGTTTAGCAGCATTAGATAATGTAGAAATGGTAGCTTTTTGTGACATTATTGAAGAACGCGCTATTAAAGCGAAGAATCAATTTGGTTCTGAAGAAGCTAACACATATACAGATTATAAGGAATTATTAAAAGATCAATCGATTGATGTCATTCACGTTTGTACACCTAATAAATCTCATTCTTTTATTACAATTGATTCTTTAGAAGCAGATAAACATGTCATGTGTGAAAAGCCGATGGCAAAAACCTCTGCAGAAGCAAAGGCAATGGTAGAAGCTTCAAAACGCACTGGTAAAAAATTAACGATTGGATATCAAAATCGTTTTCGAAGTGATTCACAGTATTTAAGTCAAGTTTGCCAAAATAATGAATTAGGTGAAATATATTTTGCGAAAGCACACGCAATAAGAAGAAGAGCGGTTCCAACTTGGGGAGTATTTTTAAATGAAGATGAACAAGGTGGAGGTCCTTTAATTGATATTGGTACACATGCATTAGATTTAACGTTGTGGTTAATGGATAATTATAAACCTAAATTTGTTGTTGGAAACGTTTACCATGAATTATCGCAAAATGAAAATGCTGCAAATGCATTCGGACCATGGGATCCAAAGGAGTTTAAAGTGGAAGACTCTGCTTTTGGATTTATTACGATGGAGAATGGTGCAACCGTTTTCCTAGAATCTAGCTGGGCTTTAAATACACTTGAAGTTGGAGAAGCCCAAGCAACGCTTTGTGGAACTGAAGGTGGAGCTGATATGAAAGATGGTCTTCGAATTAATGGAGAAGCATATGGAAGACTGTATGATAAAAAAGTTGATATACATACGGGTGGCGTAGCTTTTTATGAAGGCGCAACAGATACTGCTGAAATACTGGAAGCAAGACAATGGATTGACTGTATTATTAATGATACGGAACCGGTAGTTAAACCTGAGCAAGCATTAGTTGTAACTCAAATTTTAGAAGCAATCTATGAATCTTCAAAATCAAAGAAACCAGTATTCTTTAACTAATTAGAATTGGAGATGAAATAAATGACTCTACCAATTGCACTACAACTATGGAGTGTGAAAGAGGACGCAGAATTAGAATTTTTCGGTACATTAGAAAAAGTAGCAAAAATGGGATAAGACGGTGTTGAAGCTGGATATTATGATAATAGTGCATCTGAAATAAAAGCTGTATTAAATAAGTTAGGATTAAAAGCTACCGGAGCTCATGTAAGTGCAGATCAGATCCTTCATCAAATTGATGATGTAATTGCTTTCGAAACAGAATTAGGAAATAAATATATTGTCTGTCCATGGGCAAATTATAATAGTTTAGAAGAATGGAAGGAATTTGCAGAACAATTACAACATTCTGGTAAGAAACTTTCGGAATCTGGACTATCGTTAGTTTATCACAATCACGCTCATGAATTAGTTGCTATAGAGAATGAGTAAATGCTAGATATTCTGTTAAATGCAGTTCCCAGTAATCTCTTAAAAGCAGAATTGGATACTTATTGGTTAAAATTTGCAGGAGTTGATGCCGTTGAATATATGAGTAAGTATAAAGGAAAAACGCCATTAATTCATGTGAAGGATATGGCTCAATCCAAAGAGAAAAGTACTGAAATAGGAAATGGAATCATGAATATAAAAGGCATCGTACAACAGGCAAAGCTAAATGCAGTCGAATGGTTAATTGTTGAGCAAGAAGCGTTTACGAAACCGCATTTGGTAAGTGTTGAAATCGGATTGAATAACTTAAAGGAAATATTAGTTGAAGCTTAAGTTGCTAGTAAAATAAGAAAATTTATCGAGATGGGTGAGTCATATGGTAAAAGTAACGGTTTGGAATGAAAATAGACATGAACAAAAAAATCCAGTTGTAAAAAGTATTTATCCAAACGGTATACACTCAACAATTGCGAGTTTTTTAGAAGAAGCAGGTTATGACACATTAACGGCTACATTAGAACAACCTGAACATGGTTTAACAAACGAAGTGTTAGAAAATACCGACGTATTAATTTGGTGGGGGCATCTTGCTCATAACGAAGTAGATGATGAAATTGTTCAAAAAATTTATGAAAAAGTATTGCAAGGCATGGGGTTAATTGTTCTCCATTCCGGACATTTTTCTAAGATTTTCAAAAAGTTAATGGGCACTAGTTGCGATTTAAAATGGCGTGAAGCAGCGGAAACCGAGAGACTTTGGGTTGTAGATCCAACCCATCCAATAGTAGAGGGAATTGGTGAGTATTTTGAGATTGATCAAGAAGAAATGTATGGTGAACATTTTGATATACCAACACCAGACGAACTTGTACTTGTAAGTTGGTTTAAAGGTGGAGAAGTATTTAGAAGTGGGTGCACATTTAAAAGAGGAAACGGAAAAATCTTTTACTTTAGACCAGGCCATGAAACTTACCCAACATATCATCAAAAAGAGGTTCAAAAAATCATTACTAATGCCGTAAGTTGGGCAAACAGATCAAAGCGAAATTATCCTTCATATGGACATCATGAGCCAATTGAGTCATTAAAAGATTAATAGATTGGAGCGAAAAAACGATGAAACTAGGCGTATTCACAGTATTATTTGCAGAAAAATCGTTTGAAGAAATGCTTGATAGAGTTGCAGACGCAGGATTAAAGGCTATAGAAATTGGAACAGGCTGTTACCCTGGTAATGCTCATTGTCCTTTAGATGATTTATTAGAAAGTGAGCAACTTAGAAAAGAATATATTGAAAAAGTTGAAAAACGTGGATTAATCATTAGTGCGTTTAGCTGTCATGGAAACCCAATTTCACCTGATAAAGCATTTGCTAAAGAATCTCATGATGTTCTTGCTAAAACAATTAAACTGGCATCACTATTAGAAGTTCCAGTTGTAAACTGCTTTTCTGGTACAAGTGGTGACCATGAAGGCGCTAAATACCCGAGTTGGCCTGTAACTGCTTGGCCAAATGAATATGGAGATGTACTGAACTGGCAATGGGAAGAGAAGCTAATACCTTTTTGGAAAGAAATGGGTAAATTTGCAAAAGACCATCAAGTAAAAATTGGCTTAGAGCTGCATGGAGGATTTTTAGTTCATACACCCTATACATTATTAAAGTTACGCAATGAAACATGTGATGCAATCGGTGCAAACCTAGATCCTAGCCATCTTTGGTGGCAAGGTATCGATCCGGTAGCTGCTATTAAAATACTTGGTAAAGAAAATGCAATCCATCATTTCCATGCGAAGGATACATATATCGATCAAGATAATGTAAATATGTATGGTTTAACCGATATGCAGCCATATGGTGAAGTTCAAACTAGAGCGTGGACATTCCGTTCTGTAGGTTGTGGCCATAGTTTAAAAGAGTGGTCAGATATGATGAGCGCACTTCGTACTTTTGGATATGATTATGTCGTTAGTATAGAGCATGAAGATCCAATCATGTCAATTGAAGAAGGATTTACACGTGCCGTTAAGAATTTACAGACTGTATTGATAAATGAAGAACCATCGCAAATGTGGTGGACTTAATAGTTAGCTAAACAATCCAAATAAAGTTGGTGTAAAAATGAGGAAATTAAGAGTTGCGATTATTGGCTGTGGAAATATTTTCTTAATGCACGCCCAACCTGCTTTTATAAGAGAAAATGTAGAATTGGTTGCGGTTTGTGATAAAAAGGAAGAGAGAGCAAAAGAGAAGGCTGAACAATTCAATTGCTCTTATTATACGAATTATCTTGAACTATTTGAGAAAGAAAATTTAGATGTAATTCATATTTGTTTACCGCATTATTTACATTCATCTGTTGCAATCGAAGCGGCTAAACGAAAAATACATGTTCTTACTGAAAAGCCAATGTCTATTCATTATTCTGATGCACAAGAAATGGTGGAAACGGCTAAAAACAATGGAGTAGCATTAGGTGTCATTTTTCAAAATAGGTATAATCCAGGATCGGTATTAATAAAAGAAATGCTACAAAATGATACGTTAGGTAAAGTGAAATCTGGAAAACTTTCAGTTACTTGGGACCGTTCGGATGAGTACTATTTGAAAAGTGATTGGAAAGGTACATGGGAAAAAGAAGGCGGCGGTGTAGTCATCGACCAGGCGATTCATACGATGGATTTAATGCGTTGGTTTGTTGACGATGAAATTGAATACGTAGACGCTACGATAAGCAATCGAGCGCATGAAATCATTGAAGTGGAGGATTGTGCTGAAGGCATTATTAAATATAGAAATGGAGTAGTAACAGCATTCCATACAATTAATTATTATTCTTATGATGCACCAGTTACGATCGAACTTCATTGTGAAAATGGCATAGCTAAAATGATCGCTGACCGTGGTATTGTTACCTTAAATGATGGTAGAGAGTTTATTGCTGATAACAACCCGAATGAAACTTTTGACTACGGAAATGGTGCAAAAGGCTACTGGGGAGTAAGCCATGTTAAACAGATTAATAATTTCTACGAAGCATTAGAAAATAAATGTGAGATTCATATAACTGGTGAAGAAGCGATGAAGACTCAGAAAATGATTTGTGCTGTATATGATTCAGGTAAGAAAAAAGAGAGAATTTATTTATAAATGATTAAATTTCCCCAAAAATTTAATCATTAGACTTATTAAAAAGTAAATGACGTGGAGCTTACTGTTCCATGTTGTTTACTTTTTTTATTTTCTCATAGTAATCACTGACTAATTTGAATGTAAAGAATACAGGGGAAATTGCAGGTAATGAGACTGTACAACTTTACGTACGTGATCTTTCTTGGTGATGTTGTTCGTCCTGTAAAAGAATTAAAAGGCTTCCAGAAAGTAAGGCTAGAACAAGGTGAAACCAAGAATGTTACGTTTATTATAAAAGAAGAACAATTACGTTACTATCATTCAAATTTAGAATTTTAACGAGATAAAGGTTTTTTTGAAATAAGGATTTCAGCTTTTTAAATGAAGAAATTTCATTTACCGAACGTGATTCATTTAGGTTACTGAAAGAAAAACTAGCTTACTAGAACATGTAAAGAAATAAACTATATAAAAAATCATTTCTTACATGATACATTCTTATCTTCATATGGTGATGGGGATGATACGCTACAGCCAGCAAACGCCCAATAAAAAAATAAATGGTAAGTAGCTGGACCGTTGCTCTTACGTACCAAACATTAAGACAGTTCGCAGCTGTTATAAAAGAGATTGATGAAATAGAGTTTGAAGAGATAGCTCATTTAGTAAATGGAATCGCAGCGGACTTTAAAACATTTATATTAAAAACTGAAGTGATTCCCGGTTTTATCTATTTAGAGGATCCAATTAGTGCAGAGATGATGATTCATCCATCAGACCAAAAAACTGGCATTCAATATCGATTATAGCCAATGACGCGCAGTATGATTGCAGAATTATTTATATTAGAAGAAGCAAATTATCATTATGAGATTATTAAAGAGCATTTACAGCATCCAGATGGTGTCCGTCTAATGAATAAACCTGCAACTTATGCTGGTGGTGTGAGTAAGAACTTTAAACGTGCAGAGCAAGCTTCAAACTTCGGACGAGAAATCGGATTACAATATGTTCATGCACATATCAGGGTTATTGAAGCCATGGCTAAATTGGGGAAAGAAAATGAAGTATGGCACGCGCTTTCTGTCATTAATCCTATTAATCTAAAAGAAGTAGTTCCGAATGCTGAATAACGCCAAAGTAATACTTATTTTAGTAGTTCCAATGGTAAATTTAATAATCGTTATGAAGCGCAAGAGCAATTTACAAGTTTGAAGAATGGAAAAGTTGCTGTTAAAGGTGGATGGAGAATTTATTCTAGGGGACCCCCTAAATGGTTTGGAAGCACTTGCATATTCTCGTATGAGAAAGCGAGATATTAACACTGATTTCGGGCGACAAGAACGACAAAGACAGGTTATTACCGCAATTATAAAAGAATTAAAATCTCCAAAGTCGATTTTAAAAACTGATACATATGCTAAAAAGTTCAGTAAAAACATTCATACAAATATAGGAATCAGAGATGCGCTTTCATTATAAATTTAAGCAGGTTAGTTAAAAAAAATGGAGAATGTCTTAATTATACTATTTGATTAATTATTTGGAGGAATTAGATGGACGACATTAGGAAAGCGATAAGAAAAAGTAAAACACTTAATGGCCCCTTTCCTGAGTTTAATATTAACAATGCGTCAGAATATCAAAATGAGCTTTTTTTAGAATGGTTCCAAGAAGCAGTTGATTATGGTGTGCATGAACCACACTCAATGACTCTTTCAACAACTGATCATAATGGATATCCTGATGCTAGGGTACTAATTATTAAAGACGTGAATCAACAAGGGTGGTATTTTGCAACAAGTTTACAAAGTGAAAAAGGTAAACAAATCGATTTAAATCCCAATGTTGCTATGACTTTTTATTGGTCGCAAATTGGTAGACAAGTCAGAATACGTGGTAGAGCAATAAAAATGGAAAAAGAATTAAGTGCCCAAGACTTTTTAGCCAGAGGTACCATAGCGCGAGCAGTAGCGTTGATTGGCAAACAAAGTTCAATTTTAAAAGAGCATTTTGAGTTTGATGAGGCGCTAAATAAACAAATTGAAATTTTACAACAAAATCCAAATTTAGTGTTTCCTTCGTGGACATTGTATCGAGTAGTTGCAAAAGAAGTGGAGTTTTGGCAGGCTGATGAAAATAGAAGGCATATACGATTAAAATATTGCTTTGAAGGAGATAGATGGGGAAAAAAACTTTTATGGCCTTAGTTTAATTTTAATTAATATTTTAAAAAGGTTAAATTTCCTCTTAATAAATTTAAAGATATATTAGTGTAATTAAATTTCTACTTTAGAGGTAAATGAATAATTAATTTAGCGAAGTTTTTTACTTCAGAAGAGGAGAAAAATATGAAAAAAGAAGCATTTCGAATTAACGGTTACATTGTATTGGTAGTAATAATAGGATTATTACTAATTAGCGCGGTTACTTCATTAGAAAGTGGTAATGTATTTTTCATAATTGCTTCATTTATATTCGTTTGTTTGATTTCATCTGGATTTGTAATTAACCAACCTAATGTAGCAGTTGCTATGGTATTTATGGGGAAATATTTAGGGACAATCTATGAAGATGGTTTCTATTGTACGATTCCATTTACAAATAAATCAAAAGTTAATCTAAAAGCTGTTAACTTTAATAGTGATGTATTGAAAGTAAATGACATCGACGGGAATCCGATCGAGATTGCTGCTGTTGTAGTATACAGTGTAGTTGATGTTGAAAAAGCAATGTTCGAAGTTACAGATTATCAAAAATTTGTAAGGATTCAAAGCGAAACAGCGATCCGCCATATTGCAACGAAGTACGCTTATGACACAACAAATAAAGATGAATTTTCTTTAAGAGGGAATGCAGAAGAGATTGCTGATGAATTACAAATTGAGCTACAGGAACGACTTCAAAAAAGTGGAGTAAAAGTTCATGAAGCTCGATTAAGTCATCTTGCTTATGCACCTGAGATAGCAAGTAGTATGTTACAAAGACAACAAGCAAAAGCAGTTGTTCAAGCTAAAAGAGAAATAGTTGAAGGCGCAGTCGGTATGGTAGAAGATGCTTTAAAAATGCTCGAAGAAAAAGGATTATTAACCGCAACAGACAGTCAAAAAGCCGATATGGTTACTAGCTTACTTGTAACTATTATTTCTGAAAAAGGTGCCCAACCTGTTATAAGTGCAATGAAAAAGTAGGGGGATTGACCAGTTAAATTTAATTAAGAAAAAATTGAATTTTATGTTTATGGTATGTTAGCAGAAGATTGGGAAGCTGGATGTAAGTAAATCTAATACAACCAAACTGCCTTGAAGTTGATAGATTAATAACATAATCCCGTCTAAAAAAGGAATTTTTTATTTTAAAGAGAATCTAATTACAATGGATTTTTTATAAAAAGGATGAATCGGATGAGTAAAAATTTTAATGAAATTGCCCAAGACTTATTAAATACAAACTTTAATAATTATTGGCCGGGTTTTGAATCAGTTGCATACGCATTATATGATAATAGTAATGTATATCTTTTCAATCATCCTAGAATGACGAAAACAGAGCAAAATCAATACCAAATTTTACAGCGGGACGATCAATTTAATGGTTGTACACTTATTCTTTATAATGAGTATCCAACAGCAATCGTTGATCTCGAATTTTACGAGGATTATGGAAGTTTATTTTCGATTCTTTTACACGAATTATTTCACGGTTTTCAATATATTAAGGGTGAAAAAAGGTTTGCGAATGAGACGATGGGAATTACATATCCCTTATTAAAGGAAAATGTGGAATTAAGAAAACAGGAAAGAGCTAGCCTTTTTAGTGCAGTGTTAGAAAATAATGTTCTTAAAAAGAAACAATATATTAATAGTTTTATAGCACTTAGAGAAAAAAGAGCTTCTATAATAAAGGAACATTTAGTGTACGAACATTTGATTGAAACGATTGAAGGGCCGGCATGGTATGTTGAACTAAATGCTTATTCGGAAAAAAGCACAAATTCATATAATTCGATTATAGAAAAATATGGACAACAACTTATGGACAATTACGAATCCACCTCAGATATTCGAAAGAGTTGTTATAGTTCTGGTTTGTTTATGTGTTTATTACTTGATGAGTTTTCACCTAGTTGGAAAGTAAGCTTTTTAGAAAAAGAAGAAACACTTTATGAGTTAATAAAACAGCTTTCCGATGGAACGAAAGTAGTAAGTGATCTTGAAATAACTCCTGAAACAGATGCTGTATTAAATTATGTAACGCAAAATAGAAAAAATACAGTTGAAGAATTTGAGCAACAAAAAGGAATTCATCTATTTATTGAAGGTGAAATAACTTCAAAATCTTTTGATCCGATGAATGTCATTCCATATCAAGATAAACTTTTACACAAAAACTTTTTAAAAGTTAGAATGAATAATGAAGACTATCTTATTCAACAACCTGTTATTACCAATTGGAAAGATAGAATTCAAAATATTGTTAGATTACATCTAATATTAAAAAATAAACCCATTGTAAAAACGGATTCTCTTGCAGTCGAGGGTATAGGAGAGATAAAGGGAAATTTAAATATAAATGAAAATGCTATTTATTTATATTTAAATTAGTATTATTACATGTTCAACTAATACAATTAATAAAAATTCCTGAAGGTTGTCTAATTAATTAGACAGCCCCTTTTTTATTTAAAAATCAATATTTAGTAAAGATTATTATTAAATACACGAACTGGAATAACGGTCCAGATACAATATTCCTAATTTTATGAAAAAATTAAATTTCGATTGGGATTATATCGGAATTCCCGGCGGAAGAGCAGCGATTGTTAATGACTTTTTAGGGATTTCTAAAAATACGAAGCATCCTAAGGAAGCGTATGATTTTGCAAAGCTTATGTCATATGGTAAAGAAGGCTTCAAAGAACGTATGAATTTAAGTGTAAAAAATGGACCAGATTTAACAACTTTACCTATTTCTTCTGACAAAGAATTATTGGATAAGTACTGGGAAATCTATAGCATTCCTGGAATTCAAGATATTTACAATCATTTAAATAATGCTTTAGTTGATTCAATGAAAACATTACCGGGATATATTCCAGCCCGTTGGGAAGCTAAAATTGGAGTGAAAATTGTTGATAAAGACGATACAAATGTGTGGGACTTATTCAATTTCGCATCACAAGGATCAGTACAATATCAAGATTATGCAAAGGATAAAGGTGCAACATTACTAATGATTGAAAACTATGAAACCGGATTAATTTGGGATTTATACTTAAAAGCGAATACATAAAAAATGGATCAAAAACGTTGGGCTGGAAAAGTAAAAAATTAGTTACTCCATAATAACTAAATAGACAAGCTAAAGTGAATTAAAAGGTGGGCAAAAGAAGTCAAAAATACTTCTGTGCTCACCTTTTGTGAGTAAAAATATACCATTCAAAGTATAGGTAAAAAGAATGAAAAAAAAGTAGGAAAAGTTTACTTAATTTTGATAATATTAATTTAAGCATAATAATTTAAACAATATTTAAATGAATCGTAATAAACGAAACAATAAAGACGAAATTGGCTTTTTGGTATCAATAGAATGGAGGATATAGGATGGCAGGAATAAAAGATATTGCCAAAGAAGCTGGAGTTTCCATTTCAACAGTATCGTATGCGTTAAATGGTAGCCCAAAGGTAACTGAAGAAACACGAAGCAGAATTTTAAAGATTGCAAATAGATTAGGATATGTTCCAAATGCAGCTGCAAGAATGTTAAAGGTTAAAGAAACAAAAATTATTGGGGTATTTTTAGCTGATTATGGTGGATATTTTTACGGGCCATTATTAAGAGGAATGAGACAAGCATTAAACGATAAAGGCTATGAATTAATAGCATGTTCTGGCGTACAATCACATCGATTATTGCTTGAAAAAGTAATAGATGGTGGAATTATATTAGATCAGGCATTTTCAGATAAAGAGCTTTTAGATTATGCAGAAAAAAATTATAAAATGGTCGTGATGGATCGAGAATTACAGCACAAAAATATTAAAGGTGTCTTAATAAATAATAAAAGTGGAGCACATTTAGCCATAAAAGAACTTCTTAAAAACAATGTGAAAAAAGTATATGTTTTAACAGGTCCAGATGGTTCATACGATTCAACTAAACGTATGGAAGGTGTTAGAGAAGAATTATCAAACTATCCTGAAGTTGAGTCCATTGAAATCTCCGGAAATTTCATGAAGGATTCAGGCGAACAAGCAGCGAAACAAATTTTTTCAAATTATAATGAACCAAGTGCAATCTTTTGTTTAAATGATGAAATGGCCGTAGGAATCTATAACTATCTTCAAGATACAGATTACCATGTAGGCAAAGATGTATTTATCGTAGGATTTGATAATATTGAATTAGCGCAATATGTATCACCAAGATTAAGTACCATATCATATTCAACTTTTGACTGGGGTTCATTAGCCGCTACAAATTTATTGAAGTTAATATCTAACGAAGTAGTTGAGAATGAGATAATTGAAGTTTCATTGACTGTTGGTGGATCTTCGTAATATTTAAATTAGAGTTTTAAGTATCTTTTTAATAAAAGAAGTATTTAAGCTCTTTTTTTATTTTTCTTTTTAATAGAAAATTAATTTTGATATTCCATTAAAGTAGCAGCAATATGTCATTTTAGTTTAATAAGAAAGTATAAAATATTAATCAATTGATTATCATTGCTAGTTCTCATTATTCTATGTGAGAGGGACATACTTTAGATTGTTTAATAAATTATTATAAGTTTGGGCTGTATTTGTTATTAAAATAAGATTTGTTTCGTAAAAGGAGAATATTATAAAAAAATGAAACCGATTACAATATTCGTGAGCATGATCTTTATTCTATCTGGGATTCAACTTTTAACATTGTGCGTGAAACAGTCATTGGGAATCAGATGGAAAAAAGATATCAAATCAAAAATGTCTATCTAACGTTTATATAAGAGATTTTTATGAAGTAATTAACAAAAAAGAATGAGAGATTAGTAGTACAATGAATGATATAATTAGTCTAATAGATATCCTGGAGTTAGTTATAAATGAGGTGTTCTCAACGCTAAAAGAGGAGAAATTTGTTAAGTTAGTTTGGAAAAAAATAATATAGAAGAGATTCTAATTGAATTATTTGAAGAAGCACCAAATGATGAAGAGATGGTTATGCTGAAAATTAATTTTGGACAACAGGAAAGAAGTTATATTGGCGATAGCTTTTTTGAGGCATTAGAAAAATTCAGACTGTATTTGGAAGAAAAGAGCATCCAAATTCTTTGCAATGGATCTGCTTTAAATGAATACCCATCTCCAATGACACAATCAATGGGGAGTGGACGTTTAGCTTATAAATTAAGTTTTGGAAAACAAGCCTTATATGAGGATTTAGTTGATATTTTTGATTGTGATGATACTTTAAATTTTGTGACCATTCTTGAACAACGAAATTACTATAAGAACTGGCTTAAAAGCTTATGATAGTCAATTAGATTAAATTGAAATTATATAATGTTAGCAACTAATGCCCTAATGTTACAAATAAATAGTATTATTATTTTAGTGAATAAATTATATAAAGTATTAAATGGAAAAAAGAGAATGATAGAATTGTATTTTACTTTTAAAGATGCTTTTCATCCTTCGTTTACATTAAAAATGATCACTCAACTAAGGGAAAGTGGTTTGTTTCAATATGTAATTCAGAGTTATCTTTTGTCATTATATTTTAAATTTTCTCTTCTTTTTCTCTTTTCTTTCATAGTATGACAAATTTCTGTAATTACATAACGGTATAATGAAATTAGCCATAGATCATAGTGTTACAATCTATAAAATACTATTTCATCTTTTACCTTTTTTATAATGATTAATCTACGAATCTATTAAAAAACCAGAAATGAGGATTCTTCTTGAAAAAAATAATGAAATTTAGCGCAGTTTTTTCTTTAGCAGCAAGTATGCTAACACATACCCCGACTGACGCTGCAGTAAAGAATACTAGTAAAACAAAATTTTTGAATCAACATGCTCCACTGCCTTTCCTTACAAATAAAGAGCAAATTAGCGATTCTACATATGTTGTAAAATATAATAGCTTTGTTTCTAATTCGATACATGATCGTGCTGGAATGAGTGTTGTAAAGTCTTTTCCGTCTCTAGGTTATGATATCGTTAAATTAAAAAATGGTAAAAAATTATCAACTGCTCTTAGTGTTTATAATCAATACGGAACGATTAAATCAGTTTCTCCAAGCGTTCAATATAAATTAATGTCAAGTGCAGCAAATCCTAAAGAAGATGAGGCGTATCATTTAAGTCAGCTAAACATTTCAGCTGCACAAAAACTTGTTGCTAAAAAAGCAATTACTGTTGCTGTAATTGATCAAGGCGTAGATAGAAGTCATCCTGATTTAACAGGTCAACTGCTTGGTTCATATAATGTAGTTGATCCAGCAACACAAGCTGTAAGAGACTTTCATGGAACTCATGTCACAGGTATTATTGCTGCAAAAAAGGATAATAAAATAGGCGCATATGGTATTAATCCTAATGCTAAAATTCTTTCTGTAGATGTTTTTAATGGGAATGAATACACTTCAGACTATTCGATTTCAGAAGGGATTCTTTATGCTGTTTCTAAAGGTGCGAAAGTAATAAATATGAGCCTTGGTGGTACAATGTATAGTCAGTTACTTGATGATACAATTCAATATGCAATCAGCAAAGGCGTTGTTGTTGTTGCAGCTGCAGGAAATAGTGGCACAAATGAATATAGCTACCCAGCATCATACGATGGAGTTATTTCCGTTGGTGCAACAGATAGTGAAAAACATCTTGCTTCATTTTCAACATACGGTCCTGGTGTGGATGTAGTTGCACCTGGAGAGTTCATTTATAGTACGATTTATGCTCCAACAATTGGTAGTACATACTATTATTTAAGTGGTACATCAATGGCAACACCGATTGTATCGGGAATCGCATCACTATTAAAAACAAAGTATCCGAATCTTTCATCTTATGATATAGAACAAATTCTTGAAGAAACGGCCACTGATAAAGGATCATCCGGATATGATATATATTATGGTTATGGTCTTGTCGATCCGGTAAAAGCTTTAAAATATGATATGAAAAAACTAGTTTCATATAAAAAGCCATCTGCTTCAGCGATTATAGATAGTGCAGCTGCTGTTCAGCTTTCTGAAAATGGAGAGGCTTCATATAAAGGAACAATTACAAAACCACATCAAATTAATCGATATAAATTAAATTTAAAGGCAGGAGAAGATGTAGGTCTTACGTTAAAAATGGCAAAAAATTACGATGATCAGCTTTCCCTTCGCTTCTATGAAGGAACTAGTAAAACATCTTCTAAGCCACTAATTATTGATGATGTACTTGCTGGAATTGCTGAAGGGACCATTTACACTGCTCCAAAGGATGGAACACTTGTCATTGAAGTTATGGATAAAAACTCAAGATATAGTTCAAAAGGTAGCTCTACTTTTAGTTTATCAATTAAAAAGAAACTAAATATTAATGAAGAAACTGGCGCAAAAAACAATCCAATTGAAGTTACGTCCTTACCTTTTGATGCAACTAGTCTAAATGATGATTCATTCCTTCTATTTAATAAGGGAAATACTGGGGCTAGATATATTTCATACAGACCAACTGAAGATGAAAAAATCTTATTATCAATGGGTTCAATTCCTGGACTAAATACTTCTATCACTGTATATACAAAAGATAAATGGGATGAATATATAAACACATCTAATGCAAAACAACCACTACCACTCGTTTCAATCGATCATAACGGGAAAAGTGAAGGAGAAAAAGGTGCGGTTACACTAAAGAAGGACACAGATTATATTATTGAACTATCAAGTGCTCCAATCTCAGTCTTTTCATTACCTTTATACGATGAACAACCAGATGCACCATATATTATTCCAGGCTCATTTGAAAAAGTAGCATTTAAGATGTCAAAACTAGACTTACCAGCTGATGAAGACGGATTGGTCAATACATTTAAACAGCTAGATTTATCAAACGGCTTAATAAATCAATTAGATGATTCAACACCAATTGATGATGTGACGACTGGAATGGATCCAGAGGATGTTCAACAAGTGCTAAAAAACGCAATTCCAATCACAGGATATGGAAAAAGGCCATTGGCTTATATGCAAGATAACAATGATGTAGATTGGTATAAGTACACTCCAAGTAAAAATGAGTTTATTCATTTAAATATTAATGGTAATAAAAATCAACAGTTTGATGCTCAAGCGTATGTTTACAATTCGAACACAGGTGCTTTTGAATATGTAACAAAAACATTTAATTATTACACTACTTTCCAAGATCGTGATTATACAGATAATAATAAAGATCTGTTTGCTTTACTCGATAGTAACAAAACGTATTATTTCCGTGTTTCATCAGTAGGTGGTGCATTAGATGAGCCTTATCAATTAACATTTCAAGGTGGAGAAGGTATAGCAAAAGACAAATATGAACCGAATAATTCATTCGCTTCTGCTAAAACTCTTAAAAGTTATGATGAGATACAATATGGTAATTTCTCAAGTTCTTCTGATGAAGACTATTTCTACTTTAAAAATACTAGTACATCTACAGTTCTAAAAGGATTCGAATTTATGGCGTTACCAGTAGATCCAACCCAATCAGGGGGGATGTACTCAAGTCTATTTAATGACCTACCAGTAAACATTACAGTCTATGAAGATACAAATGGAAATAAAAGATTAGATGGAACAGAACGTGAGAAAGCAAGCTATTATCAAAATTATGGCGACATCACAAAAAGTTCATTCCAAGCTAAACCGAATCATGGTTATTTCTTTGAAATAGCTAATTCTTACCCAGATATTGCAAATCTTCACGAATATATATTCCGTTTTTATTCACTGAACCGAGCTGACGAAGATGCTAAAGCGAAATATACAAATGGTATTCCTTCAATCAGACTACCATTAAGATATATTGGTAAAAACACATATATCGGTTTAGGCTATTTAAACGCAAATGTCGCAAATGGTGATAAAGATTATTTTAAATTTGTAAATGATAAAGACCGATATGTTTCATACAACCTTGAAATGCCTATGTCTGGAATGAATGGTAAGATAACTTTCTACGACTCTAAAGGTAAAAATTTAGGCACATTCAACCGCTACACATATGACGATCCCGAAGTCGGCCAAATTAGGTTAAAAAAAGGAACTTACTATATACGCGTAGAAGAAGCGAAAGGTATTTCTGACTATGATCAGTATCAATTAACAATTACGAAAAATTGATGATTTATGAAAAGAGAAGGAATTGCTTTGTTCCTTCTCTTTTTTTTGCTTTTTGATGATTTGCTAATTCTCTTTTTCTTTTATTGGATGGTAGTAAGGAAATCTATTATTTTAAAAAACGGCAGGTTAGTTTCATAAGTGTTTGGAAATTTATGGTAAAATATTATTATGAGTAGATTTGAGGGAGAATCCATATGAAGAAAATTGTATTAGCATTATCAATAACTGCAATTTTAGCTGGTGGGCAAAAGATTGGAATGCTCAATCTTTTAACAACATAAGAATGTTAAAAAACATTTAACTCGCTATAAGGTAAGTTTTTTATTTCACATCTATCCGCGTCTGCACTAGACAAATATCCTTTTTTATACAGAAGGATATTTGTTTTTCTTGTTCAACTATCGCATCTATTTGATGAACAAATCGATCGTCTGTATGGTCGATATTTTTTAGAAATGTATGTATAGTTTAGTAAGTTCATTAATCGCGTAAATCGCTGAATAAATTATGAAAGATCAGATTAATTATTATTACTAAGTTAAACTGTAATAAAATTCAATAATGAAATGGGGTAATTAAATGAATCAGAGAATAAACGAATACAATCAACCGGTTGGTGAAGAGTTGACCAATTGGGAGAAAAGAAAACTTCCAACTGATATGTGTTATGTCGGAAAGTATACGATTGTCAAAAGATTATCAGTTACACACACGAAAGAGCTCTATAACGCTTATAAAAATTCCAGCCCAAGTAATTGGACATATTTATCCGACGAACCACCTCAAAATTATGAGGCTTTTGAACAAACATTATTAAAAAAAATAGAAAGTAGCATAAACATCTTTTATGTCGTAATAAATAAAGAGACAGACAAACCACTTGGAATCTTTAGCTTAATGAGGATCGATCAGGAAAATGGGGTAATCGAAGTAGGAAATGTTAATTTTTCAGATGGGTTAAAAAGAACAAGAATGTCTACCGAAGCACATCAATTATTAGCTATGTATGTATTTGATGAACTAAAGTACCGACGCTATGAATGGAAATGTGATTCTCTTAACGCTCCATCCATTCAAACAGCAAAACGTTTAGGCTTTACGTATGAAGGTACTTTCAGAAATGCTGTTATCTATAAAAACCGTTCACGAAACACTAGCTGGTTCTCAATGCTTATAGAAGAATGGCCAATACATAATCAGGCATTAACTAAGTGGTTGGCAGAGGAAAACTTTGATGACAAGGGAGTACAGCTTCAGAGATTAGAAGAATTTAAACAATAAGAATAAAATTGATTGGACTCGATTTTTTAACAAGCTTACGAATAGTAATTGAGTTTTCTTATTGAATTAACAGATGGTACGAGAGTTTGTCTAAGAAGAAAATAAATATGATATAATTGAGAACTAGTTTTAAATGAATAGGTAAAAGTTTCGTAATTTATTCAAGTTTAATGATTCACTTTCATTAAAAATATTAAATGTTTGCAGCGGGATTTTTAGTAAGAGGAATAGGAAGGATCTAAATAATTATGACAATTGTAAGCTTTTTAATAATTGCTTGGATTTTAAGCTGGTTTAAATTTGAACAAATATTTGTTCAAGCAATTAAAGAACTTTTCAATAAAGAAATTACAAAAGCAAGTTATTATTTTATATTTTTTTGCATTGGGGCAATAGGTGATATCGTTTTACTAATAAATGGAACTTTTTATGATAATCTTTCATAAAAGAATATATGAATGAAGGTTAAGGTTAGTTAGTTAAAAGTAATAAGAAAATCTTTAAATTTTTTTACACGATCACATAAGGTAGTTTTAATAAGAAAAGTAAGGACCCTATTTTGTGGTCTTTTTTTTAGCTCAAAAACAAAAATTTAAATAAAGCAGTCACAAATGAAAATAGTGATAAAATTTCACATACCGTAATTAATTCTAAAAAATTAAAAAATAGTAATTAATACTCAGAATTCTACAATAAAGCTTATCAATAAAAACTAACATTTTCTTATGTAAAACCTAAACTTTTACATATTCAAAGGAATTCAAATTCATTTTGTAGAAGTATTCTACTATATAAATCTTACCAAAGGACTGAGAGCACTTGAATACATTATTGTTAACAGGTTTTGAACCTTTTTTGAACTTTTCAATTAATCCTACAGAAGAAATAGTGAAAGAATTAAATGGACAAGTGATTGGATCTTATCAAATAATCGGCAAAGTTTTACCTGTTGATTTTAATACTGCAGGTAATGAGTTACTTAATTTATTCGATACTTATAATCCATCCGCAGTGGTTTCATTAGGTCTGGCCGGAGGAAGATCTAAAATAACGCCAGAGCGAATTGCAATAAATTGCAATGATGGTGCTGCAGATAATAAAGGGAATAAATTTGTTGGCGCAAAAATTGATTTGGAAGGTCCTGATGGATTATTTTCAACACTTCCAATTCAAAAAATTGTTGATGTTTTAAATGAACACCATTTACCTGCTGAAATTTCAAATTCTGCCGGGGCTTATTTGTGTAATAACGTAATGTATCAAATGCTAAATGAACTTCAGAAATTAAGAAAACAAATTCCAAGTGGATTTATTCACATTCCTGCTTCTCATGAGCTAGCGGTAATTGACCGAAAGTTGCCAAGTTGGTCACAGAGGGATTTGACGGAGGCAATTAAGCTTGCAATAGAAGTAATTAGTCATAATGACTAAACCAAAATTGACTATTTTTCCAGTAGGATGCTCTGGTATTATATGTTATTTAGGTGATTCGATTTCAAATGAAATAAATAATTTAGTCCATACTTTTTCAGATTATCTAAATAAGCATATAAAAACTAAAATATCAGGTGTAGTACCTTCGTATCATTCAATTACGATTTACTATGATTCTCTTAATTTTTCTTTTTCAGAAATAAAAAATGAAATTGATTTCCTTTTTAAAAACTACAATGATTCTCCGAATAATAAAGAACAGACAATCTATGAAGTTCCTGTATGTTTTCATTCTGATTTTGGCACAGAACTCCAAAAAGTTGCAGAGCAAAATAATCTAACAACAGATCAAGTCATTCGTCTTTATTTAGAAGAAATATATCCAATCTATATGATTGGTTTTATACCGGGGTTTCCATATTTAGGTGGATTAAATCCTGCTCTAGCAACTCCAAGACTTGTTAAACCAAAAAACGTATTAAAAGGTTCAGTAGGCATTGCTGGTAATCAAACTGGAATTTATCCATTTGAATCTCCAGGTGGTTGGAATATTATTGGTCGTACTCCGATTGAAGTGTTTTCAACGAAAAATAATGGTACAGAAAACTTTAAAGCTGGGGATATGATAAAATTTTTTGAAATTACTGATGAAGAGTTTAGTCAAATTGAACAAATGGTAGAAAAGGACAACTATTCGATTAAAAAGGAAGTGCATTATTTTGATTCAAATTGATTTAAACTGTGATTTGGGCGAAAGCTTTGGAAATTACAAAATAAATGATGAGCAAATTATTCCGCATATTACATCAGCCAATATTGCGTGTGGGCTTCATGCAGGTGATCCGTTCGTTATATATGAAACAGTAAAAATAGCTAAGCAATATAATTTATCAATCGGTGCGCATCCGGGTTTTCCAGATTTACTCGGATTTGGTAGACGAGAAATGAAGTTTACCGAAGACGAAATATACAAAATAGTACTATATCAGATTGGTGCACTTTATTCGGTTTGCAAAGTAAATCAAACTGAACTCAATCATTTAAAACCTCACGGTGCACTTTACAATATGGCTGCTACAAATTTAAATCTAGCTTTAGCAATTACGAAAGCAATGAAGGAATTCGATCCTTCATTAGTCTTATATGGGTTAGCAAATAGTAAATTAATTGAAGCAGCGGTTGAAATGAATATCCCTTTTGCTTCAGAAGTATTTGCCGATCGAACTTATACTGATGAAGGTTTATTAGTACCTCGTAATCAAGCAAACTCAGTTCATCATAATACAAGAGATGCGATTGATCAAGCTCTTCAAATTGTAACAAGCAAAACTGTCACTACAATTTCTGGAAAGGTTATTCCAATTCTAGCAGATACAATTTGTATCCATAGTGATTCTGACATCTCGATTAAATTAGCATTGGAATTACAAAATGTATTTAATGACAATCATATTATCGTTAAACCAATAGGAGCGTAGTGTCCTTTGAAAGAGTTATTTGAAGTTTTAAATAGAGGTGTGTCGATTTCGATTCAAGATATGGGGAGGGAAAAATATAGACATCTTGGCATTCCCGTATCTGGCGCAATGGACCAGTTGGCATTTCAAATTGGAAATCTATTATTAGGAAATAAGTTTAATGCTGCGAGTATCGAAATTGCTTTTGGAGGTATAGTTTTAAAAGCATTAAATCAAATTTCAATTGTGATTACAGGTGGGAATTTAAAGCCCAGTTTAAACGGTAAAGCGGCTGAAATGTATAAAGTTATAGACTTAGAGAAAGATGATATTCTAGATTTTAATGGTGCAGTTAATGGGGTTTATTCATATATATCAGTACCTGGTGGAATTAAAAGTGAATTTCATTTTGAAAGTCAATCAACATATACACCTGCTTCCCTCGGATTAGTAATAACTAAAGGTACATTAATTTATGGATCAAGTACTACATTCAAGCTGATGAAACGTGGACTTCAGCATGAGTTTATTCCAAAATATCCTAAGCATAATTCGATTAAATTTATTAGAAGTAGTCATTTTGACAAAATACCATACCATATAAAATTTCAAATTTTATCTAAACCTCTCACAATCGGCACATTTAATAAAATGGGCATGTATTTAAGTACAATTAAGACTAATGTAGAACCTTTTAATTCAAATATCCTATCGGAAGGAACTACTTTTGGAACGATTCAAGTATTGCCAACTGGACAACCAATAATCCTTCTAGCAGACTCACAAACTACTGGTGGCTATGCAACATTAGGTACCGTAATCGTTTCAGACCTTTGGAAACTTGTACAAATGCAAAAAGGAAATACAATTCAATTATTACCGATTAAACTGGATGAGGCGAAAATTTTAAATAAAAAGCATCATTTATTTTTAAAATGTTTACAAATTGAATGTAGAAATAAGGAGGTATAGCAATGGAAGATTTGATTAGTAAATTATTTGATGCAACAGAAAAAGGAGAAGTATCTGAGGTTAATGAAATATTGGGGGATCATCAAGATTTAATTCATAATGAAAATGAGCATGGACTAACACTACTTGGAATTGCGGCACACTATGGCCAGTTTGAAGTCGTGAAAACTTTAGTGAAAAATGGTGCGGAAATTAACGCAATTTCAAACTCTAAGCTATCTTTTATACCGAAAAATACTGCTCTACATGCAGCAATTGCAGGTGCCAAATCGAAAGAAGTTATTGATTTTCTATTAGCCAATGGAGCAGATCCTAATCTTTGTGATAGAGAAGGTCATACGCCATTACATATTGCAGCATTTGAAGGGAATACTGCTATTGCTGAGCTTTTGTTAAAAAACGGAGCTAAACTTTTACATAACAATTCTGGTAAAACACCGATTGAAATTGCTGAAGAACGCGGCAATTTAGATTTTATTAATTTCATTAAAGAAGTGTCGATTTAAGTATTGAAAAGTGTTGTGAATCTGTTCTCTCACAACACTTTTTGTTATGATAAAGAAAAAAGTCTAGAAAATGAGGAATAAGGATTGAGAATCAATGTATTTATTAGCGCTTCAGGATATTGTTCTAGAAGAGCGGCAGAACGATTAGTTGCTTCAGGAGAAGTGAAAATTAATGGATTAATTGCTGAAAAAAACAGCTTAGTTGAAGAAAAAGATATTGTACAAGTAAATGATGAAGTAATTGAATTAACAAATGATAAAGACTATATTATTCTAAATAAACCTGTAGGGATTACTTGTACTGGTTTAAGCACAGTGGAAGGGAATATTATCGATTTTGTAAATTATCCAAAGAGACTTTTTCCAATTGGAAGACTAGATAAAGATTCTGAAGGACTCATTATTCTTACAAATGATGGGCCGATTGCACATAAAATTTTACATAGTGAACATGGTCATGAAAAAGAATATATTGTTACTGTCGATCAACCAATCGACGATGATTTTATTAATGGTATGTCAAATGGCGTACTCATTGGGAATGTCCTAACAAAAAAATGTAAAGTTTCAATGATAGATGAATTCACATTTAGAATTATCTTAACACAAGGTTTAAATAGACAAATTCGTAAAATGGCAAAAAACTTTGGTTATAATGTCGTTAAATTACAGCGAATTCGAATTATGAATATCCATTTGGAAAATCTTGAAATAGGCAAATGGCGACATTTAACTGATCTAGAATTAAATCTTTTAAAAGAACAATTGAAAGAGGAAGAAGAAAATGAAAATTTTAATTGATGCAGATGGTTGTCCAGTCGTATCAGAAACAATAAAAATTGCAGCAGAATTTAATGTTAATGTCCTTTTATTATGTGATACTGCTCATATTATGCAAAGAGAAGGTGCAGAAACAATTGTCATCTCTCAAGGGGCGGACGCCGTTGACTTTGCGTTAGTCAACCGAGTTTCTAAAGGAGATGTTATCATTACACAAGACTATGGTCTTGCTGCAATGGTCTTATCAAAACAGGCATATGTTTTAAATCAGAATGGCTTTCAATATACAAATGAAAATATCGATTCACTTCTACATACTAGATATGTTTCTAAAAAAATTCGAAATGCAGGTGGTAGGGTGAAAGGACCTAAAAAACGTCAAAAAGAAGATAATGCAAATTTTGAAAATGGGTTAAGAAGTCTACTTACATCAATTACTTTATAGTAAAATAGAGTTGTAATTAGAAAATATAAAAAGGAGGTTTACATGCTAACAGTTGCAAGAGAAAACTTAAAAAAGTATTTTGGGTATGAAAATTTTAGAGCGGGACAAGAACAAATTATTGAACGAGTTTTATCAGGCAAACACACGGCTGGTATTATGCCAACAGGTGGTGGAAAGTCGATTTGTTATCAAATTCCAGCGACTATTCTCCAAGGAGTTACCCTCGTCATTTCTCCTTTAATCTCATTAATGAAAGACCAGGTAGATGCATTGCATCAAGTAGGTATACCTTCCACATTTATTAATAGTTCACTTTCTTATAATGAAGTAAATGAAAGAATGATGGATTTAAGCTATGGAGAGTATAAAATTTTATATGTTGCTCCAGAACGATTGGAATCAGAGAGTTTTATAAATGAGTTGAAAAAATTGCCAATTTTACTCGTGGCAGTAGATGAAGCTCACTGTATCTCTTCATGGGGACATGATTTTAGGCCAAGCTACTTACGCATAAAAAACTTAATTCAAGAGCTTCCTACAAAACCTACAATATTAGCCCTAACTGCAACTGCAACTCCGCAAGTTAAATCTGATATTTGTGATCAGCTAGGTATTATAGAGGAAACCGCGATTATTACAGGATTTGAACGAGAAAATTTGTCATTTAAAGTGATAAGAGGTCAAAATCGATTAGATTATATAAATAATTACATAAAACAAAATAAAAACGAATCTGGTATTATTTACGCTGCAACTAGAAAAGAAGTAGATAATATTACAATTAAGTTAAAGAATCTTGGTATTTCTGTTGGTAAATACCATGCAGGTTTAAGCGATGTTGAGCGATCAAAACAACAAGACGCATTTTTACAAGATAATATTAATGTGATGGTTGCTACAAATGCATTTGGAATGGGAATTGACAAAAGTAATGTACGTTACGTAATCCATTACCAAATGCCTAAAAACATGGAAAGTTACTATCAAGAAGCAGGAAGAGCTGGGCGAGATGGCTTAGAAAGTGAGTGCATATTACTTTTTAGTGCACAAGATGTACAAATTCAAAGATTTTTAATTGAGCAGTCTACTTTTGATCCAAATAGACTGAAACAAGAAATTTCAAAGCTACAATCAATGAAAGATTACAGCTATTGCGAAACATGTTTACAGGCTTTTATTTTAAAATACTTTGGTGATGAAAGTGAACATGTTTGCGGGAAATGTAGTAATTGCATCGATCAACGTACTGCAATTGATATTACGATTGATGCTCAAATTGTTTTATCCTGTATAATTCGAATGGGAGAACGATTCGGTAAAACGATGGTAGCTTCAGTTTTAACCGGATCTACGAATAAAAAATTACTAGACTTTAATTTTCATACATTAACGACATACGGATTATTCAAAGGTCGAACGCTTAAAAGTGTTGGAGATTTAATCGATTATTTAACATCCGAACAATATATTGGCGTTACTAGTGGCAAATTTCCATTATTAACGGTTACAAATAGTGGAAGAGAAGTTTTATTAAATAAAATAAATGTAATGAAAAAAGAAGATATCCAAGTAGTTGAAACAACTAATGTTGATAATGATCTATTTAATAAATTACGTAGTTTACGAAAAGAAATTGCTAGCGAACTTGGTGTACCACCGTTTGTTGTTTTTTCTGATAGTACATTACGAGATTTATGTAACTTATTACCTACTACTGAAGAGGAATTTCTACAGGCAAAAGGTGTCGGATTACAAAAACAACAAAAATTTGGTAAGCAATTTATAGAAGTAATCCAGAAATATAAAGAAGATAATCAGATTGAAGAGCAAATAGTGCGACCGAAAACTCAAACCATAAAAAAAGTGCCTTCTCATACAATCTCATTTGAATCTTATCAAAATGGTCTTACGATTGCTGAAATTGCAAATGAGAGAGGTTTAAACACAACTACAGTTGAAAATCATATTCTACAAGGTGCAATGGAAGATGATCAATTTGATTGGGATGAAGTAGTTCCAAGTGATCTTGAAAACCAAATTAAGGAAGTAATTAAAATAGTTGGAAGCGAGAAGCTAAGACCAATTAAGGATGAATTGCCTGCTGAAATTAGTTATTTTATGATAAAAGCTGTAATTATGAAGTCTGCAACTGTTTAAAATGCTTGTATTAATGAGAGCTTCCACAAAAATGGAAGCTCTTTTAATTTTTGATTATTTCTTTCCAGCTTTCACTTTTATTTGATTACTTACTTTACTTTCATTATGAAGTCGATCTACCGCAGTTATTTCATATGTGTAGTCTTCATTTATATTTGCAGTTGTATCAAGATAAGTTGTTTTACCACTTTCTAATTTACGAACTGTCGTTAAAATGTTTCTTGGATCATCTGTACTGTCTTTATGTGTTCCATCAAATCGATAGACAACATAATAGGAAACATCTTTATCATTCGAATGAGTATTTAAAGTAAGCTGAATTCCATCTTTTGTACGAACAGCATTTTCAAATTTCGGTTTCTTTGGTGCTTGGTCATCTAACCAAGGCATCGATGGGATTAATGCTTTTGTTTTATATACATCTTGGCTTAATCGATCTTTAATACCAAGTGGATTACGATTCAAGTCTTTAATTGAAAAATGCATACTACCTTTAATTTCAGGAATAGTGCGATTTAAGGCAATTTGATTTGGTAATTCATCAGGTTGCGCCCACGCTTCATTGTTAGCGTTAATTTTGTAATCTGCTTGTCCAATATATAAATCAATATTCTTACCTTTTACTTCATTGGACCACCAATTGGCTAGAGTATCATAAGCAGCAGCATCAAATCCAATATTCCAGTAAATTTGAGGAGTAATATAATCTAGGTAATCTTTATTAATCCAAACTCTAGTATCTGCAAATAGATCATCGTAATTCGTTTGACCGGCAGTTGTATTTGAACCAGTAGGGTCTTTGGCGATATTTCTCCAAACTCCGAATGGACTAATACCAAACTTGACATAGGATTTTTCTTTTTTAATAGAATTGTGAAGTAGTTTTACGAATTGATCAACATTGTCACGACGCCAATCGTCGATATTAGCAAATTTTTGCTTACCATATTTTTCATATGAAGCCTGATCAGGAAATTCTTGCCCTGCAATACGATAGGGATAAAAATAATCGTCCAAATGCACTGCATCAATATCATATTTTTTTACAACTTCCATAATTCCATCAATAATAAATTGACGAGCATCTGGATTACCTGGATCAAAATATAATTGCTTTCCATATGGAATTACCCAATCAGGATGCTTTCTTGCAGGATGATTGTCGGCTAAAGTATTTAAATCAGCTAATGTAGCATCACCTGGTTCCGTACGTGGCATTGTAATACGATATGGATTAAACCATGCATGAAATTCAATATTACGTTTATGTGCTTCTTCAACCATAAATGCAAGTGGATCATAGCCTGGGTCTTTACCTTGCGTACCAGTTAAATATTTAGACCACGGACCATAATTTGAAGGATAAAAGGCATCAGCTGTCGGCTTAATTTGAACAACTACCGAATTCATTCCCATCTTTTCTACGTCATCTAATAGTTTAATAAACTCCGATTTTTGTTGCATTTCAGACAATCCAGTTGCTGATGGCCAATCAATGTTTGTTACTGATGCAATCCATGCTGCTCGTAGTTCATGCTTAGGCGGGACTGAGTACTGTGAAGTAGTTTCTGCGTGAACATTTTGGATTTGTTGCAATAATAGTGATGCGCCTACAGTAGCAGCAATCGCATATTTTCCAAGTTTTCTTTTCTTCATAAGTATTCCACCATACTTTCTATTAAAATAGTAGCGTTTACATAATATAAAACTACCAAAAATGGAAAGTTATGTCTATAAAATTTGAAACAAAATTTCAAAATAATCTAAAAAATTAAGAAATTAAATTTCGTTTTATTGAATTTTTAGTGAAAATCCACTTTTAAAGTTGATTTAATTATTTGCAGAATATAGATTGAATTGTCTTAAATTGTTAAAATAAATAATGTAAGTATATTTGTATTAATTAAAGGTCATATAAGGAATGAACATACATAATTAAATTAAATATTATGAGACAAGAGAGGATATGAATTTGAAAATAAGTCAATTAATTGCAAATAATATTAATAAATTAGATGCAATTTTACCTGAGAATCAGTCGTTAGGAATTGCAGGATTATCTGGTTCTGGTAAAACAACTTTTTGTCAAACAATTGGTGAGGAATCAAAGAAAAGATTGGTTTCATTATTACCTAAAGCAGAATATCAATATTTATTTCCAAACATAATGGAAACAAACTTTAGTGCGATTAATATGGAAGATATGCCATTAGTACTATTCCTTGGTAAATCATCTATTTCTACTAATCCACGTTCTACCCTTGGAACACATACTGGTGTTTTTAAAGACATCCGTGTGAGACTTGGTGAACTGTTTCATCAATCACCTGAAGTTTTTTCGTTTAATAATGAATTAGGTTGGTGTCCTGATTGTAAAGGCCGTGGCATTACGAAAAATATTGAATGTAAAAAATGTAAAGGAAAACGTTATAATCAAAAGGTTGAGGAATTTAAAATAGAGTTATTTGGTAGACCACATTCTATTTCCGATATTAATAATTTAAGTGTTGAAACAATCTTATCTCTTGCGGATGAATTACATATTGGCGATGCAAAACAGCATTTACTTAATAATATTATTAAAATGAATATTGGCTATTTATCATTAAATCGAATTACTGGCACTTTATCTGGTGGAGAATTAACGCGACTTTACCTAGGCGAATTTATGGCAACTAGTGAAAATACAATTATTATCATTGATGAAATTTCAGTTGGTCTTGATCATGAAACCTTAATTAGAATTTTAGATGAGATAAAAGAATTAGGATTTAAAAACCAAATTTGGTTAATTGACCATTCCGATACAGTGTTAAATGCGACAGATGATCAAGTATTTTTCGGACCAGGAAGTGGTAAATATGGTGGGAAAATCGTAGAAGAATCTCCGCGACCAAAGCCAATTTATTGGGAACGAAATAAGGCTATGCCAAGTGAGTATTATGAATTTAAAGATCTACATTGTCGTAATATCCAAATTGCTGAAATTCAAATCCCTAAAAATAGACTGATAACATTTACAGGCGAGTCTGGATGCGGGAAATCAACTCTAGTAAATGAGTGTATGTCTAAAGATTTTTTAAAGCGATATCCAAAAGATAAATTAGTGATGGTTGGACAGGATCGCAACCAATCAATTACGAGCCGATCAACTGTTGCTACATTTTTAGATATTAAAAGAAAATTAACAAAATATAGTGATGAAATTGATGATATTTTTCAACGCTCAATTGAAGATATACTTCCGGAACTACCGAATGAAGACATCGCACATAAACGATTAAGCTTACTAATTAAACTCGGTCTTGGCTATCTTACGCTAGAAAGAAAAACACAAACACTATCAACAGGCGAATTTCAATGTGTCCATTTAGTATCTGAATTATTTTCGAATTCAAGAAATCCGCATACGCTATTCATTTTCGATGAACCTTCTAAAGGTTTATCGCAAAATATTTTAAACCAATTCATCGATAGTGTTCGAGAAATTCTAAAAGATGATTCGATCTCCATTATGATGATTGAACATAATGCATACATGTTAGAAAGCTCGGATTATATTGTAGATTTTGGCAAAAGAAAGACTAGCCCTGTTGAACATCTGGATGTTGTTAGTCATGATGACCATTTTAATCATATAAAAACAGATAAATCTGAGCATCATACGCATATTTCATCTGCTCTTAAAGTACAAAATGGCGTTCGATATATACAAGAAAATCAGATAAATTATTTTAAAAATGCAGAAAACATCTATAAAGGTGGAATTTTAAAAAGTCTTTCATCAATGGCAAGACTTATTTATGGAGAATATGAATCAGATGCGATTGTTCCTGTTATAGCAATCGATTTAGAAAGACATTTATATAGTCAATATACATTCTTGTATGAAATTGGTGGGCTAATCAATCAAATTGTAGCGTCACATCCGACTAACAAAGATACAAGAAGTTTTGACTTTTATAGTCAAGATAATCATTGTCCATCATGTTCTGGTCGTCGAGTAATTGAAAAATTCGATATCAATGTAGTAATCCAAAATAAAGATGTACCTTTTTGGGAAGGGTTATTACATCCAGATGTAATGGAAGTGTTAAAATATTACCAATATCCAAAATTACAATTCCTTTTTGATGAAATTAAAAATGAACTAGGTCAAGATATTAGTAAAAGTTATAATGAGATGACTGAAGCCGAAAAACATACTTTTTTATATGGATACTGGGATCAAACATTTTATGACAAAGCAGGAAAAACCCAAAGATTATGGGAAGGCTTTAACATAATCATTGGAAGATATATGTCAATTTCAAAATCATCTATTAAAGAGGATATGAAGACTTCAAAACAACAAATCTTATGTCCAATTTGTAAAGGGACAGTATTAAAGCACCGCAAAAAATTAATGTTTGGTGAATTTGATATTCGTGAGATTATAAATCAAACAGTAGATCAAGTAATTAAAACAGTTGGCCAACTGCAAGTCTTAGAAAAAATAAAATCAATCGTTGGTGGAGAAACTGCCTTAACTGTAGAAGTTTCATTGCTTTCTCGAGAACAACAAGTTGCCTTAAAAATGCTAGAAATAAAACAAGCAAGTTTTGTGGGATATGAAGTAGTATTACAAAATGCATTACCATTTTGGGATCGTATTAAAACAAATATTGAAGAAATAAGCAGTAAAAACTTAGTAACGCTAACTGATTTTAAAGACATATATGAAACTAGAGAAGAAATTATAGACAAGTATTTCACAAATGGTAAATTCAAAAAACTAACATATGTTTATGAAGCATTTGGCTATAAAAAAATCGTTACACTAATTAATAAAGTAAAAGCAAGCAATCCTTGTCCGTTCTGTAAAGGAAAGAAAGTAATTTCTGAAGATAATCTTCATGACGGAGTATATAAATTAACAATACCTTGTGTTAGCTGTTTAGCAAGTGGAATCAATGAAAGTGGACGTCAACAGCTAGTTGAAGAAGTAGAGGTTGAAACGTGGCTTACTGGTAAAGTAAGTGATGTTGTTCCTGAAAACCAATTAACAGAGGAAGTTAAAGATATTCCAATATTTAATCGAATTAGAGAACTTAATAAACGAGATATGATGGCAGTATATCAATGTTTGATTCAAAATAATTAACGAAAAAAAAACTCATCTTCAAAGTAAATTTGAAATGAGTTTTTTATTATGCTTTCGAGTAAATAAGTATGTCAATATAACAGTTAATATTGTTGGAAAACGTTCAAAGAATATTGTTCACATTTTATTCATGGTAATAAAACAGAATATTTAGTATGATGAACTTGTAGCAATTAACGAATTTTCTAAAATATCTATGAAAAACAACAAGATTGTAACTATATCAGAAAAACAATATTTTTGAAAGTAGGAGATATGATGAATCATTTAAATTTAGGTAGGAACTTAAAAATATCAGCAGGATTATCGCTATTTGTAATTTTATTGATGACATATCTTTTAAATTAAAAAAGAATAAAATAATTTGAATCTAAACTCGTTTGTGAAAATTACAGATGAGTTTTTTTATTTATATAGCTAGTAACGTTCAGAAATTCGTATATCAGTTCAATTTTTAAAAGTAAAAAACAGAACGTACATTCTGGTAATTTAGATAGAATTATGGTAAAATTAGGTAGAGTAGAGTTGTGGTGGGTGCCTTTCTTCGGTAAGAAGGGAGGTGATATGGTGACTGGTTATGAGATTGCAAATTTAATTATTCAATGTGTTGGAATAACTGCAACTGTAATCTTTAGCATAATCGGTATTATCATTTCTATGAGCAAAAAAAAATAACCACCCTACCCCTCGACTGGTTGTGGTGATTATTTCTTCACTGGGATCCGAGGAAAGCAACTTTACAATTACTACTCGGAAGGGGTGTGTTCGCAGCACATCCCTTTTTATTATATTCTATATATTTTTATTATAGTCTTTTTAGTATTATTTGACAATGTAGATACAGTTCTTTTGCAGTATGAATATTTAATTTGCTATTTTTTCATTCGAATTTTGCGATACTTTTTTCGGAGAATTCAGTAGTAAAATTAAGGCAATACCTAAAAATGTTAGAAAAATTCCAATTACTTGTGTTGTTGTTGGTTTAAATCCAGTAATTACTGTATCTAACACAATAGCAACCGCAGGATCTAAGAATGTTAATACTGCAATCATATTAGAAGGTAAAAATCGAATATTACCAAAAAATAATGCATATATGATGCCAGTATGTACAAAACCGATTATTAAAATAAAACTCCAGTTTTCAAGATGTAAGTGTTGAAACGAACCAAACTTAACAAAAGGAATTAATAGTAGAAAGCCTAATGTTGTTTGTAGCAAAGTAGTAAAGTACGAGCTTGTTTGTGTGATTCCTTTATTTACAATCATTAAAAATCCATAAAAAATTGCAGCGAGAAACGCCCAAATAACTCCTGAAGTAAGTAGTTTATCAATTGAAAAATCAGAAGCAAGTCCCGATAAAAGAATTGATCCGATAAAACTACTTAAAACGCCCAATAACGGTACTAATGTTATTCTTTCTTTATAAATTAAGCTTCCTAATAAAAATAAAATAACTGGAGCTAAGTAGTAAATTGAAATTGAAATTGTCACAGATAAATTTTCGAATGACTTAAATAAGAATACCCAATTCAATACTAATAAGATACCGCTAAACAATGAGAGAGTAATATCTTTTTTATTAAATATTTCTCTTTTCGCTAATCCTGAAAAATACCAAACAGAGATTAAAAATATACTCGCAAAGACACATCTTATGAACACTAAATCAATGGCTTCTAGTCCTGTTTTAGGTGCGACGAAGCCAACTGTTCCAAATGTAGCCATTGCGATCATTATACTAATGGTTGCCTTTTTATTTCCTGCCATTTTCCCCAATACGCTTCACATCCATTTCGATTGTAAATTCAATATTCTGTCAAATAAGTATATACTAATCTATATTATTATATCAATCATAGAAAACAGGTGTACTTTAAAAAAAAGGTGGAAGTAGGTCTTATTAATTAATATAATTCTTGTTCAAAATATTTCAAGTCTAATTATTCTTTAAATTCACACCTAAAATATTGGGCAAATGTTTAAATTTCATTTATACTATAAAATGTAGTTTCAAAGAATTTGAAGAAGTTTGTCAAAAAACTACAATTAATATTTGACAATGTGAGGGGAAAATAAATGAATATCGTTGTAGTCAATGGTACACCAAGAGCTAATGGGAGAACTAGATTCTTAGCAAAACAAATTGCAGAATCTTATAATTATTCAGTTATAGATTTAGCTGTTGAACAAGTTCCTCTTTATAATGGAGAGCTTGCACAAAAAGAATTAGATTCAGTTAAATCAATTAAAGAAGCATTAGTAAAAGCAGATGGGATCATTATGTGTACACCAGAGTACAATAATGCGATGAGCGGGGCTTTAAAAAACTTAGTAGAGCTATTAGGTTCTGAGCCATTCAAGAAAAAGCCAATTTCATTATTAGCTGTAGCTGGTGGTGGAAAAGGCGGTATCAATGCTTTAAATAATATGAGAACAGTAGTGCGTGGAGTGTATGGAAATGCATTACCGAAACAATTAATTTTAGATCCAGTTGATTTCGAAAATGATACAATCGTAAAACCTGAAGCTTTTGCTAAAGTAGCTGATGTAATTGATGAATTAAAAGAATATGTACAAAAAGAAATTTTATATAAAGAATTCTTAGAATCAAATTGTGTTTCTAAGTAAATGATTAATGGTCCTAATTGATAGTTGATTAGGACCATTAAAAATAGCTTAACAATTATGCTAAGCTATAAATGATTTATCATTAACTTTTCTAATAGGGAAATTAACTTTGTATCTTACAGCAATAATTCTAATAGCTGTTGTAATTAGAAAACAAATATATAAAGATTGAAGCTTCGTAAATTCGCCATGTGTAAATAAAATTGTCACAGAACCAATAATGGCTGCAATTGCATAAATTTCTTTTTGGAATACAAATGGAATTTCTCTAGCGAATACATCACGCATAATTCCACCACCGATTCCAGTGATTAATCCCATTGAAATAATTAAAAAAGAACCTTTTAACCCATGATCAATAGCTGAGTATGAACCTACAGCAGTAAAAACACCAAGACCGATTGCATCAGTAAGAATTAAAGTTGTTTGGAATTGCTTTGTATGTTGATAAAATAACCATGTTACAATTGAAACAACTGCACTTACGATAAAGTATTGAGGTTTTGCAAAAGCATTCGGTACAGTTTGACCTAAAATAATATCACGAATTAATCCACCGCCCAATGCTGTACATGCAGCTAAAAAAACAACACCAAATAAGTCTAACTTCTTTTGAATACCAACCAAAGTACCTGAAATGCTCGCAGCGATAATTCCTGCATAAACAAAAACCTCAATCAAAATCATTCGTTCTATCCCCTTAAATCCATTTTCTAAGATTCATTTTAGCAACAGGAAAGCCCTATTACAATATTAAAATAATTTTGTAAACGCTTCATTTAAAAAAATTTTTTCTACAGCGAAAATTTACAGTTTTTTACATAATTTTCACTAAATTCTCAGGACTGGAGATGGTATATTTGCCAAACAAATTTGATTTACAAAAAAATAAAAATATCACTAAAGATATTCAAATAGTTATGGAAAAATATAAAATTGTCGGTTGTCAGGCAGCAGCTGTATTAAATGAACAGCTTATTTGGGCAGATGCTTTTGGTTATCGAAATTTAGAAACAAAAGAGCCAGTTACTGAAAATACGATGTTTCGTATTGCTTCAATTTCCAAACTTTTTACAGCAACAGCAATTATGCAATTATTTGAAAGGAATTTACTAAAATTAGATGAAGATATTAGTCTCTATCTAGGCTTCGAAGTAAGAAATCCAAATTTTCCAAATGAAGCTATTACAATCAGACAAATCTTAACCCATACATCATCTCTCAACTCAGACGAACTATCCAACAGCATTTATGCAAAGTTTATAAGAGAAGGTCATTCAAATTTTTCATTACAACTTAAAGATTTACTTATTGAAAATGGTAAATATTTTATGAAAGAAATTTGGGGTGACTGGAAACCAGGAAGTCAATTTGTATATTCGAATATTGGAGCTATTATTTGTGGTGCAATTATTGAAAAAATCTCGAAGTTACGATTTGATCAATACATTAAACAAACAATCTTTGATCCTTTAGAAATGAAGAATGTAGCTTTTTCCTATTCAAATATTAATAGCAGCCATGAACTTGCAAACCTTTATGAACATAATAATGATATGCAAAGCTTTAAAATAACAATTGAAGATGTTAAACAAAATGAATATCCAGAAAATTATTGGGATGATTATACAATAGGAAATCACGGAGGCTTATTTGAACCACAAGGTGGACTAAGGACAACTGCAATTGAATTAAGTAAATTTTTAAGAGCACATATGTTAAATGGAAAGCTAAACGGAAAACAAATTCTAGAACCAAAAACGTCTAAATTAATGAAATCAATTCAATGGTCAAGAGAAGAAGAGAATCATTTTTTTAGTAAAAATGGTCTTGGTTTTCATATTACTCACGACTTCCTTCCTGAATATAATGAAATGATTGGACATTCAGGTGAAGCATACGGTTTAATCAGCAATCTATATTGGCATGAAGAAAAACAATTTGGCATCATCTTTATTTTAAACGGAAGCCAATTCGATCTAACACAAAATACAAGATTCGATGTAGAAAAAGAACTAGCAGAAGTAATATATAAACATGTATTCGAAAATGATAATGAATAAACAAAAAGGATCTATTTTTTAATAGGTCCTTTTTCATTTACCAATAATCTTTCTTTTTTTTTCATCATTTTTTCATAAAACTTTTGTATAATCATTTCCGAACTAAAAAATGGAGGAAATTTAAATGAACTACACAATATTTAAACTCATCAATGGATTAGCTGGCAATTGGCCGATTTTAGATAACTTGATGATCTTTTTATCTAAATCTGCCATTTTAATTCTAATCGCACTTTTGTGCTATTTATGGTTTCAAAAAGGTAATGTACGAAAATATACTGCTTTTTATATTGTTTTAACTCTTATACTAGCACTTGGTTGTAACTTTATAATCCATCAATTTTATTATCACGCCAGACCGTTTGTTAATCATCATGTGAATAAACTAATTACACATTCCTCTGATTCATCTTTTGTAAGTGATCACGGGACACTGGTATTTTCTACTGCAATTATATTATTACTTAGAAAAAATAGTTTAGCTAAATATGTACTTGCATGGGCGATATTGGTTGGAATTTCACGAATCTATGTAGGAGTACACTATCCATTTGATATTATTGGAGCATTTATTTTAGCTGCAATATCGGCAACAATCGTACTAAAAACTACGTCATTTACAGAACCATTAATGAAAATATTATTGAGATTTTACGAAATAATAATTAAAAAATTACCTTTAAATCTAAGAAAGAAATTAATCTCTAATGACTAAAGAACATAAATAGAGGAGATCAAAATTGAAGATTTTATTTGCAGAGGACGATCAAAAATTAGGAAAGCTGACGACTCATTTATTAAAAACACAAACGCCATTTCAAATCGAATGGACAACTAACGGAAAACAAGCATTGGAATTAGCCATTTACTATGATTTTGATTTACTTATTTTAGACTGGATGTTACCTGAAATTAGTGGGTTAGAAATATGCAAAAGGTTAAGGAGCAAAGGGTTTAAAGGGCCGATTTTAATGTTAACCGCAAGGGATAGTATTAATCACCGTGTTGAAGGATTAGAAGCTGGAGCGGATGATTATTTAATTAAACCATTTGATTTTAGTGAACTTGCTGCAAGAATTAAAGTGCTTAACCGTCGAAATTTTGCGCCACTTCAAGAAGAACTTATTACGATTGAAGACTTAACTTATAATCGGACAAACTTTAGTTTAAATAGAGGAAATGAACAAATCATTTTAACTCAAAGGGAGTTACAATTATTTGATTTATTAGTGAAAAATAGAGGAATCGTGCTCACTAGAGAAATAATATTTGAAAGAGTTTGGGGGATTGAATCAGAAGTTACAAGCAATGCAGTTGATGCTTATGTAAAAAACCTTAGAAAAAAAATTGATTTACCAAATCAGAAAACTTATATAAAGAGTGTTAGAGGTGTTGGATATACAATCGAAAAATGAAACATCATTATTTCAACAAATCAGCAAGCAATTAACATTTTTTAATCTTAGAATTTTAATGATTTTCATTATATTATTTAATATTTCAGTTGGGGTTGTATTGTCTTTTTATATTTATTTAGACCAAAAGAGTGATCTAATTGCAGTTTTAAAAGCAGAAGTAAAAGAAGTAAAAATAAATGCTTCATCTCTTACTACTGATAATAATACTACCCCTAGAAAACATAATCGTAAAAAAGTTTATTTTAATTATTTTCTAAATAAAAATAATGTATATGAAATCTATGATGAAACGACACCTGGGTATACAAACGATATTGAAAAAGTTTTAAATAAGATCAACCCAAATCAAAATAAGGCAGTAATAAAACGAATAGCCCCTCACGATAAAGAAGAATTAAATTTAATGATTGTTACGGAAAAAATATTCGATTCATCAAATCATTACATCGGAACGATTTATAGTGGTAAAGATTTGTCGTCGGTTGTTTATTTAATAAAACAGTTTATTAGTATCTCGTTTCTACTTTCAATAATCTTTTGTTTTATGGCGTATTACTTTGGCAAAAAAATTACAAGTCAGGCAATGGAACCGATTATTAAATCTTATAAAGAACAGCAAGAGTTTGTAGAAAACGCATCGCATGAACTAAGAACGCCGTTATCTGTATTACAAGCAGGTATTGATGTACTAAATACTGAACAAGACCGCCTATCTGATTTTGGACAAGAGACATTATCCGATTTAAAAAAGGAATTGAGTGATACACGTAATCTCGTTCATCAATTACTTTTTCTAGCAAGACTCGATAACAAACAAATCGCCAAAGTAAATATTGAAGAATTTAGGATTGATACATTTACTGAACAAATACAAAAGGCGTGGCAATACAAAGCAACTGAGAAAAAACAACATATTCACATGATGAATGAAGAACAATTTATCATTAAGGCGAATCAAGAAAGTTTTAAGCAGTTGATTAGCATCTTTGTTGATAATGCACTGAAATACTCATTTGAACAAAGTACGATTTCACTAAATTACTATGTAATGATAGAGAAAAAAGCAAAATACTTCTTTTTTGAAATAATTGATAATGGAATTGGGATTGCTCCGGAATTACAAGAGAAAATTTTTAATCGTTTTTTTCGTATAGAGGAGCATAGGTCTAGGGAAGAGGGAAACACTGGACTTGGATTATCAATCGCCAAATCGATTATTGATTCTTTTCATGGGGAAATTATAGTGAATAGTGAACTTGGAAAAGGGAGTACTTTTACGATTAAAATTCCTATTTCAAAATTATTCCAAGTTATTAAAAATAGATAAGCTATAAAAAGAGATTTGGGAGGATTTACATGGAGATTGTTAAAAATTTTATTGATCTGATCTTGCATTTAGATCAGCATTTATTATCATTTGTTCAACATTATGGATCATTAACATATATCATTTTGCTTGTAATTATTTTATTGGAAACCGGACTTGTTGTGACACCGTTTTTACCAGGAGATTCATTAATTTTTACAGCAGGCGCACTGTCAGCTTTACATTTATTAAATTTTTATGTGCTATTAATTCTTTTAATAATCGCAGCAACCATAGGTGATTCATTGAATTATTTAATTGGTAACAAACTAGGAAGAAAATTAATTAAAAGTAAAAAAATAAATTCAAAATACATTCGTGAAACTGAAGATTTTTATAACAAAAAAGGTCCTAAGTTTATTGTATTAGCAAGATTTATTCCTATTATTAGAACATTTGCACCGTTTGTTGCAGGGGTTGGCGAGATGAAATATTCCAAATTTATACCGTACAATATTTTCGGTGCAACCATTTGGGTTGGTTTAATGGTGTCATTAGGTTACTTTTTCGGTAATATTCCCGTTATTAAAAATCATTTTGGTTTATTAACGATTGGCATAATTTTTGTTTCAATAATACCAATAATAGTGGATTTATTTAAGAAATTTAGTAAGGAAAGTAAATTAAAACAAAATTTATAAATTCAACTAATTTTTATACTATTTTCATTAAATTTTCACTTTTATTTTGTACATTTAGTATAAAAAAATAGCGGAAATAGTATAAGTTGGCTTTTCCTTGAAAGCTTACTAAAAATGGATCATTTATTTTCTATTTTTTCTGCTCAAATTGAAAGGAATTAACAAAATGATTAGTAATTGGATAAAAAATAAATCTGAGAGAAAATTAATTTATATAGCATTAGTAATTTCAATTGTTATTTTTATTCTTGCTTCGTGGAAAACGATGCATCGATCTGAATTAACAATGAATATAGGTCCACATATACAAAATGGTTTGCAACATGGTTTTCATGAAATGAATCCATTAAAATTTTATGCAAAAGATAAAGGATCCATTGGAAGGCTAGGAGTATTTGCAGCATTTATTCTGTTTCCTTTATATTTATTAATCAGATTAAAGAAACTAAAGGACTATAAAGGATTAAAGAGATTTTTAAGTATATTACTGAAATGGTGCAAATTAATCCATGTACCAATCGCGCTAATTACTTTTGCTTTAGTCACAGTCCATTCTGTTATTATGACGTTCTTTGAATGGAAAACTGATGCTGTTTATATTTCTGGTGTAATAACCTATTTGCTATTACTACCATTAGGTATTTTTGGATTTTTACGATATAAACGTAAGGATAAAAACTGGCATTACTTTCTATCCTTTGCAGTAGTAATCTCAATGTTAATTCATACTTTCATTTAAATATATTGTCTTTTTGCGAGAGGTTGGTCATTATGGGAGTGCAGCCTAAAATACTTGTAGTTACATCAAGTTTTGGAAACGGGCATAAGCAAGTATCAAATGCGTTAAAAAGTGAATTTGAACAAGTTAACTTTAAGGACGTTACAATTATAGATATATACAAAGAAGCATATCCAACAATAAATGTTTTCGCTAAAAGTATCCATTTACAATTATTCCAACATGCTCAAACAATTTATAAATGGTTCTTTTATGGGACAGAAAAATTATTTAGCACAGTTATTTTTGACAGGTTATTGGAATTATGTGGGAGGAAAATAAAAAGTATTCTCCAAAACGAGATGCCAGATATTATTATAACTACATTTCCTGTTGGATCAGTTGCGAAATGGAAAAAGTATTCTTCCCATCCATGTAAATTATTTACAGTTGTTACCGATTATTATATTCACCGATCATGGATTCATAATGAAATTGATCGCTACTATATTGCAACAGAAGGCTTAATTCAGCAAATGGTGAATCTAGGTGTATCTTTATCAAAAATATTTGTAAGTGGTATTCCACTCCGACAAGAATTTAAAGAAGTGGATGTTTTAAACGAACAATCAAGTATATCTAAGTCTAAGCATCAAATTTTAATAGTTGCTGGGGCAGTTGGAATATTAAAAGATGTTGAAAAAATGGCCAAGCAGTTACTGATTGATACAAAACTTAATCTTACAGTTGTTTGTGGCTATAATCGAATTCTTTATAATAAATTAATTAATTTGAAAGAAGTATATGAAGAGCGGTTACAAGTATTTGGTTATGTAAACGATATTCGTAATTTATATAGAAAATCTGACTTGTTAATTACTAAGCCTGGTGGAATCACATTATCGGAAAGCATTGCTTGTAGTTTACCGACAATCCTATACAAACCAACACCTGGTCAGGAGAAAGAAAATTCACGAATTTTCGAAAATGCTGGAGCTTCTGTAACAGTAAAATCAATTCAAGAATTAACATTTTATATTAATCGAATTCTTTTTAAGGCAAATTGTTTGGAACAGATGAAATATTCATTAACGACATTAAATAAAGGATTTAGTTCACAGTTAATTGTTAATGATATTTTCAGTTCAATTTCCAAAAATTTTAATAAAAGGCTGTCCTAAAAGTCCTGTAAAATGACTTCTAGTTCGGTCTTTTTTTTGTTTGGAAAATATGCAAGTAAAGTTTTAAATGATTAGATGTGAGAATATGGGGAATTTCGGATCATTTATACATTATGAAAAGAGAGTCCAGATGAACTCTCTTTTGACTTTTTAAACTATTCATTAATTAGTACAAACTCATACTGATTTTCAAAACATTGTAAAATATAGCTTTCTAAAGCTTCGATTGTATGGCTAGGTGCGTCCTCATCTGCACCAACTGTATCCCCATTATCATGTAATAACACAATTGATCCTGATTTAGTTTGTTTTATTAAACGGTTTAATATGCCTTGACTTCCATGTTTACTGCGCCAATCATTTGCCATGACAGACCATAAAATTAGCCGGTATTTCTTTTGGAATAAAAGCGGTAGTGAAACGAGTCCCCAAGGCGGTCGATAAAAAATCGGATCATAGTTAGTTAAATTCTTTATAATATCAGCAGTCTTATCTATTTGATTTTTTAAGGAATTCGGACTAAGAAACCAATTACATTTATGTTTATAATTGTGAATAGCAAGTAAGTGCCCTTCTTCGTGTATCCTTCTAATAATCGCAGGATGCTTTTCTGCTTCGGAACCTAATACAAAAAAAGTTGCCTTTATTGAATGGGACCTTAATAAATCAAGAAGTAAAGGGGTATAAACCGGATGTGGACCATCGTCAAAAGTTAAAGCGATTTGTTTTTTTCGGTTTGAAACTTGATTAATTGAAAACAAATTGAATAGCCTTGTTAACAAACTCGGAATTGGACCATAAAAAAGAAATAATACTATTAGTAAACTTCCGATTGTGATGAAAAATCTAACCATATATTCTCCTTAATACTTCTTAAATGAAATAACAATATAGTATTATTATAGTCCAAATTGTTATTTGTTGGTATTTAGAAGACGAGAATATTATGATGAAATATGATTGGCTTAATTTGAATGATAATTGAATCCATAAAAAATTTAATATTGGGTAGGTGATAATATGAACAAAATTATTTCAATTCAAGGTGGAATGGCTGTTGGGAAAACAACTTTAGCGAAAACATTAGAGAAACAATTCCAACGCATTCAAGTAATATATGAAAATCCATATCCAATTGTTAATAAAAGGAATAATTTGAAACTTGATTTACATACTTTAGAAGGATTTATTGAAAACCAAAAATTGTTTATTGAGGCAGAAATTAAGCGCTTTGAACAATTAAATAATAAACTTGTCATTTTAGATCGAGGTCCAGAGGATATCGAATTCTACACACTGTATTTTCCAATCGCAAACGGCTACTTATGGGATATAGAAAATCGTTTAAAAGATGAACTTGATGAACTAAGGAAATGCAGATCAGATTTAATTGTCTACTTAGATGCTGATTTAGAAACACTACAATATAGAAAACAAAATGATTTATCAAAAAGAAGAAATTCATTTAATCAAAATATGGAGTTATATTTATATGAAAAAGACTGGTATAAGCAGTTTAATACTAAATTTATAAATGTAAATAAGAAGTCTCCTGTCGAGGTAGAAAAACTTGTCTTACAAATTTTAACAGAAAATGCTATTCTTAATAATGAATGACATACATTATTCAATATTTTATAAAGGGATTATATTCGTGTACACGAATTATTACTTTATACGTAGAAAAAATTTTATGGGGTGATATTTATGATGGTAGTTACAACTGAAAACATTGAAGGCTACAAAGTAGTAGAAGTGAAAGGTCCTGTATTTGGTGTAATCGTTCGAAGTCGCGGATTAGGTGGAGATATTTTAGCTGGTCTAAAAAGTCTTGTTGGTGGAGAAATCAAACAATACACTGCAATGCTTGAGGATGCACGAAAAGAAGCGATGGATCGAATGACTAAAAATGCTAGTGAAATGGATGCAAATGCAATTATTATGATGCGCTTCGATTCTGGAGAAATTGGTCAAAATATGAGTGAGATCGTTGCTTATGGAACTGCAGTTGTAGTTGAGAGAATATGATGAAAAACCTTGTAATTTCAAGGTTTTTTTTATTTTACTTTTTATAGAATTAAATATAAATAAAAAAAGTGCGGACAAGTTTACTAGAAAATCGGACGAAAAATCCCCATTAAGAAACGCCTAGTATACAGACTTTTTAAGGAGCTCGAGATCCAATCAATCATTAGGAAAAAGTGAAAATATCAAAACTATAATAATTATCTATTAAAAGAGCCAGAAAACATTGCTCCAAACCTATTAAACTGAGTTTTTGCAGCTAATAAATCAAATCAAAAGTGGGTTACAGCCTTAACTACCCTCCAAGTAGGAGAAGAAAAATTACACTTATCAGCAATATCATTTATTCGTTATAAAGTAATATAACAAGCAGTTCAAAAAGAAAAGGATGTGAAAAATGTTATTCTCCACAGCGACAGGGGAACACAGTACACATCCAAGCTATACCAAGATACACTGGGAGAGTAGTCTAGCTAGGATTGAGTAGAAATAGGTTGGAACAAAGGGGGAGATGGGATGAAAGTGTGGAAACTATTACTAAGTATCATCGCCTTAGTCGCCGTGGGAACTGTGTACTACACGTTTGCGAAGTTTTCTGGTACACCAGTGGGGAAATTCAAAGAAAAGAAACAGATGTTAATGTATCTTGAACAAAAATATCATCAACCATTCACGATCGATCTCGTTCAATATAACGGAGAAGGTGCAGGCTACTATGCAACAGCTTCGCCAAAAGCGAGTCCAACCATCAAATTTGACGTATCCGTCTCGCAAGATGAAAAAAGCGGCTTTGCGGATTTGTATCCAGTAGAATTTTGGAAAACGACCGAAGCGGAGCCAATCAAAGCAACTATATCTTCCTTATTTCCAGATGCAACACTGACACTGGAACGGAAACTAGAAGAAGCGGTCGGACCGAACATCCCGACCTTGCAATCGCTTCATTACGACGCTGGGTATTCAGGGGTCTTATCGATTGAACAGCATCGTGACTGGTTTAAACTGACGGAAACAGAACGTCAAACCGAAATGAAAAAAATCAAAACCATATCAACGGTTCTTCAAACCATTCATTTTCCTGTTCTAACGTTCATTTTTTACGATTCGGATAACTATGTTCACCGAAAAGGCATCTATATTACGCAAAAAGGTGAAATCGTTGAATAAAAAAGAATGAGGTAACTAGCGTAGGTAAAGCGCTAGTTTTTTTGTGGTTAAGGACATCGTAAAATATGAATTATGTTTTCTGGAAATTCATTCGTATTTGTAGTTGATTTTTTTTTGCTTTGTGAAATCGATTCAATCATCAAGAAATTAGTCTTTTTCGGATGCCACCCTTAAAACAGAAATTCTAGAAATTGCTTCCATACCTGATCTATTTCTAGTAGAGTCACTTCGGTACGATTCATTGGACTTTTGTCACTACCCCAATAAAAAATTAGAAAACGCTTACAAACCATCCGATAAAAATTACGAATAATTCTTCTGTATTTGCGACAACTGTAGTTAATTATAACTGGAAAAATTACAAAAATATTACCAGTCTGAATTAAATTTTGAATGTTCGGAAAGTTTTTTGTAAGGTCTTAATATTAAAATTACGGATATATTTCTAATAAGTAGGTGAACAATTTTTTTTCATGGGAAACTTTCGTTAAGGGGTGTAGAAGTAGATGAGCCAAGATCGTATATATTGATTTGCCACACCATAAAAGGGTAATCGGAACGGACTTGAAGAGTCTAAGAGTATTAAATGTTATAGCCGTGCTGGCGGAGAGAAAAATACGGAGCTTTAATAGGAAAGGATATTATGGCGTTTATTACAGATGAAGCTACATCTATTTCATTACTCAATATGGAGGTGAAATAAAATAATGGCATACATTCTGGCATTTGATGCTGGTACTGGTAGTATTCGCGCTGTTTTGTTTGATCAATTAGGAAATCAAGTTGGGTTTTCACAAATAGAATGGAACCATTTATCAAATGAAAAGTATCCAGGATCTATGGATTTTGATTGGGAAACAAACTGGACGTTAGTCGTTCAGTGTGTACAGTCTGTTATTGAAGAAACAGGAGTTGACGCCAAAAATATAAAAGCGATAAGTGCCACGAGTATGAGGGAAGGAATTGTCCTTTATGATGAAACTGGTAAGGAGATTTGGGCTTGTGCAAATGTCGATGCTCGAGCTTCGGATGAAGTCAAAGCATTAAAGGAATTAGATCCTGAATTGGAATACAAGATTTATAGGTTATCAGGTCAAATGTTTGCATTAGGGGCACTGCCTAGGCTTTTGTGGATAAAAAATCATTTACCAGAGATTTATGAAAAAGCCACTGTCATGACTATGATTAATGATTGGATTCTTTATAAATTGTCAGGGAAACTACAAGTGGATCCTTCAAATGGGTGTACTACAGGGATATTTGATATTGAGAAAAGGAATTGGGAAAGTGATGTAGTAAAAATGTGCGGACTAAAAAATAATTTATTTCCGCCGGTAAATGAAGCTGGTACCGTTATCGGCTATGTGACGGATGAAGTAGCAGCGTATACAGGTCTGAATTCAGGAACTCCGGTTATTTGTGGAGGCGGAGATGCTCAAATGGCTTCTGTTGGTGTCGGTGCGGTAAAAGCTGGGCAAGCCGTTGTATCAGGTGGGTCATTTTGGCAACAGGAAGTCAATGTGAATCAGTCTTTAGTTGACAAAAGTGGCCGTATTCGGGTTAACTGCCATGCAGTGCCTGAATTATGGCAGCTAGAAACCATTGCTTTTTTCCCCGGGCTTGTAATGAGATGGTTTCGTGATGCATTTTGTGATTTGGAAAAAACAGAAGCAAAAGTGACTGGTCGAGACCCGTATGAAATTTTAGAAGAAAAGTCAAAAAATGTTCCAATCGGGGCAAATGGGATTATTCCTATCTTTTCAGATACGATGAATTATAGCGCTTGGCGCCATGCATCTCCATCATTTATTAATCTCACTCTAGATCCTCTAAAGACTGGTAAAAAAGAAATGTTTAAATCTATTCAAGAAAATGCTGCGCTCATCACACTAGGAAACTTAAAGATTATAGAAGAAGAAACTGGTTATTATCCAAGTGAAGTAATTTTTACAGGTGGTGCTTCGAAAGGAAAGCTTTGGAGTCAAACACTTGCAGATGTCCTTGGAGTACCAGTGAAAGTACCTGTAGTTAAAGAAGCAGCAGCGCTAGGCACCGCATTATTTGCGGGGATTGGCATAGGAATTTATGAGAATATCCGTCAAGCAGTTAACCAAGTTGTAAAGTGGGAGAGGACACATATACCTAATAATGAAAACCATGACCAATATCTAGAAATCTATGAAAATTGGAGAAGTGTATATTTAGAACAGCTTCAACTAGCAGATCGTGGTTTAACCACCCATATGTGGAAGGCACCTGGTTTAGAATAACGTGAAAGAAGGTGAAGGGATGAAGAAAGTTCACGAAAATGACTTCGATTATCGGTTTGGCGATAACGGGCCGAAATATTTAACAAAAGGTCCGAACATAGATATTGGTGTGGTTGTATTGAAACCAGGTCAGGACTTCCAAAACCATTATCATACAGTATGCGAAGAAATTTTCTATATCCTAGAAGGGCAGATAGATTTCTATATTAATGGTAATAAAGTTCCTACAATACCAGGTGATATGATTCAATGCCGCCCAGGCGATGCTCATTACCTTATCAATCAAACTGACAAAACCTTTAAAGCCCTCTTTATTAAATCTCCGCATATTTTGGAGAGAGATGTTGTTAATATAAAGAATCCAGTAATCAAGTTAAGGAGTGAATAGATAGTGAGCTGGGGATTTCAAAATCGATTAAACAAAATATTACCAAATAAGAGGGCAGTAATGCTTGCGATAGATCATGGATATTTCTTAGGGCCAATAAGAGGTCTAGAAAAGCCTGAGGAAACTGTCAGAGACTTACTTCCATACACGGATTCGCTATATTTAACAAGAGGTACACTTGCAGCATGTATTCCGAAAAATACGGAAAAACCAATGGTTCTTCGTGTTTCGGGCGGTCCTACAACGTTAGGGAAGGATCTAGCGAATGAAACGATCGTTACTTCAATAAAAGAAGCAATTCGCCATAATGTTGTTGGTGTAGGGGTTTCGGTTTTTATCGGATCTGACTATGAAACTCAAACAGTAACAAATCTAGCTCATGTTGTAACTGATGCTCATGATTACGGAATACCTGTACTTGGAATTACTGCAGTTGGAAAAGAGCTTGAAAAACGGGATGCCAGATTCTTAGCATTAGCTTCAAGAGTTCTTGCTGAAATGGGTACCGATATTGTTAAGACTTATTACTGCGACGACTTTGAACAGGTAACGAGTAAGTGCCCGGTTCCTATAGTTATTGCAGGTGGCCCAAAATTTGATACAATTCGTGAAGCACTAGAAATTACGTATAATGCTATGGAGCAAGGTGCAGCTGGTGTGGATATGGGAAGAAATATTTGGCAATCTCAGCATCCTCTTGCAATGATCCAAGCGATACATTCCATCGTTCATAAGAGATTCACAGTAAATGAAGCGGTAGATTTATATGAATCTTCTTCAAAAGTAAAAGCTTAATATTTGTAAACAAAGGAAACCTTTTACAATACCAGCCTAATGGTACGAACACAGTATCAACAGAAGTGGTTAGCAAACAAGGCTTTAAAGTGACGACAAGTCCAAAAACAATAACTGTATCACAAAAATAATTAATCAATTAAGAAAAGTGTAGGGATGTAAAAATTTCTTGCACTTTTTTATTACTCTAAAAGATTGTTAATTTTAATAAGTGAAAATTGATACGAGTTCGTGTTTTCCCAGTTTATATAGTAGCTCGAAAATGCAATTACACTACAGATATTCCCAGTACTTTAAAAAAAGAGACTGGTCTTTATTGTAGTTTATAGTAATCTTTCAATAGGGCATATGTTCGAATTAAATAAAAAAGACGATACCTCAAGATACCGTCGTTTCATTTTTTTATATATAGATTGCTGGGAAGCTGTTTTCATACAGGTTAGTGATTTGATTTCCGAAAAAGCTTTAATCGAATATTTTCCATAATCAACTTATCATGTCTTTCCTATGCCTTTTGTTCATACTCCGTAATGCCTTCACTACTCTAGAATTAACCAGATCCCCATTAGCTTAGATTGAAATTCATAATCCCCTAGGTTATTATGAATTGGTAAATTTGATAGTTGAACAACCATTTTAGCCGTTTTTTTAACTGTCAAATCGCCATGTTTTTTATATTCAAGCATATTTTCAATGGCCAGAAGGTTAAGAGTTGAAAAATTACTATGTTTCTTTACAATCTCTCTCGATGTCAAAACCTTCATTTTCGAGGATACTTACATAAGTACTTTCTTTAAGGTTAAAATTGAAAAGACGATGCTACACTCCTAAAATTTTATTATTCAATATAAATACTATTTTTATATCTAAAATTTTGGTAATATAATTAAAAAGTAGTTTGAAAGAAAAAGTAACTAAAATCATTACTACTTAATTTTTCATCATTGTATGAAACGAATAAAAAAATGTCCACTTGGTTATTTGTATAAGTTAGAATTACAAAAATGATTTAGTCGTATTACTCATTAGGGATCTAGCTAACTTGGTACGAATTAATGTTCATCTACATATTGATGAAGGAGTTTTCAATTGTAAATAAGAAAAATCAAAGTATAACAACGAAGTAAAACTAAGAAAAATAATGATGATGATTGGGGAGAAGAAGATGAAATTCAAGGCAGAAAAGATAGCTGAATTAGGGGAACATGTCTTTTTTAAGAATGGAATTAAAGGCATTGTTGAAAAGGTCAATGAAAATACAGTTATTGTAAATATAATTGATAATAAAACGGAATTGGTGTTTGAAGGAAACAGAACAGTTGTATCACATAAAAATTACAAAGTGATTGATGGTGTATGAAGCAAAATAAAAGTCAGTTATTCTTGAGTTATTAAAATTTATTCAATGAATATTCTAAAAATTGAAAATGTAAGCGTTTTCTGTTATACTCAATAGTAGGTTGGATGGCATGTGTGGCTATCATCGTATTTGGCGTAGGTGGGGCCAATACTCCGGACAGAGTCGATAGGGCTCGTGTTGTTATGTTTTCTGAATTAGTTGGCATTTTGTTATATTCTTGATTTCTAAATGAAAAAATAATTGATTGATGAAAACTTAATTTAATAAGTTTGATGGATTTGGTAAAAAATAAAACTGATCCATTAATGAATTTTTTTAACAATACGAAAGCGACTCTTACATAGTGGAGTCGCTTTCGTATGTTTGGATACGATTACTTATATAAGTTTCTGTTAAGTGAACATAAATTAAAGTGAATTTTATTTTTAAAAAATTGAATATATAATAAATTTACTCTTCAGCTAAATTGTAGAATTTTTTAAAAAAGTAAATACGATGGAGGTTTATAGCATGAATTTATTAACAAATGGTTATGAAGGAATGGGTTATGGTATAGATTATGATATCGATCTAAGTAAATAATCAATTTGACCCCTTTCTGTAAGTTAAATATGGAGGCAAATCATGTTAGTCGGCAAAATAATTAAGTTTTACCGTGTTAAAAATGGAATTAGTCAATCAATGTTATGTAAAGGAATATGCTCTAAATCATATTTAAGTAGATTTGAAAGTGGGAAGTCTACTTTATCTCTTGAAATTATAACTATATTATCTGAACGATTAGGTATTGATTTGAATGAAAAGTTAGATTCTTATAATTGTATTGAAAAATATTTAGATGAGTTAAATACAGCTCTTATAATGCAAAAAACTGATCAAATTGATGAAATCTATAACAACCTTCAGAATATCCCCTTTGTTACGTCAACAAAATATGCAGTTCAATCTTTATTATTGGTGGCTAGATTTTATCTTCATAAGAAAATGTTAAAAAAAGCTAAAAATACAATTGATAAAGTCGAAAGAGAATATTTACATCTTACCGATTATGAAAAAAATTTCCTTTTGCATGTGAAAGGTATATATTACATTAGTAATTATCGAACTACTGTAAGCGTGGATATGAGATCTGCTGTAAGAGTATTAAATCAAATAAATAGTCGCACATATAAAAATAAAGAATTTTATTACCATCTAGCACTAGCACATCATTTTGCAGGCTCTAAAGTATTAGCATATATCTATGCAAGAAAAGCACTATACTATTTTAACAAGACTTATAACTATAATCAGGCAATAAATGTCCAGTCCTTATTATTATTTCAACACGATCATGATGAGGACATTAGCTTTGAAGAGTTAGTCCAAAAATACAATACTATCATTCATACTTGTGAAATTGTAGGTGCTCATTTACAAAAAGGGATATTATTAAATAATTTAGGTGTTATATATTTTAAAAGAAAAAATTACGAAAAAGCCTCATCATACTTTAAACAATCTCTAAGTTTAACAGAAAATTCTTCAATCTATTATTTGCGGCGTTTTTATAATTATATTGAAGCCTGTACTGAAGGAAATTTACTAAAAAAAGAAGAACTATTAGAGTTAATCGACTTAGGTAGTATGCAAGCTGAAAAACGTCAAAGTACAATACATTGTACTTTATTTATGCTTTTAAAGTTGAACTTTGAAAGCAATAAACAGAGATATTTTGATTTTTTGAGTGAAATAGCCATTCCACAGTTTAAATCAACAAATAACCTCTCTTATTACGGACAGTATGGAAAAAAACTATATTCATATTATATTGAGAATAATCAGTATAAAAAAGCAATTGAATTAGAGCTAGAATTTAGTTCAACGATTTAACTTTTAAAAAAGTAATTAACTAACATAACTTGTTAGTTAATTACTTTTTTTGTTCCAATATAAAAACTATTGTTTAATTTTGCTTGTTACGTAACAAATCGGTAGAAATACGTCGAATTTAATCGAAAATCCAATTTAATATCGGTAAAAGTACTGAAATAGGGAGATAGATAACCCGATTGTGCATTTTTAGAATATTCCTAATAATTAGTAGTAGGAAGTAAAGTTTAGTGAAGAAAAATATGAATCTTAAAAAGTACTTAAGCCTTTTAAAATATTTATTTAGCATTCATTGGATTTTACTTTAATTATAGAATGGAGGAGGAAAATAATGAGTAATAAATATGAGAAAGGTAAGTTTATTAAAGGATTTACCTTATTAGCCCTAACATCAAGTGTAATATTTTCACCACTTTCATGTGGAACAAATGTAACTAAAGCGGAAGGTATTTCAAAGGCGGAGTCAATTTTAGCTAATTTAAGTCCAGCACAAAGACAAGCTTTGGAAAAACTTTCTGAAGATGAACAATCCGGTTTGTTTCTAAATTCTAATGTAAATCTAGAAAGTCCTGGAAATGTGTCAGTCATTGTTCAATTTAAAAATAAACCACATAAGGCTGCAGTTTTAGAAGCAGCTGTAAAAGGGAAAATCTTGTCAGATGCTCAAGCAAATGAACGTGTTAACGCAGATCATACAATGTTTAAATCAGATTTGGAATCTACTTTTAAAGCTAAATCAGATGGCACCTTTAAGATTAAGCGTGAATATAAAAATGCATTTAATGGGGTTGCGCTAGAAGGACCAGCAAATAAAATAAAGGATTTAATGAAATCGGGTGCTGTACAAGCTATATACAGTGATTCGACTGTAAAGGTAGAGCAACCAATTAATAAGGTACAGCTTTCAAAAGAAGCTCAAGAACAAGGGTTGGCGGATGAACGAGCTTATCTAAATATTAATAAATTGCATGACGAGGGATATACAGGTAAAGGTATTAAAGTTGCCGTACTAGATACAGGGGTTGATTACAATCATCCTGACATAAAAAATGCATATAAAGGTGGATATGATTTCGTTGATAACGATAATGATCCAATGGAAACGACCTATGATGACTGGATAAAAGCTGGAAAACCAGGAAACGACCCATTAACATATGTAACAGAGCATGGAACACATGTATCTGGTACAATTGTAGGACAAGGAAAAAACGATAGTAATTATGCAACGACAGGAATAGCTCCAGGAGCTGATTTATATGTATATCGTGTTCTTGGTCCAGGTGGTAGCGGATCAAGTGATGGTATTATTGCAGCAATTGATAAATCAGTTGCCGAGGGAATAGATATTATGAATCTGTCATTAGGATCTAACTATAATGACCCGTTATTTCCAGAAAGTATTGCGATTAACAATGCAGTATTAAGTGGCGTGACAGCAGTGGTTGCTGCAGGAAATGCAGGGAATGGTATGTATACTGTTGGTACACCTGGGGGAGCAGCTTTAGCACTGACAGTCGGAGCTAGCGATGTACCACAACAAATTCCGACGATGAAGGGACATCTTGATAGTATAAACTCAGAAATGCGTTTATTAGGAAAAGGATTTAGTGATGAGCTTTCAACTTTAATGGACAAGACATATAGTATGGTCAATATACCTGGAGTTGGTCAAGCTAGTAACTACACAAACCTAGATGTTAAAGGAAAAGTTGTACTAGTCGCACGTGGAACTAATACAATTAATGATAAAATTTTACAAGCAAAACTAAAGGGAGCTGCGGCAATTCTTATGTACAATAACAATGCAGTTGAAGGATTTATGCCGTTCTATTTAGGAGAAGGAACTGATTTTATCCCGTCTTTTAATTTAACAAATGCTGAAGGGCTTTTGTTACAACAAAAAATTACAGCAGGAAAGACTCAATTTTCATTTAGCGATATTGGTCAATTCACATCGGCTGGTGATTCTTTAGCAGATTTTAGTTCTCGTGGACCAACTCGTGTAAATTATCAAATTAAACCAGAGATTACAGCGCCAGGAGTAAGTGTATTATCGACTGTTCCAGGTTTTCTTCACAATCCAGAGGATCCGACTAATTATCAATACTCTTATGATCGTTTGTCTGGAACATCGATGGCTACACCGTTTACAGCAGGCGTTGCAGCATTATTATTACAAGCGAATCCAGACCTAAAACCAGAAGATGTAAAATCAATTTTAATGAATACTGCAGACTCATTAAGTAAACCATACAGTGTATTTGAACAAGGTGCAGGACGAATTGATCCTTATGGCGCAATTCATTCGACTATTGAAATGAAAGTAAAAGAGTCAACACCAACAATCATTAATGGAAAAGAGAAACAAATTAATATTGATACAGGTGCGCTTAGCTTTGGGAATGAGGTCTTTAAAGGAAATGATCTTTCGGATACTCGTTCAGTTACTTTAATGAATAGAGGAGAAAAGGAAAAAACTTTTGATGTAAATATTAATTATCAATCGAACTTACGTAATTCAAAAGATGCAAAAACAAACGGCGTAACAGTTCTGACAGATTCAACTGTTACATTAAAAGGAATTAGTAACAAGAAAATAAATGTTACATTAAATATTCCTAAAACAGCTGAAAAAGGTATATACGAAGGGTATGTCGTGTTTACAAACAAGGCTAATCCATCTGAAACGTATCGAATTCCATTTGGTACACACTTTGTGGAACAAGGTATTCAAGACTTGAGTCTTAGTCGCCAATCGATGTCATCTGATCGAAATAATTTATCTAGCCCATTATTTAATCCTTATGTATTTGCTAACTTCTCGTTAAAATCTCATATGAGATACTTTGATATTGTAATAGCAGATGCGAATACAGGTCAGGACCTAGGTATTGTAGCTAGTTTTGACGGAATGAACTACGCTGAAGGTACACCTTATTCTGTTCAAGCATTTATGGGGGTTTATTATCCATTTACAAATGATCCCAAGAATCCAATTAGTTCAAAAGCGGTGTTAGCAAACGAGGGGCATTACAAAGTAAAATTCATTGGACACGATGATAACGAGAAGAAATATATGGTTTCACAAGACTTATTTGTTGATAATACGATGCCAAATCTATTTGATATACAAGTCGAGGGAGAAAAAGCAGGTAATCCATTTGTTGAGTATAAAGCAGATCAACAAACGCTACCTTTCACTGCTAAAGTAAATGACAAGGTAGTTGATCTAATGAAGTCTGCAGGATTAAAAGCAGATCAATCCCAAAATACAATTGCTTATTATTATAATAGTGCGTTTGCATCTGGAACGTTAAAATTAGATGGAAATGGACAATCTAAAGACGAAGTTGCCATGAAACCAAGCTTATCAGCGTTAAATGTCCGTTTTGTTGCAGGAGACCAAGCATCAAATTATTATGGCCTAAAACAATATTTCTTTGTTAAAGAAGGAACACCTTACGTTTATGGACAACCAAATATTCCAACGAGATTAAATTTTGCTAATGCACATATTGGTGACACGGTTACTATTACACTAACTGCCGATAATGTTAGTAAATTGAAGCAAGCGAATTATAGTTTTACAACAAGCACTTTAGATACGAATATCCTAAATATTTCTTTAAATCCCGAAGCGCAAAAACTTGGCGGACAATTAGATGTGACGACGACTAATCCAACAAGTACGACAGTTAAATCAACTGTTGATGTGTTATTTGACGGTTCACAAGAAGTTTCAGGGGATCTGCCAATGGTTGACGTAACGTTTAAAATACCGAATATGCAAGATATTTCTCCGTATGCTAGTCTTAACACAGTTAAATCAACATTTACTAGTATCGATAACACGGTGACAAATCCACTGACTTTTATAGCACCAATTGCAATTTTACCAAATTTCTCAAGTGTAATAAGTTATATTCATCCAGAAAGCTTCGAAAATGCGGATGGAACAACGAAAAAGGTCGATTTTACGAAACTTGGGGCAAATGTAACAATAATTGACAGTAAAGGTAAGACATACACAGGTTCAATGGATACGAGAGGACAATTTTATATTTCTGGTTTACCAGTAACGAAGGATAAGTTTACTGTCATCACTGATATTCCTGGACATTTTACGACATATGGGGAATTTGATAATGTGTATAACACGATGGATGGAGAAATGTATGGAATTTATAAGCGATTAGGAACTGAAACAATTGATGATGCAATTGCAGGGGACATCAATAAAGATAATGTCATCGATCTTTTAGATGCATTAGCAATCCAAACTTATTGGGGAACAAATAAACGAGTAGCGGATATCAATTTTGATGGAACCGTTGACGCAAAAGACTTTGCATATGTAGAAAAGAACTACCTAATGCAAAATCAAGCTGTTGATAATGCTCCTAAACCTGTAAAGAAATATAAAGGAAAATCAATTACTGATATTAAGGCTGAATTAGGAATTCAATAAATCTAATTTTAATATTTGATAAAAAGTACATCAAATTAGAAAAAAAATTTTAAGAGGGAAGAGAAGGCAATCTAACGTTGGCTTCTCTTCTTTTATTATTCGAGAGTATAGCTTTTCATGTCATTACAGTTAAATATATAAAATTCGTATAGAAATAACTTAAAACACTGAAATAGAAAACCGTCTAAATAAAGCATATGTATATGAAAATATAAACTGACTTCTACAAGAGTATAAGTTTTTGATATTTTATTTAGTTATGCAATATAGCACATACTTTAGCCCGACTCCAAATTGAATTACTTTTATCAATATCAAAATAGAGTATTAATTTAGAAGCTGAGAATATGGATCAATTATTTGAAAATTTATCTTCTACGTCAATCGCAAAAAAATGCAGGAAGTTCAGGGGGGATATTTTGATTTGGTATATACATAATAAATGTTCCCTAGCAAACGGAAATTTGGTCCAACTGTGCGAATATGTATCCCTTGGCGCCATCAATTTAGAGAATTTAGAAATAAGAGGAATTTCACATACCGTATTAGAAACAAAATTAATTAATTCAAAAAAAAAAAAGCAATTGAATACATTTTAATTAAATTAAGTTTCACATAGACCTATCGAAAAATGCTTGATATAATCAAATTTATAAGGTGATCTGATATATCCGGCGGTAATAATTAAAATGCTTATTATTCTACAAGTTCAAAATAGTTGTGAACATTTGAACAATACATGGTTTATAATGTCTGCGAAATTCTAGTAATGTCCCTAAATAACGGACAAACTGACGTACAAATTTTATTGAGAAGATTTTTTTTAGTATTGTAATTTCAATGCTTTTAGGAGGTATGTTTACATGAAGAACATTATGAGTGAGATCGTTGCTTATGGAACAGCAGTTGTAGTTGAGAGAATATAATGAAATTTCTATTCGGTTTTTATGGAATTCAGATTTTAATCGTTCTTATTTGTTTACTACTTGGCTATTTTGTATATGATAAACGCTTCAATCGAAACCATGGAAATCAAACCCCACAAGGATTTCAGCGAACGAACGAGGTTAATATTGACCCGGTAACTGGTGAAAAAACTAGAGTTTATTTTAATCCAGATAGCGGTGAACGATTTTATAAAAAAGAAAAGTAATATGAGGTGGTCCCTGGTTTTGGGCTACCTCTTTTTTATTTGGAACCTTTAAAAAGACTAGTTATAAAAATAGTGCAGTACAAATAAGGCTGAGGGACGTACAATTTAATGTCTTAAAGTCGCTAATTAGTGGGCAAGAAATGTATTAAAAAAACTTACTGCAAATAAGAATGTAAAATGTGCAAATAAATGTCTGAAGGCTGTAAATAAAAGTTCAGAAACTGTAATTAAAGGATAAACTGCAAATAAAAATAGTGAAACTGCAAATATAATCCCTGTAATCCCAAATTAGATAAGTAAATACCCATGCTGGTAGGGGTATTTTTTCATGTTATTCATCATTAATAATAGACAATCACTGAGTTTGCTTAAATTCTATCCAAATCGGCATAAAGATAGAAGAAAACTGTTAAATTTCAAACAAATAGGAATCTAAAATCAGCTTCACTCCTTTCAGATACCCCATCTTTGCTTCAAGTTTTAAAGTATTATATCAACATTTATGTGAAAAAAAGGCGAAAGCAAAAAAAGACCACATTATGATCTTTTCCTTTTGCTAAATAATCTGAACAGTCATCACTCCTGAACGGTATGACTAACCCATGAATATGCAGACTAAAGTCTTGAAACCGAGTTTTTAGATTGTTCATTTCTAACATCTACTTTATAGAAGAATTAATCAATTCAAGCATATCACCAAAATCAAAAGTCGATTTCGCTTTAACAGTTTCAGCAAACTGCGATACAAGTTTCAATGTTTCAATGCTTTCTACAGGATGGTGCCCCGCAGCGCTTTCAGCAGAAAGCATGACGGCATTCGTTCCGTCCATAACTGCTTGAAAAACATCGGTTACTTCAGCTCTTGTCGGTAATGAGTGATCGACCATTGACTGAAGCATTTGAGTTGCTGTGATTACATAAGTATTAGTGGAATTGCATTCATGAATCATTGCTCTTTGTAAAAGTGGAATCCATTGGTAAGGAAGTTCGACTCCTAAATCTCCACGAGCAATCATAATTGCATCTGCTTCTTTATTAATTTCTTTAAAGTTTTTTATTGCTTCAATTGTTTCTATTTTTGCGACTAATTGTGGAATTTTTCCATTTTTTGATTTGATAAAATTCCTAATTTCATTTAAATGTGATGCACGTCTGATAAATGAACAAGCAATAAAATCTAAATTTTCTTGTAAGATGAATTCAATATCTTTTTGATCTTTCTCAGTTATAGCAGGTAAGTTTGTATTTACACCTGGTAGGTTAACCCCTTTATGGGAAGATATTTCTCCGCCAATTTTAACTGAAGTGACAACTTTATGATTATTTACGTCTTCAACAATCAGTTCTACTTCACCGTCATTTATTAAGATACGATTTCCTTGTTTCACATCGTTTATTATGCCTTTATAATCAACACTTGCTTGATTAAGATTACCTACACTATCATCAATAACGAGTGTAAAAGTTTGATTAGGTTCAAGAATAATTTTGTCACCTTCAATAGTACCTAATCGAATTTTTGGACCTTGGAGGTCTCCTAAAATCTTAATGTTTTTTCCAGTCTGTAAATTTAATGATTTTATTTGTTCGATGACACTATGATGGCTTTCATGTGTTCCATGAGAAAAATTTAGTCTTGCAATCGTCATTCCGTGTTCAATTAATTCAGATAGTATTTTTTTATCAAAACTAGCCGGTCCAATCGTACATATTCGATCAATCGTCATTTAAACGCCTCCATTTACTGGAATTATTATACCCAAGATATAGGCTAAGAATTTAAACCAATAAATTAGATATTTTAGGAAATTAAGTTAATGGTTAATGATTCATGTTTCTAAAATTGAAAACTTGAAAAAATATGATAAATTACTAAAATTTTACATTTCCCATGGGATAAAAGAGGAATTTAAGGTGCAGATAAAGAAATATACTAGTTGATTAAAATCTAGTTTGAGGTGAATGAATCGAATGTCGATTAATCGTGAAAAATTAAGAGTTGTAATAGGAGCTGGAGAATATAACAATAATCCAACTTGGATTCAAACTCAAGAAGAAGAACTTAATTTGTTAGAAAAGTCTACTTGGGAAAGGAAATTTGAAAAAAATACAATTTCAGCTATTTTAGCCGAACATGTTTGGGAGCATCTTACTTATGAAGAAGGCATAAAAGCAGCTGAAATTTGTTATGAATATTTACAGCCATCAGGTTATATTCGTTGTGCAGTACCAGATGGTTTTTTTCAAGATGAAACCTATCAAAATATTGTAAAAGTAGGTGGCCCTGGGCCAAAAGATCATCCAGCAGCTAGCCATAAAATTGTATATAATTATAAAACGCTTATTACTATGTTTGAAACAGCGGGCTTTGAAGTGACATTATTAGAATACTGTGATGAAGGTGGAACGTTTCATTTTAACGAATGGGATAGGAGGGATGGTATTATTTTTCGTTCAAAACAATATGATCCTAGAAACCACGGAGAAAAAGTACTCTTTCCTTCAATAATAGTTGATGCAATAAAGCCGATCATTTAATCACAAATAAAGAACTGAGGCTAGTCTTCAGTTCTTTTTGAGATGCAAATTTAATAAATCATAATGTCTCTTATTGCTTTTGTTATCCGGTCGATTTGACCTTGAAACATCATAGAGGGGATAAAAAGTGACTCTTCAGGATGATTTATGACAAGATATGCACTATATGAAGCTGTTTCTTTATAGCGATATTGCAGATTAACTCGCGTAATATGCTGTGCTGGAATCGTTCGTTTGAATCCCCAATGTTCATATGTAACCTCATTTTCATTAATCCTAATGACCATACTTCGAATATATCCGACGTAAGCTAAAAACATTAATCCTAATAAGAAAATTATACAATAAGACTTAGGTGTACTTGGAAACCCATGTTTTTGAACGTAAAAGATGCATGAAGACAAGCAAATTGAAAACAAGATGACTACTAGAAAATTGGAAAGCCTACCACTACTTCGAAATTCCACTTTTAAAACACCTCTTTCATAATAATGTAGTTTAGACAAAAACTGATCGAACTAACGATGAGATGTAATCTTTTAGACTAATTAGTATTAAGAAGAATCAATATGTATATGAAAGCTTAAAGTAAAATGATAAGGAAAGATTTGATTGGAAACAACTATGAAAAGGTTTTGAAAATGAAGGTATTAAAATATGATAACGTACTTTCGGATGGTAGTTTTAATATTTAAAAGTTGTATTTTAGTTATTATAAACTGAATTTTCTGTTAAATCAATTATAAAATAGATGAGGCAAGTTTTAGTTTACGATGGAACTATGAGCTATTTTTGAATCAAATGATTAACTTTTCAGCAACCTAATGATATCTTTGACTTTAAAAGGAGATCGATATGATTAAACTTGTATTAATCAGACACGGACAAAGTTTATGGAATGTTGAAAATCGATTTACAGGATGGACTGATATTGACTTAACGAATAGTGGACTTTCTGAAGCTAGGGAAGCTGGAATTATTTTAAGAAAAAATGGTTTTTCTTTTGATATTGCTTATACATCAGTCCTTAAACGAGCAATTCGTACATTATGGATTATTTTAAATGAAATTGATATGATGTGGATTCCTGTACATAAGACATGGAGATTAAATGAACGTCATTATGGCGCACTTCAAGGACTAAATAAAACAGAAACAGCGAAGAAGTACGGAGATGAACAGGTTAACATTTGGAGAAGATCAATGAATATTAGACCGCCAGCGCTAGAGCCAGGTGACCCTAGGTACGAGATTTATGAGCCTCGTTATAAAGACTTATTAGAAGGCGAGTACCCTCTAACGGAAAGTCTAGAGGATACTGAAAAAAGAGTGTTAAAATATTGGAATGAAGAAATTGCCATAGCATTAAAATCTGGGAAAAAGGTGATTATATCTGCGCATGGTAATACGTTAAGAGGAATCGTTCAATATTTAGATGAAATCTCAGCAGATGGAATCGCTTCACTTAATATACCTACTAGCATTCCATTAGTTTATGAATTAAATAATGACTTAAAGCCGATTCGACACTACTATTTAAGTGTAGATGGGGAAGTCCCTGCTGATGTCATACCAAAACATATTTCAAGCGAATTACTTGATCAATTTGATGATGAAAATCCTCATTTGACGATTCAAGATGATTAAGCGGATGAAAAAAAGGATGGAAAAGTCATAATGCTTTTCCATCCTTTTTTTATGCTTCAGAAAGTTTTAATTTTTTTACTTGAAGTTGAACTAATCGGAAAGTTAAAGTAATTGCTGAAACGGCCAATCCACTTATTAAACCTAGCCAATATCCTTTTGCACCAAGATTTGTTTGAGATAGAAAATAACCAATCGGTAAAGCAATCACCCAATAGGCTAAAATCATCATCAATAATGTCACATTAACATCTTTATAACCTCTTAATGCACCTTGTATTGGTGCAGCAATTGCATCAAATAGTTGGAACAAAATAGCAAAAATTAAAAATCCACCAGCTAAATATTGTACAGATGAATCATTTGTGTACCAACCTGCAACATCATAGCGGAATAAGTAGATGATTACTCCAAAAACTGAAGCGATCAACACAGCCATCAATAAACCAATTTTGCTGTATTCCTTCGCACTTTGAAAATCTTTTGCGCCAACCTCAAAGCCGACTACTATTGTTAAAGCCATTGAAATACTTAATGGAACCATATAAAGCATACTTGCAAAATTCATCGCAACTGTATGGGCAGCGATTGTTTTCGTATCAAATTCACTTAATAATAAAGTAACGACTGAAAAAACACTTACTTCAAAAAAGATACTAAGTCCAATTGGTACACCTAATTTTAAAATACTTTTCCAAGTAGTAAATGAAATAGGTGGAAGCTTTTTTAAAATATTATATGACTTAAATGGCTTTTTAGTATTAATAATGTAAAAGCCAATTCCAAAAATAATCCAATATGTGATGGCAGATGCAACTCCTGCTCCGACTCCCCCTAAATGAGGAAGACCAGCTCTACCAAATATAAGGAAAAAATTTAAAATAACATTAATCGGTACTGAAATAATTGTTATGATCATCGTAGTTCTTGTTTTTCCTAATCCATCAATAAACTGACGAATTACCGTATATAAAAATAAAGGTAAAATTCCAAATGATAAAGCGTATAAGAAATGAAGTGCTACTCGATGAACTTTTGGATCCAGATTCATTTGATTTAAGATTGGATGAATCGTAAAGATCCCGATAATAATAATAACAATTGCAATAATACCAGCTAAATAAAGCGCTTGTGTGACAAGCGGAGTTATTTTTTCTTCTTCTTTTGCACCTTTTAAATTGGCGACCATGGTTGTTATAGCGAATAAAATGCCTGTTAAACCTGTGCTGATTGGTGCCCAAACACTTACGCCAATCGCAACACCTGCTAAATCTCCTGGACTACTATTCCCAGACATAATCGTATCAAAAAATGACATTGAAAATAATGTCACTTGTGTGATTAAAATCGGAAGCAATAGTTTAAAAAAATGTGATATTTTCCCCGTTTTTGTAGTATTCATTTTACGACCTCCTAAACAAACACTTTTACAATTGTATCATGTTTTGGTTTAATAGCTATAATGAAATTATTCGGATAAATATCATTTATAGAAAGTTGGTCTTAAATTGGGTAATCAAGTAGTTATTATTACAGGCGCAGGAAGTGGATTAGGAGCGTCATTAGCTAAAAAGTATTCGGAAAATGGAGCACATATTTGTTTATTAGGAAGAACTGAAAATAAACTTAGAGAAGTTGGAAAACAATTACCAAACAATTATTCAATCCATACGATAGATGTTTCTAAATACGATGATGTAAAACGAGTATTCGATACTATTTTTCAAACATACGGTAATGTTGATTTATTATTTAATAATGCAGGTGTTGGTATTTTTGACCTTGCAGATGAATTGAATGAAGAAGCAGTACATAATATGATTGACATTAATTTAAAAGGTACCATTTTTTGTTCGCAAGAAGTACTAAAACAAATGAAAAAACAAAATAGTGGAACGATTGTTAATATCGTTTCAACTGCGGGGTTAATTGGTAAAGCTACTGAATCAGTTTATTGCGCAAGTAAATTTGGCGTTAAAGGATTTACGGAAAGTTTAGTAGTTGAATTAACAGGAACACCTATATCAGTATTTGCAGCATATATGGGTGGAATGAATACTGATTTTTGGGCTGGTATTTTTGATGAAGACAAAACTTCAAAAATGATGAATCCGGACGATATTGCCGAAATTATTATTGATAATATAAAACCGCGTAAAAATATATCAATTCCTGAAATTATCATTAAAAATGTAAAATAAGTATTAGCTCAGTCATCTTTTACACAAACTAAACTTGAAAATCAAATGACAAGTGAGGTCTTAAAGATGAGCAAATCTAATAAGAAGAAATCAACTGAGCCGAATCAACATAATTTTGATGAAATGTTACTTGAGGATATGAATACGGCAGATGATATACCAATTGATTGGTTACCAAAAAATGAACCAATTACTGAAACGATGTCATACAAAAACTCAGTTGAATGACTTAAGCTATTTTTTGTTTTCGTAACCGTTTTAAATGCTTTGTATAAACAATTAGCTCAATAAATTCGAATTAATAAATAGCTGAAAAGAACTGTTTTAGAGACTTTGTCCACAAACTGTAAAGAATAGCCATTTTGGCTATTTTTTTTTATTTTGATATGGTATTATTATTGAAGCGTTTTATATTAAAACCATTTCTTGGTATTAAAAATACATATGAAAATATTGAAAAACAAGATATAAGTTAGGAGAATCATGATGGAAAAAGTACTAGTTTTTGGTCACAAGAACCCAGATACAGATACGATTTGCTCTGCGATAGCATATGCAGAATTAAAAAAAGCTATAGGAGTAGACGCTGAAGCGATTCGTTTAGGAGAAGTAAGTGCAGAAACTCAATTTGCACTAGATACTTTTAAAACAGATGCTCCTCGTTTAGTGGAAAAAGTTGCAGTTGAAACGAAAAGCGTAATTTTAGTTGACCATAACGAGCGTCAACAAAGTGCAGATGATATTGAACAAGTACGTGTACTTGAAGTAATCGATCATCACCGTATTGCAAATTTTGAAACAAGCGATCCTTTATACTATCGTTGTGAGCCAGTTGGATGTACTGCTACAATTTTAAATAAATTATATAAAGAAAATAATGTTGAAATTAAAAAGGAAGTTGCTGGTTTAATGCTTTCAGCAATTATTTCTGACACATTATTATTTAAATCACCAACATGTACTGAACAAGATATCGTTGCTGCAAAGGAACTTGCTGAAATTGCAGGTGTAAATTCAGATGAATATGGTTTAGATATGTTAAAAGCTGGTGCAAATTTAGCTGATAAATCAATTGAATCATTAGTTTCACTTGATGCTAAAGAGTTCCAAATGGGTAGTTATAAAGTTGAAATAGCTCAAGTAAATGCTGTTGATACAAATGACGTACTTTCACGTCAAGATGAATTAGAAAACGTACTTGATGGGATCGTTTCAAATAAAGGTTTAGACTTATTCTTATTTGTCGTAACTGATATTTTAACAAATGATTCAATTGCTGTTGCAAAAGGTACTGCTACAAATGCAGTAGAAAAAGCATACAATGTAACTTTAGAAAACAATACTGCATTATTAAAAGGTGTTGTTTCTCGCAAAAAACAAATCGTTCCAGTATTAACTGAAACATTTAATACACTTTAATTTAGTAAAAAAAACAGCAAAGTCTTGCATGGCTTTGTTGTTTTTTTATAGATAACAGGTAAATGGGGGAGTTAAAATGGAAAATTTGAAATATCCAATTGGTAAATTTAACGTTCCAGCAAGCTATACTACTAAACAAAGAAAAGAATGTATAAAAGTGTTAAAAGATGCTACTTTTAAATTTAAGGAAGCAGTAACATCTCTAAACGAAGAACAATTAAATACACCTTATCGTGAAGGTGGATGGACCCCAAAACAAGTTATAAATCATGTTGCAGATAGCCACATGAATAGCTTGATCAGAGTAAAATTAGCATTAACTGAAGAAAACCCAACAATCAAAGGTTATGATGAAAATGCTTGGATAACATTAAGCGATTCAAATTATGATTTTCAAAGTTCCTTAAAAATTATTGAAGGAATACACGAAAGATATGTCGTTTTACTTGAATCATTAACAGATGAACAGTTTAAACGCACATGTTTTCACCCTGAACTGAACCTAGAAATAAGCATTGATTTTCTTTTAGCTTTATATGCTTGGCATAGTCAGCATCATTTAGCTCATATTTATTTAGTAAAAAATAACAAATAATTTTTAAGGTGTGATCCTAATCAAATTACTATTTATATGCAGTAAAAATCAATGGAGAAGTCCTACAGCTGAAAAAATCTTTCACTTATATGAAGGACATCAAGCAAGATCAGCTGGTACGGAATCTGGAGCTAGAACTAAGCTGACTGAAGGACATATCGGCTGGGCAGATATCATTTTCGTAATGGAGAAAAAGCATTTAAGAAGAATACGTGAAAAATTCGGTATTTTGCTTAATCATAAAACGGTTGTCAATCTAGATATCGCTGATGATTATCAGTATATGGATGAAGTATTAATTGAAATTCTTCAAAATAGAGTGTTAGAGCAAATCGAAAAATAAATATTGGTAAAATCGTTTTAGAGTATAAAGAAGCCCGCTTAAATTTTTGAGCGGGTTTTAGTACTTTAGACTTAATTATCAAATTTATTTATTTTGGAAAATTAATTGCAAAATGCGAAACTAACTCCACCTGAAGAAAAATTAACAAGAGCGATTGCAAAAGTAACAGGTGGTAATGCTGAGGAGCTAATTTGGTGTGCTTATATTGTGAATGCACCTGATGAATTGAAGGTTCCATTTAAAAGTATTTCAGAAGAAGTTTTTAATCCCGCAAAGAATGAAAAAAATAGTAATATAAAATTTGATGTCGTCTATAAAGAAAATAACCTTGATCGAAGAAGATGAATGGATTGAAGGTACTACCATGATACGTACTGCGAATAAGATGTTAAATTCCGAAGAAAAAGAAAAACTCTTAAGATTAATAGAAGCATTTCTTACTTTAGCTGCTTTGGATTATTTCTAAAAGGTAGTAAAGAAAGTTAAGATAAAAAAGCAGTATATAGTAATATCTATATACTGCTTTTTATTGACGTTATAGAATAAACAAAGAAATTTATTAGCCAATGATTAAACCTTTTAATAAATAAATAGCAATACACCAAATGATGATCGCAGAAATTTTATTAATGATAATCATGAATTTACCTGATTGATCGATTTTCCCGACAGTTCGACCTGCTATTGCAAGTGATATAAACCAGATCCACGAAACGGCTATACAAGTAATCGCAAATGCAATTTTTTCATTACCATCGTATTGAAGCGAGTTCGTTCCAATTACACCGATTGTATCCAAGATTGCATGCGGATTAAGAAGTGAAACAGATGCAGCAAACAATATTTGCTTTTTCATTGAGAAATTGTCTTGATTTGATGTGATCTCAGAAGATTTAGCTTTCCATGTTTGCCAGCCCATATAAGTTAAAAATAAAATTCCGAAACTTAAAAGCGCAGTTTTTAAATATGGTGAAGTTAAAATAAGGACAGACACTCCTGTAACCGATAAAGTAATTAATAACGTATCACAGAGCGATGCAGTTAATACAGCTGGTAAAGCTCTAATAAACTTTTTTTGAGTTGCACCTTGTTGAAAAATAAAAACGTTTTGGACCCCTAAAGGTAGGATTAAACCAAATGATAATAAAGTTGCGTGTAAAATAGTTTGAATCATAATACCACCTAACTAATCAATTTTATGTACACATCATTTCTTTTCGACAATCTTGACTAAATTTGTAATTTTTAGGAAAGGATAGTAAGAAACTGTAAAAGGAAGTGAAGAGTATGTCTCAACAATTTGAAAATATACCTGATTATGAGTTACTAGCAAATAATCCAGCATTATCTTTACATGAACTGTCATATCACTATGATATGAGTTTTAATGATATTGCTGAAATTAGAGGAATTTCAGTAGAAGATTTAATGAACTACTATCAGACAAATACTTCTCACGATTCATTATTTTATTTTGAATAAACTAAAAAATAAAGCTGAGCCAATGTTAAATTGAGCTCGGCTTTTTTATGTAACTTTTTAATTATAATGAATAATTATTAAGAATACTAGAATTTTTAAAACAAAAAGTTAAGCCAATGTATGACTTAACTTACCACGCAGTTGAATAAAGAATTTTTCAATTAGTCAACAATATTTCAATGTAAAAGAAACTATTTGATGTTGATTTCCACTACAGGATTCTCGCTTTCCATGGGGCGAGACCTAATCCTCCTCGGCGAGCATGTCGGGTCTCAGCCTTCCCGCATTTCCCATAGGAGTCGAGAACCTTCCGTTTCAATCAATTTCGTTTACAAAAAAGCATAGAACAAACATTATTATTAATATCATTTCGTTTTGCAAAAATATCAATAAAATACGCATCATCTTTGCAAATCTTTAAAAATCGACATCGATATAAACTAATTATTAGAATTAGTTCACCAAACAATTAATATTTTTACATTCTGAAAAAGATTAGAGAAGCAATTAATTAATCTAGTAAATAACCTTTACTTCATATATCTAGAATTGTTTATGTTTTCACTTTTGAACATTTTATATTTCTACATTCCGAAATAAGCCTTAATAAGACTAACTTACTTTTTCTTCTTTAATTTTAATCGCCAGTCATTGCATACCATAAAATGACCAATCGGGTATTCGAAATTACATTTTTTTATTAATTTGAATTTTAGTTTTTCACATATTTTGTTAGATGGAACATTTTTAATAGAAGGAAATGCGTGAATATAGTTATGTTTTAATTCATCTTGAGCTTTTATAATTGCTTTTTTTACAGCAATTGATGCAATACCTTTTCTTTGGTATTGAGGTAAAATACTCCACCCTATTTCATAAACCCATTTGTCATTCCATTTCCGATCCCAATAACCAACGGTTCCTATTTTTGTTCGATGGGGAAGTAATATTATCGCATACATTTGACCTGTCCCCATTTTTCTCATTTCTAAATAATGCATGTGACGACTCATAATTTGGTTATAACTCTCAAGTCCACCAAGATATTGAGTCATTCTATTCGTGTTTAAGGAGATAAGTAAACTAAGATCTGCATCGTTCCATGGTTCGATCAGAATAGTAGATTTGTCTATAGTTGACAATTAATTCGCACCAACTTTTTTAAGAAATTTCTTATTTAAAAGATGCATATTAAGATAGTATTCCAATGCTGTTTTTTATTTCTAATTAATTAACACAAATTAGATTAGTTAGTTCTTTTTTGAAGGATTTTTTATGGCAAATGATCGTTATGTTGACGGAAAAAAGCTCAATTTAGTTTTGAATCCGTTCATTCAGTCAATACGTGCAATCGGGGGAAGTTCTTCATTTAATTGGATTTCATACTGAAAAAATGTTTTCTAGTAATTTTGACTTTAAAAAATATTCTTTACACATTCTTTACACCACTTATATAGGAGATTAAAGAAATATTTATATACTTTTTTTGTAAAGGATTATTCATAAGAAAGAAACACAAGTTGAAAAAAAAGTGAAAGTTTCTGATTTGTGAATACAACTTTAAATTTAATAGAATAAAAGAGTGGAGAGAACTGAATATGAAAAAGTCAAAATTAGCTAGTTACAGTTTAACATTTGCCATATCTTCATCAATTTTATCTAATACTGCTCATGCTCAGGTAATGAATACTAATGGAGTAAAATCACAACAAGTACAGACTTCAGTAATTAATCAACAAAATCAACTAATTGCTAAAGTGGAACGTACTCAGGAAGGTAAATTGAAATTTTCATGGGACGGATCAAATAAAAAAGACAAAGTACGCATATTTTGGTCAACATCTCCAGAAAAAATTGGAAAATTACTAGTTAAAGTTAATACTGGTACGTCAATTACGGTAGACGATCCAAGTCCAAAAGCTAGACCATATTTTCATATAATTGGAGAAAATGGATCGAGTACAATTGTTGCAGAGCGTAAAGTTTTTCTGCAAGGAACTTTTAACTTCCGAGATTTAGGTGGATACGAAACTGTTGATAGAAGAACTGTTCAATGGGGAAAATTATATCGTTCAGACGCTTTAGTAGGCTTAACAAAAAATGATATATCTTATATACAAAATTCTGGATTAAAAACAATTCTCGATTACCGAGGCGAAGATGAGATAGCAAAAAGTCCAGATCCAGTAATAAAGGGTGTAACAAATATCAATGATCCAGTTATAAAATCTGGCAGCACAACTTTAGATATCTTTAATTTAGACATGGAAGGACTGGACAAGACTTTCAAACAAATGCAAAGAGAAATGGTTGAAGATCCAGATGTAGAAGCGTACAGAACATTATTTCAGTTGCTTTTAAAATCAAAAAATGATGCTGTTTTACAACACTGTACAGCGGGCAAAGATCGCACTGGAGTTGGCTCTGCTCTTGTATTACTGTCACTTGGAGTACCAGAAAATACAGTACTTGATGACTATTTGTTAAGTAATAACCCTGTTTATATTCAAAAACAACTAGATGCAATGGCTCCTCTATTAAAAACGGATGAACAAAGGCAAGTAGTAACAGCAATTATGGGAGTAAAAAAAGAATGGCTACAAGCTTCATTAGATCAAATTAAAGAACATTATGGCTCATACGATAATTACTTCAAAAAAGTCATTGGATTAACTGCAAAAGATCGTGAAAAATTAAAAGAAATGTATTTGAATTAGAAACATAATTAAATCACATAGGTTGTTTAAAGTGAAATATCTTTGGACAAACCTTTGTGGTTTTTTACTTATTTGAGGGCCAGCTTCCACGTGGATTTTTCAAAATAGTGTCTTAATCAAATTTGGCTATATTCATACCAGTCCTTTTATTATTTTGCACTAAAAAGACTAATGATTATCTTTTTATCTTTTTCCGACAGAAGACCCTTTCCTCAAGGAACGTAAAGGGCAAAACCCAGTGGGTAGGTGGAGATAAATGTCGGTTGGCTTTAGCCTAAATATTTTGTAAGATATAGAATATAACAAGAAAAAAACGAGGTGAGAACAGTGGTGATAAACAAAGCCTATAAGTTTCGGATCTATCCTAATAAGGAACAAGAAACCTTAATTGCAAAGACTATTGGCTGTTCTCGATTTGTTTTCAACCTTTTTTTAACTACCATGAAAAAACCTTACGGTATTCAGGTAAAAAAGTGCATAACTAAAGAAGACGGCTTTATTTAATTTTTAAAAAGCGTCCAAGAGTAAAAAATATATTAGTGGTAGATGGATTAAGAGACTTCTTCGATCGATACAGAATACCCTAATTTTTCAAGTCTTCGAACTGAATAACGGACCATTGATACTTCTTTTTGTTTGTCATAATAATCTTCTCCTAAGTCTCTGTACATTTCTTTTCTAGTCAGAAGATAATAGGCTATTCTTAACATGGCATGTGCTACTACTATTCCAGCTCTTTTCCTACCTTTTCGTGCTGCTGTTCTCCGATACATTGCTCCAAGGTAGTTTTTGGATGCACCTACTGAATGTGCGGCTTCAGTTAAGGCTGCTTTTAAATACTTGTTGCCTTTTTTTGATTTAGTTGATTTCCTTTTACCAGCGCTTTCATTATGTCCAGGAACTAATGCTGCCCAGGAACATAATCGGGGTGCACTTCCAAATTGGTTCTCTAGATTTGTTCCAATTTCGGCTAGAATCTGTTCAGCCATACGTGTAGCGATACCAGGGATTGAGTCCAGTCGTTCTATGTCTTCTTGATAAGAACTTACTCTCTGTGTTACTTCTGAATCGAGTTTTTCAATTTGTTCAGTTAGAAAATCAATGTGAGTTAATATTGTTTTCAGCATCATACGTTGATGAGGATTAACATACCCTCGTAGAGCGAGTTCAAGTTCATCTTTTTTGCGTTTCAATGAGCGACGAGCCATACTTGCTAGTTTCGTAGGATCTTCTTCGCCATCTGCAATAGCGTAAAGCATTTCTTTAGCTGAAACACCCATGATATCTGAAACAACAGAGCCTAGTTTAATATTTGCACCTTCCAGTACTTTTTGAATTCTATTAAGTTGTCGAGATCGTTCTTCAATTATACTTCTACGATACCGAACTAGTTCTCTTAATTCTCGTTGTTCTCGATCGGGAATGAAGCTGGCTGTTAGTAACCCGTGACGGAGAAGTTGGGCGATCCATTCCGCATCTTTTACGTCAGTTTTTCGTCCAGGAACAGCTTTCATATGTTGTGCATTCACGACAAAAACCTCTAAATCTTCAGCTTCAACTAAATTAACAATGGGTTTCCAATACACACCTGTACTTTCCATTGCGACATGAGTACATCCATGCAATTTTATCCAATCCATCAATTTTATTAAAAATATCGTTTTCGTTGAAAACGTTTGAATCTCCTTTCCTTCTGGTGTCATAATACAGGCAGTAATGTTGTCCTTGTGAACATCCATTCCGCAAACTCGTTCAATGATAACTTCCATTGAATTCATCCTTCCTATGGCTTTAAAAATGGAGGCTGGTGCAATAATCAGAATAGGATTAATCTACCATGAGTGCTTCCCGCAAGGGAGCGACAGTCTGTGATGCACCGTGATCGTTGGAGTCAGACTAAATGTTGGGCTCTAAAGGCACCATAGTTCATCGACCTTCCTCACCCAGCCATAGAAGCAGTATTGACGGTTTTAAATCTTTTTCATTCGCTGTGGTGCAGCGCTCGCGCTGCATGGGTGGCTAAATGGAACGATGCATACAAGGAAACTGGTCAAGGATTAACTTACAATACTTGCTCTGCCGAGCTGACGCAACTAAAAAAAGAACTAGTCTGGCTGAACGAAGTGGACAGCATATCCTTGCAGTCCTCCCTCAAAAATCTTGCTGAAGAGTTTAGTCGTTTTTTCAACAAGCAAAATCATGCTCCATGTTTCAAGTCCAAAAAGAACAATGTACAATCCTATACAACTAAGCATACAAATGAAAATATTGCCATTGTAGGTAACAAGATAAAATTGCCCAAACTTGGTCTTGTTCGCTTTGCCAAAAGTCGTGAAGTGGATGGACGGATTCTTAATGCTACCGTTAGACGAAACCCAAGTGGTAAATACTTTGTATCCATTCTTGTAGAAGTAGAAGTACAATCACTGAAGAAAACTGAATCATCTATTGGTATAGACTTAGGCAACACTGATTTTGCAATTTTTTCTGACGGTCGCAAAATTGATAACAATAAATTCACTTCCAAAATGGGAAAGAAACTAAAACGCGAACAGCGAAAACTTTCAAGACGTGCGTTAATAGCTAAAAAAAATGGGTTTAACCTTCTTGATGCAAAAAACTATCAGAAACAAAAACGAAAAATTGCTAGATTACACGAAAGAGTAATGAATCAACGAGACGATTTTCTTAACAAGTTGAATACAGAAATTATCAAAAACCACGATATTATCTGTATCGAAAACCTGAATACGAAAGGAATGTTACGTAATCATAAATTAGCCAGGTCAATTTCTTATGTATCATGGTCTGCTTTTGTAACGAAATTAGAATACAAAGCTACATGGTACGGTAAAACAATCATAAAAGTAAGTAAATGGTTTCCATCCAGTCAAATTTGTTCCGATTGTGGGAACCAAAGTGGCAAGAAACCTCTTGAAATCAGAAGTTGGACCTGTCCTATTTGTCATGAACATCACGATAAAGACATAAATGCCAGTAAAAACATTCTAGCTGAAGGCTTACGAACATTAGCTCTGGCATAAATAATCATAGAACCGTAGGAATCTACGGGGGTAGCTTGGTAAATAAGAGAAACCACTGCTGGCAAAAAATACACTAGCAAGTATGCTCTGTTCCCAAGAAACTCCCACTTCAAACAACCTGTAGGGGTATTAAGTGGTGAGTAGTTCAAGTGCCAATTTAAAAGTATACTAGAGTTAAATAACATAGAGGAGCGAAATATGCATCATACAAGTGTAATGACATATTTTGAAATTAAAGGCGATAACTTTCCAATAGAATATGTAACTAAATTGTTAGAGATTAATCCAACTAATTCTTATAGTAAAGGTGAAGAGATTATAACAACAAGAAAACGTAAAATAATCCCAATAAAAAGGCGGTATAGAACATATACAAGTTGGAAATTGAGCACAAATTACATTGAGACACTAGATGCAAATAAACAAGCTAAGGAAATAATTGGGTCTCTTTTAAGCAAAATAAATGAATTAATTGCGATTAAAAGAATATATGAATGTGAATTTGTTCTGATGCAAGTTCCAATTATTGAAAATGGATGTTGTCCATCCATTTGGTATGACCAAGATGTCATTAATTTTTGTTCAAAAATCGAAGCATCAATTGAAATAGAATTATTTGCAAATCCATATGAGAGTGATTGGGATTCGGATGATTAAATCCAACTAATAGTTTTATAATGGAAATTTGTAAATGTTTTATTCGTTAGTTACATTGAGCTATTTCCTTTTTTATATCTTTTATAAAAAATAAAAAGTAAGTTCTGCAAAACTTACTTGAAATAACACTATGTTTTATTATTACAAAATTACTATAGAACGCAATATTTCAATGTATCCTTAATAAATTTGAAATTAAAGATGTAGAAGTATCAGTTATAGAAACAAATGAAATAGTAATTATAACATTTATAGTTATAGAATTTGAACGGATTGTTGTCAGGTGATCATATTGATAATAAATTAAAAACCCTATGAAAATAACTCTAGCCTGTGTTTTTTGCAGATTAAGCATTGCAACGGTGATAAGTATAGATGATTTAAAAATAAAAAAAGTACTTCTTTGATTAGATAGAAGTACTTTTTATTACTAATTTGAAATGATTAAATGAAGAAAACAAATTGAAAGCGAATCTTATCTTAAGCCTAAACGATAGATCGCCCTATATATACAATTTAGTCCTCTAATCTAAATTTCAATTGGTAAGCTCTAACGTTAATACCGTCATCAGCTGGCTGGAAATCAAATTTTGGCAATCTTTTAAAACCAATTCCTTCGTATAAACTAATTGCATTTTTCATAAATTCCCCAGTATGTAAGCCAATCGCATCGAAACCTTTTTCTTTTGTACGATTTATACATTCTGAAATAAGCGCATTTGCAACTCCTTGACTACGGCAAGTTGAGCCTACAGCAAGCATACGTATTTCAGGATAATCAAGTTCTTCAACATATCCTTCATAGGCATTTGTTTTTGCTGGAAATAAAGCAACACTTCCGGCAATTTTTCCTAGAATAGTAGCAACGATTAATTCGACTCCTTCTTGTTCATCAACTTTTGAAGAAATTGAATTTTTTAAGGCGTTCCAATGATCAACAGGAAGAACATTTGCATATTCATTATAAGCGTCAATTCTTTGTTGGCGAATGGATGGGTACATCTCTTTTTTTGCATTTTGAATTACTATATTTACCATTATTTCATCTCATCTCCTCTGAATTAATGTATAAGGAACTTCTCTTTTTGTCCACTTAAATTTTCTCGATTATGCGGAGAATTCCATAAAGAAAGCTCAGGACCCTTTGGTAAAACTTTCGGTTCTTCCTTATCTGTTGAAATTGTAATAGATAAGTGATAATGTCTTTTAATCGCATCGAAATCAGTCGTGTCACCAAATCCTGAAGTTTGATACAAATCACGTACATATCCCCATAAATTTTTAAATTCCCGAATTAAATTGCGATTTGTATTAAAAGCAGAAAAGTAGGCAGCATCAAATCTGACAAGTGTTGTATAGAGTCTCACATCCGAATCGGTAATTTTATCACCAAATAAGAATCGTTGTTTGGATAATCGTTGCTCTAGCTCATCTAATCTATTGAATAACTTTTCATAAGCTTCTTCATATGATTTTTGTGATTGTGCAAATCCACATTTGTATACACCGTTGTTTACATCAGTAAAAATAATTTCATTAAGTGCGTCGATTTCTTGACGGATCGAAACTGGATATAAGTCTGGTGCGTTTTTCTTATGAAATGGTTTCCAAACCGTTTCAAAATAGTTTGTTAGTTTAAAATAATCGTTATTAACTACTTTACCTGATTTACTATCGATAATTGCTGGGACAGTTGGTCGACCGGAATAGTTTGGATCAGAATTAATATAAATTTCACTCATATAACGAGTCTTTAAGATAGGATCTACTCTATTTTCATCTAACGAAAATTCCCAATCTACACGATCTAGTCTTGGACGCATGGGGCTTACAGTTCCTAAACTAATAGTAGTTTCTAAACCTAAGACTTTTCGAACAATAACAGAACGATGTGCCCATGGACAAGCTGCCGACCAAATGAGTCGATATCGATTAGCTTCTATAGGAAGTTCTTCAGGCTTATTCCCAAAAGGTGTTGAAAAACGATTTATTTGTCTGTTAAAGGATCCATCTACTGTTATTTCAGTTAGTTTTGTCTGACTCATCATTAAACTTCCTTTCTCACTGTTGGAATCGTGATAAATTCTAATACTCTATTATACTCGAAATATTCAGAAAATGTATTGTTTTGGCCCAATAGATTATCAACTCTGCTTTAATTTAGCTATTGGAATCCAATATTAGAATTTATCTCGAATTTGAGGTATATTAAAACTAAAGTAATTTTTGTTGCAAAAGGTAGTATATAAGTCAATATTTGCATCTATTTTTAAAGCTTTGGAGGAGTAGATTAATGGAAATAGGAATCAGTACATTTGTAGAAACTACACCAGACGTTAAATCTGGTGAAACAATAAGTCATGCAGAACGATTACGGGAAGTCGTTGAGGAAATCATACTTGCAGATCAAGTGGGATTAGATGTATTTGGTGTTGGAGAACATCATCGTCAGGATTATGCTGCATCATCTCCTGCTATTGTTTTAGCTGCAGCTGCATCACAAACAAAACGCATTCGATTAACAAGTGCAGTAACTGTACTTTCTTCGGCAGATCCAGTACGAGTATTTCAAGATTTTGCTACACTTGATGGCATTTCGAATGGAAGAGCTGAAATAATGGCGGGACGAGGTTCATTCATCGAATCTTTCCCTTTATTTGGCTATAATTTAAATGATTATGATGAACTTTTTGAAGAAAAGTTAGATCTATTATTAACATTACAAAAATCTGAATTCGTAACTTGGAATGGAAAACATCGACCATCGATAAATAATATCGGTGTATATCCCCGTCCTGTACAAGATTCATTGCCTATTTGGATAGGAAGTGGTGGAAATAGTGAATCGGTCGTTCGTGCGGGACTATTGGGACTTCCTCTAGTACTTGCTATTATTGGTGGACGACCTGTTCAATTCGCTCCATTAGTGGAATTATACAAAAAGGCTGCAGCTCATGCTGGTCACGATTTAAATAAATTACAGATTGCATCACATTCGCATGGATTCATCGCTGAGGATAGAATCACGGCAGCTGATAAATTTTTCCCATCAACACAGCAAGCAATGAATAAGCTTGGAAAGGAAAGAGGATGGGGGCTTTATGATCGATCAGCCTTCGATGCCGCAAGAAGTTTGGAAGGTGCACTATATGTTGGAGATCCTGAATTTGTAGCACAAAAGATCATCTACCTTCGAAAAAACGTAGGTATCACACGTTTCATGCTACACGTACCGGTTGGTTCAATGCCACATGCAGATGTAATGAAAGCAATCGAGCTATTAGGAAATGAAGTTGCACCAATCGTTCGAGAAGAACTAGCGAAGTGGGAAGATAATCAATAATTTAAGGAACAAACTGTTTTCTAATAAGGAGGCAGTTTTTTTATTTAATCTGAATTAATAATAATACAATAATTGGAAAATAATAGTGCATAGGAAAGGAGGGATTGTTTGTGAAAACAAAAAAATGGCTAACTGTATTACTTATTTCTTTTGTTCCATTTTTATTGATGGCAAAACCAAGTAATATAAAAGTTTTTGCAGAATCAGCGGTTACACAAAGTGATAATCGAGCACCGGTAATGGTTGTAGAGTTGGACGATAATTACTTTAATCCAAAAAACATTACAATTCCGAATGGAACAAAATCTACTTTATTATTAAAAAATAAAGGAGTTAATCCTCACACGTTTACAGTGAAAATGCTTAATATTGATGTAGAAGTTCAACCAGGAAAAGAAACGACTATTTCTGTATTACCAAAACAAGCCAATACATATGACCTAACATGTAAGTACCATTCTAATGTTGGAATGGTAGGAAAAGTAATTGTTAAGTAGATTTTTGTCTACAACTAAGGCAAGGCCATTTGGCCCTTGCCTTAGTGTGTTTAAATAATACCTATTCAATATTGAAAAATTAAATTAAGATCAATTTGAAATGTTCACATGATAGTAAAATAACATAAATATGAAAAAATAAGCATGTAGCTGTTAATAACATACTCATTTCATTTCAGGCTGAAGTGGATACCCACAACTACGCTGATATTCTTGGAAATTAATTGTCAAACTATTAAGACTTACTATTTATTTTTTTATAGTAGATGTTCATCAGAATAATAACATTCTATTTTTTCAACTTCATTTCTTTTTATCAAAATCTCCTCATACACTTAAATGAGGAGGGATATGAATGGAACATATTGATTTTCATATACTTCAATGGTTTTTCGGAAGTACACCGATCCTGGGTTTAACATTAATGATGTTTCTTATTTCATCGTTTGGGAAACGAAAGACAATTTCAACAATTATATTAGTCGTAACAACAGTTCTTTGGTTTATATGGAAATCACTACCAAACGATATATGGCATCATATGGGAGCAGCTGATAACGTTGGACTTTACCAGCACTTATCGCTTGCGCTTGTGCTTGGTTTTGTTACTTCGAGCATTTTAAATTCGTTTCGAAAAACTCGGAATGCTTGAAAATTTTATTAAAACTAGTTGAATGTAAAATACAATTGTGAGCTTCCCAAAAAGGAGCTCTTTTTATATTTCATGAAAAGTTTTTAAAAGAAAACGGATTCATAATTAAAACAATAAAATTCGATTAATATTTGTTTGACTCTCCCCTCAGAGGAGGCTTTACATTATGTTTTGTAGAGTATTTAATGGGAGTTGAACAAAATGAAAAAACAAAACATAATGTTGATTTTAGTTTTAATGAATTTATTCATTATTTTCTTAGGGATAGGATTAGTAGTACCAGTCACACCTTCGATTATGAATGAGTTAAATATATCCGGTACAATTGTTGGTTATATGGTAGCGGCGTTTGCTGTAACACAATTGCTTTTTTCACCAATTGCAGGACGCTGGGTAGACCAGTTCGGACGTAAACGAATGATAATCATCGGACTAATAATTTTTAGTTTTTCAGAATTTTTATTTGGTATGGGAAAAACAGTTGAAGTTCTATTTATCTCACGTATGCTAGGAGGCATAAGTGCCGCATTCATTATGCCAGCAGTAACTGCATTTATAGCTGATGTTACAACAGTTGAAACAAGGGCAAAAGCACTAGGCTATATGTCGGCTGCCATTTCTACGGGCTTTATTGTTGGTCCTGGTATTGGAGGTTTTTTAGCAGAGTTTGGTACTCGCATACCATTTTTCTTTGCGGCAGGATTAGCAATATTGGCAGGCGTATTATCTATTACTATACTTCCAGAACCAGAACGTAACCAAGAAAATATCGAGGTGAAAGGACAAAAACCTGGTTTTAAACGAATTTTTGCTCCGATGTATTTTATATCGTTTATGGTTTTATTAATTTCTCAATTTGGCTTATCAGCTTTTGAATCATTATTTTCCTTATTTACTAACCATAAATTTGGATTTACACCTAAGGATATTGCAATCATGATTACAGGCGGAGGCATTATCGGTGCAATTGCACAAATCGCATTATTTGATCGTTTAACAAAATGGATTGGTGAAATTGGCCTAATACGATATAGTTTAATTCTTTCTACAATACTAGTGTTTTTAATGACAGTTGTGAATTCATACTTTACAATTTTACTTGTTACAATTACCGTGTTTTTAGGCTTTGATTTAATGCGTCCTGCTGTAACAACATATTTATCTAAAATTGCAGGAAATGAACAAGGTTTTGTTGGCGGAATGAATTCAATGTTTACTAGTATAGGGAATGTAATAGGGCCTATAATTGGTGGAATTCTATTTGATATTGACTTAAACTATCCATTCTATTTTGCAACAGTATTACTTGCGTGCGGTGTTGGGTTAACAATTGCTTGGAAAATGCCGGGTTATCGAACATCCTCAATAAGCAAAGGCGTATTCTTTGAGAACGAATAAAGAATACGCTTCTTTAAAAAAATACTATATAAGGAGTGATCAAGTGAAAGAAACACTTTATACAATAGGTGAAGTCTCAAAATTAGTAAATATTTCAATAAAAGCACTTCGATATTATGACAAAATAAACTTGTTTAAACCAGCCTATGTCGATCCAGATACTAATTATCGATATTATAAAGACTCACAAATCCATCTACTTGACTTAATCAAATCACTTAAATATATTGGCACTCCTTTAGAAGATATGAAAAAAGTGCAAGGATTAGAGAGAGATGAGTTTTATGCTTTTTTAACGGAGCAAGAAAACATCGTAAAAGATAAAATTGATTCTTTAACAGAAATTGAAAAAATCATAGCAAATGCTAAAAGAGGAATACAGAGGCAGAAGCAGTATCCTCAATTTGGAGAAGTATTTTTTTCGTATGAAGAAGAAATACAGATCATTCAAACAAAAGCAGATGGAATCGATCCTAAAAATATCTTAAATGCTTCTTATAGTAAATTAAAAAAATTTGCTGCATCGACAGAAGGATTTAGAAATAATGGTTATGGTGCAATTTATCCTTATAAATCGTATAAACATGTTAATGAAGTATCTTATCAATATTTATTCACACCTGTTTTAACGAAAAAACAAACTACATTACTATTACCAGATACCGAAGTTGCAAAAATTCCAGAAGGCAATTATATATGCATTACGTATAAAAGTTTAACGCCAAATGATTATTTTACTAATTTACAAAAACTAATTACATATATTGAGCATCATAAAATAACCGTTAACAGTAATATTTATGAGTCATTAATACATAATAACTATTCTCCGCATCAAAAGGAAGAATTTATAATCGAAATGAGAGTATTAATTATAGATGACTCACAAATAAATTTAGACCAGTGAACAGACTCGACCAAGGGTCTGTTTTTCTATTTACCTCAATATTGTTTGATATAATTTTATTATGTTAACTAAAAGTTTAAATATAACCCCATTAAAAAAATGGGGTTATATTTAATACTCTTCATCATCCCAAACATTACTAGCATGCTGAGATCGATTCATCATTTTTGCTAAATAAATTTCTGTAGTTTGAATACTTTCATGACCTAAGCTTCTACTTACTTGATAAATGCTCGCACCTTTTTCAATTGATCGACATGCATAGTGATGTCGAAAGAAGTGGGGACTAATATTATTCGTTCGATTATGATCTAAAACAAACTGCAATTCGGAGGCTTTTATAATTTCGATTACATACTTAGATAAATATTTGAAGGAATAATGTTTATTTAGCTTGTTTGGAAAAAATGGGTTTATATCAGTTTTTGAAATGCTATTTGTAAAACCACGTCGACTCCTTAGTTTACATAAATCAATAAATACATGATTTAGTAGTTTAACTTCACGTTTTTTATTTCCTTTACCGACAATTTCGAGCCAGTATCCATTTGTATCCTTTGAAACATTTCCCCAGTTTGCCTCAGCTAACTCACGAATTCGCATACCAGTTGTAGCCAGTAATTTAATTAAAGTAGTGATTAAAATATTTCCTCTATAAAAATTCAGTAATGATTTTACTTCACTTTCTTCTAAATCTCGATTTGGTAAGTCATCTTTTGTTATTTTTGCGTTCAAAATTCTTGTAAATAGAGGAACCTGAACATAATTGGAATCAAATAAAAATTTAAAGAAACTTTTTAATATGACAAGTTTCCTTGAGAGAGTAGTGACTCGATACTGTTGCATCTTTGAACCATATTGATAATTCGATAACCATTGCTGATATGATTCGATATGTCTCTGTTTTAAATTTTTCAGTAATGATTCCTCTATATATGAATCAACGTCTTTACGTAAAAATTCTTCACTTTTTAATAAGTAACGATAAAACTGTAATAATTCTCTTATGTACTCTATTTTTGTACTTTCTTTTCGCTGCTTTGATTTTTGAATATCTTTTATTTGATGAACAAAATAGTAAATCATTTCTAAATCAGTGAAAGCGTCATAGATCATACGATGATTTTTTTCATTTTCAAACTTCCTTTGTAATAGCGCAGGAAAGTATGTTTCATCTATTAAATACTCTATTACTCTAAAATCGTTCTGATTTACATCTAATAAATCAGTTGAGTTTGAAATAAGTAGATTTGATTTTACTAACATAGAAATCACCTCATTATCAATTATACAAAATTTAATGTATTTATAGTATAAATTCAGTTATTTTTTCATCTTAAGTAAATAAAATATCTTTGTTATATATTATTACATATTAGATAGGTTAATAGTAGAAAAATACACTATTATTCTACTTAAAGAAAACTTTGTATATTTAATTATTTATAAATAATTATATTAAATTGTATCGGATTAACTATTATTTAACGTTTTGTTAGAAATAAATATGGTATAATTAAACAAAAACATGATAAAAAGGGACGATTTCAAATGTTAGAACAAGATCAAAAAGCCAAAGAGATTGTTACAACAAATGAGGCTGTACATATTTTAGGAATATCTAAGCAAACGATCTATAATTATGTAAAAGCTGGGAAGCTGAAACTTGTGTATGAAGATTGGCAAATAGACGGTACGATGAGATTTTATTTAGATGAAATAAATGAGTTTAAGTCGCAAACAATTGAACCAGTTGGACTTACAGTACTTGAAACAGCCAATCTCTTAGGATTGTCAAAGGCAACGATTCACCAATATATTAAAACTGGAAAAATTTCAGCAAGTAAGATCAATTTTAAAGGTAGACAAACTGTTTTTATTAACGAGGAAGAAGTGGAAAAACTAAAGTCCACTCAAATTAATGGCTCAAAGAGAAAGTCGTTTTTTACAAAAGACTTAGATTTCTACTTGTTTGGTTTATACGAAATTCAAAATTCGAATGAAAAGGCGCGTATTATTGAACTTAATGAGAATGGTGAGATTGTAGCAAAGACAAATATGGGGGAATTGTTAAATAAAGAAGAGTTACTAAATCGTAACTTTAAAAAGTCATATGAGTTTAAGCAAGCAACACATAGTACAAAAAGAGGCAGTATCAAATTCCAATTTCCATTTCCACAATCAATAAGTGCGCCAATTTTTAGTATTATTGATTCTTTTTACAGAAATATTGGTCACCAAAATATGAACCTTTATTTAGAAGGCAATTCTATTAAGGTTGAAATAAAACCAATTAAACTAACTTATAATCCTGCACAAATTGAACAAGATTTAGAGATTTTACAAAATTGTTTAATTGATGGTAAGCTTTCAACAAGACCAGGTTTTATTTTGTTTACTAGTAAACAAGAACAACTAACAATTTTTGTACAAGATATCGTAAAAGAGAAGATCAAACAAATTGCAGTAGATCATCACTCTGGAATTGAGGGTATTACTGAGAAGCTTTTATTAATGGGATTGAAAGAATTTGAAAAAAGCAACAAATTTAACGCATAATTGCATGCGCAATTTCCGACATTGAGTTGTATCATTGTATTAGAATTCAATTCTCGATGCGTCTATTAAACTAGTTTTGATAATTCTGAAAACAAGGAAAGAGGCTTATAAAAATGAAATTTATTGATTTAAGAAGTGATACGGTAACCATTCCTACAGAAGAAATGAGACAAGCTATGTTTTCAGCAGAAGTGGGAGATGATGTATACGGAGATGACCCTACTGTTCAGAAACTTGAAAAATTAGCTTCATCAATGATTGGGAAAGAAGCTGCCTTATTCGTTCCGAGTGGAACCTTTGGAAACCAGCTTGCTTTATTTACTCATTGTGCCCGCGGGACCGAAGTAATCCTTGGAGAAGATTGCCATATTTTTGAGCATGAAGTCGGAGCTGCTTCAATAATTGCTGGTGTTCATACAAGGACATTACAAACGACTAACGGTAAGATGGATATTAAACGAATTAAACAATCTATTCGACCTGATGACTTACATTTTCCTGAAACTTCATTAATCTGCTTAGAAAATGCATATTCTAATGGAGCAGTAGTTGATCTTGATTATATGAAAGAAGTTTTTAGCATTGCAAAAAATGCAAACATACCTGTTCACTTAGATGGAGCAAGAATTTTTAATGCTGCTACTTATTTAAAAACGGATGCCAAAGAATTATCTCAATATAGCGATTCTGTCATGTTCTGCTTATCAAAAGGACTGTGTGCGCCAGTAGGTTCCATACTAGCAGGAAGTAAAGAATTTATTGAAAAGGCAAAAAAGAAGCGTAAATTATTAGGTGGTGGTTGGAGACAATCCGGATTTTTAGCAGCCGCTGGTATTATTGCATTAGAAAAAATGACAAAACGTTTACAAGAAGATCACGAAAATGCACTATATTTAGCTGAGCGATTAAGTGAAATCCCTACAATTAAAGTAGACTTATCTCAAATTCATATTAATTTAGTATTCTTCCAAATGACAAATATGAAACATAGCCCAGAGGAAATCGAACAAATCTTTAAAGAGAACGGAATCATTATATTTGCACCTGAGGAAGATGGAATGATGCGCTTTGCTACACATTATTGGATTACAAAAAATGATATTGATAAAATAATTGATGTTATGAAAATGATGTAATTTTTTTTCTATACAAAGAGGATCTTCCAAGAAGATCCTTTTTATATTCTCTATAGACTGAGCCTTATTTGAAAAAGGTTTTTGAAAAATACTGCTTACTTCGCCATTAAACTTCTTCGCTCTCACGCTTCTGGATTTGTAAAAGCGTATTTGAGATTGTTTTTAATTCTTCTTTAAGACGGATTGTTTCATTCGCTAATTGTTCAGAAGTAGTTTCTTTAATTCGTTTGTTAAGTACGTCAACTACTTTTCGTAGCTTTCCAATAGATTGTTCAAGTTGAACAGTTGATGTTGTTTTCATGATTCACACTCCTAATTGGGTATTTCCTTTAGCATACCACATATTATTTTTACGACAATAATCTACAAAGAAGATATTCCTTTTTTTGTAGATTTTAAATACAAAAGAACGTATATTTCAATTCAAATCAGTCTGAGGACGTATTAAAAAAGTTTTACATGTCAGTATAATAAAGTTAACGAAAAATTGTTTTACATAGGAAAAAATATGATTTATGGAGTAAAAGGAGCGCAGTGGAATGAAGAGGTTAGACAGAAGTTTTCTGATCGGAGCGTTATTACTAATTATTGGAGTTGTTTGGGGTTTTATGATGAGTGGTGTGAAAGGGCTTGAATGGCTGTTATTACTATCAGGAATAGTATTGGGAATTTTAGCGGGAATTGTTCAAGGGTGGGCAATCGCAAGAAGTAAACTTGGAAAAATTGGACGTGGAAAGAAAACACTGTGGGTGATTGGAACAATCATTATTTTAGTTGTTTTAAAAGTAGCGATCAACGTATCGATACCTTCGTATTTAGCGACGAGCCAATTAGGGATCTGGCTATCGATTGTTTTTGCTGTTTCCGGACTTTTACTCGGTCGTTCGTTTTATCCCTCACCTCGCTGAAAAAATACTAAATCATGACCTGAGTCTAACTAATCTTAAGTTTGATAATATAAAAATGCCCTCTTGATCGAGAGGGCATTTTTATATATAATTTCACATCTACTTAGTATCCTTGCCCCAAGATTCTTGTAATTTTTCAAGTCCGGATTGATTTGTAACTGAGAGGGTGATTTGATTCTTGGTGACCTTTTTTTCCATTAGACTATAAGAATCCCCATCTCGTAATCCAGGCCAGTAAACGCTTCCAATTCCGAGATGATTAATTTTTTCGCTCATTGCTCGGACGTAATGTATGTCATTATTGCTCTTTTTTACCGAATAATCTAGCCCAGTTTTCATGGGTGCTCCCCATTCTGTAACAATGGCACGGTCTGAATACTTACCGATCTCGACTGATAAGACATTTGACCAACCAGTTTCTGTTAGAGATTTTATATGAACATATCCTGCATAAAATGCATAGCAGTGAACGGCAAGCATTGTGCCATTTAATCGTTTATCATTACCTAGTGGATTAATATATAAAGCTGCCAGACCAATTCCATCAAGAATGACATTTTTCCTTGAAACATGATATTTAGCTAACCAATTATTGTAGAAATCACGTAAATCTTTCGTATTATAACCATATGGCTCATTAATAGGTTCAAAATAGCAGTTTGGGTTATTTCCATATTTGTTAATAACAGTACTCCACATTTTATAAAAACGATCGAGGTCTTCTGGTTTCCCATTTTTTGGAGCCCAGTAGCTGAAAATCACTTTACCTTTTTCTAACGCAGCATCGATTGATCCAGTGTATGTACTCCAATAATTTTCGACTGTAGCTTCATTAATGGGCAGTCTGACAGTGTTAGCTCCAGTTTGATCAAACATTTGCCTAATAACTTGTCTTCCAACAGCTTTAGCGGAGTCATACGTATCATTCTTCGTCAGACCACTTACATAAATCACACCATCAACAAAATTATCACGTTCATCTGCCCAGTTTACACCCCTTATACCAGCCGATAGTGGTGAGGATGGTTTATTAACGTTAACTTTAATATAATTTAAAAATGCAAAAGAAGAGGCAAATAGTAAAATAATGATCGCTATAACACAAACACCAATAAAAATTCCTTTTTTTACTATTTTCAAAGATTAACCCCCTAATAAAACCTTTTTTTAAATCCAACCTGTCTTACACAATCCTATTAATTTATATATGAAAGTTTTCGCTGAAAATATCTGAAAAAACCTTGAGTGAACAATTTAATTTTTAGAAGATTTTTTTTAAGAATACGGTGTAACTTTCAATGCTCTGTATGGTGTTTCGGACGAAGATAACATCGACGGTAATTTAACTAAATCCATTAAGATTTCAGGTACAGTTAATACGAATAAAAAAGGAAGCCTATACTTTAACTTATAGTGTTTCTGATAAAACATGGCACAAAGTAGTTGTTAAAAGGAAAAAAACAGTTTCAGTAGATTTTTTTATTTATTTTGGCAGATTATTTAAACATTTGATAGAATTACATTCAGAAATACTTTATTAATTCAAAAAGGAGTGACAAATATGGAAAATAAAAAAACAGCACTGTTAGTAATGGATTTACAAAATGGTATTGTTTCGCGTTTCGCTGACAATCAAGAAATTCTTAAACCATTTCAACAAGCAATCCAAGCCGCTCGCCAAAATAATATTCAAGTTATTTTTGTACGAGTTGGTTTTAGTGAAGGATATCTTGAGGTTAGTCAAAATAATAAGATTTTCTCAGCAATTGCTAAAAATGCTGGAATGACATTTACTGATGTATCAACACAAATTCACGAATCTGTCGAACCAATTCAAGGAGAACCAGTTATTACAAAATATCGCGTTAGTGCGTTCACTGGTAGTAATCTAGAAGTTATATTACGTTCACAACAAATTGATTCAATTGTCCTTAGTGGTATTTCGACAAGTGGCGTCGTACTATCGACTTTAAGAGAAGCGGCAGATAAGGACTTTTCAATTACTGTGCTTTCCGACGCGTGTATTGATTCTGATCCTGAGGTTCATAGAGTGCTCATTGAAAAAATATTTCCACGCCAAGCAGAAGTTCAAACTGTTGATAGTTGGATTGAACATTTAAAATAAATTGACAACTTCGTGCATTACAAATTACATTAATTAAAATGTTACTGCAAATTAAGATGATCCTTATCAAATTTATTACGAAATGGTTAATTTTTTAAGAAAATACTTCAAGTTTTAACCCACTCGTGATAGAATGTTAACATTCTCAGATTTGGAGAGTGGTAGATTGAAAAAATTACAAGGTAATTCTAGAGCAACGTTTAGAGCAAAAAAAAGAAAAACCAAATTATTTATTTTAAGTGGATCAATTGCAGTTGTTATTATTGTAATTGCATTTGTTTCAAATTCGATTTTATCGTCTGGAAATAAAAAGCCATCACCTCTAATAGACGATTATGCTTCAGCTGGAAAACAATCGGATAACAACATAAAGAACGATAAACAAGAAGAGGATACGAGTTCAGATGATAATTCTTCACAAGACCAAACTCAAACGGATGAGTCTAGTGATAATACATCATCTACTGAAGATAGCTCGGATACAATCGCACCAGAAACGCCTGAACAAACAGGTGTTACACCGGAAACTCCTGAGCAAACAGGAGGACAGCATGTTACAAGTTATGATTCAAGTTCACAAGATTGGCAGAACATGCTTCAAACAATCGCTACTGCTACTGGACTAGATCGAAGTAATATGACAGTATGGTTTTTAGGTAGCGACAAAAGCAATAAAGGTGGCTCTGTTGGTACTGTATCTTCAAAAGAAAAAGGCTCTCAAAAATATCGTGTGTATCTGCAATGGAACGGCACAGGTTACATAGCAACAAAAGTTGAACCTACATCGTAACAAGATTTAATAGAAATTTTATACTTAATTATTAGACTGTCGAGAATCAATCGGCAGTTTTTTTATATAGGAAATTGTACATTTTCCTACTAAACAACAAGAATTGCACTGTCAGCTCCTTTTTTATTCAAAAATATGGCAAAAGAGTTTAATAAGAAGGAGCCTTTTAAGTATAAATAGAATAGATCAAAAGTAATATTTAAGAGTTAGAAGTAGAAAGGGGAATTCTTTTGATATCTAAGGAAAAAAATACAGAAAATATTTCTTTGCCGCCAAAACATATTATTTCAGCTGCGACAATAGTCATTAACGAACATAATGAAATATTATTAATTAAGGGCCCACGTAGAGGTTGGGAAATGCCAGGTGGGCAAGTTGAAGAAGGCGAATCATTGAAAGAAGCGGCAATTAGGGAAACAAAAGAAGAAAGCGGAATTGATATTGAAGTTGTGAAATTTTGTGGTGTATTTCAAAATGTTAGTAGTTCAATTTGTAATACTTTGTTTTTAGCTAAACCAATCGGGGGAAAGTTAACAACTTCTCCAGAAAGTTTGAAAGTTGGATATTTTCCTATTGAGGAAGCTTTAGCGATGGTAACTTGGAAAAATTTCAAACAAAGAATTGAATATTGTTTGAAAGAAAACATGCATCCATTTTATATAGAGTTTTAATTTCCGTTTTTTAGTTACATAACAATTTCTAAAGGTTGTCTAATTAGATAGCCTTTTTTTAGTTCGAAATATCAATAATTAAATATAACAGAGCTATTTTTAACTAAAATTGGATGACGACTATGTGAAAACATATAAAATTTGTAAAATTTACTATAATAGTTCCTTTTCTTTACATAACTGGAAAATATCTACCAAAAGATTCATTTTTATTCGAATGGAAGGATGTCGCTTAACTTTGATGGAATTATGTTAGAGAATAATTAAAAAAAGGAGGGACTATGAAGAAAATTCTAATGATATTATGTTTTACATTTGTATTATTTGGTTGTTCATTGAACACAAATACAGAAAGTAAGGATCCTAAAACAGTTGCAATAGTCGCAGTTTCTAATGTCAATACGATCATTTATAGCTCAGATAAAAATCGTGATCAAATTCAAGAAATTGTAAAAGGCTTCGCCTCAAAAAAAGCTCAAAAGGAACAAAACGAAACACCAAAAACAGATTTAAATTTATGGTTTATTAATGAAAGCGGTAAAAAAGAAGAGTTTGCTATAAACTACAACCAAAATTTAGTATTAAGACAAGGTGGAAAGGTTTATAAAATCAATTCAAAGACAACTGAACTATTACAAGAGCTATTTATGAATTAAAACAAAATTATCGAGAAACATGTTTATTAAGGACGTTTAATTAAGATGAAACTAAATCTTTTTAAAGTAAATCTTTTGGAGGAAAAATGAATAATTTTAATTTAATAAATACGTTTATTGTATTAGCAATTATAATTTTAATAATGTTTGTCTTAAAGTCTGTTTTAAAAGAAAAGCAACGCACTCAAAGACTATTTATTTATATAGCAGTTTTATTGATAACATCTATAGGTTTTAATCTATTTAATGAATTTTGTATTTCAGATTTATCAACTAAAGAAGCTAAGGAGTACGCTGTTAAACATAATTTACATTCACCGGAAATTGAACATTTTAAAAATAAAACAGTCATATTCTATGAAAATGACAAAGATTATGGATACTATGAATTATCAAAAATATTTGGGAAAATTCACGAGGGTGGCTCGTCTATTACCTCTTTAAATTCAGATAATACTGTAACTTCATTTAGTGAAATGGACGAACAACATAATTTTGCAGGAGTAGTTGTTGATAAACCATCTTTATTAAAGCAGGGATATAAATTAGTTATTATAGATAATAAAGGCAAAAAAATTGTTAGAAATATTGAAGAAAATAAAAAAGTTTATTTCTTAAAGAAAGTGAAAGAAGTGGAAAAGGTTACTATTCAAGACAACAATAACAAAGTAATCTTTTAAGTATTTGTGCTTTTTTTAAAATTAAATGACTGCTTCGGCGGTCTTTTTTTGCATTAAAGGAATAAATAGTTTGATAGTATTTTAACAAAATAATTCATGAGTTTTTATAGAAGTCTTGGGAAAGAATGGTTAATTAGTGAGATAGACGATAAGGTCTTGTTCGGAGTGGGTAAATATTGATGATGCAGACGAATTTTATTGGTTAAGCTATGTGCCATTTCAATAAATGACTTAAAATTATATCTAGTTATCTTTAAATCCACAGAATAAATTACATTGTTCTCATTCCTTTCGTTTTAAATTATAAAGCAAGTAATTAAAAAATTTAACCGCTTTTATTCATGCTTTAGTTGATTTGATTTAATTGGATTAATCATCTAATGTTCATCAGTCTGCACATGATTTTCTCGAACAAATATAGCCACTTAGTGTTTAAACTCTTTATACTCAAATCCATCAGTTTTCGTATAACATATCCTTCTTGTTCTCCACCTAAAATAGACTTCTTCGTATAACAAGCTTTTATCGCTTTTTCATTAAATTCACCTTTATATAAGAACGATGCAGTCTTTAGTCCTAATAGTTCGGTCCAGGTGACAGTATCATCCCATGAAAGTGATTTCATAAGAAGATAATTCATGTATGATGTGAATCATATCCCATCCTTCGTTTTTTAAAAGAAAATCTAAATGCTTCCTCATCTTAACGAGTATGCGATCTTCTACTACTCTCTTTCTCTTGCTATTTCGTCCGACACTTAATTCATACGGTACATCCATGTAATAACATTCTTTCTGAAAACTTGCGAATTTGGAAAAATGATATTACAGTAAGGACATAAATACTTAATAATTTATGCTAGTTTCGGTTTTTACTAGAAAATAATGTTATATAATAAGTTTAAAAATATAAGCGAAAGGGGATTATCATTATGATTTCATTCATTTTAGTTGTTTTAACATTATTTTTAATACCAGGTCCAGCTGTTTTGTTGACATTATCACAAACGATGAAAGGCGGCAAATGGAACGGAATTTTAACAGGTTTAGGTATTGCTGTAGGTGATTTAATACATACTTGTGCATCAGTCTTTGGACTTTCTGCAATATTAATGACATCTGCCTTTGCTTTTGAGGTAGTTAAATATTTAGGAGCGGCTTATTTATTTTATTTGGGGATCACGGCATTAATTAGAAAAACTAAAAAAAGTGAAAAAGCTAAAGTTCAAAAAGAAATAAATACTAAACTATCTTTTCGACAAGCTGTGTTAATTGAAGTTTTAAATCCTAAAACTGCATTGTTTTTCTTAGCTCTATTACCTCAATTTGTACAACATAATGGTCATTCAGTATTTATTCAGCTATTAACCCTTGGGATGACATTTGTGATACTAAGTATCTTGTACACAACTTCACTAGTGCTTTTATCAAGTTTAATTGGGAATAAATTTTTTAATAAAAATAGCAATAGCTCAAAATGGATGGGAAAAACGATTGGTCTAGTCTATATTGGATTAGGAGTTAGAGTAGCACTTCAAACTCAAGAATAATATGAGCAAGAACAAAATTTTTATTTAATGCTAACAAAGGAGGTCAGAGCTGGCTTCCTTTTTTTATGATAATAAATATAATTTTATTCGAATGAGGTGGAAGCATGGATTTTGATCTTCCAAAAATAAATCACTCCAGAATTGAAATACAAGAATATAATGAGCAATGGCCAAAAAATTTTTCAGCCTTAAAGCAAGTTTTAAATAGTTGCCTAGAGTCACTAATTAATGATATAGAACATGTTGGTAGTACTTCAGTTAAGGGGCTTGCAGCAAAACCAATCCTAGATATTGATGTTGTCATAGCAGACTATAGTAATTTCCCTAAAGTGATAAAAAAACTTGAAGGAATAGGCTATATACACCAAGAAAATTGGAGCTATAAAGGTAGAGAAGCCTTCGGTAGAATGAACTGTTCTGTACCTTGGGATGGGAAAAATACGAATTGGATGGAACATCATCTATATGTTTGTCATAAAGACAGCGAGGAATTAAAAAAACATATTTCATTTCGAAATTACCTTAGATGTAATGCGGGGGCTATTATTGAGTATGAACAGTTAAAGAAAGAGCTAGCAAAAAATACAAAAGACCGCTCAGAATATACTGCAGGTAAAAGTAATTTTATCAATAAAATTTTAACTAAATACAACGAATCATCCGTGTCACACGGGAAATAAATAAAAAAAGGAGCTGAATTAAACAGCTCTTCCTCAAATTTAATAGTACGATTTATTATAAATCTCATTCAAAATACAAATGATAATGATTTTTACATCCTGGATTAAAATCAGCATGACATTTAGGACATTTGTAGTTACAATCTTGATACTTTTGAATGGTTAATTCCTCATGGCAACCTCCACAAAAGATTGCTTTTGTTTCCCATTCGTTTTTATGCCAGACTATATGTTGATGGTTTACATTTTCCTCATGACAAAAATAACATCCGTAATATGTGTCACAACATTTGAATTTAATGGCAATAATATCTTTTTCAGTGTGGTAATGTTTGCATCGTGTAAGAGTGTCAATTGAACCAATTACTTTCATTTAGTTTACCTCTCAATTTTAAAATCTAGTATGTATGATCATTTTAATTCACTACTTCGAATAAAACAGCGATTCCGATTCCTCCGCCACTTCCAATGCCTGCCAATACATAGTTAGTTTCTAAATTCTTTCTACGTTGTACTTCATAGAAAAGTCTAGTGATCATGATACTTCCAGAAGCTCCGTAAGGGTGTCCGATTGATAATGCACCCCCACAAATATTTAACTTGTCAAATGGTATGGATAGTTCATTAGAGCAGGCAATAATTTTTGAAGCAAAAGCTTCATTTATTTCAATTAAATCAATATCTGCAATTGTTAAATTATTTCTATTTAACAAACCCTGAATTGCTGGAATAGGCGCAGCACCGGGATAATTAGGGTGAATACCAGAGACTTCGCTATCTTTAAAGCGTAAAATAGGCTTTAATCCACAGTTAATTGCTTCATTTTCTTCCATTATTAAAACTGCGGCCGCACCATCATGTATTCCGCAACTGTTAGCAGCTGTCACGGTACCGTTCTTTTTAAACACAGGCTTTGCTCTATGAAGTAAGTCTTTCATTTTTCTTTCTTTGAAAAATACTTCATCTTGAGTATGTCCACCAACTGGAAGAATCTCATCAGTAAAGAATTTTTTTTTGTAAGATTCCCAACTTCGTGTATAACTTAATAGAGCATATTGATCTTGAGTTTCCTTTGAAATACAGAATTTTTCAGCCACATTTTCCGCTGCTAAACCCATATCGGGATCACCAATTTTATCAGGAGCGAATCTTGCCCTAGAAGGGAAAGGAGAGTTGCTAGTGCTTTCAACACCTCCAGCAATATAGCAATTTCCAGCGCCACCTTGAATTAAGTAACAAGCCATCCGAATTGCTTCTAACCCGGCACTACATTGACGATCAATAGTCATACCTGGAACAGAAAGGGGGAGAGCAGCTTCTAATGCAGAAACTCTAGCGACATTTCCACCCGGACCGACTACATTTCCTAAAATAATGTCATTAATCTTCTCTTCCAATCCTTTTGCCAGATGCTTAAGTAATGGAGCGGCAAGCTCGTGAGGTTGATATTCTTGTAATATCCCACCAATTTTTCCAATAGGTGTTCGTTTTGCTTTGACAATTACTGCTCTATTAATTTTTAGTCACCTGCATTTCTATTTGTTTAATTAATTCAGCACGTGCAATTTTTCCGCTAGTTGTATAAGGCATTTCATCTTTAAAAAACCATTTTCGTGGGATTTTATAAGAAGATAAATAAGTCTTACAAAACTTCTTCAACTCAAAAGAATTACATTTCCCTTTAATGACAGCAGCCACAATTTGCCCCCAATATGGATCTGAAAGTCCAATAACAGCAATTTCTTCAACCTCAGGATGAAGAGAAATGACTTTTTCAATCTCTTCTGGAAAAATATTAATACCACCATATAAAATCATATTTTTTTCTCGTCCGTTAATTGTTAAAAAACCATCTTCATCAATAAAGCCCATATCATGAACAGTAGCCCAGCCATCTTCGTCCTGAATTGATTGAACTATATTTTCATTTTCTTCAAAGTACCCATTGATTAAATATTTACTTCTCACATATATTTTTCCGGTTTCATTTGTTTTTGCGAGCTCTTGGTTTTGTCGACGAATTTCTATTTCCACACCATAGCAAGGTTTTCCAACCGTTTTTGCTTTCAACACTCCATCAAAATCAGATAAAACAGTTATGAAGCTTAATTCACTAGCACCAAAAAATTCAAATATCGACATCCCCGGAAACAATTGACAGAACTCTATTTTAGATTTTTCAGTCCATTTTGCACCTGATGAAAGAATTTTCATTGCTTTATTAACTTGAATTCCTTCTCTAACTAACGCTTCAATCATTGTCGGAACAACGTATATAGTAGAAATAGGTAAATCATTCATCATTGAAAGTAAATTAATTGCTGAAAACTTTTCTAATAGAAAAACTGTTCCACCCAAATATAAACTACTAACAGCACCATAAAGAAAGTGTGAATGAATTAAAGCCCCAGGTATAAGCGTTACATCAGATTCATCAAGTCCAAAGTCAAAGCGATTACAATCAAAACTAGCAACCCATGAATTTTGAGAGCGCATAAACGCTTTTGGACTCCCAGTCGTTCCAGAAGTAAATCCCACATAGAAAGGTAAATCCTCTTCTAGCTCAATAGAAGAAAAAGTATTAAAATTTGCGATTTCTTGTAAGCATTCATCCAATACCTTCATATTAGGAATGATCGAATGAAACTTAGCATAAATCTCTTTAGATGTAACAATGATTGAAGGTTTAGAAAGCTTTACTCTTTTTTCTAAATCTGCTAAATTCCATTTCATATCAAATGGAACAGCAATCCATCCTGCTTTACAAGCACCTGCAAACATTTGTAAGAAGGGAATCCCATTTGGTAAAAGGATTCCAATCGTTTTCGTATTTAATTGACCATGAAGCCAATTAGCAGTTTGGTTGATTAATAAATTCCATTTTTTATAACTGATTTGTTGATTACTAGTATGTATCGCAATTTTGTCAGGCGATAATGTAGCGTATTTCTTATAGGTTTCTGTAATATTTGCCATTATTAATTCACCTCTATAAAAAAGAGACACAGTAGTGTGTCCCGAATAATTTACATATTTTTTGATGATTGGTTTGAATAATTTGTTGTCAATGAACGTGAAAATACTGGATGTTGTCTAAGTTTGAATACTAAAATTGAAGCAAGGATCGCTTTTAAAACATCTCCAGGTATGTAAACTAAACTTAGTTTAACAGCAGTAGCTACAGGAATACCCATAATGACAGCTTGTATCGGAATACCGATTAAATAGATTAATAGAATTCCAACCGTTAAATTAATGAGTAGAACATGTTTTAATTTTAACGTTTTAAAACGAGATAATAAATAACCAAGAACAAAAGCTGTAATTGGCCAAGAAATCAAATAGCCAACACTTGGTCCTGCAAATACACTTAATCCACCGCGTCCACCTGATAAAAGGGGCATACCAACGGCTACAAGTAATAAAAATACTGTTTGGCTAAGTGCACCTAATCTTGCTCCTAACACTCCACCAGTAAGAATAACGCCTAGTGTTTGTAATGTAATAGGAACTGGTGTAAAGGATAACATAATTGGAGGCACTTGTCCAAGGACTCCCATAACTGCTGCAAACATTGCTACAAATGTAATTTCTTTAATCTTCATTGTTAGTTCTCCTATTATTAATTTTCTGATAACAACTATCATATTAATGAATCTTAAAATATATGTCAACCTATTTTATTTTTAAGTTAACATATATTATCTTGAAATAGAAAACTAGTACATAGCTATATCATGCCAATAATAGAAATGATAAAATTTTAATGTCAAAAGAAACCGAGATTAGATTAATCAACTTTAAATGTTAACAGGGAGGACATTCATGAGGAAAATCGTCATCATTGGTTCAGGCGGCGCGGGAAAATCTACTTTTGCTAGACAATTAGGAAAAAAGTTAAGCATAAATGTTTTTCATTTAGACTCTTTACTATGGAAACCAAATTGGGAAGTAGTACCGAAAATGGACCAGATTAAAATACAAAATGAACTAATTAAAAAAGAAGAATGGATCATAGACGGTAATTATGGAGGCACGATGGACTTAAGAATAAGTGCAGCTGATACAATTATTTTTCTAGATATGCCAAGATTAGTTTGCATTTATCGAGCATTGAAAAGATTCATTCAATATAAAAACAAAACAAGACCGGATATGAGAGAAGGTTGCGAAGAGAAATTTGATTTACAATTTTTGAAATGGATCTGGTTTTATCCGAAGACAAAGAAACCATTAATATTGAATAGACTTCAAAAAGTATCAGGTGGTAAAGATGTAGTTATACTAAAATCTTCAAGAGAAGTTAAGAGATTTATAAAGGAAAGTTAAGAGTTAACGTGAGGAAACAGCATAACCAAAGAGCTAGTCAATGTATTAAGCTATTAAGTGATAAGTGGAATAAGGTATGTAAAGGTGTTCTGACTTTGGCTGCGATGTAGTTTCGTTAAAAATTAAACGGAGTTCAAAAGATTAGATATTATTATTTGGTATAAATTCAGCTATGAAAATACACTTTGTCATGAGCTACTTTTGTGGCTCATTTTTTATTGTTGTAAGAATTTCCGTTATTATTAAACCAACGTATCACAATTATAATTTTTACATAAATAAATCATACAAAAGAGTATTTTGAGACTTCATTACTTAATGTTTTGATGACAATACCATTTGGTTTTGGTCTTCCATTTATTACAAAAAGTACATTTAAAAAATAACGAAGGCGGTTTATTTTATATCCAAGAATCTATTTTTTTACATATATAAGAGTCCTCTTTATTTATAATGTCATTGAACTTTTTATTATGATTCACTCTTTTTAAGAGGCATACTTATATATGCATAGTTAACAAAAACAAATAATTTCAAAATAAAATAGTCGATTTGTATTGCACTTTTCATTTAATGAACTATATTTAGATAATGCATATGATTTTTTTTCCAGAGAATTCTATACATAGATCGAAATAACAAAAAAAGAGGTTAAGAAATGAATAAAACAAGTTTTGATGATTATCATGTAAGCGAGGAAATTAAAAGAGCACTAGCTGTTTTAAAATACAAAACGCCAACTGAAGTTCAGAGTAAGGTTATTCCGTTAGCATTAGAAAAACAAGACCTTATTGTAAAATCTCAAACAGGTAGCGGAAAAACAGCTGCTTTTAGTATTCCTGTTTGTGAAATGTTAGAGTGGGAGGAAAAAAGACCTCAGGCCTTAATTCTTACTCCAACTAGGGAGCTTGCGGCTCAAGTACGTGAAGATATTACGAATATTGGGAGATTTAAACGAATTAAAGCAGTAGCGGTTTATGGCAAAGAGCCTTTTACTAAACAAAAAGTTGAATTGGAACAAAAAACTCATGTAGTAGTTGGTACACCTGGACGGGTCCTGGATCATCTTGATCGAGAAACACTTGTAACAGATCAAATAAAGTATCTAATCATTGATGAAGCAGATGAGATGCTTAATAGAGGTTTTATCGATGAAGTCGAAGCAATCATTAGCCAACTACCACAAAATCGTGTAACGATGGTTTTTTCTGCTACACTACCAAAAGATGTTGAAAATCTCTGCCATACATATATGAAAGACCCGATTCAAATTGAGATTGAATCAACTGGCGTAACGGCAGATGCAATTGAGCATTTTTTAATCGAAGTAAAAGAAGATGAAAAAATGTCACTACTTAAAGATGTTACAGTTGTAGAAAATCCAGAAAGTTGTCTAATTTTTTGCAGAACTAAAGAAAATGTAGATGCTGTATACAGCCAATTGGAACAAGCTAACTATTCATGTGAAAGACTGCATGGAGGACTGGAACAAGAAGACCGTTTTGCTATTATGGAAGGTTTCAAAATGGGGAATTTCCGTTATCTTATAGCAACTAATGTAGCTGCTAGAGGTATTGATATTGATAATGTGACATTAGTGATCAACTATGACGTTCCTATGGAAAAAGAGAGTTATGTACACCGAACTGGGAGAACTGGTCGTGCAGGGAATAAAGGTAAAGCAATCACTTTTTCAACACCTTTTGAAGGGAAATTCGTTAAAGGAATTGAAAAGTATATCGGCTTTGAAATACCTACTATAGAAGCACCGACTCAACAGGAAGTACTTAATGGAAAAGCTAAATTTGAAGAAAAGCTTAATAGCCGACGAGTTGTAAGAAATAATAAAACAGCCCGTATCAATCAAGATATTTTAAAACTGCACTTCAGTGGAGGAAAAAAGAAGAAAATTCGTGCTGTTGATTTTGTTGGAACAATCGCAAAAATCCCTGGAGTCACAGTTGAAGATATTGGCATTATTACAATCATGGATAATATGTCGTATGTTGATATTCTGAATGGTAAGGGTTCTCTTGTTTTACAAGCGATGGAGAATGCGACTGTCAAAGGGAAAAAATTAAAAGTAAGTAAAGCAATCAAATAGACTCGATGAAATAATATGCCTTACGAGAATAAAGAATATTTTCGTAAGGCTATTTCCTATTTTTAAAAGATTTGGATACCATGTTAAAATTAGGATAGTTAAATTACATAGAATAGGCGGATACATGAATGGAACTACCAATTTTCAAATATAATCCTAATCCACTTAAGTTAGGAGTAATAATAGAAGAAGAAACAATTTGTCCAGTTTGCAAAAAGAAACAGAATTTTGTTTATGAAGGACCATTTTTCTCAGAAGAAGAAGTTGAAGGAATCTGTCCGTGGTGTATAGCAGATGGTTCAGCAGCAGAAAAATACGATGGAGAATTTCAAGATATCGAATCATGTGATGAAGTTGATGATGAAGAACATGTAGATGAATTGATTTATCGAAACCCTGGTTACATAGGATGGCAACAAGAATATTGGCTAAGCCATTGTGGAGACTTCTGTTCAATTATTGATTATGTTGGTTGGGAAGAAATTAAGCATTTAGAAAATGAATTAGAGCATGATATAAACCGTCTGAGTAAGAAATACGGTTTATCTATTCTAGAATTTAAAAACACTCTAGAAATTGATGGTGATTTACAAGGCTATTTATTTCAGTGTAATAGTTGTAAAAAACACCGTCTCCATGCTGATTTGTCATAAACAAACGATACTTCTTAGAGGAAATTATCACATGTCATGAAATTGTTCTCCATATTAAATACCATATAAATTTTCACCTTTTTGAAATTTTTGGAGATGAAAAAAAGGAGGCAATACAATGAGTAAAAAAGAACTTTTGCAAAACGGAGTCAAACAAGTGTTTTATGATGAAGAATGGTACCCACCAGTATCAGATGCTTTAAAAAACCTTACCGCTGCACAAGCATGTTGGCAGCCAGAAGGAATGGCCAGTAATACGATTTGGGAAAATGTAAATCATTTACTATTCTTTAAAGAGCGCTTACTTTCACGCATACATAAAGATAACTCATTTGTTGCGCTACAAAATAATGATGATACTTTTGTTCAAGGTGGACCAAATGATGAAGACGCTTGGCAACAAACAGTGAAGCGAACACTGCAAGTTCATGATGCTTTACAATCTTCCTTATCGTCCATTCAAGAAGGAGAATTGGATCAACTAAGCCCTTCTCTACCAATTTGGCAACAATATCTAAATATCCTTTTGCACGATGCATATCACACAGGACAAATAATCCAACTTCGTAAACTCCAAGGCTCATGGCCATCTAACCGTCCAAATTTATAAATGACAATTAATAGAGAGGCTGCTTCGGCAGTCTTTTTTTGTGCTAATAGGAAGTTTTTTCTATTAAAAAAAGGTGATTGTATTTAAAAATAGAATTTCATCAAGTAAAGTTTTTTGAACGTAATCAAAAGAAAACTAATACTGAGGTGATTTTGTTGGAATCAATTTTTAAAGAAATCGTACAAATTATGCATCATGATTATTCTGGTTTTAAAGACAAAGAGGGTTGGGATCAACCTGATTATTTTCTTCATAAAATAAGAGATTTAAAAATACATAAACAGCTTAAAAATGGATTATTTACTGAAATTGTGAAAGATTATTTATTGGATTTCAAAGATCAGCATATTTATTTTGTACAATTAAATAAAAAAAATAATGCTTTAAAAGAACGAGGATTTCGAGTACGCCGATATGAAGATAAATTATATATAACTGAGGTTAGTTCTGAAGATAAATTAACACGAGGAATGTATTTCAAATCTTTAGAAGGATTTACAATCACTGAATTAGCAAATCAGCATAAAAGATTGTTATTTGAATCAGTCGCTGAACGTGAAAACTGGACTCCGATTCTTGCAATGTATGATTTTGGAGAAGTAGTAGATTTACAGGGGAATGAAAGCTTATTTTCACTCAACTTTTATGAAAACTCAACTTATAGCCCAGTTTATTCAGTTAAATCACTAACTGAGAATATTTTACTAATGACAATGACAGACTTTATGGATCCACAAGCGATTATTAATATGATGAACAAAAATCATCAATTACTTGAATCGACTGAACAGTGGATTATCGATGTACGTAAAAATAATGGTGGGAGTGATGCAAGTTTTTACCCATTGCTTCCATACATATTGCCAGTAGAAGGTATTAATCTAGCGGATTCTGAGGAAAAGATGCTTTTCAATTGTACTCATGCAAACACAAAGCTTCAGCTTGCTGAACTTGATCAAGATATTGAAAGTGCACAAGATGAACAAACATTAAAATTTCTAAACATCTTTAGAAATGAATGGGAAAGAAATAGCGGGAAGGGATTTGTAGAATTTAATTTTGGTGAGTTATTTGCATCTACGTTTATCAATGGAAAAATAAAACCTAATAAAATCGTTGTTTTAACTGATTGTATGTGTGGAAGTTCAGGAGACTCTTTCGTAGAAATTTGTAAGAATTCTAGTAAGGTAACGGTTATCGGGAGACCTACAAAAGGATTAAATGATTATACAAACTTAGCAACTATGAAATGGAATAATGAATTTGAGCTAATGTATCCAACCTCGCGTCTTTCACGTATTGATAAAGGGCAAGGGATGTCTGGAAAAGGGATTGAGCCACATATTTATATTCCTTGGAACCCTAATCATTTAGAAAAAGATATTGATTTAAATTACGCGATGTCAATTTTGGCTTCATTAAGTGTATAAAACTGTAATCACGTTTCATCTAATAAGTGCAATCAAGAATAGTTAAACAAAGACGGCATATTGGTTTGGCATATGGATGTCCGAAATATTGTTGCATTCGAAAAGACAGCAGGCTAATAATAGTCCGCTGTCTTTTTCATTCAATATTTTTTGAGTTCTTATTGTTTAATAACCTGTAATATTCACTTTCTGTCCAATTCGTTCAATTACATCTTCTAACTCATCTGGTTTCAAAAATTCAATCGGAGAAAATCCCTTCTCAAATTGTAACGTATCTGCTTCTAAAATAACGACGTACCGACCATTAACTTTTGCGATATGAAGATTTTCACCAAAATCAGCTAGCATTCCTTTAACAGAAAAGTGATCTGCTTTAAAGGATAATTCAATTTCGGGTGTATGTTCTACAATTTGTGCCGCTGCTTCGATTACTTCATCTGGGGTAAAATGCTCTTGAATTTCACGTTTAGGACTTGCTGCCCAGACTTCCATTGCCGCTTCGAATTGTTGTCTTTCTACGCTTTCTTCTTCAAATACATCTTCAATTTTATCGTAAACCATTTCCATAACTTGTGATTTCACGATTTCTGGCATTGATTCAGAATACGAAACGAATTTTAAGAAGTCCTCAAAATACCTTGCATGAGAAGCTTGATGTATTTTCAATTCACTCTCTGAAATCATCCCCAATTCTTCCATATAAGGATATTGAATTGATTTCATGTTTTTAGTTGTAATCGCCATTTCTACTGTTTTAATGAGTGTAGATTCATCTGAAATGGATGCAACTTTTGGTTCAAAATCACATTTTAGTACAAATAAGAACGGATCATCAAAATATTTTCTAAGTTTCGCTTGAATGACTAAAAATGCCCCACCACGAACTGCACTCGTTTCAATGTAATTAATCACTAATGTTTCATTTTCTGCTTTAAATTCTTCAATTGATTTAGCACCACGTATACGCTGGAATAAATTATAATTTGGATTTGAATCTAAAGCGTAGCCTTCTTCAACAATAAAGTGACCTAGCTTTGTAGGTACAGAATCAGATTTTGGATGTTTTTCAACTTTTCGATTAACAATTCGCTCAAGTTCACCTTCTAAAAAGCCTTTCAATGCACTCTCTTCAAACGTTGATTCGTCTATTGTTTGAAAATGCTTATATCGTTTATCAGTTTGTTCACCTTTACCCTCAACCGTTACAACGTAAAACGATAAATATGTAATTTCAAAATCCAATCCAATCACCTTTTTCTATTTTCTGTACTTAAGTATATGGATGAGACCAATTAGAGTCAATGATATTGAAAGGAAGTTTTTGTAAAAAAAATTTTGAAATTATTATAAGATAGAATATTTTCAAGTGATAAGACAAATTACTTACACACTATGATAAAATAAGGATATAATTAAATGTGGAGCCAAATAAAATAATAAGTTCTTGGATGTGTGAATTTCACATCTTTTTTTTCGTTTTACTTACAATTTTAGACGGTCAATCTTATGGAGGGGGGATGAGAGAACCTTGAGAATAGATAGAATAGCTACTATCTCGTTAATTATCGTAACATTACTTTGGGGCACAACTTTTGTAGTAGTCCAAAATGCGATTGCATACGTAGAACCGTTTGCATTTAATGCATTTCGATTTATCCTCGCAACTTTAGTCCTTTTACCATTTTTAGTTAAAAGAAAACAAAAAACTAAAATAACGATCAAACAAATCGTTAGAACTAGTGGTATTGGATTCATTTTGTTTTTAGGCTATTTACTACAAACATTTGGATTGAAGTACACAACTACATCAAAATCAGGTTTTATTACAGGGCTTTGTGTTGTATTAGTACCAGTTCTCTTATATTTAGTTTATAAGGAACGGTCAACCTGGTCTACAGTGATCGGATGCTTAATTGCATTACTAGGATTAAGCTTTTTAACATTAGGTGATTCATTTTCAATCAATATTGGAGATGTACTAACGCTTATTGGTGCTTTTGCATTTGCATTTCATATTATTTTATCAGGAAAATATACTAAGCAAATGGACCCACTTACTTTTACAACGATTCAATTAGGAACTGTCGGTATTAGCAGTACAATTTTCTCTCTAATCTTTGAAAAAACTTCTGTTTCATTTTCAAAGGAGCTTTGGGTCAATCCGACATTCATTTTTGCTGTAATTGTTACAGCAGTATTCTGTACGAGTATCGCATTTTGGGTTCAAATGTTTGCTCAACAACATATTTCTTCAACGAAAGCAGCATTAATTTTTATATTTGAACCTGTTTTTGCAGCATTTACAGCCGTACTTTTTGCAAATGAAACATTATCAATTCAAACACTTATCGGTGGGACTTTTATTGTAGGTGGTATGCTATTATCTGAAGTGCCTTTACCTAAAAGACGAACAAAAGAAGTAAAAAATGAAGCAATATAGTAAGAAATGTATGAAATTTTAAAAAATGGGTAGAATACACATTGACATAAACAATTTGTTCACGTATTATAACTTTAAATTAATAAATGACTTAGAAAAGGAATAGTAAGTTTATAAGCTTTTTAGAGAGGGAATGGTTGGTGCAAATTCCTAAGTGAGTAAACTGAAACCAGCCTTGGAGTCTCTGTACCGAACTAATAGTAGGCTACAGCGGTTTTCCCGTTAAAGATGTTAAGAGATTATGTAGAGTTATTACATAATAAGTAGGGTGGTAACGCCATGAATGGTCCCTTTTGATCATTCATGGCGTTTTTTGTTTATCATCAGCTTATTTTCGTATAGATCTATATAGTAATTAGGGTGGTAACGCCGAGAATGGTCCCTTATAGATTATTCTCGTGCGTTTTTTTGTTTTCAAAAAATAGTTAAGGGGTAGAAAAAAATGAGTACAAAAAAATTTGTTGAAGCGATTACAGATATGGATGTTGATTTTGCACAATGGTATACAGATATTGTAAAAAAAGCAGAACTAGTAGATTACTCAAGTGTTAAAGGATGCATGATTTTAAGACCTTATGGTTATGCATTATGGGAGAATATCCAAAAAGAATTAGATTATCAATTTAAACAAACAGATCATGAAAATGTATATATGCCAATGTTTATCCCTAAGTCATTATTGCAAAAAGAAGCTGATCATGTAGAAGGATTTGCGCCTGAAGTTGCTTGGGTTACACATGGTGGTCATGATGAGTTAGCAGAACCTTTAGCAATTCGTCCAACTTCAGAAACTCTCTTTTGTGAGCATTTTTCAAAAATAGTTGAAAGCTACAATGACTTACCAAAACTATATAACCAATGGTGTTCAGTAGTTCGTTGGGAAAAAACAACTAGACCATTTTTAAGAACAACTGAATTCTTATGGCAAGAAGGTCACACAGCACATGCAACTGCTGAAGAAGCACAAGCAGAAACAATTCAAATGCTAAATGTTTACGCTAATTTCTTAGAAATCTTCTTAGCAATCCCTGTTATTAAAGGTCAAAAAACAGAAAAAGAAAAATTTGCAGGTGCAAAAGCTACTTACACAATCGAAAGTTTAATGCATGATGGTAAAGCATTACAAAGTGGTACATCACATAACTTTGGAGACGGTTTTGCAAAAGCATTTGATATTCAATACACAGATAAAAACTCAAAAAGACAATATGTACACCAAACTTCTTGGGGAATGACAACAAGAGTAATCGGAGCATTAATTATGGTACATGGTGATAACAGCGGATTAGTTTTACCTCCAAAAGTAGCACCAACTCAAGTAATGGTTATTCCAATTGCTCAGCATAAAGAAGGTGTAATCGAAAAGGCTACTGAACTAAAAAATCGTATTTCAAAAGTTGCTCGAGTGAAAATCGATACTTCCGATAAAATGCCTGGTTGGAAGTTTAACGAATATGAAATGAAAGGTATTCCAGTTCGCGTAGAAATCGGTCCAAAGGATATCGAAAAGAATCAAGCCGTTTTAGTTAGACGTGATACAAGAGAAAAAACGATTGTTTCTTTAGAAGAATTAGAAGAAAATATTACAAAATTACTTGAAGAGATCCAATCAGCTCTATATGAAAAAGCATTAAACAATCGTACAGAAAAAACATATGAAGCTACTTCAATGGAAGAGCTAAAACAAATCAGTGAAGAAAAACAAGGTTTTTATAGAGCAATGTGGTGCCAAGATTTAACTTGTGAAGAACAAATTAAAGAAGAAGTTGGATTAACATCAAGATGTATTCCATTTGAACAAGAACAAATTGCTGATACTTGTGTCTGCTGTGGAAAGAAAACGGATGTAATGGTTTATTGGGGTAAAGCATACTAATTTAAATTACTATAAAACAAGGAGATGAATGAACGATGGAAAGTTTAAATTCTTTAAAAGATCATCTACGCATTTTGGAAGAAAATTTACTTAAACCTGAAATTCGTACATCTCAAATTGAGCTAAAAAAACTACTAGCTGATGAATTTTTCGAATTCGGCAGTTCGGGAAGTGTTTTATATAAGGATGATCAATTAGTGGATGGCATTGGAATCGTTAAAATGAAGATGAGCGATTTTGAAATTCATTTATTATCAGACAATATTACACTAGTTACTTACCGAATATTTAATGAACTAAAAAACCAATATTCCTTACGTAGTTCCATTTGGAAATTTAAGGATGGTAGGTGGAAAATGTATTTCCATCAAGGTACACCAACAGATTTTTAAGAATATATGAAAAGGATAGATGAACAGGGGATACACCTCATTCATTTATTCTTTTTTTATAATACTGATTTTTGTATGTAAACAGACAGATAGTTGTAGAATTATAGAGGCTTTAGCAATTTCCATTAAGTTCTTATCTACATCAAAATTTATGGTATGATAAATTCACTATTATTAGTTAAGGAGAACAAAATGTATTTAACAATTAAAGAAACAGCGGAATACTTAAATCTTGATGAATCGTATATTAAGCAATTAATTCAAGATCAAAAAATAAGAGTAGTCCACGATGGTGAACAATATTTAATTTATAAAGAGCAATTTAACAATCACTTGGAACAAATGGAAAAAGCGAAGAAAATGATTGCAGATTATTATAACGAACCGATTCCCGAGGATCCAGATGTAAAGGATGAAGATTAATACAAAAAAAGATTGTAAATTGCAAAAATATACTAAAACTAAAATCTATTTTCGTCAGTTCGTTAATCCTAACAAGTATTATTCTTATTTTAACCGCTCAAGTTGCAAGTCACTGAAAAGGAAGTTACTTGTTACTTAGTAGAACATACTCCGTTAGTGAGTCATTAATTTAAATATTAAAATGAAAAAGTTTCGGTATAAACCGAAACTTTAGTTTTTATTTATCAATTTCATAATCTTTTGGAAAACAGCGTCTGCTTCTCTACGAGTTCTAGCATTATCTAAATCTCGTCGTAACTTGCGATAAGTTAAAGCATCATCTCTGCCTAACATTACTTTATTTTTGTTGATTGTTGGCGTCGGCATCGTTTTCTCCTCCAAATGATAATTTAGTATGTTCTATTATATCTAACTGTTTATTGTAGTCTTGCTTTACTGCATTCAAATTTCGTTCTACCATCTTTTCTAAGTAGGTACTACCGCTGATACCAGCTAAAAACGAATACAAGATCGTTGTCCAAATTGAAGGTACATTTGTTGTACTAGCAATGAGTCCAGATATCATCCCTGCAGCTCCACCTAAAATAATTTCTCGCCATGAACCAAATGAATACCTACTTCTTTCATCCTTATCTTTAAATGTATAAGGTCGTAAAAATCCTTCATCTCCCATAAGAGAGTTGATAAATCCACCTATCATTCCAATTATGATAGAAATGACGATCCAAATAGTGTATTTTCCCAATTCTTCCATAAACTGTTACCTTTCATTTTTTTTATTTTAACATGCAATTAGAAAAATTAGGAATAAAAAAAACAGTAAATATTTAAATTACTGTTTTTTTTCATTTATTTTTTCTAGTAACGATTTTGCTTTTAAAAAGTGAACTTCAGCTTCTTTTTTGTTCCTAGCAGTATTTATTTTTTTTCTATGTTTTGTATATTCTCTCGCTTCTTCTAATGACATTAAATCAGTGATTTTTTTTGCGCTCATATTGACCTCCAACTTTACTTAACTACCATAAATTAAGTTGAACATGATAATTATCTTTACAAAAGATATATGTATGTACAAATTGAATAGACTAAAAATTTCTATATTTACTATTATGCTTACGAAATAATGATTATAAACAATTCACGATTCTAACTAACCACTTCTTGTTTTACAAGGTTGATGGATTTAAATGAGATGGTAAGAATTAACAATATGTTTTCTATACCTCAAATCCTAAAAAAGCTTAATTTTGTTTAAACTGAGTTTAAAAAAGTCGACTATTATAATTTCTATACGAAGAATGGTGTTTATTTTTTTAATAGATCTGTTTTATCTACTTTAGTGATTATAAAGGGGCTAAATAATGTATACAAATTTAACATTTCATGCGTTACAGGCAAAACTAAATAAAAATGAAAACTTAAAGATCATCGATATTCGATCACCTAAAAGCTTTGAGCGTGGTCACATAAAAGGATCAATTAATATCCCTTATCCAATGTGGTCGACATTACCAAAAGTCTCGCCGGAAGAAGAAGTAGTGATTATTTGTTATGTGGGTATAGCTGGGGGGAAATCTGCAGAGCGATTATCACAATCACATGAAAAGGTATATAACTTTAAAGGTGGAATGGCGCAGTGGAAAGGTGAAATTGAATCTGAGCAGTTTGGCAGCAAGTGGGATTCGGAGAGAATATATCATTTAATTTTAGGCTTTTTACTGTTGTTGTCATTACCATTTTCATTCCTAAACCCTTCGTTTGGTATAGGTTATGTATCGTTTATTGCATTAGTAGTAATTATTTTTGGAATCACGAATGTTAATCTGATAAAGAGATTAATCCGCTCCTATGGTTTTAAGTAATACGCACTTTAATCTAACGAAAGAATTTGATGAAAAGAGGAGCATAATGAGAAACTTAGCAACAAATCCAACCTTATTAAAACAGCAAAAAAAACTGAGAAACTTAATTATCGGAGTTGATGAAAAGATTCCTTTAGAGAATGGTCGATCTATTAAGGGAATTTATTTTGATAACGCCGCTACTACACCACCATTTAAAAGTGTTTTAAAAGCAATTCAAGAATTTGCACCATGGTATTCATCTGTTGGACGCGGAAAAGGGTATAAATCAGTTCGTTCAACGGAAATAATCGCACGCACGCGTCTAAATGTATTAAATTTTGTCGGTGGAAAAACAGATCAACATACAGTTATCTTCACGAAAAATAGCACGGATTCAATGAATCTACTTTCTCATATATTGCATCAATCAACTACTAAACGTTATATTTTACTATCAGAAATGGAACATATTTCGAATGACTTACCTTGGCGGGAATACTTTGAGGTTGAATACATTGCTGTTAATCATGATGGTCAAATCAGTTTAGAAGATTTAAAAGTAAAACTTAAGGCATTAAAAGGTCAAGTTGCACTAGTCTCAATCACAGGGGCATCAAATGTCACTGGTTGTATAAATCCGATTTATGAAGTGGCTGATCTAACCCATCAATTTGGTGCGAAAATACATATCGATGCTGCTCAATTCATTCCACATGAATCGATTGAAATGAAGCGACTGAACGAAATGGAGAATATTGACTTTCTTTCATTTACAGGACATAAACTATATGCTCCGTTTGGAACTGCTGTATTAATCGGAACAATTGAAGAATTTAATGATGCAAAGCCGCTACAAAAAGGAGGAGGTACGGCTCAAGTTGCTTTAAAATCATTTGTTCAATGGAAAAAGGCACCTGAAAGATTTGAAGGTGGTACACCAAATGTAATGGGAATTGTCGCTTTAAATGCAGCTATTCGAACATTGCAACAAAATAATATGGAAATGATAATTGAATATGAGAAGCAATTAATCAATTATGCCATCGATCAACTGTTAACAATTGACGGTTTAAAATTATTCTGTGCTTTAAACAATAATCTTCCACAAGTGAGTGTATTTTCGTTTACAATTGATGGGTTACATCACCAAGATTTTGCACACATCTTAGCTAGAGAATTTGGTATTTCAGTCAGAAGTGGTTTTTTCTGTGCCTATTCCTATGTACAAAAACTCTTACAAATTAGTGATGAAATGATTGATGAAGTAAGAAAAGATGCAAGTATTCCTTCTCCTGGTTTAGTTCGAATTAGTTTGAGTTTTTACAATACCTTTGCTGAGGTTAATCAATTAGTAGAAGCCATCCAACAGATTACTTGTAAAAAGGAGTTCTATACGAAGAAATACGAGAATGAACCAAAAGGTATTTGTGGAATACAGTCATATATTCTATGAACTAAAAGCATTAATAAAGTGAGGTGAATACATAATGACGACAATATTAGTAGTAGATGATGATGCTTCAATTCGAGAATTTGTTTCCGTCTTTTTACAGCAGGAATTCTTTTTAGTAAAAGAAGCTTCCGATGGACAAGAAGCATTGGAAATTGCTGAAGAACATGAGATTGATCTGGCAATTATTGATATTATGCTCCCGAAAGTTGACGGCTGGAAGCTTTGTAAGGAGTTCCGGAAGTTATATGATTTCCCTATTTTAATGCTAACAGCAAAAGGAGAAACGCTTCAAAAGATAAAAGGATTTAATCTTGGTGCAGATGACTATATGGTTAAGCCATTTGAACCTCTTGAACTATTAGTCCGATTAAAAGCATTACTTAGAAGATATCAAATTAACCAATCTCAAAGTGTACAAATAGGTGAGTTTTGGATGGATAAAAACACTTTTAAATTGACAATTGGAAAGAATTCTTATGATTTGCCGCTAAAAGAATTTAATTTACTTTATAAATTAGCAGAAGCACCAGGTCGAACGTTTACGAGAGAACAATTAATTGATTCTATTTGGGGTATTCACTTTGCTGGTAATGATCGCACATTAGATGTTCATATTAATCGACTTCGAGAACGTTTTAAAGAACAAACCTGCTTTCAAATTAAAACAATTCGTGGCCTTGGGTATCGATTAGAGATATTAAAATGAGAAAAAAATTATGGAAGCATATTATTTTAGGGTTAGTTTCATTTCTATTTGTCGGTATCTTAGTCGGCTATTTGCCTTATACATTGACGTCTTATTTATTTAAAATATGGGGAATTAAATTATCAGATGTGGTTGTATCAACAATAAACGGAATCCTTGGTTTTTTAATTGCTAGTATCGTAATGAGTTTACTATTTATTTTTCTTCGACCAAAAAGAGATCAATACTTACAGCCAATCGTTGAAAGTATGAAAAGAATTGGCAATGGTGAATTTGACGAAGCACATCTAAATGAGAAGACTATTAAAGGTTATTCCATGCAATTTTTATCAAGAAATGTTAATCAAATGGCAGAGGAGCTTACATTAAGAGAAAAATTGAATCAAGAGTTCATATCGAATGTTTCGCATGAAATACAGTCTCCACTCACTGCCATAAAAGGATTTACTCATATGCTAAAAAATCCTCAATTAACAACTGCAGAGCGGAATCATTATATCGATATTATCGAAAAAGAAAGCAATCGCCTTTCTAATTTAAGCAAAAATATGCAAAAGCTCTCATGGTTAGAAGAAATGAATACAGATATAAAGAAGCAGAATTTCCGCTTAGATCAGCAAATTAGAGAAGTTGTCCTAACGATGGAATACCAATGGAGTCAAAAAGACATTGAATTATCAGTTCAACTCGAAGAAGTTCAATACATTGGGAATGAAGAATTGCTAGGTCAAGTTTGGATGAATTTACTCGACAATGCAATTAAATTCACACAAAAAACTGGACAAATTCATCTTGAATTAACAAAAACACAAAGAGAAATCGTTGTGAAAATAACAGACAACGGAATCGGTATAGCTGAAGAAGAACAACTACGGATTTTTGAACGATTTTATAAAAGCGACCGCTCACGAAATAGCCAGAAAAAAGGGAGCGGATTAGGATTATCGATTGTCCAAAAAATCGTCGAATTACACAACGGGATAATAGTTGTCTCAAGTATACCAAGTGAAGGAACGACTTTTACGGTCACTCTTTCAATTTGAGGAGAAGTAACTAATGAAAAATAGAAGATGGATCGTCATTAGTTTATCGGTTCTTGCTTTGATGTGGATGATGCATACAGTTACTAAAAATTTTATAGTCGATCCAAATTTCACATCAATCCTTAAGTTTAAGGAGGTAAAGTTCCCGAGTCTAAACTTATGGATTATTATGATTCGATTGCATATTATCTTATCAATTATTGCTTTAATTTCAGGTCCAATAGGACTTTCAAAAAGGATTAGAAAAAAGCAGCTAGTAATACATCGGTGGAATGGCCGAATATACGTAGGAGTGATTCTATTTAACATCATTCCAGGCTATTTCGTATCGTTTTATGCTAATGGAAGTGTGTGGAGTATTACTGGATTCATACTCTTAAATACAATTTGGATATTGACGACAATAACTAGTTACCGTTTTATTCGAAAAGGTCAAGTTACACAACATCGAAATTGGATATTAAGAAGCTTCTTTTTAACATTTGCTAATTTAACAATTCATTTAGTATTATCGATTTTTTATTATGGAGTCGGTCTTCAATACGATTTATCATATCCAATCGCAGTTTGGAGTTCTTTTATACTTAATTTACTATTTGCTGAATTAGTAATTAGGAATTCCAGTATTTAAGTCAACTATTTATCTTTAATATTCTTAATTAAGATATGATTGTTTACTAATCTAATTTATCATCTAGTTACTACATAATGCTCGATCAATTTTAGTGATTAATTTTCAATAATTAAGTTTACAAAAAGTTGTAACAATTATCACTTTAATAGTGTATACAAAAAATATACAATATTACTATGTACTCCATAGTTGAACTGTTGATACACAATATAAAGGGGTGTTACCTATGTCCAATTTGTTTGATGATTTATTTAAAGAGAGCGGTTTTAAAGAAAGAGATTTTGGAAATATATTTTCAAAAGTTCAGGTACCAGAAGATGAGAATAACTTAGAATACGAGGAACTCCGAAAGCTAAGTAAGTACTTAGATAAATCTATTTTTACTAAAGATGTTTATGACAAGTTGCTTCTAGGTGTAGAAGAATATATACAAATAGACCTCTCTACAAGATTTGTAAATGATCTTATATGGGCAAACTGGCTAGTGAAGAGGTTGAGGAAAATAAATCATATAGAGGGTTATTCGACATTTAATAGCTTTTAATTTAAATAAAATCAAAGTCACTTTGGCTTTGTGTATGTGTCTGTAATTTCCACATTTTTTGTATACACTTTGGATATATTGTTTATACTTTCACAAACTTATATGCTAATATGTATTTGTAACACAATTTTATCAATAAGGCATGAAAACCTTAAAACCCCTTAAATTCTTTGGGCATCTATTGTAATTTACCTTAATTAGTTATTTTTAACTTTTTCGTAAATTGCTTGTAGATGCTCCTTTTTTATTGTACAAATCGGTATCAAAACTGTTAGTAGAATGAATAACTGTCAAAATCCTAACAATAAAAAATCACCTGCATAATGAGAAAGTAGATGATTAATAAGTATTTAATCTATTTTCTTAAAACACAAGTGATTACAATTTAGATAACATAACACGTTAAACAATTTACACTATACAGCTCACTGTTTATTCAAATTCTCCTGAGCCATCCTAACTAATTCCTTCACCATATTCCCACCGATTCGTCCGCCAACTTTACCATTTTGATGAGCCGATAGATTGCCATTATATCCTTTAGTTAAAGGAACACCAACTTCCTCAGCTGCTTCGAACTTTGCATCTTCAGGGTTAGAGGTATTCATTACTTTTGCTTTTAGTGCGTCCATTGCTTTTCTAGATTCAGGAACTAAGATTTTATTATTTCTACTCATCAAACTCACTCCTTTTATTGTAGATTTTCCTTTTATTCATTTTTTTAATTATGGAAATAATTGCTATAAAATAGGGAATGTTACATAATGAAGTCATGCGTTTATTAATACATATAAAAGGAGTTTTAAAATGAAATCATTTAATGTTACGTTTCACAAAGAAGATAATGTAGATAATATGTTAATCCAAAAGCTGAATGATGAAGAGTACCATAAATCTACAGAAGGCGGAACTAGACATTTATTTGAAATCGATACAAATATCGGATTTTTCGTATTTTTAGATTCCGAAGATAATGATGGGAATGTATCGCATTTAGTTCTGCAATATAATGAGGAAGATGAAGATCCAGTTGCTTGCTATTCATTTGCAATGAAGGATTACTATGAGTTTATGGCTTTATACTTAAATGATTTAGAATTTATTGATGAAACAGCTGAAGAAGAAGAAGTTGAATTAGATGCATCAAGTTCAATTCATCATTTAGTTCATCTATTATTCCATGTAATTGAAGAAGGGGAAGACTTAGAGGTATAACTTTCCACTTTCATGTATATTCTTCCAAAAATACCAGGGTTTATAAAATGAAAATTGCATTTTTATGCAAAAACTGGTAATTTCACTTTTTTTTAAAAAAACTATTTTCTAATAAAAAACTCTTGATATTTTTATCAAGAGTTTTTTATACATTAAGAAAGTGCACATTGGCAGCGGAGAAGAAACAATCGACGTAGTTTCCAATTTTAAGAATTAAGCATAAGTGCAACTATCCCTCTATCTTCACCTAAAAGCTCGCCATTCGGCGATTTTTTTTATTTATAGTTTCTATGTTATCTATCATAAATAGATTTCGATTCAATAAAATGTTACAAGGGCAATTATGAGAGCTAGATTTGTAAAAATTTAAAGTAGAATAGGAGTCGATCATATTGAACATACCTCAGTCTGTATTTATTCATGAAATTGGACCTCGTATTAATTTTCAATATGGATCACGATTATCGATTGAGCAAAAATTGCAATGGATTAGCCGTCTAATTGATAGTGGATTAAATCACATTGAAGTAACTACTTTAATGCATTCTGCAAATAAACAACAATTTAATGAAGCTACTGAGTTAGCTTTGAAGTTAAAAAGAGATAAGAACTTAAAATACGGCGTCTTAATTCCAAATAAGCGAAGTCTAACAAGAGCATTTGTAGTAGATGCAGATGAAATCAATTTTTTTATAGCTTCAAATGAAACCGTTAATTTAAACGTAAATAAATGTTCTATAAAACAATCACTATATGATATAAAAAAGATGACGTCAGTAACGAAAGATTATGAAAAAAAGACCCGTGTTTATCTATCGACGACATTTAGTTCTCCATATGAAAATGTTAGTCATCAAAAAGCAATAGAATTAGCAACACTATTAGTAGATGATGGAGTGGATGAAGTAGCATTTGTTGATTCAGGTGGCATGGCAACACCGTATAAAGTTAAGTTGTTTTTAGAAGATTTACTAGTGAAAATACCGAAAGAGCGTTGTTCAATGCAATTTAATAATACTTCTGGATGTGCCATTTCGAATATTTTCACGACTCTCTCTTATGGTGTTCAGCGGTTTGTGACAGCAAATGGAGGGTTCGGTGGATGTATTCCATCTGAAGACTTAATTTCATTTTTACATAAGCTTGAGATCGGTACTGGTGTAAATGAATTAAAACTACTTGCTGCTACAAAATATATTTCTGCTCAACAAATAGAAGAAGTATCAAGTAATTTATTACCAACTAAAAAGCATCTATAATTAGATGCTTTTTTATTTTTTAATTTGGACAAGAATTGAATGATTTTTGCATATAATTTACTAATTTGAATGAAAGGAGTATTGATTATGTCTGGTTTTGAAGCAATTATTTTAGGCATCATTCAAGGGCTAACTGAATTTCTACCGATTAGTAGTACAGGCCACTTGTATCTTGGTAGACATTTATTTGGATTAGATGAAGCAGGTCTATTATTAGATACTTTAATGCATATTGGGACTTTATTAGCTGTTTTTGTATTTTACAGTAAAGAATGGAAAAGTTTAATTAAAAAACCATTTTCAAAATTAACATTATTATTATTTGTAGGAACTTTACCCGCTGTTTTTGTTGGATTATTATTTAAAGATTTTTTCGATGAAATTTCCGTTTCAGGGAAAACAATTGGCTGGGAGTTTATCTTTACAGGAATAGTTTTATTTATTGCAGATAAAAGGAGAAAAGGGAAGAAAACAATGGAGGAGCTTACATGGGTCGATGCTTTATTCATCGGTTCATTTCAAGCACTTGCTATTTTCCCAGCTGTTTCTCGTTCAGGATTAACGATTGCTGCAGCCTTATTCAAAGGCATGGAACGAAAAAGCGCTGCTTATTTTTCCTTCTTATTATCAACTCCTGCAATTTTAGGTGGAATTGTCTTTCAGGGGAAAGACTTATTAGGTGGAAATGCCGAACAAATCGCGTTTTTTCCTTTATTCCTCGGAACTTTAGCTTCAGCATTATTCGGTTATTTAGCTATCAGTTGGATGATTAACTTATTAAAAAAGCAATCGCTGAATATATTTGGTTATTATGTAGTTTTTTTAGGTGTTAGTATCGTCGTACTTCAGTATTTAAAGATATTTTAATTTTATAAAGCGAACCAAAAAAGAGCCGATGATTCTGCTCTTTTTTGATTGTAAAAAAATACTGCAAAAAACCAAATTTATAAGTAATTTATGCAAAATAAAAAGCACCACAATTGTAGTGCTGAAATTTCTACACATTTTTGTAAAACGATCTTTTCTTTATAGTAGGTACTTTACTTACTCATTGCTTTTTTAAAATCAGCATCATCTAAGTATTTAATATAACTTATTTCACCATCTCATTCCGAATATTTATATAATTTTTAGTTCTGTATAATTAGCACGTATAGTTTTTAAAAAGATTGCATCATTACTTTTAAAAATTAATAGATTTCAAGTTCTAGAATAATCGTCTAAAATTAAGTTATCACCATTTAGGAGAAGATACAGATGCAGATTGTGATTACGTTAAAAAGTTTATCTAGACGAAAAGGCTTTTTAGAAAAAAAACCTTTTGAAATTGATAATATACCTTTAAATCTTGAAGAATTAGTAAAAGAACTAATTTCAATAAATGTAAATACATATAATCAAAAAGAAATTGATTTTCTGTTTCTTCCATATTTAACTGAAGACGAAATAAACTTGAAATCGACAGTTGGAAAGATTGGGTTTGATTTAAAATATAATGACACGATCGTTGATCTAAATGAAGCAATTGCAAATGCTTTACAAGCATTTCAAGATGGTCTGTTTAAAGTATTTTTAAACGATAAAGAAATAGAAAGTCTTCAAGAAAACATAGAATTAAATGAAAATGATGAGATTGCATTTATAAAATTAACAATGCTGTCGGGCCGTATGTGGTAGAAAGGACTTTAATATGGAACAAAATAAAGAATATTTTCAAAGATTAGAAGAAAAATTAGACGTATTTAATGGTACACAGTTAAGAATTGCTAGATTACTGATTAATGGCGCTAAAAAAGATACTTATTACTATGATGATTATGTTTATCCTATTAAAAAAGAATTAATAAATAGTCAAGATTCAACTACTAAAGATCGTTTTGAACCAATTAGAGAAATCATTAAAGCCATATTAGGTGAAGATGAATTAAAAGTAATTACTTATATCATCGATCATGTTGTTGACTATCCATATGCAAATAGCTATCAAAGACGGCCGTTTCGAACGAAAGATCTTGCAGTACATACTAATAGAATCATCGGAAAAGCAATGTCATTAATTCGATGGAAACAGCACGATGTGTCTTTAACGTCAATCCTAACGTCAACAACTGAACTAACAGATCAATACTATTATCATTCAATATTAAGTGACTACATTGCTTATGAACTTGATCATGATAATGAAGAAATAAAAAATGCATTAAACGAAATCATATTTGGTGAAAATAACACTGCTTTACTAAGTAGATGGATGATTGAAGGGATGTTTAAATCTCATAAGCCAGAAAGCTATGAAATTTTAGGGAAATTACTATTAGCAGCGGGATTACAAGAAGGCTTAAGACAAAACATTGTTGAATCGATGGACGAAGGTACTATTGAAGGTATGAGTTATCTTTTTCAGGTTATCATTGAAAATAATTTAACCCGTTTCAGTTCAATAGTCAGAGCGATTGCCGTTTGGACGGGACTTGATTTTGAAGCAAATAACAAAAGAATTATCAATCAATTTATGACCAATATTTCGATTGCTTTAAGGAATGAAGAAATCCGTAATGAATGGCATTCAGAAAATAATGTTGATAAATTGTATATTTCTTTATGGGCAAAAGGCGTATATGAGGAAACTGACTTGATCAATGAGATCAGACATATCCTATCAAATGGTGAGCATTATCAAAAAGTCGTTGCACATTATTTCATTGCTCAATTAGAAAATGAATCGCTTGTTTATTCACTCTTACATCATCATATAGAACAATCGGATTTTGAATTGCAAGCATGGACAATAACTAATTATCCATACAGTTGTTCGACCCGATATAACTATTTAAGTGAGAAAGAAAATAAATTTTTATATTACAAAGAACCACTTTTAAATGATAAAAAAGTTCGAGAAAAACAGTTTATGTATTTTTGTAATCTGTTGGAGAATGGTCCAAAGGAAAATAAAGCATTAAGTTCAAACGCATTTAAACAAATGGAAATAACTTATTCACCTGATACAATCATACAAATTTTAATTTATTTAACGGCATATGACCTAGATCATAATTGGATTACTAAGTTAATGGATTACAAAAAACATATGACAACTGATACAAGATCACAGTTTTTAAATTACTTTATTGTGAATTATGATGATCAAGATCAAAAGGAATATCTTTTTAATGCTTTATCGGATAGAAGCGTAATTATAAGAGAAGAGGCAATCAAAAAAATTAAAAAATTAAAATTAAACGACTCTGATATACCTCGAATTGAGTCACTACTTGCTCTTAAAACACCATTAATTCGAAAAGAAGCGATTCATTTACTTTTAAAGCTTAAAGAAGAGCAACTAACGGATTCGTTAAAACGATTACTTAGTAGTAAGAAAGCTCCGCAACGACTTGGTGCTTTAGATATTGTGAATCAAACGAAAGAAAATAAGCTACATAGCTCGAACTTTGAACAATATAAGGAATTACTTACTTTAATAACGAAGCCAACTGATAATGAGCGGTTACAAATTGAAAAATTAACGAAACAAGAATGGAACGATAAAAATGGATTTGGTTTATACGATCCTACTAAAATTAGATCATTACATAAGCTTAAAATTGAAGAACCCTTTAAGCAACAAGAATGGTTTACTCTTAGTGAAAATAAAATAGGTTCATTTTTAAATGGTCTATCTGAATTAATTCATGAAAATAGAGATTATGAATTTGAAATTGAAGATTGGGATGGACAGAAAAATACCGTTTTATTAGGTAGTTATTTAGAATTGGTCCGACATTATAATTTAAAAGATAATTTGAAATGGATTGACCAATTACCATTAACAGATGTTTGGAAAGAATATTTAGATGCTAGTCATCTAAATACGTATCAAATAGTAGAAGTATGGTTTTATTTAAATAGTAGCTATCTAATTAAATATTATTTTTCTACACTTAACACTTGGGATTATAGGTATAGAAACTATGATTTAACTGAAGCAGAAAATACGGCACCATTAAAAGACTGGCAGAAAGACTTACTTTCATCATTTTATCCTATTTCAAGCTTTAAGAAAGTAAATAAAATGTTTAAAGAACAACAGTATCATGAACAAATTAGCTGTATTATTCAAGCTTATTTTGAAGACATTCCAAAAGAAGAAAAGTTTCATTATCTACTAAATCAATTAAAGTCATTTACTTTACTCATACCTGATGGAACTAATTGGCTAAAGATTTATGATTATTTGACTGAATCGTTAATTGAATGGTTAGAAGAATCTATTTATGACGACCAATCATTTATACAATACTTTGAATATAAAAATTATCTTTACCATTACTGTAATAAGCGTTTATTTAAACACTCACCAGAGGATTTAATACGTGCCTTTGTTTTAAATGTAATTGATGAAAATGAACTACTTAAAGGAATTTTATGTGATAAAAAACATAATAAGTTCTTCAGAGAAGTCTATCATGAAAATAGTGATTTAATGAAGAAGTACCCAGAAATAACGCCAGTAGTAACTAAAGTATTAAATAGAGTGCTGGAGATTGAGTTAGAACGTGGGGATTTAGCAACGAATGTAACGAATTTTGCAGATGGAATTCATTATTTTGAAGGAGCAAATTACTTTGTTCAAATTCTTGAGAGACTTGAAGAAGAAGGTTTCGTTCGTGGTTATTATTACTCAGGTGGTAATGAAATTTCGAAAAAAGAATCGTTCAGTTCATTGTTAAAAGGATGTTATCCAAGTAAAAATGATAACCTCGAACTTTTCACTCAATTATTTAAAGGAAAAGAGATTTCAGATAAACGTTTACTTGAAGCTGCAATGTATGCACCACAATGGGTTGATTTAGTCTCTGAATATTTAAATTGGAGCGGTTTAAAAAGTGCTGCCTGGTATTTCCATGCACATATTAATGAAGATTTTGATGACCAAAAAGCAGCTATTGTAGCACAATATTCTCCAATCGATCCAATTCAATTTAATGATGGTGCATTTGATCTTAATTGGTTTAATGAGGCGTATGAAGAATTAGGATCAGAGCGTTTTGTAATTCTTTATGATTGTGCTAAATATATTTCTGGTGGGTCAAATCACCGTAGATCACAATTATTCGCAGATGCTGTATTAGGTAAGTTAAAATTAGATAATCTGAAAAAATCAGTTATAGATAAGAGAAATAAAGAACATTTATTATGCTATAGTTTAGTTCCATTAGATGATTCAAATACAAAAGACTTAGTAAGTCGCTATGAATTAATCCAGCAATTCTTAAAGGAAAGTAAGCAATTCGGAGCTCAAAGAAGAGCTTCTGAAGCAAAAATAGTCGAAATTGCATTAGGAAATCTAGCTAGAAACGCAGGGTTTTCAGATACGATTCGAATGACTTGGGATTTAGAATCTAAAAAGGCTGAAGAATATATTACCTACTTTGAACCGAAACAGATTGATGATCTTATAGTAAAGCTTACATTTAATGAAAAGGAAAATGTGAGCTTATCAATCCAAAACAAAGATAAGATGATAAAATCTGTTCCAGCAAAATATAAAAAGCATGAGTATATTCTGAAAATAAATGAAGTAAAGAAAGAAATTAAAGAACAATTAAGAAGAGCGAAGACAGAATTAGAACGCTCTATGGTTTCAGAAACAACTTTTACTGTTAAAGAAATGAACAATTTGACTAACAATTTGATTGTCAATCAATTACTGAACAAGCTTATATTTGTGAATGATTATAAGTTAGGATTTTTTGAAGATAACAAAATGATTAGTCCGAATGGGGAAGAATACCAACTGGCAGATTCTGATATTCTGAAAATTGCTCATCCTATTCATTTGTATGAAAGTGGAATGTGGAGTGTATGTCAGAGATTTATTTTTGAACATAAGATTGTTCAGCCTTTTAAACAAGTGTTCAGAGAATTGTATTTACCTACAATTGATGAATTAACGAATGGAAAGGTATCTAGACGTTATGCAGGTCATCAAGTTCAGCCAAGAAAAACGGTTTCTTTATTAAAGAGTCGTTTATGGACGGCAAGCTACGAAGAGGGGCTTCAAAAGGTTTATTATAAAGAAAATATTATTGCAAGATTTTTTGCTGTTGCGGATTGGTTCTCACCTTCAGATGTTGAGGCACCTACTATAGAGACAATTGAATTTTTTAATCGCAAAACAGATGAAAATATTTCAATTGAACAAATACCTAAAATTATCTACTCGGAAGTAATGAGAGATCTTGATTTGGTTGTTAGTATCGCTCACGTAGGAGGAGTTGATCCTGAAGCTAGTTTATCTACTATCGAAATGAGAAAGGCGATTATTCATGAGTCTCTAAGATTGATGAATGTCACGAATGTAGAATTCTCTCAAAATCATGCAAAAATTAAAGGTAAACTTGGAGAGTATAACGTACATCTTGGAAGTGGAAACGCATTTAAGGATGCAAAAGGATCATTATACATTATCCCAGTACATTCACAGCATAGAGGAAAGGTCTTTTTACCGTTTATTGATGAGGATCCTAAAACAGCAGAAATCCTATCAAAAATCGTGTTATTAGCTCAAGATCAAAAAATTAAAGATCCAAATATATTAATGCAATTAACTTAAATCTTATTTAATAAGAAAAAGCACAGGGAGTCTGTAACCTGTGCTTTTCTATTTTTATCTTATAGTTTTTTAACTTTTTCTTCATTCCCATTCATTGCATTAATATAAATATCATAAGTATCGTGATTATACGTACCTAAAAATTCATAAGTAAGAATCTCTTTATTAAAATCACTTAGTATGATTGCTAACCGTTCTTCTTCAACTTTTACGTTTTTATTAAGTTTTGCTCTTGCTTGCTCTAAAGTGAGCTTTGGCGTTGGAATCTTACGTACATGGTTAGATGTTATATAGTTTTTAGCATTAAATCCGATAATTTGCCCGTTATCTAATGCAACTTTTAATTGTAATGCTTCTGGATAAATACGCACGTTATCTACAGATTTTACGTATTGTAGTACACCTACAGAATCATATTGGGTACTATCGTATAATTCCATGTTTTTATAGTTTTTGGAATTCAAATAATTTAACCCTTTTTTCACTGCATCATCCAAACTAATTTGCTGTTTGCTAATTGGTCGATTTGTCATGAAAAAGATCGGTAAACCAGCAGTTTGAGTTATCTGCATATAAGTATCAGCGGTTGGGTTAGAATGGTTCATCGTTACCGCATAAAAAGGCTCAAATTTATTACCATTACTTCTCGTGACTTGAATTTTACTGACATTTTTAAGCGGAACAAAATCTTTTGCGATTTTTTCTGCTTTATTTTGATCAATTTTTTTCCCAGTAAGTTTTCTTAAGCCTTTGGATGCTTCTTGACCATTCGTAAAAGTAGGACCAAAATCTTGATCAGTTGTTGCTTTTACTTGTTCAATATGTTTAAATCCATCCACGATACTATTGTCGCGAGGTGCTTTTTTTTCTTCAGACATTTGACCAACATCAATCCAACTTAAGTTTTTATTCATGATATTTGTTTGTACATTACGTAATCCATCTTGAATTTTGTCTGCAGTTGAATACATATTTTTTAGTGAAGTAAATTCCTTATCCGTCAAAGGTTCCTTATTTAAGTCGCGAACCGCTGTTTTATAGCTAAAATTTCCAACTCCAGTTAAAAAGGCTTGCGTTTTGTCAAAAGGCACAAATTTCAATGGAAGCTGTGCGATATCTGACTTTGATTGAATCGAAATTCTCCACACATCTGCTAAAGCAGGGGAGAGGGATGACCTAGAATTCATTGCTAATGTCGTACCGATTTTATCATGTAATAAATCCATGTCGAATGTTAATTCGTTGAAAGCTCTTTGGTAATTATTTTCTGCTTTTAAATTCATTTCATTCAATTGCTGATGTTGCGTATATCCATAATAACCTGAACCGATTAAAGCGGCTCCTAATACACCAGCAACGATCCAACTACCTTTCATAATTACACCTCATTTACAGAATATATGTTGGCCAATTGTAATGATAATAGGGCGACCACGAATCCATTGATTTGTTGCTGTTTTAGGATTGTAATAGTAAATACATCCTGTTGTCGGATCCCAACCGTTAATCGCATCAATTACTGCTTTTTTAGCTTGAGCATTTGGTGTTAAATTGATTTGACCGTCTGCTACTGCTGTAAACGCACCTGGTTGATAAATAACACCAGATATTGAGTTAGGAAAAGAAGCGTTCGTTAAACGGTTTAAAATAACTGCTGCCACAGCAACTTGACCAATATACGGCTCACCACGAGATTCTCCGTATACTGCATTTGCTATTAATTTTATATCGTTATCTGTATAACCATTTGGCGCATTTGCAATCGGTTTATCATTTGGTTTTGAATCCGAATTATTTGGTTTACTTGTATTTGGTTTATTATTGTTATTTGAGTTATTATTTGAGTTATTGTTTGAGTTATTGTTTGAATTAGAGTTATTATTTGCTGTGTTATTTGAAGTAGTACCTTTATAATTTTTTGTTGCTTTTGTTAGCATTTCTTTTAATTTTGTACCCGCAATACCATCAACCTTCATACCAAATTCCTTTTGGAAATTACGCAGAGCCCAGTAAGTATTCCAACCAAAAACTCCGTCAGCTTTATCGTCTAGAAATCCAATAAAGATAAGTCGTTCTTGAAGCTCCTTAACGTCCTGACCTGTGGATCCACGACTTAGAACTTGACTACTAAATGCATCAACTTGTTTTTTTGGCAAATATGAATTTACCATGATCAGTGAAATGCATATTACAGAAAAAATTATCAGTGCAGTTTTTAAATAAAATTTTCTTTGCAAAATAAATCCTCCTTATTTCATTTACATATAGGTTTACTATTTGTAAAAAATTTCTTTTTATTAACAAAAAGCGTAAAAACTGATATAAATTGCACAAACATTACACGGATAGATAGAGTGGAGTGGTCAAATAGTAAGGTTAGAAGCAAAAAGGAGGGCATATGAAAAAAATATATAAAGTCATTTTCATTTTCTCATTCTTACTTTGTATTTTCAGCAATCTAGACATCGCTACTGCACAACAACATGTTTATGATCCTCCATATGCAAAATGGGGAAAAATCGCAGTAGAAAAAACAATACAAAAATACCCACAAGCGGATGTAATAGACTATTTGCATATAGGTAGGGAACAAAAATCACCAACCAACTCAATCGAAAAGTTCAAACTTTGGTTACGATTAAAAAATGGAAGCAGAGAATTTGGCGTTTTTGTTAATGTTGAATTCGAAACGAGGACTGAGAAATTTATTGGCATCAGCTATACTGAAACAGATCGATAAACAATGAAAAAACATCACTAAACAATAAGTGATGTTTTTTTAACTGTGTAGAAATACATGTGATTAAATTCACAAGTGAAAAATGAATATTTGAGATGAAGAGCAAATTAGTAGTTGAAATTGAAAAATTAATTAGATCTATAAATAGTTAATGAAATGAAGTTGTATGTAGAAAAAATAATGAATGTATGAAATTAGAACTGAATTAATTTGGTTTGTTAAAGATTTTTATAAACTTAATTACTGTAAATTTTCATATTAAATTTTTTATAATTTGATAATGGAATTTTTTTTATGATTTAACTAAAATAAATAAGAAATTTTAGTGATTATCAATTGAAACCAATCATTTAAATTAATGATGTATTTTATATAAATTTTTTCATTTCATCTCAAAACTATAAGAATACTTGTGAATTGAGATGAAGTTTAGTGTTTTTACCTCAACTTCCTATAATATATATTATGTAAACTAGAAATAAACATAATCATAAACATCATTAAGAGATAATTCTCTTAAGTAGACTTTCGGTAAATCAGTTGTATCCATTCTTTATTCCCCTTTTAGATTAAGTACAACTGATACAAGAGTAAGTTGTTTAAGATGTATGGTTCTTAGCTTTTATGTAATTAAGTAATATCTTTCGTTCATCTTCAAACATTAACTTTAAATCATTGATTTGTGAAAGTGGCTTCCAACAAATATCAAATATTTAAGCCATCTGGGTCTTGCAAAGTTTTCACTCCCCCAATAATTTTGGTTTCAAAATATTTTATGCGAACATCTACACCATATGTAGTGGTATTTCTTTCATTGAACTTAGATAGGACTTTAACAATGTATCCTGTTTCTTCAAAGACCTCTCGAACACAACAATCTTCAAAAGTTTCGTTTACTTTCACTCCACAAGAAGAAACAGACCATAGTACTGGTTCATTTGGTTTTTCTTGAGCCACCATTAGAATTTCATTTTTTTCATTTATACAAATCGCTGCTGAACCTTTCCAAATTACTTATTTCCTCCGAATGCTTTTTATACTAATTGTTTATAATCTTTTCTTCTGATAATGAAAATTGTTCAATCTCTGCAATTACTTCTTTTAATACATCAATAGAACGAAGAACATCGTTAGAATATTGAAACCGGTGATCTACATTGTGAATTAAGTTTGAAATTAAGTTTTGATTTTGCATTAATTAACTGAATCTCTCTTCAATATAAAAGTGGTCTTTATCCCCAATAAAACACAAACTTTATTGGCCCTTTATCCCCTATGTAAAACACTTCGAGTTTATTGTTATTTATTAAAATATATTGTTTACTATCCATTCTAACTAAACTCTCACCTTATTTAACTACAACATTATTTAAGATAATAAAATAACAATTATATATATTTAACTTTATTCAATGCACCAAAAAACAAGACCGACGATTCGTCAATCCTGTTTTTAGATTAATAATTATTTATGCGTGAGATGTTACTGGAAAGTAAAAGTGTTTAGGTAATTCCTTTAGTAAAGGACGCATAAATAAGGTATCATCGCTTTGTTTTATATATTCAGTTTTAAAGCTATTGATGTGATCTGGTGTAAAGTGAAAATGAATCGACTCAGTATCACTATTAAGAATCAGATTTAATATTTCATTTAGATCAAATTCGTCTTTACTTAAAATATCAAATAAATGTAATTCTTTTCCTTCGTGTTTATATATTACAACTGTCTCTTTTTCTTCAATGTAATAAATTGAATTATTAAAAACATACATCATGTAGAACATTAATAAGTGCTGTATATCTACTACCCCAAACACTGATGAAATAGCTTTCATTTCAATGGCTAGATGTATCCTCTTTTTCCGAAGATTTAAAATAAACAACTCTAATTATACCACAGAGCCAACAAAAAAAGCGCTCAACACGAAGGTTGAGCACTATATTCAAAACTTGACAAATTTTTCTATCTTTTGGTGATGTTTACAGTTTCGCAGAGCGAATGACGGACCACCCACTATATACTTTTTTCGTTCCTACTATTTTGTAAGTCCTCGCCTTGTAGTAATATGTAGACCCTCTTTTTAAATTCGAGTTCGTCACCTGGTAAGCCGTTGTTGATTTGATTAGCGTATAGGTGCCATTACTCTTGTTCGCTCGATAAAGTTCATAACCAGAAGCACCCGAAACCTTACTCCAAGCGATTTTGAGACTGGTTGAATTGGATTTTGTCACAGTGATACTTTTTGGTGCAGCTGGTGGCGTGACTGTCCATTTCGCATAAAGTGTTGTATTCGTAGTGACTTTATCACTTGAAAAACGCCACGGTGTTTTAAAACTTGACTCTTTGTACCACCCACCAAATGTATACCCAGTTCGTTTTGGTGCAGTTGGCGCCGTTATGGTGGAATTGTAGTTTGTTGTTTTCGAACTTACTTTACTACCACCATTACTATTAAAATTCACTGTGTATCGATTAATGTTCCATTTCGCATACAATGTTGTGTTCGCTGTGACTTTATCACTTGTAAAATACCAAGGTGTTTTACCGCTTGAATCTTTGAACCAACCACCAAATGTATACCCAGTTCGTTTTGGTACTGTTGGCGCCATTATGGTAGTGTTGTAGTTTGTTGTTTCTGAATTAATGGCACTTCCGCCCATACTGTTAAAACTAACTGTATACGAACTCACTGTCCATTTTGCAAATAAGTCCATACCTTTAGTGATTTTATCGGTTGAAAAATGCCACTGTGTTTTGCCGTCCTCTTTGAACCACCCAACAAATGTATACCCTGTTCGTTTAGGTGTGGTTGGTTCCGGAATCAGGTTGTTTTCATCTACAAAGATTGTGTTACTTCGATTGCCGGTGGATAGATAAAAATCCACTCTGTACGACCGAATGTACCACCATGCATAGAGTGTCGTATCTGATTCGACCCGATCATTCCATTCATCCCATCGATTTGTAAGGTTTGCATCTTTAAACCATCCACCAAATACATATCCAGCCTTCTTCGGCATCGGTATATCTAGTCGGTCAAAGAGACTACCTTCTTCATAATACCTATCTGAAACTTCTGTTCCCCCATTGCTATCGAAGCTCACTTTATGATAAGGGAGTGAAACGACAACGAGCACTTTCGCTTTATACTCTCCAACTTCTGAAGTTGCTGTCACCGCAACCTTTCCTCGACCAACTGCATTTACATTTCCATTCGAATCGACCGTAGCAACCGAAGGATTACTCGAAGTCCAATGGATGAGTTGATTGGGCGCATCAGCAGGAGAAACTTCTGCGGTTAGCTTTCCTGTTGTGCCAATTGTCAAATACAGTTTGTCCTGAGGTAGTGTGACTTTGACATACTCATTCACGACGATCGGAATTGTCAGTTTCTCTTCATTATTTTTCGTAGATGTTCCTTCTAATACCGCTGAACCGTAACCTGCTACACCGACTTCCCCACCATAATAAAGTGGGATGATCGAGGTATCTGAACTGGTCCAATTAAAGGTTTCACTTGCGTCTGCTGGATTGATAGTGACAAATCGAAAACTTGCACTGTAATCAAGTGTTAGATGTTGGATTTGATTCACTGGACGAAGATCAAGTAGGATGGCGTTTTCATCTGAAGCAGAAGAACCAACCGCTATTACTCTTTGTTCATTCACTGTGACACCATAGAACTCATCATATTTCGTGCCACCGATGGTTTTTTTCCACACGACATTCCCTTCACGATCAAATTGGACCATTAGCGCATCTTCCCCGTCATGATTCAGATGGTCTAAATCAAGGTCATCTGAGAATGAAGAACCTACTGCTAGAAAACCATCACTCGATGTTGTGACGGCGTTAAAACCATCTACCCCGCTACCACCAAACGTTTTCTTCCACAAAACGTTTCCGTTGTGATCATATTTCATGACCAGGGCATCATCCGAACCTTTTCCTGCAACGATAACCCCATCATCTGTTGTTATCATTGAATTGTATGAAGAAAAACGTCGACCACCATACGAATTCTTCCAAACAACATTTCCGTCTACATCGTATTTTACGATGAATCCAGTCGGAAATCCTTCGGTCAGACCTATCACATCACCATCTTCAGAATTCGTTTCGCCTGCCGCGAGAAAGCCATCGTTTGTTGCGATCACAGCTTTAAATAAATCAGATTCGCTACCACCAAATTTTTTAAGCCAAATTTGTTTCCCGTAAGTGTCATATTTGACGAGAATGGCATCATTATTTGAATAGCCAGCTGCGATAAAACCATCACTTGTTGTAGTGACACTGTTAAACGAATTGTTACTATTCACACTTCCTAGTTCATTTTGCCACACGACTTTCCCATCGGTGTCATATTTCACGATGACGGCATTGACAAATCCCTCTTTTAGGGTTATATCACCATCATTTGAAGCAGCATAGCCAACGGCTACTGTACTATCTCCTGCTGTTGTGACACCATTAAATGCATCACCATCACTCCCACCAAACGTTTTTGCCCACTTGATGTTCCCATTCGGACCATATTTAACGATGATGGCATCATAGTACCCTTTATTAAGAGCCAATAATTCACCTTCGTTTGAGTCCGAATACCCTACCGCCACATGATCATTTCCCGTTACGGTGACGGAGTTGAAATGCTCACGCTCACGCTCACTATCACCAAAATCACCAAAAGTAGTTAGTTTGCCAAGTAATCTAGACGGTTCATCCGCTGCTTTAACAGTTGGGATGAAGGACGTTACATTACTAGTTGAAAAAAACAATAAAGTGATAAGGACGAGTTTAAACACAGTCTTCATCTTTCACACACCTTTCCAGATCATTCAACATCGATATTCTACTAGATTAGTATATAATTATTCAGAACCCCCAGAAAGAGTTTTTTTCTCTTTTCTTTTTTGTGTGGAAAATAAACTTTCGTATTTTATTTCACGAAATTCCTCACGACCATCTCGATATTTTACCCACATATCTATTATGGATGTTCGTATATCTCCATCCACTTCAAATTCCATTTTTAATGGCTGTTCACAAAAGTCAACAATATCTGGATCACACATAACAAATAAATGATGGTCATTTTCAAGATGACTATAAAACTCTACTGGTCGTTTTATTTTGTAACTATTGCGTACCCAATAGTTATTTCCGTATTTTGTAGCTCTGGGCATTTTAAAAGGTGAATACAAAGTAATCTCCCTTCCATTTTGAACGTTTTGTCATTGTTTGTAGATAACTTCAACAATCGTATGTAGTTCATCACTAGGATAAACTAGTTTAATTATTAATAAGTTCTGTTTCGATTTATTCAAAAAAATAACCGGACAGCTACCAGTCCGGTTAGGCTTATTATCAAGATCAAAATGAAGCGTATTTATTTCTCACCATCTATTACGAAAATATCACTTTACCATAAAATTTTTTCAGAATTAAATCTACCAATCACCTAGTTCCTTCATTAAAACGGCATTGAGATATAACGGTAAGGTTGTCGTCATGGCAAATTGTTATTGATTACCGTTTATCACTAAGAGAATATTTGCCCAAAGAAGCACTTGATTAGCTCCGAAACATGTAGGCTTTGTTCCTCAAGTACAAAATGCCCCCCGCACAGAAAATAAGTTTGGATATTGTTTAAATCTCTGCTAAAGGCAAGGGCACCTTCCAATGTAAAGATAAAATCGTTTATACCCCAGACTACTAGTGTAGCAGGCTGATAAGTTCGCAAGTATTGTTGCCAGACTGGGTATTCTTCTACGTTTTTTCGATAATCGTAACCTAGTTCCAACTGGATTTGGCTATTTGCGGGACGATCCAGAAAAAATTGGTCCATCGAATATCCATCTGGGCTAATCAGGTAAGGGTGACATGCTCCAATTAAATATTGACTTTTTGTAAAATCAAAAGTTATAAGCTTGGCAAATTCCGCTTCAGTTGCAGGATTTCTGTCCGTCCAAAGTTCTTTAAATAGATCAAATGGTTTCCCAAGTCCTTTCTCATCTGCCACTGCATTCTGAATAACAAAACCAAGAATACGGGTCGGATTGCGAATAGCCAACCTAAATCCGATCGGTCCTCCATAATCATGGACATACAATATATAGTGAGAAATATGGAGCCTATCGATTAGCTTTTCAATCACAATGGATAAATTCTCGAAGGTATAATTGAATTGTTCTGTAGTAGGCATGCTACTATTTCCAAATCCGGGGTAATCTGGAGCGATGACATGAAATCGGTCTGAAAGAAGAGGAATCAAATCCCTGAACATATAGGAAGAGCTAGGAAATCCGTGAAGAAGAATAATGGTTGGATGATTCGGAGATCCTGCTTCCCGAAAAAAGATATTTAACCCATCGATTGTTATATTTTTAAATAGCAACATGATTTCAACTCCCTTTCCGATGCGTTCGTATCCCGTTATAACATAATTATGTGGATAATAATCCCTTAGTACTTTCTTAATTCACCGGAACCGAGTTGAAATCGATTGATCATGTTAGATACGTTTTACACTCAAAATAAAATGATGACGTAGAAGATGCTCTCCCGACACTATACTAAACAACCGCATCATCAAACGACAGTGAATGGTGGATTTATATATCCATAGCTCTGTTGCACACAGCGAATCGGAAAGTTTAAATTACAATTATTTAGTTAAATGCCTTGTCCATATTTCCCTATCATCAATTTTTTCAATAATTTCAACAAACTAATCAAGCTGAAGCTCTTTTTTATTGTTTAAAAAGACAAAATAATAAAAGTATACTTTCAAAGCTTAGCGATTTAATAGAGATTTCTGTTTCATTGCACTCATGTGACGCCTCAATAATGATTTTCAACTTTTTCACCAATTTTTTATCACTTAATATTTCCGTTTAGTATATGAAAGCTGATAAGACTAGTAAATATTCTACCAACCTGCTAGCTAGAGGTACTAAGTTGTAAAATGATGCAGCTGCATTTATCTTCAAGAATTGAATCGTTCACATAGTATTTATAGGCAATACGTTTAAAGCCCTAAAATCTTTTTTAGAATTCATTTAATGTTGAGCTTCTTTTTACTATTAATAATAAAAACGTAATTAAATTAGCAAGTCATCCATATAAAAATAAAAAAGGAGGTGAGTTAGGATTTTAAACAATCATCATCGTTCAAGCATGGTTTACATTATGACCAATATGGAGGCCATGAATTATGTTATTGCCTTTAATAGAGACATGAATGGATTACTCAGATTTACGGGTGCCTATCCAACTTATGGAAAAGGAACTGGTACGAAGGAGGTTTCTGCTTCAACTGCAAATGATGGCATCGATCCACTTACTTCACAGGGAGCATTAGCTTTATCAAATGATGGACGTTTCTTATTTGCAGTGAATGCAGGCAGTAATAGTATCACTAGTTTTTTTGTTAATGATAGCGGGGCGCTGGTGCTTGTGGATGTAAAATCATCAGGAGGTGCTCAGCCAAATAGCATTGGAGTATTTGGAAATCTTATCTATGTTTCCAATGTTGGTATTGCCGAAAACAAATTTGCTTCCAACATTTCTGGATTTCATGTAGATGATAATGGAAAGCTTACTCACATTCCGGGATCCACTCATACTCTTAGTACAATAAATGCTCAGCCTGCACAGGTTTTATTTACTCCAGATGGGAGCAAAATTGTTGTATCTGAACTCACTACAAATCATCTGAGTGTTTTTAACGTTAATAGCGATGGGACTGTTACAGGCCCAATTATTAACAGCGCTTATGGTATGCGACCCCTTGGGTGCTATTTTCTTTCATCAGGTATCCTGTTAGTGACTGAAGCTGGCTCGAACTCGCTGTCATCGTATTCATTGAACGAAAAAGGCACACTTAGTGTAATAAGCGGTGCAATTAAGAACGGATTTAAGACAGCTTGCTGGGTTATCACTTCAAAGGATGAACGTTTTGCATATATTGCAAACACTTTAAGTGGTACAATATCTACTTATCGAGTAGATAGCAATGGTTCCCTGACTGTTGACAAGTATATTACAAGTACTCCAGAAGGTACACCGACAGGACTTCCAATGGATGTTGGAGTTAGTAAAGATGGACGACATTTTTATACTCTAAATGGAAATCAAGGTACAGTTTCAGCCTTTAGCATAAAGGATGATGGAAGTCTTGAAAGAATTCAAGTTGCTACTTGGACTAACACTCCGTATTTTGGTTCGCAAGGCTTAGCTGTTCTTTAATTTTTTAAAGAAAAACATAGAAAAGTTACTCTTTATTTTAGACTCAACTAGAATTTAATGATAGTAGTTAAATAGCTAGAAATAAGTAGAATAAAAAAGGCTTTTTACATTATTAAAATGAAGAAAGCTTTTTTATTTTTACATTGATAATAATCACTCAATTTGTTTTTCTAAAGGTGAATGTGTTTTTGAAACTATAGCGAGATGAAATATTTTATATTTCAATTTTCCACTGAACTGTTACTTAGTGTCAAATTGCTACCCACTTAATAAGAACTGAAGTTTTCAATTAATGAAATAGTCACCAAAAAACATAAACTAAATCAGACTCGTGAGTTAAAGCAAAATTTACTGGATTGTTTAATTCATATATTACACGGATTCCAGATTCAATCGCTCCTTGCATCCAACGAGGTATTGATGAAGAGTGTTCCCCTGAAAAATGAACTCTTCCTTCTGGAGTAGCGATATACGGTCCAATTTCCTATTGTTGATCCGGTTTTAACATCGAAACTGCTCCAGCTGCATAAGGGTACTGGCTCCAACTATGGGTATATCTTAAAACAAATTCTGTAAATACCTGATTTCCAAATAAATAGGATCGATCTTTTAATGCTTGTTGTATCCGCTCATCTTCAGATAGACAATCCTAATATATTGCATCGTCCTACTACGTATAACTAGCCAGAAGTTTCCCTGGACCATTACTTCCTATATTACTACTAGGATAATAAGTAAATCTAATAGGGAGATCGGTATAATTACTATTCGGCAATCAGACAGAGTAGTAGATACTAAACATGAGTACCAAAAAAATTAAAAACCTAGCATTCATGATTAAAAGCCTCTCAAAAATGAGAGGCTTTTATTTTTTCTACTGAATACAACTCTTAAATTTGAAAACCCTTAAAATTTATGCAAACTGAATGAGAAATAAAACTATCTTTATCAAAAGTAATAATTGAAGTAACATATTTGTGTCGTTTTTTCAAAAAAAGAACAGTGTCGCAAGTAAACACATTTGTGTCACAATCTTTCCGATTAGTCTCATTATTGTCTTTTCAAATTGCATCATATCAAATAAGTCTAACCATGAAAAACGCTCCCGAAATCAACTTCGGGAGCTTTACTAAACAACAACATTTTTCATGTCAATTTTACAAACCACAAAACCCATTGCATTAATTCTTTTCAGCCAAATAAAAATACTCCCGATCTAGTACCTTAAAATAAATCCAATAAGGAATCTGCCTATGCCCTGGAAGCAATGCATCTACAGCCTGTTGCTGTGTTTTGTATCCCTTTGCTAACTCATCTATCTGCTTACCATAGTCTTTAACTATCACAGCATTAGTTGGTGTCGGAGGTCTTTGATTCTCCTTAAGCGGATATTTTTCCCGAAGTTTTTTTCCAAACTTCGAAAGACCATCCCAGACTTTCGAGGGCAGTGTTACCATGTATAATCTTTTAGGAGAAAAAGAAGAATCGTCCTTATGCTCACGAAACACTTCTCGAACCATTTTTGCCGCAAAAACATGATCCGGGTGCCCATAATATCCCACAACATCATCGTAAGTGAGAATTGTCGTAGGTTTATATTTTTTTATTTGTTGATATATGTAGTTTTTCAACTCGATTTGATTGACCTCAGAAAGCTTGCCATCTGGGAAAGTTGCTTGAACAGGTGTTACGCCGAGCGTTTTTGCTGCAAGCTCTCCTTCTTTCTCGCGTGCTTTTCCAAGCACATCTTTCGAAACTACACCACCTGTTTTTCCCGCTTCTCCTTCCGTCAAAACAACCATTGTTACCTTGGCGTTTTCTTCGTGAATCTCACGAAACACTTCTCCAGAAACGGTAATCTCGTCATCTGGATGCGGAAAGATAAGCATTATTCGTTTTGGTGAATCTTTCGGAATCAGAGAATTTGTTACAACTGCTTTTTTTTCTAAAATTAAGTTATGTACGAACCCGAGTCCGATAGTCAGTATTATTAAAATAGTGAACAACACAATCAAAATCCGCCCAATGAATTTATTTACCATATTATCTGTTACCTTTCTTTCGACTTTGAAAAATTAATTCAGTGCACTTTTCCAAAGAAATAAGCGAATCGTCTAGCTAGATTCGCCTAATTCCAAAAATTCTATTCATAGTATTTTGAGTAAATTTACGCTTTGCTAACTTTTTGACGTTTCTTAGTTTTTTCAAATACCCACTCGTTTTGAATTTTGAAACTACTGAATGAAAGCAATAAGTCCACAACAATTTTTAATATACTTGCTCCGCCGTGGAAGGCATTTTGTAAGAAAGTAACACCATACGCTGAAACGATCATTTGAATCCCTGATAAAATATAATAGCGTATGACAGACCTTGCAGAAGAATGTTTAAAAACGGTTTTAGCATTCAATATGTAATTAACGATTGATGAAATGACCCGAGAGATAATCCCAGCCCATAACACAGCCGCGCTTGTGCCAATCCTATGTTCTAACAAAAAAATAAATAGCACAAATAACCCATAGTCAACGACAAAAGAAATAAGAGATGATGATAAAAATTTAAAGAACACAAAATAAATTTTGATAGAATCCACAAGTGGATTAAAGTGTGAACTGCTGTTTTTATCTAAATAGATTGTTTCAATCTGTGTCTCCTTAATGTCAATCCCCTGCTGTTTACAGCCCAGGAGCATATTCAATTCATATTCAAATCGCGCACCAGACATATCAAGTAAAAATTTCATATATGAAACGGGAATTCCACGTAAGCCCGTTTGTGTATCCGTGATTGACAAACCTGTTAGATATTTAAAAATTGAGCGTGTTAGTGTGTTACCAAATCGACTACGGAACGGTATGTTTTCTTCAGAAAAATTTCGCACTCCTAAGATTAAATTATCTGGCGATGCCATTAAAGCATTTGCCACTTGATCGATATCCTTCGGTGTATGCTGTCCGTCACAGTCTGCTGTCACAAGACCAGCCGAATTTGAGAAATTTTTTAAAAAATATGAAATCCCAGTCTTAAGCGCCATCCCTTTTCCTAGGTTGTGTGGGTGCTCAAGAACGGTACATTTGTCTACTTGACGTAAATTCTGAAAAATTCCATTGTACTTGGCATCACTACCATCGTTAACGACTATGATATGTGGATTAAATTTAGACTTCAATTCCTTAACCAAATGGATCAATCGATCATCTGGACTAAGAGCTGGTATTAATATAACGGGAAAGTGATATTGCATTGATTCGCGTCCTCTCAATCATTTCCATTAGCAATTCTAGTATCTCACACATTTATACTGAAATGAACATTAATTTTATATTTTAAATAAGTTTATCCAGTCGCAAAGAATATAATTAAAAATTTAATGGGTATAAATAAAATCGAGTAGATATCACTTCTAGGTTACCCCTTTTTTATTTAGAATTTACAACAAGGATGAATCGCTTATTAAATTAACAGATTTAATGTAGCTTCCATTCAAAAGTTATTCATCGGTTGATTGTCACATCTGAAATCGGTACCTATACAAACGAATAGAATGCGAATATTATTCAAATTGTAATAGATGAATTCCTTCCAAAATGAAAAAAGGAGCCAAAGAAGACTCTTTTTTGATATCTCTAAGTTAGATTCTTTCATGGAAAAAGAGTCCAAAACCTTTAGTTTTGGACTCTTGGATTTTATCCTTCACTTTTACTTATGAAAGTAAGTTCAAGAATGGTTGATTTGTTTAATGATTTTCTTGAGGTTATGTCGATACTCCTCGTTACCATAAACATCATTTTTCTATATCTTCTAAATTTCTATCTAGCTCAGTACGTTGATTTAGGGTTGTTGACCTTACAATTCCCCTCGTATAATAATTCTGTTAAGTTGAAAGTTATTTAAATACTTGGAGAATCTTAAGAAAGTATTTATTTTATTCATTTTGATTCTTCGCTTCAAGTTGTTTCGTTTCCTCATATCCACTTGTTGATTCATCAGGCTTCTTTTAAATTTGAAGAGTATGAAAAAAATTTGCAAAAATTTGGAAAGCCCAAAATTCTTGCAAATTGATCAAATGTTTCAAAATATTTTTCTAAGTTTTTCATTAAACTTTCTCCTAAATTTAGAAAGTTAATAAATTACTTTATTTTATTCGCTTCATAAATATTTAATTGAATTGGCGCAGTAAGATAAACTTTAGCTTTTTCAGCAAACGATGTAAAATGAGCACTCGTATTATGTGCCGCAACAGCACTTAAATCTTTCCAGATTTCTACCATAATGTATTCATTTTCTTTATGTGAAGTTTTTGTTAAATCGTATGAAATATTACCTTCTTCTGATCTTGATGCTTCTAAAAGTGAAGTCATTTCCTCTAAAAATATATTTTCTTTTTCTGAATCAATTGTCATTGTCGCATGAATAATAATCATTGTATTTACCTTCTTTTCATTGTATTTTGTATTATTTATTTCCACTCTGCTACACGTTCAACTGGTAAACGTACAGATTGATATCCTGCATCAACAGCTTTACCAATTGAGATCAACATAACAGGAACATATCGATTTTTATCCATACCGAATGCTTCTGCAATTTTGTCTTTTTCGAATCCACCGATTGGACAAGTGTCATAGCCATAAGCACGTGCAGTTAGCATAAATTGCATAGCTACCAATCCACCATCAATTAAAACAGTATCTTTCATTTGCTCTGTTGTAATGTTTGCAAAGAAGCCACTAAGTGTTTCAAGTTGTTTTTCTTTAACATCTGCTGGCATATAACCTAATTCAACTGCACGACCATAAATTTCTTTTGCATAGTCAAAATTATTTAAGTCACCGAACAGCGCAATCATCGCAGAAGATGTTTCAACTTGTGATTGATTAAATCGAGCTAATGGAGCTAGTGTCGCCTTTGCTTCGTCACTTTCAATTACTAAAAATCTCCACGGTTGCATGTTTACTGAAGAAGGTGCTAAAGTAGCTGTTTCTATAATTTCATGCATTTCCTCCATTGAGATCTTTACATTAGTATCATATTTGCGGATTGAGCGTCTTCCTTTTAATATTTCGTTAAAATTATTAGTTAATGTTGTTAAAGTCATTGTTGTGTTCTCCTCTGTTACTAATTTTTAGGAATTGCTAAGAGTATCTCGATCCGAATTAATTTGATTCATATTTATTTGAATACGGTTTAAATAGTCAAGTGTTAAGTCAATTTCTTCTACGGAAAAACCTTTAAGCATGTTCTCTACAAACTCTACTTTTTCCTTCCATAATCCAGACATTTGATCTTGTCCGATTTGAGTTAAGCTTACTAAGGTTATTCTGTTATCAGTTTCACATTTTCTTCTTGTAATCTTTCCATTTAACTCAAGTTGTTTTAAGTGTCTAGTAATTGCTGCACTATCAATTTTTAAAGTTTTTTGAAGTTGGGATTGACTCATTTCACCGCACTCAAACAATTGATTCATAATTTCTAATCGTGATTGACTAATACCCATACATTTTTCAAATGTTGTTTCAATTTGAACTTTTAGTTCTTTTAATAATGATAAAACTTCGGTTTCTTTTGAATCAGGCACGCGCTACCTCCAAAAAAATATGATGAATGTTTATTAACGGTTAATAATGATTGATATATCAATTGTTGATGGGTCAATGATTGATATATCAATTAATATATACCTTCGATCTAAATGAATCAAGTATAAAATCAAACATTCATGAAGTTTTAAATTTCAGATGATTCGATTCATTAAAAATAATTGATTCAATGCATAGCAATTAAACTACTTAAATGAGCTTTACGAGGATAAATAAGAAGTTTAAGTAAAATAACCAGTATTGTTTTTGTTTGATTAGGAAGGTTACTAATGCACACTATATATACCAGTGGGAGTCATTATGTGGCTTAGATTTTGGCTCCAGTAATTAAGAAGTATGCATCTAAAAAACAGAATGAATAATTAAGGTTAATTGCTTTTTTTATATGCTATAGTTTTTATTATTGCTAATTTATTTTATCTCAAATCTGGATTTCTTTTCCCTATTGATCGTGATAGGTATAATCATAAAACCATATAAAAAATGGTCAACAAGAATGTTAATTGTTTCACTTTATAATACGAACGTATACTTTAATTGAATAAGATCATGTTTAGAATCGCTCTTTAAAGAAGGCAATTTTAATATAATTAGTTCAATAACAGCATTGAATCAGAAATCATTTATAATTTATTGATTTCCTATGTAGAAGAATCCATTTATGTAAATATAACTAATCTTTAGTCATCGAGAACAAGAAGATAACGAGAAAATTAAAAAAGCGTCAAACCGGTATTTCACCAAGAATTTGACGCTTGTTTTTAATGAATAAGAGAATGGCTCCGCTGCCCCTCTCAAACTTATGTAAAATTATTATTGTTTTCACCATCAATCAACTAAGCTTTTGAAAATATTATTGGAAATTCCAATATCCATCCAACATTTCAAAAAAGTGACTTTGATTCGTGTCTGTAAGGTTCACTAAGAAAGGAGTCTCCCCTTTATCTTTTAAAACCATAACAGCAGGCCCATCTCCAATTGGTGTGCAAAATAATAAATTAGTTCCGTTTAATTTTAATATTGCACATCGAGCATTGATTTTTTTATCAATAAACTCGGCGCCTTGTTTAAGGTCAAATAAATTCTTCCAAATTTCTAATGTCTTATCTAAATTATTTACGACAAAACCAACACTTTCCAATTTCGGCTCGCCTAATATGTGTGAACTTATAAGCCCTTGGTCTTCTAATTCCGAATACCTTTCTTCATCTGGTTTTTCCCATTCAATAAAAAATGGTAAACTAACCTTCTTTTCCACATATTCAGGAAATAACAATGACCACTTAATTAATTGACCATCAGCACGAACTCTCTCACCAGTAAGTGGTCCGTATAATTTAAGTCCCTTTGCTTTAAGTTTTATTGCTAATTCTTCAATTTGATTAGTTCGGATCGCAATTGTCGCAGGACCTTCCTGATTTTCTTTTGCTAGCTGTTCAACGATTTGTGTAACCAATCGATTTTCACTATGTTTTTCAGCTATTGATAAATTTTCAATTCCTAAAAATTCAATATAATTTAAGCCAAAATAGCTTAGAGTATTATATGTTCCCCAAGATTCATGACGTCCTCCCTTCGCAACATGAATTCCTTTTTGTTTTAAAGGTATTATTGCATTCTCTGGCTCTTTAAAGAACCAAACAAGGTGATCAAAGTATAAATCCATTTTCGTACTCCTTTCACTCAACAATATGTGTTGCTTGAGGAGATAAACGACCGTTATGTCCTCATATCTACGCCACTTTCTTGTTTATGTTGTTCCACCTTATTGACTATTCGTAAACAACTCTGAATTATATAAGCGTGGTTTCTTTTTCTAATTCACGATGCAATACTTCTCCTAATAGCTTTATACCTTCTGAAATTTTTTCTTTAGGCATATTCGAGTAATTTAATCGTAAAGTATTTTTCGTTGTTCCATTTGGAAAAAATGGAGCTCCAGGAACAAACGCAACATTATTTTCCAAACATTTAGTGAATAATTCCCCAGAATCAACATGTTCTGGAAGTTCAACCCAAATAAATAATCCACCCTCTGGCGTGCTATAGTTAATACTTTTCGGGAAATATTCTTTGATACAAGATAACATAGTTGTGCATCTTTCTTTATAAACAACTTTGATTTTATTAATGTGTTCTTCGATATTGTATAGCTCCAAATACTTCGCTGTAATTCTTTGAGCAAAGCTATCAGTATGTAAATCGGCAGTTTGCTTAAAAGCAATGTACTTTTCAATGAAAGATTCGTCAGCACAAATCCACCCAAGACGAAGACCTGGTGTAAAAATCTTTGAAAAGGTACTTAAATAAATTACTCTATTCTCAGTGTCAAAAAATTTCACAGGTGGGAGCTCCTCTCCAGCAAACCTTATAGCTCCATAAGGATTATCCTCTACAATCAGCACATCATATTGATTAGCAAGTTCAATCATTTTTTTTCGTCTTTCTAGTTTTAAAGTACGGCCAGTAGGATTTTGGAAGTCTGGAATCGTATAAATAAATTTTGTATTAGAGTTCTCTTGTAATTGTTTCTCTAGCTCCTCCATAATCATTCCATCATCATCCATTGCTACTTCAACAAATTTAGGATTGTATAACTTAAATGCATCGATTGCTGCAAGATAGGTTGGGCTTTCACAAATAATCGTATCTCCCTCATTTATAAATAATCTTCCAGTAAGGTCGATTGCTTGCTGGGATCCTGATGTGATAAGAATGTTTTCAATTTTAGGATTAATTCCAAGTAAACCCATCCTTTGACAAATTGCTTGTCTTAAAGGGATGTATCCTTCAGTCGTGCTATATTGTAGAGAAGCTGCACCTTGTTCATTCAATACTGCATTGCATGCATCCTTTAGGGCTTCAACAGGAAATAGCTCTGGTGCAGGCAGACCACCCGCAAAAGAAATAACTTCGGGTCTTTCTGTAACTTTCAATATTTCACGAGTCTCAGATGAGTTTACTAATTCAGTTCGATCGGAAAATTTATTTTTCACTTAAAACCATTCCTTTTTTTATAATTTGTGAGTGATTACATTTAAGCATATTCTAAAATTATTATTCGCTAACCTATAACCATTAAACCAATCATTCTATAAAACTATTTCTATTTCATATATTTCACCATATTTTCAAACATCTTAACATGCACAAAAAAGCCATACAACACTATAATTGTATGGAACACAATTTTATGATACGCGTTACATAAGTAATTTTAATTAAGATTTTTTAGTAAACCTTTAAGAATAATCAATCCTCGCTCAAGCTCTTCATGGGTTTCTGTTGCACTGATTGAAACTCTAACAGCCCGCTCTGGACAACTATTTCCAACGACAAAACGTTCCGCCGCATACACTTGCACCCCTTGTTGTGCAGCTAACTTTTCAAATTCAGCACCAGTTATGTTTACTGGTAATAGCAACCAACAAAATATACCTGTTTCAGAACCTAAACAAGTATATTCTGACAAATGTCTATTTACGATTTTGTTTCTAAGTATCGCTTCTTCCTGGTGAACCTTAATGATGTTTTCAAATTCATTGGAAACTATCGTACGTGCAGCTAATTCTGAAAATAACGGAGAAACTGATATATTTAAATTATAAAGTGCCTTTGATTTTGATGAATTTTTAAAAATACATTCTGAAGAATATCATCAGTGTCTTCTTTGTTTTTAACTTTTCCTCGTATAAAAAATAATAACTTATCACTAAATTTATTCCAGAGTTCTACAGTTTGAATTTCCATGATCTCACTCCTATTTAGAATTCAATGCTTCAATTTTCAAATTTCACGTTCTTATGTCTCTAAACTTCCTATAAAAAAAGCCGAGAATTAACTCGACTTTTTTGATTGAATACGAATTATTTACTAGTTTTTTGCAAACGTTTTGATTCGATCTCCAATTTGGTCTCGAACCTTTTGGAATACTGCCCATTCTTGACCTGCTGGATCATCAAATCCCCAATGTTCACGTTTAACATGAGAGGGAGTAACTGGACATACGTCATTCGCATGGCCACAAAGTGTAACAACTAAATCTGCATTATTTAAGATTTGATTATTTATAACATCAGAAGTTTGGTTACGTATATCGATTCCTACTTCGTCCATTGCTTTAATTGCATTTGGGTTTACCCCATGTGCTTCAATCCCAGCAGATAAAACATTCCATTCATTTCCTAAATAATTTTTGCCCCAAGCTTCAGCCATTTGGCTTCGGCAAGAGTTACCAGTACACAAAAAGTAGATTGTTTTTTTGTTGTTTGACATGATTTATTCCACCTTTGTTGAATTAGTTTGTAGTTTCTTTTGTAAAATATTTTCTTCTCATCCATAACGCTGCGTTAACCAGCGCAATCATTACGGGTACTTCAACCAATGGACCAATTACTGCTGCAAATGCTGCTCCTGAATTAATTCCAAACACACCAACGGCTACTGCAATAGCTAATTCAAAATTATTACTTCCAGCTGTGAAAGCTAATGTTGTTGAAACTCCATAACTCGCTCCTGATTTCTTTCCTAAGAAGAAAGAAACGAAGAACATAATAATGAAATAGATTAATAAAGGAATTGCAATACGAACTACATCTAGAGGAAGTTCAACAATAACTTCTCCTTTTAATGAAAACATAACAATGATTGTAAACAGTAATGCAATTAATGTAATTGGACTTATTTTAGGGATAAATTCTTTTTCATACCATTCTCTACCTTTGGCTTTTACAAGAATTAACCTTGTAAATAAACCTGCAAAGAATGGAATTCCTAAATATATAAATACTGATTTAGCCACTTCTGGCATAGTAATATCAATTGACATACCTTCTAAACCAAAAATTTTTGGTAGTACTGTAACGAAGAAATATGCGTAAACTGAAAAGAAGATCATTTGGAAAATAGAGTTAAAAGCTACCAAACCAGCAGCATATTCCCTATCGCCATCTGCTAAATCATTCCATACGATCACCATTGCGATACATCTTGCTAAACCAATCATTATTAAACCAACCATGTATTCTGGATAATCTCTTAAAAAAATGATTGCTAATAAAAACATTAATACTGGTCCAATTAACCAGTTTTGAATTAAAGAAAGAAATAATACTTTTACATCTTTAAATACTCTTCCGATTTCCTCGTATCTAACCTTAGCTAATGGCGAATACATCATTAAAATCAATCCGACAGCTAAAGGTATTGAAGTTGTTCCAACTTGTAATTTGTTCAGTCCATCTACAAATTCAGGGCTTGAAAAACCAAGAATTATCCCAATTGCCATAGCTAAAAAAATCCACAATGTAAGATAGCGATCTAGAACACCTAAACGTTTCTTTGATGTTGTGGTCACATAATCTCCCCCTACTCACAACATTTTCGTCTAACAGGACTATTTTTTATTAATTTTTCGATTAAATCGGTTTGAACAGGAATCTGTTTTAAAATATTATGGATCATTGGATAATAAGCTGATTCTTTATTTAATGAATAGTAAACCCATTGCCCTTTTTTAGTTTCATTTAATATTCCACCAACTTTTAGTTTGCGCAAATGTTGACTAATAGATGGTTGACTCATATCGAATGCTTCGACAAATTCACAAACACAGCATTCTTGATGATCTAAAACTGCTACAATTGATAACCGTGTTTTATCACTTAAAAGCTTAAGTACATTAGATACATCTTCTATCGATATTCTTGTATTTATCATATTTCTATTCCCCCCCTCATACAATATAAGTATACACTTATATAACTATGTACTTATATTAATATCAAAAAAAATGAATAGCAACTATTTCCTATTTAATTTACATAAAATTCACTTAGTGATACAAAAGGTTGTTTCAAATTTAAAGTCTAGTTCATTTTCTTGATGAACTCTACTGCTACACTTTCATTTAAATTGAATCAGCTAGAATATAAAAGAATTTTATTATATTGGATTATCGTTTGAATGTTACTGTAAAGTTAAAAAGTTGAGGAAATGATACAAAATAAATAGTGAACCAACTAAACAAATATAACTAATAAAAAAATATATAAAACATGAGTTTAGTATTGAAATTTAAGTACTCTTTATTTTCTTAAAAGTTAATAATCTAGTTCTTACTTTAATGAATTATCTTTACAAATTAGCTGCATATGATATACTCTTTATTTGGTTTAACTAGATTAGTTTTCAAAGGAGTAACTTCATGAGTATTCAAAACGTGTATCTTTCGTTAAAACAAGGAGAAACGGCCACAAACCAGAATAGATTTCCTATTACAAATAATGAAACATTGCTAGGGCGTACGTGGGATAATGAATTCCCAGATATTCCTTTTACAAGTCAATATATTTCAAGAAAACATGCTTTAATTAGTTTTGATAAGGAAGAAAATTACACTATCGTTGATCTCATGAGTAAACATGGAACACAAGTAAATCATATTTTAATAGAGAAAAACAAACCATTTTTCCTTCGAGATGGCGATTGCATAAGTCTTGCAAGTGGTGCCGCTGTACTTATTTTTCATAATCTATCAGAGCAGAACCTTGGAGACACACTTGATATGCCTTTAATCTTAGATAAACACATAAACGATTTCAAGGGTTTAACTGTGAATATAGTTAAGAGAGAAATTTTAATTGATGGCGTAAGAATCCATTTAACTAGTAAAGATACAGAATTATTTTTGTTGTTATATCAAAGAGCCAATAGCGCAGTTAGCTATAGCGATATTAAAATTAATGTTTGGCCGGAACGAATGACTAGTGATATTGGGCAGCCTGATGTAGGGCGGGAAGAAATTAATACCCTTTTATATAGATTACGTAAGAAATTAGGTAAATACGGTCAATTGATAGTTTCTGTGCCTAGATATGGATATATGTTTGAACAAGAGGATATGGAATAGATTAAACATATTTAATCGAATGAAAAAGAGTGTAGAAATTTAAAAAATCTACACTCTTTTTAGCATATTATTATATTTCCATTTTTGTTATTAACTAAAAACATTTATATATTTTCCTATTAATTAGATAGCTTATAATAAATTAGATTTTACTTTTTTCTCTAAAATCGTTAATTCAATATAAATTGCCAAAAAAGAGCACAATGAACCTACTAAAAGAAATATTGCGCATACATATACAGGTAGAATTAACAGAATGTACCCTAATAAAGTTACAGCAATCATTAATAAATATAACATTACAATTCACCCTTTTTCACATTAATTAAATTTAAATCAAATCGTCTATAAAAAAATTATGTACTCATGTAAAGGTATTACATAAGGCTTTCTTACTCAATATCACATTGGTAACAAAACAGTAACATTTTAAAATTAATAATAACTGTAGACTCAAAGCTCGATCAGGAATTGCAGTTATTCTTTTCTGTAGCCTGCTACTCAATAATCTTCAATAAATCTATACACTGGGGTTACGACTTTTAGCATTTTCACTTTATTGTTCTTATAATTTTGTAATGAAAAAATTTACCATCTTTATTTAATTTTGTACGGTTATTCATTTAGTCACTTCTTTGTATAGTAAAAATAACTAGCAAAAATGTTAGCTTTTTTACTTCTTTACATGTGTGTCAGAGCAATTCTAAATTAAATGGAACACTGTTTTCGTAAAATTTGTTGTTTTTGAAAAAAGAAAAATTTGCGTTTAAATAAATTCATGGACAAATTCTAATACTAATCTCCAGAGGTGATATTATGACTAAATGGAATGAACAAGCCGCAGCAAATAATAATTTGCCATCACTGGTTATCAACAGAAAAAAGAGCTAGTCGGATATTTGCCGATTAGCTCTTTTTAATTTACATTTAGTTTTTAACATTTTTAGGATTATAAATTGAATAATGGTCTAAAATTAGATTTTTATTCTTTAAAGGGAAAACCAATTTAAGTTTATTTGATCCAGTAGAATAAGTTAATATCTTTTCATTATTTGAAGTAGTAACTTCTGAACTTGGTGAACCAAAGTAATTTTTTACATTCGTAATAGATAAATACTTTAACTGTGGATCAAAAGAGCGTAATTCAAATATAGGATGGCCTTTTTGATAACCAACTACTACATTTCTTTTTGTATATGTGTTATAAGTTCCTTTTGCAGCGGCGACATATATGCTACTGTCTTCTTTACCCCATTTATTCTTTATTGAATCAATAGTTGAATTCATTACATTAAATTCTGCATTGATTATTTTTCCTTCTTTAGCGTTTGTTGAAATACTTTTTAATATTGTGTTCTGTATAGAGTTGGCTTTCTTAATTTCGTTATTTAAATTTGTCACATTAACAGGCTGAACTTTATTATTATTTAGTTTATATTTTTGTTTTAAAGATAGAATTTTATATACACTTTTATTAATTGTGTCTTCTGATATTTTGTGATTTATTACGGCTGAATAGATGCTATTATAAATAGTTTTAACATTTTGATTACCATGTCCGATCAAAATAATATTACTTCCGGCATTAATAGATGTTACTGCTGCATTACTTAAGTTATAGTGTTTTGCTATAGCTCCCATTGACATATCATCAGTTATTACGACTCCATTATACCCATATTGTTTTCGTAAAAGGTCCGTTATCACTGCTTTAGACATGGAAGCTGGATATTTAGAATCTACTTTTTTTACTAAAATGTGTGCTACCATCAGCATATCAGCATGATTTTTGATTGCATTATCGAAAGGAACTAACTCGAATTTCTTCAAACTTGATAAGTCTTTGTTCACGATCGGAAGTTCTAAATGAGAATCAACTGAAGTATCCCCATGCCCAGGGAAATGTTTAATAACAGGAATTATGTTACCTTTTCGAATTCCTTCCATCATTCCCTCACCCATTTTTGAAACGGTACTTGAATTTGTACCATAAGAACGATCTCCGATTACTGTATTTTTAGGATTACTTTGAATATCTAATACTGGTGAAAAATCAGTATTGAAACCAAATGATGATAGTTCCTTAGAAATCATATTCCCTATGTTATAAGCGTATTGTACATTATTTTTATTTCCAATTGTTCTAGCAGCAGGTGTATTAATAACCGTGGAAGGCATCCGATTTACCCTACCTCCTTCTTGATCGACGGATATAAATAAAGGAACCTTGTTATTTTTATTGTATGTTTTTATATCATTTGTTAAATTTACTAATTGACTTGGACTTTTTATATTTGTTCCAAATAGAATTACGCCACCTAACTTATAATTTTTTAAAAGAGTATCTGCATTACTTGATGTTGTTCCATCAAAACCTGCAATAATCATTTGACCAATTTTTTCTTTAAGCGTTAATTTATTTAGTTCAACAAGGACTGGGTCAGTTTTTGAAACAGTTACATTTTTCTTTTTAGTAGATCCAGTATTATTAGCCGTACTTTCATTTTTTTGAGCATTAACTACCATACAACCTGATAATAATAGGAAACTACTAATCGCAATCACTGATAATCTTTTAATCCTATTTTTCATAATTTCACCCCTAAATTCAATATGGTATAAATGTCAATATTGTCTTCGGAAAAATTATAGCAAATAAATGTTTCAAAATTGTAAATAATTTGTAAGAAATCTATAATCTAATTCAAATCTAATCTTAAATCCAGTTAAGGTTAATCAAGTGTACGCCTCCAAATACTGTATTTATATGAAAATATTCGTTAAATAATTTTTCTATTGAATGTAGTGATTGCTGTTTACATGGTTTTAGGTGAAACATTTATCCTAGTGCCGGATCACAAAAAATCCTTATAGACTAAGTCGTATAAGGATTTTATTACAGCATGATATCTTAAGCTTGAAAATATTCAAAGCGACCAGCTAGTACTCACATACTACTACTTCATTGAATTAGATACATTCTCTAATTCTATTTTATTTTGATTACTTATAGGAGTAGCTGCTTTAGAAAGTAATCCTGAGATTGTTACAGCAATAAGGACGAAAATTAGGGCTCGTAGTAAACCTATTTGTTCCCCAATAACCCCTAAAAATGGTGGTCCTACTAAAAATGCTAAATACCCTGCTGTCGATACCGCACTTACTCTTGCTGCAACTCTATGTGGATCGTCTCCTGCAGCAGACATTCCTACTGGAAATCCAAATGCTGCACCAAGTCCCCATAAAACAATTCCAACAGTTGCTACCCCGTAACTATTACCCAATATAACGATAAGCAGTCCTGCAATTGCAAAAAGCGCTGAAGATCGTAATATAATAACGCGGCCGAAACGGTCAAGTAATTTATCGCCAGCTGCACGTCCTATAGTCATAGAACCTACAAATAAACCATATGCGAACGAACCCATAGCTGGCGTAACATTGTAGCCATCAACCATAATAAGTGGTAACCAGTCATTTGCTGAACCTTCAACAAAAGCCATTCCAAGAACTATAATTCCGATCATAACTGTTCGTCGCTCTTTCCAAACAGCCAAATGTTCTTTACTTCTCTTTGCTTCATCTGAACCACTAGCTTCCTCTTTTGCAGTGTCAGCAGGTACAAAACGGTATAAATAAAAAGTAATTAAGACGATTACCACAGCAGTAATTGACATGTGAATCGCTACAGAAATATTTGATTTAATCATGATTGATCCAATTAATGCTCCAAGAAGGGTACCTAAGCTAAAAGCGGCATGAAAACCTGTTAAAAGTGACTTTTTAGCGGCTTTCTCAACTGCAGTTCCCTCTACATTCATCGCTACATCGCATATTCCTTGCCCAAAACCAAAGACACTTAAGCCCAAAAATATTATTATGCTATTTGCAAATAATGAGCTACTGATTCCGACAATTAAGATCCCAATTGATGCTACCGATAGACCTAATAACATGACAAAACGTCCGCCCTTTTGAGCAATAAGAAAACTAGCACTTGTGAGTCCAATTATTGATCCTACTGCAAGCCCAAATATGATTATACCCATCTCTGCTGTTGTAGCTCCAAGAGCATCCCTTATTGCTGGCGTTCGAGATACCCACGATGCTGCAGCAAATCCAGACAATGCAAAAATAAAATAAATGGCCACACGCCATAATTGAATTTGACGATCATTTAATGAAAATTGCATACATGACCTCCTCGTTAAATTAATGGTTAAAAGATTAATAAATAATGCAAAAAACTTATTAAAGATATTTAAAAAGTGTCGAACAAAAACTTATTAAACGCATTTAATAAGTTACCATTCAAGTACATTACGTTTTCTATCATTTTAGTATTATACGGTCAACTCAATCAGATTACCTTCTGGGTCTTTTATTACACTCTCATAATACCCATCTCCAGTGAAACGAGGACCATCAACAAGAGTATAACCATTATTTTTAAACTTGTTTGTCATCTGATTAACTTTCTCCTGGCTTCCTAAGGATATTGCAATATGTGCCCAACCAAATTGATTTCCGTGATTCGTCTTATTTATCCCATCCTTTCGCATAATCTCTAATCGTGCGCCAGATTCAAAAGTAAGAAAATAAGATTCGAACTTCTTTTCGATGTTATAATATTTATCGTTTGACTTACAGTTAAAATAAGTCTGGTAAAAGTCCTTCATACCTTCCAAATCGTGAACCCATATCGCAATATGTTCAATTTTCATTTATATTTCACTCCCAAATATTATTTATGACTAAATCTTAGTATTAAAAGAGGATCATCACCTAAAATAAACTAATTGTTTTTTTAGCTATATGTACGCGAAAAAAATTAAATGCAACCAGAGCCTGATTAAATGATTCAATCAATCATTAGTTTAAGACAAAGACTTTGTAGACCAAATAAATAGTCTTGTTTCCAATCACTCGTCGTAAGTGCTGGAAGATGTTCGGAAGGTATGTAATTTGTACTAGCAATTCTAATTTTATCTAAGATTGTGTTATCAACTTCATCAATACAAAAAATGAAAATATGAGGGTTAATAATAGCAACAAATGAGGCTATTAACCTGCTAATTGCATCTATTTCATGATCTTGACTTATTATTAGCGTTTTATTTCTTTTTCCATTTCTTAATGCCTTCCCAAAATTTTTGTCATCATATTGAGGAACGAATGAAACCTCTCCAGAGAAAAAAGTACTTCCTCGAACAACATCACCGTTTACCATAATTCCTGCACCTGGTCCATTTTGACCTGAATACAAATAAACAAGTGATTGCTTTTCTTTTATTCCTCTATAATTGTAAAAACCAAGAACTGCGGCATTCATATCATTCTCTACCACGACAGGAATCGAAAAATGCTCCTCATAATATTCTTTTAAATTAATGTTTTGAAATTGCTCGTATCCTGGGATATAAAATATTTTTCCATGATCAACGGCTGCTGGCAAACCAATTGACATTGAACTTATTTTTGGATAATTGGTCATTATATTTTCAATCGTCGTAGTTAAAAAATCTAAACTTTTCTCTAATAGAGCACTAGGCGCATTACCTTTTTCTTTTACTTCACCCGCACAATTAAAAACAATAAAATTCGTCTCTGTTCTTTCTAAAAATATGACCAAGCCTAACATATGCTCAGGATTGTAAGAATATCTTTTTGCTCGCCTTCCACCACTAGAATCATCCAGACCGACTAAACAAACTTCTCCTTCTTTTTCCATCTCTGCTAAAAACTTACTAATTGTCGGGAAACTAATTTCTAACATTTGACTTAGTTCCACTTTTGTTGCACTACCTATTTTTAAAAGGGTAGAACGAATTCCACGAAGAATCACTTTCTTCATAGAACTTGGAGTTGGAATAATTTCACTCACTAAAATCACCACCTTAAGTAACTTATTAAACGCATTTAATAAGTATTGGCGTTAATATAACATATATATGTTGTTAAAACAATGAATCCTGATTAAATAAACACAACGAAGATAATAGCCTATATGTATATGCTCCTAATGTTGAATTTTACTAACTCATAAGCGCTTCATGAGTTAGTAAAATAAAAAAAAAAGACATAGTATAAATACTTTTGTCTTTTACAGGTTACTTACGATAAACGGAATCGTAATCACCGTTACTAATATTAAGATCCAGTTATATTTTTTAAGATTCTCTTCAATTTTTTGCATCTCATCTACTGTACTTGTATTAAGGTTTTCCATTTAGTCCGCCTTCTTTCAATTTAATTTTTATTTAAGTATGATGTCATTATAATTAAAAGATGTGAACTTAATGTGAATTTATGTTAACTTTAGTTAACTTAATCCTATTTCTGGTAAAAATTCAATAATTCGTCACATTTAAATAAATCCTCTAACAATTCATTTTATATTTCAAACTAATTTCCACCTAATCGATCGGCTTTTTTAAAGGCTTGATAAACAAGCAATAACAAAAACAAAATTGGTATATAAAAATAAAGAAAACTAGAGGTAACGTATGTCATGAACGTTCCTATTCTCTCAACATCCAATTTACTTTTGACACTGATGACCATGAAATGAACAATATAAAAGCTAAAAAAAGAAGCTCCCAACTTCACATAAATTTGGAAGCCCCTATTGAATTCGTCCGTTACAATTGTTAACTTTTCAGACTAAATCATATTTTCAGGTATAACAATTCGATCGAACTCTTCTTCTGATAAATAACCTGTTTTTATAGCTGCTTCCTTAAGTGTAGTACCTTCTTTATATGCTAATTTTGCGATTGATGCTGCCTTTTCATAACCAATGTGAGGGTTTAATGCTGTTACTAGCATGAGTGATCGATTGAGATTTTGTTCAATCACTTCTATATTTGCTTCGATGCCTTTTGCACAATGATCATTAAATGAATTCATTGCGTTTGAAAGTAGTCGAACTGATTGTAAAAAATTATAAATGATGACGGGTTTAAATACATTCAATTCAAAGTTCCCTTGACTAGCGGCAAAGCCAATTGTCATGTCATTTCCTATAATTTGTGTTACCACCATAGTGAGTGCTTCTGATTGAGTTGGATTTACTTTTCCTGGCATGATTGAGCTTCCTGGTTCGTTTGATGGGATGGTTATTTCACCGATCCCACTTCTAGGTCCACTTGCCATCCAGCGGACATCATTCGCAATTTTCATTAAATCTGCAGCCAATGATTTTAAAGCGCCATGAGTAAAAACGATTTCATCATGACTTGTTAGAGCTTGGAATTTATTTTCAGCAGAAATAAACTGATAACCAGTTAATGAACTTATTTCTTCTGCCATCAATTTAGCAAATTTTGGATGTGTATTGATCCCTGTACCTACCGCTGTCCCACCAATTGCTAACTCAACAATAAATTTCATACTATCTACAATCATTTGTTCACTTTTTTCAAGCATACGATGCCACCCACTTATTTCTTGACCTAGCGTTATTGGTGTCGCATCTTGTAAGTGCGTTCGTCCGATTTTAATAATATTATTAAATTTACTTACTTTTTCATTTAGTGTATTTTTCAAGCAACTTATTGCGGGTAATAATTGCTTATTAATTGAAAGAGTACTGGCAATATGCATTGCTGTTGGGAACGTATCATTTGAACTTTGTGACATATTAACATCGTCATTTGGATGAATTTGCTTATTGCTTCCTCTCTCTACTAAGAGTTGATTCCCACGGTGAGCGATTACTTCATTTACATTCATATTTGTTTGTGTACCACTACCAGTTTGCCAAACTACAAGTGGAAAATGATCGTCATACTTGCCTGTTACAATCTCATCCACAGCTAAAATGATTGCGTCTGCTTTTTCATGATCTAATTTATCTAGTTTTTTATTTACAATTGCAGCACTTTTTTTAATTAGTGCTAAAGCATAAATTAATTGAATAGGCATTTTCTCTGAACCAATTTTAAAGTTTTCAAAACTACGCTGTGTTTGTGCCCCCCAAAGTTTATCTACAGGAACTTTTATCTCACCAATTGAATCTTTTTCAATTCGAAAATCCAATTTTATGCCTCCTAGTTTTTATTTACTAATTAAAACAAATAGTTTTTCAATCTAATTCATGAAAGTAATTATGGAATATTGTCTTGTACGTACTTTATTAAACTTATGTATAATGTATTACCGTGAAAACTAGTTTTAAAAAAGATCTTTGAATGGTGCAAATATAGTCAATGATTATGTATTGTTTAAAGTTTTAGTTAACGATAAAAAAATTATGTACTTGCCTTTCTTTGAGTAAAAGTTCTTTTTTATGTCTAGCCTAAAAAAAATTAAGCTAATCGAATAAATCTTGATTAGCTCAATTTTTTTGTTGATATTTTTCACACATTTATTTATAGTGTAAAACTTAATTCATAAGTTATTAGAATAAAAATGTATCTAACGCATATTGACCAGGACCTATTAAAGCTACACCGATCGCAACTGCAAGCAAAGATAAGTTGTATTCATATCCATTAGATGTTGCCCATAACCCATTCGGCCCATGAACTTTTATAATCGCCATGACCATAGTTCCAGTAATTATAATTGCTGCAAGTGGTGTAAATAATCCTAAAGCAAACAAAATTCCACCAACAAGTTCTGCTAATCCTGCGAAAAGTGCAATTGTTACTCCTGGTTTCATACCAATCGAATCAAACCATCCACCAGTACCTTTCAATCCATGGCCACCGAACCAAACGTATAATTAATAAACCAATATTTATCATCTTAAAATCCTCCTAATTGTTATTTATCTTTAATTCGAGATAATTTATTAAAAAAAATAAACGATTACACATTTTTCCTTACTTTTTTCAAAAGCTGTTCAAATAAACATTTACTAATAAGGGGGTTATTAGAATAAAAATGTATCTAACGCATATTGACCAGGACCTATTAAAGCTACACCGATCGCAACTGCAACCAAAGTTAAGTTGTATTCATATCCATTAGATGTTGCCCATAACCCATTCGGCGCATGAACCTTAATAATCGCCATGACCATAGTTCCAGCAATAATAATTCCTGCAAGTGGTGTAAATAATCCTAAAGCAAACAAAATACCACCAATAAGTTCTGCTAATCCTGCGAAAAGTGCAATCGTTACTCCTGGCTTCATACCAATCGAATCAAACCATCCACCAGTACCTTTCAATCCATAACCGCCGAACCAACCAAATAATTTTTGCGCACCGTGACCTACAAATAGTAATCCAATTACTAAACGAATAATTAATAAACCAATATTTATCATCTTAAAATCCTCCTAATTGTTATTTATCTTTAATTCGAGATAATTTATTAAAAAAAATGAACGATTACACATTATTCTTTACTTTTGTTAGAAGCTTTACTAAAAGCTCTGCCTCGTCAGAATCTAATAATTCAAACATTTGATTAACAATTACATGGTATTTCGGCATGATTTCATCCATTAAACCATTTCCATCAACAGTTAATGTAACATGAATCATTCGACGGTCATCTGGACAGTCACTTCTAATTAATAAACCTCTTTGCTCAAGCTTATCAATAATATACGTCATAGAACCACTTGATACCAATATTGAATTTCCGATTTGTTGGATTGTTTGTTTTCCTCTTTGATATAGTACCTCTAATACCGAAAATTCTGTAATACTTATATTGTTTTTTGCCAATTCTTTCTTTATTCGATCATGAATTGCTTTAGATGATTGCATTAAAAGTAAAAAAGATTGATTTTGGCATTTTTTCTCCAACTATTTCACCTCCCTGATGTATTTCGAATTCAAGTATCTTTAATACGAGATAATCATAATACGTATACAACTTACTGTCAATAATATAATAATATTTTATTACAATGAAATTAATTTTGAGAACATTTTATCGATATAATTAGTTAATTTAACAAGCATTTTTCAACGTTCCCCTCAGCTAACTCTTTATTTTCCTTACTCAAGAATTTATAGGTTTTAATTTATTCATCAAAATAGTTACGGGATCTTTTTTATATTGAGTTCATCATTTCGTTCAATTGTATTTATGTATTTTCTATTAATATAAAAACCTTGCTTTTTCAAGCAAGGTTCAATGTGAAAAGTATTAAGCTCCCGGAACTCCTACTTGTGAGATTCTTCTACAATCTACAATAACTAGTCCTCCACTTACACTAGAAAAATACGCCAGATTTGTGGAAGAATCGAAAGTAATAAAGAAATTTACGCTTTCTGATACGCCATCTACTATAATTTCATTAATAGGATATTGTGGCGGTAGAGTAGATAAAAACTCACAAATACTTCTAGGTCTACTAAATTCTTCATTTGATCCCAATTTAATCCATCCCCCTCCTTTACCTCTCAATCTATTATATTGATTGATTAATATTTTGATTAGATTAGTATCTCTCAAGTTTAAAAAATAGTTTTTTATTAATTTTAATAGTTTTATTCCTCCAAATCTCCTTCCATAAGCATGTCCCATCTTAGGGCAGTACCTTTTTCGATTGCTCTATTAACTTTTTTCCCTAAGATTAGCTCTAAATATTTCGGTGCAAGTCCATAGCCTGGACGAATAATCTTTATATTTTCTTTCGTAAATGATTCTCCAGCTTTAATCTGTTCAGAAATATAAATTGATCTTCTAAATTGCATTGATTTTTTCTCTTCATCGGTAGGACCAATAAAGATAGACCCTAATGATTTCCATGCTGAATAAGTTTCAGTAACTAGATTTGCAAATTCATCAGGCTCCAATGAGAAAGCTGCATCCACACCTCCAACTGAGCGATCTAATGTGAAGTGCTTTTCAATTACTGTACTTCCAAGCGCAACACTAGCTACAGCAACACCGTTGTCCAACGTATGATCTGATAATCCTACTTGGCATTGAAATATATCTTTTAAATAAGGTATGGTTCGAATATTGGAGTGTTCTGGTGTAGCAGGATAGCTACTAGTGCATTTTAATAAAATAATCTCTTTGCAGCCCGCTCCTCTAATTGTTTCTACCATCTCACTAATCTCTGAAATTGTTGCCATACCAGTAGAAATAATAATGGGTTTTCCTTTTGAAGCGACTTTTTTTAAAAGTGGAAGATCATTATTTTCAAATGAAGCAATTTTATAGCAAGGAACTTCGAGTGTTTCTAAAAATTCTAGTGAGGTTTCGTCAAACGGAGTACTAAAAGGAATCATGCCAAATTCTTTACATCGTTTAAAAATTGGCTCATGCCATTCCCACGGGGTATATGCTTCTTCGTATAATTCGTATAAAGATTTTCCTTTCCAAAGCTGATTTTCCGGATTTACGATAAATTCATTTTTACGAATGTTTAAAGTCATTGTGTCAGGCAAATACGTTTGAATTTTAAATGCATGTGCACCTGCTTTAGCGGCAGCCTCTACAATCTGTAAGGCTCGTTCAAGTGATTTATTATGATTACCTGACATTTCAGCAATAATAAACGGGGGATGATTTTGTCCGATTTTTTTATTCCCAATTAAAATTTCATTCAAAGTCTTTATTAACCTCCTTTTTTAAAAATGCACAATATTGTTGCCATCTTTCTTTAAATAATCCAAATATAATTAAATCTTCAAATTGATTGTTTTTAAGGATCTGTTTTTCAAGTCTACCTTCTTCAATAAATCCTAATTTTTTATGATAATTTAAACTAATCAAATTAAATTCAAGTACATACGCACTTACTTTCCTCATGTTTAACTCATTATAAAGATAATCCAATGCTAATATCCCCATAACCGTTCCAGAACCACGTGGTGCATTCTTTTCTCCAATATAAAAGCCCCACTCACAAGTTCTGTGCAATTTATTTAAATTTGTAAATTGAATAAATCCAATTGGTTTATTCTTATATAAACAAAGTTTTGCGATTTTCGTTTGGTCATCTTTTAAAGAATGAAACCAATTCGTATGCTGTTCGATTGTAATCGTTTCATCTGAGTTCATAACAGATCTGATTCGATCGGAATTTCTCCACGCTAAAATAAGATTTAAATCTTTCTGTTCTAAATTACTTAGTTTAAAATCCTCAATTTGTATCATTTAAACATTCAACAACTTTCTCTATAAAACTATTTAAGTGATTTTCTCCCATTAATTTATAAGCGTTTTGAGACATCTTTAATACGTTTAAAGGATTCTCCATTAATAAATTCAGTTTTTTCTCAATTAGTTCTGAAGTTACTAATGTACTTTTACCTAAATGATAGATTGAGCCAGTTTCGTTTACTAAATTTATAATATCGACTTGATTATCAGCTGTGGCGATTGTTAATGTAGGCAAACCTAAATAACATCTTTCCCATGTAGTTGTCCCACCTGCACCGATGGAAAGATCAGCCAAATTCATTAATTTAGCCATATGATTAATTTGACAATGAAAATGAATATTTGCTTTGTCTTTACAAAGTAATTTAATAGCTTCCTTATTTTTATTACTATTTCCAACAACAATATCAATATGGATGTGTGAATAGATAGATTTTATTAATACGTTTAATGTTTTAAGTGTTTCATTAGTAGGATCACTACCGCCAAAAAAAACAAGAATTCTTTTTATATTCCCGTTTCTGTTACGTATATTTATTTTTTCATCCATGAATTCTTTACGTAATATGACATATGGCGTGCCTATGAATTTCACACAGTTTGCAGGTACTAAATCTTGATACCGCTCACTATTGTTAGAAAGATTCTGATCTAAAAGAATATGACAAAAATGATTTCGATTTGCTAAATCATCTATTACGATTATTTCTTTTCTGACTAGCTGATAAAATAATTCTTCCCATTTGAAATCAATCGAATAGTGGTCAATAATGAAACACGATTTTGATGGATTATTATTCATAACGTTTACTGTTTGCAATACATCTGTCTTCCAATCAACTGACAACCAGGCTTCATAAGAATTTTCTAGTTTTTGAGGAAAATCTTGATTACTTGCTCCACTTGGTAGAGTACACAATTTATAACCATGTTCTTCTATCAAATAATTTAAATTACCTTGCAAATCTCGACAAATAAACACAATATTAATCCCATATTTTGAAAATAAATTAGCAAGAGTCAAGCAGCGCATAACATGACCAGTTCCGATTTCATAAGAAGCATCAACTCGAAAATAAATCGATTTACTGTTCATTAAATTCCTCTATTTGCTTTTGCTTAATATGGTAATTAATCGTTAATAATTCAGGCTTTCTTTCGAATAAATTGTATAGGTCCTGTAATGTGAAGAAAGGATTAATTGGATAGATTTCCTCGATAATCGTACTGATCAACTTAAAATCTTCAGGAGTATCAACGGTAAGTCGAATATGACTTTTATTTACTTTTTGAACGATTTGTCTATTGGTATATTTTTGTGAGCGGTATATAAAGGGGGTAACATGTTCTCGATAAGATTCAGGTAGTTGTAACTGATTAATTGTCTTTAATAAAGAAAAAGACATCACTTCAATGTCCATCCCAATAGGGAAACTCCTTTGAACAGTATTCGAAGCATAGTCAATATGATGCATATTTAATATGAATTCATTGATAACCGTGTCGATAATAGTTGGATCGATTAAAGGACAATCAGAAGTGAGTCGAACGATTAGATCTGCATTGTACAAAGACGCTGCTTCAAAATATCTGGATAAAACATCATCCTCTGAGCCACGGTAACAAGATATAGACATGAATTCACAAAAATTCACGATTTCTAGATCTATTTCGTTTGTAGTTGTTGCTACTATGATTTCGTCAATTAGCTTTGCTCTTTTTACCCGTTCTATTTGATAGGCTAATAAAGGTTTATTCAATACTTTTAACAGTACTTTACCAGGTAATCTTGTAGAACCCATTCGTGCTTGAATTATAGCGACAACTTTCATTTTTACACTCCCATTTAAATAGAGATTGATTGTTACTTACAATCTATTTTTCGAAAAGTAATTTAAAACTTTTTTTACAGCATTTACAACGTCCTTGGCGTCTTCATCACTCATTCCTGAATGTAATGGCAATGTAATGAAATCTTCATAGCAAGTTTCCGTCACTGGCCAACTACCTTTTATATAACCTAAACTTTCGTAATAAGGATGGTAATAAACAGGTACATAATGAACGTTTACTCCAATATTTTCTTTTTGTAATGCCTCAAAAATTAATTTGCGATTCGCATTGAGATTACGAGATTTAAGTTTTATTATATACAAATGCCAACTTGAGTCTCCGTTTTTATCTTGGTAAGGTAAGATAAGATCTTTAAGTGTTGCTAATTCATGCGTATAAAAACTACTTATTAGTTTTCGTCTAGCAATAAATGAATCTAGTTTCTTTAATTGCGATATGCCTAGTGATGCTTGAATATCTGTCATTCGATAATTAAAGCCAAGCGAATGCATCTCGTAATACCACGGACCATGATTTTCTTTCAATAAATGTTTAGCTCGCACAATTCCGTGAGATCTAAATTGAATTAATTTTTGATAGTATTCTTCATTGTTTGTTGTAATCATTCCGCCTTCACCGGTTGTGATATGTTTGACAGGATGAAAACTAAACATTGTCATATCACCGATTGATCCAATTTTCTTATTTTTATATTTAGCTCCTAAAGCATGCGCTGCATCTTCAATCATAATAAGATTATTCTCTTTTACAATTTCCAAAAGTTGCTCAAGATCCGCTGGTTGACCTGTAAAATGAACAGGAATAATCGCTTTTGTATTTTTGGTTATCTTCTCTTTGATCTGTGAAGGGTTGATATTATAGGTTTTTGGATCAATATCAACAAATACTGGAATTCCTCCTTGATATAAGACACAATTTGAAGTTGCAGCGAATGTCATTGGTGTTGTGATAACCTCATCACCCTTACCAATTCCTGCTGCGAAACAAGCACCGTGTAAAGCAGCGGTTCCACTTGAGAATGCCACAGCATATTTAGCCCCTGTATATTCAGCAATCTCTTTTTCAAACTGTACAATCGTTGGACCTGTTGTAATAAAATCACTACTTAATACTTTTATAACTGAGTGAATGTCTTCTTCATTTATGACTTGTCTCCCATATGGTAGGAAATGATCGCGCACAGGTTGTCCACCATAAATAGCTAATTTCTCTTTATCCATTTGTAGAATCACTCAAATTTGCAATCGTTTTTTTGATCCAATCTTCTGTTTTTTGTAGACCTTCATCAATAGTTATTTTTGGTTTCCATAGCATAATCTTTTCGGCTTTTTGAAAATTACATAATAGTTTTGGAATTTCGCTTTGAGGATGAATATGAGGAATGTGGTAAATAGGAACTTGTTTTTTCGAAATTTTTGCCGCTAATTCATTAATTGAAAGATCTTTTCCAGACCCGGCGTTAATAATTTCTCCGTTTAATAGATCATTATATCCTGCTTCTACAACGAAATCAGCACAGTCTTCTACATAAAGTAAGTCTCTAGTCTGCGTCCCATCGCCATAAATATTAATTGGTAATCCTTTTAATTTATTATGGATAAAAATGGAAACGACGCCACCTTCACCACCAGTTCTTTGAAATGGACCATACGTATTAAATGGTCTTAAAACGACTACTGGTAACCCATAGGAAAAAAAGTATGACAAAACCATATTTTCTGCAGCAATTTTAGAGCCTGCATAAGGTGAAGCGGGTTTAGTTGGAGATTTCTCATTAATTCCATCATCATTGTAGGCTTTCTCATATACCATACAAGTGCTCATAAACACTAATTTCACATGATAGTTCCGACATTCTTCCAATAAATAAAAAGTTGCAAGTGTATCATTTTTAAAAGTTGTTTCTGGATCATCAATACTATCTTGTACATTAATACTTGCTCCTAAGTGATAGCAAATATCAAATTTTATACTACTAAACAGGTTCTGAATTGATTGTCGGTCTTTTAAATCGATAATTCTTAACCCTTTGAGATTCTCATTCCCAATAAATTCATTCACATTTTCAATAGATGAATTCGATAAATTATCGACAATCCATACTTTTTGGCCATCTTTTAGTAATTTTCCAACTACCCACCTACCGATAAACCCAGTACCACCAGTCACTAATACGTTCATTAAACTCCTCCTTAGATCAGATTTTCTTTTCGTATTATTTCTCTTACTTGATCTTTATTTATAGGGATTTCACCTGCTGAGCTATATGTTCCTGGTTTTGTCTTCTTAGCTCCTATATAAGTTTTATTTGCTGAAAAAAATGATGGGATAATATATAAATCTGGCAATTCAAACGAGACGAGTGATTCTTCGTAAGTCATTAATTCCTCATATTTTTTTTCACCAGGTTTTAAACCAATTTCGATCATTTTCACATCAGAAGGATCGATGCCACATTTTATAGACGTTTCTTCAATGACTGTTTCAGCTAAATCTTTTAAATTAATGACTGGCATTTTTAAGATAAATGTTTCGCCACCTTGAGCAATTTTTAGTGATTCAATTGTTAGTTTTGTAGCTTGTTCTAATGTCATCATAAATCTCGTCATATTTAAATCAGTTACAGTCACGATTTTTTTCTCTTTTACTTGGTTTATAAATAATGGAATGACTGAACCTCGCGAGCCAATTACATTGCCAAATCGAACACTTGAAAAAATTGTGTGTTTTGACCCCTTAGAATATTCCGCTGAAGAGATAAGTTTTTCTGCAGTTAATTTTGTTGCGCCATAATTATTCGTAGGTGAAATAGCTTTATCGGTACTTGTAAAAACGACCTTTTTAACATTTTGATTTTTTGCAGCAGAAATGACATTGTATGTTCCGATTACATTCGTTAAGACAGCTTCAAATGGATTATATTCACAAAATTCAACATGCTTCATCGCAGCTGTATGGAATACATAATCAATATCTTCCATTGCACTTACTAAACGTTCATAATTACGAATATCGCCTATTAAAAATCTTAATCTTGGATCATGATTAAATTCAATTTTTAAATTAAATTGTTTATATTCATCTCTACTAAATATTCTAATCACATCTGGCTCTTCATTTAAAAGTTCCTTTACGATACTTTTACCAATCGTACCTGTTCCACCGATTACTAAAATTTTTTTATTCTTAAAAAACATTAGTTATCACCTCTTGCTAATTCGCAAACTAAGTTAAAAAGTTCTTTGCCAGAATTTTTCACATGATAGGAATCTGCTAGAAAGTTATTTTTTATATTTTCATAATTTTGTTTTTCATCAGAATTGTAACAGTAAGTGGATAGTGTTTTTACTAATTCATCTGGATCTTTTTGTGTGTATTTATCTAATCGATTGAAGTAATCATATTGCCGATTACTTATGACAAAGTAATAGACAAAAGTAGGTTTATTGAATAAGCAACTTTCTAAAGCTACAGTAGATAACGATGCAATTATGATATCTGAATTCGCTATTAATTCATGCGTATTAACAATACGATCTGTAACTACTTGAACAGACTTATATTTCCTCATTAATTCTACATATAACTTAACTCTATTTTTTGCTAGCTCCCAAGGATGTGGCTTTATCAATAATTGGAAAGTATTATTATTCACAAGTAAATCAATCATTTTTTTAAACTGATTCGAATTTGTATTTGGACCAGTTGCAATTAAGATTGTTGTTTTATTTTCATCTAGATTATATTTTTTAAGAAATTCATTTTTACTAACTTTTGGATAGTTAAAAATGTCATCATATCTAGGATGACCGATTGTAGCAATTCTACTTGATTCAAGTCCACGTTCTATATACCATCTCTTCTCATATTCACCATAAACTGCGACTTTGCTAGTAAACACTGGCATAAATGCTTCTTCACCCATTAGGATTCCATGTTGAAGACAGATGCTAGGAATACCGTTCATTAACCCAACAATTCCAAGAGCGCGACTAACCATATCCTCTGTCGTTCCAACGATCACTGTAGATATAGCATTTTGTTCGTATAAATTAAATACTGTCTCAATCGCATCTACAATTAAAGGAATTCTTTGTAAAAATGTGTTTTTAAAAAATGCATTACCAAATGCTGGATGTTCTTTCAATCTATTAAATAGTTCGTAAGCAGTTTCGATTATTTTTTTTGAGGATTCGGTTGTATCGATTTTAAACTTTCCTATAAATAAATTTGGGAGATCTGAGTAGGTAGGATTTTTTGAGCGGGATAGGATGACGGTTTTTTCTTTATTGAAACATTCGTTTATTTTTTTACCCGTAATTCTAAGGTAGTCTAGGTTAATTAACACTTTTCCATTTTCAACATTTTTAATCGAATTAGTCATTTTAGGAATTAGATTAGCAAAAAAAGGTTGAATATCAGTAGTGTCGTTTATCGTTGCATGTTTTAATTGTGTTTGAAACTCTTTTTTCTCCATACATAATTTAAGTTCTTCATCGATTTGTTGATAAAAATTGGTCATGATTGCTATTGGTATATTCCTATATGTCAAAGTTTTAAAGAGGTTGATAAATTCACTATAAAGTAACCAATAGTTTGAGAGATAATGACTCATCTTATCCCTCCATTTTTTTTCTTGAATCTTATATCTTCTCTTAATTCTTTACATGTTCTCTGCTCTGGCAACAGTTTAATAAATTCATTTTGTTCTTTTTGTGCCAATTGAAAATGAATTGATTGTTCAGTAATAAAGTTATCATCTAATATTTCCGTAATTGGATAAAAATCCCAAAAATGATTTAATCGCCAAAAAAATCGAGCGTCCCCAATTCGATAAAATGTTGGATCAACATCCCAATAAGAACCAAACTTTTCATATATGATAGGTAGAATTGATTTCCTATGCATAATAGAACAATGATCAATTTGGCATGATGCTACTGAAACAATACCATGAGTTGCTCTTAATTTTGTATTAATTATTTCTTTATTTTCATTAAAAATATTTACTAATGAAGCTGAGTAGGCAATCATTACCTTAGGGTGATTCTCTAAATAGTGCACCATTTTTTCTAATCGGTTTTTTCGATAGCAATTATCGTCAGTCGCATATGAAATATATTCACCTTTTGCGATCGTTAAGGCTTGATTTATTAAATCTGCATATCGAACCTTTTCTACTCTTTGTTTCATAGTTTTTATATTACTTTGAAAAAATCGAATTCGCTGATCACTTAGAAACGGCCTGATCTTATTTAAAGTTTCTTCGCTTGAATTATCATCCATCAATAGCAGTTCAAAATCAGTAAAAGTTTGATTTAGTATCGACTGAATTGATTTTGAAATATATTCTGGTTTATTAAAACTAGTCATTATGATTGAAACCTTTGTCAAAACTTCCCCTCCTTTTTTTAACATTCTCTATACAGTATGAACTGTCTCATTAAATGTAATAGGAAAGAAAACTATATTAAACAAGTTTAGTAGAATTATCGTAAAAAATAGGACGATCGGTAGACTAATCGTGCGACTAATTCACTATATTTCATATCAATACTAGTAATTAATGCTATACCTTTTACGTTTTTTAACAAAATTTTAGTTAAATCTACTAATTTTCAACTAATACATAAAAACAAGTAACTTTTTTAAATCTTTTCATATATTAGTTTTGAATTGAAAATTTATAATAAGGTGGGTAAAATTTGAACAGTTTCCAACACTTAGTTGAAAATCTTATAGCAGGACAAGTTATTATTATCACGACAGACTCGGGAGACACTATTGGACCAGCACAATTCGTTACATTTAACGCGCTGACAAATATTATAACATTGAAAGAATTTAGCTCACTTTCTCCGAGTGAGGAAGTCATCGTAGCTTTGATTGCATCAAAAATAGAATCTATTAGATACCATTAATAGATGAAAGTTTTATATTTTCAGTCAGCTTATAAGGGCATCTATTCTTATTTTGATTTATGGCTAAAAGAAGTATCTTCCGAAAAAATTGATCTAATCAGTATTCCAATAAGTACGAATCAAACAATGTTAAAGAATTTGATTTTAACAATTAAACCAACGTATATATTTATGATGATTGGTAATTCAAAACCAATCCATTTACTAAAATTGATAAATGAGATGAAAATCCCTCTTATTCTATGGTTTACAGAAGATCCTTTCTATATTGATGTTAGTTATGAATTGCTACCATATGCAGATTGTATTCTTTCCATTGATCAGTCATCTTGTGAATTTTATTCTAAACTTGGAGATAAGCAGATTCATTATCTCCCTTTAGCAACAAACGAGAATATTTTTAAGCCGATTAATCGAAATAAAGATATTGATTTGTTATTAATAGGTTATCCTTATCCAAGTAGAATTAAATTAGTGCAATCAATCATTGATTCAACAAATTATTCAATAGTCCTAATCGGAAAAAATTGGAGAAATTACTTGAATATTTCAATTCAAAGAAAGAAAAACATTCGATTTGTTACGAATTGGATTCCTCCAAATATTGTTAATTATTGGTATAATCTAGCAAAAATCATTTTAAACCCTCATAGAGAGTCTACTTTTTTGTTAAATAAAAATAGATTTCATGTAATCAATCGTAGTGTAAATAATCGATTTTTTGATATTGCTTTAAGCGGAGGGTTTCAGTTGATTAATGACAAAATAGATCCCTTTGTCGATGAGGAAATAGAAAGTTTATTTCGCTATTCTGATGAGAAAAATTGTATCGATTTAATTCATAAATTTATTAATGAGTCTTCTGATAGGGACAAAATCACAACTGAAATACGATCAAAACTGATAGGAAAAAACACATTTTCTGACAGATTAATGACGCTAAAAAATATACTGGGACAAAATTCTATATAATAGGTTAAATTGAAAAATATATTAAGTAATAATATGAATGAGATTAAATCAAAAATAAAAAGCCTTTGTTAAAAAAGGCTTTTACTTTTTTATCTTTTACAATGTATCATTCATACTTTTTCAATACAATTGCTGAATTGTGTCCACCAAATCCAAATGAGTTGGAGATACCAATCGTCAAATTTTTCTTTCTTGCTCCTTCTGATACATAGTCTAGATCACATTCTGGATCAGGATGTGTTAAATTTATCGTTGGAGGTATTATACCTTCTTGTAAACTTTTCACTAAAGAAATTGCTTCTACCCCACCTGCTGCACCAAGCATATGGCCAAGCATTGATTTATTAGCTGTGATTGGAATTTGCTTAGCTTGTTCGCCAAACAACTTTTTAATTGCAAGTGTTTCTGAAACATCGCCTAACGGTGTGCTTGTAGCATGTGCACTGATCACATCCACATCTTCAATCGTAATATTTGCTCGGTTCAATGCGTTTCTCATCGCAATATAAGCTCCACGCCCTTCTGGATGTGTGGCTACCATATGATACGCATCCGAACTTGCTCCATATCCAATTACCTCACATAAAATTGGTGCATTTCTTTGTAATGCGTGCTCTAAAGATTCCAATACTAATAATCCAGCACCTTCACTCATGACAAATCCATCTCTTTGTGCGTCAAAGGGTCTGCTAGCTATAGTAGGATCTGTATTCGTCGATAAAGCTTTTGCGTTACCAAAACTAGCTAAGGATAATTGTGATATAGCTGCTTCTGTACCACCCGCAAATATCACGTCAGCTTCTCCGTTACGAATTGTATTAAAGGCTTCACCGATTGACGAATTGCCTATTGAGCACGCTGTTACGGGAGATAATGAAGGACCTAGTGCACCTAATCGAATACTAATTTGAGCTGCTGCGGCATTTGAGATAATCATTGGTACTAGGCTTGGACTTACTCGACTTGGTCCACGTTCGTTTAGGAGATTTACATTCTCAATAAACGTATTAATTCCTCCAATACCTGAACCTACATAAACACCTAATCGTTCGAGATCAATTTTATCAAGTTGAATTTGTGAGTTTTCCAGTGCTTGTTCTGCAGCTGCTAAAGCAAATTGACAAAAACGATCTAATTTTCTAGCTTCTTTTCTTCCCCATCGTTCTTCTGCATTAAAATCACGGACAATACCTGCTACTTTTGTTTTAATATTTGACACATCAATCGTATCAATTGTACTGACACCAGATTGACCTTTTAATAGGTTATTCCATACCGTATCAACATCATTGCCTAAAGGTGAAATAACACCCATACCAGTAATTACAATTCTTTTCATACTAATTCCTCCAAGTGTTTTTCTTTATTTTAACGCGTATTTATCCTATTACAAGTTGTAGTTTATCCTAGTATAATTTATACTACGTTTTAGAAAGGAGTTTGAATATGAAACCAGAGACCCGACTTCAAGCACTATCAGAGTTTTTAAAAACACAGCGTTCTAAGCTTAGTCCGCAAATGGTTGGCTTGCCACTTGGAACTCGTAGAAGAACTCCAGGGCTACGAAGAGAAGAAGTTGCTCAAATCGCTGGAGTGAGTACTACTTGGTATACATGGCTAGAACAAGGACGAGATATAAAAGTCTCTACTTCTGTATTAGACGCCATTTCAGATGCATTGCAATTAAATAAAGATGAACGCAATTATTTTTATGCACTTGCCTTACCTGAAGTGGAAAAGCGTTCATTTTCAGGTGAAGAGGAAACAATTATTAGTCCAGCGCTAAAAAAAATAGTCCAGGAACTACGATATTGCCCCATTATTATTTCAGATCGAAGATGCCATATAGTTGGGTGGAATCAAGCAGCGGCCCACGTTTTCCTAGATTTTTCTCAAATTGAACCAGAAAAACGCAATCTTATTGAGCTCCTTTTTTCTAGAAAAGAGTTTAAAACTTTAGCAGTGAATTGGGTGCATTTTGTAAAAGGATTTTTATCAATTTTCCGTACATATTACGGGCAATATGTTGGAGATCGGTGGTATACATTATTTATTAGTGAAATGGAGGAAAACTATCCTGAGTTTCATGAGCTATGGAATGAAAGCGAAGTAAGTTCAGCACCTGAAGTGTTAATTGAATTTAGACATGCAAAAACAGGGAAAATGCAATTTAATTTAACTTCATTACAAGTGCAAGGAAATGTTGATCTAAGATGCAGCGTCTATACACCTGTTGAAAATACGAACACAGAATCGAAGCTTATAAAATTGATGGGTAATGAATGAATATAGCTATTTTATTATTTAAGTAAATGGGTTCCTTAAAGAAGGATATTTTCTAGTTTAAGCGAATTAGAATTTCAAACAAACCTTATACAAATACAAGTATGGAAATAACAAGAACTAGGAGGTATGAATATGAAAATTAATCGAATAGATCATGTGAGTATAAACGTAAATGACCTTTCAGAGGCCAAAGCGTTTTTTCTAGATTTAGGACTTGAAGTGCACGCGGAATGGGAATTGGAAGGTGAGCAGCTGGACAGAATAGTTGGGCTTAAAGGTGTTAAAACGGCATGTATAGGATTGGGCATGCCAGGTGGTCAGACATGGATCGAGCTAGTCAAATATGTTACGCCAGCAGATGAAAGAGATCATCAGAAACCTTTTGCAAATACGCTGGGTATACGACATATTTGCTTTGCTGTCGAAGACCTTGAAGCTATTATTGCAAAATTAAAAGATAAGGGCACGGAAATCTTTAGTGAAATAGAGCAATATGAAGAAAGTTATAAATTATGCTATGTTCGTGGTCCAGAGGGAATTATTTTAGAGTTGGCGGAGAAACTCGGTTAAATATTAGATGTGTATTTTAAAGATTTCGTTCAAACAGTAATTTTAAATATAACAAGATAAAAAAAGAAAGCTTGGCAGCACCAAACTTTCTTTTTTTTATTCAAATATCAATACTATTTTCAAAAATACCTTTAAATTATAAAATAATTACTCTTCACTTGAAAAAGTGACAGTTAGTACCAAGCTATTTTCAATAGGTTAGCATATAAGTATGTATTGTAAAAACACTATTATTAAAAGACTAGACTAGCCAACGAATGACCATCCTATTTTTGCTTAATTTTACCAAATTCATTTATAAAACGTCTTTATTATTCGGAAAATTTCATTAAAACCTCCAACATTTATTTTCCTTTAAAAAAGTAAATTTTTATATAGGAAATAAAGCAAACAAAAAATCCTATTACCCTAAAAAGGGTGAATCAGGATTTTTTTGTTTCAATCGATGGCTTTGTTATTTAACGATCGAATATTGTGTAACTTTAAATGAATCAACATTTATTAATTTGTTTGTTGCAGCACGAGATTTTGTTCCAGTAGCAACAATTTTAATCGTATGTGCTTTATTTGATAGACTTTGAGTATTAAATACATTTACTTTATATTTGCGGCATGATGAGTAAAGATCAATTTGTTTTACTTTTTTACCGTCAATATAGATGTCAGCTTTACCCATATTTTTATCTTTTAAAGCATATACTGTAACTCCTGTTCCAGTGAAATTGTATTGAAGAGATCCTTTAGATCCTTTTGTTTCATTAATCGTTCCACCAGAAGCATTTGTATATTTTAGTTTATTCCAAGTTCCAGAATATTTAACATTTTTATCTGTGTTTTCTACTGTTTTCGTTGTTTGAACCGAAACAGAAATACTATATTGTCCTGATCCTTTTAATGCAGTAGGAACGATATAATATTTTCCAGTTTTAGATGGTTTAAATACAATTTTTTCAGAAGAAGCTGAACTTGTTGATGTTTTCAATGCTTTTTTACCATAAATTGTTGTAGTACCAATATCGAATAATGAAAGATTAAAGTTAGTGTTAGTAGAACCAGTTAGGGCAATTTCATATGTTTTGCCTTTTTCTAGTGTTTTAGACCATACGTCGTTTAAATCTTTTGCATCTCTGTTTAATGTTCCTTTTGCTGTACCTGTTAATGGAAGACTACCTTTAATATCATCATCAACAACATAAGTTATAGCAGATGAGAAAGGTGACTCTGTTTTATCAGGTGTGTTGATTACTACTACATAGTTATAAGATTTTCCTGGTACTGCAGTCGTATCCGCAAAAGATGTTGTAGTAATAGGTGTTTTATTTAATTGTACATAATCAGTTTGTTTAGATTCTTTACGGTAAATGCTATATGATTCAGCTAATTTCGTTGCTGTCCATGAAATAACTGGACTTTTCTTAAAAGTATCATAAGAAGACTTCAATGAAATAGGGTTACTTTTAACAATAAATTTATCAAAATTGATCCCTGTAGCAGATTTTCTAGCAGCTGGGTCATTTTTACCAGTCCAAACAATTTTAATTGAGTGTGTACCGTAATTCGTAAAATCATATTTCAATAGACTTTGATTAGACTTTAATGTACTAGAATAAAGTGATGGTGAAGCAACCTTTTTACCGTCAATATAAACATCAGCAATACCTTGAGATGAATCTTTGAAGCCTTGCCATTCAACGCTATATCCTACAAATGAAAAACTAGCATCACCAACTGAATTAATCATTGCAGCCATTTCGTTTGGTTTTTTTGGATTAAATGAAGGCATCCATCCTCCATTGTAAGTGATTGCACTAGATTCAACATCATACGTTCCACCGAAATTACCAGTATAAAGCTTATATTTTCCTGAACCGCTGTAGTCGTACACATTCACAAAGTAAATACCTGTTTCAGGTGCTACAAAATTAATTGTTTCATTTGATGTTTTTTGATTTTCTGAGTAAGCAACCATGCCATTTTTATTATTTACAGTAGGTGTTTTTTCACCATACACATACAAATCGAAATCGCTTCCTGTTTGACCGTTTAAAGTGAAATTAATACCTTGTCCTTCTTTTAAAGCTACTGCATATACATCATTTTTATCAGTTTTTGAATTTAAACTACCATTTAATACACTTTTATCTAACGGAACTCCTGGTGTTTCATTATCATCGAATTTATCTAGATTTGATGTTTTTACAATGGTTTCCGTGCCGACAAGACCTTTTAAGGAATCAAGTTTCTTACCTTTTGCACTAGTGTATAACTTAAGCATCTCTGGAGACATGTTTGGATTTAATCCTAATAAAATAGCAGCTGCTCCAGTTGTATGAGGAGTTGCCATAGATGTCCCGCTATAATAATCATATGCTTGTGAATAATCTGAAACATATTTTGAATTGACAATTGTTTTTGGATCATTTGATTTAACATAATCAGCAAAATAGTAAGGTAAATCATATCGATTTACATCATAATGTGTATCTTTATCATAGATTCCACCTTCTACATCTAAACCTTCGACATTTAAACTTGGTCCCATATCCGAGTATACATCTAAATGTAAAGTATCCTTAACAAATGGAGATTTCTCTTGTCCAGATAGCACATTAACACCAGATAGTAATAATTTACCACTATTAGAAAGGTAATCTTTTAACATGTCTGTATCTGTTTTGGTTAAAGCATTACCTTCCATAGTGTTAAATCCCATGCCGTTACCAGTAAACCAAACTATAGCACCATATGATGATAATTCACTACTATTCTTGTAATCGGATAAAGACGATTGGGAATTTATCGTAACCACATCATATGGAGAATGGCTTTTCAACAGACTTTCGAATGTTTGTAAATTGTCTTTAAAGATACTAGCAAGTTCAGGTTCATCTTTGAACATATCTGCAAGATCATGTTCATCATCTTGTACAAGTAAAATTTTCTTGCTCGAATTTGCATCTAAATAATTTAATGCTTTGTCAAATGCAGCTTGTCTTTGTTCTTTAGATATCTTTTCATATCCAATGCCATCAAAGATCGCTTTATAATTATCACCGCTAATTTGAGCTGATGCTCCAGCTTGACCTATCCCCAATGATTTTGTAAGTTCATCAAGTGGGTATTTAGGAACTGAACTTAAAACATCAACACCAGGTGCAGCTACATCAACAGAATCAGCGCCATAATTCGAGAAATCTGCTAATTTGCCTTTGTTATCAACTGCAGCTACTGATAAAATGTTTGAACTTTCAAACCCCGCAGGATATGCTCCACCTTCTTCGACATCCATTCCATCATTACCAGCTGCAGCTACGAATAAACTATTAGAATTCTCAATTGCTTCTTCTAGTAATGGATCGTAATCATAACCAGTCCAACTGTTATTCGTAATTTTCACACCCATATTTTTTGCATATTCAATTGCTTCGATCGCATCAGCTGATGAACCACCAAAAGGACCAATGAATTTTAAAGGTAATATTTTTACGTTCGGAGCAACACCGACTACACCTTTGTTATCATCAGTACTTGCTCCTTCTAATGCAGCAGCAATTGTTCCGGATACATGAGTACCATGCTCGTCTCCATCAAGTGCATCATATACAGTGTTATCATCGTTATAAAAATCCCAACCATGGACATCATCAACATATCCATTATGGTCATCGTCTATCCCATTATTAGGAGTTTCCTTTGTATTTGTCCAAATTTTACCAGCTAAATCCGGATGGTTTATATCTACACCTGTATCGATAACACCAACAACAACTTCTGATAGCTTAGAACTATATTGATTCCAACCTTCAGGTGCATCTACGTCAATATCCGTTACTCCATTACTTCCATTTATTGTTTGACCAGTATTGTTAAGTCCCCATAACTGATCATAATAGTTAGGAGCATTATTTAAGTCAGAAGCAAAATATTTATAGTTAGGTTGGACAGATTCTACGTTCTGATCCTTTTTTAGTTTAGTTATGTATTCACTCGTACTTTCGCCAGAAGGTATTTTAACTAATTCTGCATTTAAAGACTTGAATTTCTTTGATGATTTTAATGAATATTTTTTCTGAAATGACGAGATTGCAGCCGTAGTCACATGCTTTTTATATTTAACAATTACTTCGCCTGTTTGGTAATTATGATTGATTTGAGATTGGTTATTTTTTAACTTTTCTCTTAATTTTGATTCGATTGCAGATTCAGACTTTTTAGCGTGTACTACTTTATTGCTCGCTTTCGCTACTTCCTTCATTTGGCTTTTTCTAAGACTTTTCCCAGAGTTTACCTGATTCGCCACTACCGAATTTGAACCCGTTAGTGAAGAAGCCTGAACTGTTCCAGCATAAATACTAGAAAATAACAGCATAGTCGAAACAGGTAAAGCTAAATAATTTTTTTTCTTCATTGTTGCGCCCCTTTTACCTATTTAATAGTAAAAAACTTAAGCAATTCTTTGAAAGTTTAAGGTTTGATAATATTTATCTATGAAATTAATTCGAATTAATTTCATTTTTTTATATCAACCTCTTAAACTATCATATCATTTACCTCCTTTCCTTTGGAATTATTTTCTAGTGAACATTTGTAAATTCCTTTTAAATCCGCCAAAAATAGAACTTTTGAATTTGAAATTTTATATATTTGGAAATTTTCCACATGGAAATACCTACCTTTTTGAAATTAAGATAGGTATAAAGAACTAATAAAAAAACATTCAAAAACGGAATACTTTTATTGCAGTACTTTAATTTTTAATTAATATAAGTTAAAGTGTAGCGTTTAAAGTCGTAAATTTTTTTAGTGTGAAACATTTTTCCATAGATTCTTCTATTAAATATGTATTTTTTATTACATAAAAAGAGCCTCCGAAAAAATCGGAGACTCTTACTTCTAATATTGATCACTAAACAATTTTTGGTCTAAAATTGAATGGAAAAACAGCTCAAGTTCTGAGATGTCTTCGGTTGCAATTCCAAGTTTTTGATCCCAATGTTCTGGGTGGTCGATATCCTCTCTACAAAGTAAGACCATTCTTCCACTTTGGATCGAGATTACCATTGCTTTCCCGAGAAATTTTTCTGAAAAGATAATTGCAAAGTCGTAGCGATGGCTACCTGCAGCTATACAATAATAATGAATATTTTGGTTTTCATGTTCTTCTGATAAAATATAGAAATTCATCCCTACCACTCCTCTTTTTTCACTATAATTTTCCTTTGGACATCCTACAAATAAATAAATTATCGAAATTAGAAAAGAGAGTATAAAAACTTCCTTTACTTACTAATTAGATAATAATTGCCAAAATCCCTTTATTTTTATTGTTAAAATTTTGTAATGTCTTGAAAATATTGTCGTAAACTCTCGAAACACAACAATAAAATGATTTGTTAAATTCTTATTTTTTTATTTGTATACAGAGAGAAAGTGTAACATTTTATAGGCTCTTTATTTTAGATTTATAGAAAATAATTCAAAGAATGAGTAATTGAAATAAAGGTGGAAGTGCAAATAAGGGCGCTGAACGAACGATTAAAATATCGAAAAGCGCTAATAAGAACTCAAATACTACTATAAAAGTCAAAGTGAAAAATCTACAAAAATAAAAAATGAAAAAATTAAATCTAATTTAAAAACGCAGCTAAGATAACTCGCATAATACTTCAAAATAAATTTAAATCAACTCTTTTTAAATTAAAGACGGAAATGAATCAGTTCAGTTGTTTTTTAGTACATATTCCATCAAAAAAAACGGCTAATTATTTTAAAATCAGCCGTTTCTTGAAATCAAATTATTTAATGTCCGATCAATAAGTTTCTTCTTACATTTTCATCGATTTGTTTTGTTAAGATATTTGGACCTTCTCTTTGTAAAATTTTCAAGAAAGTGTCAGCAATATCTGAATCAAATTGTAAGTTTTTATTGATCGTTATTTCAGTTATTACCGAGTCAAAGTTTAGCTTATTTCGATAAACTCGATTTGAAGTCATTGCATCGAATGTATCAGCAATTGCTGTGATTTTGGCAACGATTGGAATTTCTTCCCCACTAAGGCCGAATGGATAGCCTTTCCCATCAACTCGCTCATGGTGATACAATACCATATCTAATACTCCATTTTCGATAAAAGAAGTAATGTGGGCCATTGTTTTGTAACCGATTATTGGATGATCTTTAATTACCTCAAATTCTTCTTTTGTTAAACGACCGTTTTTAAATAGAATATGTTCTGGAATACCAATCTTACCAATATCGTGAAGCAAACCACCAATATATAATGCTCGACACTGCTTTTCTGTAAAATTCATTTCCCTAGCAATTAAAAGAGAATATCTTGCTACATTTTCAGAATGATTTCTTGTATATGGATCTTTTGATTCAAGCGTTTTAGCTAAAGAGATAATCACATCTAACTTTTTTTTATTTGTTTTCAAATAGTTTTTTACCAGTTCAACAGATAAAAGTGTTCCAATTGAAAACACAAAGAACAAAATAATAAAATTTTGTACATTTAAGATTGAATCTGTAAAATACAATCGAACAAATATGATAACAGTTAGGTTGAGAAACAAAAAAGATTTAGGCTTTTTCCAAAATCCTAGACCTAAAAGAATCGACTCAACATGGTAAAGTGGATATAATTCTATGTGAGTTAATCCATATACAAAATAATTTAGCAAAGGTACTAAAATTAAACTTACAAAATATGCATAGCGAAAAAGCAAAGTATTATCTAATGATATTTTAAATTTACTACCCATACTACCGCTTGTTTGATTCAAATTATATTTCTTCATTTCGAAAAAATCCTTTATATGCAATATTTAAAATTCGAATCTCTTTATTATTATTTGTTTCCTTCTACATGATTTTTATCAATTAAACATATTTAATAACAACATTATAAGTATTTGTTCATCAAAAAAAGATAAACAGATAAACTGCCTATCTTTTAAAAGTATTTTAACTATGTGCAATCTTTTCAGCAAACTCTTCCTCTAAAATTGCCAAGCAAACATGGTCATACCACTGATCTCTAATTTTTAAATTTTTTCGATAGTAGCCCTCCTTTACAAATCCAACTTTTTCAAGTACTCGTAAAGAAGCTAAGTTTTCTGGATTAACTTCTGAAGTTACACGGTGAAATTTCAATTCTACAAAAGCAATTTTTAGAGCTGCTTTTAAAGCTTTTGTCATATATCCTTGACCATTAAATTTTTCTCCAATATGATAGCCTACCATGCAACTTTGTTTTGGACCTCTTGTAACAAAAATAAACTGAACTTCTCCTATTAAAGTAGTAGCATGATCATCTTTTACAAAAATGGCAAAATCGTAGCGAGCATCTTCTGCACTTTTTTCCATAAACTCTTTGATCGTATTTAATTGTCCTTCTACTGTATAGAAGTCGTCTTTTCTTAACGTAGGTGACCATTTTTCAAAATGATCTTTATTTTCTTGATGAAGCTCAAGCTTTGCTTCTACATCTTCAAATGTATATGGTCTTACAATAACCTCTTTCAAACTAACTCCCCCAATATGATCTTTTCTCTTTATAAAAAGCTTTTTCCAATTAGTTTCAAATCCTATTACTATTAAAAAAGAAATAAAGAAACACTCGAATACTTGTTACTAGCGGAAAATTCTTAATAATTAAATTATACTATAAAAATATACAAAAGTACGAAATTGAGCGCTCATTTTATAAAATCCAAACCTTTGCTAATCTAAATCAATACTCTCTGTTTTTGTGAAGAACACCGACAATAATTCCAAACTTGTTTATAGAGATTATTAGATTCTTATTCATACTAACAATTTCGTATATTTCTTTATCTTTAACCTCAAATTAATAAGGGGTGATTAGATGGAAATTAAACCATTATTAGAAGTTGAAAAATTGGCCTTAAAGAAATTAAAAATATTTGAACAAAGTCATTTACGCTATTTATTAAGAAGTATGCTTGCAAGTATGTTTATTGGTTTTGGTGTAATGGTAGCATTCAAAACAGGTAATGGGTTTTTCTTAGCAAATTCCCCTGTTGCTTATCCAATTGCAGCATTGACCTTTGGTTCTGCAATTGTTTTGATTTGGTACGGTGGAGGAGACCTATTCACTGGAAATACGTTTTATTATACGTACGCTGCATTACGGGATAAAATGAAGTGGCCCAAAGTTTTTGAACTTCTAATATACAGTTATATCGGAAACGTTTTAGGTGCCTGTTTATTTGCATTTATCATTTATACTACTGGACTATTTGACGCACCCGACTCAAGCGCGTTTCTACTATCAGTTGTTGAACATAAAATTGATAATTCCATTTTTCATTTGTTTGCTAGAGGTATCTTATGTAATTGGCTTGTGTGCCTTGCTTTTTTTATCCCCATGGCTTTTGGAGAGACGGAAAATGGAACAAAAATAACAGCTATGATGTTATTCGTATTTTGTTTCTTTATGTCTGGTTATGAGCATAGCATTGCAAATATGTGTTCTTTTGCGATTGCACTTGTAATTCATCATCCTAATACGATTTCCGTAACTGGAATTCTTCATAATCTTATTCCAGTTACAATTGGAAATCTTATCGGTGGAGAATTTATGATGGCGGTAATGTATTTTTACGCAAACAAACCATTTTTTAATGAATTAGATTCAAAATAAGATTGTTCATTAATTAATATTTTTTACTTATGTCTATAATCTTCAAACTAATTAAAAAGGATTTTGAAACGAATTCGATCCGTTTCAAAATCCTTTTTGTTCGAAAATTTTTTCAAGGCATAATTTATCCTTTTATAAACGGTACCTTATACAAAACTGGTATTGCTGCTGAAATAAGAATGACTCCCATTATAGCAGGAGCGGCATGACCAAGTGAGACATAGATTTGACCTCCAATGATTGGACCAATTATTCTCGCTAATGATTGAATTGATTGGCTACCTCCTTGAATTCTTCCTTGTTCACTTGAGTCGACAGATTTGGATAGCATTCCATTAAATGAAGGACCAAAGATTGAATCTCCAAAACTAAAGATAACCATTCCAATGATAAATAGAGGATAAAATGTAAATATAGCTGCAGCTGCAAAAAGAATATAACCTAAAACTTCCGAAACCATTCCAAGAATTGTTATTTGTACATCACTAAACTTCCTTAACAGTTTAGGCATAATAAATCCTTGTGAAATAATGTCTTGCACACCCAAAATCGAAAACATAAGTCCGATAGCTGCAGGCTCCCAGTTGAAAGTATCCATTGAGAATTGTGAAAATACTGACTGCAATGATCCATTAGGTATCCAAAGTAAAAATGCTGAAACAAGAAGTCTACTTAAATTTTTTATAGAAAGTACGTTAACAAGTTGTGTAAAAGGATTCAATCTTCCAAATGTAATCTTTTTCAGTCTATTCTTCTTGTTTAGACTCTCAGGCATATAAAAGAATCCAAAGACAAAATTTAATAAAGTAATAATTGCACCAAAATACATCGGTACCACATAGCCAAACTTGGCAAGTAATCCACCTAATGTTGGTCCAATAGCAACTCCCACTCCTGAAACTGCACTGACCCACCCAAAATATTTAGTGCGGTGTTCCCTTGGTGTAATATCTGCAAAATAGGCAAAAATCGTGCTTATGCTTCCACCTGTTATCCCTTCTATTATGCGTCCAGCAAAAAGTACCCAAAGAGCTCCTCCAATTCCAAAAACAAAGTATCCAATTGCTGAGCCTAAAAGGCATACTAAAAGTAATGGACGGCGACCATATCTGTCACTTAACGCTCCAAGTGCTGGGGCTGCAAAAAACACGCAGATTGCATAAACCGAAGTTAGCATCGTAACATAAATCGCTTGATCTTCTGGATTACTCACATATGGCTTTATTAAGAATGGGACGACAGGTGCAATAATGCTGAACCCTAATCCGCATAGAAATACTGACATAAGTCCGAATAGTAATGCTTTTTTATCTACTGTTTGTTTTATTTTCATTTCATCGTGTGATTTAGATTTGAACATCAAGTTCTCCCTTCAAGAATCGTATTTTAGTTTCCTCGGAAACATATTCATCATATCGCCATTTTGTTTCCTCGTCAACAAAAAAACAAAATAAAAAAAACAGCCCTTTCAATTAAGCTGGCTGCCTTTGTTTCCATTATTTTATTGTTACTTTATTCTGATTTAAGATCTATACCTTGTTTCTTTATTTCCGTATCCAAATGTACATTATATTTTTTTATAAAATGAAGCATGCTATCATATTGTTCATCGGTTACTTGCTCAAATACTACTTTATCTCGTTCACGAAATTCTTGATGTAGTTCAGCATGGACTTTGTCAATTTCTTTACCTTGCTCTGTAAGCCTAAAATAGATTTCTTTCTTATTTTCAGGCTTCTGGTAGCTTTCAATAAGTCCTTTTTGCATCAGTTTTTTAGTAATTTTTGTTATGGCACCTCTTGTCATATATAAAGACTCCGCAAGTTTTGTTACGTTTGGATCAACAATTCTACCAATTGATTCGATACAATGTACTTCTGAAGATTTATGACCATTCAGACCGACTTCCATCTTAACCTTATTAAGCCAAGCCATTTTGTTATATAGTTCCCTGAAACCCATTAATACCTGCTCTTCTTTGTTCATAGCCAGTCCGCTCACCACCCGTCTGTTCTTTACCTATATTATAGTAAATATTGTATAGATTTCAAAAATCTATTTGTTTAGGAATTGAATTATTATACAAATGAACGCTATTTTTTCCAAACAACGAAAAAACGACAAGCAGGGCAAGTATCAATATACTTGCCCCATGACTAAAAAATTTATCTACTTTTTAATTAATAAGCTCTTTCATATGGCTTAGGAGTAAGAGGTTTTCCGTCAAGTATTATTGAAGCATTATTTGCCCAATAAGGATTACTTAACATTCCACGACCTACAGCAATTAAATCAGCTTCTTGATTACCAAGAACAGTTTCTGCAACGTTAACATCATCTAATTTCCCGACTGCAATGACAGGAACATCCACTTCTAGTTTTATATGTTCAGCCAATTTAACTTGGTAACCAGGATGAGACCCAGGTCTTCCTCCAGAACCAATTGGACCTTCACCACCAGAAGAAATATGGAAAATATCCACACCAGCATCACGGAATGCCTTAGCCATTTCAGTTGAATAATCGAGGTCATAGCCTCCATCTACATATTCTACTGCAGATATTCGCATAATCAGTGGCATATCTTCTGGCATTACGCTTTTTACAGCTTTGATGACTTCTTTCCCAAATAAAAACTTATCTTCACCGTATTCATCTGATCTATGGTTTGTATATGCAGAAGCAAATTGGTGGATTAAATATCCGTGTGCTCCGTGAAGTTCAATCGTATCCACACCAGCAAGTACTGCACGCTCAACACCTTTTTTGAACTTTTCGACCATTTCTTTAACTTCATTAGTCGTTAACTCATGTGGAGTTTTTGAATTCTCATTAAAAGCGATTGGTGATGATGATACTGGATTTGGCGCATCCTCAGCTTTACGGCCCGCATGAGCAATCTGAATCGCTACTTTTGCACCATATTTATGACACTCATCAATAATTCGCTTAAAAGCAGAAATATGCTCATCGCTCCAAATTCCTAAGCAATAATCTGTAATACGACCTCGGTCTTCAACATTTGTCATTTCTATAATAATTAAACCCGTCCCCCCAATTGCACGGCTAGTATAATGAACAAAATGCCAATCAGTTGGAATTCCATCCTTCAAATGAACTGAATATTGACACATAGGTGGCATTACAACTCGATTTTTTAATTCTAATCCTTTGTATTTAAACGGTTTGAATAAATTCGACATAGTCAACTTCCCTTCATAAACATTCTAATAAGTGTACACTCCCATAATATCCCACTCTTGTATAAAGTACTAATTAACTGCTTAGTAGTCATCGCTAGTAAAATTTCCAGTATGATCCCTGAATAAGTCCATAAATTAAAAAAGTAGAAAGCATTTGCTTTCTACTTTTTATTATGAAGTAATTATCCCACATTTTTTTATTTCAATACTTCCAAATCGTTTTATATGCTTGCTTCCATGAAATGATAGTTACAATAATTAAGACTAGTAAGTAAATAAATACACCAAATGGAATAAATGTTATGCCATAATGAATTAAAGCTAAAATTCCACCAATTATCATCGCAATAAAAATTTTAATTCCAGAATTTGCTTGAGCATCATCAAACGATTCAGAAAATGGTAGTGTTCCTTTAAGATAATTTGAACAGATTACTGTATACAATATTGAACTGACAAATACAACCAATAAATGTGGTATGATTTTAATACCAAAAATACCAATAAAAATTAAACTTAAAACAATATATACAGGAAAATATAGATTCGCAATAAATGCTTTTAAAGTTGCGCTATATAATGGAGCAAGATTTGTTACTGGTGCAGTTTTATAAATCCATGCTCCTTTATATTTACCAGAATACTTTAACATTGAGATTGCATTAGGAATAATTAAACAAGACATATATATTGTTAAATAACTTTTACCTGATGCCAAATGATGATATGAAGACAATTGTAATTGATTAAATAAAAAAACGAACGGTAGAACAATTGATAATCCTAAGGATGGGTATACCTTTAAACGGAATTCCCGTTCATTTCGCATCATTAGATCTGCAAATCTAAAGAAAACCCTCTCTTCATTACTTCTACAAATTACGCTAGACAGCCAATTTTTCCATTTGTTTTCCTTTTTCTTGACGATGCCACTATTATTTGTTAATTTTTGAAGATTTTTTTCAAACGAAGGCATCATTGCGTTATACACTCCGATTGCAATAATAGGAATTATGATTGCCAATAAGGAAAAACAAGTAAGATAGATACTCGAGTGGCGATTTAATATTAGCTCAAAGGGAGCTCCAAACCAAATAGGTGGGATTAGAAATTGCCACCAACTTGGAGAAAATTTAATATCTAAATTAACTAAGCTAAAAGCTCTACCAACGAGCTGATATCCGACTAAAATTGAGATTGATAGGCCAATTTGAACGTAATTAATTATATCCTTTAGTTTTTCACCATCAAAAAATCGTAATATAAAATAATAAATAATCGAAGTTAAAACAACGATAAATAAATTGAGTAGAATAAGTTCAAAAATTGCCATTATTAAAAACAAAAATCCATGCTTAAATGTACCAACAACTATTGGCAAAGCAGTAAGGGATGCAGTTATTAATAGCAAGTAAATTGATATATGTACAGTTTTTGCGGCAGTAACCGTCTTTTTTGCAATAGGTTTCGTATGGAGAATCCCTTTGTCTTTAATATCAAGTAAAACATTCGAAAAGTCGGAAATCATCGATGTCATCACGAGAAACATAACGATTCCGAAAAAAGCACTCATACTAAAGATGTAGCTTTTTCCAAAAATCACTAAAGGAATGAGCATAAGACTTAGTAACACATACATACCTAAGGATTTTATTATGCCATTATCTTCATCCTTATGTTTTTTCTTGTTGTTTTGATTAAAAATTGTCGGTGTCCTTCGGCTATCCATTGTTAATTTTACATTTAAGATTTTCCGCATGATTGGATATTCGACACCAAATAATTCAAATATAGGTCGGAATAAATCTAAGATTTTTAACATCGGGAAGTCTTTCACTTTTTACCCCCCTTTTACGATGGAAACAAATTCCTCAGCTAATGCTTGGTGCTCATTGAATCCTGTGAGCTGATTAAAAATTTGTTCCAACGATCCTTCTACATTTTGTTCCTTTAATTCTTTAAAACTACCATCCGCTACAATTTTACCGTCATTGATTAATATAATTCGGTTACTAATCTTCTCAACAACATCCATAATATGTGAAGAGTAAAAAATAGTTTTTCCATTAGCTGCTAGAATATCTAGTATTTCTTTAAATACCATTACGCTGTTTGCATCAAGTCCACTGAGTGGCTCATCTAAAAACAAAAGGTCTGGATTATGGATTAAACTAGAAATAATCAGGACTTTTTGCCTCATTCCTTTTGAAAAAGAAGCGATTCGTGATAAATAAACTTCCTCCAAGCCAAAGACCTTCATTAATTTTTCTGCCTTTTCATCCGCCTCATTAAATTCCATTCCATATAATTCACCAATAAAAGTTAAATACTCTCTAGCCGTAAGATTATCATATAGCTCAGCAATTTCAGGTACATAGCCAATCTTCTTTTTATATTCCACACTTTGAACAGTGACCTCTTCGCCAAAAATTTCGACTCTACCAGAATAATCCCCTTCTAGACCCAATAATATTTTAATAGTCGTACTCTTACCAGCTCCATTCGGTCCAATATAGCCGATAATTTGTCCACGATTTACGGTTAAATCAATCCCTTTTAAAACTGATTTTGCTCCATAATCCTTTCTCAAATCCCTTAAACATAATACAACTTCTTCATTTGCTTCGATGATCGTCACCCACTTTTTAGTTATTATCTTAATATTAATAGACTAATATTCAAGTTGAAATGAGTAAGAAATACCAAATTTAAGGCTTATTTGGAAAATTATGTAAGAACTATGAACTGGAGTTTAATTTCCAAAAGTATAAATCTAAGGTTTTATCGATTTTCGAATAATTAATTTGGATAGCATTAACTGAACATAATATGACCCTAAATAAGAGCCGCCACTTTTATATCCATAATCATAACCGCTGAACTTCTATCCTATGTTTTTGTCGTTCGACTTTCTTTCTTTATCTGTAGGTTAATCAAGTATCACATTTCTTTTTTGTAATAGATATATCGTACGTTTTATTGAAAAGTAGCTGATTTTTCTCATTTTTTTGCTCGAATCAGATAGAATAAAAGCAAATTTGATTTTTTCATTGAAATGAACTGAAATAGTATCCATTTAGACTGATATACCTTGTCGGGTTTGGTGATTTTATATTTTTATTGCGATTCTCCTTTTTTAATTGCGATTACCCAATTTCTTTACAAAAAAAGAGCCCCCTAATGCTTAAGGGGGCCTCAATATATAAACAATTGAAAACCGTTCTCCAATAACAAAGAGCTTTGGCGTTATTCTGATGCACTAATATTCTCAAGAAGTGGAGACTTATTTCCTGAGTAGAATACTAATAAATTGTGGAGTGCACGGGTACAACCTACATAAAGCAATTTAGCGTTCTGTTTAGACTCTTCGTAATGCAGATCATCTACGTCGACAAGGAGAACGGCATCAAATTCTAGTCCTTTTGAAAGATAAACTGGTACTACAGAAATACCGCCTTCGTATTTTCTCTGTTTAGCATGAATAAAGGTCGCCTCTTGTCCTGCGTCTGATAAGGCTTTATGCAATATTGCACACTCATCCTCGGTACGCCCGATAATTGCAATCGTATCCATATTATCTTTTTGCAAAAGTTCAATTGATTTGATTATTTTTTGAATGCGATTTGTTTGATTAACTTCTATTATTTTTACTTTTTCACCACTACGAAATACTGGATTAGCTAGGCTAACAGGTATGTTGGCCTTATTAATAATTTCGTTAGCAAAGTGAATGATTTCCATTGTAGAGCGGTAGCTTCGATTTAATTCGTAATATTTTACTTCTTTCTCTTCAAAAACATCTAAAAATTCATCCCATGTATTGATGCCTTGGTATTCGTGGATAGCTTGAGATAAATCCCCCAAAATGGTAAATGAATTTCCTATAGTTAATTGCCTTAATAAGGCTATTTGAAAAGCTGAGAAATCTTGTGCTTCGTCTACAATTACATGATGAAATTTTTGCTTTGACTCGATTCCAAAAAGCCGATTATGTATATAGACAAGCGGAGCTAAATCTTCTTGGTCCATTTCTTTCTTTTTACAACTCAAAGAAGTCGTCTTAATAATATCTTTTGGTATTTCATCTACTTGTGATGTATTTGTAAATAGTGTTTTATAGAAAGAAAGTGCTGTATGCTTTGGCCATTGCTTCATATAAGTATTTAAATATTGAGTTGCTTTTTTCTTTTTCTCTTTTTTTATGTTCGTCTCTTCAATATACTTTAATTCATTATCAATCCATTGCTTAAGCCTTGCTATAATACGCTCTCTTCGTTTAGCAAGTGGATAATGCTTGTATTCAATGTTAAACCAATTTTTTAGTGTTTCTTTATCAATCATTTTATTTTTCCATGGTTTAAAATCACTATCAGGAACAGCTGAGGCTTCGTAATCATCCATGCAACGATCAATAAAATTCATAAAATGGGTTGAGCCTTTCCATTTCCCTGGAGTAGTATCATTGATTTCAAGGCGATCAGCACCAATTGCGAACCACTTTTTTTGATTTTCGGATGAATCCTTAAGTTTTACTTCATAGTGGAGAGTAGTTAATGCCCAATCTGAAAAGGTTGTTTGTTGAATCCCTCCTACTCCTAACTCTGGCAGTACGTTTGAAATATAATCAAGAAACATATTGTTTGGTGCAAAAATAATCATTTTATCGGCCTTTAATGTTTCACGGTATTGATAAATCAGAAATGCAAGTCGATGAAGAGCGACAGTAGTTTTTCCACTTCCTGCAACCCCTTGTATGACTAAAGGTGTATTTTTAGATGAACGTATTATATCATTTTGTTCAGATTGAATAGTAGAAACAATATCCTTTAAACGATTATCTTTGTTTTCGCTTAAACGATAAAGAAGAAAATCATCAGTAACTGATAAATCTTGATTTCCTTTAACATATGTATCTACAACGCGTTGGAGATTTTTTTTGCGGATTACGATGTTTCGTTTTAAATAGATTATGCCTTCGATAATACCTTCAGGAGATTCATAATAAGCCAGATCATCTCCACCTGTAAACGAATAAAACATACTGGCAATAGGAGCACGCCAATCGATTACCATTGGATTTTCTGTCGCTTGGTCCGATACGCCTACTTTTCCAATATAAATCGGTAATGCATCCTTTTGCTCTTCTTCAAAATCCATTCTACCAAAATATGGTTCATTTTTAGCTAAACGAAGATTTCTTCGATTGTTTTCTCGAATTCCTTCAAGTACTTGCTCAGTTACGTCACTACCAGAATAAACCGGAATCCCTTCAAGCTTTGTTAGCTGCCGCTCCATTTCATCTAAAATTGTGTTTAAGTATTGAAGTTCTTCTTCGAATTGTTGTGTAGACATTTTTCAATCCTCCTTATATGTAACTAAATAGCCGAATTTTCAGACGGAAAAATATTGTATCAAAAATTTTATTAAAATGTAAAGAGTTTTTTGAAAATAAAATATTAAAGAAATTTAAATTAAGAAATTGTTTTTACTTCAAATAAAATAATGACTTTAGAAACTGAGCAAATTAATTTAGCTAAACATAAGAGGAAAGGTTTTATTTCTAATCAGTTTAATATAAAAAAGATGAAACCTGTAGAATACAGAAATCATCTTCTTTATAAGATTAAACGTTAACTTAATATCTTCTCCAAAGGGCATTTGTAAGCAGATAAAAGCTCCTCTTTTACATAATTCTAATTTCAACTTCTTAACAAAGAATGTTTTCATTAAATACTTACATTGATATCCCTTTATCAACCACAATAACCTTAACATTAACCTTAATTTTTGATTGTTGAAATGCACCAACCCAATTATCTTCTACTTTTTTCCACTCTGAGTATTTAAATGATCTTGCAAAAAGACCTAGGCCAATTGGATCCAACTTGTCATTTTGAAGGGATTTAACAAAATTATTTAGATCTATTTGTAATTCTTTTTCTATTTCTTTTTTTAATTTTCCTTGCGAATTGTCATTTAACTTTATTGGAGATTCAGTTATTGCTACCGGTAATTTAAGGTTTATATTAAATTCATATTTACCATCTTTATATTTCTTTTTTATATTTCTTTTAACATCCATTATATAAAAACTTATTTTTTCTTTAGATATAGTATTTTCATTTTTTTTATGTTGTTTCGCTTTTAACCACATAGATAATTGACCTTCTGTATTAGCTCGTAAAATTTTTAATAGTAATGTTTCCTTTAATGATAGAGTCCTACGATATTGGTTTTGATTGTTTAATAATGTAGTTCCACTGATTTCCAAAATATTATCTTTTAAAGTTACTTCCGGTGCAAAAGGTGTAATTCCTTTTTCTAAATTCATACTGTAATAATTTCTCAATGATGTTCGCACGGAGACATTTCTAAAATTAGCTGTTTTTATTAATTGAGGAATAAATATTGATAATCTTGGCTTATTTTTTGGACTAAATTCAATTACATCTGAAACTTGACCATTAACAAATACGATATCAGCATTAAGACGCATCTTTGGATCACGGTAAAATACATCTAAAATAGAAAACCAGTCTTTATAATTAATTATTTTTCTACCAATTAATACAGTTTGTACTTTTCCCCCTGCTGTAATTCCTGTTGCTCTTGAATCTATAAAATCACTAGCTTCTTTTATTGACAAACTTTTCACCTTAAATTGTTCATTTTTTTCATTCGCTTCTTTACTAAAAACAGGGCTTGCCATATAAACATTAACTTCACCTTGCTCGTCTATATCGATTCCATATAAAAGTGCCATTGTAATGTCTTCAATATTAATTTTATCTTTACAGCCTGTTAAACCAATTAATAACATAACAATTAACAAACATTTGGCAATCTTTTTCACTTTGTTGTCACCCTAAACTTATCTTTTTTTACTATTCCACCTATCCATAAAAGTAGAGGTAATCCTAAAATAACGATAAGTCCCATATAAGAAAGGATTTTTAATTGAAAATGAATTAATTTAAAGGACGGAATGAATAGATACGTACAAATGAAGATTATGCTAAAAAAAGTTATAACAAAAAGTGGAAATCTTTTTATTTTATATAACACAAAAAAACCGTCCAATCCTGCCCAAAAATAAGTAACCCATGTTTTTGAAATTACCATAAATAGTAATGATAATAGAATTACATCCATTCGCTCTATAAATTGAAATTCGATAATACTTAACATATCAATAACAGGTGAAAAAACAGATAATATTTCATAAGGACCATAATTCACAAAACTAACTATTGTTACAAATAAATATGTAAACGAACTCATCATATTAGCAATAATTACGCCATTCACTGCTTTTTCTTTTTTATCTAAATATGGATAGATTACGAATATTATTTCAAGTCCTAAAAATGACATTGTCGTTGAAGGAACAGATTTTAAAATAGGCATCCAGCCTTCTTTAATGATAGGAAATAGATTTTTAAAGTTTGGCTCTTCTAATGTTAAAAATAACATAAGTAAGAAAAGAATAACGATTGGAAAGATCGTTTCGATATATTTCGCAATTAAATGAATACCACCTGTTATTAATTGATAAGTCGGGATTAGAAATAAGAACAATATAATATAAGCACCAGTATGTTGAAGTAAATAACCTTGAACAAATAATACAGATAACATTAATACTAAATAAGCAGCATATAAGAAATAGATTGACAGTAAAAATAAACATGCTTTCCCAATTATTTTACCTAAATAAATAGTCATTAGAGACGAAAAATTTTCGTGTGGAACTTTTTGGATTATTTTTATATAAAAAATACTAAGTAATGTAGAGATTAAACCTCCAATTAATATTGAAATCCAACCGCTAGTACCTGATTTTCCAGCTAATTCATGAGGTAGAGATACCATTCCAATTCCTATTTGTACTCCAAAAATTGTAAGAACAAATTGGTAGTATGAAATGTTCAATCTGGTGATATTCATTTGATAATCACATCCAATATTCTCTTATCCTTTTTTATGGATTTATTTTGACTTTTTCCAGAGATAGTTTAATGGCATTCTAATAAAAGTATCCTTTAATTGATTAAAAATAATTGGTGATAATGGTGAAGAATACGAGGAATTGAAGCTCTTTAATGATAATCCGTGTACGATTAAGATCATCGTGCTTATAACAAGTCCGAATATGCCAAAGAATGATGCCATCACCATTATAGGAAATCTTAAAATACGTAAACTTGATGCCATTTCATATTTAGGGATGATAAAAGATGAAATAGCAGTCAATGCAACTACTATAACCATAATATTACTTACAATTCCTGCTTGAACTGCAGCTTGACCAATTACAATTCCTCCTACAACTCCTACTGTTGTACTAATTGGTGCAGGTAATCTAATACCAGCTTCTCTTAGCATTTCTAAAGTAATTTCCATAATAATTGCTTCAAATAAAGGGTCAAAAGGCACCTGTGCACGTGATTCACCAATTGAAAAAAGTAATTTTAATGGTACAACTTCATAGTTGAATGAAACAATTGCAATATATATTCCTGGTAAATAGAGTGTTATAAGGAATGCAACAATTCTAAGTAGACGATTAAAGGAAGCTACTAAAGTTCTAGAAGAATAATCATCAATACTTGTAAAAAAAGATATGAACTCCGAAGGTAAAATAATGACTTCAGATGAACGATCTAAAATTAGAACGACTTTTCCTTTTAATATAGCTGAAGCAGCTTCATCTGGTCTTTCAGTCGTTAATATTTGTGGAAATGGTGAGAATTGATTTCTCTCCATTAATTGTGCTAATTGATTAGCATTTAGAACTGAATCTACTTTTATTTCTGTAAGTCTATTTTCTACAGATAATAAAAGCTTCTCGTCAACTACACCTTCTAAAAAAGTAATTGACACGATGCTTTTATTCTCATCTCCAATTTCAGTTTGTTTTGTTCTAAAATCTTTATTTTGAATAAATCTGCGGAGCAAGGCAATGTTAGCTTGGTATGTTTCAACAAAAGAAATTCTTGACCCTTTCAGCGAATTATCAATATTTGGTGGCATGAATGGCCTATGCGGTGGATTCTCCGTAGAATAAATAAAAGCAGATGAGACCCCATCTAAAAATAAAATACTCTTACCTTCTAATACAGATTTTTCGATTTTACCAATTCGAATTGTAGTTTCCGTATTATTATTTATAAATATCTCGAAATCTTCCTTTTGCGAATTAATATTATTAATAAATGAATCAATTTTTTGTTCATTTACTAAACCAGATAAATAAATTAAAAGTGCAGGCTTTCCATCAATCATTAGGATTTTTTTTACAAGGTCAGACGTAGGAAAAATTGATTCTATGACTTCTAAGTTTTCATTAATATTTCCATCAGGATTTATTGTGAAATTATGGATATTATTTTTCTTATTTTTTTCGTTTCTTCCATTTGAACGATCCACTAATCATTTCATCCCTTCGCTAAAAACTTAGAACTATTTAAGAAATATCACTTATCATCCTCTAATCAAAAAATTATCTCGATTAGTATACTCTTATTTGTTATTTTTCATAATTGTGAGTTTAATTAAATAATAAGTGTAAAGAAATTTAATTTAATCGGTTGTGCTTAGCTTTAATTAGGTTAGTTATTCAATCTCATATAAATAAAAAGGCATGAATCTGATAAATTTCCAGATTCATGCCTAAAACGAAAGCCTATCGATTTTTTATTTGTTAAACATTAACAATTAGTTCTCCAATCTTTATATTTTCCTTAAATTATTTTCTGAGGAATTTCCCTTTTTATTGGAGAAACTAAAATCTTATTGTTTTTCACGTCATATAAACCACTAGGAGTTAAGCGAATAAAAGGTAAATGGGTTGCAGAAAAGAATAATAACGTGAAAGCCGGATCGTCGTATTGATATCCTCTTTCTTTTAGTAATTTTATCATTTTTTTCTCAACAATTATTAATTTTTCCATTTCTAATTCAGACATGCTTCCTCTTAATGGTAGTGATACTTCGTGAAGAACTTCATTTTCTTCAATTAATACCATTCCACCACCGATTTCTTTCATTCGTTCAAATGCTTTCAACATATCTGTTTTTCTTTTACCTAAAATTAAAATATCCCCTGTACCTGAATAAGAACTTGCAAACCCTCCAATATGATGAGCAAATCCTTTCACTACCGTATTTAATCTCCAAGTACCGTTTCTTGAAACCATTAAAAGGAAGCATTCGTCATGTTCGAAGGATAACTCATCAGAATCTAATTCTATTTTGCTTTCATAAGGTTTTGTAATCACATTGTTTACTAAATTAATACCATTTGAGTTTGTAAGACATAAATCTTCTTTATGTAGAGACCAATTTAAATCTAATTTAGAGAATTGATGTTTTTCCCAGTCAATCGGCAAATAATGATCAAACACTTCCGCGTCTTTTTTAACCCATTTACCATTTGCTAAAACACTTATAGGTGTTGGGTTTTCTTTACTTTCTAATACATTAATATTAGCAATTCTCCCTGTAGCAATTGAACCGTGTAAATGCTCCATATTATAATAAAGAGCTACATTGTAGCTTGCCATGTTATATGCATCAATTATAGGTACTTCATGTCGGATTGCTATTTTTATTAGTTCGTCAGTCATTCCATTTTCATAAAAATAAGGATGCGAACCATCGGTAGTGAAGAAAAATCGATCAAACTTTTGGATCCCTAATTCCCTAATTTCTTTTAATAGAACTTCTAAATCAGGTCGAATTGACGAGTGTCTTAGTGATACAGTATAGCCCTGCATTAAACGCATTACTGCTTCTTCTCCTGTCATTGCTTCATGGTCACAATCTGCACCTAATAACATTAGTTTTGCTAATGTACGTTCTGATGCACCAGGGAAATGTCCTTCTACTTTCTTATTTAATCTCTTAGTTTCTTGGACCCAGCTTAGCATTTTATTGTCCCCATTTAACAGCTTGGGCCATGCTGTTAATTCTCCACCTTGTAAAACCAATTCATTATTAAGCCAAGTCATAATTTCTTCATTATTAAATAGTTCATCATTATTTTGGAATTCAGTCTGCCCGTCAAACCTGCACCACCAATACATGCTTGTTGGTATGTTTTTAAATTGATTGAGTAAAACAAATGCATCTTTAGCAGGTATTTCCAAGAAAAATTTTAAGTTATCGTTAATTAAAGTTGTTGTTCCGAATTGTGCAGCATGCTTTGCTAATGTTAATGGATTATATAACTGATATGGATGAGAATGTGGTTCAATATACCCAGGAACTAAAAATTCACCTTCAACATTAATGACTTCAATTTCATTTAAATTTTCCGGAAGATTTTTTCCAACATATACAATACGGTCTTCATAAATCCAAATATTCGCTTGTAACCACTTGTTCAAATAAGTATTTAAATACGTTGCATTTTTTAATATAATATGAGGCTTGATCTTCTCATCAAGGACATTTACCTGATTTCTAATTTGCTCATTACTCCATCGATAATTTTTCATTCGTTCACCCCTAAAGAATTAAAAAACTAATTGCACTAAAATCATGTAAACGATCGTTCCTCCAGCAATCGATAGAAGCATCATCTTTTTCCAAACGTGAAGAAATACAACTACTAATACGGCAATAAACTCTGGAACACCATGATTTCCTGAAAGTATATTTACATTTTTAAAACAATAAACGACCAGTAACCCAATTACTGCTGGTGGTAGGACTTTACCTAAATACTGTACATATTTAGGTGTAGGTTTTCCTGCTGGAAAAATAATGAATGGCAGAAATCTTGTCAGCACTGTTCCTAAAACGACCATTGCTATTGTCATAATTTGCTGTGTTAAGTTCATCGTCATACCGAAACCTCTACTTTCTCACTTGGTTTTCTTCTAAGTACACTTAGTGTTACCAGTATTGTAAGCATCGCCGGTATAATGAAGTTGTTTCCACCAAATATCAGTAAACAAATCGCTGATAGTCCAACTCCTACTATTGCACTTAAATGTTTTGTCTCCTTCATCCATTGTTCTATGAAAATGACAATAAAAAGAGCAGTCATTACAAAGTCTAGACCCTTCGTATTAAATTTCACAAGAGAACCAAAAATCCCACCAATAGATGCACCTATTACCCAATACAAATGATTAAGAAAAGTAACAAAAAACATAAACCAACTCTTATCTACATTTTCTGGTATATCTACATTGTAATTAATTGAGAAACTCTCATCACATAGTCCAAATATTAAATAATACTTTTTCTTACCTGTACCTTTATATTTATCTAACATCGAAATTCCATAAAACAAATGTCTTGCATTGACCATTAAGGTTAGTAGTAGGGCGTTAATTGGATTAAAGCTAATAAGTAATAGGTTTGCGGCTATAAACTCCATCGATCCTGCAAAAATGGTTAACCCCATCAAAATCGGATAAATTGCACTGAATCCAAGTGAATTCATAAAGACGCCATAAGCGATACCTAAAAATAAAAATCCTGCAAATATAGGTATTGTGTGTGGAAAAGCTGCACGAAACGCGATCCATATTTTGTTTTCGTTTTTCATAAATTCACTTCCTGTTTTGTTAAATTTATTTAAATTTACCATATTAAATCCATACAAAAAACGAATAAATTGTATGGATTACAATTTTCTAAAAATTAAATAAAGTGCGTTTTAGTGCTTGTTTACACATTTTCTACTCAGATTCTCAGGATTTGATATTTTTAGAATTCCATACAAAAATGATATAATTGTATGGAATTAATATATAAGGGTGGAAAATTTTATGCCAGTAAATTCATTTGAAAATTATCCAATGTCTTGGAAACCCGATAAACAGTCATTAAAACGGCCTTACTATCATTCTATTGCACTCCTTCTTGAACAAGATATTATAAATGGCTTTTTGGCACCTGGTACAAAGCTACCACCGCAACGAGAATTAGCGGATTATCTTGACATAAATTTTACAACGATTACCCGAGCATATAAAATATGTGAGGTAAAAGGTTTAATTTACGCTATTACAGGAAGCGGAACATTTGTGGCCCCAAATGCAGCCCGTTCGATCACGATTTCAACAGATAAAACAGCAAACTATATTGACCTTGGATTTGTAGCATCTTTTGAACAAACCAACAGTATTGTGACAGAAGCTATCCAGAAAGTAGTCAATAAAAACTATTTAGATCAATTATTAAATTACAATGATCCGACTGGTATCCCACACCAGAAGGCAGCGGCACTTAACTGGATGGAAGCTTTTGGTATAAAAGCTACTCAAGAAAATGTAGCAATCGTATCAGGTACCCAAAATGCACTGACGCTTGCTTTGGCAAGTTTATTTGAGCCAGGCAATCGAATTGCAACCGATTTTTATACATTTTCAAATTTTATCGAGTTAGCAAAGATGCTTCATATTCAATTAATTCCAATTCCTGGAGATCAGTATGGCATGATGCCAGATGAACTTGAAAAGCAATGTAGCCAGTTAAATATACATGGAATATTCCTAATGCCTTCATGTTCTAACCCAACCACAGTAATGATTTCTGATATTCGAAAACATGAATTAGCTTCGATCATACGAAAGTATCGGTTAATATTAATTGAAGATGATATTCATGCATTCTTAACTGCTGGAATAATAGCTGATTATCAACAACCTATGTATAACCTAGTTCCAGAACAAAGCGTATATATTTGTGGTACATCAAAGTCTATATGTTCTGGGTTGAGGGTTGCTTATATGGTTTTTGGAGAGGCACTACGAGAGAAAATTTCGCATGGTATTTTTAATATTAATGTTAAGACATCTTCACTTGATGTTGAGGTGATCACTGAACTGATCTTATCTGGAAAAGCACATGAGATCGTTCATCAAAAAAAACAGCTCGCTGAAACAGTAAATGATCTTTATTCATCCTATTTCCCTTTAAATAAGAGTCGCCATCCACTTTGTTTTTATCGTTGGCTTCCAATACATGGACATAGTAATGGAATATGTTTTGAAGCGAATTTAAATAAGCTAGGAATACGTGTATTTCATTCTGATCGTTTTCTAAGTGGGCATGATTCATCTGAAAAGTATGTACGTATTGCACTTTCATCTACACATTCCTTAGATGAGCTAGATACAGGATTAAAAGTATTATCACAATACCTCGATCATCAGATGGAATCTTAAACTTTCTTATATTGCATTGCATGAAGAAAGGAGCTGTATGAGTAACAGCTCCTTTTTTGTATTAATAGTTGAGATTAAAAATATATTTCTCTTATATTATTTAAATCGTGCTGAACTAACCTTTAAGTTATAGTCTGTAATTTCAAAACCGAGTTGTTGGTAAAGTTTTAATGCGCCTTGATTATGACCAAAAACGTGTAGCAATACGTCTTCTATTCCTAATTCATTAATTTCTTTAATACATACACTCATCGCTTCTTTACCGTAACCATGCCCTCTATGCTCCGGATAAATGAGAATCTCATATAAATACGCATAGTTTGGCTCTTGTTTTACATTAATTGAGTACCAAATATAGCCAATGACTTGCTCATTCAAAACTATATTTTTCAAATAATTAGTTTCAGTTTTTTCTCCTTCAGGCAATAATGATTGAAAAGCCGCTTTAGATTGATCTAAAGCTGTCTCCTCTTTCCAGCTCCCATTTTTCACTTTATCCTTCGCAAAATTCACAGTTGCTAAATCTAGAAATCTTTGAAAATCTTGTTTATTCATTTGTGTTAAATTAAGAGTCAAATTAGACCATCCTTTTCAAATTTATTGTTTTTTCCATAAGCATAAAGTCCCGTTTAAAGTATTCGATTCTTTACTAAAGATATCCTTTTTATATCATTTTACCAAAAAAATAAATCGTTATATCTTTGTCGGCCTGTAATTTTGTGAAAGACAGCAATATTATTTTAGCGTAGGATAAATAGAAGGACATATTTAAGTATTAAATAATAAGTTCACAATTTAATAATAAAAAAAGTTTAAGTCCCACTCACTAAGGAACTTAACCTTTAATAAACTTACCTTTAAAGACTACATTTTAAACCATTCACATTTCATAAATAATTTATTCTCTTTATATTCAGCACTAATATTACCATTCATCTTTTCCATTAAACTTTTAGCAATTGGTAAACCAAGACCTGTACCTTTCCCAGTTCTCGTTTGATCCGCTTTATAAAAACGATCAAACATTCGTTGTAAATCTGATTCACCTAACTCATTAACAGAATTACTAATCGTCAATTGAGTTGATGCTTTTGATTTTTCAAGACAGATATTTATATTTCCACATGAATGTTTAATCGCATTTATGATTAAATTTTCAATTACTCGTTTAACTGCAGATGAATCAGCCATTATCATGATTTCTGTATTAGGAATCTCAATCGTAGGTTCTAGGTTCCGTTTATTGAATTCCTCATAAAATCCTAAAAGAACTTCTAGTATCAATTGATTCAATTTTATTTTTTCAAGCTTCATTGGATAATCAATTTGATCTATAATTGAGAGTTCAAAAAAGTCTTCAAGTAGTACCTTCAATCTTTGGGCACTATTTTTTATGATATTCGTATATTCTTTTCTCATTTCTGTCGTTATTTCTTCGGACTCTAAAAATTGAATATATCCTAAAATTGAGGTCATAGGTGTTCGGATATCATGCGAAATATATGAAATGGCCTGTTTTAATTCATTTTCACTTAAGCGCTTTTCTGCTTTTGACTTCCTTGTTAAATCAACTTGTTTATTTATTTCCACGGCAAGATTTTCAATATCCTTATCAAAATACTTCAAATCTATTTTCTTATCCATTGCATGTTTGTTTAGCTCATGTATCTGTCGGTGAGTTCTTTTAATTTCTTTTTTTAATAGAAAATACCGGGTGAGAAAAAACAATAAAAGTAAACTAACGATTATAGTTACATAGTTTATAAAACTCACCCGCCTTATCTCTTACTTAATTTCTTTTTTTCTAAATATTAAACTTCCTAATACACCTAATACAATAAATGTCAAAATTGGAACAATTATAAGTGTAAACAATTCGCTATCATCGAGTTCATTGAATTTATATATGCCTGGATATAGAATAAATACTGAATTATTTATGATTGTTTTAAGAAAAGTTAATTTTGAAGCTATAAAATCTAAAAGGGAATTAATTAAAGCAAAAAACATTAGTAGAAATCCTATTGTTTTTCCGTTGTCAGTAAAAACAGTCGCAACAATCGTCATAACTGAAGCAAACGCAGCTCCATAGATTGCTATTAGACCAAATGTCTTAAGGATATACACCCAATCAGTTGTACCATTAAAATCGAAATAAACTCCTGCAGTTGTCGTCATAAAGACAGGAAGGATTAATAAGATGATGATTGAACCAATTGAAAACATCGTTAACTTTGAAAAGTAAATTCGTAATCTACTATTTCCTGAAGAAGCAATACTTTTCATCGTTCCGGTCGAGTATTCACTTGTTATAAAGAAGCCAGCAAATATACATGGTAAAAGCTTAATAATATCATTGTTAATACTTAAAATGTTATAGATATAATATTCATCTAAAGTAAGTTTGGCCGCTGAACTTACTTTAGTCGTAAATGGATATAAAACAGAAAAAAGAATTAATATTAAAACTAAAGTTCGAAATGAACGATCTTTTTTCAATTTATATAGTTCCGATTTTAATAAATTATCCACGATTTACACCTCCGATTCGAGTTGTAAAATATGCTTCCAAATCTTCACCCATAGGCATAAATTCCTCAATAATTAACCCTTCACTTGTTAGAGATTTTGATACTTCTCTTGCTCTATCAACATATTCAAATAATTTAATCGAACCGTCAGGCAATACTTCAAAATTCTGCGTATTAAAAAATCGTTCAATTACAGTAGCAGCTTTGTTTGGATTATCAACTTTAATATGCAAAAAGTGTTTACATTTTTCATCTAGTTCCTTAAGTGATAATTCTTCTAGTAACACACCTTCATGAATAATTCCGTAATGCGTTGCTAATAAATGAAGTTCACTTAAAATATGACTCGAAATTAAAATCGTTATACCATACTCTTTATTAAGTTTCTTTAGTAACTCTCGTATTTCTACAACACCCATAGGATCGAGGCCATTAATTGGTTCATCTAATATTAAAAATTCGGGATCTCCCAATAATGCAATTGCAAGCCCAAGTCGCTGCTTCATCCCTAAAGAGAAATTTTTGACCTTCTTTTTACCTGTATCTTCTAACCCAACTAGCTTAAGTGTTTTTTTGATACATTCTTTCCCAGGAATTCCTTTTAAAAGCCTATGTGCTTCTAAGTTCTCAGCTGCCGTCAAATGAGGGTATAAAGCAGGACCTTCAATAATTGTCCCAACTCTTTTTCTTGCTTCAATCAACCCTCGTTCACTGTTTTCTCCAAACAATTCAAAGGAACCAGTTGTCGGATACCCTAATCCCGTAATTAATCGTATTAATGTTGATTTCCCTGCACCATTCTGCCCAATAAAACCGTAAATAGCTCCTTTTTTTATCGATAAATTTACCTTATTAAGGGCCAATTTATTTTGATACTTCTTAGATAATTGATTTGTTTTAAGTATAAATTCATTCATAAGTTTTCCTCCTAACACAAATTTTTATCGCTTGTCCAAATGCTTTATTATCTAAATGACCATTTGGAACCAATTTTTAATTGTGAACACTTTTAACTATAAGAAGGAAAACATAAGAATGTCTTAAGTTAAATCTTAAGAAAACCTTAAGTTTTTAGTCGGTAACCCATACCCCAAATTGTTTCTATATATTCTTCAGTCGGATTTGCTTTCGTCAGTTTACTTCTAATATTACTCATATGTACATTTATCGTGTTATCGTCTCCATAAAACTCTTCATGCCAAACACTTTCAAATAAATTAGCTTTTGTGAAGACTTTATTAGGTGATGATAATAGTAAACATAATATTTCGTATTCAATTGCTGTTAGTTTTAACTCAATTTCGTTAACTGACACTTTTTTTGAATCCATATCGATCAAAAGATCCTTGTGCCGTATTTGGTTATTTACGCCTATTTTAGCTATGCGTCGATATCTTCTTAGACATGACTCAATACGAGCAGAAACCTCTTCAATATCAAATGGCTTCGTAATATAGTCATCTGCTCCGCTTCTTAAAATGTCTATTTTTGTTTTCATTTCAAGTTTTGCTGATATGATCATTACCGGGATGTTAGTTTCCTCGGTAATCTTGTTTAACAATTCTTCACCAGATAATCCTGGTAGCATCAAATCTAGTAAAACCAAATCCCAATTTTGAATCTCTAAATGGATTAGAGCTTCAGTGCCTGAATATGCAGCCTTTGGAATAAAGCCATTTTTAACGATAATATCACATAGTAATCGATTAATATCCTCATCATCTTCAACAACTAAAATATTCACAGAATCATTCATTTTTCTTCCCCACACAATGTAAACTTTTTTTTATTAAATTTGGAATATATAAGTAATATAGCATCTTCGTGCTATTTACCAAAATATTGCACTAAAATGAAAAAGTATTTGCAAAAAATTGGTATTTAATCTGAATATACAGGAGAAGACCTCCATTGTGTCGAATTATCTTAAATTAGAAGGGAGTTTGGAAAATGAGTAAAGAGAATCTATTAAAGAGCTTGAGACTTGCTACAAGAGGAAATTTCTTTTTAATCAATATAAAAAATTCCTTAGAAAATGATACGGATTTGATTAAAAAACTGGCTAAGGAATTAGAGCAAGATGGATTAATCAAACTAAAAGAGTGCACACAGCAAGAGGATTCACTCTTTTTAAGTGGAATTCTAAAATATGCATCCAATTAATTTGGATGCTTTTTCGTCGTTGAACGGATTGAAATATAAATAGGTATAAATGATTTTTCTATTATTTGAAGACATTTGTATATTAGTTTTATTTGGACTATAATACTTTAAACCATTCTCTTTACCGAGATCCACGTTCAATTTTACCCTTATTCAACTTTGAATAAGGGTTTTTATTTTATAAGATATAAAAAAAAACAGATTCTACTTGATAGAATCTGTTTTCTTTTAGTTAATTATGCTTTTTTAACATTAGTTGCTTGAGCTCCGCGTTGACCTTGTTCTACTTCAAAAGTAACTGCTTGACCTTCATCCAATGATTTGAAACCTTCAGATTGAATTGCTGAGAAGTGAACGAATACATCATCACCATTTTCACGCTCGATAAATCCAAATCCTTTTTCTGCATTAAACCATTTTACTTTACCATGTTCCATTAATGTTTCCTCCTTGTGTGAGTTACACACATTTTAATATATCAATATTAACAATAAATGTTTCAATAATCAAATCCACTAAAAAAAATAAAAATATCTGCCTTATTTCAAATAGAGTTTCTTTCTTTAGAAATAATTATTATTGATTAAATGTATACTTAGAGTACGTCTTTAAATGTTTAGATTGCTTTATCTTACATTCATTAAGTATTGTTTTACTTACTCATGAACACTTTATGAGTAACACTTTTTTAGATTTCGCTTGTTTTAATTACTCATGAACACACTATATTATTTTACGATCGGGTGTATCGGTCAGGTTTATCTTCAATTCATTTTTCAAACTTGACTTGGTTTTATTTCAACATGAAAAAACGAGCTACTAAGTAGCTCGTTGCACTATACCGACTGACTTTGACTTGTCGATATTTCCATTTCCACATTGTTTTTTGATCTCCATAAGATAAAAAGTGAGCAAACTACAAAAAATAGACAAAGGAAATAAACGTTTCGAAAACCTGCAAGTTGAGCAAACATACCTCCACCTAAATTACCAACTAAGCTTCCGATTGTTGAGCAATTTGCATAAATTGACGCAGAAAAACCTGGTGAATTAGGAAGTAGGTCGTTGAAGTAGCTTATACCATTCCCCATCACAATTGCGATATATGTTGCCTGTAATAGTTGTGCGATGATTAACTCCCATGTGTGTGTTGATACACTTAAGATTAAATAATAGGCTAAACCAATAAAGCAGCCGTAGATCATCAACATATGATTAGAGATTTTTTTTGAAAGAACTCCCAATATCAGCATGATTGGAATTTCTAAACCTGCACATAAACTGACGACAAATCCGACATCCCTATTCGTACCATGTAGTTCATTTACAATAAAAAGTGGTGTGTTAATCCAATTAATTGAACTAACTGCAAATAATAGAATAAAAGCAATAAATGGTAATCTTAACTGTTTTCGTTTTGCCCTAGAGACAACTGTCTTATTTTTCTTCTTCACATTATTTTCGGATTGCTTTCTTTTTTCTAAAAAGAAGAATACTAGAAATGCAATCATTACATAAATGCTAGATGTTCCAAGAAAAAGTCCGTCATAGCCCTTAGCGCTTAAAATTAAAGTACCAATTAAAGGTCCAATTAAAAAGCCTAAAGACACTAGTGATCGTAAAGTTGATAATGCTAATGTCTTATCTTTTGATTGGCTAGCATTAGCGGATTCCTGTGCAGATGCAAAAATTTGAGGCATCGAAGCTGCACCTAATCCATTAAACACTCCTACAAAAACCAATAATATAAAGTAGTTATGAAATATTAAATAGGAAGCATAACCAATTGCTGATGAAATCATCGCAAACAAAATAATCCATTTTCTGTCTAACCCTCGATCAGAACGTTCAGCAATAATTGAATTAACTAAGACTCCACTTAATGAAATCACTGCCATAAAGATTCCAAATGCTCCTGTACTCATGCCAAGGTATTTTGTACAATACAGCGATAAGTAAGGAGTTGTAATAGAAAGTCCGATCCCTACAAACAACAAACATATGACAAATAAACTATACCCCTTAATTGCAAATAGATCTTTTATCCGTCTAACCAATATAAAGCCCCCTAACCTTTCATTATTTTAATCGACTGATTAAAATAGCAAACAAAAACATCCCTGGGAAAATTAAATTACGTCACCAATTTAACCAAGGAAAATATTAATGATTTAGTTGTATTTAGATTCCTATATCATTATAGTACATTTGACTCTTTAAAAATATATTTTTCAAAAGCATAAGCTACTCCATTTTCATCATTGCTTAATGTAACCAAATCACTAGAGAGCTTAACCTCTTCTTCTGCGTTTTCCATAGCTATTGATAAGCCTGCTATATTAAACATTGGAATATCATTTTTCTCATCTCCAATTGCAATTGTATTTTCTAAAGGAATTTTAAAATATGTAGCCATTGCTTTTAACCTATACCCCTTATTTCCATGTTGATGTGTGAACTCTAGATTAAATGGTGATGAGCTAGTTAGAAAAGTCCCATCTATTAGTCTTAAACTCTTTTGAAGCCTCTCTTTTTGCTTTGGATCTAGCGCTAAAATAAGAAACTTTAGAATACTAAAATCATCATTATTAATAACTTCTTGAACATTATTAAATAGCGAATGCCCATATACAGTTGGAGGTGTAGTAAACATTTTGAAGTGTTTATTTTCGAAGTATTCTTCAGGAACTCGCCCCGACGAAATAACTTGTTCGAAACGTTCATTCCAATTCCGAGGTGCAAAAATGCCCTTTTTGGTAGAAATATTGTAAGGTAAGGCTTCTTTTTCAACTTCTAACGCAAGCTTTTGTATTTGATTTCTTCTTAAAGAATTTAGTTCAATTAATTTTCCATCTACATATAATGCGGAACCATTGTGACCTCCAATCGGACAATTTAATTCGTATTTTGTCATTTCATCATGAATAGAACTTGGTGAACGACCGGATAAAATCATAATGATATGCCCTTGCTGTTGAGCCTTTTTGATTGAACTTAAATTTTCTTTGCTTATATTCTTTTAGAACTTAAAGTAGTTCCGTCCAAGTATAAAGCGATAAGCTTCATAAGAATCTCTCCCTAAATATGTATTTAATTTGAATCGTAAGAGATGAGGATCTTGTCAAATGATAATATTATAGTTTTGAAGATATGTTTGCTATACTTAATTATGCATTAAAATAACAATCGAACGTTAACTTATTCCTCTCAAATGATTGCCTAATCCTCTTACATTTACATATCCAAAGAAAATTCATGTGACTTTTTAATATAAGAAAACAAGGAGGGCTTTATGTCTGAAATAAATTATTCGAAACAAAATGAATTAACCGAACTAATTGAGCGCTATACGAGCCATGAAGGAGTTAACGAGACAGTAATTGACTCATTATTTTTCATCCGAGAATCAAACATTACTGAACCTAAATACAGAGTATATAAACCTTCACTTTGTATTGTAGTTTCAGGTGTAAAGGAATTATTACTAGCAAATGAAAGTTATAAATATGGTCCTGGAAATTATTTAGTCGCTTCTGTTGATTTACCAGTTACAGGACAAGTTATTGAATCTACACCAAACTCTCCGTATCTGGCTTTTAGACTTGAATTTAGTCCAAATCAGATTGTAGAAATTTTAACTGAAACTAAAATTTCTACAAATTCAAAGGAAAATGCGAAAAGAGCGATCTTTGTAAGTCAATTAGAGGTATCACTTTTAGATGCAGTGATTAGACTAGTCCGATTATTAGATTCACCTGAAGATATCCCAATTCTAGCTCCGATCTTTAAAAAAGAAATTCTATACCGAGTTTTACGAGGACAGCACGGGGGAATATTGCAACAAATTGCAATAGAAGGTAGCACGACAAATCGTATAAGTGAAGTAATTGAACAAATAAAAATGAATTTTTACAAGTCTTTACGTATTGAAGAGCTTGCTGATATAGCAAATATGAGTGTTTCTTCACTTCATAGACACTTTAAGGAGGTGACTGCGATGAGTCCCCTTCAATTTCAGAAACATTTAAGATTACAGGAAGCACGACTATTATTAATGTCTGAATCTTCTGATGCAGCAGAAATTGCTTTCCGAGTTGGGTATGAAAGTCCATCCCAATTTAGTAGAGAATACTCTCGTTTATTTGGTTTCCCACCAAAAGAAGACATTAAACGTCTGAGAGCGAAATAACAAAGTTAAAATTATAAAGCAAAAAACTAAGATCAAATTAATCTTAGTTTTTTGCAATACTACTTAAAATTTAATTCCCAGTTCATTCATATTATCTTGCAATGTCTCTCCATTATAGGTTTCTTTTGGTTGAGGTGCGTTTAAAATAGCATCATTTATAGCTAAATAATATAAATAAACACTCCACATATCTTGTTTATTTACAGTACCATCAAAATTAATATCAGCTGAACGGTTTTCTGTTCCCAAATATTTTTTGATTTCTACTGCATCCAATACATCAATTACATCATCTCCATGTATATCTCCAGGAGTAAGCATAGTATTTGGAAGCTTAATAAAACTACCTGCATATTTAGAATTAATCAAATCATTTATTTCATTAATTTGTAATTTAGTAGATAAATGACCTGGAACTTTTACTTCTACTTCCACATTTTCAACATTTGCAGGAATATCATTTTCTGCCGTGTTCATTAAAATCGATTTGATATCTAATTGACTTAAGTTCGGATGGGCTGCTTTTAGTAACGCAACTACGCCGGCAACATGAGGTGAAGCCATTGAGATTCCGGAATATCGGTCATATGAGTAGTCATAATTACCGTTTCCACCATCCATATAAAAAGGAATTGTAGAATAAACATTGACACCAGGTGCGGTTATTTCAGGCTTTATGTCAAATGTCAGCCAAGCTGGTCCACGGCTATTAAATGGAGCTACATGCTTCATTTTACATGTCTTTTTCCAGCATTTTTATAAGCCAAGTCGGTCCCCTTTTTCAAGCCGTTGAATTTGTTGAGATCCGACTTCAGCTAATTCTTGAAATTCCAAGATTGTTTGACGCATTTTTGGTAATGCCTCTTGTTTAAATGTACTAATCGATTCAAACGCAGATATAACGTTTGTAAAAGAAGTTTTAAGCGTCTCAACAGAAACAGCCGATTCCATCGCTTGTTTTTGTATAGCAACTCCTTGTTCTTTTAATAATCTGGATGTTCCTTCAATGATTGTATTTGTAGTTCGATTTAAAGCAGTTATTTTTTGCAATACAATTTTTTGATTATATAATGCACTAGCAACTGTTACTGCTGTGTTTAATGCGGAAATGGTCACTGTTTTAGCACGTTCAACACCACGTATTAGCTCTCTGTTATTTCGAATAACCACCTCATATGACATATCTCCTTGATGATTAACTACTAACATTTGCTGTAAATCCATTACTCTTTGTCGTAGTGGATAGAGAACTTCTTCAGTAATGAATTTTATTTTCTCCTGCTCTTCTCCCTCGACTTTTGCTTTTTCAATTTGATTTTCAATTGACTCATCCATTAATGTTCCAAGTTGAATTTCTTTTTCTAATGTTTTTGAAAGCATTCGAAGCGAAAGCTGTTCATGCTCTAATGTTGTGTTGTCATTTTCAAGTACTTTTTTCCCTTTATCAAGTGATTTCACAATATCAGCAATTGCGATATCTGCTTTTTCAAATCTTTGAAAATATGATCGGATTGGATTAAATAACTTTCCTAGAAAACCAGTTTTTGCGAAATCAATTGCTCCTGGGTCTAAATCTTTTAATTGAAGCTGTAAATCCGCTAATCCTTTTGCAACTTGCCCACCCTCATCACCACTTTTAGCTAGTTGACCGAGAGAAACCTTGAGTAGCGAATTTTTATTCGCAGAGGATTTCATCGTTTGTAGCCCGAATGCTTCTACCTTTTGTAGGATCTCCTTACGTTGATCAAATGTTTCCTTTGAAACGGTATTTAATTCCATAATCATCGCAACATTTGCTTCTGCTGCTTCTTTTAATTTAACTAATTCCTCAGGCACTGGCTTAACTTGCTCTTCTATTACTGCCTTGATTTCTTCTTCATTTACAACTTGCATCGAAAATGACATCTAAAGTCCTCCTACCAATTAGAGTTGAACATTAAAGAGATTTCGAATTTTATAGATTACGTCATCTGAGTCGGCATTAATATTTGCAGCTTCATTAATATTTGAAATACTTTCAAGAGCTTTAATATTAGCGTTATATCCTATTGTATAAATTGGAATTTTATAAGCTTTAATAATTCCTTTTACATTTTTCAATGAATGACCATGATTCGTCTCACCATCTGTTAATACAAATATGAGTGGCCTTACATTTGGATTCTTTTTCATTTCTTCTTTGAGCATATTAATGGCTACGAGTATTGCGTCATTTGTTGCAGTATCTCCACCTGCATCAAGGCTAGATACTGCTCCAACGAATTTTGATTGTTGATTCGCATCGTATTTTGCAATCGGTAGATTGATTGTTACATCCGCAGAATATGAGATTAAACCAATACTATTATCCCTTCCTAAATACTTTTGACCTTTTAGTAATGATTCTTTTAACTCATTTAATGGCTTTCCATCCATACTACCTGAAACATCTGCTACAAATACGGCTGCAATTGGATTTGAAGTATTTTTCTTTCCTTTCCAAAGTTTCTGTGCAGCTGTTAATGTATTACCATCGATCGCTTTTAGCTCTGAAGTATAGTTATTCAACCCGTTAAATCCATCTTTTTTTGCCAGTTCTTGAAGATTACTTTGACCTGTAAATTCTGCAAATTTATTCAATATATCAATTTTATCCTTCGGTAAATCCCCTAATGCATAAAGAGGGCTGTCATGACGTACCCCAAACGGGATAAACTCGTATCTATTTTTTAAATCAGGTAAATTAACATATGATTGATACTCTAATACAAATGCATCTAAAACACCCGATTCCGCAGCATCACTCATTTGAAGTGTTGTTGAAGCAATGAAAGGTACATTTGCTTGGAAACTTTCAAAACCTTTTACAGCAGTTTCACTTAAAACATCTTTTGAATCAAAGGAATTTAATGCAGTAACTAAAAAATTCAAACCTGTTGAACTAGTAAATGGATCCGTATAACCCATAGATAATTCATTTTTCGTCATAGCATCAATAACAGTTTTCGTATCGACTTTTCCGTATTTTTTCATCAATTCATCATATTTTGCCTTTGAAATGACAATACCAGGTACATTGCCGACTAATCGGCTCGAAATTGTTTCTGTTTTAACGCCACTTGCTGTAATCATTTGACCCCAAAGTTCATTTGAAGGTGTAAATGCATCTGGGACGTATTTACTTGATTTAATAAAATCCGTTGCCGTTCCAGATGCTATGTTTCGAATTTTTACAGATACTTGATGACCATTTAAATTGAATTTTGCATTATTAAATTTACTTGCAACTTCATTTAACCAACCATTTTTCCCATCACTTGATTTTTCTGTTGACGAAAATATTTCAACATAGTTTTCAGTTGTATTTTCAACTGATACAGGAAATTTTGAAATATCAGGAAGTTCACTTGCTACATCAGCTGTATTTAAGTCAATCTGCCCTTTAATTGGCTTTACCTTGGAAATATCTATGTTAGATATCATTTTTTCTAATTGCTGACTTTTATTTTTATCTGTAATTTTTACTACTTTTTTATCTGACGTTAAATTTACTCCGATATAGACAAGAAGAAAAACAATAACGATAACGATAATAGATGCGAAAAAAAATTTACTTTTTTTCATTTTTTTCATCCTTTCATTCATTGTCTATAATGTTTTGTTTGTTGAATTAAAGAATCAATTTCTTTCATACATTCCATATTTTCAATTTCATCAATTCCGATTTCATCAAGCCTAGAAATTTCCAAAATTAATTTATCAATATTGACTAGAATTTCCTCATTCATTTCAACTGCTCTTTGAATAAATTCGAAATACTCATTATACAGATTAATCTTTTCTTGGAGTAAAGACTTTGAATATCGAAAGCCATCTTTACCTTTTATCTTTCTGTATTCAGATTCATCAAAAGTACTGATTTTATTTAAGATGTTTCTAATCGTTAAATAAAATAAAGTTTCAACCTCGTCCACAACAGCTGCAAACTTGCTGTATGTAATTTCTGTTGGTGAAAAACGATTAGAGAGTAAACTATTAAACAATCCTTTTTTCTTTTTCATTCGCTGTATTTGCTCGATTGAGGTAATAATATCATCTTTTAAAACTTTACTATTTTTAAAGCGACTAAGAGCCTCGACATAGTCTTCATTCGTTTTTAGTTTCCTGATTGGTTTTACTTCTGCAGATTTAAAGTATAGATGGAACATGCTAAAAATTAGTACGAATATATTCGCTATTATGAACGAAACACCAAAAGCAGTTTGAAAAGCACTTGAATTAGTTAATTGGATTCCGATTAATCCAGGAGAAAATACAATCACATTCAAAATACTTATGAAAGCGATTAGCCCCACTAATTTTAACCCTTTAGTCATTTTTCACTCCTCCGCTATACTCTTTTTATGCTCTATTAAACATATATATTTATCATTTTGACTTTTTAGTTTAATAAAATTATTGAAAATCATATGAGATGTAATTATTTACAAAAACAATTTATTTTTACAAACATTGAAATGACAAAAATAGTTATATTAAGATTGTTAAATTTCCTTTTTTAAAGTATAGATCGAGCAAGTATCTGAATGATTAAATAATTTTTTTATTAATGGCTCAGTAAAATTTCAGTGTTTAATTATAAAATAAAAAAAAGTTGTCTAATTAGACAACTTTTAGGTACCCTTCATTCAACTATAGCAATATGCTAAATAAGCTTTAGAAATCTTAAAAGGGATTATTATTATTTGATTAATATCTAGGGCTACGTTAACAAATCAGTATCGGATTATAGTTCTAATCCCTTTAAATATCATACTTAAAACCGTACCTATATAGTTTAAATAATTTACATTTCTAAGAAAAATAGACTAGCGCTATTTTAATCCACTAACAAGTTGTCTCATGGATTTTAACTGAGATGATAACTCCTCAAACCACTCCTCGTCCCCAGTTGAAAGGGCTAAGTCAATTAGAAAGGAAATTTGTTCTTTGTTTGTCACTTTCGAATCTGGCAATTTCTTTACGTTTTTATTTAGCATGTTAATTGTTTTCCCAACAGTCTTTTCATTATCTGAGGTTATTACATTTACCTTTACTATTTCATCTTGAATCGTAAAGGATTCAATAAAACCAATTACTAACTCTCCACCCATTGAAATACCTTTAACCCAGTCTCCTGTTTTTAAAATTGTATCAATATTTAAATTCATTTTTTGCACCTTCTTTTTTAGAGTTATAAGTTAAAAAATTTGTAATCAAAAAAGCACTTAAATCAAACTGTAATCTTTTTTATTACATTTCAATTAAACGAAGGCTAAGCCCTCACTGTTTTAATTTCTCACTTCTCATATTTGATATGATCGATAATGTCTTTAATAGTGTATTGCTTTAGATATCCTCCAAGATGTTCTTCTGCGCCTAAGAAAATATTAAAAAGAACATTTTGCATGTTTGCCCCAACAACACACTTTTCATTTGATTCAGGGCACTTTGGCTGCAATGCACCCTCAGAAGTGATCAAATAAATATCCCAAAGATTCACTTCATTTAAATCAGTGGCAAATATAAATCCACCACCAGTTCCTTCTTTCGATTTTATAAATCCATGCTTTTTTAACAAACTAAGCACTTTTCGAATACGTACAGCATGAACACAGGCACTCTCTGATATTGCATCACTTGTAGACATCCGATCAGGCTGCAGCGCGAGATACGTTAAACTATGAATGGCAAGAGTGAAATCACTATTCATGGCCTGCCTCCTATAATCATTATTTAAAGTTCGATGATATTAAATATTACTGTAATTTTATTTGTTACAGATTATCTTGTCAAGAAAACTGACCTTTTAATACGATTATGAATTAGCTACTTTTTGTAACTTATTGAATGAGACTGTTCGTAGCTTACGAGGAAGAAAACTCCGAATTTCTTCTTCATTATAACCAATCTGTAATCTTTTTTCGTCTTGGATTATTGGCATGCGCAGCATTTTTGGATTGTTTATGATTAATTGATATAATTCATTAAGTGGTAGCGATTCAATATTTATATTTAATTCTTGGAACGTTTTTGATTTATTCGATATAATTTCGTCCGTTCCAGTTTCTGTCATGCGTAGAATAGATTTAATCTCCTCAAGTGTAAGTGATTCATTCATAATATTTTTAACACTATATTCAATATTATGTTCATCTAACCATGCTTTTGCTTTACGACATGATGTACAACTTGGTGTTAAGTATAGATTCACCATTCTTTTACACACTCCTTATATTTGAAAATGTAATAAAAAAAATTACAGTTAAGATAAAAATGATTTTTAACTGTTAAAACGAAATAAGTTATCTCCATGCTCAATTTAAATGAGTATACTGTAATTTTATTCTTTACAGTTAAAAGTGTCAACTATATTTTTTAGACTAACGACTGATTCACTTATTACATGATCAGGCAATAGTGCATTTAATATCATATGATCAATTATATTACGTATACAAAAAGTTGAAATATATCGTCTTTAATCTATATAAAAACTAGATTAAGTACTCTACATTTTTCCAATCAATTTATCAACGATTGTGTTAATTCTTCTATTTTGATCCTCTATTATTTTTTGTTGTGTTTTTAAAGTTTATCTATTTTCGTCAATTTTCTCTAATGCATGATTCAATAGCTCAGTTCTTATATCTAAAATATCAAATATTCGATCCAAGCTTGATTTTATATCAGTGTAATAATTGAATTTCTAATGACTGAGATAAAGCAGTATTTTCATTAATACCTGTGTTTTTTTGAAATTTATAAATAGATGCATGTATTTGAAGTGAAAATTTTTTAAACATACGTTGGTGAAGCTTTAGTTTCATTAGATTCAAATGATGATTCACCTATTTATCATGAGCGAATTAAACAATCTTACTACATCTTGAAAAATACTTTTCATAATGTAGAGATAAATAAGTAAAATTCAAAAAAAACCTTGTTTATTCGGAGGTTTTTTTGTATACATCTGTACTAAGCAATTCCTTACATTTTCTGATTTTCTACTTAATTTGTAAATTATCAAAGAAATATACTTCCGTTCCTGACCAAATAAATACCCAGCAAACAATAGTCAATATTCCTCCTATATATTCATGTTTACTTGAAAGCGTCAAATAAAACACACCAATTAAAATCCCTATAACAAATAAGATGATGGTCTTTTTAATATTTCTAGTATAAACGAGCTCGTCTTCTTTCATAAGTTTTGAAAAAGAGTTAAATGTTGCCGATTTTAATGAGTCTTCATCAATATTTTTTTGTCCATAATATGTAATCTTTATATTTTTTGTTTTGCATTATGTAGCTTGGAAATAATAAAATCTTCTAAATCTGAATTTAAATGTAAATCGTCAGTATTGTAATAGCTTGCAAATACGTTATCACTTTTATTTAAATAAATATTGATCGTAAATTCATCATTCATTTTAACTCTCCTTTCAAGAAGGTACATAAAAAAACGCATTGATCTTACTCAATGCGTTTAATTTCCTCATTTCGTTCTTATGTCTGCTACGGTTTTTTAGGATTAGGGACAACTGGATTTGTCGTGTTATCTCCATTATCTTCACCAGTTCCTCCAGTTCCAGTTCCAGTACCTGTACCCGTTCCAGTACCTGTTCCTGTTCCTGGATTCGTTTCGTTTCCACCTTGATTTGAGCCACCTTCACCTGTTCCGTTTCCGTTTCCGTTGCCTTCTTTATTCCCATTGCCTTGATCTCCTTCATTTGTTGGAGGTGTTGTAGGCTGCTCAGTCGATGTTAAATCTACTGTAACGGTAACAGGAGAACTCTTACCTTCAGCATTTGTAGCTATAATAGTTATTTTTACAACGTTGCCTGGGACGATTCCATTAATACTTGTAGCTGTACCTTGAATTTTCTGAGTTTGGCCACTTACACCATTTACAGTATAATTTACTTCGAAAGTTGTTTTTGGTAGTAAATCTGCAGGGTACGTCCAATTTATTGAAATATTGCTTGTTACAGGATCATAATTTGCTTTTACATCTTTTACAGATTGAATGACAATATCCTTAGGTATATCATCTACTTTTTCCCCACGAATATATAATTCATGACGTATTTCTTCGACTGACGAAGGTTTTATAAAAACAGCATTTCGATTTCCATTAGCTGCTAACATATCCCTGGCGATAAATTTAGCAATAGTGGTTGAACTTTTTCCAAGGAAATTATTTTTCTTATTTTTTTCATATCCTGTCCATACTGCCATTGTAACATCAGAAGAATAACCGATGAACCAACTATCTCGTGTTGCGTTATCTGGGAATCCATATTTTTGTTTTACTTCATCTGTGTAATTCGTTGTTCCTGTTTTACCCGCCATATCAAGTCCAGGCACATTTGCTCTTCTACCAGTACCAAGTGGCGTTTTTACAACATCACGCAGCATATCTGTAACCATATAAGCAGTATAATCACTCATTGCTTGTTTTGGCTGAGTTGCAAATACTTTTTCTGTTTTATCTGGATAAATGATTTTTTTAACGGAATGAGGCTTATTATATGTTCCACCATTACCAAACGCCGCATATGCTCCTGCCATTTCCATAGCTGAGACGCCAGTGAACCCACCAATCGAATATGATTCATAAAATGTATTCTTCGCAAAATTAAAACCTAACCCATTACCAAATTCTCGTGATTTTTCGCTCCCTACTGCCTGAAAAGTTTTTAATGCAGGGATATTTCTAGAATCCACGAGTGCTAATCGAATTGAAATATTACCTTTATATCCTCTGTCCCAATTTCGAATTGGCGTTCCATTCGAGTATGAATAGGGTTCATCAAGAATTTGATGAAAAGTCGACCATTTTAAATATTGAATAGCAGGACCATAATCAAGTATAGGTTTAATAGAAGATCCCGGCTGTCTTTTAATATCTGTAGCAAAATTTAATCCACCGGAACTTGTGTTTCTACCCGCTCCTACTGCGCGAACTTCACCAGTTTTTGTATCTAATAATACAAAGCCTGTTTGAAATTCATCACTTGGATAAAAACCTTTACCTCGTGCTAGAATCTCATCTGCTTTTTGTTGGGCTTTTGGATCTAAAGTTGTTTCAATTGTTAGCCCATCTGTATAAACATTTGCGTCGCTATTTTTATCTACTTCATTAACTACAACATCAATAAATGACTGAAATTTTGTACCACCTGATTCATGTACTTTTACTAATGATTTCATTGGGATAGCTTTTGCAGTATTGTATTGTGAATCAGTTATATAACCGTATTTTTTCATTTGACTTAAAACAGTGTCTCTTCTATTTTGTGACTCAACTGGATGTTTAGCTGGATTATAACTATTTGGAGCCTTCACCATACCTGCCAAAGTTGCGGCTTCAGGTAAAGTAATTTTAGATAAATCTTTACTAAAATACGTTTCACACGCTTTTGCTACACCATAAACACCGCGCCCTTTAAGCCCGTTTGAAAAATATACTTTATTTAAATACATTTCTAATATTTGATGTTTAGAATAACGTTGTTCTAATTTAAAAGCTAAATACCATTCTTGCACTTTACGCTTAATCGTTTTTTGAGATGATAAAAATGAGTTTTTTACTACTTGCTGTGTGATTGTACTTCCACCTTGTGAACCAAATCCCCCAGTAATATTCGCTAAAACCGCTCCGAATACCCGACGAATATCAACTCCTTTATGCTTATAAAAACGAACATCCTCAGTCGCAATAAATGCGTCTTCAACTACCTTTGGAATTTCATTATAAGATACCTTTGTTCTTTGTTCTCTACCTAACTCCGCCACTACATTACCATCTTTATCTACTATAGTAGAAGAAAGGGGTACTTTTAGCTTCGATTCATCTAATGCGGGAGCTCCGCTTACTAAGTAAGCAAAAATTCCCACTCCTACAAGTATGAAAACAATTACAATTGATAATAATGTTACAGTAATTTTTTTCCATAAGCCTTCAGACTTTGTGGAAGGTTTTTTTGAGGGCTTTTCCAGCCGTTTACGTTCCTCTCGCGAACGGTATTCATTTGCCATCTTAGTTCTCCTGCCTTTTCAGTAAAATAGAGCTGTTTGGAGCAACATATCATACTATTTCTTACTTATTTATAAATAGTAGTATTTTCTACTGACTCTACTTTCATGTACCGAAGAACTCCTTAATCAATTAAAAAACAGATAAACCTTTTTGGTTCATCTGTTTTAAGTAAATCTAATTTATTTTTCATTCGAATTGAAGGTTTTATCAACAAATTCAATTATTTTACTCGTATACGACTCTGGCTCCTCAACAAAAGTAGTAATATGCCCATGTTCTGTAAGCCATAAGGTCTTTTCATTTTCTTTAGGAATTTGTTCAAAGATCATTTCACTGCTACTAAAAGGTACTTTTGTATCATTCTTTCCATGAATTAACAAATAATTAGTAGATTTTCCTTTTTGAACAGACATAACTGGAGAAACTTCTTTAGGGTCAATCTTTAATAAATGCTTCATTGAACGAAGAATTATTGAAGTAAAAGGTTTTTTAGGTAACTTAGACCATACGTTTAAATTGTCTTCTAAATAAGTTTGCAAGTCATGGAATGGACTATCTGCAATAACCCCTTTAATTTGCGGGTGAACACTTCCAACTAGTAAACATGTTGCTCCTCCCATACTCCATCCAAGTAAAACAATTTCTTCCTGCTTTTTTTCTTGAATAACGTAATCAACAGCAGAGGATAAATCATGTTGTTCATAAAATCCAATTCCTGTACGACGACCACCAGATTTACCGCTATTTCGAAAATCAAACATTAGAACATTATATCCTTTTTCCTGCAATGATGTTACAATTCTAAGTCCATTTATCTTTTTTTGACTTCGCTCATCCGTGTATCCATGTGCAGTAACGACAGTTTTAGATGTTGGTTTTTCAGCTGGTATCCACCATCCTCTAAGGACAACTTGATCTAACTTACTTTGAAATTCTACTTCCTCAAAATGCAAATTGTAATCAGAAGGTGTTTCATTTGTTTTTCGCCTAAATGGATGAGTCAATATTAACCCGACTAAAATCGGAAGAAGAAAGAAAATAAATGGTGACAAAATTAACATCCAAATAAAATATTTTTTAATTTTTAATCGCTCCATGATCCACACCCCGTTTGTCATACTAGGCAAATAGAAGTTCTTCTATTTAAGTTATGATATAACTTAGACTTTGTTAGTTTTATATGTATAAAATTTGAAAACCTTCTACATAATTAAAAGGGTGTCCAAAAATCATTTAAACTGATTTTTGGACACCCTATAATTATATGTTTTATAAGTTCAATTTACAATTTATTGTTGTGCTAATTTCGATACATCTTCTATGAAACAGTCTTGTGGTCCCTGTTTACATGTTAATACAAATAATACTGTGATCGCCACTAAATAAAATAAAAGCATTGTGCAAAATCCGATTACTAAGAACATATGATAACCACCTTTAATTTTAATGTTTCTCACAAATTAAATTTAACATATAAAATTCATACTCACTTCTCTTATATTTGTATATTTTGTGACAAATTTCACAAAGTTTTTTATAGATAGCGATTTTTAGTTCATGGTACTTTCCATGAACAAAAAAAAAGACTAATCTGAATTTATTTTTGAGATCAGTCTTTCAAATGATTAAGAACGATAATAGCTGAAAAATTGACCACAAATATGAATAATCGTTATCCCCACGGAACAACATTAGACATGAAAAAAATCTTAAACTAAATAAGGTCTATTACTAAACCTAATATTAAATTTCGTCCCGTTTCCACTAGTTGTAAAATCGATTGTTGCATTATTTCTTTTAGAAATCGCAAAGCAAATTGCTAGACCTAATCCAGTACCATTTTCTTTCGTTGTGACAAATGGAGTTGATATTCGATCAATTATTTCTGTTGGAATACCATTTCCCTCATCTTTAATTGACATAATAATTTTATCGTTTTCTGAATATGTATGTATGCTTACTGTTTTTCTTCTTTCCATTGCATCAAAAAAATTATTTACGAGATTTAAAAGAAGTTGTCTAATCTCATTTTGATCAATAATTAAATTAGGAATATCATTTAAATTACGACTGATTACTTTGTCTTCCTTGATTGCTCTAGTTTCAAGTAACGGATATAAAGAGTTAATAATATTATTTAAATTATGTTCTTCTAATTTGCTTGGCTTTTTCTTTGCTATATCAAGAAATTCTGTAATGATTGAATTAACTCGATTAATTTCATCAATCATAATTTCAAATATTTGACTATAACCGTCAAAGGCTTTATTTTGTAAACCAAGCTGCAAAAAACCCTTTACAGTAGTAAGTGGATTTCTTATTTCATGAGCTACCCCAGCCACCATTTCGCCAATAATTTTAAGTTCTTCATAATATTTTTGCTCTTCTTCAAGTACTTTCTTTTCAGAAATATCACTAAAAATTGCTAATATACCATTATCATCAGGAATCACTTTAATTTCAGAACGATTGTATAGCAAATGATTATTGAGCATAATGATCATTTTATTAAACTTGAGAAATATCATGCTCTTACTTCTTTTTTTTAAAACTAAAACCATGAAAAAATCCATCTTTTTGCCGTTCAACTACTATTATTAGAAACAAACTAAATATATAAAACAAAGAATTAGAATTATTATTTATCAATAAATTAATCGTTATTTTAAGAATGCAAAAACCAGCAAATGCGCCGTATATGAAATTTAAAATATCTTTGTACACAAAAAAACCCCCTCTTATTTACCCTATGTTCCATAGAATATATATAGAAGGACAAAGCTTAAAAGTAAGTGACTTTTATTTATATCTTTGGATTTATTGAAATAGACTCATTTACATGCAATTTCTCTCGCATGCTCATATGCTTCTTTTGTATCTATATCAAAAAAATCTAGCTCATTTTCAAATTCAATTAACAAACCTTCCAAATTTGAATGATTACGAATAATTGCTCTTGCTCCTTGATCTCCATTAAGCATGAAAATATCTAGTGCAGTATTAGGAGACAAGATTATTGGTGGCCTTGGAATCCCTTGAAAGCTTGCTGCTAAAAAAGGAATTGTGGGTTTATTTTCTTTGACTTCTTTTAAATATTTTTGATGCAATTTATTAATAGTTGAAATCGATAAAAAAGGTTGATCAGCGAGAAGGATCATAATGCCTAATGGTCTCATTTTAAGTGCTTCGGTTATTCCGCTTTTTAATGAATAAGCTTGACCTTTACTAGCACTACTGCAAGTTACTTGAGTCCAATAATCTTTAAAAGGTAATTGAAAAAGATCCCGTTCAATCCAATCTAATGAATCATGATCTTTTGTTACTACAAAAATATGGTCTATGTTTGAATTAATAAATTTTCGTAGCCCAAAGTTTCCGATTGTTGAATTACCTAAAGGAAGAAAAAGTTTATTTTGACCCATGCGTTTACTACTTCCTGCAGCAAGTAATATGGCAACGATTTTACTATTCTTCATTTCTAGGCTCCCTTTTTATTCGTTGTGTCTGAATTAATTCGGCAATAATACTGATGGCAATCTCTTCTGGTCCTTCAGCACCAATAGGTAGCCCAGCTGGACTATTAATTTTAAATTCTACTTTTTTCCCATTTAATAATAGTTGGATCCTTCTCTTTCCTCCAAGCACACCTAAATACTTTAAGTTAATATTCAATAGTTGATTCAGTATTTCTTTATCTTTTTGAAATTGATGAGTTATGATGATGACTGAGTCAGAAGCTGCCAATTGAAGATTCGGGATGATTTCGTTAGGAAAACCTACTACTATTTGATCGGCATTGGGAAAATATTGTTCAGAACATAAATCATCACGCCAATCTGTAACCGTCACGTAGAATCCTACATTTGAAGCAAGTTTAACTAATGGTATTGCATCTTTACCAGCCCCAAAAACAAATAAGCGCGGTTTTGGGTTATAACTATGAACATAAATCTCGTTTCCAATAGCTTCTATTGAACGAACTCCGCTTTTCTGATTTTCAGAATGAAATTCAGTAAGTACATCTTTTAGCTTACCAAACTCTTGATCATCATAATTTCCGAAATAGGTATTTTCATCAACTTTTAACATGGTTTTAACTTCATAATTATCTCTAGATAAAATTTTCATCATTGTTACACGTTGTCTATTTAAAAGATTTAATTTTAGCTTATATAATAAATTAAATAAGCATTCATCTATTGGTTCTAATAGAACAGTAACAATGCCATTACAGCCAGCCCCGTTCCCCCAAGATAAATCATCTTCTGCACTCATATCATACATAAAAATTTGTGGTATTTTATTTTCTCTTGTTTCTGCTACTCTATAGGATAAATCTGTTTCAAGACAACCCGCACTCAATAAACCAATCTGTTGTCCATTTCCTTTAAATAACATAGCAGAACCTTCTTTTCGATACGCAGAGCCCTCTACATGAATAATAGTAGCTAAAACATCACCTTCATAAGGAGTCGACAACTCTTCTAGAATTTCATGAATACATTCCATCGAACCCTCCTAGTTATTTAATTTAGTAAAAATACCTAACTATTCATAATAAATGTAGTTTTCGCAGCAAAATCTATATTTTTAGTTTATATAATTAGGCTTGTCCACTATACCTGTTTAAATTGGACTCGCACTTTAGAAAAATAAAAAACCCACAAAATAAAAAATTTTGTGAGTTTTTTTGTTTTTTTTTTCAAATTATTCAAGTTCAGATACTTTAGACGGATTATTTAATTTATATTTAACCTCTTTATTCAATTTCTTATCGACTACTTTACCATCAAATTGATATGTTTTACCGACTTCTAATTCCGCTGCTTTTAATGTTTTGCTTAAAGAACACCAGGCATTACCAATTTGTAATTCTGGATCTGCCTTAATGATTATATTTTCCCAAATAACAATTTCTTCTTCGCTGTCATTAAAATGGTTATACTTTGTACTAAATTCTTTTACTGTACCATTGAAATGTGATTTTTCTGTTGGTAAAGTGATTGTAATTTCTTCTTTCTTTTCGGCTTTTTTCTTTGGAGTCGCTTTAGAAGTAGTTTCTTTTACTTTAGTTTCCGTTTTCTTTTCTTCTACTGGTTTTGAATCACTCTCACCGACTGTATAAACTTTCTTAAAGCTAGGCGATTGCATTTCCTTCAAATAGGCTGGATGTATACAAGATAAATTGCCATCTGAAAATTCAATAATAATTGTATGATACTCATCTGTAACTCCGTATGTTTCATAACCTACCAGTTTTACATTCATTTGAAAATCTTGACCTTTAAATAAAAAATCATATTTTGGATTTTTATTAAATAATCCCCAAGATCGTCCTTTTTCTAAGTAGTCCTCATCTGATAAAAATGTTGTATATTCCCCTTTGGGTGGTATGTATTTAACTAATTCACTTTTTTCTTTTTCAATTATATTATCTTTCATTTTAAAAGCTCCTTTTAGTAGTTCTTTTACTTTATTTCCAATTTTTTGTAGTTGCTTTAATCGTTTTATGTAGAAATTATAGAGTAGTTTTGAGCTTTTTGTCTATCTTATTGCTAAAAGTATATTTTTTTTCAGTATATTACGGTATATGAAATTTCTATTGTTTATATTCTTTTCTTGGTTATTAATACGGTAAATGAAATTTTCTGTTATATATACTCTTTTTTTGTTGTTAGTACGGTATATGAAATTTCCTCAAAATAAAAAACGTCGATTTTTTAACCGACGTTTTAAAGATTAAAATTCAACTTTATCGAAATGATAACAATTCGTTAAATAAGAATCTTTTGAATTTACGACAATTTTTTGGCAATAATCTTCTAAAACTTTTGTAGCTGCAACAAATTTACCCATTGCAAACGTACCTTTTCTATACTTATCAGATTGCACTCTAGAACTATCAAATCGATAATAAATTAATTTTCCATTAAATTGATATTCGGTAATTACGGGATCACCTTTCGTTGTAAATTCGACAAATCGAATAAAGTCTGGCTTTTTATTTTTTACATTGTTAACAAATCGTTTAATCTGTGCATTTTGATTTGTATTTTTTCCTTTAACAATTACATCTCCATTTTTTAGTGCATCTTTTTTACTATAAGCAACTGGAATCTTGTTCGTTTCCTTCTCACCATAATTTTCAATTTCTTTCTTTAACATCTCTTTTGACAAAACACTTGCCTCTGCTTCCAAAATATGATTGAAGGGTAAGCTAATAAATGTGAATACTATTACCGTAATAAAAAATTTAAACATTTGAAACCTCCAATATTTATAATAATACTGGTTAGTTTTTCCATTATAATACTTAATATACAAAGCTGAACATGATTAAGAGGCCACCTTAATAGTCAGTGTATTTGACTAATAAGTGGCCTCTATTTATTTCGAGAAGTATTGTTGATCTACTGGTATTTGAGTAGTGTTTTTAAACCTCTATTTTTAGATATTAAGAAGACTTCTTTACCTACACTTGGACTTTTTTAAGAAGAGTATGAGCTATTAGAACTAGAATGTGAATGTCTACGATGATATCGTCTAGAAGATGAAGAATGTTTATAAAAATCTTTTGATGAAGAGTGATGATGTCGTTTTTTATGCTTACGGTGACGTCGGTTAGAACTAGAGCCAAATAAGGACCTAAAAAAACCTAATTGATGTGTATCAATCTCAAACGAAAATCGACCTACATCAACAATTCGAATTTCACCATTATTTGTTAACATTAAATTGTGATTATGTAAATCAAATGCATATAATCCTACTTTTTGAGCATCAATAACAGCTTGATTAATCTCTTTTTCAAACTGTTTTTGTATAGTTTTGTCATGCCCAACTAAGTCATACAAAGTCTCTCCAATTACCCGATCACTTACCATATAGTCATTTGTAAAGGCATGGACTTTAGGATAATAAATGCTTTTCTCAAGTAGATGTAGTTTTATCCCATCATCACGACTTTTTCCATCTGCTTTAAATACTTTAATAACGTACTGATTTCTTGAGTATACATCTCCATCTTTTCCACTTGCTAAGTATTCAAAGTAATCCGTATGTTCACCATATAAAGAAAAATTGTTAATTTCCTCTAACAGCGATTGTTTCATTTTTAATCCCCTTTCAAGTTGCACATCTTATCTACAAGTTAAGCAATTAAATTAAGAAATTACTTTTTACAATATATTCCCTAAGAATTCTAATTTTACCTTTCTAACGGCATCATTCTTTTCTATTTTAGCGTTTTCTTATGTGTTCAAATTTTAAATTATGAGGTTTTAAATTTATTTTGGGGATACTACTTCTATTAAATTTAAACTAAATCAGCAATTTTCAATTTAAATGTACTTCAATTGCTCTTTTTCGAAAAATTTTTTAGGAGTGAATATCAAATGCATGAAATAATTATGAGCTTATTGGCAGGGTTAATTGTTGGAGTTGTTTTTACTCTTATTAAATTACCAATCCCTGCACCTCCAGTATTTTCTGCGATATGTGGAATTATTGGCGTATGGGGAGGCATGAAATTAGTGCAATTATTTATTTAAATAACTTAATACTGATTAATGATATTTTTAATTTGATTGGAAATAATAATATTGCTAATTAGAAATTTATTCTACATTTTGTAGTTTGGAGGAAAATTAATGACATATATAATCGCAATTATCGGCATCATTCTCTTACTTGCTATTTCCTGGTCAATGTCGAATGATAAAAAGAATATTAATTATAAAGCCGTAATAATTATGTTAGTTGTCCAGTTAATTATAGCTTGGTTTATGCTTAATACATCCATTGGACAAACGATTCTTAAAAAGATTGTTGCATTCTTTAATAAAGTTTTATCATTTGGTAATGAAGGTATTGCGTTTGTATTCGGTGATTTATCAACAAAAGGTTATTTCTGGATTAACGTATTAATGATGATTGTCTTCGTATCTTCATTATTATCAATTTTAACTTATACAAGAATACTTCCATTAGCAATTAGATACATTGGTGGTGCAGTTGCTAAAGTAACTGGATTACCAAAGATTGAATCTTTCGTTGCGGTAAATAGTATGGTTTTCGGTGATACAACTGCCATTCTTTCAGTAAAATCCGAATTACACAAACTGACACCTAACCGTTTATTCGTAGTTGTAACGTCATCATTAGTAGCAGTTTCATGTTCAATTTTAGGTGCTTATATGCAAATGATTCCTCCAGAATATGTACTAGTTGCACTACCGATCAATGTATTCTCAGGTTTAATACTATCATCAATGGTAAGTCCTGTAACATCAGAACAAGATGAAGAAATTAATGTTAAAGACATGATTAAAGAAAAATCATTATTTGAGGCAATCGGTAACGGTGCTCTTGATGGCGGTAAAGTTGCACTAATTGTTGGTGCAATGCTAATAACTTACATTGGCTTACTAGCTATGATTAATTTCGTTTTCAATTCGATTTTCGGTATGACATTTACTGAAATATTAGGATATGTATTCGCTCCAGTGGCGTACATAATGGGAATCCCAACTCATGAACTAGTACGTTCAGGATCAATAATGGGAACAAAAGTTGCAGCAAATGAGTTTGTAGCGATGCTTGACTTCCAAAAACTCATCCCTAAATTATCGACGAAAACCGTTGCGATTGTGTCATCATTCTTAGTATCATTTGCAAACTTTTCATCAATTGGTATTATATACGGTGCTATTGCTGCGATTGATAAAAAACAATCAGAGCTCTTTGCTAAAATTGGTTTAAAAGTTTTACTAGTTGCTACATTAGGTTCAGTTTTAACTGGAACAATCGTAGGATTATTCGTTAGATAATACTTAACAGTTCATTATTATACTTATTAAAAATAAAACCGCCGAGACTTTTTGTTAAGTTCTCGGCTGGTTTATTTTTAATATCCATGAATCTTTACGAAGTTTCAACTAATTTTTAAAACAATATCTTCAATTCTAATACTCCAAGTAAACCCTACATCAATGGTTGACTTAAACCTCTAATGATTGGATTCACTAAATTCTTGGGAACAGAGTAACTTGCTAGTGTATTTCTTTACAAGTAATTTATTGTATTTATGTGAATATCCAGATTTCGGATCCTATTCAAATATAAGGTACTTACCAATATTTAATCTGTTTTCTCCATATAAGAAAAGTAAAAAAATCAGCGTGTTGGCTGCATCCACTTGTATTTTGGAAATCCATACCTATAAACGCTCTTCATTAAATCAATTGCTCTTTTTGTATTCACCAAAGTGCTTAGATGATTAAAAAGTAACTGGAATTACATATCATTATTCTTTGTTTAATTTAAAAAATCATAAATATTTACTGTAAAGCGATTGTTAAATATAGAGTTGCAGTTTTTTATGTTCCATTTTCTTTAAATGAATACTTAAAAGACATGATACATAAGTTCCCAATATTATCGTTTTTATTATTTTAAAATTTTTAAATATACTACAGTACGTGAAATTATTCGCTTTTCTTAAACTATTTATTTAAAAATACACATTACAAAAATAAAACTTAGACTCATTTTTTTCTTTTTTTCTAATTTATTAAAAGTAACGTTTTACAATTACACGCTATTTTTCCTAAATATAATCTAATAGAAAAACATTTTAATATTCGTAGTATTTGACTTCATATTGAAATAAATTGTTCTAAAAAATTCATATGAATAATTATAAAATCCCGTTAAGATATATCTTATGTTTATTTTAGTATTTGAAATTATTTTTGTTACGAATGATTGATCGTCATCATTCAAACTTGGTAATTTAATTTAATATAACTAGCATGAATATGAAACTAAGATACTAGTTTTAAGGAGATTTTATTATGCAATTTGTTACAATACTCATATTATTCTTATGTACCTTTTTTCCTCTCTTACATATGATTAATGCTCTTCCAATTTTTTTAAAACGTAAGAAAATAATACATAATCAAGTACGAAAAAATAAAAGGATTAGCATTCTCATTCCATGTTATAACGAAGAAAGTATAATCGAAACAGCTATAAAAGGTATGAAGATATTAGATTACTCCGCAAAAGAAGTTATTTATATTAACGATGGATCCCAAGATAATACAATGAATATCTTACATGAACTACTACGTCTTGTACCGGAAGATCGAAAAATATCCAATCAGTTAAAAAGTAATGAAATCAAAAACTTCTATAAGTCTACTGTTTTCCCTAACGTTTACGTAATTGACAAAATAAATGGTGGTAAACATGACGCATTAAACGCTGGAATAATGTATTCAAAAAATGAATTAGTAGTAACTTTAGATGCAGATAGTATTCTTGATGAAAATGCATTACAAGTGTTAAATGAAGTATTTCAAGATGATAATGTAATCGCAGCAGGCGGAATGGTGCACCCACTTCAAGGAGTTCGATTTAAGCGCAAGAAAGTCGAACGCACTTTATCCGTAAATCATGTCATTCGATTTCAAGTTTTTGAATTCATAAAAGGATTCTATATTAATAGAGTTTCACTTGCAAAATTCGATGCACTATCAGTTATTTCTGGTGCATTCGGGGTTTTTAATAGAGAAATTTTGCTCAAAGTTGGTGGATACAGAAAGACTTTAGGTGAAGATATCGACATTACATTAAAATTTCAACAATACATTTTAAAAAATCCTGGCATGAAAATGGTATTTGTTCCAAATGCGGTATGTTATACCGAATGTCCGGAAACCTGGAAGGATTTATTTAAACAAAGGATTCGTTGGCAAAAGGCATTTATTGACTGTATCGTTTATTATTTTCCAATGCTCATAAAGACATTTTTGTTCCGTACAGTTTCTTTCTTTATGCTAATTGATTCGTTTATTTTAGGTACAGTAGCAATTTATTTTACGATTTTCAATTTAGGTTATATGTTCTTTACAAATTTAAAACATGCTCAAAGTCTCCTACTAATCTATTTGCTTGGAGTCGTATCTCTAAATATAATTTACAGTCTATTTGCTTTGTATTTAGCTCGCTATTACGGAGTTGAATTTAAAGGGAAAGAAATGATACGTTTAGCGATCACGATTATTTTAGACTTATTTGTCTACCGTTTTGTAACGCTTTTTTTCGTACTCATTGGTACAGTCTCATATTTTATAAACCGGAACGATTGGAACAAAGTTTCAAGATCCGGAAGAGTTTATGATTTAGAAAAGGATAAAGGAATGGTGAAGGTTGGATAAAAAACTTGTTATTGTATATGCAATTCTTATTTCATCATTCATGATCGCATACCCATTTATGAAGAGTAGTGCGTCTTATTTGTCAGAACCAATACAACAAAATAACTTACTTCAAACTTATAAGTGTAAACCTTTGAAACAAACACCACAAAATATTCAAAAACAACAAAATAAAGCTAATATTATTTTTACAATGGATGATGGGTGGGAAACTCAATTTACTAAAGGGTTTCAAATTTTAAAAGGTAAAGGGATAAAAGGAAGTATTGCTGTCATACCAACAAAAGTTGGTACTGAAGGATATATGTCATTAAGTCAATTAAATACCTTATATTCATCAGGTTGGGACTTGATGAACCATACAAATTCACATCGACATTTAGCAAATTTAAATAAGCAAGAACAAAAAAAAGAATTAAATGAAGCACGTAATTGGTTAAATGGACATTGTTTTAAAAGAGCGAGTAATATTGCAGTTTATCCATACGGTTCTTTTAATCAAGAAACTTTGAAACTCCTACAGGAAGAGCATTATCGAAGTGCTCGAACCATTAAGGATGGAATTCAAACAAACAATATCAAAAAATATGAAGTGCGTACGATCAATTTACTTCCTAGTACAAATATATCTTGGGTTAAAGAACAGATTGATTTAGCAATACAAACGAAACAAACAATTGTATTTACGAATCATCGGTTTGAAAAAAAAGCTGATAAAGCACAAATGAATTTTGATCCAAGTAAGTATAAATCGATTGTTAATTATGTAGTAAGCAAAAAAGAAGAGCTAAACATTTTAACATATTCTGAATGGTTGGATTTAAAAGAGATAAAATGAGTTGCTTTGGCAGCTCTTTTTTATTTCTACTATTTATTTTTTATCTACTCCAAAAATAAAATAAGAGATGGGAAGTCACTTTCTTACGTTCTTCCCATCTCTTATTTTAAAAAACTGGTGTAATTCGTACTAATTTACTTGAATATTAGTTTTATGTACTTTCGATTTATTCGTAATAATCTGGATGATAATACAGACTAAAAGAATAGCCAATAATATAGCAGAGGCAATTTGTGTTCCATTTGCTAAGCCTAATCCACCTTTTTCTTGAGGTTTAATTAAGAAATCTCCGAAAGTTGCTCCGAACGGTCTTGTCAAAACAAATGCTAGCCAAAATAAAAACACTCTATTTAAGTTTGTAAACCAATACGCTAAAAGGATTATTAATATTAATCCACCAGTAAGCATAGCCCCTTGAGCAATGGTTAGTCCTAATCCATGTTCTAGGTAACTTCCACCACCTGCTAGTGTACCTACTCCTTCAGATTTGTGTGATAAAAAATCGCCTGCGGCTGTGCCTAAAGTATTAGACACAAGAATAGCAATCCAATATAAAACCTCTACCCTCTTCGTTGCAATATTTTTAACATTTAATGTTGGTTCAGTAAAATACCAAAATATAAAAATGATAGCTAATAAGCTTATAAGTATAAGTGAACCCTTCATATAACCTAATCCTAATGAACGATCCATATAATCAGAAAATGCTGTGCCCGCAAGACTAGTAGATAGAATTACAGTCCAATAGACTGATGGAACATATCTCTTAATAAACAATTGAATAATTAAAAAGACAGCAAATATGCCCACGAAAAACAGAAAAGGGGTTAAATAATTATCTTCCGCTCCAGGTACAGTAACCAAATCACTACCTGTTTCTCCTAGTGTTGTTGCAGCAATCTTCATAATCCAAAACAATAGTGTCAATTGAGGAATTTTGCTAACAGACGATTTTACAATTTCTTTTGCAGTTGTCATTCTAAATATCATTCCCTTTCATTTTTAATTTAAATGCAATTAATAATCCCATAGAATTATGAAAGGAAAATGAAAATAGTAAGTTTTAATAATTATTCTCTCACTTTTTTGAACACCGTTACTTACAAGCCAAACTTTTATATGAAAATGCTATTATTATAGAATTAAACTCTTCATGGATTATTAGTTATATCAAATGATTTAAACCATTTTAATAATTCAGTACCATAAAAACATAAAATACCGATTATTAAAGTAATAATTGGAACCCAAACTAAAGCTGCTTTATATTGTAAAAAACGATTAACTCCAATAAAACTGGAGTAAGAAATTGCCTTACACAAATTATCTACAATAGGGATTAAAAAAACATGAATAAGGCCATATGAATATAAATTGCTCCAATTGTTTTCTTCATTTACATTTATTTAAGTTTTTTAGTCTTTTACCATAACAAACTAAATATCATAATATTCTGATATTAACCTTTGCATTCCGTTCAATAAATTTGTCCGCTCGAATACAATTCATAAAAAAAGCTTAAGTTATTTCTTTCGAGACTTAAGATATTAATCTATTAATTATTCCAACACTACAGCCAAAAATAAAAAAGTACTAGACAAATTAATACATTGCTAATTTTCCCATTCAACTTTAGAATCCTATTATAAAATTCGACACGATTTGCTATTAAATTAGACCAAATTTTTCTATGTAATAACAAAGGAGCCGAAATTGTGACTCCTTCGTTATTGCATAGATATTTTACTATGCAATCGTTCTATTTAGGAATTTAGTCAATGCCTCAACGATCAGATTATGATCATCTTCCTGAGCTAAGCCCGAAACAGTAATCACACCAATTACTCCTGAACCTTCAATTTTAATTGGAAATGCTCCACCATGCGTTGCAAATTCAAATGGACTAGCTGAGTAAAAATCATAATATGAGCGATTTTTCATTTCATTGTAAAGCCTCATATAATAAGAGCTACAATGATGACGAAGAACAACATTTGATTTTCGTTTAATCCATATATCTTGGTCTGGAGCAGTATGATCCATTGCATAATGGAATACCGTTTGACCGTTTTTCACTATATTTATAGCAATTGGTTTTTCAAGTCCTTTAGCTGCTTCAATAATTGATAAACCAATTTCTAATGCATCTTTATTAGAAAAACTTTTAAAGATTAGATTTTCTTCCTGTTTCCTAACTTCTTCAAGTTTTGTTTGGATATTTTTGACCATACTTCCCCCTATTATAGATAAATAACTTTCTTTTCTTCACTACTTTTAAGTGCTGCTTCAATAATTTTAATAACATTTAAGCCTTCTTCACCTGTAACAGGGGCTTTTTTACCTTCCAAAATGCTTTTGGCGACTTTCTTATAATAAGTTGTATAAGAGCCTGGTAATGTGACTATCGTTTCTTCCATTTCCTTATCCCCATCTACAGTAAAGAGCTTACCGAAAAATTGTGGTTCATCTGCCCCCCATGATTCTTCTGTAGGTTTTTTACCTTCTTTTAAAGCTGCTTCTTGACCATCCATTCCATACTTTATAAAGCTACCTTTAGTTCCATGCACTTGAAAGCGAGGCCCATTACTTGGGACAATCGAACCAGAATGTAAAATAACACGAAGCTTGTCATAGCCTAAAATAATATGAAAATAATCATCTGTTTTGGCATTTCCTCTTTGTGCAAAAACATCTGCTGAAATGAATTGAGGCAGTCCAAAAAGGTTTAAAGCCTGATCAATTAAATGCGAACCTAAATCATATAGCATACCAGATCCAGGACCTTGTTGTTCTCTCCAACGATTCCTAACTTCTGGTCTATATCGATCAAAATGAACTTGATATGTATTGATTTCTCCTAATGCACCATCGTTTATTAACTTTTTAACGGTTAAAAAGTCATTATCCCATCTTCTATTATGATACACGCTTAAAAGTAGTTTCTTTTCTTCAGCAATCTTATTTAGTTCTTCCGCTTCCCATGTCTGTACTACCATTGGCTTTTCTAAAATTACGTGCTTTCCTGCTAATAAGCTTTGTTTAGCCATTTCATAATGCATTCCACTTGGAGTGGTTATGACAACTAAATCAATCAATTCATCTGCAAGTACATCCTCTAAAGCACTTACTACTTCGACAGCACCTAATTCTTTTTGAACTTCTTCTTTTTTTGAGCTAACAACTTTTGACAATTCAAATTCTTCTAATACTTTAATAAATGGTGCATGAAATGTAGCACCTGAAAATCCATATCCAACTAGACCAACCTTAATTTTTTTCATCTAAAAACAGCTCCTTTTCTTCCTCTACCACGATTAAATGTATATTATTTTCAATTATGTTTCTTTTAAATTCTTCATCTGGATCTTTGTCGGTAATGATTACATCAATATCCTTAATATTACAAACTTTATGCAAAAAGATTTTTTCAAACTTTGAATGATCCGCTAGTAAAACTACCTGTCTTGCACAGCTTATCATTTTTTTCTTTAAAAACGCTTCTTCCTCATCAGGAGATGTTAATCCTTCAGCGTTGATGCCGCATGCACCAAGGAAAAGTTGATCAACTCTATAGTCATTTAATGTTTCCAATGTCCTAGGGCCTACTAAATTCCTATTTTTTCGATTGAATTTACCAGGTAGCATGAACGTGTTAATTTTTTCATATTCACCTAATAAATCAACTACATCAATTGAGTTCGTAATCACATTCACTTGCTTATCAAACATAAATTTTGACATGAGTGCACAAGTTGATGAAGTATCCATCAGTAAATCACTATTTTCGCGAATTAGTAATGAGGCCCTCTTTGCAATTTTCTCTTTTCCTTCAGTTAGATCTCTTTCTTTATAATCAATTAATTCTCGATTACTAGTTGGAAGGGTCGCTCCCCCTTTTATCCTCATAATCTCTCCACGCTCTTCAAGCTTAACGAGATCTCTTCTCGCTGTATCTTTTGAAACACTAAGCATTTCACATATTTCTTCTAACATAATTTCTTTATTTGAGTCCAAATATTTCAATATTAAAGTTAGTCTTTGTTCTTGATACATTACCGAAACTCCTTTATCAATTCCCTATGTAAATGAGAAGTCTATAAATAGTATATAAGATTAATTTAAAGATATCTACATTAAAACTTAAAAAACTTAAAATAATTAAGTTTTTTAAGTTTTTGATAAAAACAACCAAAAATAAAAACGATAAGAGAGTACTCCCTCCTATCGTCTTTAAAATTAGATTTATTTTATAAAAATTTAATTTGGTGGAATAAATGGTTTTTCCCATTCCATTCAATTATATATTCCTCAACACCTAAAACCGCAGTATCTGGTTTTGATGACTGCTTCTCAATCCATTTTTTTAGTTCCGGTAATACATCATTATGAAATTGTGATTTAGCTTTTTCAGGATAAATGTTTTGAGAAATTGGATAAAAATAGATTGATATATCCTTATCTCTGTTACAAGTAACCGAAGCTACAACGGTGCCGCTAATTTGAGGTGGTCGTGAACACTGAGTATCAAATTCAAACTTTCTTCTTAGCCCAAATAAAACATTAGCATCTTCTTTATTCGGCAGATTCAATTTTACTTGTTTTTTATTTGTAGCATAAGTTTCTACTTTGTTAAGATTTCTAAAAAAAGCAATCTTCAACTTCGCACCTCCCGATATTAAACACTTCAATATTAATTTCGTTTTATCTAATTTATGCCCCTACTAATAATCTTATTGACCTACTTTCAATTATCACAATAAAAAAAATCGACAAATATGTCGACCGTTTCCCCGCTATAAAAGTATTAATGTTAAGTATTGTTTTAAAAATTATAAAATTGATAAATATTTATCAAAAAATTATTAGCTATCGTAAATAAATCAACCGATATTATTATTGAATGACTTTTATTACAAACTACTTTAAGGAGAATAACCGATTAATAAATTAAAAAAGTTTTAGTATTAGGAAAAGATTTTGAAGTAAACGGTAAATTTTCTACAAATAGCATTATTGAAGAAGTGGTAAACAATAGACTTGATGGTGGTAGTAACCCTACTTTCACTGTGGCACTTAACCCTATAAGTCGTGTTTGGAGAGGTGCTAATGTTTGGCTTTTCAGTAACTTTAGATCCAATTAATAGTTTTAAATATTAGAAGTAGATTTTCATCTACTTCTTTTTTTAATAGTTTTCACTCTATAGACTATATAATTGTGAATCTTGAGCGATCTAATTACGACTTATTTAGTTGAAACATTATTTGTCTGCTTTTAAATTGTAAATCGGCTTCATAAAAAATTCGATATCAATCTGTTCAGTAATATTTTCAAGTATTAATTTCGGTTTTTTATACACCATTGGAGATTCGTCAATTGTATGTTTGTTGATCGATGTTGTAAAGACACCTTTCATCGCTTTTTGATAAATATCTAAGTCTACTTTATATGCTGCATCTGTTCTGCTCATAATACGCCCTGCTCCATGTGGTGCTGAGAAATTATAGTCACCTGAACTTTTACCTTTTCCAACGGCACAACCAAATGCCATATTAAAAGGAATAATCACTTCTTCGCCTTCAGTAGCTGAAATTGCACCTTTTCTTAAGATATTGTTTTTAAGATCGATATAATTATGTATTGATTCGATTTTCCTAATTCCATCAAAATCTAATTTAAAATATTTTCCGATAATAATTTTCGCAATTTGTTCACGATTTAATGAAGCAAAGTGTTGCGCAATCGAAAGATCTTTTAAATAAGCATCTTTATCTTCTTTTTTAGATAAGTATTCAAAACCTTTATAGTTTTCTCCGAATAATTGTTTCATATTTTCTTTTGCGACATTCATATGATGTTTTGCAATTTCAAATCCAAAATGTCTTGAACCAGTATGGATTACGAGCCAAAAATGATTATTTTCATCTTTATCAATTTCAATAAAATGATTTCCACCACCAAGGGTTGCAATACTGCTCATTACGTAATTATAATTTAAACCAAGTCTCTCAATTGCCTCAGCAATCTCTTCCGGTTCAATTACTGGTTCATCGTGGATATTTGATCCTATTGGGATATTTTTTCGGATAAACTTATCAAGTTTTTCAGACTTTACTGTTTTCATCCGCCCTAGATAATATGCACTCACACCACACCCGATATCAACTCCTACGATTGAAGGAATAATATAATCATTCAACGTCATTGTAAAACCAACCATTACACCGCCACTAGATATATGGCAATCTGGCATAACAACGATGTTTGAATTTGAAAAACATTCCGTATCTAATATCGTTTTTAATTGTGTAATAACATTTGTATCCACATAATCAAGTAGTATTTTTCCATTATTGTATTTTCCGTTAAATTCTATCATTTATGTTCCTCACTTTTATTTTTCTATATCAAAAAAGATTTTACTTTTAATCGTCTCCGAATATAAAAGCCCATGCTTTACCATATTATATCATCTCTCATTCTACTAACCTGTCGTTTTTTATAATGGAGATAATAAAAAAGAAATTTCAAAGTGAAATTCCTTTTTTATAGATACTATATGTGACTGTTAGAACTTTTTTCTTTAGATTCATTAATTTTTGAAGGAGCTGAAGGCTTTACATCTATCGTTACATTAGAATTCCGTGTTTCTCCTGAAGGTCCAATAACATTCGTTAAAGTTCCTATTCCTAAAACCATTGGAAGTGCAACGATAGCAGATTTGATTACTTTATTGAATGGCTTTTTTATATTAGCAATTGTTAATGAAGCATAGAACAACAATATATTAAAAGGACCGTCAATAAGTCAGTTTAGCTAACTTTAAGGACGGCCCTTTGATGTTATCATTTCGATTGTATTTCTAACTAGCTTTACGGCTCATTTTTAATGTCTCTTTTAGAGGAATACCTAAAATTAGACATAATAATATAAAGCTTAATACTACTAATAAAATAAAAATATTCATAATACTTCCTGTAGCATCGAGTATAAGACCAGCTATAATCGGAATAAAGCCACTTATAATATATCCAACTGATTGCATTAAAGCAGTCCATGCTCTAGCTTCTTCAGCGGTATTAGTCGCATTTAAAGGTAAAACTAATGCTAATGGGAATAAACCACCTAAAGCGATCCCAATAAAAATAACAGCAATCCACAAGTTAATTTCAAAAATAATAAATAACAGGCCTGCCATGACGAAAATTGTACTTCCTATTAAATAAAGTTTTTGGTTTTTAAATCGATCAGCTAGAGTCGGTATGATAAAGCTACACACCATCTGAACCAATGTAAATAAAGTAATCACTGTGCCTGCTTTTGTACTAGAGATTCCAAATTTTCCTGCTAATGGTGCAAGCCATGTACTGATACAATAAAATAAACCTGATTGTAAACCAAAAATTAATGTAAACATCCATGCTTTCTTATTTTTATAAGGTAATCCACTCTTTTTATTTTCTATATTTCTTACACTTTTTTTAATCATTGGGTACCAAGCAATAAAAGCTATAATAGCTAATACACCCCATATTGCAAGTGCCTTATTCCATGACCCTCCGAACGTTTTTTGTAGAGGGATCGTGAGTCCCGAACTTAAAGATGCACCAAGTCCCATACCCACTGAATAGATTCCAATCATCATTCCCAACTTATTAGGGAACATTTTTTTTATAAATCCAGAAAGTAAAGGACCAATAATTGCAATTCCAATACCAACCAACAAAGCGGTAAATAATAAAGTTGCAGAAGTTGTAGCTACCGCTCTTAAACCTGTTGCGACTCCGATTAATATTATACAAGCAGCAATTGTTTTTTCACTACCCCATCTATTACTTAATTGTCCAGTAAATAAAGCAAATATCCCCATACATAAAACTGGAATAGAAGTTAAAAAGCTAACTACAAAGTTGCTCATATTTAAGTCATGTCGAATGATTTCTAAAACTGGAGAAATTGAAGTAATTCCAATCCGTAAATTTATTGATACTAAAAATAGTGCTAAAACATAAAAAATAGGTTTTAATTTCATTTTGATCATTCCTTTATACTAATAATTCATCATATCATCAGATGTTTAAATCATAACAATAGGAGCTTATAGTGGCTCCATATTTTTCATCGCATATTTTATTGCATCTTCTTCATTTTGGTTTAAAATTGCTAAGTACAACTTCTCATGTATATCCGAATTGTCTTGATAATTGGAAGTGTTCATGATTAATTTACTTAAATCTTGACGTAGAACAGGAATAAATGACTGATATAAATCAATCAGTATTGGGTTTTTACTTGCTTTTGCAATTGACAAATGAAAGGAAATATCTGCTTCTAAATATTCAGCATACTGCCCTTCTTTCAGTGCATTTTTTCGTTTATCTAGATACGTTTTCATTTGTAAAAGGTCATCATCATTACGGCGCTTAACAGCTAATGATGTCACTTCTTTATCGATCATCGCTCTAGCTTCAAGAAGATGTGCTTTATTTGCATCCTTCAAGTTTTTTTCCAACGAATTTTGAACAGGACTATTAGAAATGATATGTGTGCCATGACCTTGTCTAACTTCTAAAATACCTGCGTGAGCTAAAATTTTAATTACTTCTCTTAGTGTTGAACGACCAACACCTAATTCTTCCATTAACTGTGGTTCTGAAGGTAATTTGTCACCCACTTTATATTCACCAGAAAAAATTTTTCTTTGTAATTGTTCCAATACCTCGTCTGCTAATTTACGACGCGGCACCTTTGAAAAATTCGTCATATCGTCTGCTCATCTCCTGTTTAATAAATTCATTATAAACATCCCATCTATATAAAACAAGAAAATAAATTCCCCTAAAGTTTCAATGTATTATTAGAATCTCACTTCACAAAAATTAAATGTAAATTGATCCTTCTTCCAATTACGTAAAATAGAGTATGATCCAATTATGGTCATACTCTATTTTCCACATTGAAAAAATCAAAACCTTGTCTAATCACTCTATAAATTGGATTACATTTTCGAGCATTAATAAATGTTGTCTAAATTCTTTTAATTCATTTCGATTAATTTCGCCTTTTTCGTAATTATGTTGTATCACCTCTCGTTCAATTTGAGAAGCAAAATCAAGCCATTCCTGAAAGAATTCATTCGTAATGCTAAGTCGTTCACTAGTCTTTTCTATTTGTTGAGTGTATTTTTTAATAAAAACATCAATGATTTCTTGTGGAATTATAGATGATTTTAATTCCTTCAATTTTTCTAAAACAAACTGATTATTACTGTTTTTTAGTTTAATTAATTGTCTTCGATTTTCTTCAAATGATCGTGGAATAAAATTACCTACGTGCAGATTGTTATTTATTAATTCCTTATAAAATACATCCGCTTTATATCGTTTATCCTTTGTAAGAAAATAAAGCCTTTTATTCGAGCGCTTTAAAGTAGGAAACGCTATTTGGAGAGAAATCTGTCTATTTTTAAGTAAATTATTTGTATCTTCTATTTGCATTTCTAATATAAAACGGTTTAATAGCTTTACATTACTATTTAGATCAGTTGAACTTGTTAATGAAAGGATACGATTATTATAAATATGAATGATTTCAGCAATCTCAACATCATTTTCATCAGTTTGATAACTCTTTATTTTTTCTATGACCTCTCTTAATATCTCAATTTCCTTGGTGTAATCCTTTTGACCAGTTATTCTTTCTTTTTTAGGTGCAAATAATGATAAAGTAAAGTTTGCAAGTAGTAATGTAGTTAGGATTACGCCGGCTGAGATAATAATTAATAAATCTCTTTCTAAAAAATATCTTCCTACACTTAATTCGATCGGTAACGATAGTGCACTGACTAGCGTAATTGTTCCTCGGACACCTGAAATTGTATATAAAGAGGTTGTTTTAAGTTTGCTTTTAAAGCTATTCGCTGAATCTGATTCAAAATTATTAAAGAAATAAACCCAAATAAAACGTAAAGCCAGTAGTACTAGTGTGATACTTAGTATATAAATTAAGAGGGTGTCACTACTTATATAATTTTTTTGCTGAACTGTTTGTAAAATAATTGGTATTTGAGTACCTAATAGAATAAATACTAATCCATTCAAACTAAATGTTAATACTGACCAAGTGTTTTTGGATAATAGATTTAATTGAACGATTTCTGGATTCATATGTTTATAGCTAAACGAATGAACAATTCCCCCACTAACAACTGCCAATATTCCACTTACGCCAAAATGTTCTGCGACTACAAAAATTAAAAATGGTAATAAAAGTTCCATTAAAATAAATGAAATTGTATTTTCAATCCCTAGTTGTCTAAACCAACGCATTAGCAAGATTTTAAGAAAACTTAAAAATGCTCCTAAAACAACCCCACCAAGAGAAAGAAATAAAAAGCTAGTACTCGCTTGAAAGATTGAAAAGGAACTGGTAATCAATGCTGCTACAGCGAATTGAAAAGATACCAATCCAGAAGCATCATTTATAAGTGATTCACCTTCTAAGATATTCAAAATTTTATGTGAAATTTTAATTTTATTTGCCATAGCACTAACTGCGATTGCATCTGTAGGCGCTAATGCGGCTGCGAGGGCAAAACATGCAGGAAAAGGAATAATCGGAATCATCCAATGAATGAAATAGCCTAAAATAGCTACAGTTAAAAATACTAATCCAACAGAAAGTAATAAAATTGGTTTTCTAACTGCCCATAAAGCTTTTTTATTAACATTTGCCCCATCATTAAATAAAAGAGGTGCCATAAAGAGAAGAAGAAAAAGTTCCGGATTTAATTCGATCGAATGGCCGGATAATGGAATAGCTAAACAAATTCCTAAACCAACTTGAATAAGTGGTACTGAAATACTAGGAATTAATCTACTAACTACATTAGAAATAAAAACGCCACTTAACATAAATAAAATGAATTCAAAGATTTCCATATTAGCTTGCCTCTTGTATTAGTACGTAAAAGATTATTTTTGCTAAATAGTATTAAGTAAAATTAACATTTATATTCTAACCTAAGATATATCTAGTCTAGAAATTATGTGGTTGAACGTTCCCAATTACCTTCTTTATTTAGAGAAAGATTGTTTACTATTTAAAAGTATATAATTGAATAATTAAACTTAAACTAAGTCATTAAATAATTCATAAGGTGCGAAATGATGAAAAAAATATATATGACAACTATTTTAAGTGCGTTACTATTCTTTAGTTTTACATCATTAACATTTGCAGATATGTCGAATAATGTTTCGGCCACACTTACAGTTCAAGTAAGCCCCTCTTCTAATTCCACTAATTCGATAGATGAGGTTACACCAATTAAAGGAGCAAGAATTATTGTTATCAATTCATTAGGTAAAGTGATTGGAACAGAATTGACGGATTCAAATGGAACTGCAAAATTACAAGTAACCGTAACAAAGGATTTTCGTTTTCCAAAAAAGGAAATGGGTGAAGTTACGCTTATTACAGTTGCAAATGATTATAATGAAAACATCAACTTTAGTGTTCCAATCAATGAATTTAATGACCATACTGCAAAAGTCTCCGTATCACTTTGGAGAGTGGATCAAAAAAAAAGAAATGAACCACAATTTAATAATGGCTCATTTCATCGGTTAACAGTATTTGAGATGTTAAACTATTATGCCGAACAAGTTGGATTAGCGAAACAAAATATTACTATGTATGAAGGAACAACTCCACCATGGGGTCCAAGTATTAAGAACTAGTTTTATGTTCTTACTTGTTGATTTCGATTCAGTTAGGAACAATATCGGTAAAACAAAATCTAATTTCACCTGTATAAATATCTGCAGATCGTTTCTTTTCACCAATCTCAAAATGAATTGGAGTATTAAAAATCGGTCCATCAAACACAAATGAGTGATATTCACCGTTTTCACCACAAGGGTCAACTTCTTTTGGAAGTTCATCTATAAACTGTTTATCGATCACTTTGCCTGAAGATTCTTCAGATAATCTAGTTAAATCTACACAAGTAATAATCGTTTTATATCCTAATGATAGAAAACGTCTAATCACGTTTGATGTACTTTCACCCCAAAGAGGAAAAATTGGCGTTATTCCTAGTGGTTTTAACATTTCCTCTCGGTACTTTCGGACATCTTCAAGAAAAAGATCTCCAAATGCAACATATTCAATCCCTTGCTCTATTAATTCTAAATTAACCTTTGTCATGATCTCTTGGTATAACTCATTCGAACAATTTTCCGGAATCCAAATTTTCCTTAATGGAAGTCCAATTGATTTTGCTTGAGCCTCTAATAATTCGACTCTAACCCCATGAATACTAGTACGGTTAAATCCTTCCGTTACAGATGCTATTAACAATACGACTTCGAATTCATTTGAATGCATTAAATCATGTAAAGCCAATGTTGAATCTTTTCCACTAAAAGATACTGCTATTTTTTTCTTCAAATTTTGATTGCCTCCCCTTTTTAGAAACCTAGCTACTTAAATATTATAAACGCAATTTGGCCACTTTTAGTAGAGGTTTGTATTAATCTTTAAATTAATGACTTCACTAAAAATCCAACAAAACGTTAATTAAATTTACATAATTCATATCTTTTAATTGATAAAATACAAGTATATTACTCTCAGTTAATTTAACTTCTTCCTACTCACATAATAAATCGGATTTACAAAAATATCGTCAAACTAATACATACTGAATCAATCAATAGAGAAAAATAAAATTGACATACAACCATAGGGTGTTATAATAATAAATAACACCAAATGGTTGTATAATTTTATTTTTTAGGAGGCAACAAAGGGATGGACAAGCAAGCTCAAGAAATGTTCTTAAATTTTATTTTACAAAGAGTACAAGAAGGCAAAGAAAATGAAGCAAAAGAGATTCTTTTAGAAAACTTCAAGAAACAAGATGAAGGTACTTTTTCTTTAGAAGAAGTTCAACAATTTGTTCCAAAAATGATTACTCTATTAAAACCAGATAAATTAGAAGAAGTTAAGGCAGTTGTCATGCAATTTGCTGGCAATTTCGGTAAATAATATTAAAAAAAACTCTGTCAATCAGAGTTTTTTTAATTTTTGTTTTGTAAAAAAGACATCAATTCTAAACCTTAAAAAATATTGGCGCAAAAGTAAAGTTATTATTAATAACTTTTATAAATTTGTTCCCTATTTTTCTAAATGTCGCTCATAAATTAAAAATGAATAAAGCCGATAAATTATCGGAATTACCGATAAAATTGACAAATAAATCATCGTTTCATCATTTATAAAAAATGATACGATGAAGACAATGATCGCTATAAAAGTAAGAAAGTTCCCAGAGAATCCATTAATTGGCTGATTATTTAAAATAAGTGTTTTTGCTCCCTTTAAATCTTTCGCATAACAATCTACGTGATATGGAACTACTTGAAAAAACATTGTTGCAGTTACAAGATCTCCTCTTATCCTTATTTCCTGAGAGCAACGATCACAATGCACAGTGTTAGACAAATCATCCACTCCTTACCATGTATTAATAAGTATAGATTCATTAAAGAACTTTCTAATCAGTTCAATAGAGTATAATCACTTTCGTTTCATAGACTCCGCTTCATCAACTGTCAATTTTCATTTAAATGTTTATGTATAAAAAGATATTTAACTAGGTAAAATTCATTTCTATTTTCATCTTTAATGAGGCTTTAAACGTCTACTAGCTCACTCAAATCTCACCTATTAACAGCTTTTTTAATAGAATGGTAATTTCATTAAACAAACTACTGGCCCCAAATGTAACTATTGAAATTTCATTCCGCTAATAATTAATCTTTCTTAATGATCTATCATGATTGAAACCACCTAGAAATTAAAAATGACCTCAATTTAACTCTTCTATATTTCCCATTCTCTTTCCCCCCTTTTTCATTAAAATTTCATTAAATCACTACATTTTTTCAGAAATCTACTTTTAGCTTGAATTTTTTCTTTAAAGAATAGTAACTTACAAATCATTTCCTTGAATAGAAATACTTGGAAAAAATAATACTATCTTTTAGAATTTATTTTTTATTTTAGCATATGGAGGGATTAAATTGAGTTCAAAGAAAACTGGGAGTGAGCATGATCATAATTTAAATGGAACTTTTATTAGTGTTCTCGTACTAGGTGTTTTCATTGTCATTTTATGGTTTAGCTTCTATGCATTTTATTTAAGTCGTTAACTAGGAGAATTTACATGCATCTACATAAATACGAAAAAATTTGGCTAACATTTGGAGGAATTTCTTTAATTGTTTTTCTAGTCATTATCGGTGTAACAGCTTTTCGTTCCCATCTTCAACCAGCGGGTGGTATGGTCACAGTTAATCCGCAAACTGTTGAAAATACTGCACCTTTCAATCATCCAGGTGTGTATGCAAAGGATGATGGTACTTATGATGTTGTTATACTTACAAAAACATTTGCTTATGAACCAACTAAACTAAAAGTACCAGTTGGAAAGAAGATTCGATTCGTTTTAACGAGTACAGATGTAAATCATAGTTTTTCGATCGTTCATACAAATGTAAATATGATGGCTATTCCTGGTCAAATTAATACGAAGGAATATTCGTTTAAAAAACCTGGAAATTATTTAATTTTATGTAATGAGTATTGCGGAACAGGTCATTCGTTTATGCAAACAACAATTGAGGCGGTGAAATAATGAATGAAATGATTGGAAAATCAGATCGTAAACTTGCATTAACTCACATTATAGTTGCATATATTGCATTTTTACTAGGTACTTTTGCTGGTTTATTGCAGGTATTTGTTCGAAACAAAGCACTTGAACTACCAAAGTGGCTTGATTACTATCAAGTTTTAACTGCCCATGGTATCTTGCTTGCTATTGTCTTTACTACATACTTTATTTTTGGTTTCTTGATTACAGGAATGAGTAAAACGCTAGGTGACTTCGGCCCAAAAGTAAAGTCTTTTAGTTGGGTTGGTTTTATTGTCATGACAATTGGTACGATCCTTGCAGTTATCATGATTCTTTCTGGTCAAGCATCTGTATTATATACTTTTTATGCCCCACTTCAGGCTAGTGCTTGGTTTTACGTTGCTTTAGCACTTTTTGTCGTTGGCACTTGGATAACTGGATTTGCGCTAGTTGGCCAATATGTTGCTTGGAAGAAAAAAAATAAAGGAATGATAAGTCCGCTAATTGCTTTTATGACAGTTGCAACGATTGCTTTATGGGTAATCGCAAGTCTTGGTGTTGCTGCGACAGTACTATTTCAATTTATACCGTGGGCTTTCGGTTGGGTTGATACAATTAATGTAGAATTAAGTCGTTCGCTTTTTTGGTTTTTTGGTCATCCACTTGTTTATTTTTGGCTGCTCCCTGCTTATATTGGTTGGTATGCAATTATGCCAAAGATTGTTGGCGGAGAAGTATTTAGTGATTCACTTGCACGATTAGCATTTATCTTATTCCTGTTATTCTCAATTCCGGTTGGGTTTCACCATCAACTCCAAGAACCTGGGATTTCAAGTTTCTGGAAATTCCTCCAAACGGTGTTAACATTTATGGTAATTATCCCGTCGTTAATGACTGCTTTCTCTATGTTTGCGGTATTTGAAATTTCAGGAAGGAAAAAAGGTGCAAGTGGGCTATTCGGTTGGTTCTTTAAATTACCTTGGAAAGATGTTCGCTTTACATCACTTTTCATAGCAATGTTATTTTTTGCTCCTGGTGGTGCAGGTGGGATAATAAATGCAAGTTATCAACTAGACGAGATCGTTCATAATACACTTTGGATTGTAGGTCATTTCCATATTACAGTTGGTACACCTGTCGCTATGACATTTTTCGGATTAACTTTTTGGTTAATTCCTTATTTAACAGGGAAAAAACTTACAAAAGAAATTCAAAGATTAGCGTTTATCCAAATTTTCACATGGGCTATTGGTATGTTTTTAATGTCAACAACAATGCACATACTTGGCCTCTACGGTGCTCCAAGACGTACTTCATATACCGATTATATGGGACATCCGGCAGCAGCCAAATGGTTTACTGGCGTTTTCACAAACCATTTTACAGTTGCAGTTGGTGGTTCAATCTTATTTTTATCTGCTTTGTTATTAATTTTTATTGTCGCTCAATCAATTTTCGCTTTACCGACAGCTCAATCTAAGGAAGAATTAGTAGAATTCCCAGTTGCTGAAAGTAATACTGAAAACACGCCACGTATTTTAGAAAATTGGTGGTTATGGATTGGTGTATCGATTGTATTAATCTTAATTGCTTATACAATTCCATTATCACATATGATGCATCAACATCATCCGACAGGATCAGAGGGCTTCAAAACATGGTAGGAGTGAATTAAATTGTTCATTTTAACATTTTCATTAATCCTAGTAGCAGTAATCAGTATCATTATTTTTGTTGATTTAACAACAAAAGAAGAATAGTACTGTTTTCACTTTCATGCGTAAAAAAACAACCTTATTCAGTTTTTGAATAAGGTTGTTTCCTTTTTATGCAAATTTTATTAACTTACTTTCTTACTATGACTGTTTTTAGTAGATGATAATTTTTTATTTGTAGTTCCAGAACTAGAAACCCAGTAAGCCGCTCCAACAAAAAGACTTCCACCTATAATATTACCAATTGTAACTGGTATTAAATTTGAAACCATTCCTGCGAATGTAATTGTTTCAGGGTGTTTGATTAATAAAGAGATTGATAATAATGTCATATTTGCAATGCTATGTTCAAACCCTGAAGTAATAAATGAAAACAAGCACCAGAATACCATAATTAATTTACCAGATTCAGATTTCATTTTAAATGAACACCAAAGAGCTAAACAAACAAGAATATTACAAAGAATTCCACGTATTAGTAGCTCAACAAATGGAGCATTCATTTTTGCTGATGCTGCATTATTAATAAAATCTGCTACACCACCATTAGCTAATCCAGAGTATACAAACAATACAGCTACAAGTACTGAACCTAATAAATTTCCAAGATAGCTATAGCACCATACTTTCAAAGTATCAGTCCAACTCACCTTTTTTTCTAACATGCCAATTGACATAATCATGTTATTTCCCGTAAATAAATCTGCTCCAGCCATAATGACTAAACTTAATGCAATTCCAAATGAAACACCCATAATAATTTTTGTTCCAGCAAAGGCAGTGGGAGCTAGTAATCCACCAATTGTGAAGATTAATATAATACCTAATCCTACAAAAAAGCCTGCCATCATTGTAGGAACCATATATTTTGTTTTACTTGAATTTACTTGGTTTGTCCTAACTAAAGCTGCATTTCCAATTGTATCTATAATTTCTTTCAAATTTATCACCCTTTATTTAGACTTTTTACCTTTTCTTGAATACGTTCTATAAGTGCTTCACTCATTAATTCATCAAATTGTAAATTCCCACACAGGTGAAACTTTTCATTTTCTAGTGCAATGCGTCTCTTAATTTTTTCAAGCAGTAGACCTGTAAATAATAAATAGGGCATAACATAAATACTTTGAAATTCTTTACTCATCTTATTAATCATATCTTCTAACTTTGGTTTTCCAGCTGTTAAAAAAGCTGTCCGAACAGGTACTCCCATACGATCCTCTACAGCATTTCCTATTTGTTCAAGCATTTCAATTGGCTCAGTATCACTACTACCTCGTCCGACTAATAATATTGCAGAATGACTAGTTTCTTTTGCGACCATTACTCGTTTTTGAACTAATTGAATCATTTTCTCATGTACACCAAACGGTTCAGTTATTGTAATCTTCACTTGTGGAAATCGGTCTAATATAAGATTTAATTCGTCTGGTATATCTCGTTTAAAATGACCGGCTGCAAATAATAATACTGGTACGACTAATATTTTTTGCGCACCTTCTAAAATTACTTTTTCTAACGTTTGCTGAATGGTTGGCTCATCTAATTCTAAAAATGCATACTCTTGTTTTTGGACTGCAACGTTTTTGATGACTGACTGAATAAAGTGAATAAATTGTTCATTACCTTCTTGCCTACGACTTCCGTGTCCAATATAAACGACGGCATCAAACATGACTTCACTTCCAATCTCTAAGCAATAGTTGATCTTGTAGTTCTTCATCAACTTTTGTAAAACCACACTTAAATGCATATTCCTTAACTGATTCACCGATATATGCAAAAGGTAAATTTTTTAAAGCATGTTGATCTGTTTCATTTAATTCTTTTAATAACCAATCTACCGACGACTTATTTGGAAAAATAATTGACTCCCAATTCGTTTCATCTAACATTCTTTGATTTATTACATCAAAGCGAGAATCTGCAATAATTTTATGTGTTGCCAAAAATTTAGATTTAGGTGGCTTTGGGTCTTCCTTGTCTTGAGATCCAACAAATACTGTTGAGACTTCTTCATCAATGAACTTCTCTGCAAGAATTCCATACTTCGCAAGTACCTTACTTGTCTTCGAAGAAATTGACTCAATTCTCATTGGAAGTTTACGTACATCGTAATTTGATCTGTGCATATTAGAAATAAATAATTCCACACTTTCTGGCGTACAAAAAACTAATCTTTCATGACAAAATGCATCAACTAACTGATCATTTTCAATTGGAAGTTCAACCAATTTAAGTGTAGGAAAAGAATAAACCTCAGCACCATTCTCAGATAAATAAGCTTCTAGTCCTTTCTTTTCTACTGTTGCAGTAGCTTTTGCCAATAAAATTTTTCGTCCAAAATATTTTTTCTTATCAAACCAAGCAAGCTTTGAGCGAAGTTTAACTACATCTCCAATAATAGTCATCGCAGGATTTGTAATTTTTTCTTTCTCAATATTTGATACAATTGTTTCAATCGTTCCTTCAACAACTTTTTGTTTTCCAATTGTTCCCCACTGTATTACAGCTACCGGAGTTTCTTTCGATTTACCATTTTGGATTAAATGCTTACATATTTTAGGGAGATTATTTACTCCCATGTAATATGCAAGTGTATCTCCTAACTGATCGGAACAATTTGATTCCTTTAAATCTTCATTTTCCAAACATTTATGTCCAGTTCTTAATGTAAAGCTTGTACTATATTCACGATGTGTGACTGGAATACCAGCATATGCAGCTGCAGCGATGCTAGATGTAATGCCCGGTACAATTTCATAAGGTATATTATGCTTTGAAGCTTCCTCTGCTTCTTCCCCTACTCTTCCGAAAACTGATGGGTCTCCACCTTTTAATCTAACGACATATTTACCTTCTTTTGCATAATTGACTAATGTTTGATTAATCATTTCTTGTCGCATAGTATGTCGATCAGGGAGCTTTCCACAGTAAATGAATTCACAATTTCCAGTCGCTTCTCGTAGTAATCTTGGATTTGCAAGTCGATCGTATAAGATTACTTCTGCTTCTCGAATACAATTCATTCCTTTTTCAGTTATTAAACCTAAATCGCCAGGACCAGCACCTACAAATGAGATAAATCCATCTTTTTTTGTCATAAGTTACACCATAATATAAACATAACCGTCAATTATTTCTGTTTCATATGTTTTTACAATTCCATCATCTGGTTTTTGTACTTCACCAGTTCTTAATGAAATTTTCCAGTCACGTAGCGGACAAAATACATATTCACCTGAAACAATACCTTCTGCAAGTGGCCCATTAGTATATGGACAAGTACTTTCGATTGCATATACTTCTCCGTTTGATAAACGAAATAAAGCAATTGATTCCCCTTTAATAACGATTTCTTTTCCTATTTGTATTGGTAATGATTCTACATCAATAACATTAATTTTTTCTGGTGTTGTGATCATATTATGGCTCCTCTCGATTTCGCTATTATTTTCTAATAACTTCATAAAGATCTAATTGATTCGTTAACGCTTGACCCCAAGCTTCTTCATATGTTGCTTTTGCTTGATTGAATTTCTCTACTAATGCATTTTCTTGTTCTTTATTTAACAACACTTCTTTAACTGTATCCACTCCAAGTCTTTCTACCCAAGGAGCAGTTCGTTCACCGTAAACGCCAGTTTCTCGATAGAATTGAACGTATGCTTTTGCCATATGAATTACTTCTTCTTCAGTTATAACAGTCGTTAGTTGATCACATTCTCTAACCTCTGTTCCACCATTCCCGCCAATATAAAGCTGATAGCCATTTTCCACGCAAATTACTCCAAAGTCTTTTGTCAGTACTTCAGCACAGTTTCTTGGACAGCCTGTTACACCCATCTTCATTTTGTGCGGAGTATCTACCATTTCAATTGCTTTTTCTAGTTGGATTCCTAATCCTAATGAATCTTGTGTTCCAAATCGGCAGAATCGATTTCCGACACATGATTTAACGTTTCTTAAGGACTTAGAATATGCATAGCCAGAACGCATCCCTAATTCTTGCCAAACCTTTGGTACGTCTTCTTTTTTTACACCATATAAACCAACTCGGCTTGCACCCGTAACTTTTACTAACGGTATGCTAAATTTATTTGCAACTTCACCAATTTTAATCAATTCATCACCAGTCGTAACCCCACCATACATTCGAGGTACAATAGAGAATGAACCATCTTTTTGAATATTTCCTTCCATTCTTTCATTTACGAAACGAGATGACTTATCATCATGATAATCATTTGGATACATCATTCTTAAATAATAGTTTAAAGCTGGTCTACATTTTGAACATCCTTCTTCACTTTCAAAACCTAGAACCATTCGAACTTCCCTAGGAGTTTGTAACCCTTTTTCTTTTATTTCATTCATAACTTCATCACGAGATAAGTGTGTACATCCACACATGCCTGGTTTTGCAGCATTTGGATCAAATGTATCACCAAGTGTTGCTGCTAAAATACTTTCAACCATTCCTTTACACTTTCCACAAGATGCTCCAGCCTTTGTGCAACTTTTCACATCTTCAAACGTAGTAAGCTCTTGTTCTAAAATTGATTGCACGATTGTGCCTTTCGTTACTCCATTACACCCACAAACTGTATCATTTGCACTCATGGATAGAACAAAGTCTTCTGCTGAATCCTCTCCTGATTTATGGAGAATCGAAGCACTTGTAAATTCTTTAATATTAGTTTCATTTTTCAGCATATTGAACAGTCGATTACCATCTGATGCATCTCCGTATAAAACTACACCAACAACTTTTTCATCCCTTACAATTACTTTTTTATAAAGACCAGCAAATTGGTCATTTATTACGATCGCTTGTGTATCATCTTCCTCGTGAATTAGTCCTCCGGAAAATAGATCACATCCTGAAACCTTTAACTGAGTTGATAATATGCTTCCTTTATATCCGTTGGTTGGGAAACCGGTTATATGATCTGCAAGTACAATCCCTTGTTCATACAACGGCGCTACTAATCCATAAGTAGTTCCATTATGTTCGGCACATTCACCTACAGCATAAATTGATGAATCAGATGATTGCATAAAATCGTTTACAAGAATTGCACGGTTTACATCAATTCCTGCATTTTTTGCTAATGATATGTTAGGTCTGATCCCAACTGCCATTACTACCAAATCACATTCTAAACTAGTACCATCTGAAAAATTAATGCCTTCTACACGATTTGTACCGTTAATCGAAACCGTCTGTTTTTCCATTAAGAAATTCATACCTTGAGCTTCTAAATCTTTTTTAAGCATTTTTGCTGCAGGTTCATCTAGTTGTTGTTCCATTAAAGTAGGTAGTAGATGGACTACATGAACTTCCATTCCTCGATCAATTAAACCTCTTGCTGCCTCTAAACCTAATAGGCCACCTCCAATTACAACGGCTTTCTTATATTTTTGTGCGCAATTTATCATTAGTTCAGTATCTTGAATTGTACGAAAACCGACTACTCCTTCAAGTTGATTTCCTGGAATCGGCAGTATAAATGCACGCGAACCAGTAGCTATAATAAGTTCATCATAAGAAATCATTTTTCCTTTTTCTGTTTCTACTATTTTATCTAAAGGTGAAATTTCCGTAACTCTTTCGTTTGTAAGTAATGTAATTTGATTCTCTTCATACCAATTCCAATCATTAATATTTATTTCATCAATTGTAGTTTTACCTTGTAGCACATTTGAAAGCATAATTCGGTTATAGTTCGGATGTGGCTCATCTCCAATGATTGTAATTTCAAATAAATTTTTATTTCTTTTTAAAATCTCCTCTATACAACGAACTCCTGCCATTCCATTACCAATCATTAATAATTTTCTTTTCATCTGCAATGTCCCCCAAAATAGGAATTGTGAAATTTTTCACATAAACTTCTAAAAAAAATTTTTTTTGATAACAAATCGTTTTACTAGTTGAATACAAGTTTAGTATAACGGATAATTTAAGTTTTCAAAGCAAATTCTTTGACAGAATTATGAACAAAATGTCATCAGACATTTCCCTTTAAGAAGTAAAATCCTCTAAGACTAAATTGACTTAGAGGTTTTTACTTCATATTTGACTCATGTTTATAAAATTTATTTCTTCTTTTGTTTTTTTTCTTCTTCTTTTTTTATATCTTCAATTTCTCTATATTTAACAATCTTTTTTACTAAATCAAACGGTAGTGGTTCATTTATTGGAAATTGAACAGACCCTTTTGCGCCTTTATAAACTGATAACTCTTCCTTAAATGCTGCAATTCCGCTTGCTCCAGGATAAAATCCTATGTGATTTTTAAATGCTGCAAAGTGTACTAAGTTTTTATTAAGCGCAAATGCAGGCATTTGATAACTAATTTTTTCAACTGCATTCGGTACAATTTCTTTAATTGTCCTTCTTAAAGCTTGTAATTTTTCTTGAATTTCTGGTTGAAATTGTGAAATATATTCATCAATCGTATCAAATGTTTTTTTTGTATTTTCCATAAATTCTCCTTTAATTAAATTATCCTACTTTTTCTGTTTTCTCTCCAGAAAGTGAATTAATTCTTCTAAGCGAAGGGAATAAATACATCCAAAGTCCAGCAACTACTATCGTCCCAAGACCTCCAACTACTGCTGCTGGAACAGTACCAATTAATCCAGCCATCGTACCAGATTCAAATTCTCCAAGTTGATTTGAGGTTCCAATAAATAGCGAATTTACGGCATTGACTCGACCTCTCATATCGTCTGGAGTTTGTAGCTGCACTAGTGAAGAACGGATTACTACACTGACTACATCAGAAGCTCCGATGATAAATAAAGCAATTAATGAAATGACTATATTTGTTGAAACTGCAAATAGCACAGTAGCCAATCCAAACACAATTAATGCACTAAATAATATCGGACCATATGATTTTTTTAGTGGAGAATACGCTAATATTAGTGACATGATTAATGCTCCCACAGCAGGTGCAGTTCGCATTAAACCTAATCCCCATGCACCCGTATGTAATATATCTTGCGCATAAATTGGTAAAAGGGCTGTAGCTCCACCTAGTAGAACCGCGAATAAATCAAGCGAAATCGTTCCTAAAATAATTGGATGTTTATATACAAATTCTAAACCCATTAGCATTGTTCGTAAAGTAACTGGCTCTGATTTTCGAATAAATTGACTATCTAATTTAATGAAGTATGTAAGGATTGATGAAAGTAATAAGGCAATTGCTGAAGTTGCATAAACATAAGCCGGCCCAACTGAAAATAATACTCCTCCAAGAGATGGCCCTAATATTTGTGCTGTTTGACCTGCAGAAGTACTCCAAGAAATAGCTTGTTGTAAAATAGACTTTGGAACTACTTGTGGCAATAAAGCTGATGAAGCTGGACCCTCAAAAGATCGGCAAGCACCGAGTATAAATGCAGCTACTAATATTTCCTCACGACTAAGCCAATTTGCATAATTTCCATATAAAAGAAGTCCTGCAATAAGCGCTTCAATCATTTGACATATGAAAACGATTTTTCGACGATCAACTCTGTCAGCGACCTGACCTACTACTAATGTAAGTAATACCATCGGAATAAACTGCGCTAGTCCTACTAAACCAAGACTAAATGCGTCATGAGTCAAATCATACATTTGCCATCCAATTGCAACGGATAACATCTGAAAAGACGTAGAGGTCATCATTCGCGAGATCCAGAAGTTCGTAAATGAAGTCCCTTTAAAAATAGATTTATTTGATGCAGACAAAATAAAACTCTCCCCTTTTTATCTCTTACATCTAGCAAAATGAATATTTATACTAGAGATAAAATTTAAATACAAATCATTATACTATTTTTACTCTGGATTAGTGGATTAATTCACCTTAACCTTAATGAATTTTAATAATTAGATGGGATAAAGCTATTACTAAATAAGTTTTTTTTATAAAATCTAAATCCTTTAAAACTGAAGTTTTAGAATACAACTTAACTGGTAAAGGAGCTTCCATTTTTAAATTTATTAATAATGCTGACTGTCTCGAGGCAAATATGGGGGTATTTTAGTGGCGTTTTTTAATTAAAGGTAATTTTATAATTCTGATTTTTAGGTATATAGTAGATTTTTTTATCAAACTAAGGTTATTTTGAATGAAATATAGAAAATTAATTAATTTTCTATATTAGACCGTCTATATTGAGGCAAAATGAAGCCAAAATACCCCAATGGGTATAGCTATTATTATAGAATTTTGGGATTATAGGAAATTTAAATTAATGCAGTTTCTGATTTCCTAATTGCACGTTTTACACATTTATTTTCACTTCCCCATTAATGCAATTTCTGATTACATATATGCACCTTTCAAGCACTTATTTACACGGCGACATTAATGCTGTTTCTGATCCATTTTTCGTATGTTCACTCGCTTATTTTCGCTTAACATTTAGTATAAGTTTCTAATTACCTATAAAAAGAGCCAAGGATGCCCCTAAAGTTATACTTTCGGGACATCCTCTTAAAATATTACAAAACCAATTAGTGAACTGCAGTTGAAGTTAAAACAAAACCTTCATACCCACTCGAAGCAATTTCATCGCACTTTTTACGGTATGCTCCAACACCGCCTAAATAAATTTGAAACCCTCTTGGTTTTCCTTTAATATTTGCCCCGGTGTACCATGATTCGGTTTTAGTAAAAAGTGTCGCCTCGGCAACTTCTCGACAATGTTGACTCCATGCATTTTCTGCTTCAATATTAGCTTCAATTACATCGATGTCCTTTTGTCGTAAGAACTGAATACAATCCGCAATCCATTCTACATGTTGTTCGATTGAAACTGGCATATTACTTAAAACTGAAGGACTTTCAGGGCCAGTGATCATAAACATATTAGGAAATCCTGCGTTAGCAATTCCAAGATAGGTTCTAGTTTGAGCTCCTCCTGCCCATTTTTCTTTTAATGTAACTCCATCTTTTCCTTTTATATCGATCTTCATTAACGGACCGGTCATCCCATCATAACCAGTAGCAAAAATAATAACATCTAATTCGTATTCATTATCTTTAGTTTTCAAACCAGCAGGTGTAATTGATTCGATTGGATCGCTCTTGACATCAATTAATGTAACATTATCACGATTATATGTTTCATAATAATTCGTATCAATAATCGGACGTTTTGTACCATAGTAATAATATGGCATTAATTTTTTGGCAACTTTAGAATCATGTACTATTTCACTAATTTTTGAGCGGATAAACTCAGCAACTGTTTCATTTGCTTTTTCATTCAGTGTAAGGTCAGTAAATGCTCCAAAAAGTCCAAGTCCGCCATTTTTCCAAATATCTTCGTATTTTTGAGTTCTTTCTAAATGATTAACCTCTAGTGCAGATTGAGTTGGTACTTCAGTAGGTTGACCGCCAGTAGATTCTCGCATTTGTTTTTTAATTTCTTTAAAATTTGCTTTAGTATTTCGGATATATTCTAGGTCATAAGGATGATTTCTCGCAGGTGCACTATATTGAGGTGTTCGTTGAAATACAGTTAAGTGACCTGCTTGCTGTGCAATCACTGGAATAGCTTGTACACCGCTCGATCCTGTTCCAATGATTCCAACATGTTTACTTTTTAAATCAACTTCTTTATCTCTTGGCCAGTGACCTGTATGATACCATTCTCCATTGAATGATTCGATTCCTTTGAAGTCAGGCACATTTGCTGCTGATAAACATCCAACACCAGTAATAAAGTATTTTGCCGTTACGTTTGTGTTGTTTTCAAGTTTAATATTCCATAAATTATTTTCAGGATTATAGTGTGCAGATTGAACTTTTGTATTAAATTGAATATCTTTACGTAAATTAAATTTATCGGCTACAAAATTCAAATAGCTTAATATTTCAGGTTGCTCAGGATACCTAGAAGTCCATGTCCATTCTTTATATAATTCTTCAGAAAATGTATAATTATAGTAAATGCTTTCTGAATCACATCTTGCTCCTGGATAACGATTCCAAAACCATGTCCCGCCAACGCCCTCACCAGCTTCAAATACACGAGCCGAGATTCCATCCTCTCTTAAGCGATGGAGCATGTATAACCCCGAAAAGCCTGCACCAATAACAATTGCGTCAAAATGTTGAATGTTAGCTTTCATTTCAAATCCTCCTTCTTTAAATAAATTTTTTTTAAGAATGGAATCAATCTTATCCTTTATTTAAAACCGTTTGATTCAATTTATTTAAAAACTCCTCAATTCGATTAATCGATTTCTCTATTCGCTCAGGAAACACCGCCATATTTGTAAAATATCCGTGAACAAGTCCTTCCTCACAATGCATCTCTACATTTACACCTGCATCTCTTAAACGCTGACCATATTTATTTCCTTCATCTCGAAGTACATCATTTTCTGCAGTAATAATAAGCGCAGAAGGTAGGTTACTTAAATCTTCAGATGAAAGTGGAGAAACATATTTATTTCTAGAGTCTTCTTCAGAATTGATATAATGGTTTCCAAACCAGATCATTAAATCGCGATCTAGTCCATACCCTTCTTGGAAATCAAAATACGATTTAGTATCATAAGTTAAAGCCGTAACAGGATATACAAGTACTTGTCCTAAAATATTAGGTCCGTTTTGATCTTTTGAAAGTTGCGATACAACTGCTGCAAGATTTCCTCCTGCACTATCCCCACCAACAACTAAATTGGAGGCGTTTCCATTAAATTCATTAGCATGCTCACTCACCCATTTTAATGCTGTATAAGAATCTTCAACTGGTATTGGAAATTTGTATTCTGGAGCAAGTCGATAATCAACAGAAACAACTATTCTATTCGTACGATTAGCTAGCATTCTACAACTTGCTTCTGATGTTTCTAAATCACCTATTACCCAACCGCCACCATGGTAATACACAAATACTGGAAATGGGCCTTCCCCCTCTGGAGTGTATACCCTAATCTTAATTTGGTCATCTTGTCCAACTGAAACTTTTCGATCTTCAATTTTCGCTAACGGAGCTAGTTCAACTTCTACAGGTGGTACACTTGCAAACATTTCTCTTACTGCATTTGGTTCCATTTTGTGAATCGCTGGCATTTGATTAAACATCTCCACATATGCTCTTGCTTTTGGATCTAAATTAGCCACTATACATCTCCCTTTCACATTCGAATTTTGTTTTACTTTACGAGATCCTATATCTCAAAAAGCCTATCTAAAGAATATAATTTTTAGTATAATTAGAATATTCCTAATTTTGCATATATAACATCCCTAAAAAGGAGATGATAAAGTGGTTTCTGACTATACCATACAAGAACAAATTAGAAAAATTGAAGTTAGTACTAGTCACGAAGAACATATGTACAACACCCTTGATCTGTATATGAATCTTTTTCCGGTAGAAAATGCATATTTATTTAGATATTCTCCTTTTGGATTTTTAGGAGAAGGTATCATATTAATTACTACGGATGGATTATCTCATATTCGTGAAATTAGAGATGATATTCGTTCACTACCGATTATTTATTCAGCAATTTGTGAGAGAAAAGCAAAATTTTGTTCTGGTATTGAATACTTAAAACAAACAAGTAGTAAATATATCTTCCCTTCTAGTGTCAGTTCCATGATTGCAGTGCCTATTTGTTTTGGGACAGTGGTTGTTGGTTATATTTGTTCAACAGAATTTAAAGATGAATTAAAAATGGATGAAAAATTATTATCGTCTTTTACATATTATGGTAAGTTAATTGGTAAATTTTTAGAAAATACAACTGGATCTCACCATTCAATTGAATTAAGTAAAAGAGAATTAGAAGTAATGAAGAGAATTGCTTGGGGTGAAAGTACGAAAGAAATGGCAGATTCAATGAATATTAGCGAACTTACAGTAAAACAATATGTGAAATCCGCGATCAAAAAGCTTGGAGCTAATAATCGCTCACACGCAGTTGGAGAATTAGTCCGTAAAGGGATTATCTCTTAATGAAAACGCTTTAAATACATAAAAAAAATACAATAATCCTTTCACCTCATAAAGATTAAAGATTAATTGTATTTTTTCATCCATATTAATCAAGGGAAATCCAATTATTTTTTATCGCAAAAATGACTGCGTTTAATCGGTCGGAAACTTGTAATTTATGAATTATATTTGAAACGTGATTTTTTACAGTTTTACTTGAGATATACAATTCATCACCGATTTGTACGTTCGAATAACCTTTACCTAGTAAATCTAATATTTCAATTTCTCTTTTCGTTAACAGATTATTCATTGCTTTATAGTCTAATTCTTTTCTTTTTCTACCACTCTCAATTAGTCGATTGTTTTCTTGTACAATTTTATTTGTTAATCGTGAATCTAGAAAGAATTGACCGTTTTGTACTTGTTTAACAATTTGAATTAAGTATTGTTCATCTATATCTGTTAAGCATATTCCATTAACTCCGATATTCATCAAGTCCACAATTTCTCTGTAATCTATATTATTTTTTATGATGATGATCTTGATTTTCTTATCACGCAACTTTAATAATTGCGATTTATTTACCATTTCTTCATTTTTTACATGACAAATAAAATAAGTTTCATTTAATTCCCCTGTATTGATATGATGGAAATCTATTTTTCTTACATTTAATTTATGATGCTCTAATATGGTACAAATTCCAGAAACGAAAAGTGTATTTTCAACAAAAATAAATGTTTTATTTTCTTGGTGATTGATTTCATTATAAGTAAACATTTTATTACCACCTTTAACGCTAATTATATCCAATTACCTATATTTAATTGATTAATCCTAATTAATCCTATAAAATTAAATGGAATTATTATTATATTATTATCATTTTACATGATTTTCTTAGAAAATACATTTAACATATGTTAACCTATAATTAAGCAATACTTAACAAACGAATTTAATAGAATATAGTAATATATATTAATAGGAACTACTCGTAAAAGTAGTATTTTTTTATGGGGGGGTAAAAATGAACTTTGAACAACTAGAATATGTTGTAGGTATTGCTAAAGAAAAGTCGATTTCAAAAGCAGCGAAAAAACTGCATATTTCTACTTCTGGGGTTAGTCAAGCCATCACCCAACTTGAAAGAGAATTAGAAATTAATATTTTTAATCGATCTAGAGGCGGAATTACCTTAACTCTTCAAGGAGAGTTAGTTTTATCTAGATCAATTGAAATTTTAAATAATTTAAAAGAATTAAAAGATCAGCTTTCGGATTTCAAGGATACGAGAGGTAAGCATATTAAAATCGCATGTGCACCTACTTTTACTTATACAATTCATGATGTTTTAAAAAAGTACTCTGACATAAACGCTAATGTTACGATTGAATTAATTGAACAAGGAACAAATCAAATCATTAACAATTTGACCAAAGAAGATTATGACTTAGCGCTAGTAGTAGCTACAAAAGCAGAGTTAGAGAAAGAACATAATTTAAATTTCGAATATTTAAGTAAAGGAAATGTTTGCATTGTTGTAGGGAAAGGTTCACCTTTGTATAAATTAGATCATGTAACAGCGAATGATTTACTTAATCAAAAGGTTGTTATGTATAATTTTTCCAATAAAGGCTTTCTTCAATTAGCCAAAAAATTTAAAAATGTAATTGTTCTAAAGTCGAATCGTACAATGACTCTAATCGAAATAATTAAAGAAGGAAGAGTTTTTACTTATGTGCATAATACAACATTAAAAAATTTTCCTGAAGTTATAAGTGGTGAATTAAAAGTAATTCCAATTAAAGAAGCAGATTTTATTTCTCAGGATTTTTGGGTAGTATTTCCAAGCTCAAAAGAAAATACTTTTACTAAAAGTGACTTTATTAATTGTGTAAAGAACCATTTGGAAGGTAGTCCATAAAAAAAACGCTAATTATACAATGTAAAATTGTAAAATTAGCGTTTTTTTATTTAAGCTTTAGGATAGATCTTTTTTAAAGCTTCCTTCATATTCGGATTCGATTTAATTGTTGGACGAATTTTGCGAGCCATATCTTCCGCTTCATCAATTGTTTCAGCTTTGTTTAAAGCAAGTAAAGTACCAATGGCCACGATACCTGCACGAGTATTTCCCCCACCACAATGGAAATATACTTTTTGATCACTGTTAAATGCTTCAACTACGTTTTCAATTGCCCTTTTAAGAGTATTTGCTTGTTCTTCTGAATCATCTACAATTGGACTATGTACTCGATTAATTTCTGTGTCAGCTTCATAATTTTTTACTCGCAGATCAAAAACTATATCTGCATTTTCATGTTCCATCATTTCTTTTACATCATCAGCGCCACCGAAATAAATTCGGTCTTTTATTAGTTCTTGGTAATTTTTATTGCTCATTTTATTTCCTCCATAAACAATGTATATAAGAATAATACGGAAAAATTTATTTAATAATTTCACCTAATCTTTCCTTTATATTCCCTTCAAATAATCCTCCATGATAACAAATAATTTTTTCAATTTCCAAATCTAATAATGCTTCAACTGATTTAATTGATTGATTAATATCAAATGTGTATTGTGGATTTGAAGGATTCAGTTGACCGTTTTCAATCATTAAAGCATCCCCAGCAATTAAAGTTTTTGACTCTTTATGATAAAAACTTATATGTCCTGGTGTATGACCAGCTGTATCAATTACAGTAATTCCGCCACAAATTAGTAATTCAGTTCCAGGTATTAACACATGATTAACCTTTCCTTTTGGTGGGTTCTCAAGTCTGTTTTTGAATGCATTTTTAAATTCGTCTGTTGCTTCGTCTGGTAGTGAAGCTATAGCTCTTTCAATCGATTCAGGTGTAATTTTAATTAGCAATTTATCACCTTGTATATAAGGTTTTTCAATTTCACTTGCAAAAACTTCAATCTGATTAGTAGACTCTTCTACAATAGAAGAAAGACTCCCAATATGATCGATATCTTGATGGGTAATAAGGATTTTGTTAAGTTTTTCAAAAGGAACTCCTACTTGTTCAAAACAATTTCGAAATTCATTCAATTGCCCGGGATAGCCTGTATCAATTAATACAACATCTTCATCATTCCAAATTAAAGTTGGATGAATCGTATTGATCATTCCGTTCGTATTCATTGTAATACTTAACATTTGGATATTATTTTTGCCGATCAAAAAAATCACTCCTGTACAATTAATCATTTCAATGTATATCGTAACGACAAACAGGAATCAAGTCAACAGTAAAATTATTAATTATATCATAAAATTTTTTATTTGTCAATGATAAACGAACATGAAATTATTAGCAATAATACAAAAAACTAGACATACTAAATTTCAGTATATCTAGTCGCGTTTTCAAAAGAGAAATTTCCTTTAACCTACTCTTAAAGAGGAATATTTCCATGCTTTTTATTTGGTCTTGTCTCATTTTTTGTACTTAACATTTCTAATGACTGTTTTAATACTTTACGTGTTTCTCTTGGATCGATAACATCATCAACCATCCCGTGAGACGCTGCAACATAAGGGTTCGCAAACATTTCTCTATATTCTGAAATTTTTTCAGCTCGAGTAGCAATAGGATCGATGCTCTGATTGATTTCTTTTGCAAAAATAATATTGGCTGCTCCCTCTGGTCCCATAACTGCGATTTCTGCATTTGGCCAAGCATAGACAACATCTGCACCAATCGCTTTGGAATTCATCGCTACATACGCACCTCCGTACGCTTTACGCAGGATTACAGTTATTTTAGGTACAGTAGCTTCTGAATAAGCATATAAAATTTTAGCACCGTGGCGGATAATGCCTCCATGCTCTTGGTTTACCCCTGGGAAGAAACCAGTAACATCCTCAAATGTGATTAATGGAATATTGAAAGAATCACAGAATCGGATAAATCTTGATAGTTTATCAGAAGAATTAATATCAAGGCCACCTGCCATAACTTTTGGCTGATTTGCAATTATTCCTACTGTATTTCCATCAATACGACCAAAACCGATGACGATATTTTTAGCAAAGTTTGGTTGTACCTCCATAAAATCGCCACTATCAAGTATTTGTTCGATCACTTTTCTTACATCATAAACTTTTGTTGATTCAATTGGAACTAAATCAATTAAGTCTTCACGCCAATCATCTTTTTCAAAGAATGGTACACCTGCTGGCTTTTCATTATTATTTTGAGGTAAATAGCTAATTAATCTACGAACCTGCTCTAAAATTTCTGGCTCACCTTCTTCAGTGAAATGTGCTACACCGCTGATCGAAGAGTGAACTTTTGCTCCACCTAGATTTTCAGTTGAAATTTTTTCTCCAGTTATTGTCTCAATTACTTTTGGTCCAGTAATAAACATTTGGCTCGTTTTTTCAACCATAAACACAAAATCAGTAATAGCAGGTGAATAGACTGCACCGCCTGCACATGGTCCCATAATAACTGAAATTTGCGGAATCACTCCAGAATAGATCGAATTGCGATAAAAAATATGACCGTAACCGTCTAAAGAAACAACACCTTCTTGTATTCTTGCACCACCAGAATCATTTAGGCCAATAATTGGAGCACCAACTTTTGCTGCTAAGTCCATGACTTTTGCTATTTTAATAGCGTGCATTTCACCAAGTGCACCACCAAAAACAGTAAAGTCTTGTGCAAAAACATAAATTAAACGGCCGTGTACTTTACCGTAACCAGTAACAACACCTTCACCAGGACTTTCCATTTTATCCATTCCAAAATTTGTTGCTCGATGTTTGACAAAAGGATTTAATTCAACAAATGTATCTTCATCTAACAGTAGGTTGATACGCTCTCTTGCAGTTAATTTTCCTCTATTATGCTGCGAATCTATTCGGTCATCTCCACCGCCAAGTTCAATCGTCCTTTTACGATCCATTAGTTCATTAATTTTCTCATATGCAGTAGTCATAACTTTATTCAACTTCCTTTCTGGAAACACTTGATGATGGTTGGCATAGCTCAATTAAAACTTTATTTGTTGAATTAGGATGAAGGAAAGCAACTAGACTCCCATGTGCACCTTCTTTTGGAATTTCGTTAATCAGTTTAATTCCTTGTTCCTTGATGATTTCTAATTGTTTCTCACAATCTTCTGTTTCTAAAGCGATATGGTGAATTCCTTCTCCCTTTTTCTCGATAAACTTGGCAATTGGACTTTCATTGCTCGTAGCTTCTAAAAGTTCAATTTTCACTTCACCAATTTCGATAAATGCTACACGCACTTTTTCACTTTCAACCGTTTCGATTCCAATCAGTTTTAAGCCGAGTATATTTGTATATAATTGAATTGAAGTCTCTAAATCTCTAACAGCAATGCCGATATGATTTATTTTTTTAGGCTTTGTCTCGATCATTACAATAACTCCTTCCTATTGCCTTCAAAAATTGATAATAAATATTTCGCAGCTAACGTCGCAGTTAACTCCCCGTTTATAATTGAACTTTCGATCGTTTTTAAATTTTGATTAACACCTTCGTGGTTTATAAAACTATGTTTCAATTGTTCATAAACCATGTTGTACATCCAGTCAATCATTTGCCTTTGACGGCGCTCAGAAAAGTAGCCTGATTCAGTCGTCGTCTCTTTAAACAACTTAATTTCAGTCCAAATCTCGGCAATGCCTTCACCGAGTAACGCGGAAACTGTATATGCTTTACTAATCCATCCTGGCGTTGAAGGCTGTAACAAATGTAAGATTCGATTAAATTCAGCTTTCGCAGCTTTGGCCTTAATCTTGTTTTGGCCATCAGCTTTGTTGATCACAATCGAATCTGCAAGTTCCATAATTCCTTTTTTTATGCCTTGCAGCTCATCACCTGCACCAGTTAGCATTACTAAAAGGAAAAAATCGACCATCGAACGAACTTGTACTTCACTTTGTCCAACACCTACAGTTTCGATCAAGATTACATCGTAGCCTGCTGCCTCACAGACTAACATTGATTCCCTCGTTTTACGTGCTATTCCACCAAGTGATCCTCCTGAAGCAGATGGTCTAATAAATGCGTTTGGATTCTTTGAAAGTGAATCCATTCTAGTTTTATCTCCTAAAATACTACCTTTAGTAATTGTGCTACTTGGATCAATTGTTAAAACAGCAACTTTATGTCCTAGTTCACACAAATATGATCCAAAGCTTTCTATTAAACTACTTTTACCGGCTCCTGGAACCCCAGTTATTCCAATCCGGATGGAGCGACCTGAGTGAGGTAGTAATCTAGTCAACACATTTTGGGCGGTAATCATATGTGTTGACGAATTACTTTCAATCAGTGTAATTGTTTGGGCTAAAATCGTGCGATTCCCCTCAAGTACGCCATTTACATAGTCGTCTTCTGAAAGCTTTTTCTTGCGTTTATTTTCATAATCCATTTAAATTGAATCCTCAAGTCGACGATTGATTTCTTGGATAACTTTTTGTGCTGCTACTGGGATAACAGTACCAGGTCCAAATATTGCTGCAGCTCCGTTATTTAATAAAAATTCATAATCACCAGCTGGTATTACACCTCCAGCAACTAGGACAATATCCTCACGACCCAACTTTCTCAGCTCTTCCATTAATTGTGGCAGCAATGTTTTATGACCGCCTGCTAAAGAGCTCATTCCAATAACATGAACATCATTTTCAACTGCTTGAAGTGCTGTTTCTGCAGGTGTTTGGAATAATGGTCCGATATCCACATCAAAGCCTAAATCTGCAAATGCAGTTGCGATTACTTTCGCACCACGATCATGCCCATCTTGTCCTAATTTTGCAATCATAATTCTTGGACGACGACCTTCTGTTTCTTCAAAATCATCAGCCATCTTGCGTACAACTTCGATTTCGTCTTTTTCGCCATATTCTGCACTATATACGCCCATGATTGAACGAATGACTGCTTTATGACGACCTACTACGTTTTCATAAGCATCCGAAATTTCACCTAATGTTGCACGAGCTCTAGCTGCTTCAACTGCAAGCGCTAACAAATTACCTTCTCCCGACTCAGCAGCTTCCGTAATTGCGGCTAATGCTGCTTGAACTTTTGCTTCATCTCTTGAAGCTCGTAGTTCACGTAAACGCATAATTTGCGCTTCACGAACTGCAGTATTATCAACTTCTAAAACATCTAATGGATCTTCTTTTTCAAGGCGATATTTATTTACACCAATAATCGTTTCTTTCCCTGAATCAATATGAGCTTGGCGTCTTGCAGCAGCTTCTTCAATTCTCATCTTTGGTAAACCAGTCTCAATTGCTTTTGCCATTCCACCTAATGATTCAACCTCTTGAATATGCGCCCATGCTTTACGAACTAATTCATTTGTTAACGATTCGACGTAATATGAACCACCCCAAGGGTCTACTACATTACATATTCCAGTTTCCTCTTGTAAATATAGCTGCGTATTTCGTGCGATTCGTGCAGAGAAATCTGTAGGTAACGCAATCGCTTCATCTAAAGCGTTTGTATGAAGTGATTGCGTATGGCCTAATACAGCCGCCATCGCTTCAATACAAGTACGAGTTACATTATTAAAAGGATCTTGCTCGGTTAAGCTCCATCCAGAAGTTTGTGAATGTGTTCTTAAGGCCATTGATTTTTCTTTCTTTGGATTAAATGATTTAATTAATTTTGCCCAAAGTAAACGACCTGCTCGCATTTTGGCAATTTCCATAAAGTAATTCATTCCAATGCCCCAAAAAAACGATAATCGAGGAGCGAATGAATCAATATCGATTCCCGCTTTTAATCCTGTTCGTACATATTCCAATCCATTTGCTAACGTATATCCAAGTTCGATATCAGCAGTTGCCCCTGCCTCTTGCATATGGTATCCAGATATACTGATACTGTTAAACTTAGGCATATGTTCTGATGTGTAAGAAAAAATATCAGCAATAATACGCATTGATGCTTCTGGTGGATAAATATATGTGTTACGAACCATATATTCTTTCAAAATATCATTTTGAATTGTTCCTGTAAGCTGAGACTGATGTACACCTTGTTCTTCAGCAGCAACGATATAAAAGGCTAAAACTGGAAGTACGGCACCGTTCATCGTCATTGAAACTGACATTTTATCCAAAGGAATTCCATCAAATAAAATTTTCATATCTAAGATCGAATCGATTGCAACTCCTGCTTTTCCTACGTCACCTTCTACACGAGGATGATCTGAATCATAACCACGATGCGTAGCTAAATCAAAGGCAATTGATAATCCTTTTTGACCAGCAGCTAAATTTCTTCGATAAAATGCATTACTCTCTTCTGCAGTAGAAAAGCCAGCATATTGACGAATTGTCCAAGGTTTGTTTATATACATCGCTGGATAAGGTCCTCTTAAAAATGGAGCAATACCAGATACATAGCCTAAATGTTCCATATTATTTAGATCATTTGAATCATATAAAGGCTTTACATCAATTTGTTCTAACGTTTTCCAATCTTCATTATTAATTTCAATCGATTTAGGAGGAGTTATATTTGGTTCTGAAAATGCTGTTTTAAATGGTATTTTTGTAAAGTCTGTTAGTTTGTTCATTTCATAAACCCTCCATTCTGTTGCAGATTTACTAATGTTTCAAAATTATTAACAGTAATATTGATGAAATCATCAATTCCATATTGTTTAAATAAATTCATTTCCTCTATTGATGGTTTTCCAGCTAATAGTATTTTTGTATCTGGATTTTGTCCTTTAATCTGCTTACAAATAGTCGGTACATTCTCTGAATATTGATCATCGGTTGAGCAAACTACTACAATAGTAGATTCTGAATTTTTAAATGCATCCACTATTTCATCAATAGAAGTAAAACCTTTATTTTGTAAAACCTTAAATCCACCAACTTCAAAGAAATCAGTAACAAAATCTGTTCGTGGTTTATAAGCTGCAACTGGACCAAAATTTGCTACAAAAACCCTTGGGAATTCACCATTAGCATCCTTAAACTTTTGAGAATTTTGACGTAATTCCTCAAAAGATTGTGCGCCTCGATGAATTGTTAACGGGTTAACAATTAGGCCATCTGATTTTTCTAAATTCATTGCATGTAATATATTCACGATTGCTGCACCATTATTTGCCGCATCAATTGTATCCTCTACTGAACTACCATTTAATGAAATTACTTCAGTTAAAAATTCTAAACTTTCATTTTTACCAGTTTCTAAGTTCACTTCATTCGAATTTTTTACACCTTTAGTTTCTAAAGGAATTTCATTCAAGTTTGGATAAATATTAGTTCCTATAAACTTATCTTTTCTAGTTTTTATATTGTTCAGTTTTTCTTTAGCTACTTTACTAACTAAATCCTGAGGTAAACCTAATTGGATCGATTTAAGCATTCCGCCTTTTTCTTCAATCAGTTGGAAAAGTTCCCATACTTTCTCAGCTAAAGTATAAGTAAGTGATTCAATATACCATGAACCACCAGCTGGATCTGTCACTTTTGATAAGTTTGATTCTTTATCAAGTATTAAATGTGTATTTCTGGCAATTCGTCTTGAAAACTCTTCAGATGGTTTAATTGATTCATCAAACGGCGAGATATGAAGAGTATCTGTTCCACCAATCACTCCAGCAAATGCTTCAACAGTTCCACGGAGTATATTTACATAAGGGTCATATATTGTTTTCGTCCAGGCAGAAGTTCGAGAGTGAATTTTCATTTTTTGTGAAGCATCATTACCACCTAGTTCTTTCATAATTCTTGCCCATATCATTCTAGCCGCTCTCAATTTAGCAATTTCCATAAAGAAGTTTGATCCAATTGAAAATGAGAAAAGGATTTTTGAAGCAGCATCATCAAGCGAAACTTGTTGTTGATCCATTTCACGTAAATACTCTAGACCAGACGATATAGCAAATGCTAATTCATGCACTGCATTTCCACCAGCATCGTGGTATGGATGAGATTGAACTAAAATATTTCTTAGATTTGGTGTGTTTTTAACTGACCATTTTGTTATTTCGCCCATCATTTTGTAAGCATTTTCAATTTTATATGGAAGGGTCCCATCTTTTACTAAATTACTTAAAGGATCCGTTCCAATACAGCCTTTAATTTTCGTTAAATCGTAATTTTGTTGTTGCAAGTATGCGATAAACGTACCAAAAAATGCTTGGCCGCCATTAACTGTTTCTATATATAAAGGAACTTCCTCTAAATTAATATTTTGGAAGGCTGTTCTAAAATCAGAAACTGATTTTAAGATTAATCCTTTTTTCGGATTTCCATTATTAGTTTCTACTGTATCATTTAGTCGGATTTTTAACATCGTTTGTCCTTTGTCTAAATCATGTCTTGCAACTCGGTTAAATTCCTCTGCTGAAGCACAATCTAGTTCCTGACAAATTTCCCATGCTTGATCCAAATAGCCTTGTCCATTTGTCCCTCTAACATATGGAAATTCTCCCGGTTGTGATTTTAAATAAGGATAGTTAGCGAGATCCTCATCACCATACATTGGTTTCAGAGCGATTTCTTCATATGTTTTTGTAACAAGCTTTTCCTCAATAGTGGCTCCTTTTAAGGATTTTTCTACAACATCTCTCCACTCTTGTGCAGTTGGCTTTGGGAATTCAGTAAATAAATTTTCTTCCAAGTTATGGTTCGAAGTTTTTGTATTTTCTGACATGTATAAAGCCACTCCTTTCTTTATCTCTTCATCTAATCAAAATAACTAGATTGTAAAGTCGATTATTCTTTATATTAAGAATACAAATGCAAAGAATAATTAAAAATTCGACAAACTATTTAGAAAATCCTCTAAAATTATGAAAATTATGCATTTTTTAAATGATTTTATAATTAACTATATTTAGAATTTTGTTTTTAGGGTCGATGGGTAAAAATAAAACAGCTATTTTACCAAGTAAAAATAGCTGTTTTAATCGTTTTAAAAACGTATTAAATTTATAGTTCAAGGACTATTTGGTTTGACTTTGCTCTTGATACACAAGTTAAAATCATTTTATTACTTTTTCTTTGTTCGTCATCTAATAGAAAATCTTGGTGATCAACTTGTCCATCAATGACATTCACTTCACATGAGCCACATCTACCAACTCTACAAGAATATGGTATGTTTAATCCTTCATCTAGCAAAACATCTAATAGACTTTTATCTATTGGAACTTGTTTGGTCTTTCCATTCGATAGCTTTACCTCAAATGGTTTTGTGTCAGGAACTAATCGAGGCGTAAAAATCTCCATATGTACACTTGACTTAGGGTAGCCAAATGCATAAGCAGCTTCATTAAATTGCGAGATAAAACGATTAGGACCACAAAAATAGACATGTGTACCAATTGAATGTTCTAAAAGTGTTTCAACATTAAGTCGTCTAGGATTAATCTCTTTTGTAAAATAAAATGATGTTTTATCCCCATATTCTTCTATTAAGAAATCATAATACGCACAGCCTTTAATTGTTGATGAAGTATAATGCAGCTCAAACGATTTATTTTGACTTTTTAAATGCTTCATCATCGAAATAAATGGAGTGATCCCAATCCCTGCTGCATAAAATACATGATGCTTAGCTCTTTTACTTAATGGAAAGTGATTTTTAGGGTAGCTTATTTGTAGTTGATCACCTTGTTTAACGTGTTTATGCCAATATTCCGATCCTCCTTTTGACTCCGTACTTAGATGAATAGCAATTTTATAAGTGTTATCACAAAGCGAATGCTCAATTATTGAATAAGGTCTGCAAAACATTTCATTTCCTGCATTAACATATGTATTAATATGAGAACCACCACTAAAAGCAGGGAGATTAAATTGATCAACTGGAACAAAACTAAATTCTTTAACCTGTTCTGTTATTTGCTTTATTTCGCAAACACGCACTAGTATCGTATTCTCAATCAATACATACACCCCCATCTACAATTTAGCTATATTTCCTAAGTATGCATCATACAACGTTGAATAGTGATTAGAGACCGAAAGTAACAACTGGCAGTTTTGGCATTTAATTTCACAACCAAATTTTAAATTTACTAATTCTGTTAAACTATGACAACGACAACAAAAGACCTTTGAATTTAGCTCCCCATATCCAACATATTGGACCTCATCTTCAAAAAAGCCAACATCTTCAATGATTGGTCTAACATTTTTAAGTTCTTCCTTACTTAGTGCGATATATAAATAGCTGCCCATCTTCTGATTTTCCAACCAAGTCTTTATATTCGTTTTATATTGATTAGGACTTGTATCAAATCCAATAAATACAAAATCGAATGAATAGTTTTTCTCAAGCAGTTTTTCAAATATCGGTTGAATTTGCTCCATTCCCCGATGATTTGAACAGATTAAATATTTTCTTTTACCATCTATAAAACTAGCTTTTTCAACTATTAAATTATTCATCTCATCCTACCCTACTTCATCAAGTTTATTTTTTAAGTATGTTAAAACTTCTGTTTTATATGAAGATATTCCTTTATAATCTAAAATGAAATCTGGTAATTCACTTAATATTGTATAAAACTGTTTAAGCCATTCTTTATTTAAAGAAAATTGCTCTAATGATATTATGTGAGTATGTATGGTAAAAAGAAGTCCATTACTTACAGATAACCTAAATAGCTTTTGAACTTCAACACGTAAATGAACGAACTGCCCAACATTTTCACTAGTAACATTTTCTCTGTCTTTCCCCCATAGATCGAAAGTTTCTAAGGAAGTGTCTAGTCGATCCCCTGCCATTAATGACCAATTTTTCCGACTCCAAGGTGATCCTTGTTCAATATTTTTTAAGAAGCGCAGTATTCTGTCATCTAATGAGTTTTCATTAAACATTGGGATTGGTTGGTGAATCTCTTTAAATTTCATTCCTAATTTAAATGCAAGTGACCAATTTGAAGGAAAACAAAGATGCCCAGCATCTAGAAATAAATCGTTATCACGTTGACTCATATAAATTAAATCCTCTTGAACATGTTTGCCAATCATATTTAATGGTTCACCAAAAGCTGAGGATAAATTACCAAAAATAAATTGTTGTTCTTCATTAAGCAACTTATTATATAGCGTCCAATTTGCATTTTTCTTATAAACTTCAAAATGTGTAGGATAATACTTTGTTAAATGATCAATAACTAATTCTACTATTTCCCATTGACCTTCTATACTAGTAGGTAATGCTTGGTAACAATGAATGGGTACTTTTTTTAAAAGTCTCCTTTTTAAATTTATTTCGTTCTCATAATTAGGAGTAATTTCGATGCTTGATTGTGGTTTTAATAGAATAGAATTATTGGAGTACCGATAAGAATCTTCTTTAAATGGATATGGAAAATGGTTTAATATACTGTTTTGATTCATTTAAAACACCCTTTAAAATAGAAATAGGTCAAAAATTTTCAACTTGGAAAAGAAAAAGCGACTTTATTTACTTTGAAGTTAGAGAATCATTAGATTTAGTTAATTATAAGAATGTTCTGTTTTTTATGTCAATAGAAAGTCTTTATGATCATAATATTTAATCGTTAATTTACGAAAATTACATAAAAAAAATTGCTTATCGTTATTTATAAGCAATTTTTAAACATAGTTTTATGATTGAAGGGCGAGTCATATAGAAATTACTCAATTTCTCCTGTCCAAGCTAGCATTCCACCAGTCATATTCACAACATTAAATCCATGACTTTCTAGAAATTGTACTGCTCGACTACTTCTACCACCTGCATGACATACAACTATATATTCATTATTTTTATCTAATTCTGACATACGGAATTCAATTAAACCAAGTGGAATATGAGTTGCACCAGGGATCATTCCATTGGCTACTTCATCTACTTCACGAACATCAATAATCTTAACGTCTTTCTCTTCCTTTAATAAGCTTTCTAACTTCTCTGCAGTGATTTCTTTCATGTTATTTTCTCCTTTTCTAAGACCAGGCACCCATTCCGCCTTTAACATTCGTAATATTCGTATAACCCATCTTTTTAAGAACTTTACAAGCTTTTTTACTTCTTACGCCACTTTGACAAATAATAATTGTTTCTTGCTCTTTAGATAAGTCATTAACATTTTTCTTTAAAATATGTAGTGGGATATTTTTAAATTCTTTAATATGTCTTCCCTTAAATTCTCCAGAAGTTCTAACATCTATGAATTGTTTCTCTTTATTTTTCAATTCATTTTTTAACTCATCTGTTGATATTTGCTTTACTCCTTTGACAGGTAGAAAAGTTTGCATTAGAAAATAAGCTATTAAAACAATGATTATACCATTTAATATATCCATTTATTTCCTTCTTTCACATTATGTTCTTGAAATGTGCATCCTATCTAATTAATTCACTACGAAAAGTGATATTTACTTTATCTACTCTTAACTAATAAACTAACAGCTTCTTTTACAATTTCTTCTGCATCCTCGCCATTTTCATCAGCTAATCTGACACACTCTATAAGATTGGTACTAACAATTACTCCGATTGTGCGATCCATAGCCGCTCTTACTGCAGATAACTGAGTGATAACGTCCTTACATCCTTTATCTTCATCCATCATTTTTAAAATCCCTCTAAGTTGGCCTTCAATTCTTCTCACTCTATTTTTTATTTGATCATCATAAGACATTAAAATACACCCTTTCTATGGAATAATTTATAATAGTTAAAATGAACTATATACCCTGATGGGTATGAAGTCAACTAATCTATATTAAATTTACTTGGTTGAATAGAAAAACAATAGCCACTCTCTATTTTTAAAGAAAGTGGCTGTCGTTCATTAGTAAACTAAACATTTACATTGTTAAATTATTTTTGATCTATTTTTAGGAGACTTGTCTTTGATGATCATAAAGTCAGGAAAAATAATCTGTTAGTTAAAGAGTAATGACTAAAATTATGTGTACTTTTTCTCATCTCATTTTTTACTCTAGTTTTCTTTTAGCTTGCTACTCATCTTTCAACTAATACCCAAACAATTTCACAATCTTCATCACTATCATTGATCGCCCAATGTTCTTCACCTGCTGGAATTAAGGTAGCGTCACCAGCTGTTAGATGAAAACTTTCACCTGCAGATTCTGTGTAGATCGATCCCTTAATAACAATTGAATATTCATCTTGATTATGAGAACCGAATCCACTAATTGGAATTCTAGCTTTTGGTGGAACTAAAACAGTACCAAACTGTGTTTTGCCCCCCTCAATACTGTTTTCATTAAATATTGTTTTTAAAGATACAAACGGCACATTATCTGTAGTCAATTTGTCCGTATTAACTAGTAACATTAGTCCCTCACCTCAATTTAATCTTCCATTTACTATATTCTCAACATGTAATGTTTCAGGATTTAATTTCACACCATAAATTTCACTTGCTTGTTCTAAACTGATATAACCATTTTTAACGTCAATTATTACTTTTTCAATCGGACGATCTAATGGATTACCAAATCCTCCACCAGTAGCAGTTATTAAACGTACAGTGTCACCTTTTTGGAGTGGAAAACGTGCAAATTTGCCATAAGGACCACTTACCTCACCATTTGCCTTAACAATTTCAAATTCGTTGCAAGAACCATCTTTTCCTTCGTTAATACCCCATGGTAAGTACTTGTTCCTACCAAAAGTTGCAGTTACAGTCTGTCCATCGGTCATTGCAGTATAGGATCTAACAGTTCCAGAGCCACCACGATATTCACCAGCACCAGCTCCGTCTGTATGTAGACTATATTCTTCTACCATAATGCCATAACGAGCTTCAGCAACTTCAACTGGTACATTATAAGTCTCACCATCACCAATACAAAATTGGCCTACAGCACCGTCTATTCCGTCTCCTGCACCCCATCCTCCTACTGATGGTTCTACAATTAAGAATGGTTCATTTGTATCTTGATGTATTCCAGATAATACAACTCCACAAACTGATAGCAAATGCCCAGCTGTTAACCGATCAGGTAAGATTGGTGCTAAAGCTTTCCAAACTAAGTCAGAACCATAGAGCATTGTTTCCCAATAGGTGGAAACTGCAGCTGGTCTTTCTGCTGAAAAGATAGATCGTGCCTCGGCAATCACTTTTAGTGGTCTAAATACACCATCATTTACATCCTGAGAAGGATTTGTTGCAGCTAAGAAAATTGCTCTAACTGCTGAAACTAGGGCTGTATATGAGCAATTGACTGGTCCGAGTACTTGTGGGTGGCTTCCAGAAAAGTCACAAACAAACTCCTCATCAGTAATCGTAACTTTTACTTGTACTTTAAATGGACCATTCCCAATTCCATCATCGTCGATATAATCTACAGCTTCATAAACCCCTTTTGGTAACTTTGATAGCTCTTTACGGGAAATTTGTTCCCCGTGATGAAGTAAATGTTCAATTGTTTCTTTTACAATATACTTACTATATTTACTGCACAATTCAACAAACCGTCTTTCGCCAGTTTTCAAGGCCGCTACTTGTGCCCACATATCTCCTAAAGATAAATCCGGGAAACGAACATTTGCTGCAATAATTTCTACTAGTGGTTGATTGATTTTACCATCGTCGAAAAGTTTGACGCATGGAAACTGTAAACCTTCTTGGAAAATTTCAGTAGAATCGGTTGTCCAAGAGCCTGGATCTTTTCCACCTACTTCAGTCCAGTGTGCTTTATTTGCAGAAAATGCAACAATTTCACCTTCGTAAAAAATTGGCATTACAAGCCCAACATCAGAAAGATGCGAACCACCGCCACCATAAGGGTCGTTAATAATAATGATGTCTCCAGGCTTTAAATCACCTTTTTGACCAAATTTCTCTAAAGTTTGCTTAACCATAAAGGTCAGCATCCCGATGAATCCCGTTACGCCATTTCCTTGAGTAAGCAATTGTCCTTTATCATCAGTAAGTCCACTTGCGAAATCTAAAACCTCATAAATGATAGGGCTCATAGAAGTACGTGCAAGTGTATGAAACATTTCTTCTCCAATTGCAATTAAAGAATCTTTTACAATTTCTAAAGTAAACTGATCTACCTTTTCCTGTACTTGATGACTATTCATTTATTACACCCCAGTCTCAATAATTAAATTTCCATAAGGATCTACTGTTAATGATTGATTTGGATAGAGTACCGTAGAAGATGATTGTTCTTCTACAATAGCTGGGCCATCTATCTTGCTACCAGCATTTAATAAATCACGCTCGTAAATATTTGTCTTGATCCATCCGTAGTCTTCAAATAGAACATTTCTAACTTCTTTAATTGTGCTGTCTGCGTTATCTCCAATATTTTTTAATTTTGCTATTTTAGGTTTTTGTACGGTTCCTAATGCCGTTAAATGTAGATTTACAATTTCAGTAGGTGCCCCTTCTAATTTAAAAGTAAATTGTTGTTCATGTATTTGGTGAAAACGCTCAACAATAACTTTCATAGTTTCTGAATTTAATAGTCCATTTGGAATTGGAACTTTTACTGTATGCTCTTGGCCAAGATATCTCATATCAGCATAACGTATGAATACTACATCTTTTTCAGATATATCTTGAACCTTATATTGTTCAATCGCATTTTCTTCAATTTTTGCCCATTCTGAATTTATTTCATTAAAATCAATCGTATTAACTCTTCGAATATAAGTTTGAATATAGTCTTGACGTAAATCCGTCATTAGCATACCCCAAGCCGAAAATACTGAAGAAGCAATTGGAATGATTACTTTACGCACTCCTAGCTCTTTTGCAAGGGACATGGCATGCATCGGACCACCACCGCCAAAGGCTACAAGTGAAAATTCTCTTGGATCATACCCTTTTCGAACTGAAATTAGCTTTAATGCATTTAACATATTAGAGTTAGCAATACGAATAATACCAAGTGCTGCATCTTCAACGGATATTTCGAAATGTTCTGATATTTTATTTTGAATTGCTACTCGAACTGATTCAAGATCTACTGGTTTCTTGAAATTTTTTGGAGAAAGTCTACCTGTCACCAAATTTGCATCGGTTGTAGTTGGATCTTCTCCTCCTTGTCCATAAGCCACTGGACCTGGAAGTGCACCAGCTGACTGTGGCCCGACTTTTAAAGAGCCTGCACCGTCGATCCAAGCAATTGATCCTCCACCATTACCAATTTCTACTATGTCAACGACAGGAACTTTAATTGGATATCCAGCGTTTCGTTCATCTCGCTCAATTCGATAATCAGTAGTTACCTTTACCTCACCCTTATTAATTAAAGAGCATTTAGCTGTCGTTCCACCTATATCAAAAGCAATTATATTTTCCTCACCTAGTAATTTTCCTAGAATCGCTGCTCCAAATATTCCTGCTACAGGGCCTGACTCGACCATATTAATAGGTGATTCTTTCGATTGATTAAAAGTTGTCGTTCCAGAATTCGATTGCATGATGTATTTATTACCCGAAACTCCTACATCTTGTAATTTTTTCTCTAATCGATCTATGTATGATACCGCAATCGGTTTAACGTATGAATTTAATACCGCTGTATTTGTTCGCTCATATTCACGCCATTCTTTTGTAATATCACTAGAAGCTGTTACATATACTTCTGGCCATAATTGTTGAATCATTTCAATTACTGCTTTTTCATGAATTGGATTAGCATATGCATGGAGGAATGAGACAGCGATCGCATCAACGCCTTCTTTTTTCAGTTGCTCTACCGCGACTTTAACTTCATCTAAATTAATGCCTTGTAATATATCACCTTTATAATTTAATCGTTCACTTACTTCAAATCTTAAATGCCGTGGGACAAATGGAGTTGGTTTTTGATATCGTACATTAAATAAATCTGGTCGATTCCCACGTGCTATTTCAATAACATCTCTAAAACCCTTTGTTGTAATTAAACCTGTTTTAACACCTTTTCGTTCAGTTAATGCATTAATAATCACTGTAGTACCGTGAATAAATGCTTGAATTGCATCACCTTGTATTCCACTTTTAGTCATTACATCGATAACACCTTGCTCAAAATTAGGTGGAGTCGTATCACTTTTCGCGACGCCAATTCGACCATTCTCGTCTAAAAAAACTAAATCGGTAAAAGTTCCTCCTATATCAGTTGCTACTCTCACGCTAAAAACCTCCTACTAAAATGATGTAATTTTTATAATAAATGATTTGTCGCAATTTGCGACAAACCATTAATTTTTAAATATTGAAGGTGTAAGAACACTAATAATATGAACTGATTCATTTGTTGGATTGTACCAAGCATGATCGACAGTTGAAGGGAAATGGATTGAATCTCCAGCCTTCATGTGATACTCCTGTTCATCAACATTCATTACGACTTCCCCTGCTAATACATAATAGAACTCTTCTCCAGGGTGATTGAATGCAACTTCTTGTTTTTGGTATGGTGCCAAAGTAATATAGATTGGCTCGAGTGCTCTCCCCTCAAATTCTCCACCTAGCCTTGCATATACTGCATTAGAGCGTTCAATTTGAAACGATTTTCGATTTTTAGCAGGAGTATAGTATTTAGTTTCAATTGACTCCTGAAAAAAATAAGAGATCGAAACTCCAAGACCTTCTGCAATTTTTTGTAAGGAAGTGATTGCTAAAGAACTATTTCCCCGCTCTACTTGTGATAAAAAGCTAACCGACAAACTTGTTTTATCACTTAGCTCCTTTAAAGTAAGATCTTGTTGAATGCGAAGTAAACGTATTTTTTCATATATGTTTTCCATATTGGACCTCGTTGAAAATTCTGAATTTTTTACTTATATAAAATATAATACAGTATAACTAAAATTGTCTACCTGTTTTTTTCATAATACTAAAAAAAATTTAGTAATATGAAAATTTCGATGTTAAAAATTCGAGGATAGAAAGAAGGTGTTTAGCAAAAAACATAACCACCCATGATATCGGGTGGTTTGCTCTGCGGCTGAAAGCCTTTGTCACAGACTAAACCAGAAAGGGCTACTGAACAGTTCGTCTGCTTCATCTATATCTTTTAAAAGGTACGGTTAAAGCAGCTGGATTTGTGCATAAATGGGTGACTTTTGTTCATAAAGGCCATTCCGAGCATAAATGGGCTAGTTTGGTTTATAAACCGGTGAGCTGCTATTTTGATTGGCGAACCAAAAATAGTTTAGCACCTTGGGGTCTTTATATAACACCCGCTGTAAGTTTTTTGGAACCCTTGACCGATCCTAGGGTTTTCGTTTCCAAAAAAAAAAAAAAAGCAAAGCCCGGTAATTTGCTAAACCGGCTTTGCTTTTTACATATTTGATACAAGAAATGGTATGGTAATAACAGCTACTACCATTAGGATCCAATTATTCTTCTTAACATGATTTTCAAATTTAATTTGCTCTTCTAATAAAAAATCTTCACTTTTTTTCATTGCATATTCCTACTTTCGATTTTGATTTTTAATCCTTTTATTTAAAATTTATTTCCTTAAATAAAACTTAAAATACCTGAAATTCTATTTTTATTCGTTTTTATTTTAAAAAAAGAAAATGAAAATAAAATGAAAGGCAGTTTTTAACTACAATGGTGTGATAAATGATCTGATTTTAATTTAGATTTTTATCCATTTCAGGTCATAATCCCATAAAAATAAAGCTTAATAAGGTTAATTTTCATTTCAAAATTCAAAAGAGTTTATATGCAATAACGTTTTCTTATTAGTGTATTATTCTTAATCGATCAAATGGATAAAAAACACCCTCAACCTTTCCGACAATTTCAGACTGCTTAATGTAGCCTAAACCATTTCGACTATCTTTACTATTTAAACGATTATCTCCCATTACTAAATATGAATGATCAGGAACTTTTACTTTATTAAATTGCAGATAATCTTTATACACATTTCGTAACTTACCGTTTAAATAATGTTCATTTATAGATTTTCCATTTACATAAAGTAAGCCGTTCATAATACTTACTATGTCATTTGGTCGTCCAATGATCCTTTTTACATAATACTTAGGATCATCTTGTTTTTTTATAATGACGACTTCACCTCTTTCAATTGAGGAAATATGAAAAGAAGCTTTGTTTACAAATAAATAATCATGATTATGTAACGTCGGTTGCATGGATGCACCCTCAACAATAAAGGGTGAAAATATATAAAGCTTTAATATAAAAGCGATGGTAAATGAATAAACTAAAATTTTAATAGATTGCCAAGCAGTATCTTTTTTTCTAGTTTTCAAGTTTTAGATCCCCTTTATCTTTTTAATAACCACAATTACTAAAATCAAATAATTTGATTTAAAATAATGAATAAAAAATAGCAAAGCTTACGCTTTTGCTTTGCTATTTTATTACTAATTAATCGATAAATTTATACTTGTTTTTGCGCATTTTCAACGGCCTGTTCTCTTAGTCGGAATTTCTGGATTTTACCTGAAGCTGTCATAGGGTAAGCTTCCACAAACTCTATATATCTAGGAATTTTATGTTTCGAAATTTTCCCTTTACAATATGCACGTATATCTTCAGGCGTAATTTTTACACCTTCTCTTAAAATAATCCAGGCCATAACTTCTTCTCCGTATACGTGATCAGGTACTCCAACAACCTGGACATCTAACACATCTACATGAGTATATAAAAATTCTTCAATTTCACGCGGATAAATATTTTCTCCACCACGAATGATCATATCCTTCAACCTACCAGTAACTTTACAATAACCAGTTTCATCCATAATTGCTAAATCACCAGTATGTAGCCATCCGTCTTCATCGATTGCAGCTTTCGTTGCTTCTTCATTTTTATAGTAGCCCTTCATTACATGATATCCTCTAGTGCAAAGTTCACCTTGAACACCTCGTGGTACTTCATTTGATGTACCTGGCTCAACGATTTTCACTTCAACATTTGGCAAAGCCTTTCCAACCGATTCAACACGTAATTCTATTGGATCATTTGTTCTAGTTTGTGTAATGACTGGAGAAGACTCTGTTTGGCCATAAGCAATCGTAATTTCTGTGATTCCCATTTTTTCGATAACTTCCTTCATGACTTCAATCGGACAGTTTGATCCTGCCATAATCCCAGTTCGCAATGTAGACAAATCATATTTAGTAAAATCAGGATCATTTAATTCAGCAATGAACATAGTAGGAACGCCATGTAATCCAGTACATTTTTCATCTTGTACTGTTTGAAGAACCCTTTTTGGACTAAAGTCTTGTACAGGTACCATCGTTGCACCAACAGTCATACAAGCCATCGTTCCTAAAACACAGCCAAAGCAATGGAAGAAAGGCACAGGTATACATAGACGGTCATCCTTTGTTAATTCCATGCAATTTGCAATGTTTAACCCATTATTTACGATATTCGAGTGTGTAAGCATTACACCCTTAGGGAAACCAGTAGTTCCTGAAGTATATTGCATATTTATAACATCATATGGACTCATTGATTCAATTCGCTTATCCAATTCCGCGTCGGAAGTATTTTTCGCAAAAGAAATCAGCCCATTCCAAGAGAATGTACCTGGATACTTTTTATCTCCAAGCACAATCACGTTGCGTAAAAATGGTAATCGACTACTATGTAATTCTCCTGGTACAGAATCCTTTAACTCTGGAATAATTTCATAGAGCATATTTATATATGAAGAATCTTTATACTGATCCATTAAAATAATAGTCGTCGAATCTGATTGTTTTAGTAAATACTCAAGCTCAGCAGTCTGATAATTTGTGTTCACTGTAACGAGTACTCCACCCATTTTGCCAGTTGCAAATTGCGCTGTAAGCCATTCAGGCGTATTAGAGGACCAAATTGCAATATGATCACCTTTTTGAATTCTAAGACTCATCAAACCTTTAGCAATTTCTCTACAGTGGTTTTCAAACTGTTCATAATTCATCCTTAAACCTCTATCTGCATAGACAACAGCCTCATGAGTAGGATGTAATTTAGCTTTTTCTTCTAATAATTTCCCTATTGTAATCTCTAGTAAATTTGTCATCTGATCCTCCTTAATTGGTTTCCTTTAGCGAGAGCGGATATTAACTAATAAAATTAAACAACATAGTTAAGAATATTCTATATTTTTAGTTTTTTCCCTTTTAAAAATTCTGTTAATTAATCTTCACTTTATTTAATATATTTTTTTGCAAAAGAAAGGACTCCAATTTAATCAGAGTCCCTTTTTCTTTAAATATCATTTTTCCCCTCACCTTGAAACTCTCTACATCTAGATTAGTAAGTTGTGGTTTTCGAAACTTCTGCTTTTTTAGGTTCAGATACACGTGTTAAAAAGAACATTCCAATAACAAATAAAATAATTAGACTAAATACGCCCATATTCGAACGCCCTGTAATTTGAGCTGTCAAGGCGACTATTAGCGGCCCCATAACCGATGCAAATTTCCCGAAAATATTATAGAAGCCAAAAAACTCATTTGATTTTTCTTTAGGAACGAGTTTAGCGTAATAAGAACGACTTAAAGCCTGAATTCCACCTTGGGATGTAGCTACAAGCATGGCCAAAATCCAAAAGTCTAAAGTAGAGTTTAAAAAGTAAGCATAAATACAAACAATCATATAAATAATGATTCCTACATAAAGCATCATTTTACCAGTAAACCGATCTGCGAGCCTTCCATAAATAACGGCAAATGGAGCGGCAACAACCTGTGTGACAAGTAAAATAATTAATAGATTTGTTGAACTAATTCCAAGGTCAGTTCCATAAGCCGTTGACATCGTAATAATTGTTCCAACACCATCTATATAGAAGAAATAGGCAAGTAAAAATAAAAATACAGCGCGATATTTTCGAATATTTTTAAAGGTTTTTCCTAACCTCTTAAAGCTATTTACTACAGGATTTTTTTCAGGTTCAATAAAATAAATTTGACGAACGTTTCGTAATAAAGGGATAGCAAAAATGCCCCACCAGGCTGCTGTAATGAAAAAAGCAATTTGACTTGCGAGAGTTGTTGAAATTGCAATAATCTCCTTTTGAGCTAATACGATGATTGCAATACTAATAATAAATGGAATTGTACTACCTATATACCCTAAACCAAAGCCTCGAGCGGAAACCTTATTCATCCGTTCTTCTGAAGTTATATCTACCAAAAAAGCGTCATAAAATACATTTGCGCCATTGAAGCCAATAGCTGTAATCGTATAACAAATCAATAGTAAGAGCGAGTGATCATTTGGAATAAAAGTAAGAAGTGCAGTAAAAGAAACCCCGAGAATAAAAAAGAAAGCAAAAAAGTTCTTTTTAAATCCTTTGTAGTCAGCGATTGTCCCGAGAATTGGAGATATCATAGCTAAAATAAAAGTAGATATTGCAATCGTATAACCTAAATAAGCAGTAGAATCAGAAGCACTTATTCCAGCCTTTGTAGCTGAAGCTTTATAAAAAAGAGGGAATACCGCAGTGCTAATAATAATTGAATACGCTGAATTAGCCCAATCATAGAACATCCAACTATTTTCTTGCTTCGTAAAACTCTTCATGAGTTTTTTCCTCCCAATGATTAATAACTGCTTTTTTTATAAAATAGGCTTATTGATTAGATACTACTAATAGTTTATTTTTCCTCTACATTTAAATAGATAAAATTTTCTTTTTATTAATTGGACAAGTTGCCATCCCTTGTTTCTTGCCTATCTGGACACAAGACTATAAAAAAATCCACGACAACGTAAAAAAGACCTAGATTCTAATACATTAATTGCCATTTGTATGTTATCTTAGTTATATAACAATCCTTGGAGGTTAAGAGAAATGAAATCTACTTTAAACGATACTAAAAATGCGACACCACCATTTTCAAGGACCAATCCATTTCAAGCGAAGGTTCTAAAAAATATTAATTTAAATGGAACTGACTCAAACAAGGAAACAAGGCATATTGAGTTATCTTTACAAGGGTCAGGACTTACTTATGACCCAGGTTATGCACTTGGCGTGGTCCCATCAAATGATCCAGAACTAGTGGCACTTCTTATAAACGAAATGAAATGGGAAGAAGATGTAACTGTTACTGTTGGTAAGCAGGATGAAACACTATCTTTAAAAGAAGCGCTTACAAATTATTTTGAAATTACACTATTGTCTAAGAAAATTTTACAACAGGCAGCTGTATTCACAGAAAGCGAAGAACTTCAAAAACTTCTGTTAGTTGAAAATACAAATCAACTTAAAGAATATTGCTATGGTCGAGATTTACTTGATATGTTACGTGATTTTGGGCCATGGAAAGCATCTGCTCAAGAGATCGTTTCAATCTTAAGAAAAATGACTCCTCGTCTGTATTCAATTGCAAGCAGTATTGCTGCAAATCCAGATGAAGTTCATCTAACAATCGGTGCTGTACGCTACACTGCGCACGGACGCGATCGAAAAGGTGTTTGTTCTGTTTTATGTTCAGAGCGTGTTAACGAAGGAGATACACTTCCAGTCTATGTTCAAGCAAATAAACACTTCCACTTACCAGAGGCTGAAGACAAAGATATTATTATGGTAGGACCTGGAACTGGTATTGCACCATTCCGTTCTTTCATCCAGGAACGCGCAGTCAATAAAGTAAATGGCCGTTCATGGTTATTTTTCGGTGACCAGCATGAAGCATCCGATTTCCTTTATCAAAGCGAGTTAGAAACATATCAAAAAGATGGCGTTCTAACAAAACTCGATGCTGCATTCTCTCGTGATACAGATCAAAAAGTTTATGTTCAACATAAAATGCTTGAAAACAGCAAAGAATTATTCGAATGGATTGAAAAAGGTGCTTATTTCTACGTTTGTGGTGATAAAGAATATATGGCTAAAGACGTTAATGAAGCCCTTATTACGATTATCGAAAAAGAAGGAACGTTGACTCGCGATGAAGCAGAAGCTTATCTTAAAGATCTGCAAAAGCAAGGTCGTTATCTACGTGACGTGTATTAATATTTAGTAAACTTTAAATAAGTGAGAAAAACCCTTCGTCCAATTTGGTACGGAGGGCTTTTTTTTTATGTAAGTGTGTTCAATGTAATCTATTTTTTTATCTTATAACTATTAATGCTTTAAGTTTTTTTAAGCTTCTTGTCTTTTTTTTAACTCATGAACACTTTATGAGTTAACTATTTTCTCCTTAATAAAAAAAGATGTCCCACAAAATCATTTGGGACATCTTCTTTTTCAATCTATTATATTTACAAATTACATTGCAACGTTATTATCACTTTCAACCACTTCTGGTTTAAACGCACGTTCCCACTTAGCAATGACAACTGCTGCTAATGAGTTACCAACAACGTTTACTGCAGTTCTAGCCATATCTAGAATACGGTCGATTCCGGCAATAAATGCTAGACCCTCAACTGGGATACCTGCTGTACCTAATGTTGCTAATAATACGACAAACGATACCCCCGGTACTCCTGCGATACCTTTTGAAGTAACCATTAATACTAACATTAGTGAAATTTGAGCAGTGATTGATAAATGAATACCGTACATTTGAGCGATGAAAATTGCAGCTAATGCTTGGTATAAAGTTGATCCATCAAGGTTGAATGAGTAACCTGTTGGAATTACGAATGAAGAAATTGATCTAGGCACACCAAATTTTTCAACTTTTTCCATAATTCTTGGTAAAACTGTTTCAGAGCTTGCTGTAGAGTATGCTAAGATCAGCTCATCTTTAATTAATTTAATAAATTTAAAAATATTAACGCCTACCATTTTGGCTACTAATCCTAATACTACAACGATGAAGAATGCCATTGTTAAATAGACAGTTATGATTAATTTTCCTAATGGTATTAATGATTCTAGTCCAAATTTTGAAACTGTTACACCAATTAATGCAAATACACCAAATGGAGCAAATTTCATTATTTGATTTGTAATATAAAACATTGTATCAGCTGTTCCTTGGAAGAATGCTAATACTGGCTTTCCTCTTTCTCCTACTGCTGTTATTCCAAGACCGAATAGTACTGAGAAAAAGATAATCGCTAACATATTCCCTTCAACAAAAGCTGAGAAAATATTTGGTGGAACAATATTTACAAATGTATCCGCAAAACCGTGACTCTTCACTTCTTTGGCTGTTTCAACATAAGTATTTATGTCTGTTTTGTGAAGAATACTCATATCGACACCAGCACCTGGTTTAACAATATTCGCTACTAATAAACCAATTAAAATCGCAACTGTTGTGATAATCTCAAAGTAAAGGATAGTTTTTCCGCCTAGGCGTCCAAGTTTTTTTGTGTCACCGACACTAGCAACACCAACAATGATACTTGATACAACGATTGGAATGACAATCATTTTAATTAATCTTAAAAAGATATCACCAATTGGTTGTAAGTAATCTGCAACTTTTGGATTCCCATAAAAAATTGCACCTACAATGATCCCGATTACAAGACCAATTAAAATTTGCCATGCTAAGCCAATTTTTTTCATAATAAAAGTCCCTCCTGTAGTAGAATGTTTGCCAAGTAGTTATACATTGATAAAAAATAACAAAACCATTTAAATAGATTAAATGGTTTTAAGCACTCTTGGCTTATTAAGATTTCGATGGAACTTTTATAAAACCCATCTATAAACTTTTTTGAGGATTCAATTCAAAATTGATCATCAAAAAAAGTATTAAAAAAATTATTTTTTTGAAAACATTTTCATATCAATTTTACTATATTTTCCAAATTATTACACTAACTTAATTCAATTCTACTAGAAAACTGAGATTTTATCAAATTTCTCTTATCTTAATTTAATCTCTTTTTAATTTTCAATCTAAAAATTTACCATTAATTCATTGTCAAATAAGCAAAAAGTCGTGTATTTTCTTATTCGCTCTTAAACCTTTTATTTTCAAGTAAAAAAGTAGGAAAAATGTTTTAATTTTATCAAGACTTTTGTTTACGAAACTGTTCGTTTTGTTTATGATAAAAGATGAATAATTTGGTAATTTAATTTATTTTCTAATAATTGATGAAAATGCTTTCAATTCATTATTTTTGAAAGGGATTTTACATTATTTGTATAATCGGCCTTGATTATTACTAAAATAAGTTAGTAATTTATGTTGAAGAAGTGAGGTAAATTCATTGAAAACTAAAGTAAATCCTAAAGCAGTAATCGTAATTTTTGGCGCAACAGGAGATCTTGCAAAAAGAAAGCTTTTTATTTCAATATATAGATTATTTTTAAGTCAAAAAATTGATGAAGGCTTTGCGGTTGTAGGTGTTGGTAGAAGACCTTGGTCAAATGATGAGTTTCGTGAAACTGTGAAAAAATCAATTAAATCAATTGCGACTTCTGATGAAGAAATTGAAAGCTTTTTATCTCATTTTTATTATCATCAATTTGAAGTATTAGAAGCATCATCATACATAGAATTAGGCAATTTATTAACAAACTTAGATAACCATTATTTAATTCCTGGTAACCGTATCTTCTTCCTGGCAATGGCACCTGAGTTTTTCGGTACAATTGCTCAGCAGTTAAAAAAGAATGGTTTAGCCGATACAGAAGGCTGGAGTCGAATTGTTATCGAAAAACCATTTGGTCATGACTTGCCTAGCGCTATGGAATTAAATGATGAAATTCGTGAAGCATTTTCAGAAAATCAAATTTACCGTATTGACCACTATTTAGGTAAAGAAATGGTTCAAAATATCGAAGTAATCCGTTTTGCGAATGCGATGTTTGAACCGCTTTGGAATAATCGATTTATTTCCAATATCCAAATTACTTCAAGTGAAATTCTTGGTGTTGAAGACCGTGGAAAATATTACGAGAATTCTGGTGCTTTGAAAGATATGGTTCAAAATCATATGCTTCAAGTTGCAGCTTTACTTGCTATGGAGCCTCCTATTAAATTAACAACAGAAGAAATTCGTAGTGAAAAAGTTAAAGTATTTAAGGCTCTTCGAAAAATTGAAGAAAACGAAGTTAAAGATTATTTTGTTCGTGGACAATACGATGCTGGTGTAATTAACGCTGAAGAAGTACCTGCATATAGAAATGAGAGCAATGTTGATCCAAATTCACAAACTGAAACATTTGTTGCAGGAAAACTTTATATCGACAATTTTAGATGGGCAGGTGTTCCATTCTATATTCGAACAGGAAAACGAATGGCTACAAAATCTACGAAGATTATTGTACAATTCTCAGATATACCAATGAACCTTTACTACAATACAAAAGAACCAATGTCACCAAATTTATTGATTATACATATTCAACCAGATGAAGGCATTACCTTACAATTAAATGCAAAAAGATCTGGCTCTGAAGGTTACACAAAACCAATTCAATTAACTTTTAATAATAATTGTGTTGATTGTATAAATACCCCTGAAGCATACGAGCGATTAATTTATGATTGTATGTTAGGTGATGGAACAAACTTTACCCATTGGGATGAAGTAAAATACTCTTGGAGCTTTGTTGATGTGATCTCTAAAGCTTGGGACCAAAATTTAGCACCCCTTACAACATATAATTCTGGTTCAATGGGACCAAATGAAGCTGATACTTTATTGACAGTTGACGGTCATAAATGGTGGCCTGTTTCTGATCGATTAAATGAACACAAAGAATGAAATTAAAGACTAAAAAAGTTACCCCCTCTTAATGTAGAGGGGGTAACTTTTTTAGTTCAGGAACAAATTAAAACTTAAAATTAAGTCCATTGAGTATGGAATTTACCTTCTTTATCAATTCGTTCATAAGTATGTGCACCAAAATAATCTCTTTGTGCTTGAATTAAGTTTGCTGGAAGCGTTTCAGTACGATAACTATCAAAATATGCTAATGCAGCTGAGAAACATGGAATTGGTACACCAGCCTCTATTGCTACAACGCTAATTTTACGTAATGCGCCTTGATAGCTCTCTACAATTTCTTTGAAATAAGGATCAAGTAATAAGTTTGAAAGATTCGCATCAAGATCATATGCTTCTTTAATTTTTTGTAAGAATGCCGCACGAATAATACATCCGCCTCTAAAAATCATGGCGATCTCACCGTATTTTAAATCCCAGTTATACTCATCAGATGCAGCTCTTAGTTGTGCAAATCCTTGAGCATAAGAGCAAATTTTACTCATATAAAGTGCTTTACGAACATCTTCAATCAGTTGCTCTTTATTTCCAGTATATGAGCTAGTTGACGGACCAGATAATATCTTACTTGCTTTTACTCGTTCCTCTTTCATTGCTGAAATAAATCTTGCAAAAACAGACTCAGTAATAATTGAAGTAGGTACGCCTAAATCAAGTGTGCTTTGACTTGTCCATTTACCAGTTCCTTTTTGTCCTGCTGTATCTAAAATAACATCAACAAGTGGTTTACCTGTCTCTTCGTCAGTTTTTGTAAAAATATCAGCCGTTATTTCGATTAAATAACTATCTAATTCACCTTTATTCCACTCGCTAAATACTTGGTGTAGCTCATCGGCACTTAAGCCAAGAACATTTTTTAATAAAAAGTAAGCTTCTGAGATTAATTGCATATCTCCATATTCAATTCCATTATGAACCATTTTAACGTAGTGACCTGCGCCATCTGGTCCAATATATGTTGTACAAGGCTCATTATTGACTTTTGCAGAAATAGCTTCAAATATCGGTTTTACTAGTTCAAAAGCTTCTTTCTGTCCGCCAGGCATGATTGAAGGCCCCTTTAAAGCACCCTCTTCTCCACCAGAAACGCCTGTACCAATAAAATGAATTCCACTATCAGACAACATTTTATTTCTTCTTTGAGTATCTTTATAATATGTATTTCCACCGTCAATTAAAATGTCACCTTTATCTAGGTGTGGTAATAACATTTCAATAGTTGAATCAGTTGGAGCACCAGCTTTTACCATAATTAATATTTTACGTGGTGTTTCAAGAGAATTTATAAATTCTTCGATCGAAAATGCTCCTACTACATTTTTTCCTTCTGCTTCTTTTAAAAATTCTTCTGTTTTTTCAACTGATCGGTTATATACAGAAATTGAGAAACCTCTACTTTCAATATTTAAAGCTAGGTTTTTCCCCATTACTGCTAAACCAATAACGCCTATTTGTTGTTTAGCCAATTCAATTAGTCCCTTCTAATTAAAATTTGCAAAAGTTTAGATACATCATAATTGTAAAATATTTACTATAATTAATATATCCTTCGATTAGTTCTGCTATCCTGTTAATTACCCAAAAAAGCATCTGACTAAGCAAAAACCTTGCATACCATAAACTTAAGGTCAATAATGATATTATCACAACTAGTGCGATGAATAAATGTAAACATCAAATGTTCATTAAAATTTTATAATTTGAAAAGAAGTGAAAAAATGGTATTAAAATACAACAATAATAAGTGGATTCAATTATTTCTTACTTTAATCATTGCAATTATTGGCGGAATGATTTTTCAATTAATTAACCTACCAATCCCTTGGCTTTTAGGTCCAATGTTTTTTGTACTTATTTTTTCTAAAATTAAAGGAATAAGCTTATATTGGCCAAGTCAAATTCGTGATTCTGCGATGATTATAATCGGTTATACGATTGGGCTATCATTCACTGCTTCAACTTTTATACAAATCGGACATCAATTAACATCTATGCTTTTGATGACATTCCTTCTAATTCTTTTTACAATTACAATTTCAATAATTATTTCAAAACTATTTAATATACATTATCCTACTGTTTTATTAGGAAGTATCCCCGGTGGCTTAAGCCAAATGATCGCCCTTGCAGAAGAAATAAAAGATGTTGACTTTACGATTGTGACTTTCCTACAAATTTCGAGACTTATGATGATTATTTTTATGATACCCCTACTAATTTTCAGCCCTTTTTTTAATACTCATAAAAATGCAATTTCAGAAGCAATTCATCACTCTTCAGCAAGCTGGCATGACTTATTCCCAAATATATTTATTTTTGCGATTGCTTGTACTTTACTTGGAATATTGGGGAAGAAAATTAATTTTCCAACCGCATTACTATTAGGTCCGATGGTTGCCTCAATAATTCTTAATTTATCTGGACTACATGGCCCTGCATTACCATCTGTTATTTTGAATTGCTCTCAGCTAATGATGGGAAGTTATATTGGTCTATTATTGAAACCAGAAAAATTAGCAAACAAATTAAAAATAGTTTTAGTTTCAATCTTAAGTGGCGTAATTTTATTAACCTTCTCACTTTTATCTAGTATCTTTTTAACACATATTCACACCATTGATCATATAACCGCCCTATTAAGTCTAGCACCTGGCGGAATGGATCAAATGGCACTTATTGCAAAAGAAGTAGACGCGGATATCACTGTCATTATGTGCTATCAACTATTTAGAACACTTTTTATCTTTATCGTAGTACCCTATTTATTAAGATATATTTTTAGGGCGAGAATACAGGAAAGTAAGCTCAAGCGAATCAGCAATGAATAAGAAAAAGCAAGGGGAGTTACTTTCCCTTGCTTTTTCTATTCTTCGTAAATCATTTTCTTTGTCATCCCACCATCAACAATAATATTTTGACCGTTAATGAAGCTGTTATCTGGATCTGCTAAATAAATACAAGCTTTAGCTATATCTTCAGGTTTACCAACTCTGTTCGACCAATGTTGAAGATGGTCAGTTTCTTTTAACTCCTCATAATGACTAACCTCAATCCATCCGGGGCTAATGCAATTTACTGTTATACCATTTGGTTGTAATGATGCAGCTAATGAATGGGTAATTGATACAATTCCACCCTTAGATGCTGCATAAGCCTCTGAATTCGGCTCCGACATCATTGCTCTAGTTGATGCCATATTTATGATTCTTCCTCCATTTCCCATCACTTTGGCAGCTTCTCTGGATGATATAAAAACACTTCTCAAGTTTGTATTGATTACTCTTTCCCATTCATCCGTAGTTAAGCTCAAAAATGGCTTAAAAACAGAGATTCCTGCATTATTAATTAAAATATCAAGTTTAGAAGTTTGAGCGATTACACTGTTAATAAGATTTATTATATCTTCTTCGATCCCAACATCTGTTTTATGAAATAGTGCTCTTCCACCATTACCCTCAATTTTCTGTACTACTTTTTTTCCTTTTTCCCCGTCAATATCAGCAATAAAAACCATTGCTCCTAATTTTCCAAAAGCAAGAGCAATCCCCTCACCAATACCATTAGCCCCTCCTGTAATGATGACTGATTTACCTTTAAACTTCTCTTCCATAATTACATACCTCATTTAACTATTAGTCTATCTTTATTATTTCCATCCTTAACAAAAAAAGCCGTCTAATGACAGCTTTTCGCTATGATTTATTTTGAATCAAGTTATCTTTACATTGAGATTTTTTCTCATTTAATCCTATTTTTTTTAATAAATAAATCAACATATCTTTTTCAACTGAATTTAATTCGGAAAATAGTTGATGAATCATTTCTCGGTGAACTGGAAAAATGGTACAAATTACGTTCCTACCTTCATCAGTCAAAGCTGCATAGATTACTCTACGATCTTTAGGACAATGCAATCGTTTAATATATCGCCTTGCCTCTAGTTTATCTAAAACATAGGTCATGTTCCCGCTTGAAATTAATATTCTTTTACCAATTTGTTGGATTGGCTGATCGCCTTTATGATATAACAACTCTAAAACTGCAAATTCAGTTAAGTTTAATCCAAAACACTTTATATTATTAATTGAAGAATCAGTTATAAATCGATTTGCCCTACTAATTTCTGAAAATAATTGGAGCGAGTTAGTTATTGAAATTTTATCATTTTTCATCATATCAACTCCTTTCAATTACCTTGAATTAAAGGTAATTTTAAAGTATTTTTTGGGAGTAGTCAATGTCCTATTATTGGTTTAATAAAATAATATTGATTCTATAACTAGTTTTCAGTTTACATAATATTATTATTTAATTTCCGTAATTCAAATTTGTTAATTATCAATAATCCCTATCTAAAAAAAACATTAAATTATCAATCTGTTTTCTATTAATCATTCTTTAATATTTAGTCTCTGTTTAATTAAAATGTTGATTTTTAAACTAAAAAAAGACTGTCAGTATTGATATTATCCCTTTATAGTAGACACGGGAAAAAGCCTATCCCTTATAATGGATAGGTAATCTACTATAGGGGGATTTATTATGCCTTTAAAAGGGACTAAATTTAAGAAATATTCGATTGAATTCAAGCTTAAGGCAGTAAAACGTTATGAAGATGGATTTGGCAGTTATGTTTCGATTTCGGAAGAACTAGGTCTACGAAGTTCTACCCAGCTTAAAGAGTGGGTAAAAAAGTATAGAAATGGTGAGTTATTTGATGATCAAAGAGGAAAATCTAAAGCTAATAATCCATTTGCAGATTTTACTAAAACTGAATTTAGCTCAATTGAGGAAGAAAATAAATATTTAAAAGCGCAGATAGAATACTTAAAAAAGCTCTATCCAAATATACTCGAGGAGGGATAATTCCAAAGGGAGTTCGATTTGAAATAATTAATGAGATGAAAGCACGTTACCCAATAACGATGCTTATTCGAATCGCAAAAGTTTCAAGAGCTGGTTTCTATAAATGGAAAAAATTGATTGTTTATAAATTAAGGAGAACTAATCTTGAGGACGCGGTTAAATCCCATATTCAAGCCATTCATACAATTCGACCATATTACGGATATCCTAGAATTACTGACCGTTTAAGAGATGAAGGGTTAATTATTAACCACAAAAAGGTGTATCGAATAATGAAGGAATTAGACATTAAATCGGTCATACGTAAGAAAAGAAAATATTTTGGTGTAGAACCATCTAATATTTATCCTAATCTATTAAATCGCCAATTTAAACAAGACTTACCAAACGTTGCATTTGCGACAGATATCACGTATATCAAAGTAGGGAATAAATTCTATTATCTATCAGTTGTACAAGATCTTTATAATAATGAAATCCTGTCTTGGAAGTGTTCAGAGCGAAATGATCTTAAACTAGTCCTAGAAACAATTAAAGACTTATGTAAAAAAAGAAACGTGCATGGAAGTATCCTGCATTCAGATCAGGGATTCCAGTACACGACTCCAAAATACAACCAGTTCCTAGAAAAGAATAATTTATTAGGCAGCCACTCTCGCAAAGGAAACTGCCTAGACAACGCATGCGTTGAATCGTTCTTCTCACACTTCAAATGTGAATTGGTGTATCTATCTAATTTTAATTCAGAACAGGCACTTATTCAAGCAATTGAAGAGTATATTCATTTCTATAATAATGAACGTACACAAAAACGATTAAACCGTTGTTCCCCTGTAAAATACAGGTTAACAACGGCTGCTTAGAAAGTCTTTTTTATGTGTGTCTACTTGACAGGGTTAAGACCAGTATAGGCAGCCTTTAGAGTTTTTTATGTAACGAACTCATTCGTTATATAAGAGTTCATTATATTTCATCAGGTGATTGTTAATTCCTTTTTCTTTCAGGTAATCAGCATAGCCAGTTAGTGCATGATAATTTTTCACAAACACTCAAATTGCATTTATTAATCGTTAAAGCATTTACCAGAATCAATAGATGTAAATATTCGAGAGTAAACATCGTCAATTGCATTTTTGTTTACTTTGTCAATATCATTTGCACAATATTGATTTTTCCCTTTCCCAAATGGGTAACCTATTGAATATGGTGGGTTTCTTAAATTAGGCGCATCTTCGTAGGTAAATTGTTCATCTACAAATGCTATATATGATTTTTTTGATTCAATAAAGAAAAACGGAATATCGGAATGTTTGTAAATATTTGCATATTTACTGTTGGAAGCTTCGGAGAGATGTTCCTTCATAATAAAAACGGCATCAAATTCTGACGAAAGTTTTTTGTCTTCCTCTATTTTTTTTAAACTTATTTTTTTGAATTTCACATTCCCTTCTCTTACTTTTGGAAAATTACCTATAACACCAATAATTAATTTTTTACCATCATAAACAGATGAGTAAACGGTTTCAGAATTACAACCAGTAAACATGACTAAGATTAGCAGTAAAACAGGAAAAAACTTTTTCATTAAAATAGACCCCTTTTATGTATTTATTTGGTTAGTTTTTATGTAGAAACTACCAGCATCTCCCACAAACTTATTATACATTGAGTATCCACTCCTGTGACTTGGGAAAATTACGTCTATTTTATAAATGCCCTGTTATTAAAGTTGTTGATTTTTACTTTTCATGTAAATTGATGATCCTAATACCAAGAAATAGCTGTCTCATAAATATTGAGACAGCTATTTTTTAATTTGATATGGGTGGATTAGCAGTAATACGAACAAACTATGTCATTTGTTGATAAAGTTGTGAAATTTATTGATATAGTCATTATTTTTGTTGATAAAATACCGAAATTTGTTGATATAACTTTGATTTTTATTGATAAATCGTTTCTTCCTATTTCTCCTATGTTGAAAAGGTAAATTTTGGGTAACCTAACAGTGTATTTTTAATTTATTGTTCATTTTAAGTAAGATATTTAAATATAGGACGTGAGAATATGTCAGAAACAGATATGTCAAAATACGAGAAGAAAATTGAAGTGCGAAATATACGTATGGATGATATTGCTGAAATTATGAAATTATCAAGCCGTTGTTTTCCAGGTATGGAGGGTTGGAAGCGGGAGCAATTAGAAAGTCATATTCGAATTTTTCCTGAAGGACAGTTTTGTGTTGAGTATGAAGATAAAATTATCGGCTCCTGTTCAAGCTTGATGGTTGATTTTGATGAATATGATGATCAACATACGTGGAACGTCATTACAGATAATGGTTATATTACGAATCATGACCCTAATGGGTTTAATTTATATGGAATTGAAGTGATGGTTGACCCGGAATACCGCCGGATGAAAATAGGTCATCGTCTTTACGAGGCACGAAAAGAGCTAGCTCGACAATTGAATCTTCAAAGTATCATTATTGGTGGCCGAATTCCAAATTATCATAAACATAGAGAGGAAATGTCACCTCGTGAGTATGTAGCTGCAGTAGAGAAACATAGTATATATGACCCTGTTTTGTCATTTCAATTAATGGAAGGTTTTACAATTAAACGTATTAACACACGTTATCTTCCAGATGATAAAGCATCGGACTCCTTCGCTACTTTGATGGAGTGGAGTAATATTGACTATCTTCCTAAATCCAAGCGTGTTTATCGTGCGTCATTCCCAGTTAGAATATGTGCTATACAGTACATGATGAAAAAAATCGATTCATTCTCTGATTTTACGAAGCAAATTGAATATTATGTTGACGTTGCCGCTGATTTCGGTTCGGATTTTGCCGTTTTCCCAGAACTGTTTACAACTCAATTAATGTCTTTCCTTGAAGAAAAACGGCCTGATCAAGCTGTTCGTAGACTAGCTACATACACTGAACAATACATCGAACTTTTTACAGAACTTGCCGTACGATACAATGTCAACATTGTCGGGGGATCGCATTTCGTTGAAGAAGATGGAAATATTTATAATGTGGCGTATCTATTTAGAAGAGATGGCACGATTGAAAAGCAATTGAAGATACATGCAACTCCTAATGAAAGAAAATGGTGGGGAATCTCAGAAGGAAACGAAATACATGTATTTGACACGGACTGTGGTAAAATCGCAATACAAATTTGTTATGATATTGAGTTTCCTGAACTTGCTCGTATAGCCGTAGATCAAGGAGCAAATATCATTTTCGTACCATTTTGTACAGACGATCGCCAGGGGTATCTCCGAGTTCGTTATTGTGCTCAAGCAAGAGCGATTGAAAACCAAGTATATACTTGTATAGCAGGAACGGTAGGGAATTTAACTCACGTTGAAAACATGGACATTCAATACGCACAATCCGGTATCTTCTCCCCTTCAGACTTTGGTTTTGCAAGAGATGGAATTGTTGGTGAATGTGATGCGAATGTTGATACTGTCGTTGTTGGAGATGTCGATCTTGAAAAATTAAGACGTTCTCGTAACACAGGTTCCGTCCGACAATTACGCGATCGACGACGCGACTTGTATCGAATTGAGTTCAAAAACTTAAAATTAGAATGAAGTAATAAACAAGAAGCTCAGTCTATATTTCTAGACTGAGCTCTTTATGTTTGTCTTCAAGAAAAAATAGGATTTAAAAATTCACTCTATTTCATGGAAATATTTTTCTTCATAAAAGTGCAAAAAAGTATACGATTTCGACAAATTGTGATATGTTTACTATATAATTAGATTATTCAGAAATAATTATGTATTAAGAATTTCTAAACAGATTTATTGATTATATTTATTTCTACTACTATCTTTTAAAATTAGGAGTGATTATTTTGGAATTCAACGATGTTTTACATGGTCACAGATCGATACGAGAATATGAGGATAAGGAAGTTAGTCAAGAACTATTAGATCAAATATTAGATGCAGGTATTCGCGCTTCATCAAGTGGTAATATGCAATCTTATTCCATAATTGTCACGAAAGACAAAGAAATTAGGAAGAAATTATATTCTGCACATATGGAACAGTCAATGGTTATTGATGCACCAATCCTTTTAACGTTCTGTGTAGATTTTAATCGAATGAGAAAATGGCTTACACTTAATGATGCACCAGTTCATTTTGACAATTTCATGAGCTTTATGATTGGGGCAATTGATGCTACTTTGGCATCTCAAAACTGTGCTCTAGCAGCTGAAAATGCAGGGCTTGGGCTTTGTTATATGGGCTCTACGCTAGCAAATTGTAATCAAATTGGAGAAATTCTTAACTTACCACCAAATGTTGTACCAATCGTAGGTTATTCCTTAGGCTATCCAAAAGAAAATCCTGCCCTACGTGACCGTCTACCAAGGCATGGTCTTGTTCATTATGAACAATATAATGATTATTCGGATGAAGAAATTCTTGAAATTTACAATGAAAGAAATGAAAAAGGATGGCAACGTTATATGGACGTTCCAAAACTGAAAGAAATGACAGAACGACTTGGATTAAAAAATCTTGCACAAATTTACACGATTGCAAAATATACGCAAGAATCTCATCACGAATATTCTCAAACAGTTCTAAATTACTTAGAGAAACAAAATTTTATGAATAACAAATAAGTTTCTATTAAAAAGGTCGAATTCCAATTGATGGAGTTCGACCTTTTTACTTTTTTACGATATAAATATTTTCAAATCCGTATTATTTAGTTAAATAAACATATAAACTAATATCTTCTTGCTTAATTTTATAGTCCCTAAATTCCGTTTCATTTATAAAAATTTCAAAATCTTCTTTTGTATAAGCACCTTTTTTCAAGAATGTTTTGAAAGCAAATTTTACAAAATACTTATCAAAGCCTTTCATTTCAGTTTTAATCATTTCATTTTCTATATCAGCAGCCGTTGAATTATAATTCATATCAATAATAAGAGCTGTTCCGCCCGGTTTTAATACCCTATACATCTCAGAAATTGCCTTTACAGGCTCTTTAAAATTCTTAAAGGCAGCACTGCAAACAATAAAATCAAATGTATTTTCTTCACATGGTAGATTTGATGCATTTCCTTCTTTAAAATCAACTGAAACATTTGCTTCTTTTGCGTTATTTTTTTCAATCGTAACAAAATCAGGGCTTATTTCTACACCTGTAACTTCAAAGCCCATCTTCGCAAGTTCAATTGATAAATACCCTGGACCAGGTGCAATTTCTAAAATCTTTGCTTCTTCTTTGACTAATGTTTTAATTTCATTTGCATATTCTTGCATTTGAGTCATTCGGCTTTTTCGTGAATTTTTATCATACCATTTTGCAGTTAATCCATATATACCAACGTCTTTTTTCTTTCGCATATTTTTCATAGTAAGATCCACCCATCTCTTTTATATAAATAACCATACTTTTTTGTATAAATAAATACTCCAACTTTAAAGTAGTTTCCATTTCTTGTACAATAAGGTTGTAAACACCTCTAACATCGTTAGCTATCTAACAACGTTAGATTATCATCTAACACCGTTAGAGTCAATGGATATTATTATATTTTTTTGGAGAGATTTTATGGCTATTACTAAAGAAGCAATTGTAAGCGCATCACTTGAAATATTAAATCGTGATGGAATAAGTAATCTATCAATGCGCACATTAGCAAAAGAACTTGACATTAAGGCTGCATCCTTATATTGGCATATTAAAGATAAAAAGGCTCTAATTGATTTAATTGCTGAGAACCTTAATAATGAAATCGTCCTACCTGTAGAAATTGATGATGCAAAAGAAGCTTTAACTGCCCTCGCCTTAGAAGTCCGTAGAGTATTACTAAACACAAGAGATGCGGTTGATGTTTTTGCACAGTCAATGCCGATGACACCAAGTAGATTAAATGCAGTAAAATTCACTTTATCAACTTTAAGTAAATACGGTGTTTCTGATAAAAACTGTGTAGTTGCTGGCAATCTTTTTAACAATTATGTCCTATCCTTTGTGGCAGATGAATATCGTGCTAAGCAATTCACTTTCTCATTTGAAGAAATTACTGCTTTTACCTCATTTTTAGGTGAGCAGTATCATTTTGGTTTTGATTTCGAAGAACAATTTCTATATGGATTAAGGGTACTATTTGCCGGTTTACTTACAGAATAAGTAAAAAAGTCACATCTTACTTTGGAAGTTAGATGTGACTTTTTTGTTATTTATGAAATTTAAACCTTATATGTATTACTAAACCTCAAAATATCTCAATCCCACTCCAAAACAGTTTTTCTGTATCCGTAAAACCCTCTAAATTTAATCGTTTTGTAGTATTGTTGAGATGAACTTGATGCTAACAGATCGATGCGTGTTTTAGGATATAGTTCATGTATATGTTTTAATAACTTTGTCCCAATCCCTAATCCTCTATACTGTTTGTCGATTAATAGTTCTGAAACATATAATGTTATATTTCCATCTGTTAAACCTCTAATATATCCAATGATTTGATCATTCAAACACGCGACAAATTTAACGTTTGAATTTTCCCAAGCCTTCTTTGTATCTTCTTGTTTTTCAACGAGATTATTCCATTCTTCGCTACTATTTAAATTATGTATTTGAGTAAAGTCAATTTCATTATATGGTCGGATTGTTACATATTGCTTAATTTTCAAATCTAATGTCATTCTATTTGACCTCGCTTCACCTAGACATTACAATTTTTGCAAATTTGTTAAAGCGATCTATTCATTACTTAATTTTATGACTGGTTTCCCGTCCTTATCTAACAATGGTGTAATTCCTCCTGCATAGCCGTCCCAACTAAATAAGTAATGAACACCTGTTTCTCTATCTTCTAATATTTTAATGCCAGACAATTTTCCTTCTTTATAAACTACATTAAATCTATTTTCATCATCTTTACTAAACAAGTAGATTGCCTCCCTAATTTTTAAAATTTTGACCAAGATTTAGTAGCCTTGACGATCATTATTAATCAAAACGTACTGTATCAAAACCGTCTATAATATCTTCTAACTCAGTTTGAAAATTTATTTGTACAGGTGCTGGAATTTGCTCCATCCATTTTTTTATTTCTGGCAACTCTTCAGCTTCCTCAATACTCTTTGGTTTTTGGTCAAGATTCGTCCACCAATTTTTTAATTCATCGATAAATTCATAGAAGTAGCGTTCAAATCTTTCTGCCCATTCTGCTCCCTCATCATCTGTTGTTTTTTGCATCATATCCCATGCTTCCATTGCTGTTTCGAAGTATTCATCAATCTTTTTCATTTGTTATCCTTTCTTGGTAGCTCAGCAAAATACAGGAACTACCCCACACTTTTATATTAAACCAATTTTTAAATATTTGTGGAATTACCCACACATTTTTGTTTAGAAATAAACTTTAAAATTTTGGACGATCATTATTATGTGTCTGTCTAATAACTTCTTCATGTAATTTTTGACTATCCGATTTATCTGGTGCTGTTGTTCCAAACTTTTTTTGCATGAAGAAAGCAAATGCAATTGCGACAATGATAATTCCCCAAAATAAATAGCCGAATAGTGTCATACATTCCCTCCTAAAATATTTGTTTCTTAACTTTTGAACACTCTATGAGTATTCTATTACCTTCTTATCGCTTTTTACGTACTTATGATTCCTTTATGAGCTCAAAATCCGGTTTATGAATTAAAAAAATCGACGAAACGTCGATCACTTTATTACACAAACCAACTATTTTTATTTTAGATAATCCTTTGTACAAGTTCAATTAAACCAGGAAGTAATATCAATACTACACTGGAAGAAACAAATAGTCTTGTAACTTTAGTAGGTAATTTTTCCTTCCCTTTTCCATTGTACCATCCACTAAATTGTATGTAGTTTCGATATAAGACAAAAATTAAAACAAGGATACCTATTGAACTCCACCAACCAGAATTAGTTAGATCCACACCAATAGCTACATATACTTTTGATAAAATCGATGAAAATATAGAACCAAGTAATCCGAAAATCAGTAAAATTCTAATCATTTCTAGTAGTAAACCAAATGATGCTGATAATGCCCTCATGTAATACCTCCACTTACTTTTATAAATTCCTTTGTAAATTATATTCAATATTTGATAATTTTTTCCTTTCTAAAATAATGCTTATTTTCCACTTATTAATGTAATTTAACAATTTCTATAAATAGATGGATTGATGTTCCATTGAAAATTCTGACTAAAATTTATATCATCAAAGGAGTTTAGCCCATGGGTTACAGTAGAATAGTAATTGTCGTACCGTCTATATCACTAGTAGTATGCACTACTTATTATTAAATTTTATTGACTATCACCAAATAAATGATTTACTAATTTTCGATTGATGTTCTTGGAACTGGTCACTCGAAGTTTAACCCATTAAGTGAAATGGAAATCGCTTTTTAAAAATTGATCGTTCATTCATTCAAAACATGAATGAATACCATAAATCATTATCGTTGGTCGTCCTAGGCCGTTAGAGGAAATTGGTGTTTTTAATGGAATTAATACAAAATTGATTAAAATTTTTAAGGGCGCATTTTTTCGTCCTTATTATTATTTAGAAAAAAGTATAAGGGATAAAACCCGATATTTTTAAGCTCAAACTTTCAAAATTTCTTATATTTATTTTACTAATAAAAATGTTAAATTCCTCCTAAGGAATAAAGTATAAATAGATAGAAAATACTATTGAAAGGTTTTAAAGGTTTTAGGGGGGATACTTTGCTTAGTCTAGTCGTAAAATCTATACCCAACTTACTTACAATCGGAAACTTATTATGTGGTGTTCTCTCTATTACGTTTAATATGAGTGGTTTGATTGTTATATCTTCTATTTTTATTTTCATTGCTGCTATTTTTGATCTTTTGGACGGTAGAGTCGCAAGAAAACTAAAAGTGAATAGTGAATTTGGGGTAGAATTGGATTCTTTAGCTGATATTGTGAGTTTCGGAGTTGCCCCTGCTCTTTTGTTTCATTCCATTTCAGCCCCATCAATTTTAACCTCTCTTGCGTTTATACTTTTTCCAACGATGGGGGCCTTAAGATTAGCAAAATTTAGTGCCAAACCAACTATAGGGTATTTTAAAGGTTTGCCTATTCCAGCCGCTGGATTACCTTTAGCAGGAATGGGAATGTTTTTATATAGTAATGCATGGATTACTTTAATTCTCGCTTTCTTAATGGTTAGTCCAATCAGGTTTAAAAAACTATAATAATCACAATAAAAATGCTATTACCTTTGTAGAGGAAATAGCATTTTTAATTTTTATATAAATAATTGTTCCATTTTTTAACTAAATGAACTGATTGCGTTTTTTAAAGTGTAAAGTTTAGCTGTAAAAATATAAAGTTCATTATAATTATGATTAATATATTCATCAATAATGCTTATTCCTTTTATAAAATTATCAATTAATAAATATGTATATTTTCCATCCCAGTCAAATCGATTAATTCTGATTAGTTCATCTGCTAATACTTTAAACCTAAATTCTTCAATTAATAGTTTTATTTGAAATATTTTATCTTTATTATTGGTCGATGTATATTTACTATTTTCATAACTTTTATGTACTAATTTAATAAAATCATTTATATCTTCTGCTAACATATTCGCTTTAAGCATCTCAAATTTCATTTCTCCATCCCCTAAAGTGTAAAATATATACATCACTAAGAAGAGTGTATGTTTTTAGAATATATCATATCACAAACAATGCCATTAATCCTGAAATCAACTTCATTTTAATATAATATAAATTCATCTACAAAAATAAGAGCCACCTCTGTGACTCTTTACTATTTATACTATTCAACTATTTGCTATTTTAGTAGATTTATAAATAAAAAGGATTTATAATTTTCTAGTTTTATCTCCAGAACTGATAATTATATGTACATCATTCGAGCTTCCACTATCAATATGATGTTTCATTTTTGATAGATCAATATCCGTTTCAATTTTTACTTTTTTGGACTCGTTTCCAGCTAGATTCACTCTGTATGGACCACCTTTTTTCATGAGTGATAACATATGTACCTCTTCTTCATTTGGATATTGATCGTAAAATTCAACATTAAAGTGTACGTCTTTGCTACTATAGTTTTTAAAACGTAGTTCACATACTCCGTGTAATGTTGTTTCATTGACCTTATCAAAATTACACTCACTGTTTTGGGATTCATATGAAATCGCGTAAATGTCAGTTGCAATCGTATTTTGATATGCATAGGTAAGATAAGGAGGGATAAGTGCAGAAATTATTATAGCAAGTATTACAATTCGAGCTTTGTATTTTTTTAATGCTTTTGCAAGAAAATAAAGGCTAATTACAAAGAAGAATAACCATATAACTCCTTTATAATTAATTCCGCTGCCTTTCGTAATTGGTATATTTATGACTGAAGCCTTTGCTCCAAAAGTATGATCATTAGGAAAATTAATGCTTAAACCTATAGATATTAGAAATAATATGATTGAAATATATAAGAACTTTTTATTTTTTAACAATCAATCTACCGCCTTTTTTTAAAGTATCAAACCATAATTGCATTAAGATATGTATAAAATATTTATGCCGTTTTGGCACATTTTTAACGATTACATCAACTGTTGAAAGTACCTCAAATCGATTTCTAAACAGAATGATTTAAAAGAAATCTCACTAGCTCACTCCATTAACAATTTATAATTTTTGATGTACATTAATTATCTATTAAACAATATTTACCATCCATTGGATTAATTCCTTCTTCCTCTAATAGTTAACTAAAAAAAGATGCGATTCATAAAAGAATCGCATCTTAAAATATTGCTCTATTTAATTCACCTTAATAATCCTATTTAATATAAGTCAATCCAATACGATTATTAAAAATCTGGTTTCTATTTTTGAAAATAAAAGAACCATCCTTATAATCAATAACTAGTTGGTCTTCATAAACATCTTCAAAATTTTTATTAACCATAAATTCAAATCCGTCTCCAATAATCATTTTTTCATTTGGTCCGCATTCTCTTTTATTAATCACTTTTATTTCGTAAATATTGTTGACAACGTCACAACTACCACGATCAAATTCTAATTGAAGTATTTTGTTTTGATCTACGCCTGCAAGTATTTCTTTTGCCTCATCAGTTATTTTAAAATCCATTTTAAAGTCTCCCATTTATATTAAGCGTTTAAGAACTTCACACATACAGCTTCTGGAACTTGTACGTCTGTTTGAATCGCTGTTAGTCTACCAGTTGTATTATTTCTAGAATATAAAACTAGAGTTCCTGACATTTCATTTGAACCAACTAAATAATTTTCAGAAGGGTCTAAAACGAAATCTCTTGGCCAGTTCCCTTCACTTGAAGTAATTTCAACTAATTCAAGCTTACCAGTATCTTGATTTACACTAAATACTGCGATGCTATTATGACCGCGATTACCAGCGTAAACGAATTGACCATCTTTTGAAATATGGATGGCACTACCTTGATTGTTTTCAGTAAAATCACTTGGAATAGTAGAAATATACTGTAGTTCAGTAAAGCTTCCGTTTTCTTCATTAAATTGAAGAGCGATTACTTCTGAGCTAAGTTCAGTCATAATATAAGCAAATTTGCCATTAGGATGGAATGTGATGTGACGTGGCCCGCTTCCAGGTTTAACAGATAGACTACTTACTTCAACTAAAGAATTGTCTTCGATTTTGTATGTAACTAATTGATCAATTCCTAGGTCAATTGCAGCTACGTATTTTTCATTTAATGTATAACCAGAATAGTGAGCATGTGGTTTTTCTTGTCTTTCTTTATTTGGTCCTGTGCCTTCGTGTTGCATAACCGATTTCGCAACACTAGCAAATCCATTTTCTTCGTCAATTTTATATAGTTCAATAGTCCCTTTATGATAATTTGCTGTAACGATATTTTGTTTTTTTGAATCCACGCTAATATGACAAGGTGAAGCGCCTTCAATTAACTGATCATTTAATTTTTGTAGTTCACCGTTTTCATTAATTGCAAAAACTGAAATACCACCTAAATTTCCTTCTTTTACAACAGCATATAAATTCTTATTGTCTTCACTAATCGCTAAATAAGTTGGATTTCCCAATTCAGCCACTGGTTTTACGTCTGTAATTCGTTCTTTTTCAGTATCAAGTGTAAATTGATATACACCTTTACTTTCACTTTTTGTATATGTACCTACATAACCAACAAATTTCTGATTCGAATTCATTCTATTTTCCTCCTCTATTCCTTGTTTTTATGTAAATACCCCCATTTCATTGCTTCAATGAAAATGGGGGCTTAATACTTATTTAAGAATCATAAGTTTATGACAAATTATAATGTTGTTTTTGCCCAGTCAGCAGCAAATTTTTCGATACCTTGATCTGTTAATGGGTGTTTTGATAATTGCTCAATTACACTGTAAGGAATTGTAGCAATATGTGCACCTGCTAAAGCTACACGAGTAACGTGGTCAGGGTGACGAACTGATGCAGCAATGATTTGTGCATCTAAGTTATGAACACGGAATAATTCTGCAATTTTAGCAACTAATAATACGCCGTCTTCAGAAATATCATCTAAACGTCCTAAGAAAGGAGAAACATAAGTAGCACCTGCTCTAGCTGCTAATAATGCTTGGTTAACAGTGAAGATTAGAGTTACGTTTGTTTTTACACCTTTTTTAGTTAAGTAACGACAAGCTTCTAAACCAGCAAGTGTCATTGGTAATTTAATTGTGATATTTTTATCTCCACCATTGATTTTAATAAGCTCATCAGCTTCAGCCATCATTTCTTCAGCAGATACTGCGTTTGGTGTTACTTCTGCAGAAACAGATTCTACTTCAGGAACTAATTTTAAGATTTCTTCGATACGATCTTCGAATTTAACTCCTTCTTTTGCTACTAAAGATGGGTTTGTTGTTACACCTGATAAGACGCCCATTTTGTAAGCTTTTTGAATGTCTTCTACGTTAGCTGTGTCAATAAAAAATTTCATTTTCAATTTCCTCCATTTGTTTAGGGATATATCTTATTTTATACTTTATTTATTTCTTTTCAACTGCATGTCCACCAAATTCATTACGAAGAGCCGCAACTACTTTACCAGTGAACGTATCGTTATCTAAAGAACGGTAACGCATTAATAATGACATTGCGATTACTGGTGTAGCAGCTTGAAGGTCTAGAGCTGTTTCAATCGTCCATTTTCCTTCTCCAGAAGAATGCATAACTCCTCTAATTTCATCAAGTTTTGCATCTTTAGAGAATGCATTTTCAGTTAATTCCATTAACCAAGAACGAATAACTGAACCATTATTCCATACTTTTGCAACTTTTTCATAATCGAAATCAAAGTCACTTTTCTCTAAAACTTCAAAACCTTCACCAATAGCAGCCATCATACCGTATTCGATACCATTATGAACCATTTTCAAGAAATGTCCACTACCAATTTTACCAGCATATAAGTAGCCATTTTCTACTGAAGTATCTTTAAAAATTGGTTCTACAATATCCCAAGCTTCTTGGTCTCCACCAATCATATAACAAGCACCATTACGAGCGCCTTCCATACCGCCAGAAGTACCAGCATCCATGAAACGAATGCCATGTTCTTTTAATTCATTATAACGTCTAATTGATTCTTTATAGTGAGAATTTCCTGCTTCAATAACAATATCACCCTCTGATAAGAATGGTCTAACATCATTAATAACAGAATCAACAACACCATGTGGTACCATAATCCAAAGTACGCGTGGAGTATCAAGATTTTTAACTAATTCTTCTAGGTTTGTTGTACCAATTGCACCTAAGTTTTTCATTTCTTCTACTGCAGCTACATTTAAATCAAATGCAACTACTTCGTGATTATGATCCATTAAATTTTGACCTAAATTTAAGCCCATTTTACCTAATCCAATTAAACCAACTTTCATTACTTTATCCTCCCAAAATATCTACAGTCATATTATTGTTTTTCTCTAGTTACATTTTTTTATGTTAACAAAATCAATTATTCATTTATAGATTAAGAATTTAACAAAGATTTACTTACATTAACTACATTCTCTGTACTAAATCCAAATAATGCCATTACTTCATTACCTGTTCCAGATGCTCCAAAAGTCTCAATTGAGATTTTTTTACCTTTGAAACCAATATAACGTTCCCATCCAAGTGAAATACCCATTTCAATAGAAACACGGTTTAAAATAGTTGATGGTAAAACTGATTCTTTATAATCATCTGATTGTTTATCAAATAATTCCCAACTTGGCATTGCTACTACACGTACTGATACGTTTTCTTTTTCTAGTTCTTTTTTACTATTTACTGCTAGTGATACTTCTGAACCAGTAGCGATTAAAATCAAATCAGGTTGGTCATTTGTTTCAGTTAAAACGTAACCACCATTAGTAAGATGATCTAATTTACGAGCTGTTTCTTCATATACAGGTAAGTTTTGACGGCTTAATACTAAAGCAATCGGACCTTCTGAGTTTTGTAATGCATAAGCCCAAGCATTAGCTGTTTCATTTGCATCAGAAGGACGAATTACTGTTAAACCAGGAATTGCACGTAAAGCTGCTAAATGTTCAACTGGTTCATGTGTAGGTCCATCTTCACCAACAGCGATTGAGTCATGTGTAAACACATAAGTTACTGGTAATTTTTGTATTGCTGCTAAACGAATCGAAGGACGTAAATAATCATTAAATACAAAGAATGTACTTACGAAAGGTTTAACTCCACCATGTAATGCCATACCATTTGCTGCTGCACCCATTGCATGCTCGCGTACTCCGAAATAAACATTACGTCCAGCATAAGATTCTACTGCAAATTTACTTTCATCTTTAATATCTGTCATTGTTGAATGAGATAAATCTGCGCTTCCTCCGAAAATTTCTGGAACTGATTTAATGTAATGATTAATCGCTTCACCACTTGCAACTCGAGTAGAAATTGTTTTATTTTCATCAAAAGTTAATAAATCTTCTGCTTCGATTAAAACATCTCCTTTAATTGCTTTTTCAAGCTGAGCTGCTAATTCTGGGTAAGCTTCGCGATATGCATTAAATAATTGCTTCCACTCTGCTTCTTTTTCACTACCTTTTTCTTGGATTTCTTTAAAATGTAACTTAACTTCTTCTGGTACAAAGAAATCTTCTTCGTAGTTCCAAGCGTAGACTTTCTTCGTTTCTTTCGCTTCTTCAAGACCTAATGGATTACCATGGGCTTTATTTGTACCAGCCACTTTAGGACTTCCGTATCCGATAATCGTTCTAACTTCAATAATAGTTGGTTGATCAGTGTTTTGTTTAGCAAGTTCGATTGCTTTTGAAATTTCAACATGATCATTACCATCTTCTACTCTTAAATATTGCCAGTTAAATGATTCAGCTCTCTTTTTCATATCTTCTGAATAAGAAAGGTTTAATGTACCATCTAATGAAATATCGTTTGAATCATATAGAACTACTAACTTTCCAAGTTTCATATGACCTGCAAGTGACATAGCTTCGTATGCAACACCTTCCATTAAATCACCATCACCAACTAATGCATAAGTAAAGTGATCGATAATAGAAAGATCAGTTTTGTTAAATTTACCTGCTAAATGTGCTTCAGCCATTGCCATACCAACTGCAGTAGCAATCCCTTGTCCAAGTGGACCAGTTGTAGCTTCAACGCCATCAGTGTGGCCAAATTCAGGATGACCAGGTGTTTTACTATTTAATTTACGGAAATCTTTAAGGTCTTCGATTGAAACATCGTAACCTGCAAGATGTAGTAAGCTATATAACATACTTGAGCCATGGCCAGCTGATAAAACAAAGCGGTCACGGTCAAACCATTTTGAACTTTTTGGGTTATGCTTTAAATGCTCAGCCCATAATGCATATGCCATTGGTGCGGCACCCATTGGTAAACCAGGGTGACCAGAATTGGCTTGATTTATCGCATCAATAGAAAGGGTACGGATTGTATTAATTGATAATGTAGAAATCGAATTCATCGTTTATATGCTCCTTTTTAGGTCTGAATCTTTGTCTTGTTTTTCAATAAAATCTGTATCTAACCACCATTTAAATCCATCTTCTGCTAATAATTCTTCTGCAGCTGTTGGACCAAATGACCCAGCTTTATAAGATTGAAGTGGAACTAAATTCTCTTCAAATGCTTCTAAAATTGGTTGAACCCATTGCCATGATAATTCTACTTCATTCCAATGAGCAAAGAATTTCGAATCTCCTCGTAACGCATCATTTACTAATAATTCATACGCTTCAGGATGAGCTTCCTTATTAGCAAAATACTCAGCTTGTACAGGTTCGATATTCCCTTCAACGTTTTTACTATTTAAGTAGAATGAAACTCTTTCATTTGGGTTAATTTCAATTACTAATAAATTTGGCCCATTGTTCGAACTGTTCTTTTTAGTAAGGTTTTGAATCGGACTTTTAAATTCAAAAACGATTCGTGTTGATTTTTCTTTCATTCTTTTACCAGTACGGATATAGAATGGTATTCCCTTCCAAAAATCATTTTCAATTAATACTCTAGCTGCTACAAAAGTATCATTTTGTGAAGAGAACTCAATACCTGGTTCCTGTTTATAAGCTACGACTTTTTTACCATTAAGTTCACCAGAACCATACTGTCCACGGACTACGTGAGAAGCTACTTCTTCTTTTAATAAAGGACGAAGTGATTCAAGTACTTTTTTCTTCTCAGCTCTCACATCACTTGCAGTATTTTGATTTGTAAGATGCATAGCTGACATCATTAACATTTGTAACATATGATTTTGGAACATATCTCGAATCGCTCCGGATTTATCATAATAACCCGCTCGTTCTTCTACTCCGACAGTTTCACTAGCAGTAATTTGAACATTTGCGATATATTGATTATTCCATAATGCTTGTAAAACCGGATTAGCAAATTCAAGTGCTTCTAGATTTTGAACCATTGGCTTACCAAGGTAATGATCAATTCTATAAACTTCTTCTTCTTTAAAAGATTTGCTTAGTTTTTCATTTAATTCTCTAGCTGTTTTTAAATCACGTCCGAATGGCTTTTCAATGATTAGACGTTTCCATCCATTTGTTGTGCCAAGTCCGCTTTCTTTAATATTTGATGCAATTACATCAAAAAATTCAGGTGCTACTGATAAATAAAATAATCTGTTTTCAGGAATGTTTAATTCCATTTCTCTTTCTTTGACTAAATCTAATAATTCAACGAATCCTTCTTTGTTCGTGATATCCAATTTTTGATAACGAATTGAATCTAGAAATTCTTGGACCATCTTTTGGTCTTCTATAGAACGTCTTGAAAAAGTAATTAGTGATTCTTTTACTTGATTCTGAAATTCGTCATGTGAAAAATCTTTTCTCCCGATTCCGATGATTGAAAAAGCATCGGGCATCTTGTCATCAATATATAAATTATATAATGCAGGGAAGATTTTTCGTTTTGCTAAATCACCAGTGGCTCCGAACAATACAAATGACATAGAATCCATTAATTAACCCCCCTTTTAGTCGAACTTTTAAATGATTGATAATAAAAAATATATTTTCAAACGATCTTTAATTTTTATTTAGAGCTAGCTAATGTTAGTTCAAATAATTCATTCCAACTATCTATTCGGAAAATATTTTTTACACAAACATATAATACATGAAAAAAATTTTTCTTTCCAATAAAATGCTTATGTTTCTATTTATTGGTTTTTTTTAATTTCATTAAAAAAGCCTTAATTAACTTTTTTTGGGTTAATTAAGGCTTTGTTTATTATGTTAAAACAATGCGTAAAGTTGTTAAAATTAAACCGATAATAAACCCACAAACAGCTCCGTTAACACGAATCCAAGTTATATCTTTACCGATTTTATTTTCTAGTAAATCAGTTATTTCTTCTGTTGATAATTTTTCAATATTGAATTTTACTAAGTCTGCAATTTTATGATGATATTTTTCAATTGTGTTGATCAATAATTTCTTAAAGCTTTGTTCAACATTTTCGATCCAATTTGAATTTTTTATGAAAGCAAGAATTTTTTCGATTGAATTTAAGATAAAATCTTTATCATTTAACTTATTTCTAAACAAATTAATTACTTGTTTTACAACATATTCATAGCCTTTATTTTTCCATTCATCTAATTGATGAATGATATTTTCATTCGATTTAGTTTTCTCTGCTTCCAGTCGAATAAAGGATAGGATAAAATTCCTTCGATCACTTTTAGGGTCCTTTAATTCTGTTAGTAAGTCTATTAATCCACTATGTACAAATTCAGTTATCTTTTCTTCACCAATCATTGGTAGAAAAGCTTTTATCATGAAAAACTTTCGTTCGATAAACTGAATAATCTCTTTTCCGATTAATTCTTTTATATGTGGTGTGCTGACTGTTTCTTCAATTTTATTAATTAGAAATTCATAAGTTTTTGCATCCCATTCTTTTTCAATTACTGTATCAACAGCATTGCTAAGCAATTTCTGTGAGGATATTGAATTGATCGTCGGTTTAAATGTCTTTAACAGATAATTTTCAATTGTTTCATCCTTGATTGAAGCACCAAATTGTTGGATAGATTCAATCATTTTTGTTCTAGATTCATCATTTTCAAGTAGTCGTTCAAATGCATTTAACCCCTGATTAATCCATTCACGCTCTTCTACTTTTTCAATTAAACTTTCTTTACTAAGCCATTGATTATTAAGCGTACTTATTATTCCCTCTGTAATCTTTGCTCTATTTTTAGGCAATAAGGCTGTATGTGGAATAGGTATACCAAGTGGATGACGAAACATTGCCGTTACAGCAAACCAATCCGCAAGACCACCTACTAAAGCTGCCTCAAATCCACCAGAAAGGATCTGTAATAGCTTAGATTGGAACGGCATTGTTGCAGCAAAACCACATGTTGCAACGAATAGTGAAATATTTGCTAGCCGTTTTGAATTTTTCTCTTTCATTAATAAAAATCCTCCTAGATCTATTTGAAAATAGTATATCATTCCTTTTATCTATTTCTAAAATCTTATTTACTAAAATTAATTTTTTATTGTTAGAGGTAGTGAACTGAAAGATTACAAATTGAAAGGAATAGCATGATTTTTTTAGTTTAACAAAAATAGACTGGAACCCCAGCAGACTTATTAGATTTGATACGATCACCATGAAATATGAATCTATAAATAACAAACAAAATAGACCACCTATAATAAGCTGGTCTTCTAAATATATTTAAAAACGAAAATAGATGAGACATAGACTGTCATTAAACAGTGAATGCTTCAATCCATTGCACTACCTCTTCAAATGTTGGTCTTTTATTTTGATTAGTAACCCTAATCTAAAGTTAACCACTGTATTATCATCTACAATTAAATCGTAACCATTTATCAAATAGAATATAAATAGCATTGTTATTACCAATTGATATGGGTGTATATTCTACATCTTGAATGTTAAACTCATCCAGAAGTTGTTTCAAATCAATCTTACTTAAGATTGGAATATTCATGGACATGTCCCCTATAAATTTATTCAACATTTTCATCATTAAAAATCTCTGATCAAAAGAGGGAGTTTCATAGAGATACAATCATCTTGTGGTTTCTGTCTTGTAATAATCTACTTAAAAATTTAATTGAAAATGATGACAAGTTATATCAAGCCTATTTTTAAGATAAAATCTATGTGCGTCATATCGCTGAACTCCAGAATCTAAGTGGAATTGTTCACAATCATTCTCTTTTGCTTCATTTATTAACCAATTCCATAAAAGCTGTGCATATCCGTTTTTACGATGGCTTTCACTAGTTATTAAATCATCCACATAAAAATATTTACCCCATGCTAATGATTCAGTCATACGATAGCCCGCAACCGCTGTTACTTCTTCATTTTCAACTACGGCTACAAGATGATAATGATTTGAATTTATTAATCTGTTAATTGTTTCAACATATACATCTTCTCTTAAATGTGGACGTAATTGATTGACTGTTTGAAACGTTTTCAAAATATCTGAATTACTTTTCATTAATTTTATTTCTGCCATCTTTTCCCTCTCCTATTCATAAAAACAATCTTCCATAAAAATACTAAATTTTGTTATATATTTTATCATTTTTATGAATTGATTTGTTATATATTTTAGGTTTAAGGTTCAAATCCTTTTTGACTAATAAAAATCTGATTTTCCGAAAAGTATTTTTTAAAGCGTTCATAAACTAGCAGATAAGCTTCTGAATCATACCATTCTTCTAATTTGATCTCTTTATATTTCGTCTCTATTCCAAGGCGTGCTGTCCTTTTGCCTCCACTTCCATCACCCATAAAAAAATCATCTATACAAACTCTATTAACAATTTTCGACAACTTTATTGGAAAATCCTCACTACTAGGTAAAACTGGAGCAATTGTAGCTTGTGTTGGAATCCCCGCATTCGCAAGCTCTTCTAGAGCTTTTAATCTTGCATTAATAGGAGGAGCAAAAGGTGTAAAAATCTTTCTTATTTCATCTAAATCCGTTTCAATCGTCATACTTACGCGTACTTTATCTTTGAATAGCTTTAAAAGATCAATATCTCTTTTTACAAGCGAACTTCTTGTTTGTACAAATAAAAAATCAGGCTGTTGTTGAAGCATAGTTTCTAATAAGCTTCTGGTCAATCTTTCTTTATACTCAACCGGTTGATAAGGGTCAGTACTTGAAGACATGAAAATAGTCACGTCACCTTTACTTTTAGCCCTTTTCAGTTCTTTTTCCAATACTATAGCTGCATTTTGCTTAATATCAATCCATTTACCCCATTCTTTTTTTCGAAAAAGTGATACGGGCATCTGCCTTACATAGCAGTATGAACAAGCAAATGAGCAACCGGTATATGGATTTAAGGAGTGCGTATAACCTGAAAGGAAACCGGTTCCTTTATTCAGTATCGTTTTAGGATTTTTATAGAATAATTCACTATTCATCCGTTCAGCTCCATAAAAGCATCTCGATTAATAGATGGATTCAATTTTTAAAAGACTCTTTTTCATATCTAAGCCACCTCGATAACCTGTTAAAGCACCATTTTTACCGATCACACGATGGCAAGGAATAATGATTAATAATGGATTGGCACCGATCGCTGTCCCGACTGCTCGAACAGATTTCGGCTTATTGATCGTTTCAGCAATGTCTGAATATGTTTTTGTTTCTCCATAATTGATCGAGCGAAGCGCATTCCAGACAACATTTTGAAAGGCTGTCCCCCGAAAATCCACGTTTAGATTAAAATCAATACGTTCGCCTTCTAAAAATTCAATAATCTCTTTCTTATAAACTTCCAGTTGCACTTCATCATTTACCATTTCTATTTTTGGAAAGTATTTCTCTTTAAATAATAGTAATTCTTGCTTCGCTCCATTTTGCGAACCTACAAAACATAGTCCTTTACTTGTTGCCGCTAAATAAATGTTCCATTCTTTATGGTTTACGAATGTCCAATATAAATTATCATTTGTGTTTACATTCATTTTCAATCTCTCCTTACTACTCATTTGTACGCCAGTTAATCTACTGTTTATTATAAACATAAAAAATTTTCATAGACGGTTATTAGAATGAAAGAGCAAGAATTTGAAAATTCATTTCACAGAGTGTAAAAAGTTTTATTCTTTTTTTACTCTTTTTTTACTCTTTTTTATCATTTAAATCTTGTACTAATTTCTCTGCAGCACTTCTATATAAATTACTCATATTCACAAAAGAAGTAATGAGAAGTAATTGCTCAATGTATTCTTTTATTTCATCATCGGCTTGTTCAAGCTCGATATTTACGTTTTCAACAGAAGTTTGTAGATCGATTTTAAACTTATCCAAATTTATTTCATTTAAATGTAAAAAACTAGTATAAACATCATCAATATTCAATTGATTATTATCTAAAATTCTCTGATTTAAGCCATTCAACGTTTCTTTTATATCATTTATCGAAAGTGCACCTTTTAAGTGATAAATTAAACTAATTAATATAATATGGTTCTTCGTATATTTCTTATTTTTAATCGGGAAAAGCAGTTTCGCTTTCGCGTAATTATTGATCATTGTTTTAGTTAGTACTTTTTCATTAGCATCCGTTTTTGCAAACTTATTATCAAATAACTGGATTACTTGATCCATATATAGGTCTAAATTTGGGACATCATCTAATAATATTTTTTTGTCTAAATCCAATTCTTGAATTATATCAATTATATTTTTCATCTTTAATCCTCTAACTTTTGTCATTATTAACGTTATTTTATCACAAAATATTCACACTTTAAACACTTGACTACATAACCTTGTTAGTGATAACTTTATATGTAGTTATTAAAACTACATAACATAGTTGGAGGAGATAAACTTGGAGAACTACATGCGTGAACCTATTAATTCTTTAACTCATTTAGTTGGGGCTGTTTTATCAATATTCGGTTTAATAGCGATGATTTTTAAATCTACTTTATCTGGTGGGAGTATTTTACAAACGTCTGCTGTCGTGGCATTTGGTATAAGTATGATTCTTCTCTATTCGGCATCAACTACATATCATATGGCAAAAGCCAGCGATAAAATAATCGCTTTTTTAAGACGAATGGATCATTCAATGATTTTCATCTTAATCGCTGGGACATATACTCCTTTTTGTATCATTAGTCTAAATGGAAAAATTGGATGGATTATGTTTTCAATTGTAACTTTTATCGCTTTTTGTGGCGTTTTATTTAAATTAATTTGGTTTAGTTGTCCAAGATGGTTATCTACTACTCTATATATCGCTTTAGGTTGGGTAATTATTATTGCTTCAGCACCTTTATCTGAAGCAATCAGTACAAAAGGAATGTTCGCATTATTTTTAGGCGGAATTTTCTATACAGTTGGTGGAGTCATATATGGAGTTAAGCCTAAATTCTTATCTTTTAAAAACTGGGGTTTCCATGAAATCTTTCATATTTTTATTATGCTAGGAACACTATGTCACTTCTTCTGTATTTACTATTTTGTCATTTAATCATGATAAAAAACCATCCATTCGAACAAAATGGATGGTTTTTGCTTATTTTAAAATGCCAGTCCCAACGATCTTTACTTCAACTTTTGGTTTAATTGTAATTTTTGCATACTCTTTATTCCAATCCATTTTTTTCCACACATCCGGATGAAATGAAATTAACTGTCTCCCAATTCCTAATGCATCACAATTTGATTCTTGAACTGTCTTAAAGACTTTCTCAGCTTTTTTTGTTAATTGCTTTGATAATTCTTTATTTAACTTATCAATCTCTTTTTTGGAATCTAATTCATCATGTGCATACTCAAGTGTATCAACTTCTAGTTTTAAATTTAATTTAACCGTTATTTTATTTTCTTTTGAAACTTCAATTTTCATATCTGGATTATTTTTTTTCACTTGAATCGATATATATCTTTCTCTTATGTCTTTTTCTTTCGGACTTACTTCTAAATTAAATCTTGCGAATTTTTTCATTTGATTTTTAAATAAAAGTAGTAAGGTAGGTTCATCATCTAAAAGATTATACCCAGTATATTTATGATTGTTAAATAAAGCTAGACCAGATATATCAATCAGTTTTTTATCAACTTTTTCAATTAGCGGTAAAACAATATCTTCACCTGGGTCAAACATAATGGTACAGATCGTTTGAACGTTCTCAATTGGAACGATTGAATGACTTTCAGCTGTGGTTATTAGATCCAAAATTTCTTCACTTACAAGTGTTGCCTCTACTTTATTTAGTTTTAAAATTTCTTCGGCTTGGCCCTTCGCAACAATAACTTTAGCCCCTAATGAACTTCTTGGGTCTCTATAAACGATATCGAAAATTGGATAAATATCCTGTTTAGCCAACTCATTTCCTAGTATTAAAACCCTTGTTTTATTTGTAGCATAATCACCTGCTACTTTTCGAGTAACTTTTAGTCTAGCATCACCAGGGGTTTTCCCATTAGCGTTAACAATAATATTTGTTGATTTCACTTGTGAGGGATCACTCCCCCCTTGGATATCAGCCTTAATAACTGCAGTTACTCGTACATTATTATCTTCTGCTAAATCATATCCCGCACTATAAACTAGTTTAGATTCCTTAAGAGCCTTTGATCCCAACAACTTGTTAAAGGCAAGATACAAAGTAATGAGATTAATACTAATTTATACTTCATATAAACTACCAAGTTCTTTCTTTTTTCTAATAAACGAAACAATTAATAAGATTAAAGGAATAAGAAATACGAAAAGATAACTTAAATATGAAAGAAAGGTCCCAAAAATCATTATAAATTCTTCACTCTGAGGTACAAAAATGCAGATAACCGCTAATATAAGCCCAGTAATAATGGTTGTTTTACTATGGTTTTTAAATTTTAAGAGTTTACTGATACCAAAACAGGTTAAATATAAATAAGTCACAACTGAAGTCAAAATTGGTACAACCCATATAGAAAGAAAAACAAGATCTAATCTTTCAATTACTTCATAAGATAATGATTTTAACAAATATAAAATTGGCTCAGGAACGATTGAAATTTCCGCTTTGCTAAAACTCATATAACTTGTAATCAAAAAGAATGTATACAATATAGTTACAAAACTAATCGAAATCGTACCAGCCTTCAATATTTTGCTTGGCTTAGCTTTTATAAACGGAAATAATACTAAAATAAACTCAAAGCCCAACATTGAATTTATCGCATCATGTGCTCCAAGAAAGATGTTTTTAACACCCGCTTGTCCAATTGGAAATAAATATCGATAATTTACATTATTGTAAGAACAAATTTCTAGGAATATCAAAAATAAAATTAAAACACATACGAAAGTAAAAAATCGTGCAATTATTTTCATATTTTCTTTCGCTAAATATATGCCTGTCCCAACGATAAAAAAAATTAAGACATAAGGTGGCGTAAATGTTAATATCCATTTTTTAAGTGTGGAAATTGTTAACACTATGATAAATATCGAGACGATAAAGAAAAATAGAATGTAAAGACTGGATATAAAAACTCCTATATACTTCCCTAGAATTTTTGATGAATATTCATATATTGTATCTTTCGGAAATCTCTTACCAAGTAACCACATGATGAGTAATAGAAAAAAAACCCCGATTCCAGCTAATAATACAGAAATCCATCCATCATGTTCTGCATGTTTATGTACGACATAAGGTAAAGATAGTAATCCTACACCTATTTGAGATTGAATAATGACGAATGTAAATTGCGATATGGAAAGCATCTTTTCATTTTTCATCATTTTCCCATCCCCTAGAATTATTTTCTCGATTAAATTTCTTTGGCAAAGCTGCAAACGGCCGCTTCTTCATTTTCCATATCGGAGCGCGAACAACTGTATCTTTTATATCCGATTTTCTAAAAGGAGCAAATGGCGCAAAATATGGTGATCCGAACGATTCTAGTTTGCATAAATGAATTAATATAATACTAAGCCCAAATACGATTCCGATTAACCCTATTATTGATGCTGCAAACATTAAGGGAAAACCAAGTAACCTGACAGAAGTTCCTATTTCATTGTCTGGAACAACAAATGATGCTATTGCAGTCAGTGAAATGACGACGATCATCGTATTAGAAACTAAATTTGCCTGTACAACAGCAGTTCCAATTACTAAACCGCCTACAACGCCTAGTGTTTGTGCGATTGGATTTGGAAGCCGTATCGCAGATTCTCTTAGTAATTCTAACGTTATTTGCATTCCTAGAGCTTCTATTAATGGCGGGTATGGAACGTTCTCTAGTGAACTTTTCACGTTAAATACTAGATCTATTGGAATAATTTCAAAATGAAATGAGACTAATGCGATATATAATGCAGGTAAAGATATCGCAATTAAAAAACTAACTAATCTTAAGATACGTGCAAATGATGCGACCATCCATCGGCTATTATAATCATCTGGTGATTGATAAAATGAAAAAAACGTAATTGGTAAAACAAGTGCTGAAGGGCTACCATCTGTTAAAATAGCAATTTTTCCTTCCATTAAATTTCCCGCTATACGATCAGATCTCTCTGTTGTCAGTAGCTGTGGAAATGGCGAATACGGATTGTCTTCTATGAATTCCTCAAGATTCCCTGGAGAATATACATAATCAACATTTACATATGAAAGTCTTCTATGGACTTCCTTAACAAGATCCTCATTTGCAATCGTTTCAATATATAAGACTGCTAAGCATGTATCAGATTCTACACCTAACGATAAAGTTTTCACAACAAGATTAGGATTACTAATTCTTCGTCTTATTTGATTAATGTTTGTAATAATACACTCTACTAATCCATCATGAGAGCCTCTAATCGTTTGTTCACTACTAGGCTGTTCAATGGATCTATTTTCAAATGAAGTGGTTTCTAAAATAAATCCACATTTTTCATCTTCTATGAAAATGACCGTTTTGCCTTTTACAATACTTAGAATACATTCATCAAACGAATCAGAACTTTTAACATCTTTAATTGCCACCGTATTCGGAATTGTGTCCTTTGAATTATTAATTATTTGTTGAATGATTTGAGTCTCTAGTATTTCTCTACCTACAATTGTACTAATATAGACAACTGCAATTTTCTTATCTTGAAACTTTAAATTACGTATGGTTAAATCACTCGAATTTAATAATGATTTTTTGACATTTTCAATATTTTGGTCCAAATCGCCACTTATATCAACTTTGGAATTCCCATTATTTTGATTATGTTTATTCGAACGCATATATGCATTTCACCCAATTTCCAAACTCACACAATAAATTAGATTTATTTTACGTAAAATATAGGTTATTATTCATTCCTACATTCCAGTATTTGTAAAAGTTTTAAATATGAAAAAAGACGATCTAAAAGTCAAAGTGATGACTTTTAGATCGTCGAAATGTGAATATAATTATTCATTAACTTTTTTCTTCCAAATTCCTAGCATAATGGCAGTGATAATAGAGCCAATCAGAATTGCTAGTATATACAATAATGGTTTATTTACTAACGGAATAACGAATGCTCCTCCGTGTGGTGCAGGCAATGTAATCCCAAATGCCATAGCAAGTCCACCAGCAATTGAAGAACCTACAACTGAACTTACAATTACACGTACTGGGTCAGCAGCAGCAAATGGTATTGCTCCTTCAGTAATGAATGAAATACCCATAATATAGTTTGTAATACCTGATTTACGTTCCATTTCAGTAAACTTAGATTTAAAAATCGTCGTTGCGAATGCGATACCTAACGGAGGTACCATACCACCTGCCATTACAGCAGCATGCGGTCCAAAATTATTTGCAGCTATTGCTGCGATACCAAATGTGAATGCCGCTTTGTTAATCGGTCCACCCATATCAACAGCCATCATACCACCTAAAAGTAATCCTAGAAGAATGGCATTTCCTCCATTTAAACTATTTAACCAATGCGTTAATGCAGTATTTAAAAATGTTACTGGAGGGTTTACAACCAATTCCATTAAAACACCTGTAATTAATAAACCAAACACAGGATATAAAAGAACTGGTTTAATACCTTCTAATGAATTCGGTAATTTTGAAAAGACTTTCTTTAGACCGAGTACAACATAACCAGCTAAGAAACCTGCAATTAAACCACCTAAGAAACCTGCACCAGCGCTAGAAGCTAAAAACCCTCCAACTACACCAGGTACGAATCCAGGTCGATCTGCAATCGAACTAGCAATAAAACCAGCTAATATAGGCACTAAATAACTAAATGCCCCAGTTCCACCAATTTTCATTAATAATTCAGCAATTGGACCTTTTGTATGAATTCCACCAAAAGCAAAAGCTAATGCAATTAGAATTCCACCTCCAACTACAAAAGGAAGCATATTACTAACACCGTTCATTAAATGTTTATAGATACCTGAACCTTGTTTAGTTGAAGATGCGCCAGAACCATTTTTAGTCGCATGAAAAATTGGTGCATCTTGCTTAACAGCTCTCTCTAATAATTCTTTTGATTTACGAATACCGTCTGCAACGGGAACTTGTATAACATGTTTCCCGTCAAAACGGTTTACTTCAACTTGTTTATCAGCAGCTACTATAATAGCTTTTGCTCTACTAATTTCATCACTTGTTAGCTCATTTTTAATTCCTGTTGAACCATTTGTTTCAACTTTAATATCGATGTTTAATTCTTTCGCTTTAGCCTTTAGTGCATCTGCAGCCATATACGTATGAGCAATACCAGTTGGACATGCTGTTACCGCAAGTACTAGTTGACGAGTTGAATCATTTATTTGTGTTTCTTCATTTTCTTCATTTAACGATTTTTCTTTTTGATCGATTAAGTTTAGTATATCGCTTGCATCTTTTGCGGATAATAATGATCGACGAAAATCTTCGTCCATTAATAAAGAAGACAAACGAGATAATGTTTCTAAATGGGCATTATTAGCACCTTCGCTAGCAGCAATCATAAAGAATAAGTGAGCTGGTTGACCATCAAGTGATTCATAATCTATTCCTTCTTTAGATCGTCCAAATGCGATGGCAGGAGTCTTAACCGCAGTTGTTTTTGCATGTGGTATTGCAATACCTTCTCCAATTCCAGTCGTACTTTGGCCCTCACGATTTAAAATAGCTTCTTTAAACTGATTTTTATCGTTTAGTCTCCCTCCGCTATTTAAACCTTCAATCAATTCATCAATAACTGCCATTTTTGATGATGATTTCAAATCGATGAGAACTGTATCTATTTTTAGTAATTCTGTTATTCTCATAATTCGTCCCCCCTAACCCTTTTCTATTTTTACTTGTTCAAGTAACTTTTCAATCTTCTCTTTTTTAGTTAAATCCTCTGAAAATGCAGTAGCACTACCTGATGCTACGCCAACTTTAAATGCCGTTTCTATGGAGTTTGTCAAAACATAAGTTCCTATAAAACCAGCTACAAGTGAATCACCTGCACCTACCGAGTTAATGACTTCTCCTTTTGGAACATTTGAAACATAAACAGATGATTCAGTGATCAGCACTGCCCCGTCTCCAGCAAAAGATATCCCAACATTCTGTGCACCCATCTCAACTAACTTTTTACCATATGGGATGGCTTGCTCAATCGAAGTAATTTTGACATCAAATAATTCACCTAATTCATGATGATTTGGTTTAATGAAAAAAGGTTGATGTTTTACTACATCTAAAAGTGCCTTTCCACTTGCATCTACAACGATATGAATACCATTTTCTTTCCCCCACTTAGTCAATATTTCGTATAAATCAAGCGGTAAAGTATTAGGAATATTTCCGGCTAATACTACATAATCACCTTTTTCAACTTGATTTAACTTATCAAAAAATTGAGTAAGCTTTTCCTCGGAAATTGAAGGTCCTTGACCATTGATTTCTGTTTCCAATTGAGATTTCAATTTTATGTTAATTCTAGAATCGCCTTGCACTTGAACAAAGTCAGATGATACATTTTCTTTTTCTAAAACAGATTTAATAAAATCACCTGTAAATCCTCCGACGAATCCAAGAGCTACACTCTTGACATCTAATCTATTTAAAACTCTAGAAACATTGATTCCTTTTCCACCGGGAAATTTATTTTCCCTCTTCATTCGATTAATTTTTCCTAATTGAAGATCGTCAACTTCAACAATGTAATCAATTGAAGGATTAAGTGTTACTGTATAAATCATGATTTCACTACCTTTATCACTGATGTTTTTTGCTCAAATTGTTTAGCTATTACGTCATCTGTATCGTCTGTTATAATGATTGCTTCTTCTATTTCACCAATCTTAGCAAAGCTTGTTTCACCAAATTTACTAAAATCTGCTATTATATATACTTTCTCTGAAATTGAAATCGCTGTTTTCTTTACAAATGCCTCTTCAGGGTCCGGCGTAGTATAGCCAAATTTAGAATGAATTCCATTCGCTCCAATAAAACATTTATCAAAACGAAAATTCTTTAAGCTCTCTGAAGCCATATTACCGATTAGCGCTTTTGTATGCCCTTTCATTTTTCCACCTATTAGGTAAGCAGACACTTCATTTTCGAATAGAGCTTCGACATGCATTAAGCCATTCGTGACAACCGTTACATCTAAACCTTTTAATAAAGGAATCATTTCAAATGTTGTACTACCAGCATCTAGATAAATACAATCGCCTTCATTAATCTGCGTAACTGCAAGACCAGCGATTAATTTTTTATTATGAACGTTTTTGGACGTTTTTTCAGTCATACTTAATTCAGTGGCTTTGCTATTAATTGAAGCTGCTCCACCATGAACACGTTTTAGGAGATTAAGAGACTCGAGTTCAACTAAATCCCTACGTATAGTGGACTCCGAAGTATTCGTCGCTTCTACGATATCCCTTAATTTCACAATACCCATTCTTTTAATCATATCTAATATCAATTGTTGTCTTTCGGGAGTTAACATAGTCTTCATCCTTTCATAAAACCAAGTATATGTCACAAAAAACAAAAAATCAATCATTTTCTTCCAAAAACATTCAATAACAACCGGAAACTTCCAATACCAATCAAATTCATCCTATTTGTAAAAATTTACAAGCTACATTAAACTATTAATTAAGTGATAGTATTTCATTAATTTGCTAATAATATTTATGTAAATTTGCTTTACTCAAATTTAAGTTTCATAGAATCCAGCCTTTAACTATGTTAAAAATTAGTAGTAATATCAATTATTATCAGAAATGGGGAATATCTTTTGAACGAAAATATCCTAATTAGAAAAGAACTATTGGAAAGTGTTGATCATTTAACTGATGATCAATTAAATAAAAGAGTAAATAATGAAAAATGGTCCATCATGCAAGTTCTTGAGCATTTATACTTAATGGAATCAAAATTAGTTAAATTGATGACTAAAACATTTAAAGAGGCTCCAATCGAAGTCATATCAGATAAACCAATTCATCTTGCAACTAATCGCGCTAAAAAAGTAACCGCTCCACAGCATTTTGAACCAACAGATCAATACATAACGATGGATGAAATGAAAGAGAAATTGAAACAATCGAGAAAATCCTTATTGGACTTTGTTGAGTTAACTAAAGACCATAATCTAGAAGATAAAGGAATGCCTCATCCGATTTTTGGACAAATCAATCTAAAACAATGGATTCCTTTTATTGGTGTACATGAAAAGCGTCATATTGAACAAATAAGGGAATTAATAGAAGAATTTAATTAAATTAATTCACTCTGTAATGTTTGTTTGATTCAACTTGTAATTATCACTTGTTTTTGTTTTGGACGATTCTGTATTAGTTAATGTTTTAGTATTTAATTTTTATGAATTGAACTAAATTTATTCAGGAACAACTTACTAGAAAAATTAAAAAAGAGCTTATCAATACGATATGCTCTTTTCAATTATTGAAATTTAAAATAGTAAATAGTTAAATAGTACACTAAGCACAATATTTAAAAGTATATTTCTTTTTTCTTTTAGTGATATTATTTAGAATACCAACAAACTTTTAGTAGTGGTTCTTTTAAGAATATAAATTATTGAGTTGATAATTGTTTGAAGTACAAATTCAATTATTTGTTTATAAGTAGACGATTTATCGATATTTAGCAAAATAACCGAGTATTTATTTCTATTCTTCTTTAAGTATAGGGATTAATAAGGTTCTTTATTGAATGCATTTTTATTTTGAATGAGTTGATTGGAACGGACGGGCTCTCGACTCCTATGGGATATGCGGGAAGGCTAAAGACCCCGCAGGCTCGCCGAGGAGGCTCAGGTCTCGCCCCATGGAAAGCGAGAATCCTGTATTGGAAATCAACATCATACTGCTTCCTTTATATTGGAGAAATGTTGATTGAATGACAGTTCTTTTTTAATAACAAGAAAAAAGCTTATCAATACGATAAGCTCTTTTCTTATGAAGTGATTGATTCCAATTCTTTTTTATAAATACTAAGTATTTGATCTTTATGCACTTCTAATTGACTTGATACTTGTGAAATTGAATAGCCAATAAATAATGGAGAAACAACAAACCTAGGAAGAATTTTACAAATTATTTTACCATTCCATTTATAAAAGAATAAATTATATCTTTCTAGTCCTTTATAAAAATGGTTAAGTAAGTAATGTGTGCCTATTTGTAAATAAAGAGCCATTTGAGGTATAAACTTTTTATCATCAATTAGAATATTAAATTCTCTAAAACCCATAATTGGATGTGTAGAAATATTTAATTCAAATCCTTTATTTGCAGAAATGACTATTCCTTCAAAATATACATCTGTTATCTTTTTATTGTAATCGATATTTTTTAGTCCTACGATTTGCATATGTGGATGACTTAATGTTCCTCCTGATAGTGGGCCATGATTTTTATATAGAATAACTGACTTGTATTGACCTGTCGATTCCATTTCATCCCATTTATCAATTGCAAATGTTAACAAGTCTGTTAAATGAGTTAAAGAATACTTCGATGGATCTCCGCTGCAGTCATCACTTTCAATAATAACAGTTTGATACGTATCATCTAAAGTCGGAAATTTATTATCTAAATAAATGATTGATCCATAAGTATCAATAATATTAGTTAAGTTTTCACGATCACAAAATGGACATTTTACTTCTTTATTTTTTATGCTATCAGGCTTTTTTACACCAATATCCATTTTAAATTGTAATACTTCATTTTGAATATCCATCTCGGTTTCCCCTTTGAATAAAGTGTTTACTATCTCTCTATTTAATATAAATTTTTGTTCCCGATTAAAAATTGCTTTCAATTATTTCATTTTAAATTTATTGCAAAATTCGAGTCGCTCTCGAAGTTTAAAAATTTTTATGTATTATTTAAATAATAATAAACGAACTATTTGTTTATCAATAAAAACGCTCAATAAATTTACATTCATTATAATTTTATTATCCTCAATATATTAATCACATGATAAAAATAAATCCAATATTAATTTATCGTTTTAAATTGTATTATTTCTACTAATTTTCAAATACTAATTACGATATTCAACTTGAATATCAAAGAAATCCCAAATTATCTTAGAGGTGAATCCAACATGACAATAAAAAATCATTTAGATCCACATTCTCAGAAGTTTTACCACAATTGGACTAGACCTAAACGTGCTAAATCGCAAGTTAATGGACATACAATGGAGTCACAAAACACGATTATTTTAAAAAGCAACGCTAAGGCACACAAATGGTAAAGTAAGATAATTAAGGTGCGGGAAGACATTAAGTTGTCTTCCTTTCTTTTAATTATAAATAAAACAGCCATGACAAATGCCACGGCTGTTAGTACATTTATTATTTATTAGTACCATGTTGTTTAGTTGGTAACTTTTCGTTTGGTGTACCGTTACCTTGATGCTCTTTATTTTTTTGGTCTTTTCTTTGCTTTTCGTGTAAATTTTCGACAAACTCATGTGTATCTTCCATTTTAATTCCTCCTTAGATAAGAATCTAAGTGTACTTTAACCAATCCTCAAAGAAAAAATTCATTTGAAAATTTCTTTATAGATTGAAATGGGAACTTTATATAAGAATCTTTGTCAAAAATTGAACAGACAATACAATTAATATTGTATGAGCAATTCCAAAAAACAATCCAGTAATGAAACGTAATACGTTATTACTTTCCCTCCATTTCCATTTCTGTGTATACCCGTCAACAAGTAATGGAATCATTAAGCTCGGAATGTACCACCAATATAGAAAGTGTGAGAACATAAATAGGATTGGTAGAAGCAAATAACCAACTAAAATTGCAGTACATCTTGCACAAAGTGGAAAAGTATATGAGCCTATGCGAAATGACCTTTCTTGTTTTCTATGACACGGAATCCATTTTAATATCAAAAGTAATCCCCCTATTAACTTGGACAATCTGGGCTGAAATCACAATCCGGAGTACAATCAGGCGTATGATGGTGACAATCAGGAAGATCACAGTCTGGTAAATAGATCATATCACCGCAATCACACCAATCGATTCCCCTACTTTTCTTTCTTCTCCGCTCATAATAAATAATCGTCATGATAAAAATAACGATACTTGCACTAATACTAAATAATCCTTTTACTAAAAATCCCTTTACTATAAAAACAATTCCAAGAATAAGAAGAATAAAAAAACCACTTAATAAGAAAAAGACCAACTTAACCACACTTTCATAAAAATAATGAAGACGAACTTTAATTTTGATTATAAATTGTTATTTTGTACGCTGTGTTGCAGCACCTATTAAAATAAAAATTGCAGATAGAATATGCATAAACATACCTAAAAAAGGAATCCATGCGAGACATGATGTAATAATTCCAAAAATATTTCCAAAAGCAGAAACACCAGCTTTTTCGCTAACACATATGTAATAATATGGAGAATTAAAGCAATAAACAACGGTGCATACCCAAAACCGATCACAATCGAACCACCTATAGCTGGAATTCCTAGTAATGCTTCAAAACCACCTGAAATCGATTTCATATTTTTAACGTTAGATTACATAAACGACGACTCCTCTTCAACATTAAAATGTTAATTTTTTCTATTTACCAATTTATTTTATTCTAAATTTTTTTGTACGAACAGTTATTATTTAAAATTCCCAATAAAATGAGTCTAAATAATGAATTCTCCGCTGATTACTATTGTTCAAAATTAAAAAGTAAGAGACAAATAAACTGTCTCTTACTTTTAGTTAATTATATTGTTGTAAAAATGACCTTATCGTTTTAGCAATTTCATGCGGATCTTTAAGTTGGTCATTTTTAAAGCTTAGTACAGAATTCTTTTCATCAAACCCAAGTGATTCTTGTAGGAAACCTCTTAGTCCACGGTGTAATCCAGCTTTATCAACAGCAACCCTCATAAATAGACCATCTTGATTCGGTTCAATCATGCATTCAATTTCATCAAATCGCCATTCTCTTTTTGAGTTTGGAACAAACTCCCACTCTTGATAGAAATGACCGTGTTGAGCTTCAACTTCAACTTGACGTAATCGGAATCCTATAAGTGAAAACGCTTCTATAAAATTAGCTAATTCAGCATGTGCATTTACTTTCAAGTAATCAGTATCTGTTGGATCTATACTTAAGTCTATGTCTAAATCAGTTTCAATCCAAACTTGACCATGTCTAATTGTAATTGGTGTGTAATATGGTAGTTGAAATGAAAAGGGTAATATTTTCCTTTCGTTTGCTTCAATTTTCATATTACCTATTACGCGTTCTTTGTGTAATTGAAGTTTAACCGATACTTCATCGTCTCCACTTTTCTTATTTGCATAAGCTTTTAGTTTAAGCGCTATATGATTAATCTCTTGTGCAACTGAACCACCATTAATTTCGATTATACCTTCAACATTTTTTCCCGGATATAAATCTCTTGTATGTATGATTGTATTAACTGTAGCTGCTCCAATTCCAAGTCTAGCTAGTACTTTTTTAAACATCGTATCCCCTCCAAAGAAAAATCACTACTTTTCCATTATATAGTAGATAACTAATCTTGAATAATTCTAAAATATGATTTGTTCTCCTTTATAACAGTATGAGCAAAAGTAAAAATTATGTAGTTAATGAATAAAGAATAATTAGACAAGTTATGAATAGGATAAGCATATTTTAAAGTAAGAAACTATTTTAGGAGGGATCTTATGCATATTATATTTATCAAGAAAAAATGGTTATTGCTATGTTTCCTATTAGTCGTTATCGGATTAAGTGGATGGTATTACTTAGCTCCAAAGGCAATTCAAACTACTGCAGTGCCAAAGCAAGTAAAAACAATTAACGTAGATATGGTTACAGCCGAATTTAGTACTAAGCTAGAAGATGGTACGGAAATTGAAGCATATAGATGGGATCCTGGCACAATTGTGATTCAAAAAGATGAAAAGGTAAATCTTAAAATTCATGGCATTAATGGAAAAGAACACAGTTTTCACATCGAAGGAACAAAACTTACTGGAGTAGTAACAAAAGGCAAAACGACTGAAATTCCGTTATTATTTAAAAAAGAAGGTACTTATCGTTTAGTTTGTGATACACATTCTCAAGATGAAGCTCCAATGGTTGGCTATATTGTTGTAGATTAAATTAAAGACAAATTTTAGGGTGTTCACAACTCAAAAAAGATAGTAAATTATTTACTAATTTACTATCTTTTTACTTTATTTAATCTTTATTTTACGCTGGTTTTTACCTTTAATTAATGTTACCTCTTTACTCCAAGTCCCCTCCATTGGTAGCTCTATACTGACCTCATAAACACCATTAGTTATTTTCTTCATACTTGCCTCAACGTGATGATTCATACTTTTCATTTCCATTTTAAAATGAACTGAATCCACATCTATTTCTTTCCCGCCTGAATTCACTAAATTTACTTGATAAACATGGGTTTGCTTGTTTTTACTTGATTTTTTTTCATTCATTGTTAATTGAATTTTATCTAAAAAGGGATTTGATTTTAATTCTGTATTTTTGCTACAACTAGAAAAAATTAACACACTACAAATTAATAATATAAATATGTAATAAATTCTCTTCATTAAAAGCACTCCTTATTATTTAAAAATTTCCATTAGCTTCCATTACTAAATGATTTGATGAAACTTTAATAAATAATTTTCTATTAAACTCACTCATACAAATAGCCTTTTACAACATATAATTGAACGTTTAACTATTTATTAAAGCTAAATCATCTTAGAAACCATCCTAGAGAGGAGTAAACTACATGTTGTTAGAATGGTCTAGTATTGCTTTAACTGCTCTACTTTCATCATATGTGATCATAATTGCAAATAGAAAAAAGAATAGACTTTCTTGTACTACCGGGAAGATGATTAGTATGACTAATTCAATGATGACAAGTGTAACAATTGGAACGATTTGTGGGATTTTATACCGTGATACAGATTTAACGATTCCTACAATTATTTCAATATGTGTTGGAATTTTAATAGGGTATTTAACGGGAAAACCATTATCTTTAATGGCTGTATTAGAAGGTATAACAGCAGGTATAATGGGTGGAATGATGGGAGCAATGCTTGGAATTATGCTTCAGGAAACATATTTAAATATATTAATCTATTTTATAGATGTTGTTTTTGTTTTAATCACGATTTTACTTATTAAAGTGATTGATCAAGAAATAAGTAAATTTAATGAAAACGAAAAATCTGCTCAATCTATTTAAACAACAAAGCCTACCTTTAATAAAAGGTAGGCTTCCGCGCTGTTGTAAATAGAACTTGTCACTTAATTAACTATATTTTCAATGTAAAGGAAGCAGTATGTGGTTGTTTTCCACTACAGGATTCTCGCTTTCCATGGGGCGAGATTCTTGAGCCTCCTCGGCGTGCGCCTGCGGGGTCTCAGCCTTCCCGCATCTCCCATAGGAGTCGAGAACCCCTCCGTTCCAATCAACTACTTCAATTTTAAAAAGTGTGTAGTAAAAACCTTTTTAATCCCCTTTAGTTAGAAAAAATAGAAATTAAATGTTCCGCTATTTTGCTAATATACTTAAATTTCCTGTTTATAAACTAATAAATGAATTCTTTAAACAATTAGCATCTTAGGTAAGTATATTCTGAAAAAGAGTCATTACAAAAGTTTGTTGGAATTCTTAAACAAATTAAAAACATCATTAACAGAAATTTGCCTTCAAACAAATCATTTAGTTACATTTTAACTATTGACAATTTTATATTTTAAAACTTTAAAAACCTACCTTCAATAATAGGTAGGCTTCACATTTTTCATATTAAATTTTCTCTAAATGGCTTGTATCACAAAGTAATTTGAACTCTATATTCTTATCTTGATTAACATGTATAATCGTTAAACTTGTTCCATGTACATAAGGTATATCCCATAATTTTTCAGTTGGTGATTGTTTTAAATAAGCTACAATCGTAGCTAATACAACAGCGTGAGTAACGATTAAAACGTTTCCTTCCTCATTTGAGTTGACTATCTTTTGAATAACATCCCCCACTCTGTTTCTTAAGTCTTCTAAACTTTCACCTCGATGTGGAGCATGGTCATACAAATGAGGAGAACTCCATAGCGATTCAAACTCATTTTTAAATTGCTCATTTATTTCTATATTCGTTTTCCCTTCCCAATCACCGAAATTAATTTCTTTCAAATCATCCTCTTGAAAAAGTTGGATAGATCGGTCACTCGTTAAAATATTTGCTGTTGTTACTGCACGTTTGCTCGAACTTGTGTAAATTTTACTAAACTTTACTTCTGATAGCTCTTTACCTAATAATTTTGCATCTCTAATCCCATTGGAAGTAAGATTGGAGTCCTTTGAACCTTGGAGTCGATTTTCAATATTCCACTCTGTTTCACCATGTCTTGTTAAATAGATTGTTAGCAAAATAAAACTCCTAACTGCATTTTAGTAATTTATTTATTTGTATGTTTTTCTTCTCATCGCTCACTAATATACCAGCAATTAAGTTAAGTAAAACTTTAGTAATTATAGGTTTATGCACTATATAATCTCTTTATAGAAATTCAAATTAATCTATTAATAGAATAAGTTTTTTACATAAGCAAAAAATAATTGAAAAATCTTATTTATAAACTGTCAACATACTGTTTAGCTTCTGATAATGACATTCCAAATACATTTATAGCTTCTCTAACTGCTTTAATTATCTCACCATCTTGTTTAAGTTTACGCAATTCATCATTTATTGGGTGTTTTAGGCACTTTAACTTGAGCAGCGACCTGGTCTAACTTTCTGCTTATATACTTCAATCGCTTTTCTAGTGCGTTTAACCTATTAGTAATACTAAGCATAAAAATTATGAATAACAAACCGATGAATAAATACTCCATCTTTTTTCCCCCTGAAGATTTCTCTAATTTAAAAGGTATTCAAGTTAGATGAATTCTTTCTTATCCGATCGTGTCATTTAGTTAATAAAATCAATCTATTTAGTAGATCAACTATTTAAGATAAATATCATTGATCTGTGATTTCTATTTTCAGCTCTACAAAATTAACTTAATGTTGAGACTTTTTTAGTAAAAAGTTTTACTTCATTTAAAAACTTTTCCTTCTCTTCTAAAAATGGATAATGATTACTTTCATTAAATAGAACGAATCTAGAATTTTTAATTCCTTCAGCTATTTCTTCCGAGTATTCAATTGGACATTGTACATCATACTTTCCACAAATGATTAAAGTCGGACAGCTAATTAGTGAAAGTTTTTTTTGTGACATCATATATTTGATATTCCGTATTAAAGTAATTTAAGCGAATTGAACACATTTTTTTAGAGATTGGTAGATTGAAATATTCATTGTATCGTTCTGGTTTATGTAAAGATAATTTTGTCCGCTCAATCGAAAGATTTACTCTTTCTTCATTAGATAGTTCACTGCCTTTTAGTTTTTCAATGAGCTCTTGCATTTTACTATACCTAGGATGAGCTTTGTTATAAATACAGTCTTTTGAAAACGTTGCATAGTCTCTCGCTGCAGCACCAACAATCATATTAGTTGTTAATGAGTTTGAGAAATAAATTCCATAAATAATTCCAAGCATCCCACCAGTAGAATGTCCAGCAAAACTCCAGGAAGTATAGCCTAGTGATTCCCTAATTTCTTCTAAATCAAAAATTGTTTCCAACATACTTAATTCATGTGGAAAATGTGCTTTTTCTGAATTACCTGTTTCTCGTAAATTTATTAAGTATACTTTAAATAATTTAGTAAAAGAATTTGCAAAATAATCTCCTGAATCATTAAACTCAGAATAATGGTGAGTTACACATAATGGTTCGCCTTCACCTTTGCTAAATACTTCAAAAACCCCTCTTTTAGTGTTAATAAGCTTTCGTTCCCATTTCTCCATATAAAATACCTCTACTTTTTGATTTACAATCATGCAGTTATCTTTTGACGGAGTAATACCAAACCTCTTCTTCTCCAAAAAAGACTCCGTTTGGATTAAATCCGTACTGTTTATATAAATTCATCGCTGATTTATTATCTTTATGAACTGTTAATCGAATTTCATTGCATTGAGGATGTTTATTTTTAATCCAGTTTACCATTTCAGCAAACGCAAATTTTCCATAGCCTTTACGTTGATGTTTTTTATCTATTAAAAAACCATTGATCCAAAAACTATTCGTCGTATTCTCTTCAAAGGCATGCATAATAAATCCAACCATTTTTTGATCATCATAGATTGCAAATGGGATATATTCTACATCTTCACCATCAGGTTTTATATAAATCTTTGCGAGTGATACAGCAACTGAAGGGACATAATTTAATTGGTTTCTGGAAACCCCAAGTTTAATTGCTTTTTCCCAATTTTCTCTTGTTACGATTTCTAAACGTATATTCATTATTTACCTCCTTGAATATCTACAATAATTCGATTCTTTAGTAAAAACTCATCACCTTATATCATATCATTTTTTTCATTATATTCAGAAAAATAAATTATTACGGTAATTGAAATTTCCAAAAGAAGAACGCATATTATTCTTTCTTTTGGTAATACCAACTTTGATAAGTAATTTTTCTAATTTAATAAGTCACCCTTATTTATTACGTAAATATGAAAGGATAATATAAAATGAAAAAAAGTTTAATTACCATTTCGATCCTATCTGCATTTGTAATTGGCTCTTTGGCAGGTATTAGTTTTAGTAAAGCTGAATTTGAACGAAGCACACAAGAGCATAATGTTATGTCCACAAATTGGTTTCAGACCTCTGCTGAAAATAAGGCATTGCAAATTCAAATTTATAATCAAGCAAAAGAAGAACTTGCCGAGACAATGGTTAAAAGGAAAGCAAGTGATAAATTAAATAATAATGCTAAACCTGCTGCTGTCGTTTTAGACATTGATGAGACTGTACTCGATAACTCCCCTGATACTGCCTGGTCAATTAAAAATAATACTTCTTACCCCCAAGGATGGGATGAGTGGATCCACCTAGCAAAAGCTGAGTTAATACCAGGTGCCAAAGACTTTTTATTAACTGCAAAAAAAATGAATGTTGATATTTTTTATCTTACAAATCGGCCAGAAAAAACACGCAATGACACAATAAGAAATATGAAATTACATAACTTACCTAACGTCGATAATAAACATTTGTACTTTAAAACTGATACTGCCCAAAAAGGTCCAAGACAGGCAGAAATTGCAAAAACTCATGATATTGTTATGTTAATCGGAGATAATTCAAATGATTTATCTGATATTTTTTATAAAGCGGATTTAAAAACTAGAAAAGAAAATGTTGATAAAATCGCTAAAGATTTAGGAATTAAATATATACAACTTCCAAATCCAATGTATGGTGATTGGGAAGATGCAATTTATCAATACAAACCGTCAAAAACAGAAGATGAAAAAGCAGCAGATCGCTATAAAACCTTACAACCCATGAAATAATACTGAATCAGGTTAGATAAGATAGATTTTCTTATCTGACCTTTTTTATTGTGCATTTCAAATTTCTACATACACATACTCTGAGATTATTCATTAAACTATGATCCTTCATAATTAGTAAAATCTGTTATTTTCCGCTAATAAAGATTTCAATAATTAAAAATCAATTAAACCCATTAATAAAATCTTATTTAAAATGACTCAATAGTTAGCAGGAAAAACCTAATACAGTAGGGAATTTATTTAAAAAAAACAATTATTTTGTCGAAATCTTAAATTTTTTCTACAAAAAACATTGATTCCAGTTACTTATCGAAAGACCGCTATGGGGATATCATTTTCTTCCGATTATGAAGAGTTCGCTCTAGGCAATGAACCACTTTAATTATGAATCGTATTTGAATCAAATGAAATCAGGGAGATGTGACAAATGTTAGAGGTAGGTAATTTAAAGGAAACCGAACAAACCATTTTTACTCATTCAGGTCCAATCATCCAAACGATTGATCGAAATATCGAGATTATTAGTCGACAGGATGAACCGCTCATCGTTTTACTTGGAAATGTTTTAAGTGATGATGAATGTGATGAGCTAATTAGCCATGCGAAATTTCGCATGAAACGGTCAAAAATTGGCTTATCTCACGAAGAAAATGACATGCGAACGAGCAGTGGCATGTTTTTCGATGAAAGTGAAACTGAACTGATCAAACGAGTTGAAAAACGAATCGAAACAATAATGAATATTCCAATCGAACATGCAGAACCTTTACAAATTCTTCATTATGAACCTGGGCAACAGTATAAGCCGCATTTCGATTACTTTTCCAATAACCGAACGAATAATAATAGAATTAGTACGCTTATTCTCTATTTAAATGATGTAGAAGAAGGCGGCGAAACAATTTTTCCTTCTCTTAACTATTCGGTTACAGCAAAAAAAGGCACAGCTTTATACTTTGAATATTTTTATCAGGATGAAACGATTAATGAACTAACACTACATGCGGGTAACCCTGTTATTAGTGGAGAAAAATGGGTTGCTACTCAATGGATCAGACGACAACGCGTTCGTTAATTCACTATCATTCTAAATCTATGATGAATATATGGAAAATTACGACTGGATATTTCTGACAATTCTAATAATAATAAATTTTCAAGATTACTTAACGATTTCTAAAAAATGAACCTATAATAAAAACGCATGGTGAAATATCCATGCGTTTTATCTATATTTCATTAGTTTTCTAAGTCTACTTCATTGAAAAAACTACTAATCACTTTAACATATTCATCTTGTTCTTCAACATATGGCATATGTGCACTCTTCTCAAATACGTGAAACTTAGCATTTGGAGTTAGTGTACTGAAGTATTTTGTAGATTCAGGAGTTGCTTCATCAAATCGTCCACAAGTATACATTGTTGGTACATGTATGTCTTGTAATTGTGAAGTACAGTCAAAACTCTTTAAGTTTCCAGTTACATGAAACTCTGATGGCCCCCACATTATATTGTAAACTTCTGAATTTCTGTAATGTCTACCCTCTTTTAGAAATTCTGGATATGGGTCTAATCTGCAAACAAAATGCTTATTAAAAATGGAAGTTGCTTCCTTGTATTCTTCTGATTCTGTTGTTCCATTCTCTTCACAGCTTTTTAAAGTTTCTTGTACCTCAAGTGGAAGTAGCTTTCGATTACGATCCTGATCTTCCGCCCATAATGGCGCACTTAAGCAAGGACTTGAAAAGACTATGCTCTTGACTCCTTCTGGTCTCGATAAATAATAAGCTGCAGCTAAAGTCGTTCCCCATGAATGGCCGAGAATATGAAACTCATCAAGTGAAAGTCCTTCCCGGATTTGCCCTAATTCTTCCACAAATCTATCTATATTCCATAATGAAGTGTCTGTTGGACGCTCAGATTTTCCACAGCCTAACTGGTCATAAAAAATAACTGGGCGATCTTCTGCTAATATATCTAGACCTTGCATTGAATAATGCGATGAACCAGGCCCACCATGTAAAACAATTACAGGTGTATTTTTAGAATCCATGTTATGAATCTGATACCATACTTTCCCACCAATTACTTCAATAAATCCTTCTTTTACAGTCATCTATTTCTCTCCTTTTTAAGTATTAATAATAGATTTCGATGTTTTTTCATAGACGCCTAACTTACATGAAAAGAAAAGAACAGATCAACAGAATAAAAAATACATTGATCTCTATTTCACATCCTAGACAGTTTTATGTATTTCGATTTATTATTTATCTGAATTTTATCATATTTTCTATTTTTTCCAAATTTAAATCGTCAAACTTTGCAATAGATTTTTTTAATAACTACTACTCTTTTTTTAATGAATCTGTATATTTTTTCAAAACAGCTATATATAAAGAAGTCGGCTTTGTCATGAATTTTTCTTGAAAGAAATAATATAAGAAAGAAACTAATCTATAAGCCAATGGGGGCGATTTAATTGGCATATGTTGAACTTGATTCACACACAAAGCTCTATTATGAAGATCATGGAGAAGGTCAAACTGTCCTATTTGTTCACGGAGTTATGATGAGTAGTAAGTTCTTTCATAAACAAGTACCGTATTTTAGTAAAAATTATCGAGTTATTACATTAGATTTAAGAGCACATGGAAAATCTTCAAAAGTACAATATGGTCATACAGTTGCACAGTATGCTAAAGATTTAAAATGCTTTATCGAAAAATTAGATTTAAAAGATGTAATATTAGTAGGCTGGTCAATGGGTGCTTTTGTGTTGTGGGATTATGTGAATCAATTTGGAACTAAAAATATTAAAGCTTTAACAGTAGTTGATCAATCTGCATCTGATTATATTTGGCCGGATTGGGAGTTTGGAGCATTTGATTTTACGATATTAAAAAATGTCATGCAATCGATTCAAGAAGATCAAAACCAATTTAATAGCGATTTTATATATGGTATGTTTATGGATCAACCTAATCCAAAGGAGCATAAATGGATTTTAAAGGAAATGAATAAGTTACCTGCAGCAATTGCAAGCACAATAGTCTTTAATCAAACTGCAGTAGATTATCGTGATACACTTTGTAACGTAGATATACCTACGTTAATTTGCTTCGGCAGCCATGGATTCTTTCCATTAGAGGCTGGTGAATTTATCCAATCAAGAATTAAAGGTTCTAAATTCGTTCCATTTTATAATAGTAGTCATCTCTTATTCTTAGAAGAAACAGATAAGTTCAATCAAGAACTAGACGAATTCTTTAAAGAGCTAAGAAAAACAGGAAAAAGGAAATCAAATTCTAGAAAAAAAGCAACAAAAAAAGCTGGAAACTAAATCAGTACAGGGAGGGCAGGATTTAGTAGGTTATAAAAATTCCCTACTATACCTGCTCTTCTATCCTCATTTAAACCAGCCTTTTTCTTTCGATTGTTTAATAGCTTCGATTCTATTTTTCACTTCTAATTTGTCTAAAATCATAGAAATATAATTTCTTACGGTACCAGTTTTCAAACTTAATTCATCTGCAATTTCTTGTGTATTTTTACCATCGGCTACAAGTTCTAAAACTTCTTTTTCACGATCAGTCAACGGATTCTCTTCTGCATAAACATCATCCATTAATTCAGGAGCATAAATTCTCTTTCCTGAAATGATGCTTCTAATTGAGCTTGCTAACTCTTCACTTGGGCTATCCTTTAGTAAATATCCCTTTACGCCTGCTTTTAATGCTCTTTGGAAATAACCAGACCTTGCGAAAGTTGTGAGGATCATGACTTTACAATCGAATGCTTTTAATTCTTCTGCTGCTTCAAGGCCCGTTTTACTTGGCATTTCGATATCCATAATGCAAATATCCGGTTGTAATTGCTTAACAAGTTTTACTGCTTCTTCTCCGTTTGAGGCTTGACCTATTACTTCCATATCATCTTCTAAGTTAAGTAAAGAACCAAGCGCTCCTAAAAGCATTCGTTGGTCTTCGGCGATAACAATCCTAATCATTTTAGTCCTCCACTTCAATTTGTTTTACATCTATTGGAACTCTCATAATTAATGTCATCCCATTTTCACAGTTAACATCTAGTGTTCCATTCACAAATTCGAGTCGTTCTTTCATACCGATTAATCCATAGCCTGTCGTAAATTTTTCAATAGAAGTACATCCAACCCCATTATCCATAACAGAGAAGATAATTTCATTTTTCATTTGTTTAATCGAAATTCTACATAGTGTAGCACTACTATGCTTTACAACATTTGTTACAGCTTCCTTTAAGCACATACTGACTATATTCTCTGTTAATAAAGAAACATTTGTTAGTTGAAGTGTATCATTACACTCGAATGTAATTTCCGCTGCGAGCAAAAATTGTTTAATTCTTATTAGCTCATCCTTAATTCGAATTCCACGCATTTGAGAAACAATTTTTCGAACTTCATTTAAGGCCGTTCTGGCAGTTTGCTGTACATCTTTTAATTCATTTTGAGCCAGTTCTGGATCTTTCGTAACTAACTTTCTTGCTAAGTCACTTTTTAAGCCTATCAGGGAAAGTTTTTGACCTAGTGTATCATGTAAATCTCGTGCAATTCTTTGTCTCTCTTCTAATTTCACAAGATCTGAAATACGTTTATTAGCATCTACAAGCTTTTCTTCTAATTGCCCTCTTTCATTCCGGCTATATAGACTAAAAGGTAATAAGATTACACTGATCCAAGTTACGATTATAAATGGCAACTGCCTAATTAATAATTCTTCTTGAAGAATTATTGTAATGTTAATCGAAATAGTCGTTATGACTAAATGAAGGATATATAAAGTTAAAAAAGTAACTCGACTTTTCTTCTTTCCAATCATGTAAGCTATAAAAAAAGCAAAATATACATAACTAAAAAGTATATTCATTGAAAAGGAAATGACAATTAATATGGATGACCAAAGATAGATCGACCAACCTTGTGATATGTATGCCAATCGGTAAATAATTAAAAATGAGATCGTTAATAAAATTCCTACTACAATTCTTAAGGTAGAATGTGCCGAAAGAAAAATAAAATAAAATGGTGAAATTCCTAGAACTGTCCAAATGTATGGCGAAATTCCAGTACTTTTTAAGAAAACTAAATATCTTTTAAACATAGATTAACCTCTTTATTCAGACGTATTATGTCATTCTTTAACAATCTTATCACATTTAGACAAAGTTAATCTTTAAATTGTAAATTGAATACATCGAAAGTTCAGACAGTGTCTGAACTTTCGCGGTTTACTTTATAAATTGTTTTAAGATCTTTAAATCTTACAAACTGCTTTGTATTTTCATCCCAAAGTCGGAATTTTAAAGAAGTAAAACTTGTTTTTAGTGTAATTGTTGGCACATTTTGTAATGGAAGTGTATTATTGTGAACTTCCTCTAAATTGTAATTCGGTACTCTAGGACTCAAATGATGAACATGGTGGTATCCAATATTACCAGTCAGCCATTGCAATATTTTTGGGAGTTTATAAAAAGAGCTTCCCTCAACAGCAGCTTTTACATATTCCCAATTATTGTCTTCTTCAAAATAAGAGTCTTCAAATTGATGCTGCACGTAGAAAAGCCAAATTCCTAATACTGCTGATACGAAAAAGATCGGCCCTTCCACTAACAAATAATTTTCCCAACCAATTTGCCAGCAAAACAATGCAGAAATACCAACAATTAAAATATTCGTTAAATACGTATTTAATCTTTCTTTTAATTTTGCATTTTTTGCATTAAAGCGATTTGAAATTAGCACGATATAAATCGGCCCTAAACCAAACATGATTAGTGGATTACGATATAAACGGTATTGCAACTTTGTCCAGAACGGAGCAGCAACATATTCATCTACTGTTAAAACCCACATATCACCAATTCCGCGCTTATCTAAATTACCACTTGTTGCATGGTGAATTGAATGACTATGCTTCCACTGACTAAATGGAAATAGCGTTACAACACCTGTAATCGTCCCAAGAACTTTATTTGCGGTTTTATTCTTAAAAAACGATTGATGACAACAATCATGGAATATTATAAAAACCCTTACTAAGAATAATGCTGCTAAAACATCAATAACGATCGTTAGTACTACTGAAACAGAGATACTTTTAAAAGCAATAAACCATAAAAATAAAAATGGGATAAATGTATTGATCATTTGCCAAATACTAGCTTTTAAATTTGATTTTTCATAAGGCATAATTTGTTTACGTAAACTCTTTTGATTTTCTTTTGACATTTAGAAGTTCCTTCCATATGTTGGTGACTAAACTTTATTATATTATCCTAATTATATAAGTTAATCTTGCGGGTGGTAGTAGCAGGCGTCATGTAGAATTAATGACAAATGTCATATTGAATAAACCGTTTACTTTCAATATAATTTCTACCAAAACATAATAGTTAGAATGGTTAATTTTTCATTTTATATTACATTTTTTTTATAAAAAAAAAGTAATACCCGAATAGTATTACTTCATGCTTGTACAAAGTCCCAAAATATATGTTTTTTTACCTTTCTGCGACAATTTTATTTTTTTTAATTTTGCCAAAAGGTTTAAAATAAGTAATAAATGTCATAAATGCTAAACAGCTAATGTTAAATAATCCCGTTATAATGATTGAAAGCCAAGTTGATTCGAATTTACTTTCTTTAAGAGCAGCAATCCCGGTATGTTCTGCGGCCTTAACTAAGTATGAAAACCAGTCATTTAAAAAGAAGATACCAAGAAATATAACTAAAATAGTTAAAGTTAGTTTAATAACCACCCAATAATATTTTACTAAACCCCATTGTGTCCAATTAGATAATAAAATACCAGTGATTAATGTTGCTAAAGCCGGATATTTTAATAAATTTTCATCAATAATATGCATGCTTGATAATGTATAAATAAGTTGCTCTGAATTTTGAGCATTTCTCAAATAAAAACCTAAAATGATTAGACATAATGTCCCACCAAACCAAGCACAAACTGCTAAAACGTGTATGCTAACTAGAATGTTCTTTTTCGTTAAATTCATTTTCTTTTTCACCACTATTTTTTACCTCCGTTTTTAATCGATTTATACTTTTAATGATAGTGGCAAGATATAAAACTACTATTATCGATTTCTTAAATAATTCTTAAATAATGCTGAAAAGAATTTGATGTCTTATGTAAAAGAAACTCACAGAAATCTTTCGTTATCTGTGAGTTTCTTTTTCCGCATTTTTACTAAACTTTATCGCTTTATTTATTTGTTCTTTATTCACCCGTACTAATCCATACCATGTTTGTAGGAATGAATTTATTTGTCGTATTTTCGATTTCATAATAAATAATTGGTCTTAAAACTTTAACTCCTTAATCTTTATTTTCAAAAAATGGATCAATCGGAATTTCTTTGTTTTTTGTTTCATTTGGACTTAATATGATAGGCTCACTTAAATTCGTTATACTTCTCCTATTCTTTAAATCCATTAAAAAATGTGTAATGGTTAGTTCTATGAACAAAATTTACAATCAAAAAAAGAGTCATCCCACTCACTGAGATAACCCTTTAAAATACTGTTTTTGAGTCTAATCTTTAAAACGATACCCAGCCCCCCATATTGTCTCAATAAAGTTTGGATTAGATGGGTCGACTTCTATTTTTTCACGTATTTTGCGAATATGAACAGTTACTGTCGATATATCCCCTACTGTTTCAAATCCCCAAATTCGATCAAATAATAATTCTTTGCTAAATACTTTATTTGGATTTGAAGCAAGAAAAGTAAGTAAGTTAAACTCTTTTGTCGTGAAAATTTTTTCTTCTCCATTTACGAGAACTTTTCTTGAATCCTTTTGAATCGTAAGTCCTCTGATTTGAAGTTCATCTTCATTTATTTGGCCTTTACTTGCTAATCGCTGATACCTAGATAGATGAGCTTTTACTCTAGCTATTAGTTCACTTGGGCTAAATGGTTTCACGATAAAATCATCCGCTCCTAAACCAAACCCCCTAATTTTATCGATATCCTCTGTTTTGGCTGATACAATTAGAATTGGAATATCTTTGTTTTCGCGTATTTTCTTGCATATTTCAAAGCCATTCATTTCAGGTAGCATTAAATCTAGAATAACTAAATCAAATTCATTCGTTAAAGCTTTTTGAAGCCCGCTTCTTCCATTAGATTCAATTTCAACTTCAAATTCATTAATCTCTAAATAATCTCTTTGTAATAATGCGATACTTTGGTCATCTTCAATGATTAAAACCTTTTTCATTCTGTCACCTTTGTTATCAATTTCTTATTTAATGATAGGAATATATTTGTATATTCACTAATTTCACTTTCTGCCCATACTTCTCCACCGTGCTCTTCTATTATTCTTTTTGCGATGGCTAGACCTAAACCAGTACCACCTGTTGTTAAATTTCTTGAAGGATCAGCGCGGTAAAAGCGATCAAAAATAAACGGAAGGGCTTCTTTAGATATTCCTTTACCATTATCATGAAATTGTATTGTGATTTTTTCTTGATTTTCGTTTAAATTTATCGAAATTAGTTTCTCATCTTTATCCATGTACTTCAAACTATTTTGAATAATATTTGTCATAACACGTTTAAATTGCTCTCGGTCCATAAGAATAATACATTTTTTGCAATCCACATTACTACTGAAGATAATTTTTACATTGATTGGTTCTAAATCAAATTTTAGCTCCTCAATACTATCTACTAAATAGTCATATATATTTACTTCTTCAAAATGAAAAGGCACTCTTTTTAAATCTAACTTTGAATAAAGAAATAATTCATTAATCAAATGGTCCATATCCAAAGTTTTCAAATAGATTGTTTCGATATATCGCTCCATTTTCTCTGGTGTATTCGCTACACCATCTTTAATCCCTTCAATATACCCTTTTATTGAAGTAATTGGTGTTTTCAGATCATGTGATATATTTGCAATTAGTTCTTTTCGATTCTCTTCATATTTCTTCTGAATTTCAGCTGACTCTTTTAGATTTCGTCTCATTAATTCAAAACTAACCGCTAATTGTCCAAGTTCATCTTTGTTTAATGGCTTTACTTCAACATCTAAATTACCCTCACTTATATGTTTAGCGGCATTAGTTAGATTCTTCACCGGTCTTAATATACTTCTTGAAACAAAATATGAAAGTACTCCATTTGTAATGGCAAAAATTGGGACAATTATACCAAAACGAAAGAAATAAAATGAATGTGGCGGATGATTATTAAATTTCGGATCCAACACTTTATAATAAAATACACCAAGCAGGATCTCGATCAGGATAAATGAAAAAATCGGTATAACAATCATTGCAATATTAGATAAGATTAACCTTTTTCGAATCGACAAAATAGACTCCAACTTTCAAATAATGATGAACGAGTAATTAGACTACCCACTATATTTTTTATGACATTAGTATATTTCAGAGAAGTTAATTGCTTATTATTAAATTCTTAAATAATTCTTAAATTATATACCAGTTACATTATAAATCGAAGTTTAAGTACAAAAAAGTGTGACACATACAATTTGCGCCACACTAATAAATGATTATAATTTACTACAGACTTCCAATAAAATTCATCTTCTCTACTTCTAGATCATCGTATGCACCATCTAGTAGTTTTTTCACATCTTGTAGAGTATTTTGCAAATTTACAGATGCACCTTTTATACGAGTGAATTCTTCGGCTACAAATAATGGTTGTGTTAAATAGGCTTCAAGTAATTCACCACGTTTATATGTTAATTTTTCATGTTCAGGTATTGAGTCGATTCCATGAACTGTTACTAATGATCTTAGTTCACGATATCTTCGGAGTAATTTCTGCGCTGCTTTTTGTACTTGGTTGTGGGCTTGTTCTGGTTGATGATCTTCCAATACTGTAGAAGTTGATTGAATAGGATTAATTGCAGGATATTTATGTCTAAAAGCTAAGTCCGCATCAAACTGCCATAATGTTTCGAGTGGTCCATAAGGGAAATCTTCATCCACCGCTTCTCCCTTTAAGTCAACTAAAAAAGTCGTTACATCTTCAATCCCAATATCAGCTAATCTTTGTTGAAGTCGGTTAATTTCACCCGAAATGACATTTGAACGATCTGCTGCAAAAGCAATATCTACATTTTTTCCTGTTTTTGCAATCGTGTCATACACTTCATCAATTGTATTACACACCAAATTAATATCAGCTTTAATAGCGTCTAAATCTGGATGCTCACCTTCTGGCTTTAATAAAATCGTAAAATATGAATCTTTTTTTAATTTATAAAACATTTCCGCTAATACGACTAGTTGACCCATACCTGGTCTTGCAACCAATCCTACTGTACCGCCTTTTACTAATGGAGCAAATAAATCAAGCGTTTTAATCCCAGTTTCAATCATCTCAATCTTCTCCCCTCTAATAATTAGTTCATCCAAAGTACATTCTGCTAATGTAGCTAAAGCAACTAATGTTCTTACTTCTGACCTGCCAATTGGAATTTTCCCGGTACATAAATTTGATACTGTTGCTGGTCTAAGTCCAACAGATTTTGCTGAACTAGTTAAATTTGGTACTCTACGGCGTAACAACGAAACGTTCAAGCGTAAATTTTCCATTTTTCTCCTCCTTTAAGTATAATTTATTCGAATTTACAGAATTAAGCAAGTATTTTTACTCTGAAAAGTAAAATAATTACTCTTTAGAGTAAAAAATGAGTTTTTATCTGGATGATCATTTTTGGAAAAACGTCAAAAAAAGAAGAATGGCTCAGATTCTTCTTCTTTTAGTGATTTATGGATATTTGACCATCCGCCCAAACAAATCATATTAAATTTCATACTTTAATAGGGATTAAACTAAAAAGGAGTTGATACAATGAACTTTTTCCCTCAATATAGAACATTTCCAGGCTTCCCAGGACAACCAGGCGGATTTCCGGGGCATCCAGGTGGATTTCCGGGACAACCGGGTGGCGGAGGTGGAGGCCAAGGTCAGCCAACAGCACCACCACCTTCATTTACTCCGGCACAAACTCAGGCTACAGCATTCGCGGTTGATCCAGGTGCAATTGCTGGATGTCGATTTAGAAATACTTATGTTTGGTTGAATAATGGAGAACAATTTTGGTATTTTCCAACCTTCGTAGGAAGAACTTCAGTTGCTGGCTGGAGATGGATTGGCTGGAGATGGATTTTCTTTGGCATTGATACACATCGTATTAGATCGTTTACGTGTTTCTAAAAACTATATTTAATTTAAAAGCCTTGTGAATAGTAAATCCCAAGGCTTTATATCTATTTATTAAATGACACTTCAGTACCTACTGAATACACGATTACTTGATTTCTACCATTCATTTTAGCCTCGTACAATGCTTTATCCGCAAAATTTATAGCATCAACAAAATGCAATGACTCGTTTGGTACTAAATTAACTAATCCAATGCTTGTACTAACAAATGGGATTGCTAAAGAGTTTATATTTGGAATCTTTAAATCTATGATTCTCTCTCGTATACTTTCTGCAATGACGATCGATTCTTCTTCAGATAGACCTGATAGAATCCCAATGAATTCTTCACCGCCGTATCTTGCAGAAAAGTCCTCTTCTCGTCGCAAATTTTTAGATATTATATTTGCGACCAACTGCAGACATTTATCCCCTTCTAAATGTCCATAAGTATCATTGAATTTTTTAAATGAATCAATATCAATGAGAATTAATGAAATCGGAGTTTGATTCATTAACGCCTCGTTCCACTTAACTTTAAATATTTCATCAAAATAACGTCTATTCGCTAATCCAGTTAATCCGTCTGTGATTGATAGTTTGTGTAATAAGTGATTTGCATGCTGCAGTTTACGTTGTGACTCTTTTTGTTCAGAAATATCTCTAAAACTAACCATGGTTGCTAATTGCCCTTGGTAAATTACTTTAGAACTAGAAAAAGAAAAATCAATTTTCAACCCATCTAATCGGATATATGTACTTTCCTTATGGTCCTGCTTTTGATCTCCATTCATAAATTGATAATATCGATCATAAGATTCCGTTAAACCAATTGGTTCAATCAAATCAAAAACATTAAGATCAATTAAGTCAGACGGAGATTTTGCACCAAGGAGTGATGCTGCTTTTTGATTAGCTAACTTTATAATGCCGTCAATTTGGACAAATATGCCATCAGGAGAAGTCTCTATTAATGTTCGATAGCTTTCTTCGCTTTCTTTTAATGCAAGCTTTAATTTGTCACTTTTATTTAAGAAGTGGATAAAAGCAGCAATAAACACGCCCCCTAAAATAAGCGACATTTCGTAAATTGGCATGATTGGAAAAACTGAATTTGAATATTCAATCGTTTGATAGACAAAGAAAAAACAACTTAATAGCACTAAAAAGGTAATCATACTGAACCACTTAAGCCAGTATGATTTGAGCCATCTATTTAGAAATCCGCTGACAATTGCACTGATCGAGATTGTAATACAAGCATAAATAGAACCATCACTCACACCGAAGTATGAAAAACGAAAGACTATAAGCATCACACCTGTAATGATCGTAGCTCTTAATCCTCCAAAATATGCAGCAGTTAAAATGGCAAGCTGTCTTAAATCTAATATGTTATTTTCATAAATTTTCATTCCAAAAAATATTAATATAATACCAAATATCCCATGAATTATACCAACAAAAACTGGAAAGTCTCTTTGATATCTTTGTCTTAAAAAATTTTGTAATCGATTAAAGCCTATTAAGAAAAATATTAACAATGAAAAATTAAGAAATAAATCTTTTATCATATTTACACCTTTAAAATTGCTTAATTATAGGATACTCTTTAGTACATGATTGATGCTTCATCCGTTTTTTAAATGGGATTTTAGAATGTACTGAGTTATCTTTTGTTTATTTAATAAATAGGCCCATCATTAATGTATTACAATATTCCCCATTAATAAATGTATCTTCCTTCATTATTCCTTCGATTTCAAATCCTAAATTTTTATATAATTGAATAGCTTTAAGATTATTTTCACTTGTAACTAATTGAATTTTTCGAGTGATTTCATTTTCCTTAGCCCAATCAATTAATGATTGCATTAATAACTTTCCTAACCCTATTCCCCAATACTCTTTTTTTATGACAATCCCTAAAGTACCTACATGTTTTGTTCGTTGTTTTTGACTAGAGTTAATTGAAGCGATACTTATTATTTGATCATTTATAGTACCTAATAATATAACTGAGTTCTTTTCATTAAGCGTGTCTTCCAAATATGTCTTATACTCTTCTTCTTCTCTTTTAAACTCATTTCCACCAAATGATAGGAAATTTGTTTCTCCGCCAACGATATTATAAAAATCTATGATTGTTCTAGCATCACTGCTTGTTGCTTGACGAATGGTTACTACTTCTTCATTTTTTAATTTCAGTTCAAACATAATCTAACTCCTTACATAGTAAAAAGAACCGCAATCGCAGTCCCAAATTTTCAAACTAATATTATTAATACATTTTATCATAATACTTTTAAAAATCCATTTTATTCTCAACAATCTTTTTCTTCTCAGAAGTTACAACAACTAGTAATGCACCACCTAATACTACGGTGCCACCAAGTAGTTGAAATAAGCTCATATTTTCATGAAATAAAATAGTTGAACACATAATTGTCACTACAGGTTCAACCATACTCAATACTGCACCTTTAGTTGGACCAATTAGTTTAACACCAGTGAAAAATGCACTCATTGCTATGACACTCGAAATAATTGAAATGCCTAAAATAGAAAGCCAACCAACAAATTTTAAATGAATATGAATTGAACTTGTGGACATCCCAACTAGAAAAAATGAAATGGAAGCAAATAATGAAATATAAGCACTTGTCACTAAAGGAGGCACTTCCAAAGAAACCCTTCCACCAACAATTATGTAGATTGAGTAAACAACAGCTGCAGATAAAGCCAATATGATTCCAAATAGATTAATATTTTCTGCAGGAGTTCCTAATACTAGTATAATTCCAATTAAAGATAATAAAATTGAGATCGTTATCGTTTTCGTAAATTGTTCTTTATTTACTAGAAAAGATAGAAGTGCAACAAAAACCGGATATAAATAAAGGATTAAAGCTGCTAATGAAGCTGGTATGTATTTGACCGAGCTAAAATAGAAACTCGATTGAAGCATGTATAATATTCCACCTAATAAAATGAACAATAATAATTGCTTTTTCGTAATTGTTACTAGTTTTTTAGTAAAAACTAAGTAACTAAAGAACATGATTGCTGCAAAAGTAAATCTTAAAAATAATAATGTATTAACACTTATATTTTGATCATATGCATAGAGCGCAAAAATAGGCATTAATCCGAACGCTGTTGCAGAAAGTAGAATTAATAAATAACCAAAGTACAAATCTTTATTCCTCCTTCCAATGTATTTATCTGAATATTATAATTATTAGATAACAGTTTAACATAAAGTTCACCTTTAACTCTAAACAATTTTTATTTATACATAAGGAATATCCGATTAAATTTTAAAAAGGACGTGATTTTAGTGGAATTACTAGGAATTCATCATGTTTCACTACTGACTGGAATGGCTGAGAAGAATTATGAGTTTTATACGAAGATTCTAGGTATGAGACTTGTTAAGAAAACTGTAAATCAAGATAATACATCTAGTTATCATTTATTTTATGGAGATGCTAAAGCAAATCCTGGGACGGAAATTACCTTTTTTGACATTCCTAATATAGGAAATTCCTATCCAGGTCATTCTATAATATCTTCAACTTCATTAAGAGTAGCAACCACTGACTCATTAAATTATTGGAAAGATCGCTTTACTAAGCTGAACATCTCACATGACCAAATTAGTAAAAGGGCAAATCGCGATACACTTGCATTTAGAGACTTTGAAGGAACAAGTTTAATTTTAGTAGCCGATAACGGAGAAACTGGAGTTGCACCAGGTACTCCTTGGAATCAATCGGATATTCCAACTGAACATGGAATTCTTGGTTTAGGTCCAGTAACTTTAACTGTAAAAGATTCTTCTCCTACTAGTAGAATCTTAACAGAAGTATTAGGATTTAAGCTTGTTGGTACATATCCTTCATTAGATGGAAACTTCGCAAATATAGAAGTTTATAAAATAGGTTTAGGCGGTGCAGGGGCAGAGGTGCACTTAGAAGAAAGACCTGATCTACCTAGAGCAAGACCTGGCCGCGGTAGTGTACACCATGTTGCATTTCGAGTACCAAACATTGAAGAATACGACAAATGGGCAGAAGAAATTAATTCACTTGGCATCATGAACTCGGGTAAAGTTGAACGATATTATTTTAAAGCGCTCTATTTTAGGGAACCAAATCATATTTTATTCGAATTATCAACAGATACACCAGGATTTGACGTCGATGAGCATATTGATACTTTAGGGGAACGACTAGCATTGCCTCCATTTCTTGAACCTAATCGAGCTGAGATCGAAGCAAGCTTGCGTCCTTTAGACTTCAATAATCATTAATAAGGGGTTTACTCTAAACTAAATACAATTAAATTGAAAACTCACTAGTTATTTTTGCAGTGAGTTTTCTTTATGAACGTAAATTTGTGCTTTATGAACTTAATTGCCGTGCATTTCAGGCATAATACCGTTCTTTATGACCATAATTTTGTGCTTTATGGGCAAAGTTCCGTGCTTTACGAACACAAACCCACGCTTTATGTACAAAGTTCACAGCTTTATGAATAATCTACATATTGTTTTCGTAATTCTCTCAAACTTAATTACAATATAAAAAGGAAGTCTCTCAACGAAACTTCCCTTTTTCATTAAATAAATATATCTAGAACCAAAGTTAGTCCAAACGCTATAAAAGAAAGAAGCGTTTCCATTACTGTCCACGTTTTAAATGTTTCTTTTACAGTTAAACCTAAATATTCTTTTACTAACCAGAAGCCTGCGTCATTTACATGTGAAAACATTAGTGAACCAGCTCCAGTTGCGATTACTAGTAATTCTAAATTAACACCAGTCATATGCTGCACTACTGGTGAAACGATCCCTGCTGCTGTTGTTAATGCAACAGTTGCTGAGCCTGTAGCAATTCGAATTAAACCAGCTACTAAAAATGCAAGCACGATTGGTGATAATGACATTTGCTCTGACATTGTTGCAATCGCAGTACCTACACCGCTTTCAATTAGAATTTGCTTAAATGCTCCACCTGCTCCGATAATTAGAATGATTGAAGCTAATGGTAATAGACATTCTTCCGTTAATTTCTTTATTAATGTTTTGTCCATTCCTTGACGATAACCTAGTAAATAATATGCTGCAAAACAAGAGATTAATAGAGCGATAACTGGACTACCAATTAAGATGAAAAATTTACCAATTGCTTCAGGTAAAGAAAGATATGGCGTTATGACTGTTAATACCATTAGTAATACAGGTAGTAAAATGATAAAGAATGATACGCCAGTACTTGGTAGTGCGTTTGATTTCGTTTCTACTCTAATTAATTCAGGTTCTCCAATAGGTATTACACGTTTATGAATCCATTTAGAGAAGATTGGTCCAGCAATAATTGCTGTTGGAAAAGCAATGATTAATGAGTAAAGAAGGACATGTCCTAAGTTTGCATTATAAATACCAATTGCTGTCATAGCCCCAGGATGTGGTGGAACTAACCCGTGTACAATTGATAGACCAGCAAGAACTGGAATACCAATTAATAAAATATTTGAATTAGTAGATTTGCGTATTGAGATAACAAGAGGTAGTAAGATTACTAGACCTACTTCAAAAAACACTGGTATCCCAATAATAAAGCCAGAAAGAAGCATCGCCCATGGCAGGTTTTTCACGCCAAATTTTTTGATAAAGAAATCAGCTACTTGCATACCTGCACCTGAATCCGACATCATCTTTCCTAAGATTGTACCTAAAGCTAAAATTCCAACAAGATGCCCAAGAACAGCCCCTACTCCTGTTTCATATGCTGTAACGATCTTGTCCATTGGTACACCTGAAAAAATTGCTAGAAAAAGGCCGGCTACTGATAAACTAATAAATGCATGCCATTTCCACCATGATACACCTAAAATAACGATTACGATCGCTATTAAAGTAATGGCGATTAAATATAAATCCATCCTAAACACTCTCCCTTAGAAATCGCTTACATTTTAAACAAAGAAGGAAACTTACTGCGTTGAATCATTGTAAGTTACAATGTAATTTTGTTTAGCAGTATTATAGTAAGCCTCACTAAACTCTAAAACATTTCCATCTTCATCACTAGAGCGACGAATTCTTTTTAATGTTGTTGTTCCATTTTCTAAATTTAATATTTCGCAAACATGATCTGGAGCAACTGCTACTGCAAACTCATCTCGAAACGATTCAAGTCGAATATTATTTTCTTCTAAGAAGCGATATAACGAACTAAACTGTATTTCTTCTATTTCCTCATCTGTTACTTCTAATGAAATATAGTGCGTAAAGTGAATATAAGGTTCATTTTCCAGCAAATAAATTCGCTCAATTTGGACATATTTATTACCAAATAAAGAATACGGTATTGATTCCGTTGCTATTTCAGGCTTTTTGATACTTAGCACTTTTTTTGTAATATGATGTCCTTCTTCAACTAATAATTCTGTAAAACGTTTTCCTTTTGAAAGTTTTGCACTTGTAACATTTGCAATAACTTTTGTCCCTTTACCACTTTTCTTTTCTAAGTATCCTTCTTGAACAAGCTCTTTAATAGCATTTCTAATCGTTATTTTACTAACACTAAATTCTTCTTCTAATTGAGGTTCAGAGGGAATGTTTGAGTGAATTGGATAAACTCCATGTAAAATTCGATCCTTAATCATTTCTTTTATTTGCAAATACAATGGTCCTTTTTTACGATTCACATTCATTCCCTTTCCTCTCCTCTAACGCTTAATATCATCAATTGTTCCAGCCATTGATGAAAGAATGTCATCTTCTGTTGACATAGGGGTATCCCCGACGATCGTACATGCTAACATTCCCGCTGCAGCTGCGAATTTTACCGTTTTATTAGGTGAAAAACCAGCCAACTCGCCATGTAAAATGCCACTAGTATAAGCATCTCCAGCTCCAATACGATCATATACAGAAAATGAAATATTTTCAGAGAAAGAAAACTCTCCATCCGTGTATATGTAGCCCATAAGTGAGTGCGTATTGTCACTGTTTATCGAACGATGCGTTCCAGCAATTGTTTTTAGATTATATCGATTTGCTACTTGTGGAATTAGATCCTTTAGCTGTGCTTCTCTAGAAGTTTCAACTGTCTCCATTCCTAACACATACATTGCATCTTTTTCATTCATCATGACGATATCTGCTAATGATAGCATGTCTTCATAATGTGGTTTTGCTTTTTCGTATCCACCATCCCATAGAGATGGTCTATAGTTACAGTCGAAACAAACTAATCCACCATTTTCTTTTACTTTTTTAGCAAGAATTTTCATCGTTTCTCGAACATCATCCGTCATTGCTAGTGTAATTCCGCAAAAATGAATAACATCTGCTTGTTTAGCAATTAAGTCCAGATCATAATCGGTAAGTGAAGCAGTATTAAAACTACTTTCTAATCGATTCGTATAGGTTACACGGCTAGCGCGTTGTCCAAATCCATTTTCTAAAAAGTAAAGTCCAAGATATTTACCACCTCTAGAAATATAGTTTCGATTTACCCCTAATCGTTGTAAGAAAGCAATTGCCGCATCACCTAATGGATTATTAGGTAATTTTGTAACGAGAAATCCGTCATGTCCAAGCTTTGTCATTGCAGAAGCAACATTCACTCCAGTTCCTGAAAACGAATATTGTAATGCGTTAGCCTGTGCCAGTAGTTCATACCCTGGCACCTGCAATCGCATCATTACTTCTCCAAAAGCAACGATTTGTTTACGCATATTTTTCAACCAAATTTTTAGTAATTGCTAATAATTTTCTTACATCTTCAGGATTAGTTTTTCCAGTTTCTTCATTAATAATAGAAGAATAAACGTGCGGAATAATTTTTGATACTTTTTCTTGTAAAGCGATTTCTAAAATTTCCTCAAAGTTTTCCAAATCAATTCCACCAGTAGGCTCTAAAGCAAATCCTTCTTCCCCACAAGCCTTAGCTACAGCACGGTACTCTTCAACATGCTTTAACCCTTTCATTGGGAAATATTTAATTGCATTACCACCCATGTCGCGAATTAAAGCAATTGCAGACTTGATTGGTACAATCGCTGTTTCACTAGCTGCACTCACAGGACCTGTAGAGATATTTACATATCCTACTTTACCTGTTGGTGATACAAGTGAATTAATCCAGCTATCTTTTTCTCCTAAATTAGCGCGTGTTGCTCCAACTGCAGGAAATACTTGATTAATATGGCTGCCTGGATAATATTTTGCGATTTCAGCTACAACTGCTGCTTGTCTGTTATCTCCAGCTCCAAGTCCAATCGATACAGCCTCATCAATAGCTTCACCATATTCCTTCATAGCTGATACCCCAGCCTCGACAGTAGGGTAATCTTTTGAAAGAACTCCTACTAACACATGTCCTTCTGCTGCTTCAAAAACCTCAACTGCATTTTCAATACTATTAGCTAATACATTTAGTGCTACACGGTTTTTATAAAAACGTTTTTCAATATTTGTCATTATTCATTTCCCCCTAAAATTGCTCTTAACCTAGCTTCAATTACATAAATATCATCTGCTTGTAATGGTCGTGGATCGATATCGAAAAAGCCTTGGCGAACGCCATAATCTCGAGTATAAATCGCAATATTACCATTTCTCAGTTGATCATTAACTTCTTTTGCAGTTGTATTAGTTACAACCGGGTCTATTTGAATTCGAGCTCTAAAAATCGCGCGTCCAGCTTCATCTTGTACAATTGTTATTTTTAATCCATCGATTGACTCAAGTGATTTTAAAACTTGTAAACTAGCTTTTTCATTTTCACTATTATCTGTTTTGACGAAATACTCATCCAATGCTTGTAACAGTCCAAAAGTTGTTTCTTTTCCAACTTTCATACTTCTACCGATACAGTGCAATTGCACTTTTAACCAATCGATATATTTTTGCTTACCAGCTACGATACCTGAAGTAGGTCCTTCAATCGCTTTTGAACCACTATAGATCGCTAAATCGGAAACTTTTACATATTTTTCTAAATCTTCCTCAGCAGCAGCATCTACTATTAATGGAACATTTTTTGCCTTTGCTACTTCCCAAGCTTCTTCAACTGATATCATATTCTTTTGAACAGCATGGTGAGATTTAACGTATAAGACAGCAGCAGTATTTTCATTAATCGCATCAGCAATATGCTCAGCTTTACCTTCGTTAGCATAGCCAACTTCCACTAATTTACCTCCACCAAGGAAAATCATTGTTTCAACAGGAGCTCCATACTGGACGTTATGTCCTTTAAGCATGACAATTTCATTTTTTTGAATTGGTTCTTGGTGTAATCTCTCGCTTTTACGGCGGTTACCTTCAGTAACAATTGCAGCTACTGAAAGAGCAATCCCACTTGAAGCTGAATTAACTACAACCGCTGCTTCAGACTTAAGTAACCCTGCAATATGAGCCCCAGCTTTATCAACTAAGTCTGAAATTTCAACATAATTTTGTCCGCCAGTTTTCATAGCTTCCATAACTGTGTCTGTAGGAGCAGAAACACCAAGTATACTCATTCTACCACTTGCATTAATCACTCTTTTTAAACCATATTTAGCATTCAATGTGTTCTCCATTAATAACCACTCCTTTTACGACGATTTTTTGTTCTGTTATTTTTTCATCACCTTCAGAATCAATTAAAGATGTTTGCTCATCCTCGACTGTAAACAGTGTAAGGTTTGCGAGATCTCCGATTGAAATTCTTCCAAGTTCAGGTTTCTTAAGCCATTTTGCTGCATTTACAGTAACGGCATTAATGATTTCTTCTAAAGAGTAACCTAGATATAAAAATTTAGTTAAAACATTTGCCATATTATAAACTGGGCCATTTAATCGATTTTTTCGATAAATATCAGTACTAATTGTATTGAATTTTATTCCATATTCTTTAGCATGCATTGCCGTTTTGAAAGAGAAACTTGCATTGCCGTGACCTACATCTAAATGTACACCACGATCGATTGCATCTAATAGCTTAGGAAGAGGTCTTCCACTTTCATCAAACAAATTATTTGATTTACCATTTAAGTAATGCGTAATAATATCCTTATTTTCAAGTAAATCTAGTACATCATTAATATTTGGTGGTCCTGAGCCAATATGAACCATAAGCGGTAAGTCGGTTTCTTTAGAAAACTTGCGTGCTATTTTTAACGGTTCTACACCGTTTGAACCTACTACACTTTTACTAATTCTTGCCTTCAGCCCGACGATAAAATCTTTATGTTCTGCAATTGTTTTGATGAGTAGTTCTTCATCCAACCAATTAAGATTTGATAACTCATCAATTCGTTCTAAACCAATTCGTGAAATATTCAAAAAGGCGAAAACATTTGTTTTTGAACTTTTACAGCTATTCACTAATTTTGTTAAATTATCTGCGCCTGTGCTACCGGCATCAATAATTGTTGTTACCCCTGTTTTATAGCCAATCTCATCGACATCATCTCCATACGGTTCAAATTCAGCAAATGCATGGACATGCATATCAATCCAACCGCTAGAAACATATACTTTGTGATTGTAATCAACTAAGTTCTGACCATTTCCAGTTCCAGCAGTTACAATGTCAACAATCTTTCTATTTTCTACTATGATATCTACAGAACTTCCGTTTATCATTTTTACATTCTGCAGTACGAAATGATCTTTCATTTCCCTCATCCTTTTCAGTAACCAATAAATTAATAATTGAATTCGTTTTCAAGTTTCTTATTTATTATTCCAATGTAGAATAACATCTATTTTTCAATTAGTCAATATAACGTTATAATGTTTAAAGATTTTTTTATTCTATTTTTTATGGACAGCTTTATTATCTGCTATTTATTACACATAACATTAATATAATCAGGTAAAGTCCTGTCTATTTTTCATAAGCAAAAAATAATTTTTTATTATACAAAAAAAACTTGTAGACATGGAACGAATTCCAATTTGTCTACAAGCCTAATAAATTGTATTACTAATTATTTAAGTCCTAATTCACTTTTAATATCTTCAAGTGTTTTCCCTTTATATTTTTGTACTGGTTTTGGTGCATTTTCAACATATTGATTTTGTAGTAAATAATTTTTTTCAAATAATGCAAAGTCCTTTGCATCAACTTTTTTATCAAAATTGAGATCCGCACTTCGTTTACTAGTTCCCCAATATGTTTGAAGATATAATGCATCCATTAAATCGATTACATTATCTCTATTTATATCGCCTGCATATTCTCTTACAGTAGGGTAAGAAATATTTTCACCAATATTAATTTCTCGATCTTTTCGACCAATTTCCATAGGCGTATATGTCGTAAAATGACCAGGAACATCTACGATAACGGTATATACTTGTTCTGAAATTGGAAGTTTATTAAATACAACATTACCGTTCTTTTGAACTTCTCCATTATATAATATACCTTTTGAGTCCTTTGCTTTAACATCTGCACCGATTGTGGTGTAATCAATGGAAAAATTAAAACTGCCGTTTGCATTTAATAACGCTTCAGCATTGAGTTTTGCTGTTGCTGTTGAATAAGCAGAATAGCTAGGTAAATAACCGACCTGTGTATAAGGATTTACTGTTTTACCATTATTATCTTTATACGTAGAAGAAGTTACTGAAAAAAATATGGAATTCACATTTACATATTCATTTGAGTTCGTCTCTACTTGCATATCAAACAATGGCATATCACCATTTAAACCATCTCCTGGTGCCTTAATATTAATTGTATTTGATTTGCTAGTAGTTCCTGATGATGTGGCTGTAAATTGGGTATCCTCGGATAAAGCTTTATTTTTATTAATTACGACTGAATTAAAATATCTTGATGTGTAATCAAATTTAAGTGTTAGATCTTTTGCATTTTGCAGACCGTGAGCATAGAACGTATAAGTTAATTGATCACCCATATTAAAAGATGCTTTATTTGGTTTGGCATAAATATATTGTGCCCCTGGCTTCATATAATAAATGACCTTAGCCATCGTTGAATTACCAGCTCTATCCGCCGCAACAAATTGTAGCACACTGACTGGATTTGAAGAATCAACAGATATTTCTTTAGAAAACTTGCCAAACGCATCAGTAGCAATACCAATTGTCGGTGAGTTAGGTCCATACCAGACATTATTAGTTGCTTGTGTTACGTTCATCCCGCTGTTTTCCATTACCGTTGCTTCATTATCTATAATACTTCCAGATAATGTGACTGTTTTTTGGCCAGGTGTTAATTGAACAAACGGCAAATCACCTTTAGGTATAGCATTTGTGTCATCTAGTGTGAAAGTTGGACGGTTATTATCGATATATATTTGGTCAGTCTTAGTAAACTGTTTACCATCCGCATCTGTTCCAATAACTTTCAATTTATATAATCCGTCATTAGCTAAAACTGATGTTGGTCCAAACGGCTTTTTAGAATTCCCTGTAAATGGAAAGTACCTTCCAGCAAAAGCCTGTTGTAGGTAATAATCCTGATCAACTCCAGCACCCGAAATATTCGCAGTACCAATTATCCCTAAATCTTTATTTGTTTTTGCATCCTGTAAAATAAAATCCATTGTTTTCATAGGTGAATTTAATTTAAAATCTAAATCAGACGCCTTAACGCTATATGGGTTAGTTGCACGATTAGTAGAAATGCTCGGTGAATGAGCTCTAAAATATTCAAATCCTTCTTCTACTAGACGGAATCCAAAAGGAATTTGATAATGATTATTTGGGTCCTTATCATTCACAACATGAATATAGCCTTCATAAGTCCCTTTATTTGCAGAAGCAGGTATGCTTAGTTTTACAGCTATCTTTTCCTGAGATTTCGGATCAATTTTAATGCTTTTTGGTACTGTTATACTAACCCCATTTGCATCCACATCTAAAGATCCTCGTGCGCCAACATTATATTCAACTGAAACAGTATATTTTTGCGCTTTCTCAGAATGATTCGTAATTAAAATATTAGTTTTTTTCGAAATATCATTTTTATTAGCTGGAATAAACCCGTAACTTAGTCCACCAGTTTGCTCGTCAATCATGACTTTTTCATTATTTCTGATGAAAGGTGTTGTATCCTGTACTGCTAATTCAACTGGTGAATAAATCGCTTCATAAGGGTCCACTCTACCAGCCCCTACTTCAAACACACTATACTTACTTCTTAAAGGATCGGCAGTATTCATCAAAACAGTTTTTATATCCGCTGGAGTATAATCAGGATGTGCTTGTAAAAGTAATGCAGTAATCCCACTGACATGAGGTGTTGCCATTGATGTTCCAGACATTCTCATGTATGCAGAAGAATAATCAGTTACATCAGTTTTGTTGTTTATATATGAAGGAACAGTTGATAATACATCAACACCAGGTGCTGTGACTTCTGGTTTAATGTCGTATAAAGTTCCCGATGGCCCACGAGAGCTAAAGCTAGCTAAATCATCACCAGGAATTATAGCTTCGCCAATATTTCCAAATGTTACAGAAGGTGTTCCATTTGTAAATAAATCCTTTGTCGCCAATCCATCTATATTTGTCATCGACAATACTGGGATATTATCATTGCTCTCACCTAAATAATACGGAATTTGTCCTTCAGAAGCATTGTTGTTGTATATGATTACCCCGACAGCACCATTTTGTTTTGCATAGTTCATTTTATCAACTAGGGCATATGTACCACGGGCAACAAACGCAATCTTACCTTGTACATTTTTTCCTGTATAATCAGTAGCACCACCTTCACCTACGTTGACAATATCAAATGTTTTTCCAGACATATTTGTGAAATTATCTGTCCATTTTTTCGTCATCAATTGTAAAATGCTATTTGTGCCTTTTCCATTAACTGAAAATTCACTTGCAAATGTTGTTACATTAGTAGAAGCAGAACTAGCCCCAACAGTTAATGCAAGTGCCGCTGCGCCTGGCGAACCTAATGTATATAAACTGTCACCAGCGTTTCCTGCAGCAACCACAGCTGTAACGCCATTTAAAACAGCATTATCAATCGCTAAGCTTGTAGCTTCTAAAGGATCATTTAATGTCGAGCCTAAAGAAAGATTAATAACATTCATTCCATCTTTAACGGAACGATCGATACCTGCGATAACTGCTGAATTCGAACCTGATCCATATGGACCTAATACTCGGTATACATACAAATCTGAATCAGGGGCTACCCCAGTTACTTTGTACTCAGAATTGTTTTTCGCACGACCAGCAATTGTCCCTGAAACATGTGTCCCATGTTCTGTATAATATGTGCTTCCATTAACAATTTCAGCCTTTTTAGAAGTTTTCCACTGATTATATGTAGTTTCCATCGGATCATTATCGTTATCGACAAAATCATAACCACCCTTGTATGCATCTTTTAAATCCGGATGATTATAATCAATACCAGTATCGATCACACCTATTTTTATATTTTTTCCTGTAATACCTTCTTCATGTAATTTATCAATCTTTAAAAACGGTAAACTATCAACCTTTGTTTCATCTTTAGCTTCTGCAGATTCAGTAGGTGGGGTAATTTGAACTGTTGAGTCACTGTATACAGCTTTAACTGTATCCATTTTTAACAAATCTTTAATTTGATTTGCAGGAAGTGTCAATGAGACACCATTAAATGCATTCTGATATGTATACTTAATTCGATATTTGTCCTTACTAGACTTCGATTTCTTTCCCATTTTTTCTTGTAATTGCTGTTTAAAGCGTACATGAGATTTCGTTACATTCTCTTTCGCCTTTTTTAGCGTAATCGATTCACCTTCTGTTGCTTTCTCTAATTGCGCTACTTTTGCTGGACGTTCTTTAAATTCAACAATTACTGACACATCTTTATCGCTTGACAAGTCGATATCACCAGATAATCGTAAACCAGTCTTTGATTCAGCAATATTTAATTGTTTCAAAGCTGCTCTTTGTTCCATCGTAAGAGATTTAAGAATGCTTTCTGCTTCACTCGAAACTGCATAAACCGGCTTTTTCGTCACCATTGTGGTTCCTAAAATCGTACTGCTAGCTAAAGCAAGGACTGATGTAGCTTGAAATATCTTACCGCTTAACGTCTTCATTTAAATAACCTCCAACTCTCTTCTAATAGTAAATAAAGTAAACGACAAATTCTAAGTTAATTTTTCAGAAAAATCGCTCAATTTACATTATAACGATTGTTTTTCGTGAAAAGTATTGGGGGAATTTTAATAAAAGAAGGGAAAAATTAAAGTTCAATAAAAAACATTTAATGTCGTATTAAGTAAAATAAAGTAAAAAAATCGAAATCTATTAATTCGTTTTATAGAATTTCCTTCAAAATATTCAAAAAAAATGATTTGGGGGAAAATGTAATTCTTTCACCTTTTTTAATGGCCTATTCATTTTAATTAATGAAAATTTAACGATTATTTTATAGTAGTAGACTCGAAGGATTGGAAAAATCTGCAATATATGCAAAAAAAATGTCCCAAAATTAAGAGAAATTTTAGGACAATCTTTTCTTTTTTAAAGACTCTGTTTTATATTGATTATTGATTTTCTTATGTAATCACAGATTAGTTCAATATGAATTCACTTAAAAATAATCATAAATTTTGAGGAACGAATTAATCAGGGATTCTTTTAGAAGCTATTTATTAAAACGATATCCTGTACCCCAAAGTGTTTCAATATACTCTGGATTGGACGGATCTTTTTCGATCTTTTTTCGAATTTTTTGAATATGAACCGCAACAGTTGCCGTGTCTCCGAGACTGTCATCGCCCCAAATCCGGTCAAATAAGTGCTCCTTTGTGAAAACAACATTTGCATTTTGAGCTAAAAACAGTAATAAATCGTACTCTTTCGTTGTAAAAGACACTTCTTTCCCACGGATGGAAACTTTGTGTGAGGTAGCATCAATATCTAAGCCCCGAATACTGATTAGGGAAACGACGTTTGAATGTCCTTTCAATCGCTTATAACGGTTAAGGTGAGATTTCACCCTTGCTAAAAGTTCAGCAGGACTAAAGGGCTTCGTTAAATAATCGTCTGCGCCGTAATCTAATCCTCGAATTTTAGAAATATCTTCATTTTTGGCTGAAACAACGATTATGGGAATTTCGTACTTTTCACGTACTTCTTTGATAATTTCGAAACCGTTTTTGTTTGGAAGCATCAGATCAACAATGAGCAGATCGTAATTCCCAGTCAAAGCTTCTTTGCTCCCAAGCGAACCATCAGTCTCAATCGTTACATCGTAGCCATTTAAGCCGAGATAATCTTTTTCAAGTTCAGCGATATTCAAATCGTCTTCTACGATCAGTATATTCACGAAATCCCCTCCTTAGTTGGTAGTGTTCATTACTCTTAAATAAATATGAAAACTAGTCCCTATTCCAAGTTCGCTTTCTACTTCAATCTTCCCACCCATAGCTTCAATTAATTCCTTTGAAATAGAAAGTCCAAGACCAGTAGATTCAAGATTTTTTGTTCTTGCATCTTCCACTCGATAAAATCTTTCAAAAATTCTCTCTAAGTTTGCTTTTGTAATTCCTTGTCCGTTATCTCGAATTGTAATTTTTATTTCATTTTTAAAAGATGAAAGTATCATTTCTAATTGCAGATTCTCGTTATCCCCATATTTCAATGAATTACTAACAATATTTTGAATGGATTGATGTAGTCTTTTTCGGTCTACTTTTACGACTTTCGTATGTTCCGTCAGATCAGAGAAAATATACTCTAGACCCCTTTCATGAAAATCAAACTTATATTCTTCTGAAAGATCAGCCATGAATGGGTTAATTTCAACTTCCTCGATATCAAAATCAAGTTTCTGCATATCCAATTTCGAAAACAAGAATAAATCATCGATTAGCTTATTCATGTACTGAGCATTTTTCCAAATGACATCTAAGTACTGAGACTTTTTTTTGTCTGATAAAATTGTGCCGTCCTGCAATACTTCGATATAGCCTTGAATCGAAGTGATTGGCGTTTTTAAATCATGAGAAATATTGGTGACTAATAGTTTGCGATTTTCCTCGTATTCCTGTTTCAATTGTTCGCTCTCTTTTAATTTTCGTACCATTTGATTGAAAGAAGAAATCAAATGCCCGACATCATTGTGTGTATCTACTTTTACTTCAATATCTAGATTTCCTTCAGCAACTTCGCTCATGCCTTTTTTTAATTTTTCAATCGGATGCACGATCTTTCCTTCAAAATTTCTTTGGAATCGAGAACCGATAAAACCAATGAGTAACACGATAATGACGATGCCAAATTGTGCTGGTCGCCCGATCCAAGAGAAAACTGTAAATAGACCGATAATATTTAAGCAAATCGTGATTGGGATAAAAATTCTAAAAAACCGCACGAATTTTCTTATATCGTTGCGATGAGGTTTATGCCCTCTATGATTGGAAGTGAAATGCAGTCTTTCTTTCTTACTATTTTGTCTCCAAGTCATTTTGACTCCGCCTTGTTTTTATTGGATGGTTAGTTAATTTGCCATTTCATCTATTAATAGTATTGGTGTTTCTTTAGTCATTTTATTTATATGATTGTATGAAATAGATAAATAGAAATTGACAAATAAAAGCTGAATATAAATTAAAGAAAGTCTGAGTGCGTGAACACTCGACTTTCTCGAATGATTAACAAAATTACTTTTTTATTTAATCAATATATTCAAAAGATCATGGTACTCTTCTTCTGTGATTTCATGTGTTGTGCTGTTTTATTTCCAAGTAAATGTTGATTGATACTTCAATTCCAAGACTTCTTGTGGCGTATTTTCATGATTTTTTAAACCTTTCGCATAGACAGTTAGACTTTCAATTTCCTTATTTGCGTTAACATTCGCTTTCACTACAAAGTTAGGGTCTTCCACGTCTTGTAAAAAACTCATTGGATTCTTGTTGGAACAGTTAGCTCTTTGCATACCCATCATAAACTTTTTGCGATTTTCACGCATTTCTTTAAAAGATTCTTTTAAGTCTTCCGGAATATCCTTTGAATCTAGCATGAGCGTTGCACCATTTTCAGTTTCTTGAACTTCAATACTACTTAATAAACCAAAAAACATAGATGCTCTTGAGAATCCCATTTTAAATTTTGAAGGGAATTTATGTTCTTTTAATTCATCATGTTTGATGTTTTCTTGACAGAATTCACTATTTTGGAATTCCCCATTGCCACCTTGTTCAAAAAATCCTCTGTTTCTGAATCCAGGACCAAAAGGTCTTTTGCCACGGTGTTGAAATGGGTGGAAAGAATGTTTAGTTAAATCCTTGTCAAACTCTCCACCAAAGAATGCTGTTTTTTGACCATTCTTTAAAATCTCAGCATCCAAATTTACCTTCACTTGCTCTTTTTTCTTCATTGTTTTTGTAATATCGTACATTAATTTAATTTTGTTCATCTTCTTGAACCTCCAGTTATTAGGTGTTGTTTCAAGCGTTTTTAAGCGAAAAGTAATTTCGAATTGAAATTTCTTAATCAACTGCTTGAAGCAACCCGGTTTGTTTTTTGATTACCGAAGTAACCTACGAGAACAATCTTAACGTAGAGGTTTAAAATCCAAATAAAACGTATTTAAAAAGAATTTAAAAACTTTTTAAAAATTTTATAAAGTGATTATTGATTGTTGGCTGTTATATTACTTGATTAGATAAAAAAAGTATGCGATAAACGCATACTTTTTTGCACATTTGATATAGTCAGGTCAAATTTTAAATACTTTTAATTTCTACCTTTCATTTTTAAAGGTGCATTTTTCATCATTGGAAATGTTAAAAATTGAAGTACAATTCCTAATAGCCCGATTAACGAAAATAGATTGATTGGCTTAATAGTTAAAATCCATGAAAATAAGGTTGAACTTACACCACTTATTGATATGAAAGTAATGACAATACTTAAAATGACGAGTGTCATTAAAAAATAGAGAATACCTAAACGTCTTACTAATACCGCAATGAATGCTGGAAGACCTAGGATAATAAACCCGATCATTAGATCTACCCAATAATAAGTAAAGAAATGATATTCCGAAGAAACTAATCTAGCAGGATGGAAAAAACGAAAACTATTTATTCCTTTGACTAATAGTGCATTCATAATGAAATATAGTATATTTAAGTATGTTATGCTTGTAATTACCATAACTACTGCCATCACATTATATGATTTTAAAAACTGCTTTCTTGTACTTCCTAATCCAATTGCAACTTGAAACGGTATGACTAATGCTGCTACTGCAAATGTACAAATTCCCCCATAAGTCGGTCCAAATAATGCAGCACCAGTTTGTAAAGGTATCTTAAATATTACACTAATCAATAAATAAACAACTGTTAGGAACAAAGTAATTAAAGAAAACAATTTAAAATACCATTTAAATTCATCAAAAACTAGTTGATAAGTACCTTGTATAGACCTCATTTTTTCACCCCTTTATTCTTATTAAGTGTTTTATTTATTAGGTAGTCTTGTAATGATGCTTTTTCAATTGTAAGCTGATTTGTCTCAGCGATTTTTTTCCATTCAGCAGTAAATAGTTCATCAATCATTACTTTTTGAGTTGAACTTATTTTAGAAGACTCAAGTATTGAAACATTTTTAGTTACTTCTTTTATTACATCCATTTCACCTGATAGAATAATTCCTTTTTCTCTCATTACTTCCATTTGCTCATAAAATAGTGACTTGCCATCATCTACAACAACCATTGTTTCACATAAAGGTTGAATTTCTTCAATATGATGCGTTGAAAGTAATATGATTCTTGGATTTTCTTCGTAACTTTCCATTAGTGCATCGTAAAACTGTTTTCTTCTTACAGCATCTAATCCATTCGTTGGCTCGTCGAGAATTGTTATTTTCGCATTACTTGCCAATCCTAAAATGATTTGTGCCGCTGTTTTCATTCCTTTTGAAAACTTTTCAATCTTTTTCCTTGGTGGTAACTCAAAGAGTTCAACTAAATGTTCGGCAAATTCTTGATCCCAGTTTGGATGAAAGTATTTCCCAAACCTTAACAGATCTCCTATTCGCCAATTATGACCAAAAGGATGATTTTCTTGTATATAACAAATATTTTCTAAAGCGTTTAAATTATTATATGGCTCTTGACCTAATATTTTAATTGATCCTTGATCCGGTCTATAATGGCCTGCTAGTAGACTCATTAAAGTTGTTTTCCCTGCGCCATTTCTTCCCCATAATGCAATAATCCTTGGCTCTGATTCACTAAAATTAAAACCAGTTAATACCGGCGTATTATTATAGGCATATGTTAAATTCTTAATTTCGATCATTTTTTAATCCCCCTAATTTGAAACGTTTTTTCTTTTGATTAAATCAATTACCATCTCTTCGTCTAAATGAATTCTGTTAGCTTCTTTAAGTAAAGGTGCAACATATTCTTCATAAAACTGAAGTTTACGTTCTAGAATTAACTTTTCTTTCGCACCTTCAGAAACAAACATTCCTACACCTCTTTGTTTGAAAATGATTTCTTTATCAACTAACGCTTGTAGACCTTTCCTTGCTGTTGCAGGGTTAATATTAAAAAATCGTGATAACTCATTTGTTGAAGGTACTTGCTCACCTTCTTTAATTCTTCCATCAATAATTTCGTCCATAATCATAACCGCAATTTGTTGAAAAATTGGCTGTGATTCATCTAATGTTGGTTTCATTAGCAGCATCCTTCTCTACTTAGTTGTTTAGTTAGTTACTTATGTAACTAACCATACCACTCTTTAAATCATATGTAAAGCTAATAAATTAAGTACGCCTATTTTTTGAAATATAAAAAAAGTTCATTGCACTTTTGCAATAAACTTAAAATTTAATAAAATATTTATTATTTTTCCAGTATTCTACCAGTAATACAATATTTTCCTTCTAGATAGATTGGAGACTCGCTTGAAGGTAAGATTTTTACAGACTTTATATTTTTACTAGTGTAACTAGACGTATTCCCTGGCAACACTGCAATTATATGAGTACTATTGCTATTTATTTCAATTGTGATTGGTCCAGTACTGCCTTCACTGTTAAAGATTGAAATTGTTGCTAGAGCATTTAAATTACTTCCTAACTCCCATAATACAACTGGTTGACAAAGAACTTCTTGAATAAAAATATTCCCACAAAGATCGATTGGAATACATGGATCACACTTTGATGGCATTGGTATTGGAGACGGTGGTGTCGGAGGTACTGGCGGTGGTACGGGTGGCAGAGGAGGTGGAGGAGAAAGTGGTGAGGAAAAACTTGGTAAATTTGGTAAATTTGGTATATCTGGTCTTTTTGGTTTCATTTTAATCCCTCCTAATAGCGTAAAATTTATAACATATGTATGACTAAACTTTTAAACTATTAAGCCATACTTTTAATATTAAAATTTTAATAAAAAAGTGACCACAATTAATCTTTGCAGTATAACTTGTAGTCACTTTTTAAAATAACAAATAGTATATTTATCCAACTCTCACAATAGAAAGTGTAGCCGCGGTAGTACCTGCTGCTAATGTCACCGTCGCTACTAATGTAGCTGATACCATTACTTGGATCGTGTCACCAGCACTTACATTTATAATTACTTGATTGCTGACTAAACTTATCCCAATGGCAGCTGCAATGTTCGTACCTGCTACTCCAACACCACTTCGAAATAATTGAAAAGTGGTTAATAATGATAAAGTAGGATAAACCTGGTACGTTATCAAATACCTACCACTTGTATTAATCGTAAAAATGGTAGCTGTTGGGTTGTTAACCGTTATATCAGCTGATAAATTTTGTGCGTTTGGAAATGGTATAGGGGATGGAGTTAATACTGTAAGTGCAATTGTTGCCCCGGAAGTATTTGCAGCTGAGCCAGATGTGGTAAAACTTGTTCCGGTTGAGCCAGTAGCTCCGGTTCTGCCAGTGGCTCCAGTTACTCCTGTTACACCTGTTGCTCCTGTTGCTCCTGTTGCTCCTGTTGCTCCTGTTGCTCCTGTTGCTCCCGGCGTACCTTTTTCCCCTGTTGGGCCTGTTGCTCCGGTTGCTCCGGTTGGACCCGTTATTCCCGTTGGGCCGGTTACTCCGGTCGAGCCTGTGGTTCCTGTTGGACCCGACGCTCCTCTATCCCCTGTTGCTCCTGTTACTCCTGTCGGACCCGTTGCTCCCGTTGCTCCCGTTATTCCAGTTACTCCTGTTGAGCCGGTTCTGCCAGTGGCTCCCGTTATTCCCGTCGGGCCGGTTACCCCCGTCGCTCCCGTTATTCCCGTTGGGCCGGTTACTCCGGTCGAGCCCGTTATTCCCGTCGGACCCGTTACTCCCGTCGGGCCGGTTATTCCCGTAGAACCCGTTGCTCCAGTCGAGCCCGTTATTCCCGTCGAGCCCGTTACTCCGGTCGAGCCTGTTATTCCGGTCAGGCCGGTTGTTCCAGTTGAGCCCGTTACTCCGGTCGAGCCCGTTATTCCCGTCGGACCCGTTATTCCCGTCGGGCCTGTTATTCCCGTCGAACCCGTTGCTCCAGTCGAGCCCGTTATTCCCGTCGGGCCGGTTGTTCCAGTTGAGCCGGTTTCTCCTGTTGCTCCTGTTATTCCGGTTGCACCTGTTATTCCTGTCGAGCCCGTTATTCCCGTAGAACCCGTTATTCCCGTCGAGCCTGTTATTCCCGTAGAACCCGTTGCTCCAGTTGAGCCCGTTACTCCGGTCGAGCCCGTTATTCCCGTCGGACCCGTTATTCCCGTCGGGCCGGTTATTCCCGTCGAACCCGTTGCTCCAGTCGAGCCCGTTATTCCCGTCGGGCCGGTTGTTCCAGTTGAGCCCGTTATTCCCGTCGAACCCGTTACTCCAGTCGAGCCCGTTATTCCCGTCGGGCCGGTTGTTCCAGTTGAGCCCGTTATTCCGGTTGCTCCTGTTATTCCCGTCGAGCCTGTTATTCCCGTCGAGCCTGTTATTCCCGTCGGGCCGGTTTCTCCTGTTGCTCCTGTTATTCCCGTTGCTCCTGTTATTCCCGTTGCTCCTGTTATTCCCGTCGAACCCGTTATTCCCGTCGGGCCGGTTATTCCCGTCGAACCCGTTGCTCCAGTCGAGCCCGTTATTCCCGTCGGGCCGGTTGTTCCAGTTGAGCCCGTTATTCCGGTTGCTCCTGTTATTCCCGTCGAGCCTGTTATTCCCGTCGGGCCGGTTGCTCCAGTTGATCCGGTTGCTCCTGTTATTCCTGTCGAGCCCGTTATTCCCGTCGGGCCCGTTACTCCTGTCGAGCCTGTTATTCCCGTCGGGCCGGTTGTTCCAGTTGCTCCGGTTGCTCCTGTTGGACCTGTTATTCCGGTTGCTCCTGTTATCCCTGTCGAGCCTGTTACTCCTGTTGGGCCTGTTATTCCGGTTGCTCCTGTTTCTCCTGTTGGACCGGTTATTCCGGTCGGGCCCGTTACTCCTGTCGAGCCTGTTATTCCGGTTGCTCCTGTTTCTCCTGTTGCACCTGTTATTCCGGTTGCTCCTGTTATCCCGGTTGCTCCTGTAATCCCTGTCGAGCCCGTTAATCCTGTCGGGCCGGTTGTTCCAGTTGAGCCCGTTATTCCGGTTGCACCTGTTATTCCCGTCGAGCCCGTTATTCCCGTCGGGCCGGTTGCTCCAGTTGATCCGGTTTCTCCTGTTGCACCTGTTATTCCGGTCGGGCCTGTTACTCCTGTCGAGCCCGTAATTCCCGTCGAGCCTGTTGCTCCTGTAGGTCCGGTTTCTCCTGTTGCACCTGTTATTCCTGTCGAGCCCGTTATTCCCGTCGGGCCGGTTTCTCCTGTTGCACCTGTTATTCCGGTCGGGCCTGTTATTCCTGTCGAGCCTGTTATTCCCGTCGGGCCTGTTGTTCCAGTTGATCCGGTTTCTCCTGTTGCACCTGTTATTCCTGTCGGGCCTGTTACTCCGGTCGAGCCCGTTATTCCCGTCGAGCCTGTTGCTCCTGTAGGTCCGGTTTCTCCTGTTGCACCTGTTACTCCTGTCGAGCCCGTTATTCCCGTCGAGCCGGTTGCTCCTGTAGGTCCGGTTGCTCCTGTTGCACCTGTTATTCCTGTCGAGCCCGTTATTCCCGTCGGGCCGGTTGTTCCAGTTGATCCGGTTGCTCCTGTTGCACCTGTTATTCCTGTCGAGCCCGTTATTCCGGTCGGGCCCGTTACTCCTGTCGAGCCTGTTATTCCTGTCGGGCCGGTTGCTCCAGTTGATCCGGTTGCTCCTGTTGGACCTGTTATTCCCGTTGCTCCTGTTATTCCGGTTGAGCCAGTTATTCCTGTCGAGCCTGTTTCTCCGGGTGCTCCTGTTATTCCGGTAGAGCCTGTTATTCCTGTCGGGCCGGTTGTTCCAGTTGATCCGGGTGCTCCTGTTGGACCTGTTATTCCCGTTGCTCCTGTTATCCCGGTCGAGCCCGTTATTCCGGTCGAACCCGTTATTCCGGTCGGGCCAGTTTCTCCTGTCGAGCCTGTTACTCCTGTTGGGCCAGTTATTCCGGTTGCTCCTGTTTCTCCTGTTAGACCTGTTATTCCCGTTGCTCCTGTTTCTCCTGTCGGGCCCGTTACTCCTGTTGGGCCAGTTATTCCGGTTGCTCCTGTTTCTCCTGTTGGTCCTGTTATTCCTGTTGGACCTGTTATCCCGGTCGAGCCCGTTATTCCCGTCGAGCCTGTTACTCCTGTCGAGCCCGTTATTCCAGTCGAGCCCGTTATTCCGGTTGGGCCGGTTGCTCCAGTCGAGCCCGTTATTCCGGTTGGGCCGGTTGCTCCTGTTATCCCTGTCGAGCCTGCTAGTCCGGTCGGCCCAGTTACTCCTGTTAAGCCTGTTATTCCGGTCGAGCCCGTTACTCCTGTTGGGCCAGTTATTCCGGTTGCGCCTGTTTCTCCGGTTGGACCTGTTACCCCTGTCGAACCGGTTATTCCGGACGGGCCCATTACTCCTGTCGAGCCTGTTACTCCGGTTGCACCTGTTTCTCCTGTTGGACCTGTTATTCCGGTTGGACCAGTTACTCCTGTCGAGCCCGTTATTCCGGTCGGGCCAGTTTCTCCAGTAGCACCTGTTATTCCCGTAAAGCCCGTTACTCCTGTTGGGCCAGTTATTCCGGTAGCACCTGTTTCTCCTGTTGGACCTGTTACCCCTGTCGAGCCCGTTATTCCGGTCGGGCCGGTCGGGCCAGTCGGACCAGTTTTTTTAATCCCATTACAAGATAAACTATTACAACAACTACATCTATTCGAATTTGAATTTATTCCATTTACATAAGAATATAAAATTCCACTCTCTAATTTATTATTCACATTAAAAAACATGTTTTTTCCTCATTTCATTACATAGTATCGTTCATTCAAATAATCGTGAATAATACTATTTAGATAAAATGAAATATTACATTGAATATCTAACAGTAATACAAAACTCTCCTTCTACAGAGCCAGTTAACCCAGTAGTATCGACTTGAATTTCATCAAATAATTTTTCTGAAAATCCGACACTGCTTTGCGGAGGAACATTTAGAGTGTCAATTACTGTTCCTCCTCTTAAAAAATTCACAACGATATTGTCTGTTCCAGTATCATTTTTAACATATCCAGTTGCTGATATGATTGGAGCTATGTTATTAGTATAAATCGTAATAATCCCAGGTGTATTAACTTGCCAAGTAGTACATACTTTATCTTGAAATATATTTTTAGTTGAACAACAACTTAAACCGTTGCACATTTGCTTATCCCCTCGTTTTCTTTATTTAAACTGAATAACGCGTCGTTATACAAAATTCACCTTGAAACAGTATGTCTGCTCCTATAGGTATAATGGCTTGTATTACATCGAATCTTCTTATTGTAAACGCTAGGCTTGAACCTAAAGTTACAGTTTCAGTATTAATCGTACCCCCTGCAGTGTTTAAAGACACAATTTGTATTGGTAAAGTAGCAGAGCCAACCTCATACTTAACAAACCCAGTTCCAATAATATTTTGATTAATATTATTTTGAAATAAAGGAATGGTAACGGCCGTAGCGTCTCCAACTGCTTGCCATGGAGTACATACTTGATCTTGTACAAAAATCTTTTCTGGACAGCAGCTTAAAGTTGTTGTTGAACAATTACATGATGACATATTTATTTAACTCCTCACTCTTTTTTAAATAAAACATAATCTACATATATTAATCAGAAAGACATTAACCTGCTTGTACATTTGTCATAATAAAAAGAATCTACCACTTTAAAATAAGTGATAGTTTCCTTTTTTATATTTATTCATCTTATCAACTCATCAATAACCTTAGATCATTTCGTCCATTTAGAACTGGTTTCTCCTATTAGTTAATTCTTGATGAATCTAATACAAAGTTTTACCGTAAAAAAATTCATACATTAATAAAAAATGACGTAATTTATACTAAAAAATAAAATTCTAATTTTATAATTGGATATACTTTGACTATAACTTACATACAAATTGTTTCATCAAACGGTGAATTCTAGTATAATAGATAGGATGTAAAAATTTTATTATGATCTTTGATTTAGAAAGGACTTTATAATAGATGGCAAATAAAGAATTAATGAATGAAGTTGCTAAGCGCCGTATTTTCGGAATTATTTCTCACCCGGATGCAGGTAAAACAACTTTAACTGAAAAATTACTACTTCACGGTGGAGCAATTCGTGAAGCTGGAACTGTAAAAGCTCAAAAGAATTCAAAATATGCAAAGTCTGACTGGATGGAAATCGAAAAGCAACGTGGAATTTCTGTAACATCTTCAGTTATGCAATTTGAATATGATGAAAAAATGGTATCAATTATGGATACTCCTGGTCATAATGATTTTGGTGAAGATACATATCGTGTACTAACTTCTGTTGACTCTGCGGTAATGGTAATTGACGCTGCAAAAGGTATTGAAGCACAGACTAAAAAGCTTTTCCAAGTTTGTCGTATGCGTGGAATTCCTATTTTTACTTTTATGAATAAATTAGATCGCCAAGCTAAAGATCCTTTAGAATTAATGGAAGAATTAGAAGAAGTTCTAGGTATGCCTTCTGTAGCAGTGACTTGGCCAATTGGTAGTGGTATGCAATTTGAAGGAGTATATGATCGTCTAGAAAACGAAGTTCATCTTTTCCGTAAAGACGAAGTCATTAAACTAGGTTCAGAAGGCGTTCACGGTCCAGAATTAGAAGCTCGTTTAGAGCAATCTAATTTAGAAAATTTACGTGATGAAGTTGATCTATTAGAAGGTGCTGGTAATGAATTTAATTTAGATTTGGTTCAATCTGGTGAATTGACTCCTGTGTTCTTTGGAACAGCATTAGTTGATTTTGGAGTTACACCATTTTTAAATCACTTCTTAGATATGTCACCATCTCCAGGACCACGTAAAACGGTAAACGGTGAAGTAAATCCGACGGATGAAGTATTTAGTGGATTTATTTTCAAGATTCAAGCTAATATGAATCCAGCGCATCGTGACCGTATTGCATTTTTACGAATTTGTTCAGGTGTATTTGAACGAGGTATGAACGTAATGCTTTCTCGTACTGGAAAACAAATTAAATTAAGCCAGTCAACACAATTAATGGCAAATGATCGAGAAACAATCGACCGTGCATATGCTGGTGATGTAATTGGTATTTATGATTCTGGTACTTACCAAATTGGAGATACAATTACATCCGGTAAACAAAAATTATTCTTTGAACCATTACCAACTTTCCCACCTGAGCTTTTCTTACGTGTTAGCCCAGTTAACTCATTAAAATCTAAGCACTTCCATAAAGGCGTTGAGCAATTAGCTCAAGAAGGTGCGATTCAAGTTTATAAAAATGAATTTAATGAAGTTATTTTAGGTGCAGTTGGACAGCTTCAATTTGAAGTTTTCGAGTATCGTTTAAAAAATGAATATGGTTCTGATATCCGTAAAGACCATGTAGACTATAATATTGCTCGTTGGGTTAAAACTGATGATGTAAAAGGTCTAAAAAAATACCAAGATATGCGTAACATGCTAGTATATGACCGTTTCGAACGTCCTTTATTCTTATTTGCAAATGAATTTACTTTCAACCGCTTTAAGGAACGTCATGAGGAATTAGAACTAGTTGAAGCTCTTGATGTTAATAATGAAATACAAGTAGATTAATTGACGAAGGAGACCGATTTTTTCGGTCTTTTTTGTTGTTTTTTGACGAGGTTCTTCTCGCCTATTTTATCCGATTATGCTTGTATTTTCAAACGTTATTTTGCGGTGAATATATAAGGATATCCCGGTCAATGCTAGTATAATTACGGTCACTTTTACGGAGAAACCGCGCTAATAATACAAAAAAAAGAGACGACACCCGTTAAGGTGCCGCCAATTATCCCCCGATCGATTTCGAAAGCTTTTCTAATTCCGCTTGGATATCATCGTCGCTCATATACGTAGTAGTTTGACGGACTTCAGTCGTTTCTGATTTCGTTACCTTACGTCCTAATAACGTATAGTACAAGTCGAGCGCTTTCGTATAACCCTTCTCGATTAACTCGATAAGCATTTTATCGGCTTTACTGCGGTAAGCTTCGAGGTGTTGGTCCGATAGCGCGCTTTGATACGCAATAAAGTCAGACTTTCTACGCCACTCTAAAAGCGTTCTGCGACTAACACCTACTTCTTGCGCAATTTCCTCTTGCGTTTGCTGCCCGCCCTCGAAATCGTTTAATACTAATAGATACGCCGCTTTCGCCTGCTGATCCGTCAGCCGTTTCTTTAAATCGCTTGCTTTCATATTATCGCTCCCCTTAAATTAAATGTTTTATTGTTTCGTAATGCGCTTTCGCTTCTTCTTCGTCATCTATAACTGCCAGGCTCTCTTCAACTAACCAATCATATAGAGCCGGACGATCAAGAAAGAACTCGATATTAACGTACAATTCACGGACTAAATCCATCGCATCATACTCGTCAGCGTCGATTGCTCTTTCGATTTTAGTGAAACAGTCAAGCATCGCGGTACCTGTTAATCCACTAAAAACTCCGACCGATTCCGATAATAACGTTAAGTCCGTCGCATACTTATCTCGTAGCTTGCCGATATCTAACGGTTGTACCCTCATAGAAGCTCCGACTAGTGAAGCGTACCTTATGATAATGTTACGTAACGGACATACTCGGTCTAGCAAAGTCTGCGCTAATTTTAACGAAACAAAGCTAGACGGTCTTTCAGCCGGCAATCCCTTCGCTACACGCTCGCGCTTTATTTCCTCTAGTTCTTCGTCGAATCTGCGGATGTCTTCGTCAAGCTTTTTTAAGTCTAATTCCATTAAGCCCACGCTCCTTCTTTTTCAATTAATCGAGCCATCGTGTACATCAAGTTTTTAGCGTCTTGCTCCGTATGACCGGTCGCTTGATAGTTAACGGTTAAATTTACAACGCCACTTTTTCCGCCGTTTTTCTTATACTCATTGTTCTCAACTGCCGTTAGGACCCTTTCTCCGCGGTGTAAATTTGCTGCATATCCGTCATATGGCACGTTTGAAAGCCCGGCATGATGCGATTTTCTTGTAATATGCGAACTACTTTGAATTCCGCCACTTACGTAGCTGCCCGCCTTTGTATTCCCCCAACTAACCTTCGGAATAATAGGGACATTTACGCCAGGAATTAAATTGATCGTTCTAATTAATGCATTGATTTTCCCGATTACACTATTTACCGCCGTAGCTGCTCCTCGTTGAATAGTCGACCAAACATTTGACCAATTGTTTTTAAGAGCTATACCTGCTCCAATCAACAAGCCTATAGGACCAATCAAGCCTAAAAGCAATCCTTTAAACGGCCCTAATTTATTCCAAAGTTCAATCGCTTTCGCTTTAACCGTATCCCAATTTCGGTATAGATATATAAATGCTGCTGCGCAAGCAAATACTGCCGCTACTATAAGTCCTAATGGGTTAGCCATCGCAGCTATATCAAATCCGATCATCGCAACTTTAGCCGCTATAATTCCTACTGAAAGAGCGATAAACGCCTCTTTTATTGGCTTCCAATTATCGTAAATAAATTTAGCGAAATTATAGAGCTTCTCGCCGGCATTTTTGATATTGTCGCCCCATTCTTTAATTGTCGCTGGCTTTAAATTGGACATAAAGTCTGCAGCATTGGTCGCAGCTTTCCTAATCGTAGGCATTAAAGGTAAGAGAACGGAAATTTGTAACGTCTCCAACGCGCCTTTAAATTGTTCGACTGCTCCAGCAGCATTGTCCATCTTCTCCTTAGCGACACTTAACGCAGTTACCTTAGTCATCTCTTTATTAAAGTCCTTAACGCCTTTTGATCCGGCTTCATATAGAATAGTCGCTGCTCGAATCGCGTCGGTCCCGAACGCCTCTTTAAAAGTTGCTGTACGTTCACCATTCGTCAAATCTTTAAACTTATCGTGAAGAACGCCAGCGATTTCCGCCATTGACTTAATGTTACCTTTTGCATCGTAGAAGGCATTTCCGGTTTTATCCGTCTCTAGTCCGAGTACATTAAATAATTTCGCAGTCTTTTTCGTCGTTGGCTGAAGTTGAAGCAATAGAGATTTCAAAGATGTACCCGCGTCAGATCCTTTAAGACCTTTATTAGCTAACACACCTAATGCCGCACTTGTATCCCTTAAAGATAGTCCGACTCCGCTTGCAACCGCTGCAACCATCGAAAGCGAGTATTTCAGATCGTGTACGTCCGTTGCTGATGCATTCGCTGTGCCTGCAAGTATGTTTGCGGCGTCGGCTGCGGTCATTGAATCTTTACTAAACGAGTTAAGGGAAGTACTCATAATCTCACTCGCTTCTGCCAAATTAAGACCCCCAGCAGTTGCTAAATCTAGGGCGGATCGTAATCCTCCTGCTTTTATCGTAGCTACGGAAAGTCCGGCTTTTGAAAGCTCTTCTATTCCTTGCGCAGCTTCAAGCGCGCTATATTTCGTTGCAGCACCGGCATCTAACGCAAGCTTCTGGAACTGTGCCATTTCTGCGCTAGAGCTATTCGTAAGTGCTTTAATTGATGACATCTGACTTTCGAAGTCCATCGCTTTTTTTACTGAAGACATCGCCGTAGCAGCTACACCAGCACCAGCCGCCAAGGCACCAAACGATGCAACAACTCCGCCAACGCCAGTTTTTAGCCCGCTCATTGAACGTTGAGCACGCCTTAGGCCAGAAGCGAAGCCATTGTCACGTAAACCTAACTGAGCGACCAAGTTGAAGCTCATACTACTTCACTTCCTTCGTCCATCTCGTCCACTAAAGCGTTAATAAGGTCGTCGCTCTTTTGGTGCAAATCGACTGAATTCCGTAAATGATCCTCGGCTATCTCCGTGTTTCCTGCGTTAATTGCTTTCGCAAATGAAACAACCTCGTTAACAAACTCGATATTTAGTTGAGCAATACTTTTATACCTTGGATCGTCTCGCATGGCATCTAAGGATAGCTTAAAATCCTCCAATCCTCTTATCAAGTTCGTTGAAACTCTTCCCGTTTTACTTAAACCCTTATTCACGATATGATTCGCAGCAATGCTGAGCTCGACCAAGCGCTGACTCCTGGCTCTGAATTTTGCGTTTAATTCTTCCATTTCTTTATCCCCCTTTATATAAATAAAAAGAGGGCTGTTAAGCCCCCTCTATTCCTTCTTCTAAAATTAATTTCTTTTGAGTTTCGTAATCTTCATCCGATACGGCGCCATTTTCCTTTAATCTTTCAAGGCCGTCTAAAAACAGCTTAGTCTTATCGTCCTGTTTTGGTTGACTGTTGAATCTTTGTTTTACTGACGCAAAAATTACACGTGATTCAATCGACCCAACTTTCGAAGCTGCTGTTGCAAGGGTTTTTAAATCCTCTTCAGTAAAACTACTTCCATCACTTAATTTGATTCTCATCTCATTAAGAAAAATATGTGAATTCATCATCTAACCTCCCACTGTTGCATAAATATTTTTTCTGCTTGTTGAACATTCAATTCGTTCTCTAAACGATTAAGCTTATAATAGTAAAAGCTACTTAAATTTCGTTGAGACTTGTTTAATTCCGATTCGAAGTCCTTTAAAACACTGTTGTATTCATCCATCGCTGCGAAGTAATCCTTTTTGCATTGCTCAATTTTATTCACTGCAGGTTGAAATATCTTTTCTTTATACTCTGGATAGAATTTCTCGTTAAATTCGACGAACACATCACTAGCAGTAATTTTTTCTGTTGCTAATGCCGAAAACACTTCAGTTGCTTTTTTGCATCGTTCGTAAGACTTATTCGCATCAGCAATCTTTTTTTCTAAACCATCTAACTCTTCCGTAGCGTCTTTGCCATTTTCAATTGAATTCATCATACATAGTTCAAATTCTCGTTTTGCAGCTTCTAAATCAGATAAAGCTTTTCCTTCTTGAACGATTAACTCCTCGTGTTTAACTTGACGCTTTTCTCTTTCTTCAATAAATTGATCAATAAAATTAAATTTCATATTCAAACATCTCCTCTAAATTAGTTATTTTTTTCTTTATTAGACGATATATCCAAGCGTTAAACTTCGAAGGTCTTCGCTTAGGAATAATCGGCGGAAACTCATGTAATTCTCGCAATAAAGGCAATTCTTGATTCACTAAGTCATCGAACTCAGACATCTCATATTTATAGTGAACGGTAATCCCTGGCATTCCTCGGTAATAATGTAAAAACGGAATTATGTCCGAAGCGACTTCGTAATTATAAAATCCGTGGTATTGGACGATTGTTTCTACGCCTTCTAAAAAGGTTTCCTCATTTTCGAAAGGTCCGCAAATTGCGTCGCAAGGTTGACCATCTGATCCGAAAAAGATAGCGCAATAAATAGAAAGATTTTCTACCTCTCGTTTTGAAATTTTTAAATAAGGTCTCATTGTTTCTTTCTCGACTTTCCTCTTAGTTTTTTACGGAGAAAATTATCCATCTCCAAAAGATAAAGTATTCGATTATTACTGATATCACGTCCGAAATTTTCAATGTGGGTTATCCCGTCTTTAAAATAAACTTTTACAGCTTTATTCTTGTTAGGATAAGGGTTATAATCTCCCCCATCGCATACTATAATTTTGTAATTATTGGAATCTCGATTTATAGTAGCACCCCCTCAATTTTTGCTTCTTAAAGTATAGTAATATCAAGGCTTTTAGCAGGCCTAATTTCCGACAATACCCCTAGTCCTTCTCTTGCTTTCCGTTGTCTGATTACGTTTAGCTACCTTCTTACAGTGAGCACAGTATTTCGTTCTATTACCCGTTATTTCAATTACGTCATTACACCGCTCGCATTTCTTCTTGTACTGAATGACCGGTGACAATGGGTAATCTTTAGGAAAGTGCTCCAAGTATTCTTTTTCTAGCGCATGATCTGACGGCAAAATGTTTCGCATAAAGTACGGACATACATTTCCGGTTACTGTATCCGTTTCGATTTCTACAATACATAATCCGCATTGTTGCGTCGGACATTTTCCGTTTGAATATAATGCGCAATTATTTTTCGCTAACCTTCCGAGCTGACTACGAAGCGACTTAATTTTCCGTTGATTAATGATTTTCACTCCTCTACATAGTTTGATTTATTTGTTTGATTTCCGATAATAAGTTAGGCGTTATGTTCAGTTCCTTAATCAGTTTGATTCTTGCTCTTTCAGGTACTCTCTTATGTCCTCTTTCAATTTGCGAAATATAACTATGATCTAAGTTTAATAACTTTGCATATTCAGATTGGGTATAATCGAAGTACAATCGAATCGCCTTAAAGGTCTTGTTTTCCATTGTTTTTCCCCCCTTTACTTAAATTGACATATTTTTCTTTTCTTTTAATTTCTTTACTAAATCCGTATAAAAAATGTGGCTCGGACGTTGCCATTATCCACCCGAGCTCTCTTACTTATTAATGGAAAATTATCGTGCTAAGTCCGCATTTTTCCTAGCTTTTTGACTAATTACATCACGTTTTTTCTTAAATTTTATTTGGCACATCGACAATTCATTTTCTTTTACGCGCTGTGAATCGCAGACAATTTGGCGAAGGTCATTTGCGTAAAATGCACCGCCGCATTCCTTGCATTCTTTTACTCTATTAACGTCCAATTTTCGGATAGCTCTCTTGATATTCGTCGCTGTTCTTTTCTTTAGATGGTTATCTTCGTTCCAGTTCCGAGTAGGATCCTCGTACTTGATTACGTAGATATCTTCGAGTTGTTTCGCGGTCAAGATAAGTGCCGTTAGTTCCGGAACCGATTCCGCCGTGTACTCCGCAAATAGTATGTCTTCAATGCTACGACTCATTATTTTCTCCTGACTTACTGTATAAGATAATCCGCGAGATTCTTCTTCCTTGTCGGCGATATAGAGTATCTTCGACTCGTCCTGTCGTTCAGTACGATATTCCTTTTCCGCGTTATATAACGGGTACTCTTCTTTCCATTCCGCGACTTGTTTAATGTCTAAAATGAAATCCGTTAAAATCTCGAGTACCGAATATGAACGCCTGTATGACTTCAACCTTAGACTTGGATGCTTCATTATCGGCTTACTTAAATTAACGCGATCCTCCCACTCTTTCGTAAAATTCTCGACTAGTTGCGATCTCCATTCGCTAGGTGCATCCTTGTGATCGGTCCAAAATTGATGAACCGCCTTTATCACTTCTTCAGAAAAATTTGCCACGGTTAATGTCCTCCTTTGTTATCTTTTTCTTTTTATTAAAGTCCTTCCGATTATTACTTCATTTATCGATAATCTTTTATTAAGTAAATTTTCGATAATAATAGACTGCAATTCTTTCGATAAGAAAGGATTGCCATCTTTTGTTGGTATGTTTAAGATTGGTATGTTTAATTTGGTATGTTTAGATTGTCATCTAAGGTAACAATGGAAAAGGATAACTAATGACATAATCGAAACAGGCATCTAATGACCATCTCACTTATATACCGAAATATCCGGCACTATCTTTTCGCCATTCTCATTAACTAAGTAGCCATCATCGGACACTCGCGGACAGAATGATGGATAATACCACTTCCCATTCCATACGATTTTTTGACGTATCAGTCCGTTAGCTTCTAAAATATCGGCAAGCGGTTTAATACGTTTTGTTGCGATGCCAAGATCGGTCGAAATTTTATCAATCGACGGAAAACTTGCGCCGAACCTATCGCTTTTCGTGCCGTCTGACCTTGTATGCTTACCGTCAACATATGAAAGTAAATAAAAGTAAAGCGTAATAGCGTCTCGAATTTGCGGCTTTCGTTGCTTTCGTTCAAACTGTGCGTCATGTTCCGCAATAATCCTCGGAAATACTTTCCGTAATAAATCGAGATTGTACATTTCGTAATTGTTAGCAGACAATAACGCTGCCTTGTCGTTTGGCAAAACTTTTTTTTCGTCCATTTGAACTCCTCCTTTTATTAAATTCTCCGAAGTCAATAACTCGGAAAATATCTCCTATAAATAAGTATCCCTTCGAAGTTAAAGCTGCGCAGATTTTACCTTCAAAGTACTATACAGATTCGAAATGAATTCTGGACATCAAAAATATCCCCCTAATTTTTATGACGTCTCAGCAAGCAAAGTCGCGCAGGTTTTGATCCTTCAAAATTAATGCCGTATGACTTAGAGATTTAGGACATCAAAATTACCTCTTATTACGTATGCCGTTTTTACAAGCAAACCTGCGCAGATTTATTTACCTCGATAGGTATGTCGCATGACTTTCGAGTTTCGGACGTTATCCATCTAAAAAGTATGACGCCTGAGCTTTCTTTTTCGGACATCTACTACTTATGCCACTTTAGATATCGTTTTCGGACACATAAAAATACCCCTTACTTTATATACCCCGGAAACAAGTAAATCCGCGCATAAAACGTACATACGTTCGTATTTTAAACAAAACAAAAAGCCGACTCATACCCTCGCCTAGCGAGTACGAATCAGCTCTCCGTAAAACTCATATTCCGTTCCGTCCAATAATTTCACCACCTCGGTTGCCGCCGCGTGATGCTACGTTCTTAGTTGTTTGCCGACAACCATTTTATTATAACAGGATATTGCCGTACCCTTACTTACATTAATGTCAGATTTGCAAGAAAATTATCGTCATCTTCGTTGTAATAATCGTTATATCCTGCGTCCAAATTAACGACTACTACATTCGGTTCACTTGTCGGAGTATAATCGTATATAGCTAAGCTCTCACGCGTAACAAATACTCGACTATTCGGAAGTAAGACGCCTGGCTCGTTTTCGCTGTCAAATTGCTTGCCTTCATAAATATACTTTACCGTCACTAAGTATCTTTCCATTATTACATACCTCCCGATAAGATAAGATTGATAATAAATTCCGGACTGTCTGCAGTTAAATCCTTGCTGTCGTTATCTGAATCAACGTAAACATATTCGGGATGCTTAGTCGGATGCTGATAAGCGTTGTAAATTTCGACTGCTCCGTTTTCATCCGCGACTAGCACTTTGTTATTTGGAAAAAGGATACCTATGTTTGTGTAGTCATCGCCAATTTCATTTTTAAATTTGTACTCAACCGTTACTTTTTTCATCCCTATTGCCTCCTAATAAATTAGTTTTTATTTGCTAACGCTTCAATTGCTTTTACGAAAGTATCGCTTATTAAAAGTTCCTGATTCTCTTCAATAAAATCGATATCCATACCGTCGATTGAACCTGCTACCGTTTTTATGTACTGATCGTAGGTCTCATCATCGATAACAATCTCATCTTGATTACTAATTAATTTCTCGTCTAAAACACGGAAGACGAACTCGCTGCTGTTTTCGTATACTTGAAGTAAAATGTGAGGTGCGATAAGGAATGCTTCTACTTTTTCCGACCAGCCTTCGCCGCTTGTAAAATCTTTACCCTTAAATGTTACATTAACTTTTTTTAATGGCATTTCAATTTCCTCCGTTTCTTCATAACTGATCCATTCGAACATTTTTTCGCCCCCGTTTCAGATTATTACGATATACTTTTTGAATGCTACGATGAACTTTTTGCATACTGCAGTGTTAATTTCTTAACTCAATAATACAACCTACAATATGCATTGTCAACACTAATATTGAAAAAATATTCATTGCAGTGTACAATATACTTATTAGGAGGTGTAAAAGATGATTAAAGTGCATTTATCGCGTTTAATGGGTGAAAGAAAAATGAAGATTTCGGATGTGGCAAAGTTGACAGGATTGCATAGAAACGGCATCACGAAATTGTATAATGAAGATACTGATGGCATTAAATGGGATACTTTAGAAAAACTTTGTATTGCTTTAGAGTGTGATATAAACGATCTGTTAGAAATAAAGAAAGACGGTGCCCAATAACTAGGACATCGTCTCTTTTTTGCGCTCACTAGGCGGAGCTGCCATATGACAAATAAACGGTTTTAAGTTTCCGCCATCTACTCGTAGTATGTTAATCGCATGATATCGTTCTAATGCCATACATTCGGCCAAATCAAAAGGCGCAACTTCTTCCGCAAATGCTTTCCAGGTTTCCTTCGATGTAGGATAAAGTGTATAGTGCGGTAAAGCATTCTTGATTGCCGTTCGTGCCTGCTTCGGTATTTGCTCCCAATAATGGAATAACCATGTAAAGCTCACACGCCATTTACGGCTTTCAACCGCCATACTTTCCCATAACTTAGAGCTACGGTTAAATTGATGTGGCTCATCTACGATAACAAAGAACGGAAATTGATCGGACTCTTTTCGAAATTGCATCGCTAAGTTAATTTTCGTCATTAGAAGATTTCAGATAAGGTTAATTTGTTTCGGAGTTAGGCCGTCGCTTTTGCTTACGTCGAATATGAACGCCTTCTTTTGGCTCAGAATTTTTACGAAGTCTAACTCGTTATCGCTTTTAAAACAATCCATCAAGAACGGATCCCCCATAATCATATCCATACGGTTATATATCGGTTTAATTAGTTTCATCCGCATTGCTTCGCTTTCTTTTGCGTATTGCTTAAGTGTTGACTTATGAATACCTTCTTCCATCTCCGAGATGACTTCCAATAGATATACCTTATCCTCCATTATCTTAAATATCTCGCTCATCTTCGTCGTTTTCATTCCGATAACAAACGCACGCAAATAGCGCTCAGTCTGTACCGAATCCTCTAACGTATCTTCGAAGAATGATAGAACTGTATCCGCAAGTATTCCTTTTGCATACGGGCTATATTTCGCCTCGCACCAGTCGAAGCTAGGCTTTAGTTCTGATATATTAAATATTTCGTATTGGTCCGGACTCAGTACCTTCTTAAGCTCGGCCGTAACTTGCTTCTTAGCAGGATCGATAAATAGTGCCCCGAATCCGTTATTAACTGCTTCTACTATTCTATTTGCGCCATAGCCTGCCGTCTTACCTTGCCCCATCCCTCCGATTACGCTGTACGGTAGACATAGTTCATCCCAATTCTTAATTGGCATTAGGACGTTGACGATATTCCCTTTATAAATACTGTCTCCAATTAGTAGCCCTTCTTTCAACAACTTCGGAGAGATTTGAGTTTCTTGTATTTTAATATTTTCGATATTATATTTTTCTTGCAGATACTTCGGAGGTAAAACGGTTATCCTAGCTAATTCGTGACTACTAAAATAGTTATTTATAAACTTCGATATTTTACGTTCCTTCATTATATTGTAGTGTTTTAGAGATCGCTTTTCAGAGTCTAGCCGATTATCTCCATCGAAAGCTAAGAACGCCGTTTCAATAGCTCTCATAAGCGTTTCTGAGCGCTTCTCATCGCACTCTATCGCTATGCTTATCTGAACATTATAACCGCCGTACTTCATCTTCTGGACGGTCTCAGAGCGTAACTGACCGTCCTTTAAAAGCGTAGCTCTTTCGGTCGCAAACAAGTCGTATTCTTCCGGCTCGCCTCCGATTAATTCCGTTACTAGATTATGAGCGCCAAGTACTATAGAAGCCGTTGTCTTTAACGCTAAACTGCCGATTAACTTTCGATCAAACTGAAATTTTAACGGTAAGTCTCCTTTCTTAAATCGTTCGTACGCTTCTTTGACTCCTATATTCCAATCGTAATGTAACGGATTGGCCACGACTTGAACTAGCGCTTTTTCCTCTTCCTTCATTAACGGTAAGACTTCGAAAAGGTACTGCAGCCAATCCGACCTTCTATCGACCTTTAACGCTAAGAAGTAATGATTCTTGTATCCCATCGTTTTAATTGCGGACGGTTTCAGCTCTATCGGATCGTTAATTTCCGTTAATGTTACGTTAGGATACGCAGATAGTACGGCCTTTTCAAGTAACTCCGATGTACTATCGTTTACCGTATAAGAAATAAACGGATTCTTTTTATTAAGCATAATTTCGTAAGAGAAGAAGTTTTGCTCCTTCTCCTTCATACGTTGATATAGCGTTTTATATACGCATAAGCTTTGTGTTAGATGTTCAACTTTATCGTTAAGCAGGCGAGCGTCCGGCGTAATTTTAAAGTGCTTCATTGTTTCATCGCCGCAGCTACTTGCATTAAAATTTGCATGATTCCTGGCGCAAATTGTAGTCCGATAAATCCGATAGCAGCCCACTTAATTAAATGAATACCTTTATGCTTCTGACCGATCATGATTAGCACGCAGCCACCACTAATTGTTAAGAAACATAACGGATAAGCTAGCCCGCCCATTAATGCGAACAATGGGTCGAAGGCATTTGCAACTTTATGCTGAATATCCGTACTTACCGGAATACCAGGATAAATACCTTGATCCGCCAACGTTGAAGCAAAAGCACTAACTTTATTAACCATCATTGACGCCGCGACTCCTAAAGTTGACCCACCTAAAATTGTAGGTAACATCGTATTACTTTTTGCTTTCGGTAACTTCCAAGAACCGTCCATAAATTCGCTAAATTTGATATATTCCACTTTCGCCATACTAACGCCCCCTTAGAATAGTTGTAATCCCAAGAAACTTAACGTTCCCATTCCGATACACTTACGAGCCCAAGTCGGCTTACCTATTACGATACAAATAAATCCGAATCCGATAATTACTAAGCTTACCTTCATTCCGATTAATAGCAACGGAGCTGCAGTAATATTGATAACTTGATTAGATACTTCTTCCTGTACTTTCGGAAATACGTGTTCTTTTATTGAGTCACCAACTTTATGACCAATCCAAAATATACCGTCGTGAATTTCCTTTTGTAACTTGCTAATAATTTCCACGGTTTACACCGACCTTTCTGTACAAAATAACATTAAAGGAGTGATGAAAATGTCAGCAATCTTAACTAAATTAGGTTGGGGTATGATTATCGCTGGAGGTGCTGGAGCGTTATTAAGAGGGATACATGATTTAGTTGTTTTTATAAAATAACTAAATAAAGTTTTTAGGATTAGGGCCTTTCTTCTCAGTTGATTGAGTAGGAAGGTCTATTTGTTTTACTACAATTTGATCGAGTTGTATCGGCATTTCTTTAGTCATTTCCTTTTCGAGAAGTCTCTTAACAAACTTTGAAAAGTTGCCAGATTTCATAGAGAACTCTAACGTTTTAACATCGATAGGATCGCTTAAATTAAAAGATACTCCTTTCATAACCCTAGCCATTGTTAAGCAGCTCCTTTCCTAAGTTATAGAATCCGATAGAGTTAGCAAATTTCGGCTCTACTCGTTTACCTAAAAATGAAGGAATCGCTAACCGTGTTAAAGGATACGCAGATTGGACCGCAGGATAAACTGCTTTAGCTGCTCCGCCAACAAGTAAGATAAAGTCGTTCGGTTGGAAGTATTTAGATGTTTCCGATACGATACTTTGCGCCATCGCATTTAAGTTATTTGTTCTAGTCGAGTTAGCACCGAAGTTTAACGTAAAACTTTCCTTATCGACTTGATCCCATTCGCGAATTGTTGCGACATTAACCGTACCACTTCCGCAGTCGATAATCCGGAATGTAGAAGTATCGGTAAACCATCCGAAGAAACATGACGCTCCTTCTAACGCAATTACTACTTGATCGATTTTAAACGTTTTTGATTGGCCGTTTAATTTTACGGTATGTTCTCCGATAAGCATCTCTTTTATCTTCGCCTTTTCTGCGGGCAAATGTCGTTCGATTGGCTGCCCCACTATTACGGTATTAGAATACTCGTTACTAAAGCGAAACACCGCGATTAGTATGCGGATTTTAACGTCTTCATTCGCCTTAGATGCGCCCATTGATCGGCGAGGATAATACGACTCCTTTTCGGCCAATTCTCCGGCAAAATAAGTTACTCCTTTATATTCGACAATCATTTCGTCCTGGAATTTCGTTTCAATACGGCGTTCATGGTAATCGCCAAGACAGCTATTAAATGCGTAAACTCCGTATTGTGTCGCAACCTTTACTTCGTTATTACCTGCGTCAATACCAAGTAGCATATCGACCACCTCCGAGATGTTTAACAACTGATTATCGATTGATTAGCGTGATTATCATTTGCCTATCGGTTGATTATCAATTGTTTAATCTACTATACTAACGTCCGACAAATTTCTTGCCTGTACTTTCAAAAATATTTAAAGGGATTCAAAAAGATTTGAAAAATTTATATAGTGAGGTGAGAATTTTGAAGAATAAATTAAAGGTAATTTTCGCAGAAAGAAAAATAAAACAAACTGAATTCGCCGATAAAGTAGGCATTAATAATAGTACGTTGAGTCTAATAGTATCGAAAGAGGATCATTCTCCAACTTTAAAAGTTGCGATGAGGATAGCAAAAACTTTGGATTTAAAAGTCGAAGATATTTGGGAATTGGACGACGAAAATTAAGTTGGACCTGCATTTTTCCACGAAATGGCGCATATTCTGTTAGTGTGAACACGATAACAGTACTTGTCCTATTACTGCGGAGGTGTGCAGGATGCAAGATCGGATTAACTACTACATCAAACGTCTAGAAAGAATTCATCGAGAGGTTTATGACGAAGAACGTAAAATGGTAGAGCTTCAAAAAGAATTAACGTTATTGAAAGTCGCAAATGAGCTGCGTATAAGTGAATTATTTATGACCGGAAAGGTTGACGGCACTAACGAGCAAATGAGAAAAGCTCAAGTCTTACATCATACGGAAGAAATGCACGGAGATATCGCTATTTACGAAAATTTGTACGCAGAGCAACGAGCTATCTTTAACGCTAAGAAACGAGAAGCTGACGATCTACAATATATCGTAAGGTTAATAGAAACTACGAGCCGACAATAAGTTCGGTTCTTTTTTATTTTAAAGGATATTATTGGTAATTAACGAATAGTTTAGGGATACAGGACAATTAGACTATACTAGGAGGGCTATAGTGAAATTTAATAAAACGTTTACAGTAATTTTTGTGTTGTTGTTAGCGTTACTAAGCGCGTGTAGTGGCGGAGAAAAGACGGCAACCAAGGAACCGAAGTATAAAGAAATTCCGCAGTCTGCGATTCAGTCTACAATCGACGACATGAAAACTCGCGAGCATATTAAAGATGCTACGTTCGAGGTTAATGGGGATAAAATCGAAATGAAATTAGTTGTAGACGATGCCAGTTTTCTCGATAAAAATACCGCAAGAGATTACGCAGATTCATATTTGCGAACTATTTCTATTTACGTGGAAGATAGTAATCCAACGAAGGACAGTTACGGAAAAGTTTACGACGGCTATTACGTCCATATAGTAGTAGAAGATACGCAAGGGATGGAAGCGATTGAAGGAGACATTTTGCCGGGATATCCTGGAGTAACATGGCAATGATTGGCGCCTAGCATGGCGCTTTTTATTTTCTTTACATTTGTAAACCCGAGATGGCGAACGGTGCTCGGATTGTGTTGGTAGAAGGATTGCGTGTTTAGAGGTATGCGCCTGGGGGCCACGGATTGATCACTTCCCATTGTATATCGTGTTATACCGTATGCAAAGCTAGTTTACATATTACTTATAATCGGTAGTTGATACGTTCATCGATCGTTGGTACGACTGCGTTTATCGACCGCCACTTTTTCCCGTTTATACATTGTTTTATACATCCGCGTTGTATCAACGTTTGTCAAGCGCAATGTAACGATGTTCTATCCGTAAAATGCATAAAAATAGGCGGAAGACCCCCCGAGTTTTATCGAGTAGCCGTCCGCCAGGAGCCGCGTGCTGGTAAAATGTACAACGAAATACAGCGCCCCGAGGTGCTTAAATTTGGGAATAATTGCGAATAAAAAAGACGCCCGAAAATGAGCGCCTAAATATAGTCTTTTATGATAACGGCGAATGCTTACGTCCGCGTTCTAATATTACTCTCTGTTCCGTCCCTTCAACGTAACGCTGCGTAGTTGAGATTTCGGTATGGCCTAGCAGTTTCGACACCGTAAACAGGTCGACATGATCTAGCATAGATGTAGCGTAAAATCGTCTGAAATTGTGCGTTAATATACGAGCATCAAGTCCGATTGCTTCGCAGGCTTTACGGAGCACATTACGAGTAACGGTATAACTGATCATTGTTCCACGATTAGAGAAGAATAAGTACGGACAGTCATCGCTATGCAGCTGCTTTTCTCTCACGAGTTGATAACGAAATAGCTGTTTGTGAAGTACTTCAGATATCGGGACAAAGCGCTCTTTGTTACCTTTACCTTTAATCCGTATCTCATTTTCGTATATATCACCGAGTTTAATATGGCAAAGTTCCGCATTACGGATACCTGTTTCGGCGAATAGTGTAATGATCGTTTTATTACGTACATCTTGGAATCTTTTTCCACGATAAAAATCTAACATTGATTTAATTTCCCCGACATTGTACGGTTTAATTACTGTAATTTCCTTCTTAACGTTTTTTATTTTATCGGTAGGATTCCGTTTAATAATTTCTTCTTCTACGAGCCAGTTAAAGAATCCGCGAATGATTTGTAACCTCGTATTAATTGTGCCGGCTTTAAGATTACGTTCTTGGCAGGCGTAAATGTAATCTTTTACTAAATTCCGGTCAATTTCTTCGACATCATCCGTTTCACACCAATTGAAAAAGTGCTTAATATCCTTGCGGCGAGCGTCAAGAGTATTAGGGCTTATTCCTTCGATTTTTGAATCGCGTAGATATGCGTTTAGATATCTTAGCATAATTTTTCCTCCTATATGCGCGTATGCTGGTATATTGCGCTCATTTTCCGAAGAAACCCCGTCATATCAACGTTTACCCCACCAAGATATGCGTAACATGCTAGTATATGACCGTTTCGAACGTCCTTTATTCTTATTTGCAAATGAATTTACTTTCAACCGCTTTAAGGAACGTCATGAGGAATTAGAACTAGTTGAAGCTCTTGATGTTAATAATGAAATACAAGTAGATTAATCAAAAAGTGGATGTTTTTACATCCACTTTTTTTGTTATACCTTTTACACCTATTAAGCCGACCTCATCATTAATTAAGCCACTTCCATTATTTTATCATGCAGTTCACAAACTTTTTCGTTTACCAGTAATGAATCATTTATTTAACAACAAAAAAGCCGAACTACTAAAATTAGTAAGTCGGCTTTCTCCTATATAATCTTAAAAGTTTTATTAGATTACATGATTTTCTGAACTTATTTTATCATTTCTTTTGCTTGAAAATAAATTAGCTAAAGCTTCTGGTAAGGCGATCATAGCCGGTAGGAAGATTGGTAGTAAAATAAAGCAAAGTACTACTAGACCTGTTATTACCGCTATAGCTAGTTCAAACAATAATAAAATCCCAGAAGGCATAAGTGTTGCAAATGTACCACCAAGTATGATTACTGCTGATATAATTACCCCACCTGTATGTTTAGACGCTAATACGATCGCTTCTTTTGCAGGCATATCACCATATTCTTTAAATCTCATCATTAAGAATATGCTGTAGTCTACTCCTAAAGCAACTATAATGATGAACGAGAAGAATGGGACAAATGAAGATATACCTTCATAGCCTAGTAAGTTTATGAAAATATAATTAATCATAAACATGGCAGTATAGTATGCACCTAAAAGTGATGCTGTAATAAATAATGGTGTCCAGAATGATTTTATTACTAAGAACAATACAAGTAATACGCCAATAATTACAATTGTTGTTGTTTTATTTAGATCACTACTTAAAATATTGTTCATATCGTTTGTAGTTGCACTTGGTCCTGCAACTCCTGACTTAGCATGAGAAAGCTCTGTGCCCTTTAGTCCAGTTGAAACAGCTGCATCTATTTTCGTAATTGTATTCAAAGCTTTTTTAGAGTATGGATCGTCTTTTAAAACGACTGTTAGCTTTGTGATTGTTCTATCTTTTGACATAAACATATCAATTGATTGCTTAAAGTTCTTATCAGTCAATGCTTCTTTTGGAATAAAGAACGTTTTATTTGAGTTAAATTGTGTTAAGAAATCGTTTGTTTTCCCTAATCCATCAGAAATTTTCTGTAAGCCACCGTTTACATCAGACAGTTTTTGTCCAAAAGTACTAAAACCATTAATGCCAGCTACAAGTTGCTGCTGACCAGATTTCATTTGACCAAGTCCATCTGATACTTTATTCATATTTGTTACTATTTTCCCTAATCCTGATGAAGCATTACCTAAGCCACTTTCAAGTCTTTTTAATCCATTAGACATTTGAGCTAAACCAGTGCTCATACTAGAAAGATTTTTGTTTGCAGTAGCAAAGCCTGAAGTGACAGCATTGTAGTTAGTATTTAATGCTTTTATCCCTTCTGGTGTGATTTGATTTAAAGCTGCAATTGTTTGATCAAGTGTTTGCTTCAATGCTTGATAATTACTGTCACTATTTGAATTAGCGTAACTAGTTCCTAATGCAGTTACCATGGATTGCATTTGTGAAAGTGCACCTTTCATACCAAGTAGAGCTTGAGCTGCATCTTGATAATGAGAACCCATTTCTTTATAACCTGACTGCATTTTTTCGTAATTACTAGCTAATAGTGAAATACCATTACTCATTTTTAATAAATTCGTATCAATTGTCGCTAAACCATTACTGATCGTTTGTGATTTACTTGAACCATCATTGATCCCTGCTTGTATTTGTTTAATACCGCTACTTAAGGCTGTTACACCATTTTGTAGTTCAGTAGTACCATCTACCATCTGATTAACCTTTGAAAAATCTGCTGATCCAAGTTTATCTTGAGCTAAGCTTAATCCATCATGTATTTCGTTCACACCATCTTGTGTTTTCGAAATTCCATCAGTAACACTTCCCATTTGGCTATCAACATAAAAACTATCTATTTGCTTACCTTCTGGTTGTGTTACGGAAGAAACTTGCTTAACTCCTTTTATAGTTTTAAGCCTCTCAGTAACATTATCTATCACTGCAAGTGATTGATTGTTATCAAGTGCTTTGTTATTCTCAATGACAACAGTTGCAGGCATTGCCTGACCTTTACCAAAATGATCTGCTACTATATTAAATCCTTTTGATGAAGGGTATTTATTTCCAAGTTCTCCAATTGTATCGAAGTTAAGTTTTTCTTTATGAAAATAAACCATAGGAGTTAAAATCAATAAAATAACAACAATTGTTATAATTGGTTTCTTAATTGCAAATGCAGAAGAATTACCAAAAAACTTGTTTTCTTTATGTCCACTAACATTTTTAGAAGGCCAGAAAAGTTTTTTTCCTAAAACCTTCATAATAAACGGAGTTAATGTCAAAATTTCTAGTAATAATATACATACACCAATTACAACGACAACCCCTGATTTATAAATTGGAGATTCAGCAAAAACAAGTGCAAGGAACGCGATAAAAACAGTAAGAATACTATATGCGATCGTTTTACCTGCTGTTTTATATGTGTTTACAATTGAATCATCAACTGAATTACCTAGTGAAAGTTCTTCTCTAAAACGATTAAAAAGAAGGATATTATAATCCGTACCAACACCAAAAAGAATTAGTATTAATAGCATTTGAGTAAGACTAGTGATTGGAAATCCAGCTTTATCAATTAATTGAGCTGCAATCCCCATTGAGCAAAGATAAGAAAATGCAACTGCTATTAATGATACAAACGGTGTAACAATTGATCTAAACGCAATAATTAATACGACTAAAATAAATACAACTGTCAGTGCAGCACTTTTTTCTACACCTGATTGTGAAGCTTTTAAATAATCATTATTAATAAAGTCTTCACCGCTAAGATAATATTTAACAGGAACATTACTTAGCCTTTGATCAAGTTGTTTTTGAATATCATCAATTTCTCTTCCGTTTTTATCGAGTTTATAACTCACCATTAACGTTTTACCGTCTTTTGAAATTAATGAACTTTTTGCATTCGGAATACTAAATGGATCAATAATTTCCGATATTCTTAGTTCTTTACTACTATCGCGTACTGCTTTAACAGCATCGCCGATTTTTTCCATTTCATCATTGGAAATCTTGTTTTTATCATAAAAAACAATTAAGTTATTCGTACCTTTTGTTGTATCCATTTTTTTTAGGATATTATCTGCCATAACTGAAGGAGAATTACTATTTGCCCCTTCTTGCCCCTTATTCCGTAGTATTGCATTAATGTCAGGCTGAATTGCAGTCAGTACTACAGTCGCAATTAACCAGATCGAAAAAATGATCCAGCGACCTTTTATTATTTTTCGCATTTAATCCCCGCCCAATCTCTTTATAGCTTAAAGATTTTTTTTTCCTTTTTCCTCATCAAGAAAATACAATACATCAAAGAATTCATAATTATCCATTCCATCTGTTTCCATCTTTTTCGTAACAGCTGTAACTAATAATTTTAATCCCTGTTCTACAATTTCCTGATCACTCGTCTCCATAAGACCTAATGCACTATTTATTGACTTGTTTGCAATTTCTGAAATACTACCATTAATTTCATCTGCAATACCCTCAGGTAAGGAGATTTCAACAAATCGTTTATCGTTTGGATTTGGTGTTTTTAATAATAGTCCCTTTGTCGTTAACCGTTCAACAATATCTGAAACCGTACTTTGTGTCATTTTTAAATTTTTAGAAAGCTGTTTTATACTCATTGTTTTATGAGCATAAACTTCCCCAATCACTCTTGCTTGCGGAATAGTAACACCATGCTCTTCTGAATGTTTCTGTAGACTTTTCATTAAAAATCGTTGTAAAAAATCTATGGATTCACGAATAAATTCGGCTCTTTCTACCATTTAATCCCTCCTTTTAAATACTTTCCAAAAAATACATCTTATACGATGTATCGCATAAGATTTATATTAAAAGTCAGAGTCCAAATTGTCAATTTATATAATAGAAGATTCATGAAAAATATTCCTCTTTTAATCCTAAATGTTCATTTTTAAGTTAAAAATAAGGATGCCTAATTAGACATCCTTTTCCAAATTTGCAATTATCCTAAATTATGTAGCGTTCGCTAGCGTTATTCTCTTAAACGCGATTCATTCTTTTTTTGATTTTTAAATTGTTTCCAACACATAATTGAGAAAGCACAACATCCAATAAAAAATAATAAGCCACTAAACCAATTTTTATATTCATTTGGTATCATATCGAGGTATGGAATTGAAGGACGGAACTTAAAATAATCTATTACAAAGTGCCTTTTAATGATTTTATATAACGAAATGAGTAACTACCCAATAATTGCGGTAATTAAACTATCTCTAATGATCGCGATGGAAATCTTGTAAACATTGCCCTTATAAAGCTTCTCAAACAATTGACGGGTTGAGTACAAAATAACAAAAAACAAATTCATAAAATTATTATTTACAAAATTAGATAGAGTCATTTTCTCACATTTGGGTGAATTTCACCTTTTTTAAAGATTTTCAATTATTATTTAGCTAGACTGCTTTTGATGAACGCAGCTATCCCATAAATGCATCTGCAACCAGATTACTGAATCCCCTTAAATAATGGAGATAATTATTTCCACCATAGTTATATCTTTTGTTATACATTTTAGCAACAACAACATTATATTTAGGGATTACGAGAATAGTTGGACCTGTTATCCCTAATATTTGGTATGAACCTCGTGGTACTCGATCACCAATCTCACTATATATTCTCGGAAAATCTTGCACATACCAAAACAACCCATTCTGTGGTAAATCTATATTTTTATTGATATAATTTTGAACTTGAGTTGCTATTTCAATAACTTCCTTCGGGACGATTTGTTTTCCATTGATATTCCCTTTATTCAAATGAAGATTACCCCAATATGCAAATTCTCTTGTAGTGACATGTAAGTTAGACTCAGAACCATCACTCGAATATCCCAATTTAAATGATGCTTCTTTGTCCGGATTATCTATTACTTTAACTAAACGTTCATTTTCTTTTGTTTCCCAACTAGTTTCTTTTAATCCTAATTGTATAAAGACCCTTTCTTTTAGGAGTTCTGGAAAGCTTTTGTTATACAGATTTTTTATGAGATTTGTCATCATTAATATGTTAATACCGCGATATGCCCATCCTTGGCCTGGTTCAAATTCTCTATAAATGCTTCCGTTATCTGCCTCATTCAAACCATGGGAATGTGTAACTAAATGTCTTATAGTTGTTTTTCCAAGTAAACCTTTATCAAGTTCATCAAAATAATCAATTGCATAATCATCAAGGCTTTTAATTTTACCTTCATATATTGCAAATGCAACTGCTAATCCTAAATAGCTTTTTCTGGCAGAGGCAACATTGAACTTTGAATTACAGGTTACCGGTATAGAAATAGGAGAATGACAATGAAAGCCATTATAATTTTCTAGTACAATCTTATTATCTTTCATGATTAATAAAGCTGAAGCAGAACTTTGATTTCGAACTTTTAGATCCTCTACCCAGTTGATTATTTCTTTAAATCGATCACTCATTTACTTTATCCACCTATATTCCTTTTTTTATCTATAAATTCAACAAATAATTAAGTGTCCCTTGTAAATTACATTTTATTCGCTGTTAATCATCCGTTTTCCCAATGTGAACAAAATCCATAGAGATCTGTTTCATTGATTATTGATAGAATCTCCTTCTTTTTTACCTACAAAATAAACTTCAATAAATCTATACACAAAGTTTACTAGGCTTTAATATTCAGATGATATGATTGGTTTAACTTCAAATGAGGGGGCAGAATAAATGAATGTACGTGCAGTTTTTATTGATATGGATGGGACCCTACTAACAGTCTCAAACAACATTTCTCGCCGAAATATGGAAGCTATTAATAAGCTCATTGATCAGGGAATCATGGTTTTTCTAGCAACTGGTCGACACTATGAGGTAACCGCTCCTTATCATAAAGAAATTGGATTAAAAACTCCGATGATCTGTTTGAACGGTGCGGCCATTCATGATGGAGAGACAGGAAGAATGCTTCAAAAAAATACAGTCAATGTGGACGAAGAATTACTCCATCATCTGACTGCTGAAAACCCTTGTAATGTTATTATCCATACAGCTAATGGACTTTACTGTAAGGAAATAAATGAAGAAATTGATTATTGGACAAAAATTGGGAAAATTCCACCACGATACACTGGTGATTTAAGACAAGCTAATTATAATGATGTTCTTAAATATAGTGTTCGAACAGGTGTACAAAATACTGAACTATCTTCTTTATTTAAAAAAGAAGCTGAAGTCATCGATTGGAACGACGGTTTTGAAATGGTAGCTCTAAATGTATCAAAATGGTCCGCGATCAAAAATTTACTTCATGCATATCAAATTAATCCAACTGAAGTCGTAGCGATTGGAGACGGACCAAATGATATTGAAATGCTTCGTCAAGTTGGTACCGGTGTGGCTATGGGGAACGCTAGAGAAGAAATTAAAGCAGTTGCTGACTTTGTAACTGGACATCATGAAAATGATGGATTAGCTGAATTTTTAGAACGTTATCTGCTTACATCAAAAGAAACATTTGCGATTTAGTAAGTAGGAGTAAATTCTAAATCTTCAGTTAGAACAAAGGCTCAGAATAAAATCTGGGCCTTTTTGGCATATTCGTATAATCATTACTTATAAAAATAATTTTTATCACATTTTATTTACATGTCTCTGTTAAACGATAAGCTCATATAATAATTGACCATAAACTCTGAGTAATTTAAATTACCACTCTTGATAGACTTCGTATTCTATCCCATTCCTTGATGTTCATCCAGGAAATTTTACGTTAGTATGTTTTTTACATTCTAATTTGCCCATTACTTAGAGCAATAGTTTGTTCCCCTACTATTCATTCGTGTTTTGATCATCAGACTACTTTCATACAATAAGAATGTTTTTTATGCTCAATAATTACCAGACAGGTCTTAATCCCAGCACTTGAAACGGCTGTTAACGTAGCAAGTAAGTTCTAATTAACAAAATATATTTCGTTATTACTTTGGAACCCTAGACCTAGTCTAGGGTTTTTGTTTCCACAAAAAAGCGATGCCTTTTATATACATCGCCAAAATTATTTGAACTTATGATACTAGTAAAATAAAGACACTGAATTTATTTTCACTAAAACCTTTAAATCGACTCTTTCTAATACATGTTCTACGACCATCACAACCATCAAATCTTTGGATTTTGTATCATACAAATATCACTCTTGAGTTTCATGCTTTTTTAGAGTCATATTGAAAAGTCGTTTTCTGTTTTGGTTCTTTTATTGATAAATAAACCGCAATAAGAATAATAATACTTCCGACGAAAAAAGAAGGTTTAATTTCTTCATTTAATAAAAAGTAGCCAAAAATTGTACCAATTAATGGCTGTAAAAAGAAAAAGAGAGATCCAGTAGACGTGTCAATATATTCAAACCCTTTATTCCATAGATAAAATGCTCCAGCTGTAGAAATCGTTCCTAAAAATATTACCCCAAGCCAAATCCATAGATTAGTAGGTAAATCAGTCATGTGTTTCGATTGTTCTATTATTGAAATAGGTAAAGTGAAAATTACTCCAAATACAGTTGCCCATGTAGTTACCGTTAACGAAGAATACTTTTGAGTCTGAACTTTACTTAAAACCGTATATAATGCCCAAGTTATTGCTGCACCTACTAAAATAAGATTTCCAAAATATGCTCCTATATTTGAATCACCTTTTGGAAAACCTATTACAACAACTACTCCAATAGTAGCTAATAATAATGAAATGATTTTACGACTATTAATCTTTTCTTTTAAGATAAAAAATGCAAATAGAGATATTAATGCAGGTGAAGCTGATGTGATTAATGAGCCCATCGCCGCTCCAGAAAGTTTAGTTCCAACAAATTGTAGTCCAATTGAACCGGTGTAGCCTACCAATGCTATAATTGCCATTGGAAATAGATCTTTCTTGCTTATTTTCCAGCTTTTTTGAAAAAAGTTAATGATTCCTAATGTTACTAAAGCTAGTAAAAATCTTATTTCTAATAATAGCCAAGGAGAAATACTATCTAATACTACTTTACTGACGACATATGTCATCCCCCAAATACTAGCAGCTAACGATAAATATATTGCTCCTTTAAAGAAATTCAATTATAAATCATCTCCTAAATCATTCCATTCACTTTTTGAAAGTTCAAATATGATATCAGTTACATATCTCCCTTTAAAATAAGAGTTTTCAATTGTTTCAACCTGTTTAAAACCTAATTTCTTTATTAATTTTATTGAAGAAGTATTTTGTTCGATTGCTATTGCTATTATTTTCTCTTTATTTAATTCATTGAACAAATAAGCTAAAAGTGCTTTTAATGCTTCAGTAGCATAGCCCTTATTTTGGAACTTCGGCTCTAAAGTAAAGCCAATTTCAACTTGATTTGGTTCAGTTAATGTATGTACTCCGATGTCACCTATTAATCCACCAGATTTTTTATTTTCAATCGCTACTTGAACCCATGAATCTGGAATATTCATTTCAGCACTTATTTGTTTTTCTATAAAATCAGTCGCCTGCTCAACTGTATATTTCTCCCACCCTTGATAAATAGCCACATCCGGATTCGAACGATATTTATAAAAGTTGTTTAAGTCTTCATCTTTAAACCTTCTAAGCCTTAACCGACTTGTTTCAATCTCAAAAAATTTTGCTCTACTCATATTACACCTCAACTATTCACATATTACTAAATGTCTTACTATTATACTTTGAAATTTCAAAATAAACTTAATTTTTTTCACTTAAATTTCTAATGGTGCATTGAATCAACTTACTAAAACAATAAGTTCAATGCTAAATAAAAAAAGACAACAAAATAATCTAACAAAACTTCCGTTAACAGATAAAAGTATTCATTTTAATGATTACGTAAAAAAATGATCCCAATGATTACAATTATTAATATCCAAGAAATTGGATTCGCCCAGTTAACCGTCCATCCTATTCCAAATGCTTTAGGTATTAAAAAATTCGAATCTTCCTTGTTAAAATAAAAGAAAGCTCCATTTTTCTTTCTATACTCTTCTATTTCAGTATGTGTCCACTTCCGCTTACTCAAAACCGCTCACATCCTAAAGTTTATGTTTTTTAAATTTTCTTCACACTCTTTATTCATTTAAGGAGAAATTCTGGCGACTAAATAAATTAACTAGCATACTTCGACAATATCACAACACTTTCCTTGTTTTTTAGATCAAATACGTGTTTTGTATTTTATTCTAATGTAACATAATTTAAAGCACGATCTTCGAGTTGAAGTATTTCACAAAATAATGGATTAAATATAAGCTTTACTAAGCAGATTGTTGATTTTCTTTTAAATGGCTGTTTAGTGCGAAAAGAATTGTCTGAAATTCTACGTTAAAATTGCAAATTCCCCAAAGTTACTAATTACAACTATGTTGGTAAAATTAAATTGTTATTCCTTTCAAAACTAAAGAAGGCAATTATGGCTTATGGCACTATTTTTTTAATACCAATACTATATAGGATTTTATTCATATCCCCTTATTTCAGACTCGTCTTTTTTGTGTGCTAAATTCGGTAAAGTCACAGGATAATTGAAAAAAGTAGTGTCCATAAAAGGTATCTCCTTTCAATGTTTATGGTGCCTGACACTGATTTTTTTATATTGTATGTTATACTATTTCGAAGAATTGATATTAATAGGAGGTAAGCATTATGGCTGTTAAAAAACTCGAACATGTAGGGATTCAAGTAAGAGATATAGATACATCGATTGAATTTTATACTAGAGTTGTGGGATTAGTGTTTTTAGAAAAACAAGACCATATCGATCCAAAGATTAAATTAGCGTTCTTAGGATTTGAGGATTCAAAGGAACCGATTGTAGAATTAATTTCTGGTTATAACCCAGATTTACCAGCAGAGGGGAAAGTTCATCACCTTGCATTTGCAGTAGATAATATTGAAGCGGAGATCGCACGTGTTAAGGACCTTTATGTAACATTTGTAGACGAGTCAATCACAACGTTGCCAAGTGGATCAAAATATATCTTCTTTTATGGACCAGATGGAGAGTGGATTGAATTTTTCCAGTCTTAATAATTAAAGTCTAACTTTTATAATTTAAAAACAATAAAACTAACATTTAAATATAACAGAGCCTAAATAAAAAAGAGTGTAGAGAACTATTAAGTTTTCTCTACACTCTTTACATCTAAAATATTAGCTAGTTTAAAAATATTAATATTGACTTAATTTATTCAATGGCGTTTGAATAATAAGCGGTTTTTTTGCGGGATCTAACCATTTTAAAATTGATACTACATTCGTTTTTGAAGTAGCTGTGCAACCTGCAGTATAGCCTGAAGTTCCTGCTATATGGAAAAATATTGCACTTCCTTTTCCTGGCGTTCTCGCTTGATTATAGTTTATAACAAACCCATAATCATATTGTGAAATGTTCATCTTCTCTGCAGTTTTCCATCTACCATTATTAGCTGATGCTGCTTGCCAAGTATTATACAATTTACTATTCGAATCATCGACCCATACATCATTGGACGTGATTTTTCGATACGTCATTTTAGTTCCTGGATTTGTATTTCTTCCAAAAGCTGTCGTTATTGTATATTTTCCTTCCGGTGTTTCGTAGTCACCTTCATGTTTATTACTAATCATGCCATTTTTACCGATCACACCTGTGTATGTATGTAACTTCTTCCAAGTAGATCCACTTTTTTCAAATGTCTCTATTAAAGCATTTCTCGTACTTTCATTGCTAGCTGAAACAACGATTAATTGTTTTGATGTACCTAAAGTTTTCATTTTGTTCACAGTCGCTGCTGAAACTGTTGTAGCGGATTTTTTTATGTATTTACTTGAAACCCATCCAGTCTTGCTTCCGCTAGTAATTTTATACCAAGTTCCACTTGTGCTTGTAATTGAAACTTTTGCACCTTTTTTAAGTGTTCCAACAATTTTATTGCTAGTGTCCGGACCACTTCTAACATTTAATACAGTTGCAGTTACTGTACCATTAACTGTAGCAGCTTCCACTGTCTTAATCGCATTTGGAGTAATATTACTATAGAATAAACCTCCAGTTAAAATTGAAAGCGCTAAAGTTGTTTTGCAAATACTTTTAATCATTTAATCAGCTCCATTGTAAAGTAAATCGATCTTCATGAGCCTCTATTATACAGAACTAACCTTTACATAATAAGGACATTTTTATTACAATTCAACTTGTATTATAACATTTCTTTTAAAATTGTAGAAACTATTAAAATTTGTCCGATTAGTACTAAATTATTTTAAACAGCGTCTAAAATACAGCGAATATTAATATTGCATTCCAAAGTATTGATGGGCTAAAGCTACTATTAGCATACTCATAAAGCGTTTATGAGTTAATAAAAGACAATGATGATGAAAATATGTTCCATCATGTTGAACAATAATTGACAAACTCATTTTTCAACACAATAAAAAAACAGAAGCCAAACTATTTCTAGGCTTCTGTTTTTAATTTATTAATGTCCTACCATCATTGAAGATTTTGATTCGTCAAGTTCAGCTTGTGACGCATCAGAGTCTTTCAATTTCGGTTTACGTAAGATGATTGCTAATAACGCACCTGCTAATGCGATTCCTGCAGCAAGTAAGAATGTATCACCAAACGCTGAAATCATTGCATTTAAAGGATTCTTTGCTGTTGCCATATAATCTTTTGTGCTAGATGTTAAGAATCCAGCCATACCTGCTACAGCAAATGAAACCATAACTTGCTGTGCAGCAGCAGTTAATGGCGTAACACGACTTACTAAATGTCTAGGTGCTGATTGTAATACATGTGTATTAATTGGCATCATTGATAAGCCCATTCCAGCGCCCATCATTGCAAGAGTTAACATGATGAATGTATTTGATGAATCAACTGAAATCTTAGAGAAAATGAAAAGTGCAGATGTAATGATTGTTAAACCAACTAGTGCCATCGGTCTTGCACCAACTTTATCATACATCTTACCACCGATTGGCATCATTAAAGCGGATGCTAAAGCTTGTGGTAACATGATTAAGCCTGTTTCAAACGCTCCATATTGCTTAACTGTTTGTAAAAATAATGGAACGATTAAGAACGAACCAAATAACGCAATTTGCATAATCCATGTGATTAAAATACTTCTAACAAAATCAGATGATTTAAAAACACGTAATTCAAGTAGCGGTTGTTTTTGACGAAGCTCAACTACGATGAAAAGTAATAGTGCTACTCCACCAACGATTAAGCCTGTTAATGTCCCTTTAGAAGTCCAACTAGTTGCACTTTGGCTAACTCCGTATGCTAACATTGAAAAAGCGATTGGAGCAATAATAATCCCTAATCCATCAAGTGATGGTACTGATTTCGTTTCAAAATTCGGTAAGAATTTAAATCCGATGATCATCGCAATAATACCGATTGGTAGATTAATTAAGAAAATCCAGTGCCATGTAGAATATTCTACAAACCAACCTGAAATAACTGGACCTAGTGCAGGAGCAAGTAACATTGGAATTCCTAGCATTCCCATAATTGATCCGATTTTTTCTGGAGGTGCTAATCTAAAGATGATTGCCATTCCGATTGGAGCAACCATTCCTCCGCCTATTCCTTGAATGACACGGAATAAAATTAACTGCTCTGGTGATTGTGCAACTGAGCAAAGTACTGAACCGATCGTGAAAAATAGAATCGTTAAAATGAAAATTCTCTTTGCACCAAATCGATCAGACATCCATCCTGCAAGTGGAATTACTGCTGATAATGCTAAAGTATATCCGGTAATCGTCCACTGCATTTTTGTTAAGTCAGACTTAAAGTATTCCGTAATCCCTGGTAGTGCCACGTTTACTACGGTACTGTCTAAAATAACCATGATCATCCCTACGATTACTGCCATCATAGGACCAATAATCGTTTTTACGCTAAACGGCTTCTCAGCCGTATCATGCTGATTATTCATATTTTATCCCCATTTCTTCTATATATATTTTGAAAAACTTGTTCAAAATGCTCAAAAATTTAGTAGTCCAATAATCAAAAAAATAATAACCATGCAATTTGAACAGAAAGTTTATCATACAAAAAACTAAACAAATTGTAAATGGTAAATGTTTCTACTTCAGAAACAGTATTCACAATAAGTACAGTATATTTGATGTTTTAGTCCATTTCAAGTTTAATTTTCATTAATATTTGTAGATTTTGTGTAAACAGAATAAAACTCCTATCGAAAAAAAAATAGCCTTTATGATTTTATTCACAAGGCTATTTTTTAATTACACTAATGTTAGTTATTTGTTTTTAACGTACTTCATCATTAAGCCTGCAATTGTATGTTGCTCTTGTTCATCTGCAACATTCCAAAGGTCTTTTAAGATTTGTTCTTCTGCATTTTTAGGCTCAACTTCATTTGCTAAATAATTTCCTAAGCGATATGCCATTTCATTAATAGCGCCTTCTCCAACACCTTTTTCGCCTGTTGCTTCTAAACGATCACCTAAAAAATCTTTCCATTGATCCCAGTTATCTAAAATTGACATTGCTTTCACCTCATAAAATTAAAGTTGAAGATTACATAAATACTATTTACTTCTTTCAAAGAAATTATGTATCAGAAATTATCCTGGTATTGCTTTTTAGAAGTATTAAAAAAAGAGCTATCTTCACCTTTTTGATGAAATTTAGCTCTAATTTTATCTTATTGTTTGTTTTCATTCATAAAAAATATAGCCAATGTACCTGGACCTGCATGTGCGCCAATTGCTGATCCAATTGAATTAATGACAAATTCCTTACTTCCAAACGCTTCGGCCACTGCATTTTTTACCTCGATGGCTTTATCTAAATCGTCCCCATGAGATATACCAATAATTTGACCCGATAAATTTGTTCCTCTTGATTCCATAATTTCAAGAATTCTTTTCAACACTTTTTTAGAACCTCTAATTTTTTCCAGTGGAATTAGTTTCCCATCTTCAACGTGTAAGATCGGTTTAATATTTAATAAATTCCCAACAAATCCTGCAACTTTACTTAAGCGACCACCACGCACTAAATACTGTAAGTCATCGACAGTGAAAATATGCTCAATATGTTGAATATTATTTTTTATATTCAAAACAACTTCTTCTTTCGTTGCACCGCTACTTGCTAGTTTTGCTGCATTAACTGCAATTAACCCTTGTCCAATCGAAGCACCTTTTGTATCAAAAATCTCTAAATCAAAGTCAGGAAATTCTTCCTTCAGCTCATTTTTTACCATTACCGTTGATTGATATGTACCTGAAAGTTCAGACGAAAAAGCGATATATATACACGACGTATTTTCTTTTGCATATTTAATAAATGTATTATAAATATTCTCGTATGAAGGAAGTGAAGTTTTAAATACTTTTCCATTGCGCATTTCATTAAATAAAGTTTTTGAATCTAATGTTACACCATCAAAGAATTCTTTTTCATCTTCCGAATAAACTCTTAGAGGAATCACATCAATATTGTATTCCTCAATTATTTCTTTAGGCAAATCAGCCGCACTATCTGTTATGATTTTTACATTCATATATTCTTACCTCGGTTTCAAAAATTAATTTATTCTATTTTCTCATATAATGTTATTACAGAAAAACAAAATGTTTTAATTTACTTTTAATAATTAGTTATTAGCTATTAAAAATAATATACCTTCTTTTTTTCATATTCTTCACAAAAAATTTATATATACCATTCAATTTTTTTATTTGGATAATATCCGTATCTATGTTCTGAATGATTTTCTTCTTCTTTTTGCCTCTTTTTATTCGTCAGTGCATAAACAATTAATATTGCTCCAAAGACTTGAACCCAGCTTCCTACTAATAAAAGTTGGTCTCCTAATATAGCTTTATCATTTAATAAGGCAACATTCCCTGTTCCATCAATTAACGCGCCTAATCCAATTAATTCACTACCATAAGCTTCGATATTTGATAGAAAAGTACCTTCCTCTAATGCACCAGTTGTTTCAAGTTGAGCACCAATTGCTTGTATTATACTACCAACAAGATTCAACTTATGTCCTTCTTCTTCCAAGCCTTCACGTTCTATATTCGTTGCAATTGTGTTTGTTATGTTACCTGCCGCCTGAGACCAGGCACCAACCATCATGACTAACTCTCTTTCATCATTACCTTCTTTTTTATATAATTTTTCTCTTCCAATTGCTTGCAATGAGTTGCCAAATGATTCAATTGCATTTCCTTTTGCAAATAAATCTCTCCCGAAATCTTCACTAACAATTTTTTTACTTGAAACGCCCACAGCAGAAGTTAATGTACCAAATATTAAAAAGTATCCACCTAACAAAACCAAATCTTCACCCGGGTCGTTCATCTTGGCACCTCCCATTTTATTTGCATTTAAATCATTTTATTCAATTTTAATTTTAATTGACAATTATTATTGTTTTAATTAATATAATAACAATAAATATTTCGACAATTAAAAGCCATGAAGAGAAAAGTAGTAAAGCTAACATTATTTACAGAGAACTCCAGTAGCTGAAAAGGAGTAATAATATGCTTTATGAAAAAAAGTCTTGGAGCTTCGTATGGAACTAAAGATTACTTTAGGGATAATACGACGGGATCTCCCGTTACAGAGATAGGGTATAAGCTTTATGCCGTACCCGATAAGATTGATATGGTAACGTATCAATAAACTGAGGTGGTACCACGAAGTTTACAAACTCTCGTCCTCAAGATGAATAATCTTGGGGGTGGGAGTTTTTTTATTTTCTTTTTTAAACGATTCAACTAAATAAAACAAAAACTTTGAGGTGAAAAAACATGCATTGGGCATATAAAATCGCAAATGAAATAATTGAAAAATATCCAAATCAAGAAACCTATGTTTGTGCTTCAGGCATTAGCCCATCTGGTTCCGTTCACATAGGAAATTTTCGTGAGATTATTACAACCTATTTTGTCGTTAAAGCATTAAAAAATTTAGGTAAAAAAACAAGATTTATCTTTTCTTGGGATGACTTTGATCGATTCAGAAAAGTCCCAAATAATATTGATCCCTCTTTTAGTAAATATATTAGACAATCGTATTCAAGTATTCCTGATCCGTATGGGTGTCACTCTTCATTTGCTGAACACTTTGAGAAAGAATTTGAAAATGCTTTGACTGATTTTGGAATTGAGATTGAGTTTATATACCAAAGTAAAGAATACAGTTCTGGGCGTTATAAAAATGAAATTATTCACGCACTTGAAACAAGAAAAGAAATCTATGACATTTTAATTAGGTTCAAAACAAATGTTCCAACTGAACAAGAACGAAATGAATTTTATCCAATCACACTTTATTGTGAAAATTGCGAGAAAGATGACACGAAGATTACTGAATATAATAGTAAAAACAAAATTTTATATTATTCATGTAGCTGTGGTTATTCAAATCTTTTAAATGTAAATGATGCACGGAATATTAAATTAAACTGGAAAATTGATTGGGCAATGAGATGGATGAAAGAAGGTGTCGTTTTTGAACCCGGTGGTAGGGATCATTCGTCTGAGACGGGTAGCTATAATGTATCCAAAGAAATAGCGAAAACAATTTTTAATTTTGACGCCCCCCACTATGCTCCTTACGAATTTATTGGCATTAAAGGGCAAAATAAAAAAATGTCAAGTTCGACTGGGAATCTGATTACACCAGCTGAATTGCTGAAAGTTTATTTACCTGAAATAATCCTATTTATGTTTGCAAGATACAAACCAACTGCATCATTCAATATAGGTCTTGATGAAGATGTTATTAAAAACTATTCTGAATTTGAAAGATATAAAGCAAATTTTATGAATCGCACTTTGCATGACCTAGATATTCTTCAGTCCATTGAATTTGCACATAATGATGCGATTGAGACCGATTTCCCTAAATTTAATCACATTGCAAGCATTCTACCTTTAGTGAATTATAATGTAGATTTATTACAAAATATTTTTGAAAATAATGGTGAAACTTATCCAGTTGAAAAAATTCATAAAATCAGTCAACTGGCTGAATATTGGATAAAAAAATATTATCCTCAAAAACATATTATTGTTAATCAACAACAAGCAACGGAATATTATCATTCTTTAACTAAACAACAACAGAATTGGTTAACTGTTTTATGTGATCAAATTTTACAAAATGAAAGCACAGAGACTTTAATGAAAGAATTATATTCAATTTGCTACCATGAAGATAAAAAAATAATGAAAACAAATCAAAAATATTTTTTCACAATGATCTACCAGCTAGTTTTAAATAGACCTAGCGGACCACCAATCCCTTTGTTATTTGAGGCAGTTAGTAAAAATGAACTAATTACTTTACTAAAATTTCATTAAGTTTAAATAATTAAAAATGGGACTCAAATTGATTATCTGAGTCCCATTTAATTATGCTATTGAATTCGATTTTTAAAAGCTTCTTCCGTTACGATATAATCTTCTTCACGATCTTCATGTTTACGGTCTTCTGGAGCAACTAATGACCCTTTTGGACTAGTTGGCTCATGACCTTTTTTCTTATGATTAAAGCTTTTCCCTCTTGCCATTTAAAATCCTCCTTAAACAAATCATCATTAATAATATGAGTATTTCAACTTTATCTTATAGATGGTAGATTATTACATAGAGTGCATTTTTTAATTCTATTTTTGATGATATGATAAATATACAAACCAACTTAAAAAACAGAGGTATATGTATGAAGAAAGAATTTGCAATTGGCATTTCAAATCATATTAAAAACTGGATGGAGTTCAATTATTCGTTATTTGAAATAGAGGAAATTCCAACGACTTTCAATACTTTACAAAATTTTCAACAATGGGCAAATGGAAAACAGATCATTTCAGCTTTTCATTTAAAAAAAATAGAAGAAGAAAGCTACTATTTATTATTTATCGATTGGCATCGAAATGAGAATTATTACTTAGTAATATATGTTGAAAATAAATCAACTACTGCTGCTGAAATAAGGGAGCTTAAAGAAATTGATGGTAAATTTTCATTAGTATGGAAATATAACCCATTAAAGCGTGACGGAAAAAATGCCGAGCGTAAAGCTTATTTCAAACAAGTATTCGGATCTCTTCAAGTAGAAATAAAAATACCTAGCACTTCAAATGACGTTGAAGAGTTTTTTAATAATCTATACAAGCTTTGTAGAAATCGCCAAACAGCTGACCGAATAATTGATGTATTTGATTATTAAATCGATCCCTGCTTATTTAATTAAACAAAATAAAGGCTGTCGACTTTTTTTGACAGCCTAAATTTTAAGTCAATAAGAGGATTTTCTGCTTTTAACTCATCATAACAAATTAAACATTTATTCCCGGTTTGTTTCCTTCCATACATTGCTTGAACTGCGCGACTGATACTTTGTGATACCCCTTTTTGCGGATCAAACATTGATAATCCGAAAGTCATTGTTACGTGGATAGTATAATTCTCATAGTGATATTCAAACGATATTTTCTTTTGTCTTCCCAGTTTTTTTGCATTAACAATACCCTTCTTATTACTTGTCACTTATTTGTTATTTCGAAAAAGTAATCTTAACCTTATTTTAGCCACGATCTATACGATTCTCAACCTTTAAAATGTGAAAATAATAGTTGAAATAACGTTAACTCTTATCTAATTTTCAAACAAAACAAACCTAGCTCATCTGAACTAGGTTTGTTTTATAAGTAATTTTAAATGTAAATTAAACATTGACTGAATTTTGAAAACTTGAGGCTTTATTTAATACTATAGGCGTTATTATAAAACCAATTATCAATCCTGCTAAGTGACCTGTTAGACTTGTCGATGGAATGATTAATGAAGAAAGTAGCCCAATTCCTAAAAAAGTAATGACAAACTTGCGATCATCTGAAAATAGCATGTTTTTTCGAAATAAAGTAATAAATAAATACATTCCTAAAAACGCATATCCAACGCCAGATGCGCCTGTTTCAACTGTATTTGGCGTATAGAAAAAATTAATAATAAGACCCGTAATAATGACGGTTGTTAAATAAAAAAGTAAAAACTTTAAAGAGCCTAGTACTCTTTCAAGTGGTCTGCCTAATATAATCATAAAAGTCATATTCATAAAAAAATGTGCGTAGCTGCCGTGCATAAACGCATATGTAAAAAGTCGCCAAATTTCACCTTGATTAACTAATTCGTGCTCATATCCACCTAAATTGATGATGTTTTGAATCGTATATCCTCCTGTAAATGTCGTAATGATTACCAATATAGAACATATGCCAACCATAACAGTTGTTATTGGATATTTCTTAATAAATGTTTTGAAGTCTTCTGTCACTAAAAACATCAATCTCGTCCCTTCTGGAGCTATTATCAAAAAGTTGTATGACCCACTATTACTTAATTCGACATTTTTCAATAAAATCCTATTCTCAAATAAAAAAATCCCACAAATAATTGTGTAGAGAATAGGTATGGATCAATTTAGGGGAAAATAAATACGTAACTGGACAAGATCTCCTTTACTTAAGATGATTGAAAATACTTTTGGAAAATTTTTAACGGGACATTTGTTTCAATATATTTTGCACTCGTAAAAATAGCAACCAATTGTTGTTTTGGTGAAATAATGATACATTGCCCTCCATATCCCATAGCAAAATAAATAGAAGAATCAACTGCTTTTTGCTCATCATTTTCAGCTACCCACCAATGATATCCATATGAACCTACATGATGATATGTATGAAATTTCGCTTTTGTAGACTGTGATACCCAATCACAAGAAATAATCTGTTTATTATTCCATTTTCCATTTTGAAGCATTAAGATTCCAAGTTTTAGCATGTCATTCGGTTTTAAACTTAAACCAAACCCACCGATATTAGTTCCGTTTGAATCCTCGTGCCAAATAAATTCAGTTATTTCTAATGGTTCAAATAAAAATTTATTTGCGAAATTAGCTAATTTTTCTTTCGTTACAATCTGAATAATTGCACTAAGTACTTGTGAAGCTCCAGAGTCATAAATCATTTTTTCTCCCGGACTATTGACCATTTCTTTCTCTAAAACATATTGTACCCAGTCCTTACTATTAATCATCGGGACAGGTCTACCACCCCATTCTCCCCATTCTTGCCAGTCATACCCTGCTGTCATTGTTAGAAAATGTTCAATTGTGAGCTCCTTTTTGTTTGGTTCTATATTTGGGAAGAATTCTGAAATTGGTGTGTTTACACTTTCAATAAATCCTTTATCAATTGCAATTCCTAATAGCATAGATAAAACACTCTTAGTCACTGAATTAACCTTAAATAATTTAGTTTCACTTTTCGTATTTTTATAATATTTATACTTAATTTCACCATATTGATAGATGATGCATGTAGCGATACGCTCTTTTATTAGTTCATCTTCTAACTGTTCATAATTCATTGTATTTATTTTCAAGTTATTTCTCCTTATCGCACGCTTTCAAGTAGTTTTACTAATTTATGTATTAATCTTCCCATTAATCTAAAAAAAGCAAATAATCATTCATAAAAACAAAGCGAGCTGCAACAGCAACTCTAAATTTTTTGTCATTCGCAATATTTATCTATCTAGTATTTAATCAAACCATGTTTCTTTTAAAGGATTTTGATAGTATTCATACATTAACTCGATTTGAGCAGCGGTGTTACGGCTTAGTGAAAGTTCCGGTAATTGACCTACATCAAAAAAATCAATTCCACTCGTTTCTATACCAGTAGTAGAATTACCACCTACAATTTCACATTGGATAAATAGCTTGTAATAGTGATATAACTGAGGCGGATGAGCATGTTTGGTCATATCTAAAACTGCTAGTAGTTTCTTCGTCTCAACTTTGTAGCCTGATTCCTCAAAAATTTCTTTTACGACATTTTCAGAAGCAGATAAGCCTACATCACAAAAACCACCAGGTAAAGACCACTTATTCTCACTTTTTTCTCTTACTAATAAAATTTTCCCATCTTTAAAAACGACACCTCTAACATCAACTTTAGGCGTTGGATAACCTCGTTCATTAGCGAATAATCCCTCGATTTCTTCGAATTGTAAGTTAGAGTATTGATTCAAAATATCCGCACTAATATTTCTTAATTCTTCATATCTTTCTTTATCAAAAGGATCTTTCGTAAAGGCCAATCCTGCTTGAGAAATTGCTTGGATTCGCTGTGCCCATTGTAGCCACTTTAAACTCATTGGAGCCATCCTTTCCAAAACATTTTTATTATTTTACTAAATTTCTATATAATTTGTCCTAACGTTAGTTTACGCACCAGTAACTACTGTTGACATAATAATTGCCTAAAATTAAAAAAGAAAGCTCTAAATACTAAGAACTTTCTTCTCAATTTAAATAATCGAATCTTTCATCGTCAACATAATCGGACAATGGTCACTGCCCATTATTTCGGCGTGAATTTCTGAGTTAATTAATTCAGTTTGAAGTCGATTTGAAATAATAAAATAATCAATACGCCATCCAATATTTCGCTCACGTACTTTTGCCATATAAGACCACCAAGTATATGAACCTTCTTTAGTTGGATTTAAAAATCGAAAACTATCTGTAAATCCATTCTCTAATAAAACAGACATTTTCCCACGTTCTTCTTCAGTAAAGCCCGAATTTTTACGATTAGATTTTGGATTTGCCAAATCAATTTCATTATGTGCAACATTTAAGTCTCCACATAAAATGACTGGTTTTTGCTCATCAAGTTTCGTTAAATAATGTTTAAACTCATCTTCCCATTCTAATCTGATTGGTAATCTTGCCAAATCTCGTTGTGAATTAGGCGTATAAACATTTACCATATAAAATTTTTCAAACTCTAAAGTTAATACTCTTCCTTCTATATCTTCTTCTCTTCCATTAAATCCATAACTTACATTTAATGGTTGATGTTTCGTAAAAATTGCAGTTCCTGAATAACCTTTTCTAACTGCCGAATGCCAATATTGATAATAACCGTCTAACTCCAATGATATTTGATCTTCTTGGCACTTCGTTTCTTGAATACAAAAAATATCTACATTTTGTTCATTAAAATAATCTAAAAAACCTTTTTGTACACATGCTCTAATTCCATTTACATTCCATGATATTAATTTCATACATTTTTCTCCAATTTACGTTTCGATTTTGGTTTTACTAAAGATGAACGATAGTCAAACTGATGAATTTGACCATGGTAAATTGAAGTTTTATCGTATAACTCTTCAAAAGATGAGATTTCATATTTCTTCGTTAAATGTAGAAATATTTTAGCACATGCTTCTGCATCTGCTAATGCATGGTGATGGTGATCTAATAAAATACCAAACTGGTTTGACAAAGTATCTAAGGAATAACGGGATTGTTTTGGCAACACCTTTTTAGCAAGCTGAAGTGAACATAATAAATTGTTTAAAGCTGAAGGTACCCCATATCTTGATAAATTATCTTTTAATGCATAACCATCAAACGGTAAATTATGTGCTACTAGTGTTTTCCCATCAATTTTACTTTTAATTGTTTCATAAAATTCCGGGAAAAGCGGTGCATCCTGAACATCTCTTGGCCTAATTCCGTGCACAGAAATATTCATAGAATAAAATTCTTCTTCAGGATTAATAAGTGAGTAAACTTGATCAACAATAACTCCATCTTCAACAAATACAAAACCGGCAGCGCAAATGCTATGGCGATTGTAATTTGCCGTTTCAAAATCAAACGCTACAAATGAATTCATATTATTTAACTTCCTCTGTTTTTATGATAATTCTATTATAAACTTTTTTAAAAAAAGATGCATTTTTATAATAACGAAAAAAATTCACATTTTCGTCACAATTTATTGTACAATATGTAGATTAATAATCTCTTAGTCAGTAAGATTCAAAGGATGTTGATCATGAAATTTGTACAATTGATTGTTCAAATAAGTTTTTTATACTTATTATTTTTTATCGGAAATTTAATACAGCAATACTTTCATTTAATGATTCCGGGAAGTATTATTGGTATGTTTTTACTATTTGGTATACTATTTATTCCTTTTTTTAATGAAAAATGGATACAAAATGGAAGCAATTTTTTAAGTAAGCACTTAACTCTTTTATTTATTCCAGCAACAGTAGGAATCATGAGATATCCTTCCATCTTAAACTTTCATGGATTCATTTCTATTATTATTGTATTAGTCAGTACTGCAGTGGTATTTAGTACTTCAGCTTATATTAGTTCGTATCTTTCAACGAGAACCCGTAAAAAACAAACGGAAGATCTAGTGATTGGGAGGGATACGAATGAAGGACTTTAAGAGTTTGCTATTTATTCTATTAACCATTTTATGTTATATACTGGCTAAAAAAATGTACGCTAAATTTACTTATCCGTTATTAATTCCGATTGTAACCTCAACTACAGTTATTATCTTACTTCTTCTAAAACTTCATATTACTTATGAATCGTACATGCTTGGTGGTAAATGGATCAATTTGCTTTTAGGACCTGCAGTTGTTTCCTTTGCCTATCCATTATTTGAACACCGAGCAACACTAAAGAAATATGGTATGTCTGTATTCATTAGTGTATTTGCTGGAACAGTCGTTGGATTATTATCAGGTGTCTACTTATCGTTGTGGCTCGGAGTTAAAAAAGTGATTATACTTTCTTTAGCTGCAAAATCAGTTACTACCCCACTAGCTATGGGGATTACTTCAATGATTGGTGGCATTCCGTCTTTAACTGTTGTTTATGTAATGATTGCAGGTATATCTGGTACGATGTTTGGCCCATTTATTCTATCAAAGCTTAAAATAGACCACCCAGTTTCAATTGGTCTATCATATGGTATTGCATCTCATGGTGTTGGTACTGCTAAAGCCGCAGAATACGGGAAGTTACATCAAGCAATCAGTTCAATAGCAATGACATTAAGTGCAATTTTAGCTTCTTTACTGATTCCTATTTTAATCAAAATCATTATAAAATAAAACGAAAAAAGCCACATAAAAAATGTGGCTTTTATTGTTTTTTAGTTTACCAAGGTCTTCCACAACATGGGCCATATCCGCCCCATGGACGATAGTAACCCCACGGTCTTCCCCATCCCCAAGGACGACCCCAACCCCATGGTCTTCCCCATCCCCAAGGTCCAAATGCCGCTGCTCCAAATAAAAATGGGAAGAAGAATGGGAAAAATCTTTCATCCTCATTTTGCTGCACTTGTGGATATTGGTAATAAGGTTGCTCAATTTGATGACGATAATCATACATTTTAAATCACCTCCATACTAACTATTGTACGGAGATTAGCTCATTTAGGAGCAAGGTCAAGTATATAGGCATAAGTACAAAAATGAAATGTAACATTCTGAATTTGATATGGTATTAATTTACTTAAAGCATGCTTTAGAAACCCCAGCTAGTAAATATATCCCAATATTCGAACCTTTCAATACAAATTCCTAATTTAAATGTAGATTCAACTACTACAAAATCAAAATCACCCTTATAATACCCGCTAAAGTTAACAATCCACTTAATATCACTAAAAATATCTTTTAACCTTAAACTGATTGCTCCTGTTTCACCATAATTGAAATGAAATAAAATTACTTCCATTTCTAGTAGATGTGTGGGAATTTTCTTATATAACAATTCAAGTTCCTTAACTGCTTTAGGGTAACTATGTTTAAACTTAAATTCTTATTTATTTTCACCTAACATTTCTATTTCGTTGTAAAAATTAATAAGTAATTTTCTAGAATATTGAGGATCTACAAAAGAACTAAATGTTAGATGAATGTCTTTAGATATATATTCTTTAATTATGTTATTTCTGTTATTTTTCATTTGAAGTAATTTAATCTTTTCTTTACGCTCATCAAGATCCACTTAAATATTCTCCTCTCATTAATGAATATATTAGTTCTATTTTAACAAAAAGTTATATCGCACAAATAGTATGTATCCTTTTTGTCAAATAAGAATTTTATAAATACCACAACAAAAATAGAGATGCAAATTGCATCTCCAAATTATACTTTATTGATTGTTTCACCACTGAACCGAATTTTATTAATCCTAGTCTATATTAATTTATACATCTCATATTGAGCTATTTTTTCTCTCTTAAATTCTAATTTATTCATAAAACCTTCTAAGCTATTATTATTTGGGATTGATGTTGAGATCGCTTTTAAATTTAGTTCAGTAGCTGCATATTGTAATAAGTTAGTTGCTATTTTTTGATGGCGGTATGCTTTATCTACCATTAGAAAGCTTATTCTACCATTTGCATTTATAGCCAATGCTCCTATGTTTTCATTGTTAACTTTAGCTAAATAGTAACTAAAATTAGTTAGTTTTTCTAAATAATCAATATCATTTTGCCAGTTTATATGGTAATCCCATTTATTAAAGGTTTCCTTAAAATGATGAAAATCGACTTTATTGATCTCTGCATTTGCTTGGCTTTGTAATTGTTGCAAGTTAGTTAAATCAGATTTTGAGAAATAAGAAAGATCATAGATTTTTTCATAGCCTAGTTTTTTATAGAAATTAATCGCGCGGTCATTTCCAACGATTACTTCAAGGAAAAGTTGTTTACATCCATTTTTCTCTGCTTCTTCTTTGTGAAGTTCAAATAACTTCTGACTGACACCTACTCCTCTATAATCTGGACTAATTGCCAATGTTCCGCATCGCATTGTTTTAATATTTTCATAGGTTTTAATACCACCTAATATAACTCCAACTGCTTCATTTTCATGAATCGCTACAAACGAGTGCTCAAGTTTGTTCCCTTCTGCTCCGAAAAACACATTAACAAATTGTTCCTTTGAGTACTCAAATTTAACCATGTAATCTGAAAAACCAATTGAAAATGCTTGAAATGCTAAATCAATATCCACTTCGCTACATCTGAAAAAATTTATTTTCTCTAGTTCTATACTATTTTTCAAATTTGTTTCCATACAATCACGTCCTTTGTCTATTATTATTTAGAAACCATGATTTCATTTTCAGTATTTTGAATAGAATCATAGTTAAATTTGATTTTTCTCTTAATTAGTAAGTAACCGATTACAGACATAATCATTATGATTAAGCTTCCATGAAACAACCAGACTAGATGTGGCATCGTTATAAATGATAATAATGGTGATGCCGCTACAAAACCAATTGTAAAACCTACTCTATTTAATAAATTGGCTACACCGAAGATTCTTCCTCTTATTGAATTTTCAGTTTTTTGAATCATTGTTGAAAAGTAAGTTCCGGCTGCATTATCAAAAAAGCCTGTGAAAAATGCAAATAAGAATACAATCCATAAAATTTGATTAGATAAAAATAAAATGAATCCTAATGATGTTAATACTGATGCTCCGTAATACATAAATAAATAATGTTGCTTTAACCACGAAACCTTTGGAATCAACCAAGTCGAAATGATTCCTCCAATACCCCAGGTTCCCCAAATTAATCCTTGATAAAATGTTGCATGTTCTGAACTTATTTTTTCTGCTAAAATAGGTACTCCAACATTATGAGAACTGGCTGAAAATGTTTGAAACAAAAAGACAATGAACACTAATAATAATAGTGGTTTGACCAGTACGTAAGTTTTCACTTCTTTTAAATCGTCAATCAACTGTCGCCAATGTTTATTTCCATTATTTTTAACTGTATTTTCCCATTTATAAAAGATTAAAACAAAAGCTGACATGAAATATGAAATTGCATCAATTCCAATAATCACTCGATAATTTACTACTGTTGATAAGAAAGCTGATCCTAAAAATCCAATAACCATACTAATTGCAGCAAGCCGAGAAATAAATGCATTAATTTTCAAAATATTTTCTTCACCAAATATCTGTGGTAAATCAGCACTAAAGCTGACTGAAAAAAAGCTTCCCAATGCACCTATAACAAATGCTGCAATTGCAATCATAGTAGGCGAAGGGAAAATACATAAAAATAAGATACTAATACCTCTAGTAATATCACTAAATATCATTAGCTTTCTTCGATTATATCGATCTGCAATTACGCCAGAGAATAAACTTGTTAAAATCCCTCCACAAACACGGAGTGCTAGAACTGCTGCTAGCCATGTTGTGCTTTTCGTCATCGAATAGATTACTGCATTCATGATAACCAATTCCATCATACTACCTATATCTGAGAATGCTTTTGTATATAAAAAGTAAACCTTCTTTCCCACAATAATCCCTTCAATCTACCAAAATTATAAAACAAATCACTTTAGCAAAACATAGACAAGTAAATTAGTCTAATTTGAACTGAATTCATTGTTATTCCTCCTTTCAATTCAAAACTGACTATTAAGTTTATTTTATTCTATGAATAGTGTATGTTGTTTGCTTTATTTTTAACATATAAAATTTCAGAATTTTTTTAGGTAGGAAAGTATTGACCTTCACTACCTAAAATTTATTTACTAATTAAAATATAAGACATAATCATTTCTTCAATTGTTTTAAATTGCGCCTTGTAAATTTCATCATCTTCTACAACCGAATAATGTAAACAGATGCCATCAATATTAGCCCAAAACAAGCTTGAAATAATATCAGGATCGATATTATTCTTAAATTCACCTTCTGCTATTCCTTGTTTAATAATTTCACTTAAAAATAAGCGATATTGATTTTTATATCTTTCAATCATGATCGCTTGTAAGTTTTCATGCCTAGCCGAATTAATCCAAAACTCCAATTGTACTCTAATCATATTACGCCATATTTCCGTTAAAGTAATTTCAATATACATTTGAAATAGCTCTTTCAACTTATCTTTTGGTGAACTAATATTTTGAAATCGTTGATTAATTTTTTCAAATGTTTGAACTGTTCTTTCTTGCATTAAAGTCAAATACAGCTCTTCCTTACTTTTAAAATAATTATAAATTAACCCTTTACTCGTTTTTGAATATGCAACAATATCATCCATGGTTGTCGTATGATATCCTTTTTCTCCAAAACATTTTAAAGCACTTTCAAGAAGACTCTCTCTTTTGCGTTCTTTATAATCATCTGAGACTTTTGGCATTGAACACATTCCTTTACTCTTTAAATATATTTAAACTGACTATTTAGTTTAGTTTATCAACTAAATTATGGAATTTCAATAAAATATTCAAAATAATCACACGATTATTTTCAAATGAAAAAAAGTGACTAATAGTCGTTAGACCTAGTCACTTTATGCAGACATGATTAGTTTTGTTCAAGCTTTGCTTTAACAGAAGCTAATTTACCTTCCATTGTGCTCTTCTTGTCACGGCGATCATCGATTCGAATTGTTGTCGCAACTCTTGAAATTCCATTTGCAAATGGTACTTCATGCATTTCTTGAACAACTTTTAATAATAGTGGTAATTCACCTTCAATAATTGTATTCATAGGAGTAAGTTGGTATTTAACTTCACCTTCATACTTTTCTAAAACTTTATGTATATTAGCTACATATGCACTCACACTAGGTGTTTCAGTGCCAATTGGTACGATTGAAACATCAATAATTGCCATTTTTTAATTTGCCCCTTTTATCATCAATTTCTTACATGTTATATCCTACCATGTTTATGAAAAAAATGAAAAATTTAACCATTTAATGATTGGCTAGTTTTAGATATGATTAATAACCTTTGTCAATTTTAACTTTATTTCTTAGTTGTTCATTATTTTCTAATTTTGAAAGTGTGTCCACAAAACACTTAACTCCATCATTTGGTAAAGTAACCGCTGAAATATGCGGTGTTATTTTAACATTAGACATTTGCCATAATTCTGAATCCGCTGGAAGTGGCTCAACCGCAAAAACGTCTAAAATAGCTTTTCTTATTTTTCCACTTTTCAAAGCTTCTTTTAAAGAATCTTCACATACAGTTGCTCCTCTACCCACATTTATAAAACCTGCATTATTCAAATTTTTAAACGTATCCATATTTAGTATATTTTTCGTTTCATTTGTTGATGGAAGAACACTGATAATCCAATCCGCATTGTCTAAAATTGTGGATGCTTCACCGAATGGTACTATTTTTTCGAAATACGGCTTTTCGTTTCCACTCATCGAGACACCAAACACCTTTATGCCTAAGTTTGATAAAACTTTTGCGATATATCCACCGATTTCACCTGTACCATAAATGACTACTTTTTGATCTTCTAATGATTTCGGTATGTGAAATTCCCACTTATTTTCAGACTGTAAACTTGAAAATTGTTCGTGCAATTGTGAATCCTGGAGTATGTAACTTAAACAATATTGGCTCATCTTTGGACCAAAAACGTCAATTGTTCTTGTTAAGAGCACATCATTTTTCCAGTTTATTTTCATAAAACTATCAACACCTGCAGCTAATGAATGTACCCATTTGATGTTTCCAAACTCAAAATTTGGCGTCGGACGAAATCCAACATATGTATCAGCCCACTCATAATCCTCTTTCGTTACTTCACCTTCCGGTAAAAAACGAAATTCCTTTGTTAGATTGTATGAATCAATAATTTCTTTAAGCTTATGTTGGATTCGGCTAGTTACTAATATTTTTTGACTGTTCATCGTTCTCTACTCCTTTATATTTGCTACCTAAATTTTAACATAATATTTCGAAAACAATAAAAAGAAAGACTTTAGAAATTTACTATTACAATGAGGGGGACCTATAAGTCTATCATTTGGGAATCAAATTTGAAAAATTGAAAATTAAAATGCGGAGGACTCATCTGCAAAAAAGGTTGTGAGTCGTGCAAATAAGTGTGTTAGAACAGCAATTAAGTAGTTGATGATCGCAAACAAATATGGATTCGTTGCAAATAAAACTAGTATATCTACAATTAAAACATCAATAAGTGCAAATAATCGGATGAATTACCCCTATCGGTAATAATATTAAACCTAAATGTAGACTCTTTTCAAATGCCAAACTAGCAAACTAGCTATAATTTTTTTTAAAAATGCATAAAAACATGATAAAAATCAATTACTTTTCTATAAAAATGATTGATAAATAAACTTCATATTAAAAAACGCCGAAATATACACTCTAGGTATCTCCGGCGTATTCAGTTTACTTTCTACCTTATAATACTTTACTTAAAAAGCTTTTCGTACGTTCATGCTTTGGAAAGTCAAATATTTGACCTGGATCGTTTTCTTCTACAACATATCCTTGATCCATAAAAATTACGCGATCACCAACTTCTCGTGCAAAGCCCATTTCGTGCGTAACAATGACCATTGTCATTCCTTCTCTAGCTAATTGCTTCATAACTTCTAATACTTCACCGACCATTTCAGGGTCAAGGGCAGAAGTTGGTTCGTCAAACAACATAATTTTAGGTTCCATCGCCAGCGCTCTCGCAATTGCTACACGTTGCTTTTGACCACCAGATAGAGAGTCAGGATACACATTTGCTTTATCTGACAGTCCGACTTTTTTTAGTAGTTCTAATGCTCTTGTTCTAGCGATATCATTCGGTTTATTTCTAACCTTTTTAGGAGCTAGAGTAATATTTTCTAAAACTGTTAAATGTGGGAATAAATTAAAATGTTGAAATACCATGCCTACTTCAGTACGAACTTTATTTATATTAGTCTTTTTATCTGTAATATCGACATTCTCGATAAATACTTTTCCCGCAGTAATTGTTTCTAACATATTTAAACATCGAAGAAAAGTTGATTTTCCCGAACCAGAAGGACCAATCACAACGCATACCTCGCGTGGTTGAATTGTAATGTTGATATCCTTTAATACTTCAAGCGAACCAAATGATTTTTTTAGTTTTTCTACTTTAATCATCCTGTTGTCAACCTTCTTTCGATACGATTTAATACAAAGCTTAATGACAATGTCAGTACTAGATAGATAGCAGCGGCTGAAAAGTAAGGCTCCCAAACTTTATAATATTGCCCTTGCATAGCTCTACTCCAATACATAATTTCAGGTGCTGCAATGATGGCTGCTATTGAAGATTCTTTAATTAATACGATAAATTCATTTCCAAGCGGAGGAATCATACGTTTTACAGCTTGAGGCAAAATAACATTTCTCATTGCTTGTCCATGTGTCATTCCAAGCGAGCGTGAAGCCTCCATTTGCCCTTTATCAATTGATTGAATTCCAGCGCGGAAAATTTCAGCAATATACGCTGCTGCATTTAATGAAAGTGCGATGATTGAAGCTGCAATCGCATTTGTCTCACCTATGAAATACGGAACAACACCGAAATGTATAAGCAAAATTTGTACAAATAAGGGTGTTCCTCTAAAGAAATTGATATACCATTTAAATGGAAGTGCTAACCATTTATTTTTTAGCATTTTACCTAACCCAATAAATAATCCAATTATTGTACCAAAGAAAATCCCTGCAAAAGATAAACCAATTGTTAATGCAGTTCCTTTAAGGAAAAACGGTATGTACTCTTTTATAATGCCAAAATCAAATCCCATTTCTTTTCCCCCATTTAGATAAAATTGCGTAACACAAATTTTGCGTTACGCAATTTTTAATTTACTATTTATTTTCTTCTGCTTTTAATGTCGCAAGATCTGGCTCTGAACCGAAATGCTTTTTATAAATTTCTTCATAAGTTCCATTGTTTACGACTTCCTTAATCGCTTTATCTAGTTTACCTTTTAATTTACTTCCATCCTGAAGTAATAAGCCATAGTATTCAGGTTCAAAACTATTTTTATCATCAATAACTACTAACTTTTTATCAGGGTTATTTTTTGCATAAGCTTCAAGTACCCCATTATCAGCAACTACAGCATCAGCTCCGTGGTTAAGAAGTTCTAAAATTGCTAAATTGTTATTTTCGAATTTTTTTAGATTTTTATTGTTCTTTCCAAATATTTTTTCAACTGCTGCTTGGCCTGTTGTACCATTTTGTACAGCAACAACTTTCCCTTTTAAATCTGCAGCTGATTTAATACTACTACCTTCAGGAACTAAGATTTTATTAATTGAAAGAAAATATGGAGTCGTAAAATCATATGTTTTCTCACGATCTGCGTCAATTGAGATTGAAGACATACCAATGTCTGCAGTCTTTCCACCAATTTCAGCAAATAAAGGATCCCAACCCGTATTAACAATTTTTATTTTCAATCCAGCCTCTTTAGCTACGGCATTCGTAAAATCAACATCAAAACCAACTATTTTACCATTTTCAAGATATTCAAATGGTGCATATGCAGCATCAGTAACAACTCTTAATGGTTTGTCCGCTGATCCAGTCGTTTTGGCATCCTTTCCACATCCCGTTAAAGTAAGAGCTGTTGTAACTGCAAGTGCAAACGATAGTGTCTTAAACTTTTTCATTTAAATACCCCCAATTAGTTTAAATATGTAATTTAGCTTTCGATTAGGTTGAATATATAGAAAATTTAATATATTTAGATTTTTTATAATTATATCTATTCTTGTTTAAATATGCAATACTATGTCAAATATTGTTAAACCCCTCCAATACCCAGTTTGTTTACAAAGTTTAACTATCAATTTTAATACCTGTCTCCTATTACATATATATTTCATTTTATAAAACTTATTTGTAAAATTAATAAACCGGAAACAAACATCTTGTTTCCGGCATTCATTTCATATTATTTAATTAAAATTGAGATCTCCGAATAACCTTTATTCGTCTTATGAACTTCAATTACTGCAGGCATTGCATCCTTCACATCTTGAACATGGGAAATAACGCCTATTAAACGACCTGATTTTTGAAGCTGAATTAGTGTATCTATTGCTTTTGACAATAATTCATCATCTAGCGAACCAAACCCTTCATCTATAAACAGCGTATCAATCGATACACCACCTTTATGTGCTTGAATGATATCTGCCATTCCTAAAGCTAAACAAAGTGATGCGTTAAACTGCTCTCCACCAGATAATGTTTTTACATCTCTGGCTAAACCTGTATACGAATCATAAACTTCTAATCCTAATCCACTTTGTTTTCGTCCTTTTTCAACTGAATCTTTTCGTTGTAATTGAAATTGGCCATTCGATAGATGATCGAGTCGAATATTTGCTGATTCAATGATTTGTTCGAAATAATCTAATAAGACATAACGTTCAAACGAAATCATTTTATCATTATCGCCTTTTGTTACTTTATATAAATCTGTTAAGCCAGCTAATTCTTTTTCGGTTTTTACAAACTCTTCTTGATAAGTATTCAAATCAATTTTCAACAGATTTAATCGTTTAGTTGATTCTTGAATACGAATCATTTCATTTACGATTCCATCTAAATTTTGTGTAATTTCTTGTACCTTGCTTCTTAAATCAGTCTCATCTATTTTTTCGTTTGATTGCACTTGTTGCTCAAGTAACCCTTTTTCAGTAGTTAGTCTTTGCAGATTCTCTTCAAAAGTCGATAAATCGCTGCGATACTGATCAACATACTTTATATATTCAATTGCGCTTATAAACTCTGATTCAATTTTAAACTGATACTCCGATAATTTTTCGTGATATGTTATCGAAACTTTTTCAATTTCTTGCTTTAATTTTAATACATCATTTTCAAGATGCGAACAAGTTGTTTCTTTCACTGTTTTCTGCTCAGTTAAGAGTTTGTGCTCTTCTTCAATCTTGGATATTTTCGCTTTTAAAGTAACAATTTGTTTTTCTAAATCATTTTTTTCCGTTTGCCATAGTTCAAGAGTTCTAAGCTGTTCAGGTAATCTCGATTCTACTTGGACAACACTTAGTTTTAATCCATTTATTTCATTAGTCAGCTTATTCATTACGTCTGATTTCTCAGTAACTTTTATCATTAACTCACTAACTAATTGTTCTTTTATTTTTACTAATTTATTAACTTGTTCAAATGTAGCCTTTTTCACTGTAAGCTCTTTTAGTATTGTTTCATTATCATTAAATTCTTTTACTAGACCTTTTAAACCTTCATTTGTAAAGTCAAATTGACCATACTCTTCTAAAAAGGCTTCTTCATCCCTTTTCACTGTGTTTTCAATGCTTCGAATGCCACCTTGGATTGTAGCAAGTTCAGTCTGAAGTGCATTCACTTGTTGTTTCAGCTTTTCTGCATCTTCTTCGTTTACTGTCCCGTTAAATTTAGCAAGAGAAGGATGATGAGTGCTTCCACATACCGGACATTGCTCTTGATCTTTTAAATCTTTCGCTAGAAAGGCAGCCTTTTGTTGAATCATTTCATGTTCGATTCGGTCTAATTCATTTTTAAATTTACTATGCTCGACTTCTTTATTACGATAGTCAATTACTTTTTGCTCTAAATCTCTTTTTGCAAACACGATCCGTTTTGCAGCCCCGCCTTTTTGTGAAATTTCTTTACTTAATAAGGAAATTTTAGCCCACTCTTCATGGACTCCTTCTAGGTCAATTAAACTCAATTTTAATTTGTTTAATTCTTCGGTCTCTTTTTTTAATTCAATTTGTAATGATTGTTCTTCTCTTTCAGCTTTGATTAGATTTTTCGACTTATGATCGAACTCGATTTTTAGATTTTGAAATTGATTAATATCATCTTTTAGAGCTACTAAATTATTTAATTGGCTTTCAAAACTTACTAATTTTTTATGTTCTTCAGGAAGGGTTTCTACCTCTGCTGAAATTTGTTCAATTTTCGAAAGTGTTCCTTTTAAACTTTCAATTTCAACTAACAATTTATCATTCGTAACTTGAAGTGAATTATTAAGCTTTTCAAGTTCAGTTTTTACAGGCAATACTTTCTCAGCATTTGTAGCTAATTTTATTTTCACTTTTTTATCTTCAATTTCTATCTCTTGGTCTTTCAACATCGCTAATAATTCAATGATTTCACGCAAACGATCAATGTTTTTATTATGCGTTTCTGCTGAGAATAATTTTTGTTGATGAACCTCTAATTGTGATTTTTGTAGTTTTTCTGTTTCTTCAAGTCTTTTTAAATCTTCTATCATACTTGAAATATGTTCAGTCAAAATATCACTTACTAAATGTAGGTTAATTTGAGAATCGTCAGCTAGTTGAATGCCTTTTTCACTTAAGATTTTTTCAATTACTTCTAATTTGATCATTATTTTTTGTTTTAAATTATTAAAGTGACTTTCCTTATTTTTTCTAGCTAAATTCAAATCTTCAGCTACTTTTTCATATAATTCAGTTCTGAAAATCTTACGTAAAATTTCTTCTTTTTCTTTCGTATCTGATACTAATAATTTTCTAAACTCACCTTGAGGCAGTAATACGATTTGTTTAAACTGATCGGCATTAATTCCTAATAACTCTTCAACTTTTTTGTTTACAATAGATGTTTTATTAAATTCTTGGCAGTATGGTACCTTTTCATCATTTTCAATTTTATAAAACTCTATTTTGTCGCCAGTTATTCCTTTATTTTGCTTTTTCTGATGCCCTTTTTGCCTAAAAATATTATAATGATTCCCTTTTAATTCAAAAGTCAGCTCGACACTTGTATATAGATCATCATCTGCAAAATGGCTTCGAAGTAAAGCTTGATCATTTCTATTTTCACCGCTCGCTTCCCCAAATAAAGCAAAACAGATTCCATCAAAAATCGTTGTTTTACCTGCACCAGTTGGACCAGTAATCGCAAATAAGCCTTTTTCATTTAATTTACTAAAGTCAACATTCACCTTATCTTTGTAAGGTCCAAATGCATGAAGTACTACTTTTAATGGCTTCAATTCTATTCCTCCCTTACAAAAATCCCATGAATTATTTCTTTCATAAATTGTTCATCTTCAATTTTTAAATCTTCATTTTTCATTTCTTTATAAAATGCTTGAAACAGTTCAAGTTGATTTTTTGATTGTTTATCTACTAAACTTAATTGATTTTTGTTATCTAATTGTACTGCTGAACGCTTTCGGCTAACATGCATTGCGTTCGGATAAACGGTTCTAATTTGCTCCATCGGTTGTACAACCATATGATCATCAGTTAATTTTACAAACACATAATCATGATTAACTGGATGTTGTCTTATTTCCTCTATTGTTCCTTCAATTGATCTCAAATCTCGAATTGGATGAAACTGTCTCTTTTCAACAGATAACTCGCCATTACCTTGTATTTCAACAATTAAACAACCTTTTTTATGATTTTCTTCTGATAAAGAATATTTTAGGGGAGAACCTGAATATCGAATTGATTTATTGCCTACATAATGCGCGCGATGCAAATGCCCTAAAGCAGTATAATTAAAATGCTTGAAATAATGATGAGATACATATTCAGCCCCACCAATCGAAAGTGTACGCTCTCCCTCAGTCTCTTCATCTGAAGGCTCACCATTATTCGTTACGAATGCATGTCCAACAAAAACATTACGGACAGATGGATCTAATTCTTCATCTCTAATTTTATTTATGATTGCTCTCATTGCATCATCGTGCGAATGAATATCATCGTTTTTTAGTATATAGCGAACAATACTCGGTTCGGCATAAGGAATTAAATAAAAATGCACTTCACCTTCAGCATCATATAAAATCACTTTCTTAAATGGAGTTTGAAATTTCCCTACTAAATAAATACCTTCTTTTTCCATAAATCGACTACCAAAATCAACTCGTTCAGCACTATCATGATTTCCAGCAATTGCAAGAATTGGCGTATTGCACTCAAGGACAATCTTATGGAACACATCATTTAATAATTCAATTGCTTCAGTCGGAGAAACACTTTTATCATATAAGTCACCTGCAATTACTACTGCATCAGGCTTTTCTTCTTTAATTATTGATATAAATTCATCTAAAATAGAACGTTGGTCTTCTGTCATATGTACACCATGTACAATTTTACCAAGGTGCCAATCTGCAGTATGAATAAACTTCATTTAATACACCTCATTTATTTTATTGGCCGTTTTCTTGTATCGAAACTACAGCTTTTATTTAATTATATTTTACATCAACATACGAACGTTTGTATCCTTTTTAAATGAATAAATTAAAAAATGCATTATTAAGCTAAAATAATTGAAATACTACTAAATATGATACAAAATATAGCTATAAAAGCTTAGGAGGCAATTATGGAAAAATTAGTTGATGTAAAAAAATATGAAGAAGTTATAAATAGTGAAAAGCCAGTAGTCGTTAAATTCTTTGCAACTTGGTGTCCTGATTGTACACGTTTAGATGCATTTATTGGAGAGGTTATCGAAGAACATCCTTCATTTACTTGGTACACAATGGATCGCGATGAGTTTCCAGAAATCGCTAGTGAACAACAAGTAATGGGTATTCCAAGTTTACTAGTATATAAAAACGGTGAAAAAATTGGCCATTTACATAGTGCAAATGCAAAAACGCCAGAATCAGTAGAAGAATTCTTATCTACTTTTGAATAATAAAAGTAGGTATTAATTATAAAACCACATTGCAACAATTATTGAATTAGTAATTTAAATAATACGCTAATTGGTATTAAATAAATGGAAAAGAGGCATTGCATAAGCAATGCCTTTTGTTGTTAATGTTAACTTTCTTACTCAACTATCGGATGTGCTTAGTTGGATATAGATATATAGTATGTAAGCAGGTAGAGAAATTCAATTTACTTCTTTTTCTTTCTTCTCTCCAATGAGAAAATAATATATTAACCAAATGACAATAAAAAAACAAATGACAAATGATACATAATCTTTAGAAATGAAATTAAGTATAGTTACAAAAATCATGGCAATTAAGGGGATCAAACGTAAAAAAAAATCTCTCATAAATCGATTCCTTTCCATACTTTACGCTATGTGTGACTGAAATACCTTTTTATGACTATACTATCATAACGTGTATTTGTAACTTTAGAGAACTTTGGCTTTTTCCCCATGATATTTGGATAATCCTTTTTGCAATTAACTAAAAAGACCACATGATCGATTAATACAAAACGCTAGTTCAATCAGCTTTATATATATGGTAACTACGATGACAGATTAAAATTAATGAAGCGTTTCAAGTTTATCTGATTCTACTAAAACCAAGAAATCTAGAACCTTGAAATGCAAGTTCTCCATTATCACCTTCAACAATCATTCCGTATTCAGCATCCTTTACCTGAAATTCTATTCGATCTCCACTTTCTACTTCAAACGTTACAAAATAACTACTATATGACCTATTTTCCACTCCACCTTGTACGGCTGTTCTTTTAGCTATAGCTTTGGCTTTTACATTTAATTTTGGTGAGTTGTTATTTTTATTCCATTGTGAAACTCCCTTTATGATTGATATTACAATTATGGATAGAACTATTACAAACATGATACCAATAAAAATGGGACCGAACGTAAACAAAAAATCTCCGCCTTCAAACATTTTACCCCTCCAAAAATCCTTTTCCTATATTTTTGCGTGCTTTTTTATGTAAGCTTTTTTTATGATGTATAGCTATCTAAATTCTTCTTCCTATATGAAAACATTTAAATTTTTTAAGGAAAATCAATGAATATCTTAGTCAATTTTAACAAATATGCCTTTCAAATTACCAAAGTAAATTTGCCCATTTTTCTACAATCTTATTAAACAACTCTCTATACATTTACTAAAAAATATAGCTACCGAAGCAGCTTAAATGTTGTTAAACAAAAGTGGCGTTAATTCACTCTAATTATTTAGTAGTGTAATCTTTCCAGCCACTTTTCGAATGAATTTTAGTTATTTTTCCTTCATCCGAGATAAACGCTACTGTTTTCCCAGCAACTTTGTATTTGGTTATAGTAAATGAAATTTTAACTGAATCATATTCAGGATGATCATACATAAAGTCATAGTTAAACTCGATCATTGTTGCACCTGTTTTAATTTCTTTAGACAGCCATTCATTTTCTTTCTCAAATTTAGTAGCAGAAATTCTTTGATTTCGTTCAAGTATATAAATTTCGTCTTTTGTAAATGTTTTTGAAGCGTTAGTAATAGTCTTAGTTCTTTGAATACTAAGTTTGTTATATGTATTTTGGATTATAGGAAAAAATAAAGCTCCTATTCCAATCACAAAAACGAATAAAATCAAAAGACCTACCATACGGCTTTTCTCTTCTCTTTTAATAACAGGCATATTTATAAACACTCCTAACAATTCGAGTATTGCTATTCGACCTTATTATTTTATTCAGATTAATTTCAATAAATCTTTTTCTTACATCATGCCATTCTGTTGAATAAGACATTTATATGTAATCCCCTTGTCCTTTGATTATCTATGTATTTCCTTTAAAACTTTTAAGGTTACATTAGCACCTCGTTTACCATATCAATTCGTATTACAACATAAATTTATGTGATTATGACATATACATCTTTTGGGGTGATAAATTGTGATTAACTTCATTGAAGATGTTGTTCGTTTTCCAGAAGCACTTACAGGTGGAAGAACGATTTCACGTTTATTTCGAACATATCCCTTTAGAGTTTTAAGTGCAAGTAGTGTTTTAAGCGGAATTGATTATGGTTTTTCAGATCAAGAAGGTATGTTCTTTAGAACAACGATTGATACTAGTGCTCATATTATTTCTCCTTATGAAGTAGTCGTAAATATTACTTATGGCTTTCGTTCTCGGGAATTCGATAAACGTACGGATGCTACAATTAAATATACATTATTCTTAAATCAGTTATATTGGCCTACTTGATTGTCTCATAAAGAATAAAATATAAAAAAATACACCTATAACATAGATCAAATCTATATTTTATAGGTGTGTTTTTTATTTAAACCTGTCTTCTTTCATGTAAAAAAATAAATATATTTTTACAAATACTATACCAAGCGTATCCAACTAACCAACCAGCAATAATATCAGAGAAATGATGTACATGTAAGTAAATTCTGCTCATCGAAATTAAAAAAATAATTAAAAGTGCGATAAATTGAATTACTCTTTTATGCTTCATTAAAGAAGGTTGAAGCACAATTAAAATGAATCCTAAACTTAGAAAAAAAGTTGTTGCCATAACCGCATGTCCACTTGGGAAACTAAATCCACTTTCAACATAATACATTGAAGTTGGACGTGGTCTCTCATATATATCTTTTAAAAATGTAACAACTACTCTAGCAGTTAAGAGTGTAATAATTAAAGAAATGCCAGTCCATATACGCTTACGAATAATTGAATAGACTAAGATGACGACCGCGAATGTCAAATACATCTTTGAAGAACCAAAATCTCTTAAGAAATAGCAAAATGAATCCAATGCATCAGTCCGAATGAATTCAAAGAACTTAAATGCTGATTGGTCCAGGTTATGAATCATTTTCGAATCATAAATAAGTCCTAAAATAATAAATAGAAAGATAGACGTAATAATTAGTATCCAATTATTTTTTTTCATAAATTCCTCCAAATCTAATTTACCGCTAAGTCTGCTTGTACTTTGGATACACAGAGAAAAACGACGAGATTACCCGTCGCCACTTTCATGACTATTCATCTTCTTCATCAATTTCATCAATCATACATTTTTCCAGTAAGTATTCAAAAGTAATATCCGCTAATTCTTCAATTTCCTCTTCCTCAGGAACATATCCTCGTTGAATGAGCTGTTGATAGAAAAATTCTGCTATTTCTTCCGTATCAATAACTACCTCAATTTCTTTCACTAGCATCACCCCTTACTAGTTAATATGTGAAAAATGAGAAAATATGAAAAAAACCTTACTAAGCACAAAAAATATTAATATGTAACCTTTAGCATAATACAACATTGACAAGCATATATTCAATTAAAACATGTTAAGGGAGCGAGATTACCAATGATAAAAATGGACAAGCTAGCTAATTTAAAAGAAATTATGGTTAATGATGACAAGTTTGAAGAAGTTGCTGAAAAACTGACGACAATTGCATTTTTTATTTTATTAGGGATAGGCATACCTTTTATGATTCATATAATTCTACAATTATTGTAGAATATCCTCTCTCTCAATTCGTTTTCTTCTCTGAGAATTTATTTAAATTTTTAAGCACAAGATCCATCACAATTTTATATTCTTCATCTTGGAAGATTGAATATAAAACAGCATAATCATTATATATATCTAATAATCCATCGATTATTTCTTGCTTTGTTGTTTTATTTCTATTTTTATTAAAATCATTCATTGAGCGCAGTTTTTCTAAGTCTAATTTAGTAATGCCATTTTTATCATTTCTTAATTTCTTCAAGATTGCATTTGCAGTTTGTGCTGATGCAATTAAAGTTAAATCTGTTTCATCGGCTTCTAACCATTCTCCATCAGTAATGCGCGCTAATTCATAAATTGTATCTTCCCACGCGTCATTTTTATATCGCCAAACTTCAGTACGGTATCCAACAATACGAAAAATTTCTTTTTCATATCCGTTGACTTGAACGAGATCCCCGAAAGAAAATGAATAATTAACTTCGATCCATTCTTTTTCAAGTTTTTTCCCATCATATTCGTTGAGAAGTTGAAGAGTATTCTCAACATAAAGTCCGTCATGATTATTGACCTCATATACAAAAACGCCATCCATCAATTTAATATTTGTTATCTTACCTACAGTTCCATATAACGTTATCACGACAATATCATCTACGTTATACTTCGGTTGTTTTTTCTTTGTCATACTTCTTACCTCCTTCTCCATTCGTCGTGACTAATACGTTTTTACTGTATACTATGCAGCCGATAGATAATTGTCTGTCATTTTCAGAGTAAATAAAAAAAGGGATTAGCCTATTTTATAGGGCAGAAGTTTAAAGCAAGTTCAAAGAGCGATCTGTACAAATTATAAATAGAAGAACTAACACAGTTTTTTTATAAATAAAAAAGATGCAACTTAGTTTAAACTAAGTTACATCTATTGATCTTCTTCATATAAGTTCCATGCTTCGTCGAAAACGCTCATAGATTGTAAAAAAGTACCATCCAATTCTAAATATGAGCTAATTTCGTCATAGCTTGAAGATTGTTTTGGAAACGAGTGATCATTAAAAAGATGATCTGCTAATATTCCAATATCAGTAGGAATTTTATAGTTTCTATGTTTCATCATATAATGGTAAAATGACTTTCTCATGATTCTCCCTCAGCTTTATTTATATTTTCATATAATATACCCGCTTACAAAAAACTAGATAAGCGAACTATTTTATAATTTAAAAATACAAGTTCTATGACGAGAAGTCAAAATAATTTCTTTTTAGCAACCTCGGCTGCTTCATTAATTCATCAAATGACACCGAAACTGGAAGTAGTTTTGTTGAAATAAGAAATAACTGATCTTCTATTTCCTTAACCATCTCTTCCTTCTGATAAGTGAAATTACATTGATTACAATGAAATGATGGTACATTTGTAATTGTGATTGCGCGTGAGCCATCAGGTAATTCCCAATGTACAACAGCTTTTGTTTCTATTGCATTTTCCTCTCCACACCAATCACACTTTAATGGATTACTCATCTTTCTTTTCACTTCCATCCATTTTTTGAATTTGAGCTTGATATTTTTTCTCCTTTAGTTCATCTCTTTTTTCTCTTTTATCTTTTAATGAATTATGTGTTGGATCTGTTTGATACTGCTCCCTTTTTTTAATTCTTTCTAAATCTGCTGGAATTAAGCTTTGTACTTGATCATTCATAATACTAGCAATACCAACTTTAGCAGCCTTATTTAAATAATCAGGATAAACAAGTGAAAAATAATCCTCTGCAGTATCTTCTTGATAATTCTCAGGCTCTGGATAAGAAGTTATAACACCTTCAAAATTTCGTAGCACGGTTTTTTTACTACTTTGAGAGACGATATAGTTTGGCTGAAGTGAAATTTTCCCTCCACCACCTGGTGCATCTACTACAAAAGTAGGTACTGCATTTTTTAAATAATGTACTTTAACAATAAAAAAACGGACTACTTTTTTACTGTAGTACCGTTTTTAAAGGCAATCATTACACTTTTCGCTATTAAATTAATATTTGGTTTATTTCGTAGAATAACTGTGCCAACGGGTTTATTAGGAACTGATGTAGCACTGTTATTCTTTGAATCATTGTTTTCCATGCTACCCCGCCCTTCCCTTTTGTATAATTCTTCCGGTGTTATTAGGGCGGTTAAGTGCTTTCGCACATACCGTATTAAATTATATGTATCGCGTGCTTGACTGTGTGCCTATGTACATGCAAATCATCTCATCTTGTTACTTTCGGATTAAAATAAACTGTTTTTGTTAAATTTAAATTTTGATTTTTGAACTAAAAAAGGTTATCTAAATTGACAACCTTAGAAACACTAGTACAAATAATGCAGTGCATTAGTTGTACAAGAATAAATATTATAAATATCCAATTTCATCTAAGGCATTTAAATAGTTTATGAATTTGATGTTATCTAATTTCTGGTTCTCCGCCTCTATTCCTATAAAAACTACTAATTCTTTTTCTATATAATCACACCTACCACCTTGTATCGTATAACCACTAATTCGTTTACCGTCTTTACTTTCTAAAATAATATTAATTATTTTTTGATCCTTTAATTTAAATTCTTCATCTGGATAGGTATTTAATAAAAATTCATAAAACTCTTGTTGTGATTCCTTTTCTTCCTCACTATATAAATTATTTAAAACAGTTTCATCATCGATCTGATAACACTTGATTATATTAGGGAAATCTACATATGGATCCTCTTTTAATTCTAAGAAATCTTTAATTGCTAATTCTTTAATTTTATATTTTTCTTTATAAATTCGGTCAATGTCATCAATTAAAAAATAATTTGGTATTTTTTTAGATTGAAATTTTGCGTTTAGTTCTTTAATTTGCAATTCTTTTTCCTCCATACTCATCTCTTTTCCTACTAAAGTATTTCACTCCTTTTACAACAAACTGCCATTTTGTTGAATAAAAAATGAGTTGAAAAAGCAACCCATCTTGATCAACTATCGTATGAGTAGTTGATCAACCTTAAAAAAGAGTTGCCAATACAACTCTAACGGGGATTTGACCAATACCAATCAATATAAGTTTTGTCGTCACATATTATAGCTTCCCATCCCATCCTTTTAACAATCTCATCAATCTTTTCATCTCGTGTCATAAATATAGAAATAAAAGAATCATATACATTCATAAATGCGAATTCCATATTTTCATCTGTAATAATTAACTCTTTAAGTGCTAAATCGCCGATTTCCAAGGGCGTAAGTTTTTCAATTTCTAAAACACCACTTTTGTCTAATAATGGATCAGAATAGCTAAAATATTTAGCCCCATTAGATTCTAAAACTATTTTTAAATCTTGTATAAAAAATATCGATGTATCATCCTCGTTAGGATAAAAACAATTTTTTTAAATTTGAGTGTTTAATTTTTCAGCTAAATCATCTCGGATATATTGTTTTTTAAATGCACCAATTGATGTTTTTAATGCAATTGCGATCTCATTAAAAGTTGTAAAACCACAATCATGCATCATACTCATCCAACTCACTTGTTTACCTAGATGCAAGATTTCCTCATCACTGGGATAAATGTGCTCACATTCGTTAATACTTTTATTTTGCTCCCAATCTTTGGGCATTTGAATAAATGGATGAAATAATATTGCTGCTGATTTAAATCCGCTTGGAAGTTGATTTAATATAGGCGATTCGGCATTTAACCATATGTAATCTAGCATCTACAAGCTCCTATAAAATAAAATTTCACTACAATGGTTAATTAAAAGCTCACTTAATTTCCCAATTATTATAACAAAAATCACCCTCTACTTTTAAAGGTAAAATATCCTATTTTTTCACATATTTAATCAATCTATCATTATAGTTCTATAAAAAAATCGACTAAACAGCCGATCTTGTTGTTAAACTAATGCATGCGTTAGTTCAATAATATCCATCATCTTCTTCAATTTTTCTTCTCCAACTTATAATTACCATAATAACTATTCCAATCAGCATCATTAGCATAGGTATCGCTTCAATAAATAAAAATCCATCCCAGAAGGCCGACTTAGGTGCACCTGGTCCAGCAACGGCCATTGTTCCTATTATGGAACCAACAGGTATTGCAAGAAAGAATAGTATTAATCCTAATAAAAGTATTATTTTTCCAAATCGCATTTTTCTCTCCTTAAAGGTTGGGTACTACTTGTATAGATATATTATATCAATTCATAAACTTTCATCGTACCTTTTTTCAAACTTTGCTTATTCAACCGATATGAACAAAACTGTCAACTCACCATACCCAATTGGTTTTGATTTTTGTTTTTAGACAGACTTATTCTAAGACTACCAACTTAGTTTTTAATTTTTACTAAGTCTGTGAATTACCATTCTTATAGGTAAGAATAGAATTTTTTATTTTCAAACCTATAGAATAACTTCCTTAAAACCTTGGCACGAAGGCAAAAATTATCAAGATTGATTTACAATCTGATATGCCTGGGCTGGTTACCACATTTCATTCTATCCGTTACGGAGTTTATGGTTAAATTCATGTTTAAAAATCACCGAAAAGAGCCGCTACAATTTTCTAGAATAATTAATATAAAAAAGTTACCACAGTATGTAGATAGTAGGGAAATAGAAGGGGCTCTGCCAACCTGACAAATCCTTTAGCATTTTGTAAATATTTCTTTCTTAAACTATATGCATTTACTCTAATTCTACATTTTTTTGCTTTGCTGATTAACGGAATTAGTATACTACAAACTATATTTTAAATATTAAGTATTTAACAATTTACAAAACTTTAAATATAATTTGAAAAAGCCTGTTCTCTAGTTTTGAGAACAGACTTACGTTGTGAAACAAAGTCCTAAATATATATTGTTTCAGAGCTTACTATTATTTTAATCCTAATTGACTCTTAATTGATTTTATAGTATTTCCTTTATAATTTTTAACTGGTTTTGGTGGTGCTGCAACCCAAGGATTTTGCATTAAGTAATTCTTTTCAACGAAAGCAAAGTCTTTCGCGTCAACTGTTCCATCGAAGTTGATATCTGCACTACGTTTATTTGTTCCCCAATATGTCTGAATTGCTAATGCATCATTTACATCGATTACATCGTCTTTATTTACATCTCCAGCAGTTGCACTTTCTACACCTACTGTAAACAATTGCCCGTATACTTCATCATCTAAACCAAAGTAACCGTTTATTCTTGAATTTCGGACTGTAAAATGACCTGGTATATCTTGGATTAATGTATAATCATCTTTTGATGGATCAAGTCCTGTAATATCAAATTCCCCAATTTTTGCGATAACATTTGTTTTTACTTCTTTTCCTTTACTATCAATTACTATTAAAGTTGGCGAAATCTTTGAGTAATCTCTTGTATAATCATATTGGCCATTTGCATCTAATAATCCTTGTGCTTGAACATATCCTTTTAATTCGGTTTGATTATTTAAAATCCTGATTGGCGAAACGTTTGAAAAAACATTAGTTGATACATTATTACTATCTGTAAATTGTGATGTGAATCCATACGAACTAAACGTTTGAGCCATAGAAGGAGCTAGTGATTTTGGAATTTGAATTGTTAAGTCTACCATAGGAATATCTCCATTAACTCCAGTAGTTCCATTAAAGTTTACTGTCATATCTGATGAAGTCGTGCTTCCTGAAGTTGTTTGTTTAACGTCTAACGTACCTCCAAGCTTTTGTGCTTCAGGATTTAAAGATATATTTGTAATTCTTGTACCAATTGCATCTGAGAACTTATAGTTTGCTTTCATTAGTTTACTTACATTATTTGCATTTAATGTCATTGTAAACGTTTCACCTGGTTTTACAAACACGTTATTCAATTTTGTCGGTTTATTTGCCTCAACAGAAACATATGGAGTTTGTTCATTTACAAAGTAATATTGCTTTTGAAGATAGCCATTTGTTGCCTCGTCCATCCCTTCAAATTTAACACTTAAAACTTCCTGCTTAGGCAACATCGCAATTTCGTCAGATGTTTTACCATCTTTATCTAGCGTCGCCTTACCATTTGGTAGCAAAGAGTTATATGAATAATAAATTTCATTTTGTGTTTGATCAGCAGTCATACCAGCTGCTCGTTTTACTTCAACATTATCATCAGTAATCTGAGCTGTTACACCTAATGTATCCTGACCATCTTTATATTCGACAATTTGTTTACCTGGTACTTCCCCTTCAACATGCATATTCCATTTAGGTTTTGTACCGTCGACAAATAAATCTTGACTGATCGTATATTGTTTTCCATTATCATCTGTACCAATCATTTTTAATACATATTGCCCCGCTTTTGGTAGGACAACATGTTCCCTTTTTGTATCAATTGGATTATTCGGATCATCTGTAAACGGGTAGTAATATCCAAAATAAACGAAAGCAGTAATATCTATTCCTTCATTAAATGCTACTCCATCAAACGAATTAACAATCCCAAGATCTTTACCAGTTTTTGCATCTGAAATAACAACGTCAATTGATCTCATATGTGATCTTAAGGCGATATTAGCTACATTTGTTCGATTCCAATTTTGACTGCTCTGAATAAGGGACTCAGGTACTGATTGTTTATACAATTTAAAGTAATCAAATCCTTGCTCAACATAATGTACGCCAAAAGGAATTCGATATGTTTCAGAAGGATTATCTTTGTTTGTATACACTACATATCCTTCGTAAATTCCTTTTTCAGCCGTTTTAGGAATATTTAATGTAATAGCTGTTTTCTTTTGACTAATTCCTTTTAATGTAACAGACGGTGAAGTTTGAACTGTTACACCATTTGCTGTTGCATCCTTTGAACCACGTAAGTTTGATTGGAAATTAACTTTTACAACAAATGTTTTTGACTTTTCTCCTCTATTCATCAAAGTGATTGTGCGGTTATCTGTATAGTCATTTCCATCAAATGATACATTTCCGAAGCTAAGTGCCCCTGTTTCTTCATTAATTTGTTTTTCTCTTCCATTTATAATCATTGGTGTTTTTTCTTGCACTTTAATTTCAATCGTTGAATGGATTGCATTATATGGATCAATTCGTCCTGCACCTTGTTCAAACACGCTGTATGGCTTACTTAAAGAATCGGCAGTATTCATTAAAATCGCTTTAATATCTTCTGGTTGTAAATTATGATTCGCTTGTTTTAATAATGCTGCAACACCTGTTGTAAATGGAGTAGCCATTGATGTACCTGACAAACGCTGATATGCATTTTTATAATCTGTTGGATTATTTGGATTATTAATAAAGCCTGGTACTGTTGATAATACGCTCACACCTGGAGCTGTAATTTCTGGTTTAATATCATATGTTAATCTTGCAGGCCCTCTTGAACTGAAGTCAGCTAACGTATCGCCCTGTGTTTTCGCTTCATCAATATCAGTAAATGTAAAGTTAACAGATCCTGATTGTAGCTTTTGCTTCAATGCAAGACCATCTGCGTTAGATAACGAGAACGTTGGAATGAAATTTACACCATCACCTAAAAAGGTTGGAATTTGACCTTCAGTTGGATTGTCATTATACATAAGAACTGCTACAGCGCCTTGTGATTTAGCAACTACAATTTTAGAATCTAATGTATATGTTCCACGACTCATTAGAACAATTTTGCCTTTTACATCTTTACCAGAATATGCTTCTCCTAGATTTACATCTACAACAGAATTCGTTATACCTTTTAATTTTGAAACATCATCCCCTGCGCCTTTTGCCATCAAAAGTAAAGATGCGGTTGTATTGTCGATCGCACCTTTTCCTCCAAGTGTCGTAATTGGAACACTGCTTGCGCCTACTGTTAACGCTAAAGCTGCCGTTCCTGGTGATCCTAACGTATACATGTTATTTCCTGCGTTTCCAGCAGCAACTACTGCCGTAACACCATTTAGGACCGCATTATTAATCGCTATACTTTCAGGAAGTAGTGGGTCATTATAATTTGCACCTAGTGAAAGGTTCATAACGTCCACTCCATCTTCAACTGCTTGATCAATACCCGCAATGATATTATCAGTTGTACCGCTACCACCTGGTCCTAATACACGATATACATAAAGATCAGCATCTGGTGCAATACCAGTTGTTGCATCTTCACTTTCATTTTTTCCTTGCCCTACAATCGTACCTGATACGTGAGTTCCATGTTCTGTTACGTAATTTGCTGCGCCTGTATCTCCATAAGGTTTACCTGCTTTTACATAATCAGCATAAGTAGTTTCCATCGGGTCATTATCATTATCTACGAAATCGTATCCACCTTTAAAGGCAGCTTTAATGTCTGGATGGTTATAATCAACACCTGTATCAATAACAGCTACTTTTACTCCTTTACCTGTATAGCCTTCTTGATGTAATTTATCAATTTGTAAGTAAGAACGCTCATCTGCCATTCCTTTACCTGTTGAATTTGTAGATGAATCTTTCGCTTCAACTGGAAGCTCCGATTTAACTGTTACATCACTATAAATTGCTTGTACAGCTGTCGATTTCATTAAATCATTTAGTTTATTTGCAGGGACTTCTAATGCTGCCCCGTTAAATGCATGTTTATATTCACGTTTTATTTTAAATGAGCCATCAGATTTTGTTTTAAATAAAGTACTTATGTCAGATTTAAATTTAGTATGATCTGCATTGGCATTGCTTGCTGCTTCTGAATTTGATAAAGCTTGTCCTTTTAAAGCAGCTTCTAATACAGCAATTTTCTGTGGTTTTTGTTTAAATGAAACAATTACTGAAACAGTTTCAGGACTATTTAGATTTACATTTGAATCAAGAAAAAGCCCCGATTGATCAGTCGTTGAAATCTTTTGTAAAGCTTCTCTTTGTTGTGGAGTTAATTTAGCTAAAATTGTTTCTGCATTTGAGACAGCATCGGCTTTTGTTACATTTGAAACATGACTTAAAGAACTTAAAATAAAACTAGTAGATAACGCAGCTACTGTAAGGCTTTTTGCAAATTTACTTTTACTCGTTCTCTTTAACATACCCTTCCCCCATTTATAGTAAGATTCTCAAAATGAAGTTATTAATAGTAGAGGAACTTTGAATCTAAAACTCTAGCTTTTATATTCGAAAAGTCCATCAACTTAATAATCGCTTCCTATTACTAATTGTTGTGAATATTCCAAAAATTGTCAACCGGGTTATATTTAGTGGATTACTTCAATGTTTATACTTTCCTCATACATATTTCGACAAAATTAGATATGAAAAATACCCGAATTATAGCCCCTTAAAAAAGGGGCTATAATTCGGGTATTTTTATGTCCTCTATATTCAAAAACACTAGTGTATTTGGAGACCTATACTCGATTGTTTCCCTCCTCACTTTACTGGAATTTCCAACGTCAAATGATGTTCTTAACACAGGAGAAGACCTACTTTCTGAGAAGATCAAATTGTATTGTAATAGCCTTTCAAAATCTTGGGCAAGAACAAAAGCAAAAGATTTAATAGCTGCTGCAACAATAAATCCATTTCAAACAAACTTATATCAAAGTCTCGTCATAACGATGGAAATGCACATTAAGTTGGTCCTTCAATACAAAGAGCATCTATCGAAATTAAAGCTTGAAATAGATGCACTTGTGAAAGAAATTGAAGAATATAAGATTATCCAAACGATTCCCGGTATAGGAGAAAAAATCGCTGCAACGATTATTTCAGAAATCGGAGAAATCGATCGGTTTAATCATCCTAAAAAACTTGTAGCATTCGCTGGAGTTGATCCAAGCGTCTTTGAGTCTGGTAGATTTACAGCAACGAAAAATCGCATTACAAAACGAGGTTCTAGTAGACTAAGGCATGCCTTGTTTATGGCTGTTAAATGTGCCATTCGAGATAGTCGTAAAAAGAAAACGACCAATGAAATCATCCCAAGAAATAAGAGATTACGTGAGTTTTACGACAAAAAACGTAGTGAAGGAAAACCTTATAAAGTATCCGTTATAGCTTGTATAAATAAGCTTTTACACTGGATTTATGCCCTATTAAAAACCAATACGACTTTCCAAGATATAGCTTAAATGTAAAAATAAATCAAGAAATACAAAACCTTCGAAATCATAACAGATAGAAGGTTATTTGGCATGTCTATTTTTAGTATAACATGTGTTTTATAAGCTTTTTATTGAAAAATATTGACAACTATTAGCTGGTTTAGCTGCATAAGCAGTTCATTTTAATTCAATCGAAAATTAGATTTTTTCCATAATATTCACCATAATTCTTTGTTCAATTATCACGCTTTATCGTTGAATAAGAAAACCGACATGATTCGCTAACGGAGCAGAAAAAAAAGAGACGGAACGGTTCGTTCGTCTCTTTTTTTCTGCTTAGTTTTCACAAGCGTACTTGTCGTTATCACGGTCTAGCTTCTTTTGGTACGCTTGGTGTGTACTTGGTACACCTTTTGGGTATTTCTTACGTAAATCGGTACAATTTGCGAAATACTCAAGTAATGAGCTACTTAGTACATATCCTTTTTTCGTTCCATATTGTACGTATGCATACTCACGTTTTGGTCCGTACCCTTTTGAAAGCACTTTGACGTTTTTGCCACTTGCTACCGTCACTACTTTTGAAGCAGTTGCACTTGCAGCCGTGCGAAGTGTCACCGTTGAGCGTGTTCTCATTGTAAAGTTGACCGTAACTGCTTTTGGTGTAAATGTTGATTTGATGCCTTTTGATTTATTGCCTAGTGTATCCACGCTTTGGAACTTGAATGTGTATGGTTTACCAACGACTGTTGTGCCGTTGTATGTGAAGCTTTTTTTCCCTTTTACCACTTTGACCGTTTTACCGTTTGGTAATGTCACAAGTGTGTAACTGTAGTCGTATTCGTTTGCTGGTGTGAAATTAACCGTGATCACACCATTCACATCTTTATACGTTACGTTTTTTGCCTCGATTGGTGCGCGTTTTGCGTCATCCCAATTTAACACGACCGCTTTTGCTTTGTTTCCGTTCGCATCTTCTGCAACAAGTGAAGCCGTTTGAACAGTTGTGAAGTTTGCTGGTGTGTACGTGTAACTTTTTTCCCCGTCTTCAAGTGTCACAACTTTTTTGTTTGGTAGGGTCAGCACCATGTCATAAAAATCTTCATCCGTTGGGTTTACCCAGCTGTAAACGATGTTGTTGCCAACACGTTTTGCGGCAAACTTTGTTGGTTGTTTTGGTGGCGTTGAGTCGTTATCCGTTGTGAACTCAAGGTAGGTACCGTGTTCTTCGTCTTGCTCGTTTCCACTTTCATCGTATGTATAGAAGTATAGCGTGTAGTTCGTGTTTCGTTTTAATCTGTCTAAGTAGAACCAGTTGTCTTCTTTGTCGACATCTTCGATCCATTTACCGTCTTGGTCGTATACTGCGATTCCTTTGTAATCCGGATCATCTGGTCCAACAAATTCGATATAAATCGCATCGTTGTATACCCAGTATGTTAAATCTTTTACATCACCTGGTGGTGTTGTGTCAGCTTCCTCTGACGTTGCTGTTGCCACTATGTTAACCGGAGTGGTTATTTCAGCGTGAACAGTCGTGCTGAATGTTGATAGCGCGATAATGCCTGCTAAGAATGGTTTCGTCCATTTCATATTGTTTTCCCCTCTCTCTTTTTCAATCAACGTCAACTGTACCATAAAATGAAGACGTTTTCGATGAAAACTTTTTATCTCTTTTTGACACGCAACCAGTCCTATCTACTGTTTTTTTTGTTTGTTTTGGGAGAATGCGGTCATAGGCTAAAAGATGTTTGCTAGTTCTTGATCCATTAAGTACTGCTCCGTTTTTTTACAAATGATATTTGTATTTTTAATATATTACAAATAGTAATTGTTGCATGTTCCGGATTAAGTTTTATGTTCTCAAAAGAGAATGAATTGCAGCTTGGACGAATAAATATTAAAAGGAAAGTTTGAAGGATCATATAGCACACAGCAATCTTTCTTGTTCGCTTACAGGTTTGAGTGTCAAAAAAAGGAGGAGATATGTTTGTCACCTAAAATCAACCTTGGGAAGTTTCCAGATGTTGTTATACAACCAGGTCAAATACCAATTCCTGGTGGTTCTCCAGATTTCAAAAAACTTCAAGAAGAAGTGTTGCAAACTACTTTTAAAAAGTATTGGGACAAAATTAAAGGTTCACCAGGTACTGCTATCTCAGGGCTTGAAGAGGTTAAGCCAGGCTTAGGGTTTTGCATTCATTATCAAAATGGAAGCATTTATTACAAACAAGGTGTAATGGCATATGTAAAGGGTGCTATTCTTGCTCGATATAAAGAGCTTGGTGGACCTACATCCTGGCTTGGTTTCCCAATCCAGGATGAAGCACCCTTTGACGATGGGCGTGTAAGTTTGTTCGAACATGGAAATATCTATTGGTGGTCAGATCTTGGGGCCATCGATTTAAAAGAAGTTGCGGTATCTTATACCGGATTTCATTGTTTTGGTGAAACGGACGAGGATCAACTCTCAGACTCTGATGAACCATATGTAGTGTTTGGCGTTATCACACCAACAGAAACACAGCCTCCAAAGAGAACACCTATTTATGATGATGTCGATGCAGGAGAAAGTCGTGCCGATAATGCAATTGAAATCTACCGCGGAAAACCATTTGGTATTTCAATTAGTGTGGTTGTTATGGAGTATGATGAAGGTGATCCCGATAAATACAAAGCTGAGCTTACAGAATTAGTAAGTAAACTTTCTGCACAATTGGCTACTGCAGCGTGCGCTGCAAACCCTACTATAGGATGCGCTGGAGGCGCACTTTTAGTTGCTCTTTCGCCTGCGATCACAGAGGCAATTAATAGTTTGTTAGATTTGGGCGATGATAAAATTGGTGTAGATGTAGTTAATTTAAGCCCTAAAGATTTAATTCGTTTAGCTACTCGAACACCACTTAAGTTTCAACTTGGCGTTCCATGTAAACTTGAGACGGGATTAATTTCCGGACTCGGTGCTTCCTATAAAGTCTGCTTAACCGTAGATGCAAAGTAGCTAAAACGAAAGAATGAAAAACTATATAGATTATATAAATGCCTAAAGGATTATCATCTATTAAGGTAATTGAGTATAAAAAGAGCCTATCCATTGCGGTAGGCTTTTTCTGTTGAACTATACAACTAGTCGAGTAGAATGGAGTCTCTTTACCTTGCGGTAAATTGCACTCCAAACCCTCTCAGAACCGTGCTTGCACTATTAATGCACACGGCTCCTCCAGTAATCATTTACATAATGTAGCTAATTTCTTTTCTTAAATCATAAATATTCACCTTAATCCTCGGAGAGGGTAGTGGAAATTTATCAAGAAATAGTCTGAATTTCTCCCATTTAAAGGATTTCCTTTGACTTCTTCTATTGAGCCATTTAAATACTAAGTTCTCGATTTTAACTTTGAAAATGTTAACATTTGGAATATTATCAGTGATGCAATAGTAGTTGAAGTAGCCTATAAGCGAGCGTTTGAATCTGTCCATGATTATATGAATATTATTATTTCTATTCTTCTTCAACCATTCTTTAGACTCTTTTACTTTACTTTGTACTTTCTTCCTACTTGATTTCCGTTTCACTCGAAACTTTCCTTGTTTACTTTTCCCGCAATAGTGCGTAAAACCTAGAAAATCGAAGGTTTCTGGTTTTCCATTTCCCTGATGCTTTCCAAGTTTCTCCGCAAGCCGCCCGAAAGGAATAATTTTGGTTTTATCTTCGGCTATTTCCAGATTAAACTTCTTGAGTCTTAATTTTAGAGATTGAAAGAATTCCTGAGCCTCATTCTTAAATTGAAAACAGCACACATAATCATCTGCATACCTTACTAGGTATGCTTGTCCCTCGCACTGTTTCTTAACACTTTTCTCAAACCATAAGTCGAGTACATAATGAAGATACACATTAGCTAATACAGGAGATATTACACCACCTTGCGGTGTACCATTATCTGTTTTGTATTTCTTTCCTTCTTCCATGTATCCACCTTTAAGAAACCTACCTATTATTCTTAGTAAGTTTGGGTCAGCGATTCGCAGTTTTAAGAATTCCATCATCCATTTGTGGTCAACGTTGTCAAAGAAGCCTTTTATGTCTACATCAACTACATAGTTTACTGACCTCTTTTCAATATAGAAGTTCAGTATTTTCAAAGCATCGTGGCAACTACGATTTGGGCGAAATCCGAACGAACAGTCCAGGAAGTCAATTTCATAGATGGAGTTTAATATTTTCGTAACACCTTTTTGAACAATCTTATCTTCATGTTCCGGTATACCTAGTGGTCTTTTCTTCTTCGAATTGAGCTTCGGAATATACATTCTCCTAACTGGAACAGGACGATAGCTTTTGCTTTTAAGTCTCCTTACTAAATCCTCTATATTTTCTTTGAGATTATCACTGTATTGTTCTTTAGTTGTGCCATTTATCCCAGTTGCTTTCTTATGTGGTAATTCAATGTGACATTGAACTAGTGATTGCTTATCTAATAAATGTGCAAGAGATGTAAATTGCATTTTAGGATCAGATTTTGCTACTTCTGCTATCCTTAGTAGTTTTGTTTCCATTTGTTATACCTACCTCTGCGTGTAGTAAATGTGTCCCTATTAAGGGTGATAAACTGGTAGTAGCCTTTCCTCCATCGGCATTACCCAACTTCATAGGTACTACGCTACTATCCGACTCCCTACATCGGCATTTGGTTTCCTCACTTTTTATCGTTTGTACACCATACTCTTCTAAAAAAAAGAAAAGACCGGTAGGGTCTCCCGAGTTGCCGTATCATATCAATGTATAACGTGCCAAGGTCTCTGACTCCGGAGAGGTTTTACCTTTCTTGCCTTTAACGAAAGGTAAAATGTAGCTTTCTGCTATGCTTAAGGCATCAGCCCTCTCGATTTACTAACATTTCGAAGCTCAATCCCTTCAACCATTTGGCTTTCGGCCCGCCATCTAACTGTCTACGCTTAAAGACTAAAGTTACCTTTAGCCCTCCAAGACTCGCTACGAGCGAATGGCTAGTTCTTACTCGACGGGAATCCCACCCGTTATATGATACGACCTATGCTCGGCCGCACAAGCATGCGTTAGTTGTATAAGATTTTGAAATTATAATAGTTTCCAATTAATATCTTTTACATCATTTCTGTTTTATTTTAATAAATATCGGATGAAATCCTTGATAATTATAGGATAAAGAATAAGTAAATAAAATAACATCAAAAAGTAATTTGATTTAATAATTTCTTTAAAAGTCATTTTATTCATGAATCCATTTAAAAAAGTTTTAACAAAATAAGTAATTGTAAATAACAACAAGATAACATCTATCAATATCGACCAAAGCATAATAACACCTCCGTTAATAGAACAAATCGTATTAGTTAAATTATAACTAACCTTACAGCTTTAGTAATTTGTGGGATTTTTATCTTTTAAATAAAAAAATCGACTAAACAGCCGATAATTTTGTACAAATAAAGCATCAGTTTTTTGAAGAAGGTCATTATTTATTTTTATTAGTCGGGACATTTTTCCAATCCGCTCTATAATCAATTCTTGTATCAATATTAACTTCAAAACATTCTAATTCAGAATTTGATAATAACGCATCTATCAATTCTCTAGTACCACCTATTAATGAGAAATCAAGGTCATAATCAGTACACAAACACCAACTCTGATCTTCTGCCCACCAATAGGTAGGTGAACCGTGTAAACCATTTAGATCGTATAAATTTAAAACGTCTTCTAATTTACCACTAAATAGTAGATCATCTCCGTACCAGTCCTCTGTTTTTAAAAAATAATAATGAAAGTAACATTTTTGTTTCAAAGTCATTGGTTTTAAGATTTTTACTAATTCTTCTACTAAATTAATTTCCATATTTCCTTCATCAGGAGATATTATATATCTTGGTAAACTCCCATATATTTGGCTAAAAGTGTTTGTACTTATTTCTTTTGTAGATTGAACATTATACTTTTTTACCAAATCTTTATAGAACAATCTTTCACCTATTCTAATTTTTTGATCAACTCCAATTCGACGTTCACTCCATAATAAATGTTCATCTTTAATCTTTTGATCACGATATACTGGATGAAGGATCTTACAATAATAACTGAAGTTTTTCGGGAGACATTGAGATACAAAATTTCCTTTCCATTCAGGAGAATCACTTTCCAGTTCATCAATATTTAGCTTTATCCAATCAAAAAATTCAAGAGATTCTTTATTCAATTCATCATCCCACTTCTTAGTAAAAGTATCTATTTTTTATATTATACTAAATTATTCTTATTGAACTATACTGCCATTTAGTTCAACAAAAAAGAGCTGCCGAAGCACCGTTAGTTGAATAAGAAAATCTTAATGAATAACTTTGATAGAATCTTTACTTTTAAGTCCATTAAAATCTCTCAAGTTAATTACCTACAAATAATACTCCATATTCTCCTTCTTTAATAGAAACATTGCTAAACACATTTATTAGTTGTTTTGCTGAAATCTTGAGTACAATATTACTAGCATTAATATTAATAAATTCTAGTTCTTTTATTAAAGATGGAATTTGAAATTTTTTATAATAAGAATCACTGTATAAATCTAAAATACTTAAAAGATTTAACTCATTTTTAATAGCCATATATTGTAAGCCTTCAAAGATTGTTTCAGAAATAATATATATTTTATTTTCTTGGAATTGACTTTTATATGTATTATTATAAGTTTCATAAATTTCAAGTGTTGTATCATCACAATAGCTGCCTTCAATTTTTACACCTAAAACATCTAAATCTTTTAGTTTACATAGAATATTGTTTAATTCTGTATAAACTTCTTTTGATAAAAAAAGTTTTACTTCTTCTAACTCTTCTAATAATTTTTTAATTTCTTCTTTACTAAATTGTTCATCAGTAAGAAAATAGTCATTTATTTTCTTTAAATAAGTACTGTTTTTCCACTCGTTATTTTTTAAAAAAATCTCCTCATGTAAATCATTAGAAATTTCATATTGTTCTTTAACTCTCTTATTCATTCTATTACCAAATATTTTTATAAATAATGCCATATTGCACCTCTAATATTAATCATAGTTTTCCTGGATATTAAAGTTCTTTATAGGAAATACAGTATTCAAATAACCATATTGCAACTAACGCATGCGTTAGTTCAATAAGAATTCGATAAAAACTTAACTTTATTATTTTCAAATACTGCACAAAAATAAGGCGTATTAAAAAGTTGAGGTGCATTTACGGGTAATTTCAAATAAAATTGCAGCCATTTATGAAATTCTGGAAAAACAGTACTTGTCATTACTTCCCTTGCCACTTTTACATCTTTATTTTGTAAGGCTCCTGCTCTAATATATAAACGCTTGTATGGAACATTAGAATTAGGCAACCAAAAATGGACTTCAAAGATACTTCCAATTTTTTGAGGTAACCAATAATCCAAATCAACATGAATTGTACATTTATTTTGTATCAATATTTCTTCTAATTGACTAGTCTTTAAAATGTAGTTATAGTTTTTAGGAATTTTGGGTTTAGCGATAGACTTTATCATCTAATCAGCTCCTTCCAACAAAAAGTCGTATTTGCGAATCTTGTTTCTTATGTAACTAAAGCATTAGTTAGTTGAACAACGCTTTAGTTTTTAAGCACCATAAAATGAGTTGAATTTGAAGAAAAATCTCCCTTAAAAAATCCACTGGAAATATAAAATTTATCAGCTTGTTCGGTATCAGTATGAAGCACTAAAATTTTATAATACTTTTCTGCTTCAGAAATTATTTTATTTAACAAAAGACTACCTATACCATTTCTTCTATGCTCTTTGTTAACATAGAATCTTCTCAACCTCCCAATAGATTGTTCATTTGAGAATGGATCTTTGGTTAATCCACCAATGGCAACTAATGTACCTTCTTCATTTAATACTACAAACAATCCTTCTCCAGAATCGTTAAATGTATTTGTACCATTTTTATAATCGTTTACCAATCTTTCTACAAATCGAAAACCATCTTCCTTGCTTTGGTTACTAAATAATTCAAATCAAAATCAAATAAATTGTTTATTCGTTTTACTTCAAAATTCCCCATACATCCACCCCATATTTTACAATTTCTAGTTAACTTACATCTCGATTTCATTGTTAAGTAATTTGAATGAAAATTGTATCAATTCTAAAATTATTAAGCAATTAATAAATGAAAATTATGTAATGTCTATGTAACTAATCTGCCATTTTGCTGAATAAGAAAATCAATCTTCTATCGAAGTATATAAGAATGGTACACCAAATCACTTAAAATATAGCTTGATATCAAACTTTACAATTATTTAATGCCCATACTAACTACTAGAATAAATTACCTTTAGTACACCGATATTAACTTAGAGGTGAAGGTATATGCTAAAAAGAAGAATTGCTACTATATGTTTATACTACATTTTTTTGTGTGTTTATTTTAGTACAACCACTAACGCAAAAATAAGTTCTCCCAAATCAATTAATCAGCAAGATAATAATGAGTGCATTGAACTTCAAGAACGGTTAAATAGTCTTGAACCTACTAAGCCAATTACTATATTAAAATCTCCAGAACAAAAAGAAAGCGAGGGGAATTATCCTTTAAATACCTTTTCTATTTCTGAAATTTTAAGTAAAGGAACAGAAATACCTTTTAATATAATTAAAAATGAACCAAATTATGAAAGACCAGTATATCAAGAGCAATGGCATAGCACCTATGGAAGATGGAGTTATATCCCAAGTAGGATATATTACGCTCAACATCGTTTATTCCCAATCTATGATATTGGACTTTCAGGTTTATTTAATATTGGAAATAATTTAGGTATTGGTTTTCCAACATTTCAAAATAAAACCGACCTTGACTTATATATTATTGTTTTTCAAACAAATGTTAGTAAAGTTTATACAAAAGAAAATCAAGTTGTTGTTGTTGGAAATCCACAACGTAATGGAGTTCAGGTTATAACTGTTAAAACAAAAGATATCCATCCGTCTGATTTTAAGAAGATGTTACTTATACAAATGGCAATTAACAGTTATGAAATCGATTATTCACTTATTAATTATCAACCACCCGATTATTGGGAAAAACATATTAAACAAAATCAAAAAATACCTTCAAATTTTAAAAACACGTGTAATTGAGCGTGTTTTTTCATTTTTTAAAGGAAGCTTCTTATTGAACTTTACTGCCTTATACTTAAATAAAAAAAGCTGCATATATGCAGCTTGTGATCTTCAACCATCGTTGAGCATAAGTTCAACAAGAAATGAATAATAATAATTTGTGGAATTGATTTTAAACAATGACTTTTTCTCATACTATTATCCAGTATCATAATTGGATTTTTACAGTATCATTCAATGCCTACTGTGTTTCAATCTCACTAAGCATAATACCACTTAAATCCGGATTGCTACTTGATTCAGTGAAAAAGAAAAATCTTAGTTCATATTTTCCAAATCGATAAGTTAAGACACGGCTTGTAACTTTCTGTTCTTGTTCTTCTTTATACGGTTTTCCAAGAGTGTTTTTCACAGTTACAAATGATGCTTGGTAAAAACTTTCATGAGGCATAATTTCAATTACTTTATTTGTTTTTTCATCTATTTCAATAGTAGCATTCTTGTATCTTAATGTTAAACCAGGAATATTTTTATCTTCCGGCTCTCCCATCATCTTATATACCCCATTTTTAGTTTCTCCAATTGGAATTGGTACATCAGGAACTTTACCTTCTTTTGCTAACTTAGCAATCTCTTTTATTTCTGCAATTTGTTTCTTAGAGTCTTTACTTAAAATAGTGTATCGAGTCGTGTTAAAAAATTCTTCATCATGCCAAAAATTAAAAAGTAATTGATATTCTCCAACCCGATATACAACATAATCTATCCCTTCTATTGAAGGTTTCCCGAAATAATTGGTTAGTTCATTACGCTTCAGTTTCTCAAGTCGTTTATCCACGGACGTAATTTTTTTTATTTTATTTTCATCAGTTATCTCAAACTTTGTATCATATTTCGAATAGATCTTACTTCTATATTTCATCGGAATAATTCCATCTGAATAAAGTAGGGAAATCTCTCACGAGACTTCCCCCTTATCAAACCGTACTTGCCCAATTAAGGCATACGGCTTACCCATATGTTGTAGTGTTTATCAAGAGGATGCATTCCAGGCATTTTGCATCTTTTGGAGACGAATAGGGTTGTAATATTCTTTTCCCTTTTCTCTTTCTCTTTTAATCCTTGTATGTATGTTGCGTTTAGTTGTTTTCTTCATGTCATTTAAATATTGTTCTTTTGTGTAGCCGAAAGCTTTATTTAAGTAAAGCCAATAAGATGGGATTAGGTTAGTCTTTAGAAAGAATGAGTTATTCCATAAACTATTCATTTTATCCCCTTTTCTTTGGGTTGGATGTTTATGAATAAAGGCTACTCGCAGTCGCCTTCTTATGTATCCATCTAGATTTCGAAGTCGATTTCTCGTCCATCTGGTAATACAATGACTTGTCTGACCTAGTTCTTCATTAGCCTTAATCGCTTTGATGATTGTCACATAATAATTGACTTTTCCACGTATAATTGGATTCACACGACTAACCCATTCTTCTTTGCTCAGAGTTAAAGTCTTTCGAGTCTTTTCTTTAATTTTCAATCGAAAGTCTTTGATTGATTCTTCCTTAGGTGTCACATGAAATATAGGTTTATTAACTTTCTTATTCGGTCTCCAATGATGAAATGTAAAACCTAGGAAATCGAAATCGTCCTTCTCAAAGTTGACTACTCTAGTTTTCTCTTTTGAAATCTCTAATCCTAACTCTTTCAACTTTTCTTTAGTTAAGGACGCTGCTTTTTCGATTAATTCTTTTGATTTCGCAAATAAAAGAAAATCATCTGCGTAACGAACGAAGCGAATACCATTCAAATCCCATTCCCAATCCAATTCATTAAGATAGACATTTGCTAGTAATGGTGAAATTACTCCACCTTGAGGAGTCCCGTAGTCAGAATGAATCAGTTTTCCTTCTTCCATGTGTCCAACCTTTAACCATTGTTCTATGAGACTAAGGACCGTTCGGTCCGAGACGTATTTCTTTAATATTCCGATTAGATTCTTATGTGGAATATTATCGAAGAAGCCTTTTATATCACAATCGTATATATGATTATATCCCTGTTCTATATTCCATAAGATTATTTGAAGGGCTCTTTGAACTCCTCGATTTGGTCGATATCCTACTGACCAATTATGAAACAGTAGATCCTCAAATTTTGGTTGTAACACATTTACTAAACTCTGTTGAACAATACGGTCTTGAATTGTCGGAATTCCCAATGGTCGTTTCTTTCCATTTTTCTTAGGTATGTATACTCTTTTGACTGGTTGTGCTTTGTAGGTTTTCGTTCTTAACTTTTCAAGTAATGACAAAATATTTCCATTCAAGTTAGATTCATAACTTTCGATTGATTCTCCGTCAATTCCACCTGTACCTTTATTCGCTTTTACTTGTTCGAAGCTTTTTGTTAATTTACGGTCGAATAATAATTGACCATAAACACTGTGTAATTTAAATTTCCACTCTTGATTCATTACATATTCCATGCCTTTCCTTGATGTTCATTCAAACGGTTTTACCTCAGTAACTTGATTGTTGACATTCCATCTCGTCCATGACTTGGAGCCATAGGTCGTTCCCCTTCCGTTCATTCAATGTTATGGTCATCGAACTACTTCCGTACTATGAGAACGTCTGACTTCTCCACCCGTTCTTCATCACTTCGGATTGCCCTTATAGATTAGAACCCTGCCTGTTCGGTAAGGTGGAGACCTCACGGGGTCATCGCATTTTCCTTCAAGACATACCCTGCACCATCACGTTATAAGCCACATTTTCTCGCTCTGACTTCTAAAGAAAATGCCGTTTTAGTGGGTTTCCTCACTTTTCGCAGAGTCACCAACTTATCCCGCCGCCGTGCTTCACACTTCTTGCATTAGGGTCTATCTTTTCGTCTACGGGTCTCTCGATTTACCGCATCTCCTTCAGACAATACCTCGCGATAATGCCCTAGATTAGACTTCTCGAGCTAGGTCAGTCTCCTCGAGTATGGATTTTCACCATCTGGAATTCATAATTTTATCCTTCGTCCAGTCGTTACACCGAAGTGTCGTCTCTGTCTAGTTAAAATGATTGAAGGGTGCTGACTAGGTCAGCACCCTATGCGACTGCCCGTCGCACAAAAAGATCCATAAAAAATGGATGCATCTTAGTTGGCTCTTTATTCATGTCTTCATCTTTTAATATATCAGGCTTTCCCCATTTTTTTGTAATCAATACTGAAGATTCTCCAAGTTTAAAAGTGCTGTTAATCATTTTACCTTCTTTAGCTTGTTTCTCAATTTCTTCTAAAAAAGATTTCTTTTGTGACTCTATTTTATGTACCTTTAAAGAATGTTTTGTATTCTTGATGATCGTAGGTGAAAGAGTGCCTAGTGCGATAACTGCCACAATTATTATTCCAATAATCATCTTTTTGTTATTAATATAATTCATAAATTTCCCCTTAATATTTTACTTACTATCATTATATTGAATATAACACATCGACCTAACAGTTGATTAATGTAATTTTAGATAATTTTGCATTTTATCCGTATTAGCTATTCTGCTAAATACGAAAAAAGCAGCCAATGGCTGCTTCCTAATGTTTAACAAACGCACGCGTTAGTTGTACAAGATTTATTAATTTATTTCTCCAAAATAACAGATTTCTCCACCTTTTATATCTTCATCAATTAGGTCAGAATCCTTAATTTCTTCTCGTACACATGCAATTCCCATTCCAATAGGAACAGATAATTTCCACTTGTTCGTTAAATGATGTTGTACATCAATTGGAACACCTTTACTGTATTCGTCTTCGTAACCCATCCAAAATGTATTACTTTCATTCAAAGTAAATATATCAATTTTCGTTGAGTTCCAATCTCGAAAATCAACGGTTAGTAAAATTCTTAGTTTTTCTCGGTTCGAAGGTTTTAGTTTTATTAAATGACTTGTTCTATCTATCATCAACTGAATACATTGTTTTTTTACACTGATTGGTGTTTTCGGTGAGATGAACAAGTCTGAAAGTCTAGTGGGAACATGACATTCCCAATATTGTTCCATTTCTATCGGGAATTTTTCTGTTAACTTAGTCCATTCTCTTTTGAATTTTTTTATCAAACGCTTTAACCCTCGCACTTTTTTATATCTTCTTTTCATAAGTTCCTCCAAATACTAAAACTACTTTATAGCATTCAATTTAATATAACAATTTTACAACACTATAGATTCGCTTGTTCAACTAATCTACCATTTTGTTGTACAACTAATGTATGCGTTAGTTCAATAAGAATTTATTTATTTTCCGATTCATTAATCAACTTACAAAGATAGCCGACTATGTACTCTCTTTTTGTAGTTTCTTCGATATCATTATTTTCAACAAGTTCATCAATGCCTTTACTAATTACATTCCATAAAGGTGTATTTTCAAATTTCACATATGGATGTGACATTCTATTTCCTCCTTGCGTCTTAGTTCAACTAAAGCAATGCGTTAGCCATCCATGAATCCTCAGATTCATAACAGTGAATGGAAGTTTATACGGTAGTCCCACACTAGTTGAATAAGAAATCCTTACAGTTCCGTTCTTTTATATATTTCTATAGTATTGAAAATTGCTACAAATATAGAAATAATTAGCGAGCTTATAATCAACCAAAAGTAAAAATCGTAATCATGTTCTGACCATTTTGAAACTAACACTAAAGTAAATAGTATAATAAATCCTATGCGTTTCCATTCAATTGCTAATATAGTCTTTAATTTATTCATGTTTGTTTCCCATTTTTTCCCCTCAACAAGTAATTCGATTTTGTCATGTAATGTGATATAAACATACCATATTTTTCGGATTTTGATTAAAAAACTTTACTAATTCTAGATTAACTAAACTGCCATTTAGTTCCACAAAAAAATCGGCTAAATAGCCGATAAGGTTGTTCAACTAAAGCATGCGTTAGTTGAATAAGAGCATATGATAAAGTTGAATCATAATTTAAAATATTAACTTTTTAATTTACTCCAATACTTTTTGCCACTGTAAAACATTCTTCATATGAAAATTCCATTCCAAACCACTTTTCAAATACATTATTAATCAATAATATAAGTTCATTATTATTATTTACCGAATTTATCTCTTTAACGATATCTTTAATTTCGGGGTCATATTCATCTTCTGGTGCCCCACCAGCTAATAGCCCCAAAGAATCCCATTTATCTATTTCTAACTTTACTATTTCGTAATTCAAACTGTTCATTTCTTCAACTCCACTATAATTTATTTCGTAAAGATACTAAATCCTTATGTAACTAAAGCATGCGTTAGTTGCATAAGGTTTCCTTAATTTATAATATAATTTCACTTCAACGAAAAAATAAATCACTATAAATATATACACTTAATGGAATTAAAATTAAATGAGCAATAAATATACTCCATGTAAATTTATTATTTTTATCAAACGAAGCAAACCGAAATATAAAATTCAAAACAATTGAACCAAAAATGGTTATGAACGCAAGGAAACCAAAAAACATGAGATCAATAGCATGTCCAGACTCTAAACTATCAGTCATAAAACCAATAATTAAGTAAACTGGTAGACTTAAAGGAAAAACAACTAGACAAGAAAATAAATAAAATATATAACTTAATTTAAACTTCATTTTAATAAACTTCCTATCATTTCTTAATTTAAAAGTATAGTTAATGATACCATTTCATTGTGACCATATTTATTTTTATATGAAAAATAATGCAAATACTTAAATAGGAGCCGATCATCATCGACTAATTAATTTGTTCAACTAACGCATGCGTTAGCCATCCATGAATCCTTAGATTCACAACAGTAAATGGAAGTTTATAACGTACTCCCATAGTAGTTGAAGAAGAAATATCAAGAAATAGGATATTTATCTAAAGAAACTACTAAATTCCTTAATTCCTCAATCTCTTCACTACCCCACATTTTTCTATCAATATCTCTTATAACTTTTTTGGCTGTGGTAAGTAATGAATCCCTAAACTGACTAATCTTGCATATCACTTGAAATTCAATAGTTTTTCCATCAAAACAAGATAATTCGATTTCATCATTTGTTATTTTCTTAGCCAAAATAATAGGCGTTCCATCCATAAAATCAAATTCATAGGTTCTACCTATATCTGATATAATCAACGATTTTAGCGATTTAACCCACCAAGATAAATTGATAACAACAAAATCAGACCAATTTTCTTCTGGATAAAATTTATGAAAATCAATCATAAAATAAATAATACCTGTAATGTGATTTGACTTATTTAAAGAGTCTAAATCGACCTTAACTTCCACGTGCTGTAACATAATAAACCACCTTTATGTATTAAGATTAATTAAACCAGCATTGTACCTACTTCACTTTATTTACTTCAATTTATTGAATCTTTTTTCCTTTTTTCTTAAGCAACTAATCTGCCATTTTGTTGAATAAAAAAATCGACTAAACAGCCGATCTTGTTGTTCAACTAATGCATGCGTTAGTTACATAAGGAATTGTAATAAAATTAATTTTCCACTTTAAAATATTTTGAGACTTCGAAAAATACACTTAAACCAATAATGAAAAATAATAATCCAAACCAGAAGGTGAAGTTTGTAATATTCCATAAATATGAAGGTGTTAAATTTTTAATAGTGGTCATATCAATACCGTTACCATTACCATTAAAAGATAAGGAAATAAGTATCTTTTCTAACCCAGCTAAAACCATCATAATAACTCCCATAAATACACATATTATACCAAAGTTTTTCATTTAGTTAATCCCCTATTTCTTAGTATTTTTTAATGTAAGTTTCTACATTCTTGTTCAACTATCCTGCCATTTACTCGAATAAAAAAAACGAGCAGCAAGCAACTCGTAATCTTCAACTATCGCATGCGTTAGTTGCATAAGAACCTTTTAAATTCAAGTTGATTTTATCTGTTTTTTGCGTAATTCATTATCAACTTATTTGAAATAGAATGTGGAACTTTAAAATCTGGTCTAAAAGTATAACTCATCCATTCTTGTACTACTTCATTTTCAGCTGAAAGCCATACTTTTGTATCTAGCACTACATCAATGTTTAAATCATTATCGTTAAAAGCAATAACGGTTATCTCATAATCCCTATCAGCCCATATTCCCCATTTTTTTGAGGGAGAGAATAACGTAATAATAAACGAATTATTTATGATTGCATCAGCTTCATAATTTTGTGGACCTTCGTTTAATATGTCTAAATAATCATCACCAGTAAGATTAATAGGCAGCTCTAACCAATTAAAATAACCGAATTCCTTATAATAATAGTCTTTTGGGTGAGGTGATAAAACTGCAAAAATTACATACTCATCTTTCGACCATTCGGCTAATCTACGTATTGTTGTCCAAAATTCTTCACTCATTAAATTATCGAACTGTTCAAAGCAGTAATTACTAAACTCTTTTTGAAATACTTGATTAGGGAACTCTTTGTCTAATAAAAAGATATCCTCTTGAATATTCTTTAATTTGTTAAATTTATTGACGTCTTTTATAAAGAAGGATTTCCAATCCAAGTTAAACACCACCCCTTAGTATATGAATAATTGTATCATTCCTTATTGAACTAAACTGCCATTTACTTCAATAAAAAAACGAGCTGCAAGTAACTCGTTTTCTTCCACTAATGCATCAGTTAGTTGCATAAGGGATCATAAAATAGAGAAATAAAAATAGAAATTACTTAAAGCAATTTCAAATGATAGAACCTAAAATAATAATAGCGATTAATGTAAGCATAACACCTGGACTTCCAAAAAAAGCACGGTCGAACGAATCGTCATTTCTATGATTTTGATTGTTTCTATTATCTTGATTTCTATTCAATTTTTAGCGCTCCTTTAACTTATATACACTAATTATAATGAAAATTGATAGGGATTTTATATAAAGAAAATCGTTCAACTTTTAAACATTAACCGACAAATTACAACGTTTTTAAGCCGATAATTTTAGATTAACATCCATACCTTGCTCAACTAATGCATGCGTTAGCCATCCATGAATCCTCAGATTCACAACAGTGAATGGAAGTTTATATCGTACTCCCATGGTAGTTGAATAGGAACTTGAATTCAATTTACAAACATATAAAAAAAAGCTACCTAAAAGATAGCTTCCATGAACTTGATTATTATAATGCTTTAATCAACATTATTTTTTAAGATATGGACTAATAATTTTCATGCAGTAATCCCAAATCATTTTTTCGTTTTCTGCAGAGTAATATTTATCACTCGGTGCTTCTTCCTTCATTTTACCAAAGTATTTTCCACTAACATTTTCTACTTCTCCGGATGTTGCCAAATAAACAGTTGTGTCTGCTCCTTTTTCTGGTTTCGTCATGAATGGAAGTGCCACTTTAAAAATCAAATTGCTAATAAATCCTTTATCGCTATCCTGACCAAATCTGGTTGCCACTGCACCAGGATGATATACATTTGCCGTTATATTATTAAGTCCTTTTTCTTTTAAAGAAGACGCAAGATGTCTAGTTACCCAAATGGTATACAATTTAGACAAACCATATGCTCTAGATGGTTCATAGTTTTTTTCTAACTGTAAATCGTTGAAAATAGGTTTTGATGCTGACATTTTATGAGTTGCAGATGACGTATTAATAATTCTAGCTGAAGCGCTTTTTGCCAGTTCAGCCAGTAATAATTCTGTTAGAAGTAACGGAGTAAATAAGTTAAGGGCGATTGTTTTTTCATGTCCATCTGTAGTTATTTCTCTAACCTTACCGAAAAATGCACCAGCATTATTTATTAGCACATCAAGTCGATCATATTTTTTCTTGAACTCATCAGTCATGCGCTTAATATCGGCGAATGAAAATAAATCGGCTATTAAATAATCCACCTTGAGATTCCCTGTTTCTAATTTAATTTCTTCACAAACAGACTGAGCTTTACTTCTATTTCGTCCGTGAATGATGACTGTATGACCTTGCTTTGCTAAAGTCTTTGCTGCTACCTTTCCGATTCCATCTGTAGATCCTGTAATTAAAATGATTTTATTTTTCAAATGAATCCTCCTTATTAAAAAAAGTAAAAACTATTCAAAATCAATTTATGTTAATAAATAAAACTAGAAATTTTTCTAACTTTAATGTTAATCTAAAGATATTTTTTCATATCACCTCCTTAAAAAATATCTCTCCACCACGGAATCTGTGATATGTTTGTTATTCCAATTTCGAAAGTATCTCCAATGCGGGGTGTAGCAACCACAACATTTCTTTCACTTGCAGCTTCAAGCACACGTTCAATCGGTTCGTCCCAGTCATGGATTGCTAATGTAAATGCTCCCCAATGAATCGGCAGTAAAATACTGCCTCTAAGTTCTATATGAGCTTGAACAGTTTCCTCCGGTACCATATGCAAAGGCCACCAACCTTTGTTGTCGTATTGACCAGCGTCAATCAACGTTAAATCAAATGGACCAAATTTATCACCAATTTGTTTAAAATGCGGTCCATAGCCACTATCACCACTAAAGAAAATTTTTGAATTCATTCCTTCAATGACCCATGAGCTCCACAAGGTTGAATTTTGATTAAAAAACCCTCTACCTGAGGAGTGCTTTGCCGGTGTACAACGGAATTTCATACCCAAAAAATCAGCTTCTTCCCACCAATCGAGTTCAATAATCTGTTCAGGTTCAATCCCCCATCTTTCAAGGTGGCTTCCTACACCAAGTGGTACAAGAAATTTTCTTACCTTCCTTCTTAATTTCTTGATAGTCCTATATTCCAGATGGTCATAGTGATCGTGTGAAATGAGTACAACTGCAATATCCGGAAGCTCATCAATTTCGATTGGCATTTGTTCGCTATATCGTTTGCCACCTAACTTAAAAGGAGAAGAATATTTCTCAAATACGGGATCTAACAACAAAAATTGACCGTCTACCTGTAATATAGAAGTAGAGTGCCCGAACCAAGTAACCGTTGCTTTATCTGAGCTATTAGAAAGTAATGATTTAGTTAGACGTTGAACTGGAAGCATTTCTTTAGGTCGTGCTTTCGAATTTCCCCTCATGTATTCAATAAGAATTGGCATAAGAGCCTTTATGCTATAGTCAATAGGCGATTTAATAGGATATTTAAACTTCCCATGAAGAAAGTTTTTGGATTTTTCAAATCTGAGTTTGTTCTTTGAAGAAAATAACATAAATTTTTAATAACCTCCTTTTAAACGAACGTTCGTTCATTTTAATTTTTAAAAAAGAGGGATACATTAACGTTTAATAGCATCCCAACTCATTTGAATCAAATCACTTATATTTTTTTCATTAAGCTCAAACTCGCCATTAAATTGCATTTTAGCCAAATCAGTAATCGGAGCAGTTATTAAAACTAAAAGCAACATTGTATCGGACTCTTTTAATAATTTTTGTTCAATACCTCTTTCTACTAAATCAAATAAAGGTTGAAACATCCAACTATGATCTTCAATACATAAATTTTTAATTAACGGAGAATTACTAAATTGTTCTAGAAACAAAAATTCATCTTTATGGTTAAAAATGAATTCAATTTGATTTCTAAGTACTTGTTCAAATGCAACCTTGATTGGCATCTCTTCTTCAAGACCTGTTAACACTTTCTGACTTAGATGTTGTTTAACATTCGTGTATAACTTGCTTAACATGTCCTCCTTATTTTCAAAATAAACATAAATGGTTGAAGAAGATACATTTGCTCGTTTAGCGATTTTCTTCATTGAAATATCAGAAAAACCAATCTCATTCAATAATTGAATTGTCGCTTTAAAAATTGCTTCGTTTTTATTTTCATCTTTATATCTCATGATTCTATAATAAACGTTCGTTCGATTAAAATCAAGTGATTATTCCTCATGATAATCCATCTTTCCTTATGCAACTAAACTGCCATTTAATTGCACAAAAAAGACCGCCGAAGCAGCCAAACGTTGTTCAACTAAAGCATCAGTTAGTTCGATAACAATCTTATAAAACCGAGAAATACAAGACCTATCGTCATAATGAAAAGATTGGTTCTAAGTTTTCCTTTTTTCTGAGTTGCCCATACAAAATGCCCTATTCCTAATACAAAAAGTGAACAAGGTATTAAAGTCCAGAATTGGTTAGTGATAAGCCCGTATACTGACAAAATGATTACAACTAATACCGATAAAAGAGTGAATTTTTTAACCAATTTTCCGCCTCCTATTTGATCAATATAAAGTGCTTTTATATACTGGGTTTAATTCTATTTCTTATATCTACATTTCCTTGTTCAACTAATGCATCAGTTAGTTGCATAAGCATAGTGGCAAATAGATTTTTAAAATAGATTAGATTTATCAATTTATCGAACGAATTTGATCTAACTTAATTTGTTATAAGTAAATAATAGAATTTAGCTGAATTCATTGATGAATTAAGATCAACATATGTAACAAAACTTTTATATAAGGCAAGTCCACATAGTAATATAATAAATATTAAATAAGCTTTAGGAGCATTTACTTTCTTTTTCTTCAAGATAATTAGAGTAAAGAGAGTAATAAAAAAATATAGTATAGATAAAGTTAGCTTGATTTTTTGCAAGTCAATGTTATCAACCTCACTTCGAAACTTTTCTAAATCCTTAGCATTCTCTTTATTTTCTCTTATAGATAAAATAGAGCCATTATGTCCAATTTTCCATTTATATGGTTTTTGTTCTAAAATGACTGAGTATTGGTAGCCTCCTGCTTTCTTCTCAAAATTAATTTCTGAACTTTTATTCGCGATAAAATTAATTGTAACGAGAGACACAATGAAAAATATAAGTGATACAATGAGAAGAATTTTTATAAACTTCTTTACAAATATTTCTACTTGGTTTAGAAGTTGATCATTGTTTTTTCCATTCATTTTTCTACTCCTTATGTTATATAAATTAGTTTATATCTTTATCTCAACTTATTATCTATATAGTTCGTTGATTAATCGGATATACCTTTTCTTTATTAAGCTGCTCGTTAGCGCAGTAAAAAAGACTGCCGAAGCAGCCCATCCTTAATCAACTAATGCATTAGTTAGTTGATTAAGGATTTAAAAAAGTAAAAATGGAACTATGATATAAATAAAAACCAAAACACAAGTACTTATGATACCGTTAATCTTTTTATACGAAATAGATCGGTTTAATTTTAGTGTTATAAATACAGTTAATCCTGTCAAAACACCAACAATTATAGGATAGATTACATTTTCGTATTGGAAATGATAATGCAATTTATCTTTAATAAAACGTTCAATTTCCAATAACAATCCTGCTATGCTCATTACAATTAGTACACCTAATTTCAAGATACCCCTCCTAAATAAAAATCTTTCTCTTATGAAGAGCTGAAATTTAATCTCTTAATTATTATTATATTGTAAATTGACAGAATTCTAATTTTGAGAAAATACATCATTTCTACTTATTTAACTAAACTGCCATTTATTTCAATAAAAAAAGCCGCATATTAGCAGCTTGTGATCTTCAACTATTGCATCAGTTAGCTGTATAAGATAGTGGTAATGACTTAATAAACCCAAAACATATCATCATATATATTACCTGTTTCATAGTCGAAAAACATTTTATATTCTCCAATCCCAGAATCATCGTATTCAATAACAAGTCGTATCACAACGTGATTATAGTCTTCATCTGGCCAGTTGGTCATTGTAATTGAAACTGGTTTAATATAAAAGGAGAGTTTTTTTTGTTCAAATCCATTTTTAAAAGTGTTCTCATATTCTTCAGGGTATTCTTTCTTCCAACTATTAAAGTTCTCCCAAAAAACTTTTATAGTTTCATTTTCTAAATCCTTTTCAATTACCCACTTTTTAAATTCCTTGATATTAATATAAATAGACATTAAAGTCCTCCTATTTGAATTAATCCCCAATAAATTCTTCATATAATTGGCGAATACCTTCTTAAAACTAACTGACATTAGCGCAATAAAAAAGATCGACGAAATTGTCAATCTTTTTTATTGTTGAACTATCGCATCAGTTAGTTACTTAAGGATAAATGAAACTATGATAATAATAAAACCAAGAACACAAGTACTAATGATGCCATTAATCTTCTTATTTAAAATCGATGGGTTTATTTTTTCAATTATAAATAAAGTTAAATATGACAAAACACCAACAAATATAGGATAGATTACAATTTCATATTGGAAATGTAATTGCAATTTATCTCTAATAAAATCTGCAAATATCAATGACAATATTCCTAAGCTTATCATAATTAGTCTATCTAATTTCAAAATCCCCCTCCTCAATAACGCTTATTTTTAATGAAACTCTTATTTTTATAATAAGGTAAATTGACGTGATTCCGATTTTGCTAAAATATATAAATTTTAATTTTTGTTTAACAATTAAAATGAATCCCTTATACAACTAAACTGCCATTTTGTTGAATAAGAAAATGCGATCTTCTATTTAAGTATCGCATCAGTTAGTTGAATAAGGACTCTACATTTATTTTAATTCTATCAACAACATTAAAATAATTTAACGCATCGCATTAATTTTTTAACGATATTCGTTAAATTATTATTGAATAAATTTATTTTTTTTATTATTATGATAATATCTAAAAAAAAGGGAGTTCTCAGATGAACACAAAAAATGATTCTTTCATTAAAGGATATTTAAAAGTAACTAAATTTCTTTATCGACTTACTAAATATGCCACTTTTATAGCTTACATTGGAACTACGTTAATTGCATTTTTCGTTGCAACAATGCTTTTCAGTGAGATGGGTGAAAAGACAATTTTGGCTGCCGCTAGACTAGGGATTCATAAAAACAATTATTCAGCATTTAATTTCAAACTAATTAATTTCTCTTTCTCTACTCAATTTATTTTTATTGCAGTAACCAATACATTACTTATAACGAATCTTAATCAAATTCTAAAAAATGTGATGGAACAAAAACCATTTATTTATCAGAATGCTAACCGTATCAGAATGATGGGGTGGCTTTTATTAGTTCAAGCATTGATTGGATACATATATGATTTTATCCAAGATTTAGTTTTACTAAAGCATAGAGTTAGTTTTGAATTACTTTATTCAGAAGTTCCTTTATTATTATTTGGAGTTTGCCTTTTAATTCTTTCAGGTGTTTTTCGATATGGATGTTATCTGCAAGAAGAATACGATGCAATATTATAAGTGAGGGTATATATGAGTATTATTTTGCGATTAGATCGTGTACTAGCCGATCGTAAGATGCAACTTAGTGAGTTAGCTGAAGCGATTGATATTAGTATTGTAAATCTATCAAATATAAAAACAGGGAAAATTAAAGCAATACGGTTTTCTACATTAGAAGCAATTTGCAAAGTTTTGAAATGTCAACCTGGTGATATTATGGAATATGAAGAATAATTGATAGATATAGGAGAATATTTCCTATATCTATTTTCATTCTATTGCGAAAACACTGGAGATCCTAAGCAACTAAACTGCCATTTAGTTTCAAAAAAAAATCGGCTATTCAGCCGATCATGTTGTTGAACTAAAGCAATGCGTTATTTGAATAAGACTCGATATTTTCTCTGTTTAATTCTTTCTTAATAGATTATTCTCCTTTTGGATTAGCTCCGTACTGGTTTTCACCTTTTTGACTATCAATACAAAAGAACGTAATCATTACAATGAAACAGATTATTGTTAGTAAAAAGACAAAAATACCCACTAACCCGACAAGCTGATACTGTAAATTAATTTCGAAAACTTGAGCTATTGGCAGTAAAAATAACGGTAAGACCCATAAAAATGGCAATACACTAATCAACAACCACCATCCATTTTTACCAATATCATGGAGTCTTCGTATACTTACAGACAAACTTGGAATAAACATTAAAACATTATATATTATTGCCATGATATTAACTACAAAGGATGCCTTTGTCGAAACCAATACTCCAGTTATTAAAAAATTGATAAGAGTATTGGTCAGAGTAAACCTCCAATACTCTTTACGTCTTGCTCTTCCTGAAAAATTAAAAGAATTCTTTAACACTTTTATATACCAACTCATGCCATCTCTCCTGTTGTTTTTTAAACCGAATAGTACAAACTAGTCGAGTAGAAAGGAGTCTTTTTACCTTACGGTAAATCGAACTCCATCCCCTCCCAGAACCGTGCTTGCGCTATTAACGCACACGGCTCCTCCAACTTATCATTCACAGAACTCAGCTAATTTCTATAAGACTTTTATTCTGTTATCCTTAATAGTTTTGTTTCCATTTATTCTACCTCTGTGTGTAGTAAATGTGTCCTTATTAAGGGTGATACTTTGGTAGCAGTCTTTCCTCCATCGGCATTACCCAACTTCATAGGTACTACACTGCTATCCGACTCCCTACATCGGCATTTGGTTTCCTTACTTGTTATCGCTTGTACACCATACTCTTCTATTAAATGAAAAGACCGGTAGGGTCTCCCGAGTTGCCGTATCATATCAATGTGTTACGTGCCAAGGTCTCTGACTCCGGAGAGGCTTTACCTTTCTTGCCCTAACGAAAGGTAAAATGTTGCTTTCTGCTATGCGTAAGGCATCAGCCCTCTCGTTTTACTAACATTTCGAAGCTCAATCCCTTCAACCATTTGGCTTTCGGCCCGCAACCTAACTGTCTACACTTAAAGACTAAAGTTACCTTTATCCCTCCAAGACTTGCTACGAGTGAATGGCTAGTTCTTACTCGACGGGAATCCCACCCGCTATATGATACGACCTAGGCTCGGCCGCACATGCATCAGTTAGTTGCATAAGAATTGAAATATCAATTCGAATATACATTAAAATTAATCTCTTTAACTTTCTTTGAAAATGTTGGTTTAAAAACTAGTTTATACTTTTCTGATTTAGAGATTTCGAAATAAAGTTTACCACCCTCGAGACCACGAACAGAACTGTCAGGACTCTTTTCTCCAGATAGATTTCCACTAATTTCTTGTCCAATATAACCATCGTAATGTTGTTTCATTTCACCTTTAGAATCATATAGTTCAAAATCAGTTGCTTTGATATGAACATCTTTAGAATACGGTTTACTCCATACCTGTAAATCTACTGTAAGAACATCACCTTTATAATTGTCTTTTTTACTTGAAGGTTTAGTAATGCGAGCATTGTTGATCGTGACCTGAATTTTATCAAATTCAACCGTATCTCCCATTTTATAAATCTTATCTTTAATTGGCTTTAAAGTTTTTTGTGTGTACACATCATAACCAGCATCAGTATTTACATTTTTTGTATCACAACCACTTAGAATTATTCCTGTTATACCTAACGATAGGATAACAACTTGTAACTTTTTTTTCATTAGGTTCTCCCTGTAATTATAATTTAACATTTATTATTCGACATAAATTATTAATCACCTTGTTCAACTAAACTGCCATTATTTTGAATAAAAAAGGACTGCCTAAGCAGCCCAGCATAATACAACAAATGCATCAGTTAGTTGAAGATGTTTTTACTCAGTATTGCACCTTTACACCATTAAATAGTCAATCAGAATACCTAAGAAGATTAATATGATACCAATTGTAAAATGAACTCTTTTTTCATTTATTTTTGTTTTTTCAAAAATAGTAAAGATTATTCCAATTAGACCAATAAAGACTGCACTTCTTATAAAGTACGATGTATTTACAAGGAATATTTCTGGAAACTTCTGAACAAGACCAGAAATTGTTCCTAAAACAAATAAAAATAGAGGAATCCTTAGTTTCCAATACATCTAAAATCACCACCTTAAATTTATCTAAAAGAACTGTTCAATGAATATTTCTAACAAAACTCTTATTTTTATAATACGGTAAATTGACGTGATTTTGATTTTGCTAAAATAATTAAATTTTAATTTTCTTTTAATTATTAATGTGAAACCTTATTTAACTAAACTGCCATTTTGTTGAATAAAAAAAATCGACTAAACAGCCGATCAAGTTGTAAAACTAATGCATGCGTTAGCCATCCATGAATCTTAAGATTCACAACAGTGAATGGAAGTTTATATCGTACTCCCATGGTAGTTGTATAAGGAAAAGAAATGTTGCGTGGCTTTAGAATTTTTCTTTTGTAAAACTACTCCAGATAAATGCAAAAAGAAAAAATACAGTGAAACAAATAACTAATTTAGTTAATTGGTTAAGAATCCAAAAGTGGGATATATCTAAACCTTCCATACTATCTAGAGTTATATAAACTAGCCAAATGGTGATAACTGATTTTTTATCCATATAATACCCCTTAATATTTTGAGAAAGTAGCATTTCTACTTTCCTCGAAATGAATTATTTCTAATAAAACTCCTCATTTCATAATACGGTAAGTTGACGTGATTCTAAGTTTGTTAAAATATGTAAATTTTAATTCTTCATTCACTATCCTACCATCTTGCTCAATAAAAAGACCGACTATAATGATATTATCCCTTTATAGTAGACACGGGAAAAAGCCTATCCCTTATAATGGATAGGTAATCTACTATAGGGGGATTTATTATGCCTTTAAAAGGGACTAAATTTAAGAAATATTCGATTGAATTCAAGCTTAAGGCAGTAAAACGTTATGAAGATGGATTTGGCAGTTATGTTTCGATTTCGGAAGAACTAGGTCTACGAAGTTCTACCCAGCTTAAAGAGTGGGTAAAAAAGTATAGAAATGGTGAGTTATTTGATGATCAAAGAGGAAAATCTAAAGCTAATAATCCATTTGCAGATTTTACTAAAACTGAATTTAGCTCAATTGAGGAAGAAAATAAATATTTAAAAGCGCAGATAGAATACTTAAAAAAGCTCTATCCAAATATACTCGAGGAGGGATAATTCCAAAGGGAGTTCGATTTGAAATAATTAATGAGATGAAAGCACGTTACCCAATAACGATGCTTATTCGAATCGCAAAAGTTTCAAGAGCTGGTTTCTATAAATGGAAAAAATTGATTGTTTATAAATTAAGGAGAACTAATCTTGAGGACGCGGTTAAATCCCATATTCAAGCCATTCATACAATTCGACCATATTACGGATATCCTAGAATTACTGACCGTTTAAGAGATGAAGGGTTAATTATTAACCACAAAAAGGTGTATCGAATAATGAAGGAATTAGACATTAAATCGGTCATACGTAAGAAAAGAAAATATTTTGGTGTAGAACCATCTAATATTTATCCTAATCTATTAAATCGCCAATTTAAACAAGACTTACCAAACGTTGCATTTGCGACAGATATCACGTATATCAAAGTAGGGAATAAATTCTATTATCTATCAGTTGTACAAGATCTTTATAATAATGAAATCCTGTCTTGGAAGTGTTCAGAGCGAAATGATCTTAAACTAGTCCTAGAAACAATTAAAGACTTATGTAAAAAAAGAAACGTGCATGGAAGTATCCTGCATTCAGATCAGGGATTCCAGTACACGACTCCAAAATACAACCAGTTCCTAGAAAAGAATAATTTATTAGGCAGCCACTCTCGCAAAGGAAACTGCCTAGACAACGCATGCGTTGAATCGTTCTTCTCACACTTCAAATGTGAATTGGTGTATCTATCTAATTTTAATTCAGAACAGGCACTTATTCAAGCAATTGAAGAGTATATTCATTTCTATAATAATGAACGTACACAAAAACGATTAAACCGTTGTTCCCCTGTAAAATACAGGTTAACAACGGCTGCTTAGAAAGTCTTTTTTATGTGTGTCTACTTGACAGGGTTAAGACCAATAAAGCCGGTCCTGTTGTTCAACTAAAGCATCATTTAGTTCAATTAGATTTAATGTTATTTCTTTTCTAAATTACTAATTCTCTTTTCGATTTCTGCAGTTTTTGCTTTTGAAACGGACGAATTATTCACTACAAATAACAAAATATTTTTCACAATTTTTACTACTACATATACAAATAAACAGATAAGCACCAAACTAATTAGTGCTCCATATACATTAAAATTACTCATTTTTAACTCTCCTTTAACTTATATAAACCAATTATAATGTTAATTGATATAAATACCAAAATAAGGAAATTAATCAATCGTATAAAATTAAACGACAAATTACAACAACACATTTTTAATGTTAATTTTATATTAACATCAAACTGTTATTTAACTATACTGCCATTTACTTCATTAAAAAATGAGCCACTTCTGTGACTCATGATCTTCAACTATCGCATCAGTTAGTTGCATAAGATTTTATCAATTAAAATTAAAAAATGATAGGTGTTTAAATAAAAACTAAATTTCATATCGGGTTATTGTAGTTAGTTTCTAACCAATCTATAAGGTCTACGACCATTGAATCAGTCACTGAGTGATTAACATTTTCATATGTAATGAATTTGACTCTTTTTGCTTCTTCTATGTTTATCAAATGTCTATAAAATTCTTGTTGATCCCCAATTGGGACAATTTGATCGCTTTCACCATGTAAAAACAAAACGACTCCATCTTGTTGAATTTTTTTAAATCTAGGATCGTATTGCTTAATTAAGTTCAATTCATCCATTTCTAAAGGTTTTCTCAAATCCATTTCTCTTAAAATGTTTTCTGAGGTGGCAAATGAACTTGAACCATTTACATTAATCAATCCAGCATATTTTATATCTGAAAAGAAAATTCCACTCGCTATAAAGCCACCCATTGAACTACCATAGAGAATTACATTTTCTGTATCAATTCTCAAACTCTGAATTAATCCATTTACTTCATCAATACTTTTAAAAACAGTCTTCCAAAAATAATTTTGCATCGTACTCTTTTCGAATGGATTATTTAATGGTTGTCTAGTGTCGTGATATATAATTTCTGGAATGACTACATTAAACCCTCTATTTGCAATCTCTTCACCGATTACTACTTGTGAATCAATTATAGAACCCCATCCATGATACATTATGACAGTTTTGTTCTTTGAAAAATTATTAGCTTTAATGTATTTGAATTTTGGTATCTTTGCTTGCATCGTTTTCACCTTACTGTGCTTTAATATAACTACTTTTAATTCAAAAGAATTATGTTCCATTTCCAGTTTATCTTAATTAACTTAATATTTAAATTAATTTCCTTATACAACTAATCTGCCATTTACTTGAATAAAAAAACGAGCAGCAAGGAACAGCTCGTGAACTTCAACTAATGCATCAGTTAGTTGAATAAGAAGAAATATTAAACAATAACTAAAGAATAATATACTTTATTATCTTCCCCCACTAACATTAATAATTTCTCCTAATATGTAATTTGAAGATTCAGAAGCTAGAAATGCAATACATTCTGCAATCTCAATTGGTTTAGCGATTCTTTTTATCGGAATCGATGCAGACATACGAGTAAGACGGTCATCGTTTGGTGCGAATTTTTCATGAAAAGGTGTTTCAACGACACCTGGTGCCACACCATTCACAATAATTCCATGTTCAATCAGTTCCCTAGACATACCAATCGTCATCGTATTTAAAGCTCCTTTTGTGGCAGCATAATGAATGCTTTCTCCAGCTCCTCCAATACGTGCTGCAGTTGAAGATATGTTGATAATCTTCCCTTTCCCTTTCGGTATCATGTGTTTTAAGACAGCTTGCGAACATAAAAGCACACTTGTAATATTCAGCTTATATGTTTCTTCCCACAAGTCTTCACTTGCATCAATAAATGTACTCTGGCGAATACCACCTGCTGCATTATTTACTAAGACATCTATCTTTCCGAGTGAATTAATTGCATGCTCAACCATTGCATTCACTTCTTCTTTTATTGTAACATCAGCTTTTATTGCTATTGCTTCTCCGCCCATTTCTTTTATATGATTTACGACTTCAGTTGCACTTTCTTCATTCGAACGGAAGTTTACAATAATTTTCGCTCCTTTTGATGCAAGCAATTCTGCTGTAGCACGTCCAATACCTGAACTTGCTCCTGAAATCAAGATAACTTTTTCCTTCAAATCTTGCATAATTAAATTTCCCCCTAAATATTTGAATAAATATCATTTTTTTCTAAAAATTTTTATCTTTATTATATCTTTTTATGCAACTAAACTGCCATTTAGCTGTATAAGAAAAACGATCCTTCGTTATTGAAGAATCGCATCCGTTAGTTCAATAAGCTTATGTCTCAAATACACTATTAATTAACTAAAGAAATGGGTGGTTACTATTCTCCGCCATCATCCCCATCGTCACTTTCACCGTTATCATTACTTTCGTTGCTATCTTTCTCATCGAAAAAATCATTTATTCTATCTATCAGACTTTCCTTCTGATTTTCATTGTCGTTTAAATGATTATTATTTAAAAAGCTAGATATAGTAAATACTTGAATTGACTGTTTTTTGTATCTTGCCATAAGGTAAAGAGCTATAACAATTATAATCAGAACGTTTAACATTAATAGTGCTATAACACCCTTATTCAAAATGTAAACAACTCCTTACTTGTCCTTTATTAAACAATATGAAATTTTTATATTTTAAATTACATATTTTAAAGGCCTAAAAACATACCCTCAATGAACTATCAAATACATAAATAAAAAGCAGCAAATGGCTGCTCTTGTTCTTCAACTAATGAGTTTACAATTTATGCATATCCTCCACCTTTAATTCGCCATTTGCCATTTTTACTATCCCTAACCAGAGTCCAACTAAAATTAACCATAGTTTTATTCGGTTCCCAACCTCCAACAACTGAAGGACCAGTTTTAATAGTAGCATAGACCACAATAGCATTTTTATCTTCCATATAAGCTTCAATTGTATCTGCATCTATCGCTTGAAACTCTGAATAGTGTAGTTCCGTAATTGTGCATCCTTCATTATTTTCATCTTTCTTGAAATCTTTCTTGACGGTTTCGAACGCTGTCTTTATATCGTTCTTCGTTAACTTTTTAGATTGTCCTATTCTCACTTTTACATTATCCGCATCAGTATAATTATCTTCTGTTTGTTTAACTCTCCATTTTCCCTTTTCATTATTTCTTATCAAAGTCCAAGTGTATTTAGTCTGAGTTGAATTCGGCTTCCAACTTCCATTACCACCAGAAGAATCGACTTTAAAGTTTGAAAGCAAAACAAGTACATTTTTGTCACCAACAACTGTTTCATCCCCCCCACCATAGTTCATATATTCTTTAGTTACCGCAAGAGAATCTTTTTCTGAATACCATATATCTGTCAATGTGCATCCTTTATAACTTTTGAATTGTTCTTTTACCGTACTGACTGCTGCATTTATTTCGTCTTTAGTGAACTGATTAGATTGTCCTATTTTTACCTTTACAGTTTCAGCATTTGTTTGTTGCTGATAGATTAGGATTGAGATTCCAACAACTAGTAATAGAAAAAGAGCGAGAAAACGTTTCTTGTTTTTCATAAATTGTACCCCTATTTTATTTTTTGTTTTTTGTTGAACGAAGCTTCCAGTAACTTCCACAAAGTTAATTATACAGAATATCCCACTATTGTTACTTGGGGAAATTTCGCCTTTTTTCTACAAAAAAATAAAGTATTCTTATTCAACTAACCTGCCATTTAGCTCAACACAAAAAATCGACCATACAGCCGATTATTTTGTACAACTAATGCATTAGTTCGTATTATAAGGTCATCCAGTTTTATTTACTGGTTGACCATTTTTTATATGGTTTTATGATTAAAGTAGTCGGGGCAGAACGAAGCATCAGTGGGGCTTAGACCCCGTCAACTAAACAGTTCACCCCTACTTATAGAAACATGATTTGGGCTGGTTGGGACAAAGATCCCGAATAACAAGCGAACCTATGACACTATAAGGGAGTATTAGGGTAACCGATAAATTTAATAGTTTTAGGAGGAGATAGTTTATGAATCCAGTAGTTGGTCTGGATGTCGCAAAAGGTGAAAGCCAAATACAAGCTTTTTTAGATAGAAAGACTCCTTTTAAAAAAAGTTTTAAAATTTCACATACAGTTGAAGGGTTTAAGCAGCTACATCAATTCTTACAGAGTATCGAAGAAAAAGCCAATTCAAAACCAGTATTAATAATGGAATCAACAGGGCATTACCATTCACCTGTAATGCAGTTCTTAGATAACTTAAATTATATTTATATCGTTATTAATCCATTAATCTCTTATCGAGCTAAAAGTTCAAGTTTAAGAAAGGTAAAGACTGATGTCATCGAAGCGTATCACCTCTGCGAGCTGTATTACAAAGAAGAGTTAGATCCATATAAAAAGCGTGGTGTACAATTACTAAACCTGCGAAATTTAACGAGACAGCACGATCAATTAACAGGCATTAGTACTCAGGCAAAACTACATTTCCAAGCGATTCTAGATCAAGTATTTCCCGAATATCGGGGTGTGTTTGGCGACTTGTACTCTAATGTTTCACTCTTAACTTTACTAGAGTTCCCTTCATCTGAAGCTGTGTTATGAGCAGGTGAAGATCAACTAGCTAAACGTATTGCATCATTATGTACTAGTCGCTCTAAGCAATAGGCAAACGAAAGGGCAAAGCTTTTAATTACCGCGGCTGAAAAAAATCCGTTTCAAGTCAATCTTTATAGAAGCCTTATTATTTCGCTTGAGATGCATATCAAAATGGTTCTTCAATACAAAGAACATCTATCCAATTTGAAAGCAGAGATAGATGTTCTCGTAAAAGAAGTTGAAGAATATACTATCATCCAATCGATTCCAGGTATCGGAAAAAAAATCGCGGCAACGATTATCTCTGAAATTGGTGAAATTGATCGGTTTGATAATCCTAAAAAACTTGTGGCTTTCACTGGTGTTGACCCGAGTGTCTTTGAATCTGGTAAATTCACAGCCAGTAGAAACCGTATTACAAAACGTGGTTCAAGTCGATTGAGACATGCGTTATTCATGGCTGTTCGGTGTGCAATTCGTGATAATCGTAAGAGTAAGACAACAGACGAAATCATCCACGAAATAAGCGAATGCGACAATTTTATGATAAAAAGCGTAAAGAAGAAAAACCTTTTAGAGTAACAGTAATAGCTTGTGTAAATAAACTATTACATTGGATTTATGCCCTGTTAAAAAGCAAAACGACTTTCCAAGATCTAGCTTAAAATCTGAACTAGCTTCAACTACCATAATCTTCCAACTTTTAAATAAGTGGAAGATTATTTGGCATGTCAAAAATAGTATAACATGAGTCACATATTTTTTTTATTGAAAATTATTGACAAACTATTAGCTGGTTTAGTTGCATTAAGAATTCAGCATAATTATTAATAAAAAATAATAATAAAGTTTTAGTTTTTATTATATTTCTAATTAGTGAAGAAATAGGTACACAACTAACTAATACAATTGACCAAAACTTACTATCGTAACTACCTTGTTCTACATAGAAAAAAATCAGTAGACTACTCAAAATAATAGTTAGTGCAATAATTTTTTGATATCTTCGGAAAACCTTGAAGATAAATAACAATAAACCCATAATTGCTGCAAAAATGATTAGTTCAATAAAAAATCCATTCATATAGTCCACCCTTTCAAATTAAGGTAAAACGATTAATAGAAAGTCTTTACATTTGGATAAACCTATTATAATGAGTATTGATATAAAGTTTTAAGTTAAAAAATCAATCAATGAATGAAAATTATTCGACAAATTCCAATGTTTTTTTCATTGCTGATTTTAGAGTGAAATTGTTATGTTATTGAATTAAACTACCAAATAGTTGCATAAGAAAATCAACAAGACATTATAAGGATATAATGGAATATAAATTATTTATGGCAGCAGTTGATTATAAGGTCAAAAAAGACAGCATTCAAAAGAATGCTGCATTTTTTTTGAAGATGAGTTGCGACACAATAAATCATTTTATAAGATACATAAGTATCTCGGAAAACCATTTCCAAAATTTGTGCGGATTCCTTTTCTCAAATTTTTGTAACATACAAATACCTCTTTTCTATTTAAATCTTTTATATGGTATCTATTTAATTAGTTTTTTTCTTAATTTACTTTTATGGAATTGAATTTTCATCTATGACATCTATTTAACTGGTCATTATTAGTTCGAATAAAATTGAGATATCTTAACCTTCTTAAAGAGACTATAATTAATTAATAGAGATGATTTCATTTAAGGAGGGCTTAATTTTGAGCTATATGTTAGCGGGGAGCGTACTAGTTAATTTGATATTAACTATAATAATTCTATTTGTATCTTTAAAACTGAAGCAAGGTTCTATGAATCAAGATACGTCAGTTTTAAAAGAAATCGTATTTAAGCAGATAGCAGAAGCTAATGAGAAGACAGAAAAGAAAATTAATGAAGAGTTAAAGGAAAGTCGAAAAGAAAATTACGAAATTTCCAGTAAGAATCGAGAAGAATTAAGTAAAAGTCTTTTAAGCTTTTCTAAAAATATTCAAAGTCAAATTACACAGAATATTCAATTACAACAAACGTTCAATAAGGATACGAATGATAATATTAAACAAATGATCAATAAAAATGAAAAGCAAATGGATAATATCAGGAACACATTAGAATCTAGTATTACTAAACTTCAAGAGAATAATATTCGTAAACTAGATGAAAACAAAGAAAAAACAAGCAAAACGATCAGCGAGGGCTTAAATGAAGTTAGAAGTATCTTAGAGGTAAATATATCAAAGTTGCAAGAAGATAACTCTAAAAAATTAGAAGAAATGCGTATGACAGTAGATGAAAAATTGAATAATACGCTTGAACAAAGACTGGGTGAAAAGTTCAAATTGGTAAGCGAACGTTTAGAGCAAGTTCATACTGGTCTTGGTGAAATGAAGACGCTAGCGACTGGTGTTGGTGATTTGAAAAAAGTTCTTTCTAATGTGAAAACCAGAGGTATTTGGGGAGAAATACAACTCGGGAATATCTTAGAACAAACAATGACACCAGACCAATATGTTGAAAACTTTGCTACTAAGAAGAATAGTGCTGAACGAGTAGAATTTGCAATTAAGTTCCCGTCTAAGCAAGATTCCAAGAAATACGTTTACTTACCTATCGATTCGAAGTTCCCAAGTGACATCTATGAAAGGCTAGTAGATGCACAAGAAAGTGGTAATGTAGAATTAGTTAGAGAGGCAGTAAAACAACTCGAATCTAGAATTAAAGCTGAGGCAAAAACAATAAATGAAAAATATATTAGCCCGCCAGTTACAACTGATTTTGGAGTATTGTTCTTACCGACTGAAAGTTTATATGCGGAAGTTCTAAAAATTAATGGATTATTAGAATTCCTTCAAAACACTTATCGTATTACTGTTGCTGGTCCAACCACAATGGCTGCACTTTTGAATAGTTTCCAAATGGGATTCAGGACATTGGCTATTGAAAAGCGTTCAAGTGAAGTTTGGGATACTCTTGGCAAAGTGAAAACTGAGTTTGGTAAATTTGGTGATATCTTAGAGAAAACACAGAAAAAACTTCAAGCAGCTACTAATGAGATAGAAGTTGCGACACGTAAAACTAGAACAATTGAAAGAAGCCTTAGAGATGTTCAGGAGTTACCGACTAATGAAAATGAATTTATCGCTTTAGCTGATTAATTAAATAGATCGTTATAGTTTAACGTAAAAGCCGGCAATACATAAATGTCTTGTCGGCTTTTATTCGGGAAAAACGATGTTGATTGCTTTTGAGATCAGTTAGTTTAATATCAAAGCATCCTGTAAACGCGAGATTCAAATGCAGTAAGTTTAGTTGGACTGGTTTGTTCAACATTACTAGGAAGTAGTGATGCAATTCGGGGTAATCTATATTCAAATGGTGTTTCTTCTTCTGTTAAATTTACAAATATCCAATATATTGCATCTTTCCATATCCTTTTGCATACCTAAGTTTCAGAAATTAAAAAGGGACAACTAAAATTATGTCTCTTTCTTAATATCGAAGTTCTCTTCCTTATGCAACTATCCTACCAGTGTACAATAAAAACGACCGCCGAAGCAGTCGTTCATTGTTCAACTAAAGCATCATTTAGTTGAATAAGCAATTAAGCTTTTATGGTCATCTCAATATTCGTTTTATATAAGCTATTTGGTATATCAGCACTTAATTTCATTGGGAAAATATTATGTACACTCTTACTTAGTTTTTTAGCAAAAGGAATTAGTCCGGACTCTTCTAAAACAAAATCCGGTGCTGGCGGTAAATCTAGTACTTCCCAATTCCCTTTGCTTATTTGGAATGTAAAATTAAAAATTTTATTTTCATCGAAATCAACATCACCTATGCCGTATATCTCAGTACCATCTGCTAAATCCCCTTTAATTCTTACCATATAGCTATCTAGCTTATTTATAGATTCTCTTTCATTAAATAGAGGTTCAACTAACATATCATCATCATTATCTACATCATACTAAACGATTTTCCAAATTGGAAATTCGTTAAAGTCAGATAGTTCCAAATCGTGAATAGACTTTTTCTCAATCATACATTCCTCCAGATTTATATTTTATGTAGTTACCTTCTTCAAATAAATTATAATACTTTTTTAGTAAGATTTAACTCTTTTTTTATGCAACTAAACTGCCATTTTGTTGAATAAAAAAATAGACTGCCGAAGCAACCCAACGCTAACTATGGATACATATAAACAATGATAAAGGGTGCATTCTATCAATGTTTTGTTGTTGATACAATATATAAGCATCAGTTAGTTTAAGGTTAATTCTTCACAATCTTTAATAACTAAGGATGTAATCTTTAAATATTTCCTGTCATTCTAACAACTTTCCCATCCATCTCAGTTTTTATCTGCTTCATTCCATTTTTCTTATAGAATGCAATGGCTTGTTTATTCGTTGGAGAAACACGAAGATGGTATTCGCTAACATTATTGTTTTCAAAGAAGTTAATTGTATAAGTGTGTAAAAGGGAACCTAAACCCTCTCCGCGTTTTTCGGGGATAAGATAATAAAGATTGACATAACCAATTACTTTCCCTCCATATTCCTTTACAGTTAGTTCGAGTTGACCGATTGGAATATCGTTTTCTACAACTAATACAAAACCCTTAGGGTTTTGTGAGGACTGTTGCTGCAACCAATTTAGATACTTGTTTTCATCCCCAAAATCTTTATCCGTACCAAAACTAACTATGAAAGAATCTCTACGAAAAGGAATAACATAATCCTTGTGTATGCTAATATCAATTGGCACAAACTCCATTATTCTCCCTCCTCTTTGACTGCAAAATATTAATTTCTCATACGTGTGATTTACGACTCATATTCTGCAACACTCATAATATATCCTTCTTCAAGTAACCTGCTATTTACTTCAATAAAAAAAGCCGCATATTAACAGCTTATGATCTTCAACTAATGCATCATTTAGTTGAATAAGAACAAGGTTTAGAATTTAGTCAATACATCGTTAATATTATTCCATTCGTAAACCAGAAGATTTAATTCAGCACCTGCGATTTTTATCTTTTCAGATTTCAATAATTTCGCACCATAATACTCATAGAAAAAACGTGTTTTATTGTCTTCTAATACTTCAACAAACACTCTATTAATACCTAACTTTTCAAATTGATTAAAAAGTTGTTCCATTAGTTTCTTTCCGATACCATTTCCTTGATATTCTTCTAGAAGATAGATTGATGTTAAATCACCTGAACTATCGATTTTATTCTCTTCTCTTTTTCCACAAGTAGCGAATCCAATAATTTCTCCTTCATTATTTTCTGCTACAAAAACATAAGTACCCTCTTCAGATAGATTTTTATTCCACGAATCAGTTCTTTGGTCGTAAGATAACTTCTGCAAAAAATCATCTGGCATAATGTTTTTATAAGTAGTTTTCCAACTATCGACGTGAACTTTCGCAATTCCACTTGCATCTGTTAAAGCTGCGTTTCTTATGTTCATTTAAATCACCTCTTATCAAAAGTTTAAAATATATATTAAACTAAACGTTTAAATAATCCTCTAATTTATGCAACTAATATGCCATTTTGTTTAATAAAAAAAATCGACTTAGCAGCCGTTCTTGTTGTTCAACTAATGCACGCTTTAGTTGGATTAGCACTGTTCATTTTTATTTATTCGCTGTTTTCGTAAACTTTGTTGTTTTTCAAAAAACAAGTTATAATGCAACCAGTTAATGAAACAAGATGATATGATAAAAGATAGGTGGGATTAATATGGAAAGAATTATTTTATTCGACGGTGAGTGCAACTTTTGTGACCAAAGCGTACAATTCATCATTAAAAAAGACCCATTTGGACTATTTAAGTTCGCTTCGTTACAAAGCGATATAGGAAAACAGTTATTGAATAAATATAATGCGCCAAGTGATATCGATAGTTTTGTTCTAATTGAAGATAACAATTGCTATTTTAAATCATCGGCAGCCCTTCGTGTTTGTAAAAACTTAAAAGGAGCGTGGAAGTTGCCTTATTTACTATTAGTTTTTCCAAAGCCTTTGAGAGATTACTTTTATGGCATTATAGCTAAAAATAGATATAGATGGTTCGGTAAAAAAGATAGTTGTATGTTGCCATCTCCAGAAGTAAGAAAACGTTTCTTATAATATTAGAATAGCTGAAAATGATCTCTTAATAGGGGTCTTTTATTTTGCACTTTTTAACATCGTAACAGTAGTTTGATTAGATTTTTGGCAGGCTGAAATAAGCATTTATATAACTTCTTATTTCAACAAATTTTAGACATTTTAATATATTCTATTTAATCCCAATAAGTCCCTTCCTTATGCAGCTAAACTGCCATTTTGAAGTATAAAAAAAAATCGACTAAACAGCCGATCTTGTTGTTCAACTAATGCATCAGTTAGTTGTATAATACTTGACCAAAAATCATACCTATAATTAATGTAGATGAAATTCCAGAAAACATTGTTAACATTATTTTTATTCTTTTACTTTTAAATTTGAAACGACCATAAACTTTAAAAATTAGAATAAAAAGTGGTACCTGTAAAATTCCAAGGAATATCCGAGTTATATCTGGTGCGTTGTGATACTTTTCAGCATAAAAACCTATGCTTATAATACAACTAATTAGTATGAACTGAAAAATAAAAAATTTTATATATTTCATAAACCTTTTCCTTAATAATTTATTATATTTTTAAATAAAACTTTAATTTAATAATCAATTACTATTAACGCATTCTCATGTATAATGATTATTCTGGTAATTCAATTTTATCAAATCAGAATATCTAAGTGAATTCTTTTTCACATTCCTTATGCAACTAAACTGCCATTTTGTTGAATAAGAAAATGCGATCTTCTATTTAAGTATCGCATCAGTTAGTTGAGTAAGAAATACTATGATCAAATCCTAAATGTTAGATTATTAATATGTATAGAAGCTAATGAAAATAAAAAAGCTACCCAGTAATAATAAGCTAATTTTAGAAAACCAATAGGAAACTATATCTGGTAGAGGATAGAACATATCTCTCAATCTTTTATATTTTTCCCCATATAAAAAATCTTTCTTTCTAACGAATATAACCATATGTATTTGGAAGTATCCAATTAGGAAAAAACCTAAAAAATAAAAGAAATCTTCATTAATAATCATATTTATCGACCTTTTCTTTTTAAATTTAAAAACAATACAATATCAGTAATTAATAATATGAAAAAGTAAATAGACCATCCAATATGATCTGTTAAAAATGTGAGTATACTAATGACAAGTGCAAAAACGCCAAGGCATAAGAATATATTCGAGCCATTAATTTTTTTCATTTTTTCTCCAATTATATCCATAAGAATTTGTTTTAAAAATAATCATTACTAGAAATTTTATCATATTTCTGGTAATGATTATTCAACAAAACTGCCATACTTGAATAAGAAAAAAAGCTACCGAAGCAGCTTAAAGGTTGTTCAACTAATGCATGCTCTAGATGCATATTGTACTTATTTGGTGAATTTATGTATTTTAAATTGTCAATCCACAACATTGAAGGTCTTATGTTGTAGTGTTATTGAACGGACAATTCTTTGTTTCGTTCCAACTGTATACGAATTCCTTCACGGTCAATCTGTATCCAGTATTCAACGATTTTCTCATTTTCAACGCGATAGACAGCACTTGCAATCTCATACACTGGTTTATTAGTTGGTCTAAAATTATCTACTTCACCAATGTGTATCCCAGATTGTTTCCATCTTACATAGACTCGATCATCTTGTGCTATAAACTCTTTTATAGTTAAACTGAATTCTCCATACACTTCGATCATTTCACGAACATGTTCAGCGTAATTGGCTGGTGTTCTTTCTATGCACACTTCATTTTCTGAAGTAATTTGGTGAGCCAAGACACTATCTGCCATTAAATAATGAGCAGCCTCTACTTCTTTTCCAGAACGGACTTTTTCGAAAAATTGCCGAACGACTTTTTCTGCAGACACATTGTTTTCCCCCTTGTTTTTAAAAGAACACCTTATTATAACAAATGCAACTTATCGAAATCATCGATTGTGCCTCTTAGTTAGAGCATATGATAGCTAATTACTATTGAATACTACTCCTCCCCAGTAACCAATGAGTAGGCAATGTAGTTTTTAAAAATACACATAAATTTGGTGGGATTCCTGTTTTATCCGAACAACCATCAATAGGTGAAGTTGCAGAATATAGGTGAAACAGTACATTTTTACCAACAGTTAGCAAAATAAAGTAGGGAAATCTCTCACGAGACTTCCCCCTTATCAAACCGTACTTGCCCAATTAAGGCATACGGCTTACCCATATGTTGTAGTGTTTATCAAGAGGATGCATTCCAGGCATTTTGCATCTTTTGGAGACGAATAGGGTTGTAATATTCTTTTCCCTTTTCTCTTTCTCTTTTAATCCTTGTATGTATGTTGCGTTTAGTTGTTTTCTTCATGTCATTTAAATATTGTTCTTTTGTGTAGCCGAAAGCTTTATTTAAGTAAAGCCAATAAGATGGGATTAGGTTAGTCTTTAGAAAGAATGAGTTATTCCATAAACTATTCATTTTATCCCCTTTTCTTTGGGTTGGATGTTTATGAATAAAGGCTACTCGCAGTCGCCTTCTTATGTATCCATCTAGATTTCGAAGTCGATTTCTCGTCCATCTGGTAATACAATGACTTGTCTGACCTAGTTCTTCATTAGCCTTAATCGCTTTGATGATTGTCACATAATAATTGACTTTTCCACGTATAATTGGATTCACACGACTAACCCATTCTTCTTTGCTCAGAGTTAAAGTCTTTCGAGTCTTTTCTTTAATTTTCAATCGAAAGTCTTTGATTGATTCTTCCTTAGGTGTCACATGAAATATAGGTTTATTAACTTTCTTATTCGGTCTCCAATGATGAAATGTAAAACCTAGGAAATCGAAATCGTCCTTCTCAAAGTTGACTACTCTAGTTTTCTCTTTTGAAATCTCTAATCCTAACTCTTTCAACTTTTCTTTAGTTAAGGACGCTGCTTTTTCGATTAATTCTTTTGATTTCGCAAATAAAAGAAAATCATCTGCGTAACGAACGAAGCGAATACCATTCAAATCCCATTCCCAATCCAATTCATTAAGATAGACATTTGCTAGTAATGGTGAAATTACTCCACCTTGAGGAGTCCCGTAGTCAGAATGAATCAGTTTTCCTTCTTCCATGTGTCCAACCTTTAACCATTGTTCTATGAGACTAAGGACCGTTCGGTCCGAGACGTATTTCTTTAATATTCCGATTAGATTCTTATGTGGAATATTATCGAAGAAGCCTTTTATATCACAATCGTATATATGATTATATCCCTGTTCTATATTCCATAAGATTATTTGAAGGGCTCTTTGAACTCCTCGATTTGGTCGATATCCTACTGACCAATTATGAAACAGTAGATCCTCAAATTTTGGTTGTAACACATTTACTAAACTCTGTTGAACAATACGGTCTTGAATTGTCGGAATTCCCAATGGTCGTTTCTTTCCATTTTTCTTAGGTATGTATACTCTTTTGACTGGTTGTGCTTTGTAGGTTTTCGTTCTTAACTTTTCAAGTAATGACAAAATATTTCCATTCAAGTTAGATTCATAACTTTCGATTGATTCTCCGTCAATTCCACCTGTACCTTTATTCGCTTTTACTTGTTCGAAGCTTTTTGTTAATTTACGGTCGAATAATAATTGACCATAAACACTGTGTAATTTAAATTTCCACTCTTGATTCATTACATATTCCATGCCTTTCCTTGATGTTCATTCAAACGGTTTTACCTCAGTAACTTGATTGTTGACATTCCATCTCGTCCATGACTTGGAGCCATAGGTCGTTCCCCTTCCGTTCATTCAATGTTATGGTCATCGAACTACTTCCGTACTATGAGAACGTCTGACTTCTCCACCCGTTCTTCATCACTTCGGATTGCCCTTATAGATTAGAACCCTGCCTGTTCGGTAAGGTGGAGACCTCACGGGGTCATCGCATTTTCCTTCAAGACATACCCTGCACCATCACGTTATAAGCCACATTTTCTCGCTCTGACTTCTAAAGAAAATGCCGTTTTAGTGGGTTTCCTCACTTTTCGCAGAGTCACCAACTTATCCCGCCGCCGTGCTTCACACTTCTTGCATTAGGGTCTATCTTTTCGTCTACGGGTCTCTCGATTTACCGCATCTCCTTCAGACAATACCTCGCGATAATGCCCTAGATTAGACTTCTCGAGCTAGGTCAGTCTCCTCGAGTATGGATTTTCACCATCTGGAATTCATAATTTTATCCTTCGTCCAGTCGTTACACCGAAGTGTCGTCTCTGTCTAGTTAAAATGATTGAAGGGTGCTGACTAGGTCAGCACCCTATGCGACTGCCCGTCGCACAAAAAGACTACCTAAGTAGTCTGCAGCTATGCAACTAACGCATGCTTTAGTTGAATAAACGTAAAATAATAATTCAAATTAGAATATACTTTTTTTCTCATACTTACTAATTTAATAACTATTCTTGTTACACCAATAATAATTGATAACAATCCTACAACAATCCAAAAATAGATATTATTTAAAAATATTCCAATCAGTAATAATACACCAAATGTAGATAGAATAAATCTATCTAATTTAATTAACCTTATTTTGGCAATATCTATTTATATTTCCCTTGTTTCATCCTTTAGCCATTCTCTTTCTTCTTCATTTAAATAAGGACCCAGCTTTGTAAATACCTCTTGATGATAATTGTTTAACCATTGCTTTTCACTCTCTGTTAACATATCTTTATTTATACCGGCTAAATCAATAGGGCAATACGTGATTGCTTCAAACTTCATAAATTGGCCAAACTCTGTTTTCTCGTCTTCAACTACTAACATCATGTTTTCAATTCTAATTCCATATTTACCCTCGAGGTATATTCCCGGTTCATTCGTAATAACCATACCTTTTTCTAAAATAACATTATTATTATCATTCCTTATGCTTTGTGGTCCTTCATGAACATTTAAGAAAAAACCTACCCCATGTCCAGTCCCACATTTATAGTCCAAACCATACTGCCAAATCGGTTGTCTTGCTAAAACATCTAAGTTAGAGCCTGTTGCTCCGTATAAATATTTTACTGAGCTTAATGCAATAAACCCTTTTAACACCAAAGTAAAATCTCTTTTTTGTTCGTCGGTAAGTTTTCCTAAAACAATCGTTCTTGTAACATCTGTTGTTCCATCATAGTATTGCCCACCTGAATCAATTAAAAAAAGACCTTCATTCTTGAGCGTATATTGGGTTTCTTTATTAGCTTTATAATGCATCATCGCCGCGTGTTCTTTATAACCTGCTATCGTATCAAAGCTAGGTCCGACAAATCCTTCCTGCTCCCTTCTGAAATCTTCTAATCTTTCTTCTGCAGTAATCTCCGTAATTTCTGTATAATCTACAGAGTTTTTTAGCCATTTTATAAATTTTACCATAGCTAAACCATCTTTTATTTCACACCATTTTAAATTTTTTATCTCAACTTCATTTTTAATAGCTTTTAAATTAGTAGTGATGTTAGGGCTTTCAATTTTCTTTGTATTGTTGTGAATGGCATTATATAATCTGATATTTGTTTTATTTGTATCTAGAATAACTGCATCTCCGTCTAAAAGATTTTCCAATAATGTTTGAATTTCATCACTCGCTTTTAACTCGATTCCATCAGCTTCTAGTTCTAATTTAACCACTGGGGAAACCTTGCAAGAATCAATAAATAAATAACATTTTTGTTCTGCTACGATTACATTAGCTATTAAAATGGGATTGTTAGGCACATCTTCTCCTCTTATATTCAAAAGCCATGCAATGTCATCAAGTGAAGTTAATATATAATAATTTCCTCCTTTATTTTTCATTTCTTCTCTTACTTCATTTAATTTTTCTACTCGTGATTTGCCTGCATATTTTACGTCATGTGTAAAAATTTGTCCTTTAGGAATTTCCGGTCTACCTGCCCATATACCATCAATTAAATCTTGATTCATTTTTAATACTATTCTCTTTGCTTTTAGATCTTTTTCCATCTTTTTAACCATATTAATTGAAAAAACATTTCCATCAAAGCCCACAATACTTCCTTCTTTAAGGATATCTGCTAGCCATTCTGTATAAAATGGTACCTCTGGGTCCATCATTCTAAACAATCTGATTCCTGAGTTCTCCAGCTGCTTTTCAGCTTGAATATAGTATCTGCCATCTGTCCATAACCCAGCATCCTCTAATGTAATAACTACAGTACCTGCAGACCCTGTAAATCCTGATATCCATTGTCTACATTTCCAATGTTCCGCTACATATTCACTCTGATGTGCATCAAAACTTGGAATTATATAAGCATCCACTTGATTTTCTTTCATTAGCTGCCTTAACTTTTCGACCCTATCTCTGATGTTCATTACTAATACCTCCATTTTCTTTAAGACTAAATTCTTTATTTTCACGTTCATACAGCCAAACAGCTAGTACTATACTAATGATTCCAGCTGTAAGCTTTGATATTATAAATGCGCCTATCATTTCTGGTGCTACTCCTGACACAAATCCTAGTTGACCACCAAATACAAATGCTCCACTTACACCAAAGGCAGTACATACCATTTTTCCTTTAGGATTCATTTCCTTAAATGCTCCAAATATCAACAAATTACTAGCTAAGCTTCCTAAAATACCTGCTACTGACACTGAATTAATTCCAAACTTCCCCCCTATTTTTTCAAAGCTATTTTTAAAGATTTGATTAATAAGTGCTAACATGGGATATGCTCCACCTAAAACAAGTGCAATCTTGACCACTATAATAGTAGATTCAGAAAGTGGTGCTAATCCTGAGACAAGCCTTACACCAAATATCACATTTATACCTTGTAAAAGTAATCCAACAGTACTCAAACTTACAATAAGCTTTCCAAAGACATTAAAAACTTTTATAAAAACATGAGGAACTTTTAATATTCCTACCCCTAAAATAATGGCGAAAATAAATATAGGGACCAGATTAAAAATTAATAGATTGATATTTATTTTTTGCCATAAGCCTGCTGACAGACATCCTATTGGTATAGTAATAATTCCAACCAACACACCTTTAGAAAAATATTTTTCATCCTCTTTAGAAAGCATCCCTAACGCGACAGGTATTGAAAAACTAATTGTGGCTCCTAAAGTAGATGCAATGATGATTCCTGAAAATGATCCCATTTCCTCTGACAATGCTAATTTATTAGCCATTTGATAGCCACCCATATCTACTGCTAAAAATGCTGCTGGAACTATAGAGGGATCTAGATGAAAAACTCTACAGATTGGAATAATCACAATAGATAAAAAATTTGTAAATATAGGAACTAAAGAAATTATTCCTATCATTCCAAGCCCTAAAGTCCCCATGGTCTTTATGCCTTCCTCAAATTTCCCACCCAGTTTCAAATGATTTCCGGTAATATAATCAATAGCTCCAATTACAAAAAAAGAACCAATTAAATACAATATTAATTTATCCATTGTTATTATCACTTTCTATTAATTTATATAATGTCTTTACTAGTCAGCATCTGTATTATCAAATCCTCTATTGTAGAGATAATTAGGCGTATTAACAGCTATAAGCTTGACTTTTTTATTCGTGTAATTAGCCCAATTGTGTGCAATATTTGAGTCCATATGAATACTGTCACCAGGATATACTTCATGCCTCGTATCATTTATGTAAACTGTTAATATACCCTCTAAAACATATACGAACTCTTCTCCCTCATGCTTATAGGATAATATTTCTTCATCTTTCTTTTGAGGAAGAATTTCTATAAGCCTTGGAACAAGTTGTTTATTTTCCAAATCTGTACTTAAACTATACTTAATAAAACCTCCTTCTACCGAATCCATTATTTCTTGTTCATAACTTCTCAAAACCATATCATTCCTTTTAAGTGGGTAATCAAAAAAATGTGTTAAATGCACCCCCAAAGTATCAGCTAGTTTTTCAAGTGAATCAACTGCTATTGTAGTCAGTCCCCTTTCTAATTGAGATATAAATCCAATAGATAGTTCACTTTTTTCACTTAACTCTTTCAAAGTAATACCTTTTTCAGTCCTCAATTTCTTTATTTCCATTCCAATATTCATCACATCACCTCGAATTTCATTTTCATGAATAATATAATACACAAAAGAGTAATAATCAATCTTTCGTGAAATAAATTTCATATATATGAAAATACCTAATTAACATTATCATATATACTCTCAAAAAATTTCCGCATCATTCCACCCTCTGCACAAAAAAGACGCTTGATCAATTAGATCAATGCGACTAAATTGTTAAATAAAAGTACGAAAAAAGTGTTATCTTATTGTACCTTGCTCAACTAAATTACCAATAGCTATGAATTTCATTCTGTAATTTAATCTCAATAATGAACCAGCCATATTAGAATAACGTATTATCTAAATTTATTTAAAATCATGGTACTAATTACGATAATTTTTCATTTCTTATGCAACTAATCTACCATTATGTTGAAGAAGAAAAAGCAATCTTCTATTGAAATATCGCATGCTTTTTATTCAACAAGGAATTTAACCGTTGCTTGTTGAAATACTCATAGTTAGCGAATTTTGGAAATATCCTCACTAACCATTACCATTGCTTAATTTTCTATAAGTAGGAGGCGTTATAATTGCAAATGTTTTTTAGATATAATTGGTCGGTAAGAGAAGAATGGTATAGGTGGTGTGAAGAGTTAAGTGAAGAAGAACTACTGTTGACCCGATCTGGTGGAATGGGAAGTATTTTACATACACTTTTTCATATAGTTGATGTAGAGTGGAGCTGGATTCGTACCATACAAGGCAAATCTGATTTTCAAGAGAGTTTCGATGCTTATAAAAGCTTAGATAAAGTTCGAGAATTGGACGCTAAATTCCATATTGAAGTGAAAAACTTTGTAGACAACTGGGATCATGAAATGGAAAATCGTTTATTTTACGATACCTTACCAGATGGAAAAAATGTGACGGATACTTGGGGTGAAATCATTAGACACACCATTGCACATGAAATTCACCATATAGGACAATTATCAATTTGGGCAAGGGAAATCGGGAAAACACCTGTTTCTGCAAATCTAATTGGACGGGGTCTTGCCACTCATTCGAATAAATAATTAACAAGGAAAATCGTTTAATCGATTTCTGCTTTAAGTATAAGTTCTAGCTACCATCGCAGGTAGCTTTTTTAAATTAATTGCCCTGTATATTGGGTTCTTTTACTTCCAATAACATTTAGCGCTGTATTTTTTATGCTTTTTATTATTTGGATTTTTCTTTATGCAACTTTAGGACTTAATTTAGATTTAGCAAATTCTTTTGCTTCGAAACACACGTCAATCGGTTATTCCTTGTAAAAATCATCACATCGTTTACAGTTTATTTATTCTACTAAACTGCCATTTACTTGAATAAAAAAACGATCCTTCGATATCGAAGAATCGCATCAGTTAGTTGCATAAGCACGGTAACTATTTATAATAATTTAAGTAGCTTTTCTTTAAAATTGTTTAATACTTTTTTTCTTTCTTCATAATCTTCTTTCTCAGCTGATTCTTCCCAAAGTTCAAGATCTGCTCCACGTTCTATTAATTCAATTGTACTTTTTCTTAAATGATCTTGTAGGCAATTTTTCTCCATCTGAATTGCAGACAAACCAATATATACTAACGATAATACTTCCAAATCCTCATTTATATTGTATTCTTCTAAATACTCTTCCAAAATTATCTTTGTTGCTTCTTCAACTGTTTTACCTTCTTCTAAGTAATCAATAAAATCATCTCTTACATCACAAGAAGTATCATCATCAAAAATTCCTGTACCCCAAGCTCCCATAATTAAAACACACACTCCTATTTTATATTATTTTTTTATTATATCATCAGGTTGGTCACTGAAAAGAGCTTTAACTAATTAAACTAAACTGCCATTTAGCTCAATAAAAAAAATCGACCATTACAGCCGATCTTGTTGTTCAACTAACTCATGATAAGAATATTCTCACCTTCATACTATTCTTGTATGTTCACCGATAAAAACAGTCTTAGTTGTTTTGTTTGTTTCAAAATCATAATTTATGTATTCTTACTTATTCATCTACCAAGCTGTTAAAAAATATGATAAGAAAAAGGTTGGTGAAAAATTATGTTCGAATCAATAATTCTTATAATAATTGGACTTATATTTTTTCCGTTAGGATGGTTCTTCTGGAATATGAATGTAAGTGAATACGATCCATTCCTAGCTCTGCTCATTTGGATTATTGGCTTTTTGATGTTGCCATTAGGTATCCTCGCTCTATTTAATCATGAAATCTTAAATATGGTTTTTGACAAACTCTCACATTTTCGTTTACTGCACCATTAGGTCATTATTAAATCTTTTTAATCACCTCTTCTGCCATTTTGTTAAATAAAAAAAATTGACTATACAGCCGATCTTGTTGTTCAACTAAAGCATAAGTTAATTGAATAGCAGTTGGTTACAAACTGAATTTCTATTAAAGTAAAAAAAAAGTTATTTACCAGCTAAAATTAACTTTCGTGTTTTGTCATCATATATTTTATAATTAATTTCAAACAAATGGTCTTTTGTAACTGTTACGTTACAATAATAAGGAGTTGACTTTCCATAAGCATCAAGTGTTGGAATTTTATTAAAGGTAAAGATCTCATCTATATCGAGCATTTCAATGTCCACTAACTTAGATCGTCCGGCTGAATCTATTTCGATAACACATTTTCCACTTACAACAACATATTCCTTTAGTACAATATTTTTTAGACTTGGGAGAGCAAAAGCTAACAGTAAAACACCAAATGATAAGATTCCAAGACTCTTACCAACCCTTAAAAATGGATAGCTTTTATCACGATACATCCCAATAAAGGCAATTACTGTGGCTATTACAAACAAGGCTCCAAGTATGAGCATTGAATAATAAAAGAACATTTTTTCACTTCCTGCCATTTACTTCACAATAGCTGCGTATGCAACTCGAGATTTTGTTCAACTAACGTATTAGTTAGTTGAATAGTCATTTAATTAATGTCTAAATACCTAAAATTGTGATAAACTCATGATTCTTACTTTGATCGCTAACCCATGCTTGAAAATCTGTGATTAGATTTATTAAGTCGATAATATTTTGATTTATATTTTCTTGAAATTTCGATTCTGTATCTTCCCACAAAAAACCGACCATAGTTTGTAGTTCTTCTTCTTTTGGTTCCTCTAATAAAAAAAGCTTCACATTTTCTAATTGTTTTAAAATTAAATCCCAAGTATGTTTATCTATTTCACATACTCCCCAAAGGCTATAGTCTTTAAATTCCTTCTCAATGGCACGAGACAAATAGGTGAAAGTTTCATCTGTAAAGTAAATAGAGTCTCTATTCCAATGATTGCCTGTATCTTTCCCAGGTTTAATTTCTACATAACATGAACCTTTTAAAGTCTCTACATCATATATAATTTCAATTGGCGATAATTTTAACGCTACTAACTCACCTTGAATAATATCTAAAAGAAAATCGCCTAAATCCTCTGCTATCATTTCTTGTTTGCCCCAGTTCTCGCCAATATCATAAGAAACAACTGCTGGCTCTCCTTCGTTATTGAGATTATTTAAATCCAAACAATATAAGGTTTCATAATCATAATCAATAATAGTAATAAAGTTATCAGGTAATTTATTCTCTTTTCTTTTTGATAATGTGAACCTAATTGCATCTGGATTGTCTGGATTATATGATTCGTAAAAGTTTTCATTAGTGATACCTAATATATCCCATGTCGCAAAAACACCTGCACCATATTTTCTAATAAAATGCCGATAGGTGTTGGGAAATTTCAATCCTAAAGCAATTTCAGCTTTTTCAATTATAAGGTCTGAACATTTACCAATATATTCACAATTAACTTTGTTTTGTTCCAATAGTGCTAATGCTTTTTCATAATTTGACCAACTCATTTACTCTCCCCTTAGATGCTATTTATTAATAAGATACCATAAAAATTTCTGCATTACTTAATGCAACTATTCTGCCATTTAGTCCAATAAAAAAGGCCGCCGAAGCAGTCGATCATTGTTCAACTAATGCATGTGTTAGTTGCATAAGCTTTGTCTTCTCAGTCAATTTAACCGTTCAAAAAACTTTGGAGAATTTTTTTCTAATTCATTAATAAGGTAATTCTCCTGAATTAAGATAATTAATCCATTGTTTTCCTGTAAGCCTACAATTGCCTGTGTGAATTTCAACATCTGGAAACTCCGCAATTACTTGTGTTAATGTTATCCATAAATCTTTTTCAGCTCCATAGTGCTTTTCAAACGAAATACCAAAACCATTATATTCAGGCTGTAAGTGTCTTATAAAAATTCCAAATTGTGTATTTTGGATTTTATTAGTTTCCTGAATAAACCAGCCTGAGTAGTCTGGATAAGGAACTTGCTCTGGTAACTTTATTTCACTACCTCCATATCTCCAAGAAACACTAAAACCTTTTGCTTCAAGCTGTTCAATCCAAGTAAGTGGTTTTGGTATCTCCAAATTAGGTACCTTTGCATATAATTCATTCTCACTTACCCAGGGTTTAGTAATAGACCGAATATATCTAGGTTCTTCAACCCATAATTCTTTACAATATATCTGCACAATTTCAGGCAAATCTACATCAATTCCAATGCCTTTCGTTGTTTCAATATGAAATAAGCTCTCAATACGGTGATCAGGGTCATATTGAAAATTATTTTTAAAATTTCTTACACCTATAGCAATAATGGTATATTCCTTTAATACTTTTGGAGTTCCAGCTACGTAATTCCCTTCTACTTGAATACCAATACACATTCTAACTGTTCTTTTGTCAATCTTTTTTATATCTGAAACATACCCTTCTTCGAAATTGAAGTTATCATTAAGCCATTTAACTAAATCCGTAGATTTCTTTATTCTAAGCATCCATTCCCAATCCTTGGACATTTTCTTTCGTAGCCTTTTTTTCATATTCACCCTCCTAAGAAGATCATTTTATCTGAGTAAAATCTATTATATAATTATTTCCTTATTCTACTAAACTGCCATTATGTTGAATAAGAAATTCAACAATCTACTTTAACATAACCAAATATAAAAGGATTAGCTTAATATGCCAATCCTTTCCTTCTTATCTATTTTCTGCTAACCATTGTTCAACCTTTTTCTTCATTTGTAAATCTAATTTATCAATGTTATCCTCATCATAACCTGCTTGTTTTACATACTTTCGTGGAAACATTCTTTTTAAAGATACCCCAGGGTCGCCTTCATCTGGCTCTTTATATTTTATAACTGAATAGGAGGACCCTTGTCGCTTCAATGTAATTAATGCGGGCAAGGAGTGACCACCCTGTTCCTCTGTTTTTGTTGACAAATTATAGGTGCCGAAAAGGGAATAAAAGTAGACTGTTAACTTATTATTGTTTTTTTCCGTTCCATATACTTTATGTACTTCAAATTGTTTATCGCTTGGCTCGTATATCCCTTTATATTGTTCAATAATGTAATCTGAAATGATTTGATCCATTTCTTTTGTTACATTTATGCTACCATCAGTAAGCACAGTTTTATTGCAGCCAGCTAATAGTATTGGAATAAATAAGACTACTATAAAACTTAATTTTAGTTTTTTCATCTTCATCCCCTTTCTCATGAATTTTATTAGATTAACTGTTTCCCCTTTTCTTTCATTAAATTCTCTTAATATTTAATATGTTGTCTACTCGATACATATGAGAGTTAAATTCGAACCTACTTTTTAATGGGATTCATTCAACCTTATTGAAGATGAAATAGACTAGTAAAAACTAGAATGCTGAATAGCTTTTCGTTTCAGATCAGTCATCATTTCATTTTTTTATATTCAGGAGTATTCATTAATTTTGCGAAAAACTCGTTTTTACAATCCCTATAATCTTCCATACCTTTCCCTTCGAACCTTCTTTTTAAATGATCATACTCGATTTTATACTCTTCATTTAATAATAAAAGATCTCTTAATTTCCAAAAGAAATCAAATTCAGAATCAATAATTGTTAGTTGTACACCTAAAGGTGGGTCAAGTGAATCATTTTTAAATGCTCTAAATGAATCCGTTTTAATGCTACCTTCATTTAGTTCAAATAATGTTGAAAGTAATTTTACAGCTTTTGAGAATTCCTCAGGAAAAACTCGTACTTGTACATCTAAATCGCCCTTTGTAAGACTGTTGGGAATGGCTGTACTTCCAATGTGCTGAAGATCAGCTCCTGGTAGAAGCGCTTCTATTATTTCTTTATGAATGAGGAAAGATTTCTCTGCTTTTTCAAAAATCAATCGATTACTTGAAAAATTAACTCGTTCCATTTAACCCTCCTAGTAGTTTTCTTATTTTTGTATGTAACATCTTTTTAATTTGGCAATAAATTCTAATTTTTCTTACAATAATTTCCAATGTAGTTTAAACTAGATATAAATAGATTTTAAACATGAAAGGATGATGAATAAGTTTTACAGAGGAATTATGAGGATAAAGGAGTGAGATTACGATTAAATGAGTATTCGTTATTATCTATGGAAAAAATTTTACCAATTACTATTTACGATCATTTTGATAGGAATCATAGTAGCGTTTTCAGTTAGTTTACATACGACAAAAACTGAACTATTCCATACGGTTTTAAAACAACTTAGTACGTTTGGTCACAGCTTACTTCATTTAAATGAAATAACAATCAAAGTAGGACCCTTTTCAAAAATAACACCTTTATGGGGCTATTTAAAAGAGCCATTTATCTATTCGTTTATTATTCTATCATCTTCTTTTATTTGTACAATCACATTAGGAATCTTCTTTTCCTATGTAACTTATCAGTTATCTCCTAAAATACGAAAAGTCGTCAAAGAATGTTTATTTCTCTTACAAAGTATCCCAGATGTTATGTTTATTTTCGCAGTTCAATTATTCATTATATGGCTCTATAAAAAAACAAATATTCTCATCGTCGATCCCGTCGCAGGACTTGAAAAAGTATATGTACTTCCAATCATAGTCGTGTCTATACTGCCTGGGATCATGTTATTCCAAATGAGTTTTATCGCGATAGAAGAAGAAAGTAAAAAAACATATGTCGAATTTGCAAAAGCAAAAGGTTTATCCAATGGATGGATCTTACTAAGGCATATTCTACGAAACGTTGTAGTAACACTATTTTCGCATTCGCACTACTTATTTTGGCTGCTCGTTTCGAATCTATTAGTTGTTGAATCATTATTTAATATTCATGGTTTTTTTCAATTACTTTATACAGCGTTGAAAACACCTAATGCATTTTACATCTGTTTGCTCGCTTTATTTATTCCATTCTTCTTCATAGAAATGATATTTAATTTAGTCGCGATCAAACTGACAGGAAAGGAGCAATCCGAATGAAAAAAGGTTGGACGAGACTACCTTTCATCTTCTCATTACTTTTTCTAACTAGTTTAGTTGCCGTAAGTTTCCTTTATACATATGTTTTAAAAGATCACATTAAAACTCCACCAACGTTTTTATATGATGGAAATGGAAAAATCATGAAAATGCGACCATTCCCACCAAGTTTTGATTTTCCTTTCGGGGTCGATCGTTTAGGAAATAACCTTTTTTGGCTAGTCATTGATGGTGCTAAATATACCATTTTAATCGGTTTGAGTGTGAGTTTATTACGCGTTGGATTAAGTGCTTTCATTGGGATTATTTATGGGATTTATTTACAAAAAATGAGAACTCTATTTACAACTTTTGAGCGAGCATTCCGATTTATCCCAGCTATCCTCCTCGTCATGTTGTTTTTTGATGTGAATCTATTTAGTGATGCTACAAAAGGCTTTTCCTATATTGTTTCAATCATTTTTTGGCTAACAATTGTTTCATTACCTTCTCTCGTTCATGCTATTGGCAATGAAGTGAGCCATTTTAGCAACGAAGATTTTATTACAGCATCTAGAGCAATTGGAGCAACAAAGTTTAGGATTATACGAAAACATGTAATGCCATTTCTACGTTCTAGAATCCTACTAATGATCGTTCAGCAAATGATTAGTGTCTTATTATTACTTATTCACCTAGGTGTTTTTCGAATTTTTGTCGGTGGTAGCACAACAATCCAACTAGACACTGTAAACAGCATCACATTCCCGAATTCAAACGAATGGTCTTCCTTAATCGGAGTATCCTACAAAGAGCTAATGCTCGATCAGTGGATTGTCTTTGGACCGAGCATCGCTTTTATTCTTACATTAATAGCTTTTAATGTAATGAAGAGGATGTTAGAGGGTACTCAAGAAGAAATAGCCATTCCAAAAAATGAGAAAATGTCATCAAAAGAACTTAATCAGATAAAGAAGTCTGACTTTGCCTTTAAAGAAGCTGTGGTAACAAATATAGACTGATTGAAAATATTTTCTTCTTCTAAGGACAAGATTACTAAATCATCAATACCAAAAATTGGCGATTAAATATTACAACTTAATCAAAGTGCAATGGGCTAATGATTCTAATCATTAGTCCATTTTGTATTTTATATACTTTTTGCGCTGATACTAAGCTTTAACTATTAATAATGTACAAGGAGAATTATATTATGAAAAATTTATTAACTGTAATCTTAACAGTATTAACCATTCTACCTTTAAGCTCGAATGCGATGGCAGCTGTTATGGATGGTAAACAAAATAAAAAAGAGTATACCGCTTCTGAGTACTTAAATTATAAATTCAAAAATCCGGATGCAGAAGCAAAAGCAGCAAGTGATTGCTTTTTTTACAAAGTGAGTTGGAAAATGCAAGATATAATCAGAAGGTTCGATAGTGGAGAATTAAATGAAAATGAGGTTGCTAAATTAATTAGTAGTGAGATTTCACCATTGATTCCAAATAAGGAATATGAGATAGCTCTTGAATTGAGTGAGCAGAAGGCGCGTACAGGTCGATGAATTTTTTTGACTTAGCCTTAGTTTAATAATTAATAGATTAGTGGAATAAAAAAAGCCTATCTTATAAAATGGATAGGCTTCAGGCTGTTGAAAAAGAACTTTTCAAATAATCAGAAGTATTTTCATTCTCACTTTCCATGGGGCGAGACCTGTGCCTACTACATTATTAATTATCTAATATTTTTTCCAGAATAAAAGACTCCTATATAACTTACTTACCTTATTTCCTAATCATCAATTTTTTCAGAATATTTTGTTGATAACTATGTCGCATCGTGATATAGTCATATCATGACATATTTAGTTGTGATATAAATTCATTTGTACAATCTTTGAGAGTTAACCTAAAGAGGTGGTTATATTGGATATCGAAAAAGTGTTAAAGAAATACTTACCAATGACTGAAACCGCATTTTACATTCTACTATCTCTAACAAAACCACGTCATGGTTACGGTATTATTAAACATGTGGAGGAAATTTCTGGATCACGAATTCAATTAGGATCGGGTACAGTTTACGGTACACTTACAAAAATGCAAAAAGATGGACTCATTACTGTTTTTGCTGATGAAGAAAGAAAAACGGTTTACGAGATTACTGAAAATGGTAAAAAAATAATTGCTGCAGAAATAAATAGACTTAAAGAACTGCACCAAAATGCTATAAAATATGAGGAGGCTTTTTTATGATAAGAGTATTTAGACCATTTTGGAGCTATGACGTAAAAAAGACAGAAGAATGGCTTTCAGCAATGGCAGAAAGAGGGTACATCTTAGTAAAAGTAAATAGATGGTTACGTTACTTTTACTTTCAAAAGATCGAATCCCAAACAAAAACATACCGCGTAGTATATGATAAAATTGAAGCCTCTTCACAACCTAAATCATTAACTGATGAAGGCTGGATAAAAGTTTTACAGTGCGGGAAATGGCAATTTATTTCTAACGATAAACCGATTGAACATTTAAAAACTTACACCGTACGTGAAGGCATTATAAAACGTAATAAAATGATTATGTATACATATAGTGGCATCTTAATTTATTTCTTATTTATTGCATTGATGAATTTATCTATATTCGGTGTGGCATTATTTCAGGATGAACCTGTTGTAGTAGAAAAAAGTCCTCTATGGATTATAACTTTTACTTGTCTTGCAATTGCAATTGCGCTTTTTATAATTGCTATTTATTCAGTATTTAAGATTAGAAAAACGAATAAAATATTGCTCTCGGAAAAACACGAAAAACTTCCAAATGAAGTATATAGTGAAAACAGACTAACTAAAAAAGAAGAAAAACAGTTAAAATTTTCGGGATCAATGATTGTAAAAAGAAAGTTTGGATGGATGTATGCTCCTGATCAACTTGAAAAATGGCTAGTTAATATGGAAGAACTCGGGTTTAATCTTTATCGAGTTGGAAAAACAGGAACCGTTTTCTATTTTATTAAAGGTGAACCTCGTAAGGTGAGTTATTGTGCTGATTATCAAAACATATCAAATGAAGGCTATTTTGACATTCACAAGGAAGCTGGCTGGAAAAATATTTTCACTTCCTATTCATCTATACAAAAGTGGACGATTTGGTCACGAGAATATCAAAAAGGTGAAGTAAGTCCGCGAATTTACAGTGATAAAATCCACCTTTTAAAACACGCCAAAAAAGTAGCAGTCTCATATACTAGTTGGACTATCCCGTTAATTATTATGTATATCTACATATTTATTCAAGATCTAAATAATCTTAGTTATTTTCATCCAAAAGGAATAATTTTAAATATGGTTCTATTTTTAGTTGTTGCACTACTTTTTGGTATTAATACTGTTAGAACATGGTTTTATTTTCTTCGACTTAGGAAACAATAATTTTCATGTTTGTTTTTGAACTAAAAAACTATTAATTAATATTGTCCCCTTATAGTAGACATGCGATAAAGCTTATCTAATTAAATAGATTAACAGTCTACTTTGGGGATTTTATAATTTCCGTTCATTTTGATTAACTAAAGCATGCGTTCAATAACTAGGTCATTTGTATTGCCACTTTAATGATCTTCCTACTAACTCTTTAATAAATTTTTCTTTACCTAATTGATAACTTTCGTGTTAGAAATAAATAATAAATCATTAAAAGAACTCGTAAATACCAACAAAATATTGATATTCCTCATCACTAATCAATCTACTTCCATAACCTTCAAAGAAGATTGTGACTTCAGCTTTATTCTCAAAAATATTTGGTTTAGGACGTATTGCTAATGAAACATCATACCTCGGGTCTCCGTAGGCCCCTCCGCCCCAATCAATAATACCTGTGATTTCTCCATTCTTGACTAATACATTATCAATCGTAAAATCTCCATGAATTAACGTCTGATTAACTGTCCTAGGCTTATTTTCTTTTAATCTATTTAACAGCTTAAAAGTGCCATCTACTTTGTAATTTTTCAAATTATATTCGGCTTGAATTAACTGATCATCTAGCCACAATTTATTATTTATTAATGAATTTGGGCAAATTGTGGAATGGATTTTTGATAAAGTTTTACCAAAATTATAGATTGCTTCGTATCTTTTTATTTGTGTATTCTCGATAGATAAATAGCTTCTTAATGTTTCACCTTCAATATACTCCATTATTGTCCATAAATAATTTTCATTTTTATCTTCTATATATTTGTATACTTTTGGAATGGACAACTCAGTATGAGATAACTGAGTTAGTACTTGTACTTCTTTTTTCAGTAAAGAGGAATACTGTACTCCTTTTGTTCTTTTTAGTACGTAGTATCCCTCAGTTGTTTTTATAATACCGACGTTTGATGTGTGACCTTGTCGTGGAAATTCTATTTCAATAATATCTCCAACAATATTTCTAATGCCATTTGGAATTTCTTTTAATCTAATTGGTTCCACAAGAAAATCTCCTATTAAAGTTTTTACTTTTAAATAGATTCTTTACTTTTTTATAAATTCCTTGTTCAATTAAAATACTAATGTGATTATGTTAGATGTTTTCAAAATAAATATTTAACCTTAGTCACTTTCTTTAAAAAGACACATAGAAAGGGTGCTCTTCTTCATTCAATATTTTTAAAATTCGTTCTTTAAAATTTGACCATGTTATTAAACTCATTGCCTCTTCAATTGAAAAGAAACCTACATCTAAACTTTCACTACTAGTTTGCAATTCTCCACCTATAGATTTTCCTAGCCAACATGTAGCACAAACACTAGAGTTTAAGTTATGATAAATTCCACAAAACTTGATTAGTTCAATATCAATCCCAGTTTCTTCTTTTACTTCTCTAATAATCCCATCAGAAATCGTCTCACCAATTTCAATTACTCCTCCAGGAAACTCCCATCCCCTGCGAGGGCCACTAATAAGTAAGATTTTGCCTTCTTCATTTAATACAACAGCTCCAGCGGATAAAGAATGTTTTCGATTTGAAATGATCAGCACCTCATTTTTTTAAAATAGAAATATTTATCCTTAAAAAATTCCACCTGATGATCTTACTAATCTAATAGTTTCCTACGAAACTTGAAATAAAGTTGAACTTTTATAAGTACAACTTCTACCTAAAATAAAAAATGACCCTATTAATAAAGGGTCATTACTATTTATATAGTACAAATTTGTTCTAATACTTTAAAATATTCACCATTATTCCGCCAGGCAAATAAAGCGTTATTTAAGTTAAAAGGATTGTCACCTGACCAGAAATGAAGTCCTAGATCAACTAAATAATTTGTCCCCTCGCCATCGTTTAAAGAATAAACTATTTTTGAATTTTCTTTTTTAAAATACCAATCAAAAGGACCATTTAAGTGCTCAGAAAAATCGATACGATTAAAAATTTTAGGAATAGCAGCTACATAGCAAGCCCTTAAATAATCTTGATGTTCATTTTTAAAATAGTTCATCAAAATACCATAATTTTTTTCATGTTCAAGGCTAATAAAGTACATCCAACCCACCTCTATTTTTAATGATAGCTGCTTTAATTAAAATAATATATGTACTTAAAAGCGTTTTCATGATTTAAGTCTATTTATTAATTTTTGAAATTTGAATGACTTAAATTAAGAGGTTAATATGTTGTTAAATTCTTTAAATCTAGTGTTTGAATGTATGGTTCATTTACTTTTATTAATTAAGTAACTTTCGTATAAGCTCAATTTCTACCATCAAAAGTGTTTTATTCCCATATCGTACTTTCTCGTAAAGCGGAACAAAATCTTGTTTTTTATCAATCCGTTCAAACCATTGTTGTATTGTTTCGTATGTACGTCTTTGCTGTATTTTAGGTAATTGTTTTTCCCATTGTATTAACAACACCCTTATTTCCTCTGTCGGTATATGAATTTTTTCATTGATAGGTTCGTTATATTTATTAGGTTTCGTATCCTTTGTTGATTGCAAGGAAACACCTAATGAAATTTCTTGCAACCTCCTATTCTCTCTTTTCTTTAAAAAAAAGAAAGCAATAATTGCTAGAATTAAAGTGATCATCCCAAGAATTATCCAATTCATTTCTTTCTCAACATTACCAGAATGCATTTTGCTTTTTGAATTGATTTCTGGTATTTTCTCTCCCTTAACTGGTTTTTTGTTTCCTATCTCTGTTTTATCGTCTCCTTTCCAAGAAAATAGCTTTTCTCCATTGCCTTCTTTCCCGTTATCAGAGTTATAAAAAAGAGAAAGAGCTGATATGGAATGATTAGAAGTGTTATTATGTGAGAGTGATGATCTTATCATTTGTTGTGTCATTAGAATAGAAACTGACAGTAAGAGAGAAAGAGTAATGGCAATCACTAGCATTCGACTCAAACGTTTGAAATAATCCAATTCTTCTCCCTCCTACCCTGTTATTTGAATCCAATGATTTTTACGTGACAATTCTCTTGGCGGAATTCCAATGACAATTGGAGTAGCATCAAGTATCTTATTCCGAAAGCCGCAACGATAAAAAGCATCAGAAGAAATTGGAGAGTCACCATTATTAATATACGAGAACAAATTTAATGCTGCTTGCAGTTGTTTTCTGTTTTTACCTGTTGGTAAATGGGTTAACCCTTTTGGAGTTTCACGGTTAATCCATATTTCAAAAGAACAATTTTGCTGAATCAATTGTTTACATGTCCCAATTGCTAGTTCAATGAGTTCGTCACTTTTATGATGAAATGAAAAACCTTTTTGATCTGCTAAATTAACAAAAATAGCGTATCGATCGCTTTGAGTAAAATCGTATTTTTTCGCCATTAATTCTCCACTTTTTGCGGTTGCACCCCAGTGAATCGAACGAAAGTCCTCACTCTCATATCGTTTCATACCAATTAGTTTTGTTTCATCATAAAGTGGTGAAACTAACGCTTTTCGCTGCCCCTGGAATTCCTTGTTCTCTGGTATATGTACTTTTCTCATATTGGGGTATACATGAAAAATAGGTGTTTGTTGATTCGAAAAATGTATGGTAACAAGACGCAATGGATCTTTCACAACTAAATTTGCATCTTGCCAGTTGAACTTTCCTCTTTTCAACGCACGTGTTTTGAATGCAAATGTCTTGTTTTCTCTACCTTTCATAGAAAAAGGAATTACATAATGATTCGTTTTGAACTTATTTTGAACAAACGATTCATGTTCCCATTGTAAAGCTTCATCAGATGCAAACTGAAAAGAAATCTCATAAATCGTGCGGAATGAAAGATTCTGAAATGTAATGAAACAATCTGTTTGTTCATCAGTAAATAGATGATCTTGCTTTAGTTTCACTTCCCAGTTCAAAACACATTTTCTTGCGTAGTAACGTGCATAAAAAACTAGAATTAAATGAACAAAACAAATTGCAAGATAATAAACCGTATGACTAAAAATTGAAAATAAAGTCGTTAAACAAACAGAGAAAACAATCGTGATTGGTTGTGCAAAAAAATGATAGTAATAACTCTTTTTCATACTTGTTCAACTGGAGCGAATACAGATTCCAAAATTTCAGCTATGATGCGTTGCTTCGTTGTTTTCATTTCTCCTTCAATAGTTAATATTAATCGGTGACTGCACACTGGTATTGCAAGCATTCGTACATCTTCTGGTGTGCAATAATCTCGCCCATGTAAAATGGCTCTTGCTTGAATTGCTCTCGTAAAGGCAAGTGTGCCACGTGGACTAACGCCAATCTCGATTTGTTCGTGGTTTCTCGATTCATTTATAATCTGAAGTAAGTAATCAAGCACTTCATCATGGATTGATACTTTTTTGGATTCTTCTTGATAGGTGATAATTTCTTCACATGTAATAACATTTTGTAAATCAATTATCGGATTACTCTCTTTAAATCGTAAAATCATTTCCTTTTCTTGCTGTAAAGTAGGATATCCTTGACGAATCGTCAGTAAAAAACGATCAAGTTGTGCATCAGGAAGTGGGAATGTACCTGCTGAGTCTAATGGATTTTGAGTAGCAAGGACCAGGAAAGGTGATGGTAATTTATGTGTTTGACCAGCAATAGTAACCGTCCTTTCTTCCATTACTTCAAGAAGAGCAGATTGCGTTCGTGGTGCAGCACGATTGATTTCATCCACTAAAACTATGTTTGAAAAAATCGGACCTTTTCTTGTTTTAAAATCTGATTCTTTAAGATCAAAATATTCAAGACCTGTTACATCACCTGGAAGTGTATCCGCTGTAAACTGAATTCGTTTAAAATCAGCATTAATTGATTTCGCTAAACTTTTGGCAAGAGTCGTTTTACCAGTACCAGGAACGTCTTCTAGCAATATATGACCATTGGCAATCAAACCAATCATTAGTAAATCAATTGCTTCTTCTTGTCCAATTAGTACGTTTGAGATGTTTTGTTTAATGTTATTAATTGACATTGTTAGACTCCTATCTTTCTTTACTATTAAAGTTAATACTTTCTATAATTGTAAAATTATTCCTTTCTAAAATTATACACTATATTTACATTTTTCTGATAATTACTTTTAATCTGTTACAAATAAAACTCTTTTCATCTATAAGTAATTACTCGGATATAAAAATCCATAGAGTCAGAATGCGATATTCAGAGATTAATAAATTTTTATCCGATATAAATACAATTCACCCAAAACATTAGTCGCATAAGATTGTTTTATTTTTTCTTACCAATATAAAGAAGGTGAGAGGAAGTCCCAAGAATATACGGATCTGATGCTTTTTCTATAAGTAAACTAATAATTTTTTCTACCTCAGATTCGCCTCTATTTCTCCAGTAATTCCAACTTTCATCGTTTAAAATAGTTCCAACATTTGACCCTATTAATTCTAAATTTTCAAAACCTTGTTGTTCCATAAAAGGATTGATGTCTTCAATATTAAAATAATATGCTCCAGTAAAACGTCCCTCATCTGCATGATTAAAGCAACCAGATTTAGAAAACTCGAGAATAGTATCCAAATTATCGTTTGGCCTCCAGTTATTTGGAGCTAAAAGTGAAGAAAATACATGTCTGATTCTCGGCATAAAAGCGACAAAAACAAGTCCATTCTTTTTTGTCACTCTATTTAACTCTTTCACAGCTTGAAAACGATCTTTTTCTTCTTGTAAATGGTACATCGGACCAAGCATTAATGATGCATCAAACTGCTCATCACTGAGCAGACCTAGTTCTCTTGCATCAGCAGCATAAAATCCATCAAATTGTCCATCTAGTTGAAACTCTAGAGCTTTATTTTTAGCAATTTCAACTAGTCTCGGTGTTAAATCCGTTAAGGTTACTCGATAACCATCTTTAGCAAGCTCCATTGAATATTTTCCTGGTCCTGCGCCATTATCAAGTATGCATCCTGTTTTTGGTAAATATTTTTTTATAAAGTGACAATTAACTTGGAATTCAACTGGTTCACGTTCAAGCCTTCCCCACTCATCAAATTTATTGTAATAACTAATAATTTTACTCAAAAAATCCACCTAATCTCTTCCTTTTTATTCTTATTTCTATATACTCCCTTTCAATCCTTCTATCAAAAGTGCACCGTTAATCGAAATAAAAAAAATCGACCATAAAGTCGATTTTGCAGCTCAACTATCAGCAGATTTAAATCAGGTTGATTTTAATTGTCAGTTTTTTTATTATTTCTATGTTTGAATAGAATAAATGCTGCAACTCCTAAAGAAATCAATGTAACCAATGCGGTAGTTCCAGACATCCAATCATTTGAACTTAAACTGCTTATCATACATAGTTCCTCCACTTAAAAGGTATATATTATACTATTCAATAATTTACATAAATTTCCTTTATTCATATAAAACTCGTTTTTAGTCAAAAAAAAGACTACCGAAGCAGCCCATTGGTGTTTACTTATACAATGATTAATTTAAACTTTAATTTGATCTACTAGTATGAACTTTATTTACTTAACTAATTTCCCTAGCAATAATTCCTTTAGTTCATCTACATTTTTTACAATATTTGTTGAGTTAGCTTTATTCAGTTCTTCAACTGATCCATATCCATAAGTAACTCCTATCGAATCAATACCAGTATTATTTGCTCCTATGATATCGTGTTTTCTGTCACCAATCATAATAAAATTATCCAAATCGAACTCGTCGTATTGATCAATTATGTATTGGATAATTTCAGTTTTTGATGATCTAGTTCCGTCAAGATTACTTCCAACAATAAAGTCAAAATACTGATCAATCTTAAAGTAGTTTAGTATTTTTTCAGAAAAAACTGTTGGTTTAGATGTTGCGACAACTAAAATATATTGATGGTCTTTTAGGGATTTTAATAACGAAGAAATATTTGAGTATAATTCATTCTCAAACATCCCTTTTTCCGTGAATCTCTCTCTATAAAACTCGATTGCTTTTTGAATCTTTGGTTGATCAAAATTGTAATATTCGGCAAACGATTCTTGTAAAGGTGGTCCTATAAAGCATTCAAGCTTATCAAGATCAGGTTCAATTATTTCCATTTTCTCTAATGCATATTGAACTGATTTCGTAATACCTACTTTTGGATCTGAAAGTGTTCCATCTAAATCAAATAATATTATCTTGTATTTGTCCATAATAACCTGTCCTTCCTATTAGAACTCTACTAATATTACCATAATAATTTTTGGAAAACTTTAATTCTAATAGATTATTTCACATCTTATTTTCTACATAAATAGAACCCTACATCCTTAGGATCACGCCATACTCTTCCATTACTTGCTAATCTATTCTCAACTTCAACTTTCAACCATTTTTTCATATCAGTGTATAAGCCAGTATCTTGTGGTATATTTAATGACGGAAACATGCTGACTACATAATTCATGATTGGCTCTGGTTGTTCAAAAATTAATGAATTAGAAATCACTGTTTCGTCTACTCGATCAAAAGTTGAGTTTAACAGTTCTTTTGCATTCTCTATACAAAATGGAGCAGTAGGCGAAACTCTTTCAGGGAAACCAAATTCAAATAGCATGTCATTACAAAGCTCCCTAATTTTTGGTAATGAATCACGAGAATTTGTAGTAGTAATTAGTCCTCCGTTTGGTTTAATAACTCGTTTAAAACCTTCTATTGTTTCTTGAAGATTTGGGACATGATAAAGCATATGTCTTGCTACTAGCCAATCATATGAATTTCCTAAAAAAGGAAGTTTTCTTGCATCACCAATAATCCATTCAATAGTTAAATTCTTTTTTTTAGAGTTCTTAGTTGCTTCTTCAATCATTTTTGATGACTGATCAAGTCCGGTAAGTACTCCTCTATGACCTTTTGTTTGTAGTAGCGAAAGGAATGCCCCAGTCGCACATCCAATGTCTAGTATCTTTTCATCTTTTGTTAAATTTAATAGCTTAATAACCCATTCATCTAAATCGACCCGTTTTTCTTCGTACAATATATGTGTATCAATTCGTACTTGCAAATGTGTACTAGCTTCATATTGACGTTTCACATCATTCATTTTTTGTGATGCCACTTTTGCACAAAAATTTTGAATCGCATGGGTTAGGAATTCTGTTTTGTTTATTCCTTCGTATATTAAAGCATCTTCAAATTTTTCTAAAATTGTTTCATTGATTCTAAAGTGAATACTCTTACTTTTGATGTTTTTCCCCTCCCAATCATTACTAATAAGAACATAGCACTCTATAAAATTTTCGGTAAGCATTTGTGTACACAAACCGGATTAAAAAATAACTTATTTTTACTCAGAGTATTGATTTACATGATTAAAAAAGCTAGCAAATGAATGCTAACCTCTTCTCAAATATAGAACTTCCCCATACTTTAGCTACTTAAAATACCATTCGTTTTAGGAAAAACAGTTTTTAATTGAATTAAATCATCAATTACCAACTCTGCTTGTTTGAGTTCATCTTCTTGTGAAAAATCAAACCTACATCCAATCGCCATTAAATTATTATCCTTAGCTGCATTTATGTCAGATAATCGATCTCCTATTACAGCTCCGTCCATAATCTCAAACTTTTTAAGGATGGTTTTAACTAATTCGCTCTTATTTAGCGATTGAATTTGCTGGATACTAAACGTTTCTGTAACCCAATTATCTAACTGATAATACTTAACAATTGCACTTAAATAGTTTGTTAAACCATTACTCGCTATGTAAATTGAATAATTATTTTCTTTTAAATAAGCAAAAATCTCTTTTACATTAGGATATAAAGCTCCATTCCCATTAATAATATTATCAATTAATCTTTCCTGGAAAAAAGCATCTGTTTGTTCTCGTACTTCAATAGAATACTCAGGTAATAAAGCCTCCCAAACTTTTGGTAAAGGTACGCCCATTATTTGACGATACTTTTCAATAGGTGTTACTGAGTTCCATAAATTTAGTGATCTTAAGTGATTAAATGTATCTTCAAGTGATAGCTCTAAAATTTTATCAGTTTGAAATAATGTTCCATCCATATCAAATATAAGTGCCTGTTGCAATGCGATCATCTCCATTTGAAATCTGATTAGTTTTTTCTTAAGTTAGTCTATTAAAATAATTCATATGTGATTAATTTATATAAATTTAAATGCAGATTCCATATTAAACTAGGCTACAGATAAGCAATTTTTTGTTCAATCAGCTTCTAATTACTTTTCAACTGAAGCATAGTTTTACTTCCATATTCTTTTCACTTCAATTAATGATTCACCTTCAAAAGTTAGTCGATAGATATCTGGCATTGCAAGGTTATTCCAAAATTCAAAGTCATATTTCTGATCAAAATAATTCATAATTAGGACCATAATATTACCATGTGTTCCTATTACAACATTTTTCCTCTCGTAATCTTTTAAAATCTTCTTCGTAGCCTCAATTCCTCTTTTCTGTGCATTAACGTTTGATTCTCCACCCTCCCAAGATAAATTAAAGTCCTTCCATACTTGAGTTATGACATAGTTAAAGTCCTCAACAGGCTTTTTTGAGAGTTCACGTTCTTTAAAATTCGCTTCAATTTCAATTTCTTTTTTTAACGATTTGGCAACCGCTTCGACAGTTTGAATAGCCCGTTTATATGGGCTTGAAACAACAAAGTCAATTTTTTCTTTTAAGAGTAGATCTGCTACTATTAGTGCGTCAGAAAAACCTCTCTTTGATAATGGACGCCCCAATTCATCAGGAGTATACGTAGAATGTGCATGTCTTACAAAGTATAAGTTAGTTAACATAGAACTCTCCCTATTAATCTATTAGTTTAATATTATCTATGCATGAGTTGTTATTGGAAATAAAAAGTGTTTAGGCAACTGATTTAACATCGGTCGTATAAATAAAGTATCTTCACTTATTTTTATATATTCGGCTTTAACAGTATTAAATTGACCATATTTTATTATTTCAAAGTCGATATCAACTCTTCGTTTCTAACCTCTAAACAATATACTTCAAATACTTTAGTTCTACCGCCATATTTTTCATACCAATTTTGAACTCGTTGTACATGTTCTTGATCGCCTCTAACATTTGCTTCAATTTCTTGATACTTTTCATAGCTGTCATACTCCCAAATAGCGAATATTTCTGTAGTTGTTGCATCATGAGAAGTCATCCATCTACCTGTCAATCTTGCACCATGCTTAGTTGATTAGGTAAATTCGTTTCATTAAAATGTTCATTAAACGCTTCTACAAATTCATTTTTTACGATGTAATATTTCCTTCTATAAAACATAGAATCTCTCCTTTTAAATTAGTAGTAAAATAGGAGTCGATTATTGTTTATCGACTCCTATTTAAACAATCATATAAATTAGTTGTGTTTTAGGAACTTATATCCACTTTGCAAACCATGCAACATAGTAAGCAGCAGGAATAAATAAAATTTGAGAAAAAAGTGTCCCTATAAATTTAGAACTAATCATAGTTAACGAATAACTTTTCAAATAAATATAATCACTTTGTTTTTTCATAACTCGATCTGCTAAAACAGAAGCTTTAGGGTCAATAAATAATGTTAATAAAATTGTAGATATACCATTAACAATTCCAGATGACATTAATGCAGCCTGAGCAAGATCTTTCGGTACTAACATTGATGCATAGATTGAAGAAAGTACAGATATTGTGTATATAGATGTGATAATAACATTTATAACAAACAGACGTTTTGGAATCGTTCTTAATGTTATACCTTTTAAATAGGATAAACTTGGAACTTTAAAACACTTAATAATCTTAGTAAATCCATTACGATTAAACTGGCTAATAAACAGCCCTACAACGGAACCACGTTGTTTAGATAATTGAATAATTGCCCTTGAAAATATATTTACAAAAGTAGGGAATAATAGTATACCAACTAGTACTCCCATTGTTGTTACCCCAATTAAAATCCTATACTGTTCCTCTAAATAATCTAATTTGTTTGTATCTGGTGCTTGCGCAATAAGTTTGGCCGTTAAAGGTTGCTGAATCATTGTAGAAAACCTTGAAACAATTACTAAAGTACTAAATAAAGATAATGCAGTTGCAATTAATTTTACTCGTGCACCAGATATTCTAGTCGAATAAGCTAAAGTTTCTATCATTGTCACAATAAATATAAATACAGATATAATGATCACTTTTCCTGTAATTATTTCCATAATAATTCCTCAGTCTTTCTTAAACTCGAATAATTCATAAATAGTAGTATTTAAGTTATTTTTTACTATTGTATGCTAATTTATTTAATTCAATAGATTAACATTGAATCCTCCTTATTCAATAATTCAACTGCAAAAGTAGTCGTTTAGTATTCAAGAAATTAAACTTCATTTTTTCTGTAAATCATTAAATGACCACCAGAAGCCTCAACCCAATTCCAATTAATAAGAACATCCTCTAATGGGAGACATTGGTATGGATTAAACATCGTTTGCCCTTGTTTATTAAGTACTAAGCCATTATTCAATACGAAACACGAATGGAGTGTATTGTGATCCTTTTCCCAAATCAATATGTCATTTGATTCGATTGAATCTGTTTCAATTCTCACATAATCTTTATTTTTCAGTTCTTTATAAAATTCAGTTGGAAGTACCCATTTATTTAAATAAGATGTTATTTTATCTTCATCCTTCTGCAATGCTATTAACACAGCACCAAAGCAGTTCGGTCCATTTCTACTTCCAAATGTATTAAGTAAGGAAGCAACTGTTGGATATTCACACTTTAAGGTATTTAAAAAACTTTCATCTGAAATCGAATCCATGTCTACAAACATATTTGCTACATAAAGTAATATATTCGTTCTTATTTCATTGGGAAAAGTGTTCCATAAAAACCTTTGCAATGTAATCATTTTCATCCCATCAATATTAATCGAAAAAGTATCGAGTGCATTCTGTACCTCAACTGGAATGTCCCCTATTCCTTTTCTTAACTCATCTAACTCAAATATGTAACCCCTATTTAGGCGTATTTGTTCCCTCAAGACTAATTTTTGTATCTCTTCCTCCCAACTTAGAAATTCCTCATTAGATACAATAGCTATATAACGAGCCTTTGCAGAAATATTCCACAGCAAGTAAGAGGTTTTTAAATCTAATGACAAATCAACTGTCTCACGCTCATTCACTAAAACAAAGTTTGGTCGATCCTCAAAATAAAAGTAATCTACATCTGGGACAAATTTTTGATCCAATTCTTTTAATACTTCATTAGTAATTTTATTATGTTTTACTTTATACATTATTTTTCACCAAAGCACTCCAAATATCATTATTTATATATATTAATATTCTATAAAATGGTAATGATTTCCTTTATAACTACTTCAATATAGTAAAAATGAGCCATCATGGCTCCTATGAGATAACAAATAGATCTATTAATTCATCAATAATAATATACACATTACCATTAAAGCTAAAGGAGCAATAATAGTGTTATACACCACTTAATTCACCTTATTAAATTTAAGCTTAAAAATTTGTTCCAAAGTAGTTACTTAACAATCTTATAAATCCCATAAAAACAGTACTCCCTGTCATGATGAAAAGATTTCTTCTAACTTTTCCTTTTTCCTGTAAGGCTAGTAAAAAAAGCATGATTCCTAATATGAAAAATGTATATGGCATCAGGATCCAAAATCTGTTAGTAAAAAAACCGTAAACTTGCAAAATGATTGCAGTTAAAAGAGATATTAAACTGATCTTTTTAAGCAATTCCGTACCTCCTAATCTATTAAGCGAAACGTACATTAATTTTTCAAGAAATTTAATTTCAATTATTATTTTACCTACATGATCTTATAAAAGTTCTTTCTTACCCTCCAAAACACTCAATTATTCTGAGAATCTTTCAATAAAATAAACTAAACCTTTATTACATTAGAAAATTACACGAGCAAAGATATAACCTTTCCTATCATAAATGTTAATCTACATTACTTTTTTGATCATTTAGATAACACCCTCGCAATAGTAATAAGAATACCCATGATTAAACTAAAAACTATTTTTTGAATAAAAAAATACATTCTCTATTTCTCCTTAAATAGTTTTAATGAATAACTCACTAGATATTATATCTAAAATTGATGTGTTTCTAAGTTTGCGGAAATGTATCATCTCTAATTTAATTGGTTTCGCGTAATATTTTTTGATTCGAATTAATAAAAAAAATCGACTACGCAGCCGATCGAGTTGTCCAATTAATTTAATTTAATTAAAAAAACTGCATCTAAGCAGTTCTTGAATTTAAATATGTGGAATAGTTAGTTACTTAAAGAAGTTTCTATTGTTCCTTATATCCAAGCATTTTCTTTAACATTTTAGCTTCCGATTGATCAATTTTTCGATAATCTCCCATATCTATAATCGCACCATCATCAGTAAACCATATTCGTATTTCCATCAAACGAATCCCTTGTTTAGGACTATTGATAAACAAGTGTACATCTGATTCTCCTAGGTCTTTTTTATTAACGTTAATTTGCTTAGCAACGGTTAGCATTTGTTGGATAAAATCAATTTTGTCTTGATTATTTACATCATTAATAACATTACGTATTTCGATCACACCTTGTTGCCCTGTTTCTTCATATCCCACTTGTATCTCTCTTGTTGGTTTGTTATACAGTAATTTCCCGCAAATAAATCCACCACTAAAAACAATGGTGATTAATAGTAAAAACCCACCAAACTTTATAAATTTATTCAAATAAATGACCACCTCTCAGTCTCACTATAAGAATACTAACTTTATAAAATTTATTTTATTTTTGCTTAGGTAGAATTTTAATTCAAAAAACGCTGATTTATATTTTAAAGTCACATTAACTAACGGTTTTTGCTTATTATTTTTTTGTGGCCTGCCAGTTAGTAATATACGAACCATTCCTCGATATTAAATTCAAGTATTATTAAACTATTCCATTACATTAAATCAAGAAGAAATCTACTAAACTCAACAAAGCTATAAAAAAATGAATAAATGTTCTTCTTATGAATTACTTGTGACGAGTATTTACTAGGAAATAAATATTTCATGCAGTTATACCGTTAGTTGAGAAAACCCTATATTCGCAACAAAAAAATACTTTTGTTAACAAATGTTATCAAAGGTATTCTATTTCAATCGTAAAAGGCGCGTTGCGACGGATAGGATTATTTGGTGATAAGTTTTGCATTTCTGAGTCTAGCATCCGTTTATAATATATTTTACGTATAAACCTTTTCAAGTGAATATTGATTTCTATAGGATCTGCATTACCCTTTTCAATTTCATCCACCAAGGTTAAAACATTAGACAGCTTTTCTGTATTTGACGCAGAAAGAGTATTTGCGAGTCTAACTGTCAGTTCCTCACGTTCTGCTTTTAATAATTCAATGGAATCGTTTATTGTCCTCTTTTTACTTGCTATTTCATTAACCGTAAATACTCCACTTATGGCTAATTCAATTAACTTATTAAATTGTTTTGTTTGTTCTTCTATTTTCCCATTTAAATGGACTAATTGTTCTTCTAAATTGGTTGTTAAATCAGTTGTATCATTATTTAGTAGGCGTTCAATTTCTAATTCAATTTCATCTCTTAACTTCCCTACTTCTTGCATTACTAACTCTTCAACATAAATAGCATTTATACCAATATTCGGGCATTTTGTACCATCTTCCATTAAGTACTCGCACCCTTTAATGTAATAACTTGCATTTCGATTGTTTTTACAAATAACTAGCTTTCTACCACAGTTATAGCAAAAACATAAATCTTTTAATTTGGTAACACCTGTAACTGAGCTAGGTCTTTCTCTAATAATATTTGCCGATTCTGCCCTTGCATCACGTATTCCATTAGCTTTTTCCCACTCTGCTGCAGTAACAATTTTGGGATGTGCATTTTCCACCTCTATTGTATTAACGTTAACATAAACATACTTACCATTTTGTTTAACTCGCTTACGATCATTAAATACAACCGTCCCCTTATAAGCTGGATTACGAATGATCCGTTTAATACTTGGTAAGTTAAACGCTTTACCTGTTGCACTTTTATATCCTTCTGCATTCAGTATGTCTCGTATACGATAGCTCCCTAATCCTTCATTTTGCAGCTTAAATATGTAACGAATAATTTCTGCATTGTTCTCTTCTATTTCTAATCGTTTCGTATTTTTATTTCGTTTGTATCCAAATGGTACAGTACCACTAACGTGCATACCTTGTTTAACCATTGATAATTTATTATTTTTACTGCGAGCACCTATTAAAGAGTGTTCTTGTGAAGCAATTAAACTTCCAAAACGGTACATTAATACGTCAGATTGACTATTCGCTAAGTCGTAAATCCGTTCTCTAGTAATGATTGGCTTATTATAATCTACACAAGTTTGCAACACTTTTTCACTAATTAGACCATTACGGCTTAAACGGCTTAATTCTACTACCAATATACCGTCGTATAACTCGATTTCCTTTAACATGCGTTGTAATTGGGGGCGTTCACTTAACTCGGATTTACCACCGCTTAATACTTCTTGGTACAGTTCGAATTCCCATCCACATTCCTTAGCAAATTCCGTTAGAATGGCTCTATGGTTAAATAATGTGTCGGCATTTTCACCTTTCTTTTCTTGGGATATTCTTAAGTAAATAGCAACATGATTTATACTGTTATTTATCTTACTTTTTCCAACGATACTCAATAATAATCCCCCCTAGTTATTATTACTGTTAAAATCGTTCAAAAATTAATATAAAAATAAAAAATATTGGATTAAATAGTTCTGCATGAAAAAAATGCAGTAGGTACTGCATAACCAGAAGTATGACCTCTCAAACCTTCAATGATCTCTAATCCTTTAGCTACTGGTGCTCTAAAATGACCAATTCCTTCTGATAAATCACATTGATAAATATAATATGGTCTGACTCTGATTTTTACTAAATCATGCATTAACTTTTTCATAATTGGTACACTGTCATTAATTCCAGTTAAGATAACAGACTGGTTTCCTACTGGAACTCCAGCATTTGCAAGCATTTCACATGCTTTTTTAGCTTCTTCGGTAACTTCAATACTTGTATTAAAATGCGTGTTTAACCATACTGGATGGTATTTTTTTAAAATTTCGCAAAGGTTTTCTGTAATCCGTTGAGGAAATACTACAGGTGCTCTTGTGCCTATTCTAATAATTTCTACATGATCAATTGCTCTTAAATTTTTTAAAATATATTCTAAAATATTGTCATTAATTAATAATCCATCTCCACCAGATATAAGTACGTCTCTAATTTCTTCTGTATCACGAATATAGGCAATTGCTTCGTCTAATTGTTTTTTTGGTACGCCCATTCCAATTTGGCCTGAAAAACGACGTCTTGTACAGTAGCGACAATACATTGAACATTGATTTGTCACTAAAAAAAGTACTCTGTCTGGGTATCGATGTGTTAAACCTGATACTGGACTATCGTCATCTTCCCCGAGCGGGTCTTCCGAATCATATTTTGTTTTATTTAGTTCTTTACTAATTGGTACAGATTGCATTCGAATAGGACACCGTGGATCAGTAGGATTCATTAATGAAGCATAATATGGAGTGATATTTAAAGGAATGGTTTTTGTGGATATTCTAACTCCTTCTTCTTCATCCTTTGTTAAATCAATCACTTGCTTCAAATCATCCAATGTTCTTACAGTATTCGTTAATTGCCATAGCCAATCGTTCCATTGTTCATCGGTAACGTCTTTCCATAAAGGAATATCCTTCCAATGTCTTTGCGGTTTATAAAGCTGATTTTTCATTTATGGTCCTCCTTGTTTAATAGGACAAATTGAATAAACTAATTTAAGTAGAATTTCTAGTTATATACCTACTTCTTTATATGCAATTTATAAAAAGATGGTGAAAAAACTACTAATTGAATTCATAGTTAGAAATGAAATAAACCGACTAACTTGTTGTTAGTCGGTTTAAGTGGCTGACGCTCAATAGTTTTTAGCAATTTACAAATGAAGCACCGATGATAATTAATAAAATAAACAATACAACGATTAGCGCAAATCCTCCGCCGCCACATCCAAAGCCACAACCGCCACCGCCGTAATAAGGTGAATAACCTTTCATGTATATTGCCTCCTTCAAATACATATTAGAAATCACAATAAAGTATATGTAAGGTTCACAATCCTTGTTACATGGGCATTTGTCTATATTTTAAGTAAGATTTAATCAATTATCATTTATATTCAATGAATGACTACTAAAATGGCATTAAAAAATTATAAAAATCCAATCATAAAAAGAAAAAGTCTCGAGAAAATAATTTCCCAAGACTTTTTCTACTCTCAATTATATTGCGAATTAATAACAAAAAAGACCTACGTCGATCGAAGTTTTACTGTACAAATAGTCATTATTATACTTTGTTCTAAAATCAGTTATGTATTATCAAAATATTTGATGGGAAATATAAACTAAAATACATACAAATAAACTTACTTATTTACATAGAAGGAGTAATAGATTATGTTGAAATTTTTTCGAATATGCCTTCTTTCGATCCTTGTTTTTTGTTTAGTTGGTTGCCAAATTAAACCCTCAAATGAGGGTCGAAATGAAGCAAATCATAAAAATAGGCAAGAAATGAGCTTTAAAAATAAGCTGTTAAAAAACTCTTTATTTTTCCTTGTCATCGGTGTTGATTCTCGTGGTGAAAAAAATTCTAGATCAGATAGTATCGCAGTTGTTCAATATAATGTTGAGGACCGTACATTAAAGGTAGCTTCAATTTTAAGGGATTCATATGTCAAAATTAAGGGTTATAAGTATGGATATGGAAAAATAAATCAAGCCTATTATTTAGGTGGTGAAAAACTACTAAAGGATACAATCTATCGTAATCTCGGCATTCCAATTGACCATACAGTCATCATCGATTTTAAAGGTTTTGTTGGCATCGTAGATACGATAGTTCCAGAAGGTATAACTGTAGATGTTAGTCAATCTTTAATTGACGATATGAATTTGAAAATGAAACCTGGAAAAAACAACTTACATGGTGAGCAGCTGTTAAAATACGTTCGCTTTAGACATGATCAAAACAACGATTTTGGAAGAGTCCAACGTCAACAGGAAGTATTATTAAAAGTAGTAAGTGCTGTTAAAGAAAAGTTAAATACATTCGGTGGTATTGCTAGAGTTCCGCTTTTACTAGACGAAACAACAAAATATGTCTCCACCGATTTAAAGCTAGACGACATACTTTCACTAGCCTCTATTGCATTTACTCAACCAATTGAAAAAATTGATCGCTTAAGTATTCCAGTAGATACCGGCTACACGAATGAAACTGTAGAACATTCGGGAGCAGTACTAAAGTTAGACTTAACTAAGAACAGGCAATCAATAAAGCAATTTTTTAAAGCACCTTCACCAGTTATTAAAAGTAAAAATAGTAATGGGCGAAAAAAATTAAAAAATAAATGAAAAATTGAACTACAAATTTACATGTAAAATAGCAAATCAAAAAGGTAGGGGAGATCCCTACCTTTTTATTCTCTATACCCTCTACCGATTACTTTCTGTTTTTCACCATCAAAATAAACTGTTATATCTCCTAATAAATCGCTATTTTTTACTTTGAATGTTACTGCATACACTTCTTTTCCATCGTATTTCATATCGATTAAGTGTGCGATATCTTTTGTAACAACTTTCCTTTCCACTACACCATCTGGTTTGTCATTTAATAATTCATTTCTGTCACCAGCATCAAGGCTATCATAAGCGATTTTTGTAATTGATAAGGAGTATTCTTCTTTTACTGTTTTTTTTGTATTGTTGATACAACCAGCTAAGATAAATACTAATAATGTAATGCTTACTACTATTAAATTTAGTTTTTTCAATTTCATCTCCTTTATTGTGACTTGTTATTAACTATTCTTTTTACAATTATTAAAAATCTTTTACTATTTTTTAATTACCAAAATCGCATATTGCAACATCAATGAATATTGTGGCTTATAAAACACGAGATTTAGGTTGAGAATTTTTGATAAAAATAGGCAACTAATTTTTATGCTAATTAGTTGCCATTTCTTTTGGTGTTTTATTGTTTTCTTCCCGCGAAGAGACTTCTTTTTTGTTTATTTTTATGGTTTTGAATCGTTTTTTTAGTTCTTTAAGTCTAATTCATTGGTTTGTCTTGATATTTCTCTGAATCACTCATTTTTATACTTAAATGAAGGTCTTATTTGCAGTTTACACGATTTTATTTGCAGTTTTACTTTTTTTAATTGCAGGTCCTTAAATTTTATTTGCAGTTTTAGCTTTTTTATTTGCACTTTCACAAAATTTAATTCCACTTTTCACCTTTTTATATGCATTTCAACGTAATCATTTACTGATTAAAAGAAATCACTTTATAAGTTTCAGATGAATATTCCAATAATGTAATACTAGCGTTCTTTATTTCTAATTCAATATTAAATTCCTCTGAAAATTTTTTTACGATATTGCGGATTGTATTTCCATGAGTGACGATTAAAACATTTTCATCGTTTTTATTGTTTTCTATAATGAGTTCATCAAGGCCTTTTTCTATACGATTCCATAGTTCACTATAGTTTTCGGCATGATGGTATGGATCAGATTCTTTAAAAAAATTTGTTATATCTTCAAGTGTTCGATTTCGCATTAGTTCCCCAAATGAAGAATAACCGTTATCTTTTGCAACTTTACCTAAAGCTACAGCTGAAAATTCTCCTTCAAAACTACCAAAAAAAGATTCTCGAAAGGCTTTTGTTTTTCTGATGACAGGTATTTCGTAATTGTTTTGTTGTAAAATTAATTCGGCCGTTTCAACCGTTCTGCCTGAATCACTTGTATAAACGCGATCAAATTGAATTTCGGATAATCTCTTACCACAATCAATCGCAACAATTTTTCCTTCTTCTGTTAATGGACTATCGGCCCAACCTTGCATTCTTTTATAACGATTTAAATAAGTTTCACCATGTCGAATTAAATATAAATGAATTTTATTTGTCATTGAATCACCTACTATATGAATTTTTAAATCTTAAAAGAAATTTTCATTTAGTTACTTCAAATTCACTTTGTTCTTTATTAGCCAAAAATTCACCTAAATAAATACCACTAGCCGCTGCTTGAGATAACGAATGTGTAACGCCTGAAGCATCACCAATGACAAATAATCCGTCTAAACTAGTTTGAAAGTTTAAATCTGTTTCAATAATAGGAGAATAAAACTTTCCATCGATTCCATAAAGAAGAGTATCTTTATCAATCGTTTCTCCTATAAATTCTTCCAATTGATTTAAAAATCCTTGTAAAATAGTTAAATAAAATAAAGGTACTTCTTTCGTTAAATCACCGCAGTCTGCACTTAATGTAGGTATGATACTATTTTCTTCCATTTTCACTTCAGTTGTTGGTTCTCCACAAAGTAGATCACCTAATCGCTGTACTACGATTCTATCTGAATCATTATTAATACTTCCTATGATTTTACTAGCATAAAGATTTGCTTCCTTTAAAGAAGGAAAATAGTTAGGAGTAAACAATGTAAAATTTAAATTAGTTGTTCCTGTCTCCTTTTCTTTAAAATTTTGTCCATCAGGCATGACTAAACCTTCCTGAAACTTTCGAACGATTCTACCTTTTGGATTCATGCAATATGTAGTTGAAATAACATCATCATATTCAAACGCTAGTTTTGTTTCAAAAGTATCTTCCAAAATTGAACGCAATTGTTGTTCTTTCATTTCAACTCTAATTCCTAAATCTAGACGAGTTTTCCCTTGCCTAACATTGAGATCTGTACATTGCTCTTTTAGCCAATCTGTTCCAGATCTACCTGTAGCAAAAACAACATGTTTAGATTCAAATTTCCCTAGATTCGTATTTATAGTGAATGTATTCATTTCTTTTCTCAGATTTTGAATATCAACTTCGAAACGAATATCAACTTTACTTGCTATAATAGTATACAAACGTTGAAATATTTCTGTTGAAAGCTGTGTTCCAAGATGTCTTACTTCTGTTGTTAACATTTGCAAATTACAATCTTGCGCTTTCTTTGCTAGCTTTTCATTTACAGTCGAATATTTTTGCACCGAGTCAGCACCGAAAAGGCATAATAATTCGTCAACTTCATCCATTAATTGTATTAACTTTTCTTTTCCTACTTTTTGGGCCAATTCTCCACCAAAATCACAGGAATAATTAAATTTACCTTCTGATTTCCCAAGTCCTGCAAAGCCATAAAATTTACCGCAAACTTCACAATTACAAGTTTCTCCTCGGTCGAGTCCACACGTTCTTTCCTCTAATGATTTTCCTTTTTCAAGTATTAATACCTTTTGATTTGTTTGTAATAATGTATATGCTAAAAAAATACTACTTACACCTGATCCGATTATTGTAATATCATACATTTCTACATCCACCTTCTTAACTTTTTCACTTAATCTAGTATAATTGTACAATAATTATTTTAGATTAAGTGAATTTTGTATAAAACTGAAATAAAAAAAACACGCTTTTATAGCGTGTTACAAGGTTTACTATCTAATATCATGAGCGTCCTTAAGAATTTTTATTTCGATCCTTTTCTTTAAATTCTAAAATGGCGATGACAAACATTCCAAAGCTAAACATTAAAGATAAAACTTCAAAAGTAACCATTTTAACGCCTCCTTACTTTAAGCCTTCCCGGAAGCAAGTTTGTCCTATACATGCTAATACACAATATTTTTAACAGTTCAAATTGTGTATTTTTTACCACTTTAAATTAACTTTGTGATAAAAATTTTATTTTTGTTCTAATTGGTTTTGATCAACGCTCAATTTTCGGTTAGCTTTTGAAAACTTCTTTTAAATAGCGAAAGTAATAGCAAGAATAAAGGAATTATGGTTTGAACAAAAAGAGCATAAAATGGGAATGCTGCGGTTTCATAACGGCTAATTTCAACTGTACTAGGCAATGACCAAAAGCAAAATTCAACGATTAGAATCCCAACTGGTAATACGATTGGACGGTAATCAGATAGATTCAATAACTGAGCAACGACTAGTACCGAGGCGTAATAAAATATAGATATTTTAACAAATGTTCCTAAAATCCATACTGCCATAAAAATTGCCTCTAAATGTTCAAAAAAATTGGCAATACTTATATATCGGGCTACATTCATTAAAGGATAGACTTTGTAAGCAGTTGTTGTTCCAAGTACAGCATAGGTTGACATATTTACGATAACTAAAGTAATCATTACTGCAAATACAGTCCAAGAAATTGATTTTGGCCCTTTTTTAGAATCCTTTAAAAATGGAAGGAGAAAGATGATTAAAAAAAATTCTGTAAACCAGCCTTGTAGTATGATTGACCCTTTAAATGAAGGCATGAATCCATTTTCCATGATAGGCAATAAATTGTTGAAGTTAAAATCTGGAAGCAATAAGAGTAAAAGTAAAATAAGGGTAATTAGAAAGATCGGCACAAATAAATCTGCAACTCTTCCTAGTAATTCAATACCTCCTCGAATCGCAAAAGAACAGACTAATACCATAGATCCCGTAATAACAACCACTGGCGTATGAGGTAGAAAGGAGTCGACCACAAATTCTCCATAACTTCTAGTAATTAAACCTGTAGTAGGAATGTAAAATATCAAAAATAGTAATCCAACTATTTTCCCAAAGAAGCGACCTACTATTTCCTGGCTAAATTGAATCACTGTTTGATTCGGGTATAGTTTATTTAATTGAATTGCTATGAAAACAGTTAAAAATCCGATTAAACACGCCCAAATCGGAGACAGCCATAGATCTTGTTTAGCGTATTGAGCAGTGAAACTAGGTAGCATGAGGATAGCTGTAGCAATTATGGTTGGATACAGCATGAATGCCATTTGAAGCGATGAAATTTTTCCTTTCTCCATTGTCTACCTCCTTTTTGGAATAATGCTATGACCGAAGTTTAGATTATTTTTTTCATAGCTCTACTAAACAACCGCTCTCAAATAATCTTGTTCCTTTAAGAATTGTAAAATTGATCTGTCATTACATATATTTTTCAAATGGTTTAAAAAGAGCTTCAACCCATGTAATTGGTCCAGCCATTTGCTGTAGATTAAACAAAGAAAAAATCCATGCTAATAAAAGTAACAAAACAAAGCCAATCTGATCTTCTTTAGGAGCTGACTTCATTTTTTTCCATTCAAAAATGAAAATTAGAGCTACAATTACTGTTGTACAAATAAAAGAACCCCACTTCATTTATTCCGAACCTCTTTCTCAGGTATTGCTCCTGGTTTGTTAATATAGCCTTGTCTTCGAATGTTTGCATCGACGTCAATTTTTACTTCTACAGTAGGAAATTTCTCATCCCAGTGATTTTCGACTTTTTTCCATTGTTTCGGATAGACTCTGTGAAACTCATCAGCAAAACCTATAATATCAGTTTTTAGGTTTAGTTGAACTTGCTTAAGAGTTTGTTCTATTCCATCTTTAATCTTTTCTTGAAAAACTTTTTCTAGTTTCTTTTTAAGTAGTTGATTTGAATAGTCTAAATTCGTCCCGTTTTGGACAATTGCACCTTCTGCCTTTACTTTCACAAGCATTTTCCATTTATCTCCCTGTATTACTGGTACAAGCTTTGTATGCTGCAAAACTGGATATAATGACACATTGCCTTTCATGTCAGCGGATTTTAGTGTTACAGTAAATTCTTTCTGTTCATTTCTTAATAATAGAACTCCTCTAGTTTCACGTTCCGAAAACTGTCCAATCATTTTATCCTTTTTAAAAACAGCTGTACCGATAATGGCTGGTAGTCGATTGGATTGATCTGAGTCCTCATTCTTTGGTTCTGACAATATATCTAGTAATGGAATAGCAGCTGCATTAGCTTGCCTTGTTAACATTGCTTCAAAGGACTGCAAATCGACTTGCATTGAAAATCGAAAATCGGATAATCCCATAATTGTTTCAGCTGAATACCGTTCTATTGGTGTAGACATCTGGAGTATTTGCTTTGGATCAATTTTACTTACGAATAAATAGGCTCTTTCCCTTGGTTGAGGATGACGAAGTAAAAAATCCATTTGCTCTTTTACACCTTTTTTAGCTAATTCTTCACTAAAAATGTATACCTCACACTGTCCCCAAAATATTTTACGCGGTAATTTCGTTTGCAGTTTTGAGATTGCATCGGCAATATTTTTTCCTTTTTGAGATCTAACAACAGTTAATGAACTTTGTTGACCTACTCCGGCTTGTCCATTACCAGAACTTAAGTCTTTCGGAATAATTATTTGAGTTGAAAGCTCAATTGTTTTATCATCTACTCGATCTATGGCAACTGCAGTGACAATGGCTAAATCATTTATCTCCAATCGATCCCAGCAACCACTTAACAATAAAATCGATCCACATAAGGATAACAAATAGAGAACACGTTTCATTAATTGATTCTCCTTTCGTCTTTCCTTTAATTTTTTTACTAAAGGCTATTTCATTTATCATTTTTTGGTGATTGTCCGTCGGATTGACGATTTAAATTAGTCTTTCCTGTGAGATGAGGACGTGTATCCATCATCCAAAAGGGAGCTCTCCATAAGACATCCTTTAGTTCTTCAGTTTTAAGCGGAGCCAGTGGAGATAAATATGGAACACCAAATGAACGTAAGCTACATAAATGGATGACGATTAGGATTATACCTAACATAATTCCAACTAACCCCAATGAACCAGCAAGTAATATCATCGGGAATCTGAGCAAACGAATCGCAATCCCTGCAATATAACGAGGCAACATGAATGAAGCAATTCCAGTAATCGCCACTACAATTACCATTGGTGAAGAAACCAAACCTGCCTGAACAGCTGCTTGACCAATTACTAAAGCACCTACAATACTTACGGCCGCTCCAATTTGCTTAGGTAATCGAACTCCTGCTTCCCGCAATGCTTCAAATGAAACTTCCATAATCAATACTTCTACAATTGATGGAAAAGGAATTGGTTCTCGAGAAGCTGCCATACTTAGCAACAAATTAGTTGGTACCATTTCTTGATGAAACGTCATAATCGCAACATAAAATGATGGAAGCAAAAGTGAAATTCCAAGGAATAAATAGCGTAACCATCGAATCGCTGAACTAACGATAAATCGTTGATAGTAATCCTCATGTGATTGAATCAATGAAAAAAATGAAATTGGAGCAATTAAGCAAAACGGCGTTCCTTCAACTAAAATGCCTACCCTTCCCTCAAGTAAATTAGAGCAAACTACATCTGGACGTTCTGTAGACAAAATCTGTGGAAAAGGCGAAAAAGGATTATCTTCAATCAATTCCTCAATGTATTCACTTTCCAAAATTCCATCTACTTCAATACCTGTTAATCGGCTAACGATTTCATCGATTAGCGTTTGATCTGCAATTCCTTCAATGTAGGTAATAACAATTGTCGTATTCGTATAGCGCCCAATTTTCAGCGATAGCATTTTAAGTGAAGGACTTTTAATAATTCTACGTATTTGAGATTTACTAATTTCTATTGACTCATTAAATCCCTCACGCGGTCCTTTAATGCCAACCTCAGCCGTTGGTTCCTCTATTGACCGTTTTTCCCACTTTGCAAGCCCTAAAGAAAACCCAGCTTTTACACCTTCTGATAAAAGAATTGGATTACCAGATGAAATTGAATCAATACATTGCTGAAATGAAATGACCTTATTCACTTTAGAAACTGGAATTTTATCCTCAATTACATCATTTATTGATTGTTTTATGGTTATTACTTTTTCCATTAGTGGCACTAAAACAAAATTTTCAATTCCTTCTTTATCTGTAAGGCCTTCAATATAAATAATCGTTGCCCTAGTATTTCCGAATAGTAAAAAGGAACGAAAAATTACGTCTGAGCAATTATCATAAATTAATTCGAGTGCTTCGATATTTTGACCATAATTGTCATATAGGGGATCTTGTCGAACATTTATTTCGTCATTCTTTTTTGACTTAAACGTTCTTAGCAATTTATGTTTATTTCGAATCAAATAACTCCCCCCTTTTTTGCTGCATTGTCTTTTCTATAATTTTCTATTTTTAACTTCTATATACGGAAATTATTGGCAATTTAAATTATTCTTTAGCTAGCGATTGACCCTATACGAAAAAAACGGACTAAAAAAAGGATCTTTACGCCTTATAAACCTAAATACTTGCGTATTTTTTTTATAAGTTGGAACAATATCATCGATAGGAGGAATCAATATGGATCATTACGAAGCATTTTTAAGTAGTAAAAATTGGATTGATAATAATTTAGATGCGAGATTTATTAATTTAAACCATCCATATGCAATCTTAATTTCTGGAGAAGAAGGTCAAATTACTTTAAGGGGTAATAATGGTACTGATAATGGACAAAATGGTGAAGAAATTTTTTCCTTTACATCTTTAAAAGACCTGCAGGAATGGTTTGAAGATAATATTGGAGAATGAATACTACATCCTTAAGAAGCGAGAAAATTTGTACTTTTTTAAAATGAAAAATCCCACTCATGCCAAAATTAAATGATTGGCTGAGTTTTTTTACTTTATAGAAATGTTAAAAATTCTTAATACAAAAAGGATATTGAATATTATGTAACGAATAATCTCTTTGGAGGTGTTTGATATGAGTAGTAAACTGAATGAATTAAATGAGAATAAAGAAGATTTGTTTTTAGAGGTAATAAGCGAAATGAAAGGCATACAAATTGAATTGTTAGAAGAGATTCATCGATTAAATAATGAGGTTAATTTCCTACTATCTGTTGTCATGCCAACAATTGATAAAGAAAGTCTAAATAATGATCAATTAGCCATGTTTGGTGAAATCGTATTAAATAAAAGAACTTAAAAAAAACGTTTAATCAAAACCCTACCTTTTAGATAGGGTATTTACCTGATTAGTTAGATTATTAATTTATCGAGTTGTTTTCAATGTTAAATTTTAAAATTAGCAGAACTTAATTTTAGTCATTCATTTTTTTAGAAAATACCTTTCCGTTATTTAATTGACACCAGTCAAGATCTGTCGTATCACTATATTTCCCGTTAAATTCATTTATCGAAAGAAATACTTCAATCGTACCTTTTTCTAGTTCTAAAAGAAGGGTATATGGCGTTAATCCGTACACGTTTGAAACTGCAATCAATTCACCTATATGGATTTTTTCTGAAAAATCTATCTTATCACTCAACACAATCTCTCCTTATGCTTTGTAATACATACTCTTCACATTTAGTTCGTCTTTATAATTCGTCCAGTATATAAGAATTTCTTCATTATAGATTTTGTTGATTTGAATAGAATTAACCCTAAAAAAAACAAAATGACTCAGGAATTGCTTGAGTCATTTTTCAATCTGTTTACATGTATATCTCAGTTTTAGTGATTAAACCAAGTACAAAAATCTTATCCTTTGTCCACTATGTGAATAATTTAACAAAATGACATATACTCTTTTGAACCAGAGTTTTTTAAAATTCCTACCTATACACCTTGACACTAAAGAAATCTACAAATAATTTATTTACTTTTCATATTTTCACTCTTTAATATAAAAATGCAAACTTGTGATTTATATCACAAAATATAGTTCCTCAAATTGTTATTCTTTTTCTAGTTAGAAAAAAAAATGATGGAGGCTTTTTTATGAATCAACCATATAATCAATTTGATAAAATTAGCAAGATTGTTACCGAATTTCCAAAGGCTAGTGACCTTTTTAAATCATATCGAATTGATTTTTGCTGTGGTGGTAATAGACCACTAATTGAAGCGATTAAAGAAAAAAATTTGAACGTTGAAGAGATTTTAACAAAATTAAATACACTTTATCATGAATCTAAACAAATAAACGAAGCAGAAATTGATTATAATAAAGCTTCAAATAAAGAATTAATTGCTCATATTGTGAACAAACATCATCGCTTTTTAAACGAAGAATTACCACTTTTAAGCCCATATGTAACGAAAGTAATGCGAGTTCACGGTCAATCTCATCCTCATTTAGTACACTTACACAAATTATTTTTTGACTTAAAAACAGAACTGGAACAACATACTTGGAAGGAAGAATCAGTAGACTTTAAGCTAATATTAGAGCATGAACAAAATCCTACTGCTGAAAATCGTAATAAACTAAATAAAATCGTTGACGAATTAGAAAGTGACAATAACTCTGCTGGTAATATCTTAAAGGAATTACGTGAAATTACGAATGACTTTACTCCTCCAGTTGAAGCTTGTGGAACTTATCGTCTTGTCTATCAAAGACTTGAGGCTCTTGAGGCTGATACATTCCAACATATCCATTTAGAAAATAATATCTTATTTAATCGAGTAATCGAAAGAGATTAATCAAATATTACGGGTTTAAAAATTTGTGAAAACTTATAAAGGCCTATGAACTTTAACTTCATATGCCTTTTTTTCTTATTCTTAATAAAGCTCATTTTCGAGTTTGTCTATATTTATGATAATAAAACCTTCCGTATCCATGCTAATTACTTCTTTTTTTCTTAATTGATTGATTGTTCGATTAACCGTTTCCCTTGATGTACCAATCATATTTGCAAGCTCACGATTGGTAAAATGGGTTGTTATTTTAAATTGATTACTATTTAATGGTATTCCATTTGACTTACATAGTCGTCGTAATAACATGGTGATTTTGTCGTATGAATTATGAAGTGTTTGTTCAATTAACCTCGCTTGTAAATCAACAATCTTTTCGCTAAGAAACTTAAATAATTTAATGCATAATTCAGGATGTTTAATTAGTATTAGCTCAAAATCTGCAATTGGTAAAACAATTAATTTGGCAGCTTTAATAACTTCAGCATGTGCAGGAAAAGTACCTTTAAGAAATAAACCAACATGAGGAAACATTTCTTCAGCTTGTGGAATCGAAACAATTTGCTCTTTCCCTGACAGATCATTTATATGTATTTTTATTTTACCGGAATGGATAAAAAATACTCTGTCTAGACTTTCTCCTTGCATAAAGATAAATGATTTTGCAATATATTCTCTTGTATATGAAATGTCCACAATAGATTGAAGCTCTACATCTGTAAGGCTTTTAAAGAGTGGGACTTTTCTTAAATGGTTAAAAATCACTTCTGACATGCATTCTTCTCCTAAATCCATTTTAACTGATTGTTTATCGAATATTTCTCATTTACTATTGTATAAGAATTTCATCAATTCTATTTAAAAATTCAAATTTAATTTTAGGTAATGTGACCTATCAAACTGTTTAAACTTCAAAAAGACCCCAATTCTCGGAGTCTCATTTAGTACAGTATTCTATTTTACTCATTAACCAAAACAGGAATAAATTTAAATTCATTTACACTAAATAAACCTTTAGTCGTAATTTTTATACTCGGTATAACAGGTAATGCAAGGAAAGATAAAGTTAAGAAAGCATTAAACGTATTGTTAGGTCTGATTTTTAGCAAAGAATTCTCAATTTGATGTAAACCTGCTTCTACTTCTTCTGCAGACTGATTACTCATTAATCCTCCAATTGGTAATGATAATTTAGCGATTACTTTTCCCGAAGATACGATAACAATTCCACCGTTCATTTCTTCAATTGTCTTGACCGCAACATACATATCATCATCATTCATGCCGGCAACGATTAATTGGTGAGAATCATGAGCAATGGTCGTTGCGATCGCTCCATCAATTAAATTTAGACCTTTAACAATTCCTAAACCAATTTCTTTTTCTGAATGATAGCGATCGATTACTGCTATTTTACTTAAGTTTTCTTTTGCACTTGGCTTGAATGAATTATTTTCAATCGTGATTTTATCAATTATATGATTTGTAACAATACTATTCGGATTAATTTCAATAATGTTAGCGAACGTTTGTGAGTCTGTTTTCAACTCAAGATCTTCAATCTTTATATCACCTAAGCTTAATTTAGATTCAATCAATTTTGACTCTTCATTTTTTATAAAATAGGTATTTTGACTATTTCTTACGGTAAATTCATTTTTACACCATACATCAGTAATTTCTACTAATTCTAAATCACTTAAAAATACAAAGTTTGCTTCATATCCAGGAGCTATTGCACCTTTTTGTTTTAAACCATAGCAAGTAGCTGGATTTAAAGTCGCCATTGAATAGGCAGTTACTGGATGAATCCCATATTCGATTGCTGTTCGAATACAAAAATCAATCGAACCCTCTTTCATAATATCGTCTAAATGTTTATCATCAGTACAATACATAATACGCCCAGCATTTCTTTCATTTACTGCAGGTAACAAATCCTTTAGATTTCTTGCAGCGGACCCTTCTCTAAATGCAACATACATCCCTACTCTAAGTCTTTCAAGCACTTCTTGAACATTTGTACATTCATGATCTGTTGAAATACCAGCATAGGAATATGCGTTAATTTCATTTTTAGTTAGTCCTGCTAAATGACCATCTATCGGCATTTGATATTTATGTGCTAAATTTAATTTATCCATCATCTGTTTTTCCATCGTCATAACAGAAGGATAATCCATTACTTCTGCTAAACCTAACACTCTTGGATGACTCATAAATGGCTCTAAATGCTCTGCATAAAGTACCGCTCCCCCACGCTCTAACGAAGTTGCAGGAACACAAGACGGTAGCATCACCCGAACGTCTAATGGAATATTTTCTGAAGCATCTAACATCATTTTAATCCCATTAACCCCAGCAACATTTGCAATCTCATGCGGATCTGTTATGACAGTCGTAACTCCATGTGGTAGCACTGTTTTTGCATATTCACTAGGTAACACCATAGAGGACTCGATATGAACATGTGAATCAATGAAGCCTGGTGAAATATATTTACCTTCTGCATCAATTACTATATTCGCTTCATACTCACCGATTCCAACAATGATTCCATTAGTAATCGCAATCGAATCCTCTATTATTTCTTTTGTAAATACATTAATTATTTTTCCATTTTTTATTAAAAAGTCAGCTTTTTCAGCCTTTGTGGATGTTTTCATTTCATGTAAGTTCATTTGCTTATTCCCCCTAAAAAATAGGAGAGATTATGTTATGTCATATCTCTCGTAGTCAAACTATACGGCAGTTTGGTAGATACTCTTGGACCGTTTATTTCCAAAATTATACGAGCGTATTAAGAATCACTTTAAAATAAAAGTGACTGAACTTAATTAGCTTATATTTAGTTGTAAAAAACTATATTAAAAGTATTCTATTAAATTTTGAGTCTAAAATGCAATAACTATTTTAAGAGTTTTAAATATAAAATAATTCTCAATTTTCTTTCTAATGAATTATATTATAAATGGGAATAAAGGTTGGAGTTCATCGAAGGAATGGAGTTTGAAAAAAGGGGTAAAAAAAAGGATTTTATGTTCCAAGTTAATTATAAACAATTTGGCTTGTTCCACCGTATAAAACGAAATTTAAAGAAAATACATTATACGATTTAGTATAAGTAGGGTGTGTTAAAGAGGAGACAAGATTTGACGTTAATTAATTATTTTAGGATTATTATAAAAGATGTTGAAAAACAGGATTGTCAAATTAGACAATCCTGTTTATTTTTGCAGTTTTTTAGTCGAGGAAGTTATTTAACTAATTCATCCATTAGTTGATTTTTTCTTTAATAATCTCACCATATATTATATTAATAACATTTTCTTAAGAGCATTGTAAATTCCATGTTCATCGCAACTATCTGTTATTAAATTGGCTTTTTCTTTTACTTCTGTTTCGGCATTTCCCATTGCAACCCCAACTCCTGAGTGTTCCATCAGTTCGATGTCGTTCATTCCATCTCCGAAAAAGATGATATCCTCCTGCTTAAATCCATTTTCTTCTGCGATTTTCAAAATAGTTTTTGCTTTTGATCCTTCTTTCGGAATGACATCAGAGCCAAATTTATGCCAACTAACATATCTAAATTCATTGATATCATATTTTGGAAGATCTTCTGGCTTACAAAAAAGCATTGCTTGAATAATTGAATTTTGTTCCCAATACAGATCATCAAACTCAGGAATGATCAATCCTAGACTATCGTAGGCATTCGTTAACGAATCTCCTGGTAGCTCGAAATGTCTTTTTAATCCGCTCGCTGTTTGGAATACAATCTGATCATTGTTTTCTGTTGCAATTTTAATTAATTGCATAATAGATTGCTTTGTAAAGTTTTCCTCATGCGCCAACTCATGTCGGACATATCCAATTGATCCATTACATAAAACATAAGTATCAATTTCAAGCTCATCAACGATTGCTATTGCTGAAGTGTAGTCCCTTCCTGTCGCAATCCCGATCTCATGTCCTTTTTCTTTAAGTGAAATTAAAGCTTCTTTTGTACTGTCTAAAAACTTCATTTCTGTCGTGAGTAACGTTCCATCAATGTCAAAAACTATAAATTTTTTACTCATTTTCTTTCCCCACTTTAAACTAATTTTTTATCTATGTTATAAATAGCCTCTTTGTTAATACCACCAAAAATGTGATTTAAACTGAATCTCTTTCCACAATGCGATACGGTATTTTTACTTTTTCTGTAGACTTATTTATTACTAAGTCACAAGCCTGTGCACCGACTTTCATTAATTGGTGATCCACTGTAGAGATCCCCATACCGATTCCAATCGGTTGATTTTCTTGACCAATGATCGCTAAATCACTTGGGATTTTCAATTGTTGAGACTTAGCAAATAAATACATACCACCAGCCACCTCATCTCCATTCGCATAGATGGCTGTTGGTCTTTTTGACAATTGCAAGAATTTCTTTGCTGCCATGTAACCATCTTCTAAGGTATGACAATCAGATATATGATATTTAGGTTGAAGCTCACCAAAAATCTCAGTATAAGCTTCAATCATTTGATTTGTACTATTGCTCTTTAGCCTAGCTGTTGTGAAAGCTACCTTATAATGTCCTTTATTTTTTAATAATTGAAAGGCATCTAGATAAGAAGAATAACGGTCCATATAGGAACATCCAATTTCCTTGTGCTGTGTATATTCACAAGCTACGATCGTTCCATATTCGCTATAAGGAAGGATCGTCTCCCAATCATTTGCCCTTGAAGCAATAATGATCCCATCATATAGCTTACTTTTTAATTTTTGCAGATATTCCACTTCTTTTTCTTTACTATAATTTGAAGGAAGCACCGTAATCAAAAAATCATTTTCCAATGCTTTGTTCAAGACTCCGTTCAAGATTTGATCGAATGCTGGATTATTGTTATATGGGAGAATAACACCGATTGTTCTTGTTTCTCCTCGTATTAAATCAATCGCATTTTTATTTGGTGTATAATTCATTTCTTCAATAACTTTAAGGACAGCTTCTCTTTTATCACTAGCAACATACTTATAATTGTTAAGAACTCTAGAAACAGTAGAGACGGATACACCTGCTAATTTTGCAATATCGTTAATATTTGCCATCACTTACCTCCCACAACAACCTCTGATGAAGATTACTACACACTTGCTTTCAACATCTGAAAAGCTTTTATAAAGTAAATTAGATTTCCACTGTACGCCCATCTTACCTCAATTCTGTGTTCCCCTACAATAAGGGTAGAATTTTTGATAGTGTCCATCTCTCCTTCAAACCAAAAAGACTTTTCAAAATCTATAAGTTTATTGCTTTCTATAAATAATCTTTTATTTGTTAAAAACAAGTCTCCATAGTAGATATTTTGCATCCCATCAAAAATATCTACTAAACCTGTAATAGTAGCTAATACAAATTCGTCCTGGTGAAGATTAACTTTTCTAATCATCTTTCTTCCCCCTTTGTTGAAATTCAACTTATTTTCAATCTAAGTTATGAAATGGATTTCAAGTCAAGAAAAAAATCAAAATAATTTGCAAACCAACATTTATAAATCAGACTATTGTTTGAAAACGTATAATGATTTGCCATTTAACATAAAAAAAATAGACTGCTGAAACAGTCTACATGTTATTAAACTTCAATTCTCTAATGAATATGTATTAACAAAAGATATAGAGGCATGCTTTTATTTATTGCTAATTTGTCTTAAAACAAATGAATGTTTTCCTTCTTACATGCTTCTCGCATTTCATCAGGCCATACAGAAGATTGAACTTCACCAATATGTGCTTTTCGTAAGAAGTACATGCACATTCTTGATTGCCCTATACCACCACCAAGTGTTAGTGGAAGCACATCTTCTAAAATACCTTTATGAAAATTATACTCGCGTTTGAAATCTTCACCTGTCTTCGTTAGCTGCTCATCAAGTGATTTACTATCAACACGAATACCCATTGATGATAATTCAAATGAAGATTGCAATACTGGATGCCAGAATAAGATATCACCGTTTAATTTCCAGTCGTCATAGTCAGCTGCGCGTCCATCATGTTTTTCACCTGAACGAAGTACATCGCCGATTCCGATAATAAAAACTGCTCCGTGTTCTTTTGCAATCGCATGCTCACGATCTTTTGGTGTTAACTCTGGATATTTATCTTCTAACTCCTGGGATGTAATAAATACGATCTCTTCTGGTAAATACTTCCCAAGATACGGATATTTTTCAAATAAATGATTTTCCAATTCTTTAAAGATTCCATAAATTGTCTGTACAGTTTCTTGTAAATAATCTACTGTACGCCATTCTTTTTGAATAATTTTTTCCCAATCCCATTGGTCAACGTAAATTGAATGCGTAGCATCTAGTTCCTCATCACGTCGAATCGCGTTCATGTTTGTATAGATACCTTCACCAGCTTCGTAACCATATTCATGCAGTGCAAATCGTTTCCATTTTGCTAGTGAGTGAACAATTTCTAACTCTTCTCCTGAATGAAGCATATCAAATTCAATTGGGCGTTCTACACCGTTTAAGTGATCGTTTAAACCTGATTTTTTTGTTACGAATAATGGTGCAGATACGCGGAACATCCCAAGACGTTTTGCTAATTGTTCCTCAAAAAATGTCTTAACTTCCTTAATTGCGATTTGTGTCTCTCTTACTGTCATTAATGATTGATACATGTCTATTTCCCCCTAAAATGTTTGGATGTAGTAGAAAAAAGCCAACAAAAAAAGCCCTTCTTTCCCAAAAAAACTGGGACGAAAGGCTTTGGTTCCGCGGTACCACCCAAATTAGCAACAGAGGTTGCTCACTTATTCAGTACGGAGATTAGAGAGATCTCGATACTGCTCTTCTTGTAACGTCGAAGATCACGGCTAAGTCTACTTTCCTCTAAAGGATTTCGGTCAGCGACTCCAGGAGGTTCTTCATAATAGGCTTCGTATCAGGCTCACACCACCCCTGACTCGCTTTGTCTACGTCCTACTACTACTCGTCCTTTCACAGTCGTTTTGTTGTCACATCTCTGAAACATTTTATTAATAATTATTTTATATATAAATATGAAAATGTCAATATATTTTTATTATTTTTATTCTTTATCATGATTTTTATTTCCAATAAAAATTGACCAAGTCAAGCCATTATCGATTTCCTTATTATTGTTTAAATCGATAATGTGTATTGTTTCAGATAACCAATCTAATGAAAGGGACAGGACAATAAGCTTTTCTTATTTTACATAAGAGAGTTCTATAATTTGGAGGAGAATTCCACTTTTTTATGTAGTTTCAGACAATCCTTTTTCAACTAATCTCCCATTGTCTTCAATAAAAAAAAAACGGCAGAACGTCGATCAAATTGTTCGACTAAGGCATTGCTTAGTTGAATAAAATTTACTCTAGATTCAATAATGTTTCAATTGCTATAACTAATGTTGTATCATCTTTTTTTGTCTTTCCTTCTATTTCACTAGTTGTGAAACTCATTAACTTTTTGTCTTGATTATACAATGTAACACTGTATGACCATCCCTTTACATCAGTATTTTTATTTTGGGCAACTTTAATATCTTTAATATCACTAATAAAATTATCAATTGCTTTCTTTTCTGTTATTACTCTGTTTTCCCCGTTCTGACCGTTAGTAATTTTAATTTTGCTAATTTCATTTAAATTTCCTTGATACAACTCTGAAAAACTCTTGTTATCCGAATTGCATCCAGATAATAATGAAAATACACTAATACAAAGTAGTACCCATATAAATTTCTTCATATTTACTCCACCTTCAAATATTTTTAAGTTAATTATATCAACTTAACGTATTATATAATTTTGGGAAATCTCTCATTTTTTCATATAAAATTAAACAATCCTTTTGGTACTAAACTACCATTTTTTCAAAAAAAAAGAGCTGATTAGAGCTCCAAAATGTTATCGAACTAACAATGTTTTAGTTACATAGGCATAATATCTTTCTAAACCAATTAGTTTAATTAACCAAATCAATCACCCATAAATTTCACATAACTTACTTCATTGAAATGATATATTTTTCTCAAATCAATCAATATTTTTTCATATTCTATCTGATAAGTAGTTTGTATCCATTTTGAATATTCCTCCCACTCTTCAATAAATTGAAAAAAATCTTTTTTATTCATTTTCAATCCATAAAGATAATAATCACTTATCTTTGAAAGTTGTATATATGATTTCCACACTGTATTTTTTTCAAATATTTCATCATGAAGATGTTCTTCTATTACAAAGCTTTTAACACTTTTATCTTTATAATTTACAGTTGCACTTAAAGCCATAATTTTCTCCTATACCTTTATAAGTTTATAAAATATTATTATCAATCTTTCTAATTTTATCATTTCCTTTTATTCTTTTTTGCTTTCGAATCTGCCCTAAGTCTATCTTTCTGAGTCTTGTCTATGTTTTTCGTTTCTTCGATTCTTTCCATATTTTTGATCCACAATATCATTTGAAGAATAGAAAACGAATTGGATGCTCGATTGCGCCATACGTTACGCACCAATTCATTTTGATTTCCTTCAAAAATCATTAGATAATACTCTTTGCAATCTTTTGGTTAAAGTTTTAAATAGAAAATAATTCATAATTATCTATATATTGAATAATAGTTTTAGTGGGACGGTTGAATGATACATATAGGAGGTGTGTAATTTGAAGGAAGTCGAGCATATGGATCGTTTGAAACCAAATATCGTTAATCAATTTTCATCAAATACAAATACAAATAACAATGATAATTTTTACCATATCAAATATCAGCAGTTTGATTCGTTTGAAAGATTATTAACAAATGCTGCACCATTAAGTCATAAAAAACATGCGATAATAAAACAAAATTTATCCTTTATTAGACTATTAAATGTAATCCCGAACTACACTAGCATTGATATTTTTATTAATAAAAAACCATTAATATCTAATTTATCATTTAAAAACTCGACTCATTATTTAACCATTTCTTCTGGAGTACACCATATTGACATTTTCAAAACTGGGGATTTATCCAATCCGATACACTCTGAAGAAATATCGTTACATGATGAGCAAAATTATACAATTGCAATAGGTGCTAACGTAGAGCAGATTTCACTATTTTCTTATACAGATGATCTTTCATTACCTTTAGGAGAAGCTAAAATTCGTTTTATTAACTTATCTCCTAGTTCAACTAATCTTGATTTTGCTGTAAAAGCTGGGGAAGGAGACGTTGTTTTTTCAAATGTACAATATAAAAATGCATCAGAATATCTCCCTATTTCACCTATGACTGTTAATTTAGAAATAAGGTTATCAGGTACAAAATTAATTATTCTGCCGCTTTATCAATCAAAATTTCAAGAAAATATAGTATATGATTTAGTGTCAGTTGGGAGTATTGGTGGGGATTCAAAATTTGATGTTATAAAATTATGTTAGTAAAATAAAAAAACTCGGGTTTTTTCCGAGTTTTTTTATGCCTCTTTTGGCAGAGTTATGCAAAATGCTGTCCAATCCTCATCAGAAATACATTCGATTTTACCATCGTGTTTTTCTACAATTTGTTTACATACAAATAAACCAATTCCAGTACCATGATTTTTTGTCGTAACAAATGGTTCAAAAATTGTCCGTATGCTTTCTTCACTTATTTTAGGGCCATTATTTCTAATTTGAATTTCAATTTTATCTTCTAAATCGACAACTTGATAATGAATCGTTTTTTGACCGTTGTTTTCAGCAAGTGCATCAATTGAATTCATCAGTATATTAAGTAAAACTTGGCGAAGTTCGTTTCGGAAACCTGGTATGTATATATGATTAAAAAGTCCTTCTTGTAAAATAACATTCGAATTTACAATACTTGGATATAGAAAATCAGTTATCTCTTTGAATAAATCATTTATTAAAAAGTTCTCCACCATTTGATCATGATCTTTTTTCGAAACATGAAGAAATTGATCAATTCTAAAATTTAATTGATGCAATTCATGATCTATTATGTCTAAATATTTCAATTCCGGATGATCACCTTTAAGTAATTTTACAAATCCAATAATTGAAGTAAGTGGATTTCTAAATTCATGTACAAAACTAGCTGACATTTGACCAAGAATTGTAAGTCGTTCTTTATGTGTTTCATCTATGAAGTGCTTCTTTTCTTCAATGTCTTGAGTAATAATATAAGAATACTGTTTAACTGTAAAATAAATAAACTGGTCAAAAACATAGTTTATTTTATTAATTAGTGGTTGAAGTAAGCTAATACTTTCTTCAAATTCTGACAAATGTTTAAAAAGTTCACTTCTGCCTATATTCGAGTTATATACAAAATCACCGATGTTTGCGCTGGCTTTCGCTCGTTCAAGGGCTATTTTATGTGCCAAATCTACTACTTGATCCTCATTAATTTTACCTTCAATAAATAATAATGTATAATCAATCAATTTGGTTCCATTAATGATAATCTCGGATTTAAATGGATCATCATCGCTAATTACCGCTTGAGCGACCCAATTCTTCGTTAATGTAGGCATACTTTCCTTTATGAAAGAGCTATACCTACTCTCTATTGATTTATCAATAAGGAACACCTCCAATAAAAATCTATTAATTAAATAGTATCAAATTTTTAAATATTCGTTAAGTAAAAAATAAAAATTTGTCGAATTTATTACAAAAAGGTATTATTTTTTACAATTTTCCGATTTTACATAAAATTAAAATTATAATTATAATGAAGCTAAGATCCAATTAATTTTAAAATTGGCTTTCAAAATTCTCCTATTCAATCTTTTAGTCAGTTATTAATAAACTAAAAGTATGAAAAAATGTCAATAATATCGTATGTAGAATAGAATAAATTTAGATACAATTAAATTAATAAACTGAAAGTAGGTTTTTCGATGGCTAGTAATAATGTTGAAGATTATTTAATTAAAGGTATCTATGGTGAAAAGCAAGTAAAAATTGAAGAACGAAACGTTTTTTTAGGCACAATTCGCGAGAGAATTGAAATTGCATTAACAACTAGTCAAGTTATGTCAAATTCAATTTATCCAAACGTTGAAAATTCAATTAAGAACAAGGATGTCACATTATTATTAAATGGTACCCTTCCTTACAATTCAATCTCAAAATATATTTTAATGGCTAAGAATAAGAATATTCCATTTTCACTTGTCAATAATCTACCCGTCCCTACCCCAATCGGACTAGTGGTGACTCATAGCAAAGCAATTGAGAAGAACGAAATTTTTGTAAAAGATGCCCTTTTTAAATCAACTGATTTTTAATTACTACGGTATGTGAAATTTTAAAAATGATAGATAAAAGCGCAGCTTAATTGTTTGACAATTTAAGTTGCGCTTTCTTCTTGGCTTTCAGTTTTTTTAACTGGTTCACGTGTTAATTCAATTGATTTTATATAGTGCCCATCTAGTTTAAGTACTTTAAATGTACAGTTTTGAAATTTAATAAAGTCTCCCTCTTGGACATCAAAATTTTCGGTTAAAACCCAACCACCAATTGTATCGACATCTGTATCGTCAATATCCAAACTAAAAACATCATTGATTTCACTAATTAATACTTTACCAGCGATAATAAATTTATTTTCGTTTACTTTCGTAATATCCTCTTTTTCATCAACATCAAACTCATCTCGAATTTCTCCAACAATTTCTTCTAAAATGTCTTCAACGGTTACAAGCCCAGAAGTTCCACCATATTCATCAACTAAAATCGACATATGTATATGTTCTCTTTGCATTTTCACAAGCAGATCATGAACAGAAATTGATTCGATAACCTGAATGATCGGTCTAATATATTGTTCAAGTGTTTTTACCTCTGCATCTCCTTTATGAAGGACAAAATCAGTAAAAACATCTTTAAAGTTTATTAATCCGACAACATGGTCTTTATCTCCATCTACAACAGGAAATCGTGTATACTTTTCTGTGCTCATAAAATGAATATTCTCATGAAAAGGTTCGCGCAAATCAATTGCTGTCATTTCCGTTCTAGGTACCATAATTTCTTTAGCGACTCGCATATTAAAATCAAAGATATTATTTACATACTTAAATTCAGATTGATTAATTTCGCCACTCTTATAGCTTTCTGAAAGTAAAATTCTTAATTCTTCTTCTGAATGCGCTACCTCATGCTCGGATGCAGGTGGAAGTCCAAATATTTTTAAGACTAGTCTTGCTGAATTATTAAATAACCATATAAACGGATATGTAATTTTGTAAAATAAAATTAAAACTGGAGCAAACATTAAGGTAATTTGTTCTGCCTTTTGAATTGCAATTGTTTTAGGAGCCAATTCACCAACAACTACATGAATAAATGTAATAATCCCAAATGCGATTAAAAATGAAACCGTTTTTGTAAAAGCAGGATTCAAATTCATATGTTCGATTAAAGGTGTAAATAACGTATCTATCGTTGGCTCACCTAACCAACCTAAACCTAAGCTCGTAACAGTAATACCAAGTTGACAAGCTGAAAGATATTCATCAAGATGGGTAATTACTTTTTTAACAGCTCTTGCTTTTTTATTTCCTTCCCCTAACAACTGGTCAATTCTTGAACTTCTTATTTTAACAATCGCAAATTCTGAAGCAACAAAAAAGGCCGTAAATGCAATTAATACAACAACTAAAAGTAGCTTAGTTCCAATTCCTAACAACTGAGTCATCCCTCCATTTGGAAGTGAAGGCTATCTTCATAATCTAAATTTTAAAATTAGGCTTATCTTAGTATATTCAGTTAAATAATTTGTTATCAAAAAATTTTTAAAAAGTATTTCATCAAAAGAGCAAATTAAACATCTATGTCCTGCCCTTCGCTAAAAAACAATATAAAAATAAAAAAGTTTACATAAACAGTCATTTTAATAGGTATATCAAATAAATTCGAAGTATTATAAGAACTTTTGCCGAGTCAACACTAGTTTTGTCAACCATAAAGGAAAGTCGAATTTAATAAAGAACTGTTTATATATAAATTATTAGAGGAGGAATGGCAATGTATACAACTTCTCAAGTAGCGGAACAGCTTCAACTAACAAATAAAAAAGTTTTATTATTTTCAAAAAAAGGTGATTTAAAATTAGAGAAATCCAATAATGGTTATTTATTTACAGATGAACAAATAGAGCAAATTAAAGAAATTTATGAAGAATCAATTCAAGTAGTTGAATCAAAACAAATGGAAACTGACAGTATTGATATGATTAGAGAATTAACTCAAAAATTAATCAAACTTGAAGAAAAGGTTGAAACAAAAGCAAACGAGGTTGTTTCAGTGCAAATATTGGAACATCGCTGCGAAATAGAAGACTTAAAAAAAGTAATTGGTACCCTTGAAAATCAAGTTGACCAATTAAATGAACAAGTAACTTTATTAAAAGCTGATTTAGAGGATCAGAAAAAAATTCTAACATTTAAACCAAAAAAGCGGTTTGCAATCTTATCAATTTTTGGAGTTTAATCGTTAGACATAATTCAGTACGAAAACTTAATAAGAGTTCAGAAGCGTAGCAGATTTTCTCTGCTGCGTTTTTTTACATACTTAAATTAATGTTGGTAAAAATAAAAATGAATGAAGGGAGGAATTTCTATGCAAAAAAATGCTCGTCAATTTACTCAGGATGCTACAACTGAACTTAAACACGCTATTGAATGTCTTCAATCTGCATTAGAAACTGTTGAAAAACCACAAAATCACGAAAGAATTGAACAAGCTCTACAAGCTTGTCAAACCGCTTATAATCAAACAAATCAAACAGCTTCTATTCTTGAGCAAGAATAGTGCAATTTGAAAAACTCAGGAATTCCCCTGAGTTTTTTTAGTGTGTTGAAATTATAAGTAGATAATCGATTGAGATAGGCAAAAATATTGAGTAATTCATTTCTATATTGAGACAAAGCAGGCGCGCCGAGGAAGCTCAGCTCTAGCCCCATGGAAAGCGAGAAAGCTGTAGTGGAAATCACTTCATACAACTTCCTTTTCATTGAAAAATCTTCCTTAATTAACAATTTCTCTTTTCACTAGTATAGAAAAACTCAGGGTATCCCCTGAGCTTTTCGTAATATTATTTATCGTAATACATCAATATTTCTTTAAATTCATCTGAATGTTTCAATAGTTTAATTGCATGCTTGATATCCAGTAAAAAAGGAACAGCAATAATATCATCACTAATTTCGAAATACTCGTCTATAGGTAAGATTTTAAACCCTACACTTCTAGCAAACATATAAAGTCTTTTATTAATTGTACCAATATACCAATCAGCGTTACTATTCATCGCATGATCATAACAAGCCAATAAAATATGTTTAAAAAACCCTTTCCCTCTATTTTCTCGGGTAATTAATAACTTACTAATTTCATAGATTTCTTCATTTTGGATATATTTAATATACTTGTTTTCGGAAAAATTATAATAATATTTGTTTTTGTCTTCACTGCCAAACTCAAATTTATCAAACTCCAATGTGCCAATTAACTTTTTATCCGAATTACAAATACCATAACGAGTAACTTGATTATGTCTTTTTAAAAAAGGCATTTCGTTTTCTTCACAAAAATCTCCCCAAAGCTCGTTAAATAAATTATTCTCTTCATTTGTATGAATAACACGAAACACTCTCATTCACCCCTAAAATTCCTATATAAATATTCTTATCTTACGTCTATAAACCTATGTTTATACCAAATTTTAATAAACTCACATGAATTCTATTTAGTTATTTTGTTAAAAAATTATATAAATATCTTGAGTACATGGCTCTATTGTATGGTAAAATTTAGCTTTTGGCAACGCTTTCATAAGTAATTATGTATAAAATGTGAATTCCGAATTATAACATAATTAGTTTTGTAATATACATTTCCAATTTAAAATAAGATATAGACAATGTAACGAAATGTCAAACCACAATACTTCTTGTTTAGAAAAAATATGCCCTACGCCTTTCGTTCGGTATAGGGCACTGTTTTTTCTGATAGCGTAGCTAACTTTGAACAATTTGTTCCAAGTTTAAGTTCGAAAATCACTTTATTTCTTCAAGGGTTTTATTAATAATTTCTACTAATTCCCTTTCACCTACTAGCTCATAAAAATCCTCGCCCTTTTTCTTAGGGTAAAACTGAATATAAGTTCCGCAACCTGCCTCTAAAACTTTACGATGAACATTACTTCCTGGATATAAGCAAATTACTTCATTGATCGGTTTTCGCACAAATGATAATTTACCATTCACACGTTCCACATATTTAAGTCCCCAGTATTTATACATTTGTTCCATAGCTTTTGTGTTTCCTACTGGTTGGTAAATATTAAACATAGGGCTATATTTAATTTCAAAAATGATTGATGCAACATATTCATTATTTTTTTTTCGGTAAAAATCTAACCGAATATCGGGCTTCTTAGATTCTTCACCGCTAAAAAAATTAGTTCCTTTCAACAGTGATACTTGTGGACTTCCTTCAATGATTTCGTTATACACTAAGCTAATAATCCATTCTTTGTTTTCAAGCTTTACAAATGCACCATCCATTAGCTCATCATCTTTAATATGCATTAAAATCTGTTCAGCTAACGGTTCTTCATCATTATGAAACTTCAGCTTAAGGAAAATATCGCATAATGAAAAAAAAACAAAGTATTCGTATAGTAAAAAAGTAGGCTTATAAACAGGTAAAAGCATTTGTTTTTTACCATACTCCTTTACCTTTTTATCAAACAAACTTAACGAGTGAATAAAGTTTAAAAACACTTTAGAAGGACTGGTCGGATAATTAGACGTATCATTATCAGTCGCGATCCGAAAAATACCGATTGTATATTCTCTAAAATAAACTTCATAAAGTTTTTCTAAGGAATTCGTAATTCGTTCTTTCTCTGAAACGCTTTTCACTAATTTTTCGAGCTCGATTTCCTTTAATAATTTTGACTGTCGATATTTAGCTTTTTCCCGATCCGTAATTGAACCATTACCGACAACGTTCTGCATCATTTTTTCAATATCTCTTATTTGAAAATCGATTTGATTCATTTTATTTTTGTCTTTTACTAATTCATATTTTACAAATGTTAATAGCGTTTCAATTGTTAATAAAAATTTGCGAACCTTATTTTTTGCATACTTGATTTCATCTAAATAATTTTCCTCTTGAACAACGGGCTGCATCGTTAAATTCGTTGCATTTGAAATGTCTGGATGCAATAAATTCCATCTAATCGTAGTGAAATCTAATTTTTTAACTTGCCTTTTTAATTCATATTCTTTTTTTTGTTTCCGCTTTAGTTTACTAATAAATTGCTGAATAGCTACAAGTAATCGCTCTTCATTAGCTTCGATAAAGCGAATAATTGGCCAAAAATACATTGTTCCATTTTGTGTTAAAGAAGCCGAAGATTTTTTAAAGTATTGAGAATCATTCATTATTCCATTTATTTGTTGATGTAAAGTGGCATGCATCCACTCTAATTGATCATATTCTAAATTTTTCGGTACGATTTTAATCATTCCGTAAAAATGTTGTTCCTGATAAACAATGCAAAATTCATAATAACCACATCTCCAAGGATATGCATTTTCCGTTTTACCATGTTCATAAATTAGTATTCTTCTATTTTCTGGTGTGAAAATATATTGATGATCATCCAAATTTTCTTGTTGAAAATGATACAAATTGTTCCAAATGAATGTAATTTTACCGTCAAATTCACCATCAACTTGAAATAAAAACCTTTTTAATTCCTGTATTTCATAGGCAAATAAATAAGCTTCCTTTGGATTCATCGTTAGTGCATCCAGAGAGATTTTTTCTTCTTTGCCTCTAGTTCCAACTAGAATTGCAATTGTAAATGGTAGATAAAGAGGTTCAAAAACTTCTGGACTTTCGTTAGTTGACATATCCATCAATCTCCAGCTGTTTTCTTTTCTTTTTCAATTCTTTAATAGAATTCTCAAAATCAGAAATTGATCTACCTAAATTTGATTTCATAATCATGTTTAACAGCCCTTCTTGTTCATTCCCCTCTCCGGTACCAATTAATTCTTCTAAATTTGCAAACAGTCCCCTGACCTTCGTTAATACACGTTGCTTTACAAAAAGATCGATTGCTTCTCTACGTTCAAATTGGATATGTGAAGGCAATGTTGGGATATTAGCTAAATAATTTGATAAATCTTTTATCATTCGAGGAGAGATAATTCGTTCACTAAGCGACTGCTCAACTATTTTATTAAATTCGTCAAAAAACTTAAGCTCGTCATTTGTAAGCTCTGAAGAACTGAACGTTTTCTTCGTCCAATTATTAAAGGATTCTGCATTAATATAAATTTGAGGTACATTTTCATAAATATTTTCATTACTCATCTTTTCAGCATAATTTACAAAAGACGTAGATCTAAGTGAGATGATATTAACGCGGTCTAATAATCTTAAAGAAAACTCACTAGAGGTTTCATCAAAATTAACTGTACCAACAAAAATAATATTATTTCCTATTTTTACTTTAGGCTTATAATATTGGTTAATTACGACATTATGATCATGAAATAATGTAATAACTCTCTTATCTTGTGGCATTTCTAAAATTGATAAAAATTTACTAAACCAATGTTCAATTTGAGAAAGATTCATCTCATCAAAAATCACCATATACATCCTGTGTGGAAATTGCTCTGCCTCTATAAGTAATTTTGTTAAACCAGTCTCTGAGTCTATATAGATTCCTGTTGCCGGATTTAAATAGCCTAATAAATCGTAATGTTCTCGATAAGATGGAGAAATTGGAACAAAAAGTAGCTCTTTACCAAACTCCAGTCCTAAAGTCTCACCATAAACCCTTGCTAGTTGTGACTTCCCTGTGCCGCTGACTCCACCTAATATTGTCAATGCCTGGAACTTACAACATATATGAAAATTTATGATGTCTTTTTTTTCATACAACAAGCCTTGCTGCAAGCAATTTTGATAAAACCTTTCAATGAACGCATTTTCAGAATCACTACTCCACTCATTTGGAAATGGTTGTTTCTCAGTAAATTCTTGAGTATAGATCAGTTCTCTACATTCTTTTTTAAAGTCTTTTTTCAGCTCATCCCACTGTTTTTCCGGGATAAAATAAATTAAATTATTTAAATGAATAAAAGACTTTTTCAGTTCATCCTCATGATATTCTTGAAAAGTAACTTCATTTTGCTTTTCTAAGTAACTGATATCATTCATCATCGATTTTAAAAATAAATTTCCATATAGTCTATTTTCATAAAAAATAAATTCGGGTTGTTCAAAGTCATTAAAATATTTAGGTAAATGAATTGGCAAGGATCCTTTTATTAACCGATTCTCCACCTCTTCACGTTTACCATCCCCTCTAAGTTCAATAACTGGTAAAAGATGATAGAATGTATCTCTTTTCCCATCAAAAAACTCAACTAAATCTGCTGTAATTACTTCATTCGCATATTCTAAACGAAACATGACTAACTTAGAATCAAACACCTTTTTTAGACCGTCAATTATATCGTCTTTTTTCTTACTTTTAATCCATGGTTTTATTTTACTTTCATTATTTTTATTTGCAGTTGTCCCTACAAACAGCACGTCTTGAGTTGAAAAACTAGCTTTTAATTTTGATGGAATTGGAGATAAGCATTCTACATAAAAACGAATATGATCTTCATCCTCATAAAAAAGCAAGCTCTGCTTTTCTTGATCCACTACTCTTTCTGTAACAATTTTTCCAAGAAATAAGAAATTATGAATTTTTTTCACTAATTTCTGGGTCAATGCGCGTTTTAATTTCAAAGTCATTTCCCCCACTTTCCGACATTTCTCCTACATTTTACGTTCAAAGTATAGAAATTATGAATACTACGGCCTTATTACAAATAAAAACACCTAGGAAATCCTAGATGTTTAATAGTAGACAAAGTATAAAATCAAATTGTTGTTAATTGTTTCTTCTAGTGTAATTTGTGTAAGTTAAATAAAATGAAAAAGTCCTAAAGCATTAATTGATAATAAACAATATCTAACCATTGGTTAAACTTCTGGCCAACTTTATAAAAATGTCCTACCTTTTGATATCCTAATTTTTCATGTAATCTTTCACTAACTTCATTTCCACTAGTTATACATGAAATAATTGTATAATGGCCTAATTTTTTAGCAGTTTCGATCATCTCAACCATTAATGCTTTTGCTAATCCTTTACGACGATGGTCTGGATGGATATAAACAGATAATTCTACTGTATGTTTATATGCATCTTTTTCTTTAAATTGTGTTATTGCACAATAACCAGAGACGATTCCATTCTCTTTAGAAACAATAACTGGATAAAGTTCAGTATGATTATGAAACCATATTAGCATTTCCTCTTCCGTTTTAATTTTCGTGTCAAATGTAGCAGTTGTGTTCATGATTGCGTCATTATAAATTGTTACAATATCTTTTACATCTTCTTTTGCTGCAAATGTTATTTCCATTAAACTTCCTCTTCTCATTTATTAATTCTATTTCCTTATTTTACATTATAATAAACTTTTTTAACTATTGGTTTTATCAATTCTGGCTTATCCTGATTATTTTCTTTGCATTTTTTCGCGTAATACCTGCACCTAAATTAGGCTCATTACATATACTGCGTTAGTCGGAATGTTAGGAGGTATAAGTATGAGTGAAAAAGAAAATAACAACACTCCAGATGAAAAACAAAGCCATTCATCTATTGATTTACAACATTATTTAAAAAAGGTGGATGATTTAATCGATCAATCCCCTATTAGAGGTCTTTTTGATGAAATTGATAAATTCTTCCATAAACACGGTGTATTTTCTTCAATTGGAGTAGAAATCATTGAAAATGGAGAAGAGCTAATTATTCAAGCAAGTATGCCTGGTGTTAGCAAAGAACAAATTTATATGGACTTAGAAGGAACAATCTTAACAATAGGCTTAAAAGCTGATACGACTACTGAAGTTTTAAACGATCAAACAAACTACTCATATAAAAAATATTCTTATAGCCAATCCCAACGAATTGTTAAATTACCATATCCAATCAATGCAACGACAGCGACTGCAATATACGAAAATGGAATGCTTGTCATAAAAGGTACAAAATTACCAGAATACCAAAAACAAATCTTTTTAGACTGAAAATCATTTCAATTAGCTAGCAATAACTAAATTCAAAATAAAAAAACTGAGTATCTTTTAAGTACTCAGTTTTTTATTAAATCATATTTTATTTTAACATTTAACCTTTATTGGCCGTTCAATGTTTTAATATCTGACAAAATGTCATCAAATGGCACATTACTTACACCGCTGTAATCTTTCACAATCTTGCCTTTTTGATCAACTAAATAAAACCTAGTACCATGAATAACTTGAGAATTGTTTTTTGGTTTTTTAACAATTGTTTTAAAATTTTCTGAAGCAAATTTTTCGATATGATTTTGGGAATAACCAGTTAAGAAGTTCCAATTACTAAAGTCAGCATTAAATTTATTAGCGTATGTCGTTAATAATTGTGGTGTATCAACTCCTGGATCAATACTAAACGAAATAAAGTCCACGTTCAATTTCTTTTCTGCTGCCTTTTGTTGTAATTTTGCCATATTTGCTGTCATCGGCGGACAAACTGTTTGACAACTTGTAAATATGAAATCAGCTAGCCAAACTTTACCTTTTAAATTCTTTGTACCAAATGACTGATTTTCTTGATTTTTGTATGTAAATTTCTCTAAATCCCAATTTAAAGGATTATCAAGTTTATTTCCACAACCACTTAATAATGAAAGACATAAAATCACTATTAATGTCATGATATACTTATTTTTCTTCATATTTATCCCCCTAAGTTGCGTTGTACTCGTCCATTGTATCAAAAATAGCTTACTCTTTTCTAATATTTTAAATTAATTAACATATAAACTTTAATTTTTTCAAAAGATAATTTTACAAACTAAAGTTACACTAATCATGTTGATTAATAATCTTCGAAAGGATGACTGATAATGGCAAATAAAAAATACAAAAATTTAGACACGAGTTATCGAAAAACTTTTAAAGATTATGTCAAATGCGGAATTGAAAGAAGTAAAAAAAGAAAAGATTACAGCAGTACAATTCAACAAAGTAGTCAAAAGGAAATCTCATTTTTAAAAGAAAATCGTCATAAAACAACAATTACATGGATTGGACATTCTACTTTTCTAATTCAAATTAACGGAATCAATATTTTAACTGATCCAGTTTATGCTAATCAAATGGCCTTAAAAAAACGTTTATCAAATCCAGGGCTATCTTTATCCGAATTACCTCCAATTGACATAATTTGTATCTCACATGGTCATTATGATCATCTTGATTTTAATACATTACGCCATTTTCCAAAAAACACATTATTCATTTTACCAATAGGTTTAAAGGAAAAGTTTCATAAACGTGGCTATCATAACGTAAGTGAAATGAATTGGTGGGAATCAAAAAACTATTCTGGAATTAATGTTTCATTTGTCCCTGCACAACACTGGACGAAGCGAACATTATTTGACAGAAATAAATCACATTGGGGTGGGTTTGTTTTCAAAACATCTACAGAATGCTTATATCACGTTGGTGATAGTGCATATTTCTCAGGCTTTAAAGAAATTGGGAAAAAATTTAAAATTGATACAGCAATCATCCCAATTGGAGCATATGAACCTGAATGGTTTATGAAATACAACCATATGTCACCTGAGGAGGCTGTGCAAGCGTTTATCGATTTAAATGCAAAATTATTTATCCCAATGCATTACGGAACCTTTAAACTTGCAGATGACACTCCAATCGAAGCATTAGAGCGATTATGTTCTGAATGGAAAAGAAAGAAATTAAAAACTGAAAAGCTTAAAATATCTTTACTAGGCGAAACAATACTGCATTCTAAAGTAATTAATAAAAAAGAAGAAGCCATTTTTTATTGAGGCTTCTTCTTTTAATTATGAAAAAATATTACTCAGCGTAAAAAACAAACCCAATTGCACCTTTACCAGTATGTGTGCTTATAACTGGTGTAGTATAGCCAGTTTTATCTAATTCAAAATTTGAAAATTGTTGAATTGAATTTCTAAGAGCATCTGCAAGTTCTGGAGCATCTGCATGGGCAATTCCTACCCCTTTAATCGTTTTTCCATTTGTATCTTGCTCAAAATACTTCGTTAACGTTTTTACGACTTGTGGATGGCTACGCACCTTTCCAACTGGAGAATAAACTCCTCCATCAAGTGATGCGATTGGTTTAATATTTAATAATGAACCAATAAATGCTTTACCCTTCCCAATTCTTCCGCCTTTAACTAAATTTTCAAGTGTATCTACCATAATATATAAATATGAATTATTTTTAATTTCCGTAATACGTTTAACGATTTCTTCTTTTGTTGATCCGTCTTCTGCCATTTTTGCTGCTTCTATTACTTGAAAAGCCATTGCTCTTGTAATAAATGCTGAATCTATTACTGTAACATCACCTTCCACCATACCAGCTGCTACACATGCAGTTGAATAAGTACCACTTAAACCACTTGATAAATGAATTGAAATAACTTTACTACCATCAGCTGTTAATTTTTCAAATGTCTCTACAAATGTACCAACAGCTGGTTGTGAAGTCTTTGGCAATTCGACTGTTTGTTGCATTTTATCGATAAATTCCTTCGGTGAGATCGTAACACCGTCTATATAAGTTTCACCATTTATTTGAATTGATAATGGAATTACTGTTATATTTAAATTTTCAATTTCTTCTTTTAATAAGTCGGCCGTTGAGTCAGTAACAATCTTAATATTCGCCAATTGATTCACATCTTTCTCTTCTAAAATTCTACAAATTTTGCAAAGCTAACTTATTATATCATTTTTATTTTCAGTTAACAGTAACTATTAAAATTCCATTAAAAATTCAAAATTTATTAAAAAATCGTATTGACTTCAGAGAAAAATTAGGAAATTGAAGCGATAAACTATTAAAAGGGACACTCGTATTGACCTTAATAAAATAAAAAAACTCGGTATCATACCGAGTTTTTTACACTTTGTTGGAATAAGAACCTATCAATTAATAAATTTTCCCATGAAAAAGAAGCTAAGTGTAGTTGATTTCCACTACAGGAATCTCGCTTTCCAAGGGTCGAGACCTGAGCCTCTTCTGCAAGCCTGCGGGGTCTCAGCCTTCCCTCATCTCCCATAGGAGTCGAGAATCCTTTCCGTTCCAATCAACTTTTTCAAATAAAAGCAGCAATAAAGAACTTTACTAATCCCCTATCGTATGGGAATATCACTTAGTAACAATTTAACTTTTGACTATTTTTTATTTCAACGCACTAAAAAAAACTCGGTACTAATCCGAGTTTTTTAGTAATTTATTTACTTTTTCTTCTCATCTTTATCTTCTAAAAGATCATTTGTAAGGCCTTGTGTAGAACGCTTAAATTCTCTAAGTGTATCTCCAAATGCCCTTCCGATTTCAGGTAATTTTTTTGGTCCAAATATAATTAAAGCTAAAATTAGAATTAAAATTAAACCTGGAAAGCCTATGTTAGCCATTATTTTCCCCCAACTTCCATCCACTATTAATAAGTAAGTACCAAACTTTCCTTATATAGTAATATTGTCAAAAATTTGTCCATTCGTCAAATAATTTTAAGGATTTTTATAAAATTTTAATAAGTATCAAGATTTAGTTTACATAATAATATTATTTCCATTTTATTAACATTTATTTAAGTTAAATTTTCTTTGAACTTCAAGTATTCATTTTCATTACTTGGTACAACAATACTACCTGATTCTATTTTATCTTTATATTCTCCAACCTTTAATAAAATGGGGTCCTCTACATTATTTTTAGCCCATATTAACCTTATGCCACCTTCATTAAGCCCATAAATTAATGTTTTACCACCATGGAATTCATTTGTTTTTGCTTGCTTAGCTAAATCATATACTGCTTGATCAATTTTTTTTACAATTGAGAAAAGAGTCACATTTTCAGGTAAACCTTGTTTATATTCGTTTTTGTTTACTCCTATAACCCACAATTCTCCTTTATTTGATTTCTTAATTTTTTTGGCAGTATTAAAAACGCCTTTACTTGTTAAACCTGCAACTGGAAAAATAATATCTACATTTTGATTAAAAAAATCGGTGGCTATTTTAGAACCTTCTTTTGGATCACTAAAAGTATCAGAATAAGCCGTAAAAACTTCGATGTCTTTATTGATAGATTTAACGCCAGAAATAAAACCATATTTATAACGGTTTATTATTTCATTGTCGACACCGCCGATAAACCCTAATTTTTTTGTTTTTGTTTTCATAGCCGCAATTACGCCTGCTAAAAAGCCTCCATCTTGTTCAGAAAAATTTATACTAATCACATTAGGTAAATCAACCCTTGAATCAATTAAACCAAAATTTATATTTTTATATTGCGTGGCAACTGTATTCATGGAATTAGTTAAATTACTTCCGATTCCAATAATTAAATCATAATTTGAATCTGCCATTTTGCTTATTTTCTTTTCAAATTTTTTAGTACTTGTTGTTTCAATGTATTTATAATCTTTATCTTTTTTTAGCTTCTCCTCTTTTGCAAATTTAGTAATCCCTTTCTTTGCAATTGAGTTTAAATAACTATCATTTTTACCATTAGAGTTTGATACGATCCCAATTTTAAAAGAATCACCAGAATCTTGTTTAACACTGCAAGCCGAAATAACGACTGCAATTATCATAGTGAAGATTAATGCAGTCTTTTTTTTATACAAATCATTCACCTCATTCAAATACAATTATTTCTAGTATGAATTTCGGTTAATTCTTTTATTCGTCTCTAAATGCAGGTATTAGGAAATTAAAGGTTTTTAAGAAAAAGAAAATATTATCAAATAGGGATTGAAACGAGTATTTAAAATAGTAAAATCCTTTCCTTAGACCGCTCTTAACCCATTAATCCCAAAACTATTCAAATGTTCCTTTGACTAATAGCTCATTATTTCGCATCATGATTTTACCTTTTGATATAACGCTTTCAATTTCTAAAGTAGTTTTATTTAAAAATACTAAATCAGCATCGAAACCATTTTTGATTTGGCCCTTTTGTAATTTTAAGATGTTGGCTGGATTGATTGTGATGACACTAATTGCATCTTCAATCGAAATACCTTCGATTAAAATAGCATCCTTCACTTCGCTATATAAACTACTTACTCTTCCAACTTTCATTCCTCGTAATTTTCCATTTTCATCAAACTCAGGGAGACTTCCTTGTCCATCAGATGTAAATGTAATTTGTTCAATATTAACTCCAGAGTCAAGCATTCTTTTTAAACCTACACTACATTTGACTTCACCATTATTTAAAAAGTGTGGAATGGAGCTTGTTGTAAAGTCTACAAATCCACCATTTTTTGCAAAATTTATCCCTGCTTCAAATAAGTAACTATTTCGGTTAATATGCGTGGGATAGAATTGAGTGATTGGTAATTCGGTTTCATCTACAATCTCCTCAATCATTGATAACATTTTTTTACTATCCCCTATATGTACATTCACAACACCAGCTTTTCCAGAAAGCATTCCTCCATTTCGAGCTTGTGCTGCTATTCTTGCAAATTCATCCTTTGTCGGTTGAGAGGATCGATGGTCCGAAATTGCAATTTCACCTACACCAATAATTTTATCAATTAGGATGATGTCTTCTTCAATTTTAGGAAATAGTGTTTTAACAGGTGTTTGGTATGAACCTGTGTAGACAAACGAAGTTATTCCTTCTTCCTCTAAAGCCCTACATTTTGCAAGTAGGCTTGTCATAGTTCTTGTTGTTCCATCTGTACCAAGCACCCCTACTACTGTAGTGATTCCACCTTTAATACAGTCAGATAACAATAATTCAGGTGTTCTAGTTTTAAATCCACCCTCTCCGCCACCTCCAATAAGATGAACATGTGCATCAATGAAGCCAGGCACAATATAGTAGTCAGTTGCATCCAATATTTGTATAGGCAGATTAGCTGAAGTAAAGTTAATTTCCTCATGAACATGCTCAATTTTTTCATTCGAAATTAAAATATCGTTTTTACCTATTGATTTGGGTGTAAAAATTTCTCCATTTTTTATGAGTAACATATATACCTCCAATGATCTCAATCAGTTTAATTTCAGATTAACATAAATGGCTGTTTTAGGAATCTTTGTTGCTTTTTAAAGCTAATTAAAAGCTGTTTTCCAACAAAAATTACATACTACTAACAAAAGTTGAAAACATTAAATCTCTACATTTGTTCATAATACTCTCATGGATAAAAATGATTCAATTAATATAGGAGGCATTTTTATGAGTAGAGCAATGAAAGAAGAATTAGCAAATGCAATTACTCACGGAGTCGGCGCAATCCTGAGTATTCCAGCACTGTATTATTTAATTAGTAAAGCGCTTAATAATGGAACGCCTTGGCATTTATTTTCTTTTACAATCTTTGGGTCTTCCATGTTGCTCCTTTATATTTGTTCAACTTTACTTCATAGTGTAAGAGACCCGAAGCTTATTAAAATATTTACCATTCTAGATCACTCAGCTATCTATTTATTAATAGCTGGAACATATACTCCATTTTTACTCATAACATTAAGAGGGAAAATTGGTTGGTCGTTATTAACCATTGTTTGGGGGTTAGCCGTTTCTGGTGTAATCTTTAAATTTATATATGTCAATCGGTTCGAATTATTTTCTACAATTGTTTATTTAATAATGGGTTGGCTAATGATGTTTGCAATTAAACCTATTTATGTTGGACTATCTGGAATTGGATTTTTCTACTTGTTATTAGGTGGTTTATTTTACTCTATTGGCACGATTTTTTTTCTCGTAAAGCGTTGGCCTTATAGTCATGCAATATGGCATTTATTTGTTTTGTTTGGAAGTGCCTCGATGTATTTTTGTATTTTTAAATTCGTTGTTTAAAAAACAGACTGATGATTTAAGCACAAAAAAGCGCTCAAATTATAAATTGAGCGCTTTTGTCATTTATTCGATAATCTCTTTTATATATTTAGTTAATTCTTTAGCGTCAGTAAGGCCGATTTGTTCAGGATATACTGGTGGAAATACTTTAAGCGTTACATTTGCTGGTTTAATTCGATTTCCATTAGCCTCTAAAATATTATATGTACCTTCAATTCTTACAGGAATAACTGGAACTCCCGATTTAGTTGCTAAATGAAAACTCCCTGATTTAAATTCACCCATTTTACTACTCTTACTACGAGTACCTTCTGGAAAGATAACTAGTGAATGACCATTTTTTAGTTTATCAACACCATCAATTATAGCTTTAAGTGATTGTCTTCGATCACTTCTGTCCATAAATACACTATGCATTTGTTCCATCCAATCTGGTACGATTGGTAGTTTTTTTAATTCGATTTTTGCAATAAATCCAATTGGTTTCTTTAAATATCCTAATAGTAGGGGAATATCAAAATTACTTTGATGATTACTAACAAATAATACACCTTGGTCTTTTGGAATATTTTCTAATCCTTCAACTGTTACTTTACTACCAGTACAACCAATCATCATTTGACCAAAATAGTCAGGAAATTCATGCATTCTACGGTCTCTTTCACTTACAGGTAAATTTTTTGGTAATTTTTTTACTGATGATAATTTTAGCTTAGCTTCAATTACACCAATTACAATGCGTGTTGCAGCATATATTGTGCGAAACATACTATTCCTCCGATAATTGAGTATGTTAATTATTATACAAAATGCCCAACCACTTGAAAAGTATTATTCATTTTGTTTATAAATGTAAGGTAAATTAAAGACAGAAGCTTCATTAGGATCTACTCAAATTTAAAATTCTAGTATTGCCAACTCGAAAAATTTGTCTTCACAATTGCAAAATTATATACTTAATATGTAAAGAAAACTCGCCGATTAGTCAGCCGTCAGGCGAAGACAGAGGCGTAGTTGCACTTATACTTATACCTAAAATTGGCACCTACGCCGACTTTTCTTCACGGTTGCCAATTTATACTTTCTTTATGTGCAAAAAAGAATCGACAAGTATTTGCCGATTCTTTGATATTGTGAATCTTTAGTTCGAAACTTTTGCACTGCTGAATTCTGCTGCAAGAACTTTAGCTTTTTCGATTGCATTAGCTTTAATTTCTTGTGCTTTATCAGGCATTGCAGCCATACCTTCAACGAATAAAGTAGTTACATCAGTAACACCAACGAAGTTTAAGATGCTAGTTAAGTATGGGCTAGAGAAGTTAATTCCAGTAGCAGGACCTTCTGAATATACGCCACCGCTTGCTTGGATGTGTAATGCTTTTTTATTTTCAAGTAAACCAACTGGACCATTTTCAGTATATTTAAATGTTTTTCCAGCAATTGAAATATTATCAATAAAGTTTTTAACTACAGATGGGAAACTAAAGTTCCAGAATGGAGTAACGAATACATACTCATCAGCCTGAGTGAAAACTTCTAAATTATGATTCATAGCAGCTAAAGTAGCTTGTTGATCTGCACTTAATTCTTCAAAAGCAGTACCGCTTGCTAATTTACCCCATGCATCAAATACAGTTCCATCTAACATAGGAACATTTTCTTTAAATAAATCGAAATGAACAACTTCATTTTCAGGATTTGCTTTCTTGTATTCAGTAATAAATGCTTCCCCTACAGAAAGACCAAATGAATTTTCAATCGCATTTGGGTTTGCAGTAATATAAAGTAATTTTGTCATTTTAACAACTTCCTCTCAGTTTTGTTTATCTTTAATTCGAGATTTTATTTTAAAAAATTAAGGGATAACCAAATCCCTTAACCTCATAATAATATCTTCAATTCAAGATGTCAACACTTTTTTTCATATATAAAATAGCGAAATTTTATTTTGGATTTTTCATCAATCTGCACTTCAGATACGGATTTAACATTCCAATCTTCCTTTAAAAAGTTTGGGAAGAATGTATCTCCATCAAAATTATGTTCAATTTCAGTAATATAAAGGGTATCTAAGTATGGGAAGGTTAAATTAAATATTTCAGCTCCACCTATAATAAATAAATCCTCGTTTTTATGTTCTTCAAGATAACTGATCACATCATTTATAACCGTAACACCTTCAGGATGAAAATCCTTTTGTCTTGTTACAATGACATTCTCACGTTTAGGAAGTGGTCTACCAATCGAATCAAAGGTTTTTCTTCCCATAATAATTGTATGTCCAGTAGTCACTTTTTTAAAATAAGCCAGCTCTTGCGGAAGATGCCAAGGCATTTCATTATTTAAACCAATCACATTGTTTTCTGACATAGCAACTAATGCAGCGATCATACACTTACTACCCCTTTAATTGCAGGATGGAATTCATAATCTTCTAATGTAAAATCTTCAAATTTAAAATCAAAAATGTTTTTAATCTCAGCATTTAACTTCATTTTCGGTAATTTATGTGGCTCTCTTGATAGTTGTAAATTAATTTGTTCAAGATGATTAGTATAAATATGAGCATCTCCAAATGTGTGTACAAAATCACCTAATTCTAAATCACATACTTGAGCAATCATCATAGTTAAAAGTGCATAAGATGCGATGTTAAATGGTACTCCTAGGAAAATGTCAGCTGACAAGATCTTCAACCAAGTTCGTTACGCCTGGCCCGTTCTTAAGAGAACTGCTACATGTCACCATGCAGATGAGACTATATCACGGCCTCATAGACGAGGCCCCTTGCATTTCGAGTGCCAATAACTTGCACCCTACTCCATATTTGGATAGTCGTTAGGCATTTATTATTCTTTGTTAATTAACAAAGAATAAATTTAGCACGGGATTGTCTTTAATTAAAGAGTTTCCCCGTTTAGCAAGGTTTTCGGTACAGATCACTCTGTAAAGGCGCTCAAATTTAACGCTGATAAAGCTGACAAGATAACTTTCCATCATTCACATAAAATTGGAAGAAACAATGACATGGTGCTAATGCCATCTTATCAAGTTCTCCAACATTCCAAGCTGAGACAATCATTCTTCGTGAATCTGGATTTGTTTTTATTTGATTAATAACTTCGGAAATTTGATCAATTGTAGAACCATCAGCAGCTTTCCATGATCTCCATTGTTCACCATAAACAGGACCTAGATTACCATTCTCATCTGCCCACTCATTCCAAATACGAACACCATTTTCTTTTAAATATGCAATATTCGTATCGCCTTTTAAAAACCATAGTAATTCATGAATGATTGATTTTAGATGAACTTTCTTAGTCGTTACTAAAGGAAAGCCATCTTGAAGATTAAATCGCATTTGATAACCGAATGTACTGATAGTTCCTGTTCCAGTACGATCTGTTTTTGTCATGCCATTGTCTAATACGTGTTTACATAAATCTAAGTATTGCTTCATACTTGGCCCCCTAATTATGTATTCTTAATTCTTAATACTCCTCTTTACGAACCTCAATAAAGCCAAAGTGAAATTCTGAAGACTTACGAATTAACTGATTAAAACCATATTTTTTAAATCTTTCACTTCTAAAATGATCTTTCAAAACTACTCTTTTTTTAGCAACGCGTCTAGCTTCGTTAATCACTTCATAATTGAGGTCATCATATGATGCTAAATTTTTCAACGCTGCAATACCAGAAGAGGCTTCAATATTTTTTTCAAACATCGGATCAAAATAAACGATATCAAAAGATTGATCAGGAAGAGACTTCAAATAATTTTTATAATCAATATTTTTCACTTCAATTTTGTTGATGATATTCGACCAATCATTAATGTTCTGCTTATTTGTTTTTAAGCCTTTTGAAGTTAAGTAAGAAATGATTTGATTTTTCTCTAAGCCTAAAACTTTCCCATGGTCACCTACAACATAACTTGCAACTATACTATCTGATGCCATTCCAAGTGTACAATCTAGAAGTGAATCACCTTTTGTTAGTAAACAAGCATCACAAAAAGGATCATGTTCACCTTTCATCAATCTTCTAATTCTAAAAACTGATGAGTTCGGGTGAAAAAAATATGGAATTGCTTGATCATCCTCATACCATTCTAATCTATTTTTACCTAAAACTAATATAGGTTTATTAAATTTATGATAAATTTCTTCTAAGCTAAGTTCATTTCGAATTATTGCCTGTCCATTTAAATCTGAGGCAATTTTTTCAGCTTTTTTTTCTAAATTAATATCCGGTCTTAAGCAAGTTGTAATAATCATGGGTCTCCTTAATTAAGAAAAAAAGAGGAATACTCCTCTTTTTACATTTGTTCGAATATTGATTGAATTCTAGCTTTAATATCTTCTGGTGTTGAACCTTCGATTTGTTCACGAGGTATAAAACCAACTACCTCTTTACCTTTAAATACTGCCATTGAAGGTGAAGAAGGTGGGAAATCTGCTAAATATTCTCTTAAAGTAGCTGTTGCTTCTTTATCTTGTCCTGCAAACACTGTCATAACATTTGCTGGTTTCTTTTCTGAATCGATTACTGCTTGAACTGCAGATGGTCTAGCAAGACCAGCAGCACAACCACAAACTGAATTAATTACAAAAAATGCAGTATCATTTAATTCATTCATAAATGATTCTACTTCTTCCCCTGTTGTTAATTCTGTAAAACCATTTGAAGTTAATTCTTCTCTCATTGGTTTTACAATACCTTTCATGTACTCATCGTATGCATTCATTGTTTTGTTTCTCCTTTTTCATTTTCTGATTTCATACGTTCAGTCATTTGTTTCCAAACTGAACCTAATGCTTCCTCACCATTTTCAATTCGATGTAATGCTAGTTGAACTTGTAACTTCACTTCGAATTCTGGGTCGTCTAATGCAGCTCTTAATGCTGGAATTGCACTTTCATCACCTAATTCAAAAAGAAACATTGCCGCACGCCATCTGACTAATTTACTTGAGTCATTTAACGCTTCAATCATAGCAGGCATAGCTTCTTCATAACCGATGTCAGATAAACAATCTCCAGCAATTCTTCTTACACCTACTGCTTTATCCTTTAATGCCTCATATAAATAAGGTAACACTAATTTAGATTTTAACATACCTAAATAAGCTGTTGCTAATCTTCTTATTGAAACATGCTCATCTTTTAATGCTATTTTTAGTAAAGGCAAATCTTCAATTGTCGGATCGATCTTTACAAATCTAGCATATCTTTTTTTCCAATCTTTTTCTTCAAAAATATCTGCAGTAAATGGTTCAAATTTAGGAGCATCTTTTTTCTCAGAAATTGTAGCATCGTTTGTCATAACTTCGTTTACAATATTTTTGATATCATTTTCAGAATGAGTAGCAGTTAATTCATCGATAATTTCTTTCTCGATGGTAGACAATTCACCGTAGCGAATTCCATAATCAATCCACTGCCTTTCAAATACTACGTTGGATGCAGCCGTTGTTAGCTTCATAATTGCTTCTTTATAGTACGACGGTAAAGCCGCTCTTTGTTCTTCACCATTAACAATTAATTTTAACTGCATTGGGATGTTATGATACATTTGAACAAATACTTGAACTTCACCAAAATGATTATCAATAACAGGTTCATCAGTTGCTACATCATTTACATCTTCTCCAAATACATTGCGTACTTGTAGTAAAATACTTTGCCAATTTGCATTTGACTTACGATCAATAGCAATAAAATCAGCTACATGGTATACACTTTTAATTCCGTCTATCCCTAATATTTGTTTAATAATTTCAGGTACTTTCTCTATATTATCAATAGAATAGTGATTTCTACTGCCAGATGGCAATTCTTCATCTAATAGTACTTTCATTGTATTAGGACTTGGTGTTGGTTCAATCGATTTAATCTTCATTTTTAACTCCTCTTCTTGTTATTTAATTCATTTTATCAAAAAGAGGAGAAACTCACTATTGTAATGCTTTCACGAATTGCTCAAAATCATTTGCATTTGATTCCGCTACATTGTGAGTTAACTCTTCAGATTGACGAGTAAAAAGGTGAAATTTCTCAACTATGATTTCAGTCACATAAATAGGTCTTTCAGATTCCTTTACATAACTTGACGTTTTAATAATTCCTTCAATTGAGACTTCCATACCTTTTTTTGCTTTTTTAGTAGCATATTCGGCAATAGGACCCCATAATTTTACTGATACATAATTCGTTCTTGTTTTTTTCAGATAGTCTGAATAAACATTTGTAGCAATATTAATAAAAGTTGTTTTTCTACCATTCGCTGTTGTTTGTAAAACCGGTTCTTTCGTTAATCTACCTACTAATACAACATTATTGATCATTATTACCATCTCCTTTATTTTTTTCTACAATACAAAATATTTGTACGTTCGTAAAAAAAGGAAAATAGTATTTTCAATACCCTTTTCAGTTAAAGAATTCAATATATGCTAAATAGATATTTAATATTTGGCCGGATTTATTGCTAAATACTCAAAATTAATACTTTACTTTAAACTTTCAACAAGGTCACTTAAAACTGACCAACGTTCCATTTTTTCCTCTAATAATCCTTCTTTGTCTTCAATCTGTTTAGAAAGCTTAAAAGCTTCATCAAAATCAGAGCCGACTGCTTGTAAGTCTTCATTTAGTTTTTCAATTTCATTCTCTAGCTTCTCGATATCTGACTCAATACTTTCCCATTCTTTTTGCTCTTGATAAGTTAATCGTTTTTTCTTTTGCTCTTTTTGATATACAGGTTTTTCAACCGCTACTTTTTCTAACTCGACTTCACGCTTTTCGACTGATTGACGTTCTAAATATTCTGTATAACTTTCTAAAGTAGATGATACTTTTCCTTCACCTTCAAAGATTAATAATTTATTTGTAACTTTATCTAAGAAATAACGATCATGTGATACAGTCACGACTACGCCACTAAAATTCTCAATATAATCCTCTAAAACCGTTAAAGTATCAATATCTAAATCATTTGTTGGCTCATCTAGTAATAGTAAGTTTGGAGCAGTCATTAATAGCTTTAATAAGTAGAGTCTTCTTTTCTCACCGCCTGAAAGTTTACCTAATTGAACTCCGTGTGATTGAGTTGGGAATAAGAATGTTTCAAGCATTTGAGAAGCTGAAATTGTTTTTCCATCTGGTGTATGGATGATTTCTGCTTCTTCCTTAATATAATCAATCATTCTCATAGTTGGATTCATTATTTCTTGTATTTGTGTATAGTACGCTACTTTAACTGTTTGCCCAACTTCAATTTCGCCTGAATCAACTTGTTCATCTCCAACTAGCATTTTTAACAAAGTTGTCTTACCAGCTCCATTTTCACCAATAATGCCAATTCGATCAGTTTGAAGTAAAAGTAAATTAAAATTATCTAAAATTTTCTTTTCATTAAATGCTTTACTTACATCTTTAAACTCAACAACTTTTTTTCCTAAACGAGTTTGTTGAAAATTCATTTCCATTTCAACTTTTTCTTGGTTATTCAATTTACCTGAAAGATCTTCAAAACGCTGAATACGAGCTTTTTGCTTTGTCGTTCGGGCTTTAGCACCTCTACGCATCCAAGCTAATTCTCGTCTAAATAAGTTGTTTCTTTTTTCATTTGTAGCTGCTTCTTGCTCTTCTCGAGAAGCTCTTTGTTCAATATAATACTGATAGTTACCTTCGTATCGATAAATATTCCCATTTGATAGTTCTAATAATGCAGTAGTAACTTCATCTAAGAAATAACGATCATGTGTTACGAATAGTACTGCATTTTGAAGTCTTTTTATGTACTCTTGTAAAAATACTATACATTCATAGTCCAAATGGTTCGTAGGCTCATCTAAAATTAATAAATCACACGGATGTATTAATGCTTTTGCTAAAGCTACCCTTTTTTTCTGACCACCAGAAAGTAGAGTTACATCTAAGTTTAAATTTGATAAACCTAACTTAGTTAAAATAGTTTTAGCATTAGCTTCAAGATCCCACCCATTTAATGAATCCATATCAGCTTGTAATTTTAATAACTCATTTTGTAATCCTTGGTTTGCTGGATCTACTTGAAGAGCTTGTAATGTTTTCTCATAAGATTTTACTAAAACCATTACTTTGTCTTCGCTCTCAAAAACTGCTTCAAGAATCGTTTGTTTTTTATCAAAATCTTCATGCTGTGGCAAATAACTGATTACATAATCCTTTGGAGTAGTGATTTTGCCATCATCTGCAGCTTCTTCACCAGCTATGATCTTTAATAAGCTTGATTTACCTGTTCCGTTTATACCTAATAATCCAATTTTTTGCCCTTCACTTACGGTGAATGAAATTTCATTAAATAAACTCTTTTCTCCATACGTTTTAATTAAATTTTCTACACTTAAAATCTTCATATTTTAAAATTCCACTCTTTCATAAATTCGCCAATGAATTTTTCTACAAATTGATGTCTTTCTTCGGCTAACTCTAACGCTGCCTCTGTATTCATTAAATCTTTAAGTTTCAGTATTTTTTCATAGAAATGATGCATTGATGAACTTTGATCACTTCTATATTCTTCGATTGTCATGTTCTCTCTTATTTTAAATTCAGGGTTGAACATACTTCTGCTTTTTTTCCCACCGTACGCAAAAGTTCTAGCTACCCCTATTGCACCAATTGCATCCAAACGATCTGCATCTTGGACAATTTTACCTTCAATTGATGTAGGAATAACTCCATTTCCACCTTTATACGAAATATTTTCAACTATGTACATTATTTCATTTACATCTTTACTATTTAATCGTTCATTTAGAAAAGATTCTAACTGGGCTTTTTGTGCTTCAAGATTGTCATGTAATTTATCATCAATCACATCATGTACTAATGCAGCACACTCTACAATAAATTGATTTGCATTTTCTTTTCGCGCAATATGGACAGCTAAGTTTCTAACTCGGTCAATATGATACCAATCATGCCCACTACTATCACCTTGATGAAGACTTCGGACATAGTTTTCTATTTGTATAATAATTTCTTGCTGTTTCATACTACTTACCTCCAAAGATTGACTAGTGATATTATATCATTTTTTGTCGGTAAAACATTAATAGAGTACGTTTAGATTAAAAAATAGGGTCAGCTTGTTTTTGAACTTTAAAAAGGTTGTCGATTTAGACAACCTTTAGGACTCTTATTCAAATCTGGCATGCGTTACGATCAAACACGATTTACCTACAGAATTCAAAATGACTTCTTAAAAATCAACTATCAGAAGAGAAGTGCGAAAGAAGGCATTGACTGAGCAGACCAAGCGATGCCCAATCACATTTAACAATTTATTTTTTCTTACTTACTATGTAAAAAAAACCTTCATTTCAAATGAAGGTTTTTTCTATTGGCAAAATCCAATATAATCTCCTTAAATCTTTTCACAAGTTTAAGCTTTCAATAATTTCTCGAGTGTCGGTCTTAGCTCTTGAGGATTTGTTTGTGGTGCAAAGCGTTCGATTACTTTACCGTTTTTATCAATAATAAATTTTGTAAAATTCCATTTAATTGATTTTAATCCCATAATGCCCGGAGCTTCTGAACTTAAATATTTAAATAATGGATCTGCTTTATCTCCATTTACTTCAATTTTACCAAAAACAGGGAATGACACACCATAATTTAATTCACAAAAACTTTGAATTTCTTCGTTTGAACCTGGTTCTTGATTCATAAATTGATTGCATGGAAAACCTAGAATAACTAAACCTTGTTCTTTATATTCTTCATATAATGCTTGTAAATCTTTATATTGAGGAGTATATCCACAAGCACTTGCAGTATTTACAACAATAATGACTTGATCTTTATAATCAGAAAGTGAAACTGTTTCGCCTTTGCTATCTTTTACTTGAAAATCATAAATACCCATTTTACATTCCTCCTGCTTCCATATAATTTTATAGTAAGTATTTTCCATCAAAAAGTCTAATCTTAAATACTATATTTTGAAAAAATTCTTCAATCGTATTAAAATTAAAATGATCGTTAAATTAAACCAATTTATTTCTTCACCTTTTTAGAAAAGAACGGAGGTAAGAGTATGCAAGATTTAGGCTTTAATACATATTTAATTGATTTATATGATTTATCATTTCCAGAACGAACAGGTTGCTATGTTATTTTAGATGAAGATATTACAATCATTGAAACTAGTGCAACTCCTTCTCATGAGCATTTAGTGGCAGGGTTAAAAGAGTTACAAATTTCATTTGACAAGATAAAAAATGTAATCGTAACACATATTCATTTGGATCACTCAGGTGGCGCTGGTGTATTAATGGAAAAATGCCCTAATGCAACGCTTTATGTACATCCTAAAGGCGCAAGACATTTGGAAGATCCAACAAAATTAATTGCAAGTGCAAAACAAGTATATGGAGAAGATTTTGATCGATTTTTTAATCCTATTCTTCCAATTAAGTCTTCTCAAATTTATCAAGTAGCCGATGGCGAGGAGCTTGTTATTGGTAATAACCGTAAACTAACATTTTTATTTACTCCTGGTCATGCTAATCACCATATTTCAATTTTTGATTCTACTAGTAAATTTATGTATACAGGTGACACATTAGGGATCTATTATCCACAGCTTCAACAGGAAATAGGTACTTTTATTTTACCATCAACATCTCCTAATCAGTTTTCATACGAAGCAACACTTGATTCATCTAGAAAAATTCAAGCATTTAAGCCAGAAGCTATTTGCTTCGGTCATTATGGATTAACTAGAGATACTAAATTCGTTTATGAGTCTTTAAAAGTATATTTAGATCGTTTTATAGACCTAACTACATCTACGATTGAAGAAAATAAAGATAAGCCTTTTTATGTGAAAAGTAGGATTTTATCAGATTCATTATTTAAAGAAGTAAAACAAGATCTTCAAAATAAAAATATAAATGAGAGTCATCCTGTTTTCCAGATTATTAAATTGGATTTAGAAGTTTCAGCTATGGGATTAGTACTTGCTATGGATGGAAATGCATAAATGAAAAAAACTTGTCAACCAATAATTTTTCCTATGTAAAGAAAGAGGTATGTGGCTGATTTCCACTACAGGATTCTTGCTTTCCATGGGGCGAGACCTGAGCCTCCTCGGCTTTGCCTCCGGGGTCTCAGCCTTCCCGCATCTCCCATAGGAGTCGAGAACCCCTCCGTTCCAATCAACTACTTTAAAAAAAGAAGCATACAATAAAGCAACTTAACAATCCTTTTCACTTAGAGAAAAGTAGAAACTAATACTCGGTTATTTTTCTAATATTGATAAATCGTTTACATAAAGACCAATAGTTGAAGTTCTTCTTCAAACGATTAACATCTCTACATTCTAGATAATATCCATTACTAAAGCATGTTTGCATTGCACAAAATAAAAACCGATTAAAACAATTAAATAACGTCACTTTAAAAGAAATTTAATATCAAATAGATCGCTTAGTAACATATTATCTATTGTCTATTTTATATTTCAATACACTAAAAAACTTCAGCCGTTTAGCTGAAGTTTTTAATTTATTTTTTAAATTTTTTCACTGGTTTCTTTTTACTTGAATCAGCTTTTTTAGTTGGATTTGAAGTAGGTTTCGTTCTTTTTTCGTCAGTTGAGTTCTCTTTCATTACGTATTTTTGTACTTCACCATGCGATACCATTAGTTGTTCAAAATACAATTTTTGAGTTCCTCTAAGGGTAAATAAATGCTTTTTCTCACGAGGTGTTGTTAAGTTAATAACAGTACCTTGTTTACCCATTCTTCCGACACGACCACTTCGATGAGTATACTGTTCAACTTTTTCTGGCACATCAAGTGTAATGACGTATGGTAAATCTTGTAAATCAATACCACGCGCTGCTACATCTGTTGAAAATAGTAAAGTGATTTTACCAGTTTGAAGGTCTTTTAAAACTCGGCTTCTTTCCATTTTCCCTAGTTTCGAATGAAGAACCGCTGTTTTAACTCCTCTAAAGTTTAATTTAGATGCGTAACCTTCAAGTTTAAATGGCTCATTACTAAATACAAGTGCTTTCATATTTTGAACAGAACCAATTCTTCTAAGTAACTCTAATTTTTCTCTTTCTTCACATGGAATATAGCCATGGATGATATTACCCTCTAAGCTTTGTTCAATCGATATTTCTTTTAAATTTGAACTTGTTTCCTTTGCAAATTTCATTGCCCCAGGAGTGATTGTTGCAGATAAAAATAACAGCTGGCGATCTTTCATTGTAGCTTTGACGATTTGTGGTAAGTCTTTTTGATCATCCGTTTTAATTAATTCATCTACTTCATCAAATACGATTGTTTTAACACAATGCATTTTTAATTTTTTTTGTTTAATTAATTGGGAGATTCGTCCAGGTGAACCAACAATAATTTTTGGTTTTTGTTTTAATTTTTCGATTTGACGTTTAACGTCTGCTCCTCCAACTATAGAAGCGGTCTTAATATTTGTATTTTGTGTATAGTCTTGTACAACTTGAAAAATTTGCATAACAAGCTCACGAGTCGGGGCCATTATTACAACTTGTGGGTTTTCTTCTTTTTCATCGATTTTATTAATCAACGGTAAAACATACGCAAGCGTCTTACCAGTACCAGTCGGAGATTGTGCTATTACATCATTACCCTCTAAAATAGCCGGGATTGATTCCTCTTGAACTGCTGTCCATTTCGTAATATTATTTGCTTTTATTTTTAGTATTGTTTGTTCTAGTAATTGAAAATGTTCCATTTAAATCTCCTTTAATGTTTGCTCATCGTACCATTGTAACATTATTTCTGCTATATGTACCAATTCTTCTATCTTATCAAAGTCATCTTCAGTCATTTTTGCTTTAAATTTTATGTTTACAGATGATTCAATCTTATTTTTGTCTAAAATGGATTGTTTAATGTTATAAAACGGCGTATATTGTTCATTTGTTTTATTTTGAAATAAAAGGAGACTTCTTTGAATAATTTCAATTTCCATTGTTTTAGGTAGGAAAAATTCAAATTCTATAAAACAGCCTACATCAGTATTTCCATTGATTAATTCATTAAATAAATCACTTGCCGTAGTACTCATCGTAATTTTACAACTTGTTGTATAGGACAGCTTACTAAATTTTTTATATTGGATTGAGAACAGTCGATCCATTTTTGAAAGATTAACATAATCATTTCGATCAATTATTTCATATTCTCCATCTAAATCTTTATCATAAATAAGCCCTTCTAATATAACCTTCATATTATCAAAAGCAGTTGGATCAAACATAAAAACTTTCTCCTTTAGTATTAAATCTTAAAAACAAAAAATAATCCGATAAAATCAACCAGTTTCAATTTTATCGGACATATTTTTTAACTTATTATTTCAAATTGACTATTATAAAGATTTGCATAGAAACCTTCTTTTTCCATTAACTCGTCATGAGTACCTTGTTCAACAATATCTCCATCCTTCATACAAAGGATTAAATCTGCATTTCGAATCGTCGATAATCGATGGGCAATTACAAAACTTGTTCTTCCCTTCATCAGATTATCCATTGCCTTTTGTATTAAAGCTTCAGTTCTAGTATCAACACTACTCGTTGCTTCATCTAAAATTAATATTTCAGGGTCTGCCAAAATTGCTCGAGCAATTGTTAATAATTGCTTTTGACCTTGTGAAATATTATTTGCTTCTTCGTTAAGCTTCATATTATAGCCATCCGGTAAAGCACGAATAAAATGATCAGCTTGAGCAGAAATCGATGCATTTTTGACATCTTCATCACTTGCTTCAAGTTTTCCAAATCGGATATTTTCTGAAATAGTACCATTAAATAGCCATGTATCTTGAAGAACCATTCCAAATAATGACCTTAGTTCGTCTCGTTTGTAATTCTTTATGTCATGACCACCAATCGAGATTTCTCCACTATTAACATCATAAAAACGCATTAATAAATTAACAATTGTTGATTTTCCTGCTCCAGTTGGTCCAACAATGGCAACTTTCTGCCCAGGTTCGACAACTAAATTAAAATCATGAATTATCGTTTTATCTGGTGTATAACCAAAAGCAACATGATTAAATCGAACTTGACTGTTGACTTCATTTTCCTTAATTGAAATTGCATTCGTCTCTTCAGGTACTTCTTCTACTTCTTGTAAAAATTCAAATACTCTTTCTGCTGCCGCTGCAGTTTGCTGAAGAATGTTTGAAATATTTGCGATTTGTGAGATTGGCTGTGTAAATGATCTTACATATTGAATAAAAGCTTGAATACCACCTACTGTCATTGAACCGTTCGCTGTAAAATAACCACCTAATATACAAATAGCAACATAACCGATATTTCCAATAAAAGCTGTAATTGGAATCATTAGACCAGATAGAAAATTAGCTCTCCATGCTGATTTATATAGTTCATCATTATACTGACCAAATGTTTTTGTCGATTCCTCTTCACCACTAAACGCTTTAACTAGAACATGATTTCCTAACATCTCTTCTACATGACCATTAACTTTTCCTAAAAATCTTTGCTGGTTAATAAAATGCTTTTGTGATTTTTTAACGATCATCATAACAAAGACCATTGAAAGTGGTAAGATACATAACGCGACAATTGTAAGTTTCCAACTGATTGAAATCATCATGATTGAGATCCCAATTATAGAAGTAATTGATGTAATAATTTGTGTTAAACTTTGGTTTAAAGTTTGATTAATTGTATCGACATCATTTGTAATTCTTGAAAGAACTTCACCATGATTTGTCTTATCAAAATAGCTTAAAGGCAATTTATGAACTTTGTCATTTATATCACTTCTTAGCTTAAAAGTTACTTTTGCTGTAACACCGCTCATTACATAACCTTGTAAGTATGCAAAAATAGAGCTTAATACATATAATCCGATTAACCACAAACCAATGACACTAATTTTCCCAAAGTCAACATGGCCAGTACCACTGATTTGTTTCATTACGCCAGTAAAAATTTGATCAGTTGCTTTCCCAAGTATTTTTGGACCTAAAATTGTAAAAATAGTTGAAAGAATCGCCAAAATAAATATGAAAAAGATTTTACTTTTATAGACCCCAATATAACTCATCAATTTAGCCATTGAACCTTTAAAGTCTTTAGCTTTTTGACCAGCCATTGGAATATTTCTTCCAAACATTTGTCCAGGCCCACGTCCACCGCTCTGATTTTGAAAAGTATTTTTATTAGAATTGCTCATGCTAATTCCTCCTTGGACAACTGCGATGAAGCAATTTCTAAGTATTCAGGGCAACTTTTTAGTAGTTCTTTATGTGTACCTTTGCCGACGATTTTGCCACTATCTACAACAATTATGTGTTCGGCATTCATAATTGTACTAACTCGTTGAGCAATGACAATCATTGTACTATTACTTATATTTTCATTTAGTGCCTTTCTTAAGGCTAAATCGGTTTTAAAATCAAGTGCTGAGAAACTATCATCAAAAATCAGAATTTCAGGCTTTTTAGCTAAAGCTCGAGCGATTGAAATCCTTTGCTTTTGACCACCTGAAACATTGTCCCCGCCTTGAGAAATCTCGCCATTAAATTGACCTTCTTTTTTAGAAATAAACTCGCTAGCTTGAGCAATTTGAGCAACTCTTTCCATTTCTTCATCTGTAATATTTTTATTACCATATTTCAAATTCGTAGCAATTGTCCCAGTTAGTAATAGCCCCTTTTGAGGTACATAACCAAGTTTAGATCGTAAATTTTCTTGCTTAACTTCCCGAACATCAACACCATCAATTAAGATTTGTCCTTTCGTTACATCATAAAAGCGTAAAATTAAATTTGCGATCGTTGTTTTGCCTGATCCAGTTGGTCCAATAATCGCAGTTGTTTGACCTGGTTTTGCGATAAAAGAAATATCACTTAGCACATCATTTTCTGCGCCTTCATAACGAAAATCAACATTTTTAAACTCAATATATCCATGCTTGTTAGAATCAAGATCCTTTTCGTTTTCCGGGTCGATTATGGATACTTCTGTAGAAAGCACCTCTGATATTCTACTAGCAGAAACAGCTGCTCTAGGTACAAGAATAAACATGATTGAAATCATTAAAAATGCTGTAATAATTTGCATTGAATATTGCATAAATGCCATCATGTCACCAACTTGCATATCAGATTTTGCAATTTGATGAGCTCCAACCCAAATAATTAATAAAGATGAACCATTCATAATCAACATCATTGAAGGCATCATTAATGACATAACTCTATTTACAAACAAGTTCGTTTTCGTTAAATCAGTGTTTACTTCTTGGAATCGCTTTTTTTCATGCAAGGAATTCCCAAACGCTCTTATTACCATTAAGCCAGTTAAGTTTTCTCTTGAAACCAGATTTAATTTATCAATCAATTTTTGAATTAATTTAAATCTAGGAATTGCGACTGTCATTATAATCATTATTAAACATAGTAGGACAATAACAGCTAGGGCAATAATCCAACTCATTGAAGCAGACTTATTTATTGCCATAATAATTCCGCCGATTCCCATAATTGGTGCATAACAAATCATTCGAATACCCATCATTAGTAAAGTTTGTATTTGCATCACATCATTTGTGCACCTTGTAATTAGTGATGCAGTTGAGAATTTATCAAACTCTTTGTTTGAAAAGCTCTCAATTTTTTTAAAAACGTCTTTACGTAAGTTTCTTGCAACGCCTGATGCAATTCGAGAAGATAGAAAGCTTACTAAAACTGTAGCTAATCCACCGAGTAGAGCAATTGCAATCATGATCAAACCAATTTTAATTATGTATAAGCTTCCAATTTTATGTAAATTCACACCTAGTTCAGTATAAAATGCTTTTGTCAACATGATTCCACTTTGGGTTAGTAAGCTTTTATCAGATGATACCGCCTTATTATGAGCATTTATTATTGTATTTTGATTTAACTTATCAAACATTGGCTGTAATTGATATAGTTTCGTCAAGTCAATTTTAGTTGTTTTCCCAGGTGAACTGTTTTTTGTATGTTTGACTTTCCCACTCGACCCTTCTTGTATGATATTAAAAAGTGTCCACGTAGATGCCCCAAATGTACGATCGAGTTTTTTATCAATGTTTTCATTCGTTTCGTTTTTGATATATAAGTTTTTTTCTGCATTTTTGTAAATACTTTTATAGGTTTTACCATCGGAGTTTTTATCTGTTGCAGATTTCAAACTATAATTTTTATATACCATTTCTTTTTCATTTACTGTCATAAAGGTTGTCATTAGTTTTAAACCTTTTTGACTTATTGCATCTGGAGCAACATGTAATATTCCATTTTGCTGTATTCCATTGTTTACGATATCAGACATATAGTTAGGTAAGTTCAAATCACACATAGCCTGACCAAATAAAAATAAAATGGCTAATATTAAACTTGTACTAAATGATTTTAAATATTTAGCTAATTTTATCAATTTAGCATCTCCCCCCAATTATTTACTTTACAAAATTACTCATTGTTATAATTTAATACTATATTTTATCTCACTCATACTGAAAAAACTCGCATTGAATGCGAGTATATTTTTCAAAAAATAATTATTAGAATAAACCTTTTGGACGCCCTTGTTGATCTACATCCATATTTAATGCTGCTGGTTTTTTAGGTAGCCCAGGCATTGTCATTACGTTTCCTGTAAGCGCAACAATAAATCCAGCACCGATTGATGCTTTAAGCTCTCTAATTTCTACTTTGAATCCAGTAGGGCGACCTACTAAACTTGGTTGGTCTGATAGGGAATATTGAGTTTTAGCCATACAAATTGGTAGTTGATCCCAACCATTTTCATTAAATTCTATAATCTGTTTTTTTGCTTTAGGTGAAAAATTCACTTCATCAGCACCATAAACTTCTTTTGCAATTTTTTCTATTTTATTTTCAATGCTGTCTGTTAATTCATATAAATAGTTAAACTTTGCTTTAGGATTTTTTAATATATTAACAAGAGATTCAGCTAGCTCTACGCCACCTTTACCCCCATGTTCCCAAACTTCAGTTAAGACGATTCTAATACCATTATCTTGTCCCCATTGTTTTAATACACTTATTTCGTCTTCAGAATCGGTAATAAATTTATTAATTGCAACTACAACAGGTACGTTAAATTTAGAAACTGTTTCTACATGCTTCTCAAGGTTTTTAATGCCATCCTTAACGGCTAATGAATTTTCATTCGCTAATTCATTTTTATTTACTCCACCGTGCATTTTTAATGCTCTAATTGTAGCAACAATAACAACCGCATCTGGTGTAACTCCTAATGCCCTAGTTTTAATATTTAAGAACTTTTCTGCACCTAAATCTGCACCAAAACCAGCTTCTGTTACAACAAAATCTCCTAATTTCATCGCCATTTTAGTGGCGATTACACTGTTGCATCCATGAGCAATATTTGCAAATGGTCCACCATGTATAATTGCTGGAGTGTGTTCAATCGTTTGAACAAGATTCGGCTTAATTGCATCTTTAAGCAATAATGTAAGAGCACCTTCTACTTTTAAGTCTCCTACAGTTACCGGTGTTTTATGTATAGAATAGGCCACTACAATTCGTTTAAGTCTTTCTTTTAAATCTTGAATTGATGACGCTAGACAAAGTACTGCCATGATTTCTGAAGCAACTGTAATATCAAATCCATCTTCTCGAGGTACACCACCAGAAGGTCCACCTAAACCTACAATGACATTTCTTAAAGCACGATCATTTAAATCAACTACACGCTTCCAAGTGATTCTGCGCACATCAATTTCCAAATCATTTCCTTGATGGATATGATTATCAATAAATGCTGCTAATGCATTATTGGCAGTTGTAATCGCATGGATATCACCGTTAAAATGCAAATTAATATCATCCATAGGTAAAACTTGAGAATAGCCTCCTCCAGTTGCTCCACCTTTAACTCCCATTGTTGGACCTAAAGAAGGTTCGCGCAATGCAACAATTGCATTTTTGCCAATTTGGTGAAACGCTTGAGCAAGTCCAACAGTCACTGTTGATTTCCCTTCACCAGCAGGAGTAGGATTTATAGAAGTGACTAAAATTAATTTTCCATCTTCACTTTTATTTAATCGGTCAAGTACTGATAATGATAATTTTGCTTTATAATGACCATAATTTTCTATATCTTCTTCAAATAAGTTCAAATCATCTGCGATTTCTGTAATTTTTTTCATTTTTGATTCAAAAGCAATTTCTAAATCTGACTTCACTTCACTCATTCACTCATCTCCAATTGCATTCTTTATACCAAAAATTATAGCATAATTTTACTTTAAATTCATTTTCTAATATTCGAAATTCTTTATTCATTTCTTTCAAAAATTACTAATACTTACTACTTATCATCGTAATTCTTAGTCACATACTAGAGGTAAGGCATTAAAAGAAAGGAGTGTTAATTTATGTATCGTCATAGAAAGCATAATGAACAAAAACATAATCACAATTTACCTAATGATAACAATGATCACAACGAAGAATATAGTGCAGAGTTTTATCCGACGAGGGATGTTTTTTATACAGACACGACTTCAGATAAATCTCATGCAACTGGAATTGTAATTGGATACGTAGCTTTATTTTTTTCACTATTTTCGTTATTTTTAATGCCTGTACTGTTTGGGATCATTGGAATTGCTATTGGTATTTACAGTGTAACAAAAGGTCACTCCACTTTAGGTTATACAGCAATTGGTTTTGGATTATTTTCGGTAATCGTCACTATTTTTTATAATTTATTAATCGTCTTAAGTGCGATTCTTTAACAATAGATTTAAAAAAGCAAAAAAAAAGACCTTTAAGGTCCTTTCAAACTTTTGGAATTTCAAGAGTAAATTGAAAGGGCCTTAAAGAATTCCCCTTAAAGAATTCTTGCGATAAATGAATGATTTTCGTTTTTACAATCCCACGATTATCAACATTGTTTACAGAATAAAATCCTTTAAACTTCAACTACTGTCCATTCATCATCTTTCTTCGAATAACTTAAATTTGCTATATGATTTGTCAGTTCACGATAATCTTCTACATTTTCTAAAACTTCATCTACACCAGAATAAAAATCCACACGGAAAATTGGGATTTCTATCACTTTTCTATTTTCAACACGCTCACTCAAATCAATAATTAATCCATCTTCCATTAACGGATATAAAGTCAACATTAATTTAATATTGATTGGATTAACTTGTTTTGAACGATTAAATATATTTATACTTCGTCTCTGAAGTTGAGTAATTTTATAAGAAATAACATTACAAAGCATAAAGATAAAATCATTAATTCGTTTATAATAGACCTTTTGGTACATTCCGTCACTTATATTCATGTATGCAAAAGAATTATTTAGTCTAGGTATAAATGGTTTTTGTAATGGTTCTTTTTTGTGAGCAAGATAAAGTAATTCTGCTATTTCTTTAGGCTCTAATTCGTCTAAATCTGCTAATTCTTCAAAATCAATCCAACAAAGATCTTCATGCTCGTCATGTTCCATTATAAATTTATTAATATCCTCTCTTTCTACATAATAAAAAGAGGAATTTAAATTAAAATCAGACCATTGAATATCGTGTTTTAGCAAAAGAATGTTTTGAAGTGGAAAAGGAAGTCCTTGAACAAACTCTTTATAATTTATTCCAGATGTTATAAAGCAATGATTATGCTTATCACCATATATATAGATAATCTCCTTTATTGAATCAATTCCCGCCAACGATATTGCCACCTTTAAATTTTTTCTTTATCATATCATATTTTATACTAATTTTATCATCTAAAATGATAAATTTCATTTTTTTTTACCTATATAGTTTTACATTTTTTACCAAAATATCACTTTTTCAACCTTTTAAATTCGTTAAACAGGTGGTCTACATGTAGAAGTTGTTTTTGTTTGAATTGGTTCTTGCGTAACAGAACGAATATTCCACTCACCATTATCATTTGTAAAATTAAATTTAACTAGAGTGTAAGGTGGCTGCTGATTTTGTTTATATGCTACAAGTTGAATAGTTGCTTCAAATACGTATGTACCATTATACTTCTTTTTTATATTCGTGATTGCCGCACAATTATATTGTTCACCTGGACCAAAAATTTTATATAAACGACTATTTATACTAGGAAATAAGATTGATAATACCGCATCCTCTAACACTTCATTCTGAACTGCAAACGAACTAGCCGGTTTCGAGGCTACAATTAAACACGTTAACAAAATGACAATAAACCCTCTCTTCATATCGATCCCTCCAGCTACGATTAAAAATCTATTTACTATCTATTCTTTACAATTTAATGAAGGATATGTTAGCGATGGGATAAGATAAAAAAAGTGGGGTAACTAACAGTCAACGTAACTGACAAGTAGTCGCCCCCAATTTGAATTCAAGAAACATTGTTGAGCTTAAATTGGATGGGATTTTAGTGGTGTTTTTCAAGGAGGATTGATTTTATGATATCCATTTCTTGTTTTTCGGTAGATTCCAACACTTTTTTAGAGAGTTTAGAAAGATTTAGAGCATACTTATGAATTTTCCATTTTAATATAGCTATTATTAATTGCGAGTTACCATAACCAGTATAGGTATTAGCCGATCTAATTTGGGTTTTCTGGGAAATTAATTGCAGTTTTTCTCCTTTTATTTGAAGCTTCGTTAATTTTAATTGCAGTTTCACTATTTTTATTTGTACTTAAAACTTTATTTACAGTTTCTGATTCCTTATTTACATATTTCACTGTTTTATTTGCATAGCCCAGGCTTTTTAATTGCACTTCACTCTATAAATAAAAAAATGAGGATGCCCCTTAGGACACCCTCTATTAGTCGTTCCCTTATTTTTACTGATGATCCCAATAGTATTTGCTTAAAATATCTGAAAGCAAGTCAATTGTTCGGTATAGTTCAGGTAATGTATTATCAACTCCACCGACTTCTATTAAAATCGAGTTAGGAGATAAGTCTTGGTTGTATACTCCATTCCCTTGTTTATAGTTTTTACTATAAATTCCGCGTGTTAATCCTTTGTTAAATTTCATGATTTCACTATTTAAATCTTTTGCTAAAGCTAAATTCTTTTGATAATTTTTGTTTTCTACACCAACAATAAAGTATAGTTTTGCATATTTTTGACCATTTATCTCGGTAGTTGTCACTTTACCCCTTTGATCATCACGATGAATGTCAATTAGATAATTTAAATCCTTATCTTGTGAAAGGGCATTTTGTACAACCAGTCTAGACATTTTATATGATTTTCCCCAATCCCAATGTCTTTTCGTTAATTCAGCTCCAATATTCGTTTTATCATCTATTGCACCAATTCCATTTGCTTCTAAATTATTTTTCAACCGTTCACCTAATAAACTTACATTTACTTTCGGAGATGATGCTTGATTAGGTTCCTTTGCACCAGGAATTAAAGGTAGAAAAGATTCCCAACTATGCGTGTGGTAAATAAAAAATACATCTTTTCCATTTGTCGTTTTTGATGGTGGATTAGCTGGATTTTTAATTGGCTCATTTACTGGATCTTTAACATTTGGATTTTGGTTAATTTCTGCCAATGTTAAACTCGATTCGATTGGTAGATTTGTAAAATCAATCCCTTCACCGGCAACTAAAATATTATTTTCAAATTTTGTCATGCTAGATATTTCATGAACTAATAAACTTTTTGGGTCATACAGTCTAATATTTGTAATAAACGAAAAAAGTATATTCGTGATAGGTTGTCCATCTTTTTTCGATTCGTTACCTAACTTAAAGTGACCGTTTTCGTACTCAAATGCTTTAATAAATCCTTCATAACTCATTTTTTCGAACCATTGATGAATATAGTATGATTTTGTATTTTTCATTGATGTTACAAATAAACTTGCCAACAAAAATAATAAGACAATGCCTACGAAGACACTTGCCGTCACACGTTTAAGATTTATAGATTTAATATAAATTGATTGTCTCATTGAATCACCTCTAATAAAACGTATGTACAAGCTCTATGAAATAGAATTGAAAATTTATTAATTCATTTTAATATTCGACTAAACTCTTTATAAAATTATTTTCTAGACGATCCATTTTAAATGAAAAATAAAAAAAGAGATGCCAAAATAGCACCTCCTAAATCATTGTTCGTATATTGTTTTCTAAGTTTTAAATTACATATTGCAACGGCTGAAGTTAGTTAACGGATTAACTACGCATCCGTTTCTTGCAGCTTCTAATTGTGTTTGGCAGAATGAGCTTTCAGCAGGTGAAACCATATTGTTTCTTCTGTTTCTTTTGCATCCGCATCCTCTGCGTCGATTGTTTTCCGTGTTTTCAGCCATAACTCGTTCTTCTTTGCATTCACAACATGGTCTACGAACTTCAACAAACTCTCTCATATCTCTTGCTGGAGATACTTCTTCTCTCTCTTCTCTACGATTGCAACCACAAAATCCCCACATTTAAAAACACCTCTATAATTATTTATTGTACATTTATAACATACGTAAAAATTTAAATATTGAATGTGTACATGTCTAGATATAAACAAGTTTTTTTAATTATTTTTCTAATTTCGGTAAGTGAAATTTTTAAAATCCTTGTTTTTAAATGAATTGTTTAGTTATTTAACCAAAAATGTAAAAAAAATGAGCCATTTGGGCTCATTTTATTTATTACGATAAACATATTCATCTTTTGGTGGTTGAATCTCCTTAATTTTGGTCGCTTCTACATAAGGAATATTAACTTTAAATGGTTGATAGTACATTTGTTGTATATTACCTGTAACCTCAATCCACTGATCATTTTTAAACTTTTGATTATCAGGTAAGTTAATAAGCAATCCATATACACCTGAATCAGCGACACAGTGAATGATTCCAAACCTAAATAAGAAAACTTGATTTTTATTTAAGCTTTTTTCATGATAAATAAAACCTTTATAAGTTAGTTGTTTTCCTAAATACTTTCCAGGCTCATCATATAAAACTTCCATTCCTTTAAGAAAGTCATAATCATTCAAAACGATACTTTGTTTATTAATATATTCTTTTGATTCTTGTTTAATTAATTGTTGATAGCCTTCTTGTCCATAATAAATACTTAAATCAGGTTTTAAATATTGTCTTTCCATAAATGGATCATTATTTCCTGGTTCAGAAACAGGAAAATGGAAGCCTTTTGCATGAACAATTGTAGAATCTAAAGTGGCAACAGGTAAGAAAATACCTGTAAATAATGGGAAAATAAAGACTAATCCATTTAACATCTTTTTAAAGCCTTTTGCTTCTTTATGAACATGCCCATGCACACAAGTATGATCACATTGATGATCATGAGAATGACTATGATTGTGGTCGTGGTCATGATCATGGTTTTCACCTTCATCACGACTAGTCCTTAAAACATGAATAACTTGTATTATCGTTAAAAAAGCAAATAATATCCCAGCTGTCAGAGATAAATAAGAGTATTTCATATTAATATATTTTGAGATCGTACCCTTAATATGCAATTGCATTAAAAAGAAGGTAAATCCTAAAAGTACATATGCTCTTGCCATATCGATTCTCCCTTTAAATTAATAGTGTAGTGATAAATGTTAAAGAAATTACTAATCCAATAATAATTAATACATAACGACTTTTGAAATGTTGGAATAACATTAATGTATTTTTTATATCGATCATTGGACCAACAACCATAAATGCGACGATGGAGTTTAACGAAAACGTACTTAGAAATGAAGATGCAACAAATGCATCAGCTTCAGAGCATAGTGATAAGATAAACGCTAATGCCATCATTACTAGAATACTAGCTACTTGTCCATTACCAATATGCATTAAAGTAGCAGTAGGTATAAATGTTTGTACAAAAGCGGCAATAAAAGCACCTAAAATTAAGAATTTACCCATCGAGAAAAATTCTTCAATAGCATGTACACAAACGCTCCATAATTTCTTTTTAACCGGTACTGAATTGTCTACAGGAATTGTCACTAAATTATTTTTTAATGGATTATCAATTTTCAAATATGATAATACGATCCCAATAATATAAGCAACAATCATTGCAGCCCCAGCGCGATAAATAACCATTTGAATACTATTACCAAAAGCAATAAATGTAGCAAAAAGTACAATTGGATTAATAATCGGCCCTGTTAACATAAATGCTACGGCTACATAGTGAGGTACGCCTTTTTTAATTAATCTACTTACGATTGGTACGATTCCACACTCACAACCTGGGAAAATAAATCCTAGTAAAATAGCAACTAAAACTGCTAAATATCTATTCTTCGGTATTATTTTATATAACATTTCTTCAGTAATAAAAATTTGAATAATCCCAGAAATAAATACTCCGATTAAAATGAATGGTAGTGCTTCGACTACAATCGAAATAAATATAGTATTCATTTGTAAGAATGAATGGTAAAAATTCATGTTTGTAATCATATTCTCTCTCCCATTGTACTTTTAAAAATGAAAACTCACAAAACCTCCGAATGACCGGCGGCTTTGTGAGTTAAAAGTACCTTTTTTTCCAAAATATTAATGCAATTGTTGTTGACAATATCGCTGAAATACCAATTACGATTGGAAATGCATGTGGTATTTTTGCTAATGGTATGTTATCAACGTTCATTCCATAAAAACTTGAAACCATTGTTGGAATGGATAAAATAATTGTAATAGAAGTTAAAAATTTCATTACAATATTTAAATTATTTGAAATAACTGAAGCAAATGTGTTCATCATCCCACTTAGGATATTACTATAAACCTCTGCCATTTCTATTGCCTGTTTATTTTCAATAATAACATCTTCTAATAAATCTTCATCATCTTCATACATTTTTAAAATATTGCCTTTAAGAATCTTTTGCATGACGATTTTATTCGATTTCAGTGAAGTAGTAAAATAAACTAAACTTTTTTCAAGGTTCAGCATCGTGAATAATTCTTGATTTCGTGTTGATTGATGTAATTCAGCTTCAATTTCATTAGTTTTGCGATTAATTTGTTTAAGATAACGTAAATAATAGGTTGAAGTTGTATGCAACAGTTGAAGTGCAAATCTCGTCTTTTTAAAAGTAAAAAAGCCTTTTACTTTTTGGTAAATAAATCTTTCAAAAATTGGATTTTCACTTAAACAGATTGTAACAAACGTATTAGACGAAATAATCATCCCGATCGGTATTGTATCAAAAATCGTATGCCCATTATCATCATGAGCTACAATTGGAATATCAACAATAATTAGAGTGTGCTCCCCTTCGACCTCTATCCTTGAACGCTCTTCATCATCAAGTGGGTCTTTAATAAAATCTAAATCTAAGTCAAGCTTTTGAACTAGATATTGAATTTCTTGCTCTGTTGGATTGATTGCATTAATCCAGCAACCTTTTTCGATTACGTCGACTTGATTTAGTTTCCCTTGTGCATCTGAAACATAAAAATTTAGCATTTTAATTCACCTCTAATTCTAAAACAAAACCTACACAATAATAGCATACGAAACATTTTTATATGTTTCAACCTTTATTAAAAAGAAAGTCTAAATTCTAATAAACAAGCGCTTTAAGCTACTATTTTAGTAAGCATTTATACTATTCATAAATAAAGAAAAAGGCCACTTATAGTGACCCAGTTTTTAATATCCACTTTTATAAAAATAATGCATATCACTTAATTCATCAACATATTGATAAACTTCCAATTGGCTCTGAAGCTGTTCTTTTGTATGTACAGAATAATCTTCCGAATTTAATTGATTTTGAACATTTGTAAGAGTATTTAAAATATCAGATTTTAATACATCATACGACATAGAATACATAAAAATCATCCTTCCAATTGAAATTTAACATATTATATGTAATATCACGCAAAACAAATCATTTTTATTTTAAATTTCTATTTTTTCGAAACTAACTTTTTTATTAAAAAGTACACAACTAATAACGCAGCTGCTATTACTGCAATCATTGGAGTATATGGAGTCAATACTTCCTTAGCAGTTTCCCAGTTTTTACCTAGTTTCTCACCTATTAATACAAAAAGGATTGACCATGGAATGATCGCAATTACTGTATAAAGACTAAATTTACCTATTGGCATCTTTGCAAGTCCTGCTGGAATCGATATAGCATGTCTTACAATTGGAATAAAACGTGCCGTAAATACGACTCCTACACCATATTTCGAAAACCATTTTTCAGCTAAATCAAGGTGATGCTTATTAATTAAAATATATTTACCATATTTTTCAATAATTGGTCGACCACCAAAATAACCTAACCAATATAAAAATAATTGTGCAATAGTTCCCCCAATTACGCCTGCTACCACTGCTCCAACAAAATTTATATGCCCACCAGCTACAAGATAACCAGCATAGGCTAAAACGATTTCACTCGGAATAACTTCAATCATTAATCCTAATGCAACCCCTAAATATCCTAATGATGCAAAAAAATCTAATATCTGATGTATGATATTTGTCAATAGGATCCTCCTCCCTAAAAAACAACTTGTACTACAATGATAATACAAAGGAAGTTAAAATATGTCAAAATTAAGTAATTTTGGATTTAATTGATTTTAAGTTTCCAAATACCAATAATCATCTATAATTTTAATTTTCCTTCCTTATTTTACGTTATTGATTTTGCTGATGCTAAAAGCCATGTTGAGGGCTCTATTCTCTATCATAAAAAAAAGGCTGTCCAAGTCAGTGATCTGACTATGGAGCAGCCTTTTATCATTTCTTAATTATTTAATTTCAACGTTTTTGTAAGTGAAATCTGAACCAAATGAATGTGCAATTAATCCGTGTACTTTTGGCTTCATAACATATGCAGAAGCTTTTTGGTAAATTGGAAGAATAGCTGCATTGTCTTGTACTAAGATTTTTTCTGCTTTTAAGAATGCGTCAGTACGCTTAGCTGGATCTAATAAGTACTCCCCACCAGCTTTAGAAATTAACTGATCATACTCAGCATTTGAGAATTTCATTTCGTTGAATGGGCTTTGGCTAGTCCACATATCAAAGAATGTCATTGGATCTTTGTAGTCAGGACCCCATCCGCCAAATGATACATCATAATCTTCCTTAGAGTTTAAATCTAATTGTTGTGCAAATGGAACTGATTTAATTTTAACTGTTAAACCTGGTAAAGTTTTAGTGAATTCGCCTTGTAGGTACTCACTGATTTTTTTGTTAGTATCAGTATCTGATCCTAATAATTCGATTGTTACATTTTTCTTACCGATTTCTTTTAAGCCTTGTTCCCATAATGCTTTAGCATCAGTTGGATCGTATTTAACTAAATCGCCAGAAACTTCACGGAAATCTTTACCGTTTGCATCTAAGAAGTTACTTGGAGCTAAACCATATAAAGGTACTGAACCGTTATTTAAAATAGTTCCAGTAATATCTTCACGGTCAAATGATTCGTTTAAAGCTTTACGGATGTTTACGTTTTTAAGAGCTGGATTCTTCGATTCGTTTACACGTAAGAAGAATACACTTGGCAATTTAGTAGTCCCATAGTCAGGGCTGTTTTTATATTTATCAACATACTCAGCTGTTAAACCTGCACGATCAACTGCACCTGTTTCATAAAGGTTAACACCAGTTCCTGGATCTTTTACGATTTTAAAGTTTACTTCTTTTAATTTTACGCTAGCAGCATCATAGTACTTATCGTTTTTAACTAATTTATAGCTTTCATCATGCTTCCATTCTTTCATTTGGAAAGGACCGTCGAAGATCATGTTTCCAGCTTCTAAAGCATAATTTTTACCTTGAGATTCAACATACTTTTGATTTAATGGTAAGAATGTTGGGAATGTTACTAAAGAATCGAAATATGGAATAGCTTTCGCTAATTTAACTTCTAAAGTTTTATCATCTATTGCTTTAACTCCTAATTGGTCAACTGGTTTTTTACCAGTAGTAACATCTTCACCGTTTTGTAATACATTCATCATGAATGCATACTCAGAAGCAACTTTTGGATCTGCAGCGCGTTTCCAAGCGTAAACGAAGTCTGCTGCAGTTACAGGGTCACCATTAGACCATTGAGCATCACGTAAGTGGAATGTATAAGTTAAACCATCAGCTGACTTATCAGTAGTTTCTGCGATACCAGGTTTTACTACGTCACCTTCACCTAATACATTTAATCCTTCCATAATGTTACCTAATACGTTGAAAGATTCTTCATCAGTAGAAGTACTAGAATCAAGACCTGGTAATTCAGCTCCGCCTAGTAAGTTCAATACTTGTGGTTTTGCTTTTGCTGTTTCTTTTTTACCATCATTTGAGTTGTCTGAGTTACATGCAGATAAAAGCATGCTCACAGCAACTGATAAAGATAGAAAATACGATACCTTCTTTTTCATTAGAATTGCCTCCCCAAAATTAAACAATTAGACTTAAAAACTATTAAAATATTCAAACAATTTTCACTGTTCGAACAGTTAATAATATTTAACTTACTTTCATTTTACATACTTTTTAGAAAATATCAACACTAATTCGACATTTTTTTCAAAAAATATTAATAAATCTGAATAAAAGTTCACTTTTTTGTAATTAACATTACATTTTTGTATTAATTTTTGCAGATCCAACGAAAACTTTTAATAATTGCCCCAATTTCAATAAATGTTTTAAGTGGGACAAATATGTATATTTTTTTTAAAAAGTCTAAAAATAGACTATTTAAATTTGAGAACTGCAGAAAATATCATGATCTAGTCCATCTTTTTAAAACCAGTTCCCAACTGGACACCACTTTAACATTCACTTTTGGGTAATTTGTTATACACAAATTACCTAAATTTAATATTAAATTGGAGAAAATAATTCTAATAAAAATGAGAAAATATTAAGATTTTCACGTGATCCTGATTCATTTCTTTTGAAGTTGTTACCGATAAAACCAATTTTTTTTGAACGACTTTTTTCGTTTTTCTAATTATTCTCCCTCGCTTTAATATGTTTGGAAATCTATGGAACGTCTTTGAGCCAATTAATTTTTTTTCGTAATTCGAAAGTAATTTACTCAAATAAATCGGAAAAATGAGGTAATTAATCAATAAGCACTAGCATAAAAACCAGCAAATATACTTCCATTTTTCAATTGTTTAGTACATGGAGAATCCGTCAAATGTATATTTGAATAGAAGATAACATAATTTTAATTACAGGCTTAACTACTAAGATTTCACCTTTTTTGTTACTCATGAACCCTTTATGAGTTAAATAAATCCCCCCCAATTGCCTTTTTTGTTACTTATCGAGCGTTTATGAATTAGATAATTCCAGCCATTTTTAGGACTAAATAATTATGATGTTCTTACTCTATTAAATTAAAATTTTAGTTTTTAACGAAAAAACAAAGTTGTCTTTTTAGACAACCTTTGTTTAAGAAATTGTTTTAATTTGTTATTTTGTGGAGTTCATTATTTTTATTCTTCCTATATATATTGAAAAACGTCATTTAGATCCCCCATTTTTCTTCTAGACACATGGAAAAATTAAATAAGGGCCGCCTAAGCGTCAGTTACACTGACTTTTAGGCCGGCCCCAATAATATTATTTTTCGTTAGACGCCCATTTGTAAGAGAAATCTCCTCCAAATTTATGAGCAATAATACCTTTAACTGATTTCTTTTCTAAATAAGCGCGTCCGCGTTGGTAAATTGGAGAGATACCAGCTTCATCCATGATAACTTTCTCAGCTTGTATCATATCATCCCAACGTTTTTGTGGATCTGATTCTTTTTTCGCAGCATTTACTAATTCATCATATTTTGGATTATTGTATGCCATCTCATTGAATGGGCTGTTTGATAAGAACATATCAATGAATGTCATTGGATCTGGATAATCTGGTCCCCAACCTGAGAATGAGAAGTCATAGTCTAATTTTTTCTCTGAATCAAGTTTGATTTCAAACGGTTGTGGAGCTACTGTAATTGTTAAGCCAGGTAAGTTCTTCATAAGCTCACCAGCGACATACTCAGCTGCTTTTTTACGAGTTGTATCATCATACGAAAGCATTTTTAACTCAATTTTATTTTTGCCTAGTTCTTTCTTAGCTTCAGACCATAATTTTTGAGCTTCCTTCACATTATATTTATTGAAGTCTCCATTATGATCACGGAAGTCTTTTTGATCTGGACCTTTTACCCACTCAGATGGTACTAACCAATATGCAGGTTTAGAACCGTCATTTAAAATAGAAGAAGTAATAGCTTCTTTATCATAAGCTAAGTCAAACGCTTGACGAACCTTAGCATTTTTGAAAAGTGGTAGTTTTTCATTGAAACGGAAGAATACTAAACGAGCATCTAATTGAGTTTTGTAGTCTGGATCGTTTTTATATTTATCAACGAACTCAGAGTCTAACATTACTTTGTCAAGATCACCGTTTTGATATAAGTTAACAGCTGCTGAAGTATCTTTAACTACATTGTATTTAATTTCATCTAACTTAACAGCGTCCTTGTCCCAATACTTTTCGTTTTTCTCTAATGTAAAGCTTTGCTCATGTTTCCAGTCGCTTAAAACAAACGGACCATTATATAATTGAGTATTTGCTTCTAAACCATATTTATCTCCTTTAGACTCAACCCACTTTTGGTTTTCAGGTAAGTATGTACCAAAAGTTGTTAATTGTAAGAAATACGGTGTAGGTTGTTCTAAAGTAACCTGTAAAGTTTTATCGTCAATTGCTTTAACACCTAATTGATCTAATGGCATTTTACCATTGAAAATAGCCTCAGCATTTTTCACATAGTATAAAATGAATGAATATTCAGATGCAGTTTTAGGGTCTACAGCACGTTGCCAACCGTAAACGAAGTCTTTAGCTGTAACTGGCTCACCATTAGACCATTTTGTATCACGTAAATGGAAAGTATAAGTAAGTCCATCTTTACTAACTTCGATCGAGTCTTTCTTAGCAACGCCATCTACTACTGCGTCATCTTGTCCTAAACGAAGTAAACCTTCATTTACATTGTCTAAAACTTCGAATGACATTGAATCAGTAGTTTTTGCTGAATCCATAGAAGGAATCTCAGTGGTGGTAGTTAATCTTAACGTTTGCTTTTTATCTTTCTGTGTATTAGTTGCCGTCGTTTCTGTGTCTTTGCCACAAGCCGCTAGTACCGTACTTAATACTAATAAACTTGAAACAGTTGTTGCTAATCTACGCTTCATAAGAGCACCTCCGAATATTTGTGATTCATCATTAAATTTACTTATTTTTCTGAAAAATCACTTATTACTTTTTCAATATACTACATATTTTTCAGAAAAAAAAGTATTTTTTTAATATTTAATTTATTTTTTATTAAAATTTCTTTAAAATTTAGTTCGAATTTCATATTTTTCTATAAGTTTTATACAATTGTAATCCTATTCACATAGTTTTTCGGCGCAAAATAAGACAAATTTCTATGAATATATGTCGAATCTTCAAACATTTCTCGAACTTCATTATTAATTTCCATTCTTGCTAATTTTTGGGTTATAATATATCTTATGAATTTGAACATATATATATTTTTATATCAATATTAGGAAGTGAATGTATGATAAGAAGAAGTATCCCAAACCTATTTACTCTAGGTAACTTATATTGTGGATTTCTATCGATTGGCTTCGCTGCTAAAGGCGAATTCAGAAATGCAGCAATTCTTATTTTAATAGGAATGATGCTAGATAGTATGGACGGTCGTGTTGCCCGAGTTTTAGGAGTACAATCTCAATTAGGAAAGGAATTAGACTCATTAGCTGATATCGTCACATTTGGAGTAGCACCTTCTTATTTAGTATTTTGTACACAATTCTCAACTGAAGGTATCTTGGGTTTAGGAATCGCTGGTTTATTCCCTTTATTTGGGGCTTACAGATTAGCTCGATTTAATGTAACACCCATTTCGACATCATTAAAATATTTTACTGGTGTACCAATTACCGCTGCAGGTGGTTTCGTCGCCTTTTTAACTTTATTCGGTAGTCGCATACCACAAATAGTCATTATCACGGTATTCGTTGCATTAGCTTTTTTAATGGTAAGTAGAATAAAAATTCCAAGCTTTAAAGATATTCCGATTCCTAAATATGCAACGATTATTACGATCTTTTTAGGATACGCTTTATACCTTGTATGGCATGCCAAAAAAGAACAGTGGCCATTTTTTATTTATATTGCGATCCCACTATACATCTTCTTTATTTTCTTTCAATTTTTCAAAAGTAAAAAGAAGCAAAGTAATAATGAAAGTCAAAAACCACGGAAATTCCGCTTAAAGCGAAAATCTTAATAAAAAGTATGTTTTGATCGATTAGCTCTACATCAAAACATACTTTTTTTGCATATTAATTCCTTTTAGTTATCATTTTTCTTGCACAATAAAAATTACTGATTTATAATGACTAAGTGTTAAATCGTAATAAGTACGATTTTGAGGCTTTTATTTAAGTTACCTTTTGTATGATAAAAAATTTATCTTACATTTTTTTTAAAATATAAAAAGGAATGATTACGAATTAATTAAAAAAATTTAATCATTTTCGTTTATTAATAGCCTCAATACAAAATACTAAGACGATTAAAATGATAGGGAGAGCATGAATATGAAATTTAGAAAATTAGCAATCACAACTTTGCTATTAGCAGGAACAATTCTATCAGCTTGTAATAAGGATACGAAGCAACAAAGTACAAAAGATAAAAATAAGCTTACGATCTATACTACAATCTATCCATTACAAGATTTTGCTGAAAAAATTGGTGGTAAATATGTTGATGTACATTCAATTTACCCTACTGGAGTCGATACTCACGATTTTGAGCCGACATCCAAACAAATTGTTAAAATCGCAAACTCTGATTTATTTGTTTATAATGGTGCAGGTATGGAAGCTTTTGCTGATAAAATTAAGGATGCACTAAAAAATAATAATGTGGCATCATTAGAAGCTTCAAAAAATATTGAATTGATTAAATCCAATGAAGAAGAAGTACACGAAGAAGATCAACATGATGTTGATCCACATGTTTGGTTAGATCCTTCTAGAGCAAAAATTGAGGCAGAAAATATTAAAGATGAATTGATCAAATTAATGCCAAAAAATAAAGAATACTTCGAAGCGAATTATGATAAAATCGACGGTCAATTTGATGAACTTGATAGTGAGTTACGAAATTTAGTTTTACATTCCAAGCGTAAAGATATCGTTGTTTCTCATGCAGCTTATGGTTATTTAGAACAACATTATGGAATTAAACAAATTCCAATTACAGGGCTATCTCCTTCTCAAGAACCTTCTCAAAAGGAATTAAAAAATGTTGTAGACTTTGTGAATAAACATCATGTTAAATATATTTTATTTGAAACGTTTGCAACACCTAAAGTTGCTTCAGTCGTAAAAGATGAAACTCATGCTGAAATTTTGAGACTTAATCACTTAGCCACTATTTCCGAAGATGATGTAAAAAACCATAAGGATTATTTTGATTTAATGCAAGAAAATGTCGACACACTCGATAAAGCTTTAAATAACCGCTAAAAAAGGACCCCCAAAGGGTCCTTTTTTTATATCATTATACTACTTTCATATCATTACGTATTTCTATTGATTTTTTCTTCATCTCTTTAAACATAATTTCATATAAATACGCTCCGCATAATGCTAATAATGCGATTAAAATAAAAGTCCATTTATATCCAATTATACCTGCGAGTGGAATGGTTAATGGTGCGATTGTTCGTCCTAATGACCATCTTAAACCTGAAGCAGCAAAATACTGCCCTCGTTGACTTTCTGGAGCGATTTTTGCAATAAATGAGTTCTGATTCCCTACAACTAATATTTCTCCTAAAGTAAAAATTGCCATAGCGATAAAAATTACGTAGGCTGAAAGTGTAAATCCGAACAGTAACATAGAGAAAGCATAACAAACGGAAGATGCAAAAAATAAAAATCTTTCATTAAATTTATTCGCGAACTTCGTGATTAAAACAGTTAATAAAGCTACTATTAAACCGTTTTCTGCAATTGTCCAGCTAAATAATGTTTCACTCTTTGTTTTTAAAGTAAAATCGCCGAAGCTAATTAATGTTTGAACAGGTATTTTCTCTTTTATAAATACTGCTAACAATAAATCTAATTGAGTAAAAGTTTGAGAGATTAATATTCCGGCAGCAACAAATAAGAAAAATACTTTATCAGTAAATATAATGCGATAATTCTTCACTTGTTGAATAAAGACTTTAGAAATTGAAGCTTCTTTTTCTTGCTTTATTGAATCTGGCAAGGACTCCTTAATTAATAAAGCAATCATAATTGAAACTATTAAAAATATAATTGAAGATGTTGCAAATAATAAAAACCTTGCTTTAAAAAATAAGATTCCTCCAATTATTGGTCCAATTACTACATTTATATTTATCATCGTATAGAATACTGCAAATACCAAGTTTCGCTCATCTTTGTCCTCAACTGTATCTGCTACCATTGCAGAACTAGCTGGATTATAAAGCATTCCAGTAACACTAATAATCGCAAATCCTACAAAAGTTAACCAAGGAGAAGTTAAAATTGGTGAATTTGCAATCGTTAATAAGATCATACCACCAGCTTGAATAAAAGCCGAAATGACCATCATTTTCTTTCGACCATACGTATCAGCTAAATATCCGCCGATTAAATTTGCAAATACCCCAACAGCCTGTGAGCACATTAGTAAAATCCCCGAAGTAACTTTACCTAATTCTTCAGCAAAGTAAATCGCTAGAAAAGGTAAATACATCCAAAAAAATAAGCCGAAGAAAAACTCAGCTACAAGCCTTACTTTCATATTAAAATTCCACTTAAGTATATTCATGTTGTCCGCCTCCCTAACCTACTCACTGTAACATAATTAAAAATGAGCGTAAATTTAAATTTTAATTTATCCTTCTTTCTTTTAAAATTTTCGACCAATAAAATTTTTTCAATTGAAATGTTTATAAACTTTTCCTTTAGAGCATGTCTAATTTCCTAAAATGTATCATACAATTTAGTACTACATTTAGGAGGACTTCCTATGAAATTAAACTTTAGTAAAGAAGTTCGAAATATAGCATTTACATATGTTGGAACTGTAATTGGGGCAGGATTCGCCACGGGTAAGGAAATCGTAGAGTTCTTCTCTATAAACGGAGTATATGGTGCTTTGGGGATTTTATTTGCGACCATTTTATTTTGTTGGTTTGGAAGTAAAATTATGACCATTGCACATACATATAAATTGAAGTCAGCACAAGAATTTAATGTACTTTTATTTGGAGAACTCGGAGGAAATATCATTAATGCGCTTCTTTTCTTTGTACTAATTGGCGTTACAAGTGTTATGCTGTCAGGTGCTGGTGCTGTATTTAAAAATTACTTACACTTTAATTCATTGATCGGTTCGTTTATTTTTATTATCTTAACTTTTATCGTTTTAAGAAAAGGGACAAGTGGTTTATTCAGCTTAAATAATACGGTAGTCCCAATTATGTGTGCTTTTATTGCTGCAGTTTTCATTAATTCACACTTACCATTTACAATGCGCGAAATTAATTTAGATAATCTATTACCTTCCATCAATACGCTTAATATTTCAGTATTTACGAAACCAATCACTTATGTTTGTTTAAATATGGCTCTAGCACAAGCAGTCTTAGTTCCAATCGGATCAGAGTGTAAAGAAAAATCTTCTATTATACACGGTGGGATTTTAGGAGGGCTTATATTAGGCGCAATTTTATTACTAATTCACCTTAACGTTTCTGGAGTGCCTAATTTTCAACAATATGAAATACCTATGGTTGAAGTAATCAAAAAAATCCATCCAATTTTCTATTATTTTTTCTTAATGGTTATATTAGCTGAAATTTTCACTACTTTAGTTGGTAATATATATGGGATGTCTAGACAAATTAATTCATACATCCCAATAAATGCAAATGTACTCGTTATTTTATTATTAATATGCTGTCTATTTATTAGCATAATTGGTTATGGCCCACTTTTAACATTTCTTTATCCATTAATCGGATGGATTAGCTTTCTTGTCATTCTTACTTTACTTAAACCAAAAAAATCATCTTAATCACAATCATCACATACTTCATAATACAATCCAAATTCGATGTGCAACTTAGGTTTCCATTGAATCTTAAACATTCTTGATTGCCAACGTTCTAAAACAAATTGAATTGAATTTTCCTCATGATCATTAATTAAAATCATTTGATGAACTTGTAAACTCTTTACGGAGAATCGATTTTCATTTTCAACATACCAATCAATCGTTAATTCATCATACTCATTAATGATAAACTTAACGTATGTACTTGGTTTCTCCTTAAGATTAATTTCACTAAAAATGCCATCGTCCGTCACAATAATTGGAAAATCACCTTTTTCATTTTTTTCTAATTTTATTTGAAAGGTATTTTCTAAAAAGCAAATCATTTTGTCACCTTCTATTTTAAGATATGATGATAGTTTAACAAATTAAAACATGAAAAGACAGGAATATGCAGAGGCAATAGAAAAAGGATTACTCTTTGATTTTATTCAAGAGTAATCCTTCTTTTATTTTCGATTATATAAAGCTTTGTATTTAGACCATGCAGTCCTTCTTTCTTTCATCAAGCTAAGAAATTCTGGTTTACAATCGTCTAAATTAGTTAAAGCAACAAGTTCGTTATTTTTCCATTTCGTTACTATACCTTCAGTTGTATAAATCAAATATTGGTATTCTAAGTAACTTCCAAGTGACGATAAGCTTATTTGCTCAAAAATTTTTTTGGCAAAACTGTCGGAAAACGATACAAATACCGGTCTTGTGCCTACTCGATCTAAATCAAGGACATGTACAATTTTCCGATTACAATCTATGCATAACGAATAAACGGAAGGAACAATTCCACCAGTTAAAAAAACTTGTTCATTGCTATAGAATTCCTTCACTCTAATCCTCCTATTTATATTGTATATAAGTATATGCAATATAAAATAGAATTGACTAGTTAATTTATATTATCGTTCATTTTATTTTATAGAATTTTGAATAAACATGATTTTACCTGCTTCATTAAATTTTAATGATGCCTCAAATTCTTTACCATCTTTTGAAAAACCTTTTATAGTTTCAGTAGTTTCTCCACTAAGCAATTGCTTCATGGCTGATTTTGTAATTGACTTTCCTAATATTTTTTTTGAAATCGTCACATCACATTTTGTCTTTTGGAATTGATCACAGCCATAAAAAGACCCTTTATCAACCATTTTCCCTTCACATTTAAAACATTTTCCAATACTAGCTGATTTTTTCTTTGGACCAAACTTTGTATTCTGCATATCTTCAATTCGAAACTCTGAAAAATTCCATATTTTCTCATTTTCATATGCATCCAATATTATTTTCTCTGTTAATTTTTTTGTTTGCTCCATAAAATCAAGACTACTTGCTTTCCCGTCCCCAATTTCACTTAATCGTTGCTCCCATTTAGCTGTCATTTCAGGTGAAGTTAAAATATTTTCTCCAAGAGCATAAATAATAAGTTTTCCTTTATCAGTTGCGAAAACCTGATTTTTCTTAACTTCAATATATTTTCTATTTTTTAACGTACCGATAATTCCAGCCCTAGTTGCTTCTGTACCAAGTCCTTCAGTTTTATTTAAGATTTTCGTTAATTCAGGATTATCGATATGTTTCCCAGCTGATTTCATTAATGTTATTAATTGTCCCTCTGTATATCTTTTAGGAGCTTGTGTTTTCTTTTCTTTTACTTCAGCCTTTTTAACGATTCCTTCTTGTCCAATTTCAACAATTGGCAAATTTTGTTCTTCATTATTTTTTTCTTTTGCTTTTTCAAAAATAACTTTACGCCAGCCTTCTTGAACCATTATTTTCCCTTTTGAAATAAAAGTCGCTCGATCGTCTACTATCGTATGAATTGTTGTATAGTCAAAAATTGAACTAGGATAATGTGCACTTATTAATCTATTTACAATTAATTCATATATCTTCAATTCTTCATCATTCAATTTATGAATAGCTGGCACTTGTTCAGTTGGAATAATTGCATAGTGATCGGTAACCTTTTTCTCGTTAACAAAACGACTATTATTTAAAATAGACTCGTTTGGAAGAGGGAAAAATTGTGAAAATTGCTCAATGTTTTCGAGTTTTTTTAATATCTCGGGGATCATCATCGCCTCTTCCTTTGTAATAAAGCTTGAATCGGAACGCGGATATGATATATTCCCTTTAACATAAAGCTTTTGAGCAATTTCTAAAGTTTTTTGTGGAGAAAACTTATATTTAGCATTTGCATCAGCTTGTAGCGTTGATAAATTATAAAGAAAAGGAGGCTGATATTCCTTTCTTTCTTGTTCAATATCAGTAATCTTCGCCATTTTATTTTCACAAAAACTAGCAATTTTAGTAGCTAATTCACTAGATGAGATTTTAGAATCTGATTCTTTATGCCACTTTCCAAAAAACTTTTTCTTATCAAACTGAAATGTAGCATATACCTCCCAGTAAGGTTCAGATTTAAACTTTTCAATTTCAAGCTCTCTTTTCACTATAAGTGCGAGAGTAGGTGTTTGAACTCTCCCTAAAGAAAATACATCTTGAATTCCCTTTTTTTGTAAATGTAGTGAATACACTCTCGATGCATTCATCCCTACTAACCAATCGGCACAAGCTCTACTATACGCCTCAAAAAATAAGCTTTTTGTTTCATTTTCATCCAATAATTGGCTAAACCCTTTTCTAACCGCATTTTCAGTTAAAGAAGAAATCCAAAGCCTTTTCATCGGCTTTCGATTTCCAGCTAAATTTAATATAAGGCGAACAATATGTTCTCCTTCTCTCTCACAGTCTCCTGCGAGTATAATTTCATTCACTTCATCTAAATGGACTAAATTCTTTATAATCGAAAATTGATCCCATTTTCCCTTTGATACTTTATGCTTAAAACGCTCAGGTACAATAGGTAAAGTATTTAAAGACCATTTTTTCCACTTCTCATCATATTCTTCAGGTGATAACAACTCACATAAATGCCCAATAGCCCAAGTTAAATAAGCGCCTTTTGGAAAAAACTCATTTGGTTGAATGATTAAAAACCCCTTTTTCTTCTGAAAATTAAAAGGAGCAGCAAGCTTCAACCCTTGATCAGGCTTCTCAGCAATTATTAATTTCATTTTATTCCTCACAATTTAACTGATTTTTATATAACTCATTAAGTACATACAGTTATTATATAACTAATGTAAAAACAGGAAAAGATTTAAAGGAAGGAAATGCTCGACTTAGGGTATTAAGAAGGATTATTTAATAATAGGTAATTCTAATGGTGATTTGGGTAGTGGAAGTTTCACTTTTTTGCAAATTGAATTAAAATCGCAAAATAGATTGATCAACTATATACTAGAAGAAACTTTCCATTCTAGATTCAATAAGCAAAACTGTCCATTCTAGATTCAATAAGCTAGTTAAAAAGAGGGTCCCATATGTCAGTTCAATATGAGACAGCCCCTTTTACCGTTTCTTCATTTAGCTACTACTCACACGCGGGGTTACGAGGAATTTGTATAAACTCTACTTCTTCTAAAATTCTAATTCGCTTTGTTACGATTACAACATAATTTGCTGTCCATATATATTGAGGAAAGTTATTTTCATCGACCATCATAGCCTGAAATGTATCATTCATCATTTCTTCAAATTTTTCTTCTGTTATTAAATCATGTTCAATTTGAAATTCAATCCATTCGCAATGTATCATTTCCATCTCTCCATCTCTTTATAAAGTGAAAACATGTTTTTAGCTTTAAAATTATTTTGTATTGCTTACTACAGTTGAAGTATAGCATGAGTTTTTATGTTTGTGATTTATTTCACAAATTTATTTTAAGCTTTTTTTTATTTATGAATTATTTATGTCAATTGATTGTATATTTCGTGATTAAGCGCTTACTTGACTTATAATCCTAATAGTTGTATATTAATTTCAACATTTATTATTTTAGTATTAATAAATGGAAATTCTTTCGCGCTTTATGTGCAATGTTTTAGGAGGAAAAGAAATATGCAAGGAAAAGTAAAATGGTTCAACAATGAAAAAGGTTTCGGATTCATCGAAGTTGAAGGCGGAGAAGACGTATTCGTACATTTCTCAGCTATTCAAACTGAAGGATTCAAATCATTAGAAGAAGGTGCAGAAGTTTCTTTTGACATTGTTGAAGGTAACCGTGGACCTCAAGCTGCTAACGTAGTAAAGATATAAATAATACTTGACTACATAGAGGACTGACTTATTCAGTCCTTTTTATTTTTCCCTTTTTTATTTTCTTACTATGAAAAAATTCAAAAAAAAACTTAATAAAAAAACAGCTCTTCTTCATTTTTCCTATTTATTTGGGAATACTACGAAGTGAAATAAGGAGGGTGAATATGTCAAACTTTAATAATTTTGAAGATGTAGAAATGAAAGTTCAAGCTGCACAAAAGCTTGTAGGTTATGCAACAATGAGCATGGACGAGCAACAATTAACTGATGCAACAACTGCAATCACTCAAGCAAGAGAACAGCTTGAAAAAATGAAAGGCCTTGCTACTGATTTGGATGAAGAGTTTTTAGTGAAACAAGAAGAAGATTTAATGCAAGTTGAGCAACAATTACGAGAAGCTCAAATATAATTAAGTACCTACCTCAGGCTGTCGGAACAATCGACGGCCTTTTTATTTTGTCTACTTCCTTTATGAGATTAATAAGTTTTTTTATTGCATACTTTTTTATTTTAAAGAAGATGATTGGAACGGAAGGATACTCGACTTCAATGGGAATAGCGGGAAGGCTAAAGACCCCGCAGGCGCGCCGAGGAGGCTCAGGTCTCGCCTCATGGAAAGCGAGAATCCTATAGTGGAAATCAACATCATAATGCTTCCTTTACATTGAAAAGATTGCTGATTAATTGATATTTTATTTCTCAACAAAAAAAGGTACATAATTAGTACCTCCTTTGTTATTCAGCAGTCTGATGTAATTGCTGACCAATCGTTTTAATTTTTTCTCCAATCGTACATTTGTTTATACAAAAAGATTGAGCGAATTTCTGACTATGGTCTTTTCTAAAATGCTTATAAACAAAACAACCATCGCAATAAGTTTTTAATAATGTATCTATTTCTTCTAAAATTTCTTTGCGTTCCATCTGTTTTCACCTCTTCATGTAACTTCAATCGTACTCATTATCTTATTCCCTTTAAGTGCTTGCGTTGCTAGACTATGAGCTTCTTTATTATCATTTCGTTTAATTAGATCTAATTGTAAGGTTATTTTTAAGTTTTTACATTTTGTTTCAATTCGATTAATAAATCTTTCATGTTGCTCTTCAAAACATGGCCAGTCTCCACTTATTTGATTTAAAACTACTTGTGAATCACCTTTTATTATAATTGTTTGTCCGGTAATATTCATTTCTTCTAATAGTAAGATTGCATTTTCTAATGCTGCAAATTCTGCCTCATTATTTGTTAAAAGTCCATCTAATTTTTCATTAAATCGTTTTCGATATTCTTTACCGTTTTGACTAAAGTATATACACACGCCTATTCCAGAACGATTTGTAGACTGATCAAATCCACCATCAAAAAATACAGTTATATTGTGTGGCTCTTCTTCAAGTTCTTTTAAATATTTTATTACTTGTTTTTTTGTCCAACTAGAATCAAATTGATCTAGAAAAATGATTTCTTTTGTCCGACCAGTACTTTCAAAGTCTTCCGCTAAAAGTAAAGCTTCTTTTATCTCTAGCCAATCTGTATCAAGTGTAATTTGGTATTTCTTTTTAGTTTGATACTTCCATATTATTTTTAGCTTCATACGTCACACCTTTTCCATTTTTATTTATAAAAGGTTGTCAACTTCTAATTTATAGTTTATAAAATAATTCAATATTTTAATAATCATATTTCATTTCATAATTTAAGTTTTAATTTTTTTGAATATATACTAAAATGAACATATATAAGTGTTGGAGGTTTACTATGATTGAAGTATATACTGACGGAGCTTCCAAAGGAAATCCTGGTCCATCTGGTGCAGGTATTTTCATAAAAGGAATTAAAGAACCTGTTTTTTTAAGTATTCCATTAGATCCTATGTCTAATCATGAAGCCGAGTTTCACGCATTATTAATTGCACTAGATTATTGTGTTAAAAATAATTATTCTATTGTTTCTTTCCGAACAGATTCAAAAATCGTTGAAGAAAGTATTGATAAGAAATATTCTAAAAATGATTTGTTTATTCCTTTAATAGAGAAATCACTAAATTTAATAAATCAACTTGATCTTTTCTTTATTAAATGGATACCCTCAAGCGCCAATAAGGTTGCAGATGAACTTGCTCGAAAAGCCATTAAATAAAAAGGACTGGACGATATGAAAAATAAATTATTTGCTTTTTCTTCTCTACTCATTGTGTCCTTCATCTGGGGTTCTTCGCTATTCATTGTCAAGGAAACACTTAATTTTGTCCAACCTTTTACCTTCAATGCATTACGCTTTATTGTTGCAGCAATCGTATTATTTACCGTTCAAACTTTTTTAAATCGAAAAAATAAAATAAGATTTCGTGGTAAAGCTGGTTTTATAACTCCTGGAATCATAATAGGTTTATTTTTATTTCTAGGTTTTGTATTCCAAACTTTTGGATTACATTATACATCAATATCAAAATCGGGTTTTATTATTGGGATCAGTGTAGCAATTGTTCCTTTATTATTATTTTTTAAGTATAAGAAAAAACCTACTTTGCGAGAAAATTTATGTGCTATTATTGCAATTATCGGTTTATTTTTATTAACACTTTCTACAAATTCCAAATTTAATTCTGGAGATATTATTTCCTTTTTTAGTGCGATTGCATTTGCGTTACACATAATCTATTCAACTAAATATTCTCCAAGTTATAGTTCATTGCAACTTGCAACTGTACAAATTACTTTTGTAGGCTTAGCCTCTTGGACGTGTGCTTTAATTTTCGAAGACTGGCAAGTTATATACAATCAAGAATTATGGACAAATAAATATTTTATACTTTCGATCTTGTTTACGGCAATTTTTTGTACCGCTACAGCTTACATTATTCAAATGTTTGCTCAACGCACAATAAGTGCAACGGAAGTTGGGATTATACTTGCAACTGAACCTGTTTTTGCAGCGATTACTGGTTATTATTACGGTGGAGAAAGACTTCAGAAAATCGGATTAATCGGTTGTAGCTTAATTTTAATTTCTACGATTGTTACTCAAATCAGAAAGAAGAAAAATAAAAAACAAATATATAAAGAAGAAAAAACCATTCACAAGATGTGAATGGTTTTTTTTCCCGCCAATGCCGTTATTCCTTTTATGCCTAAGTAAACCGAACTCCAAGGTGGATGTCCTCACAAGTAACTTTCATCCTCCTATAAATAGGCACGATGTTGTTACTTAAATATCGGTCTTCCTGTATTAAATCATTGGTTTAAGACATAAACTGACAACGCACACAGCAGGTTTTTGTTAATTTGTATTCTCATTCTATACCAACTATAACTATTTTGCAACTTATAAATTTTTCTTTTCTACAAAATTTTCATCGTATGATATCCAGTCACTAAAACTTCCAGGATAAAGCTTGACATTTGAATACCCAGCTTCAATTAATCCTAAATAATTTACACAACCAGTTACGCCCGAGCCACAATAGACCACTGTTTCATTATGAGCTTTGAATGGTTTAAAGAGATTTAGTAATTCTTCCTTTGTTCTAAATTCTCCTGATTCATTTAAAACATCTTTCCAAAAAGAATTTTTTGCTCCAGGTATATGACCTGCTACTCTGTCAATTGGTTCGAATTCTCCATTGTATCGAATAGATTCTCTAGAATCAATTAAATTAAATTCTTCATTCTTGCTATTTCGTTTAACTTCCTGCATCGAACTAATCATGTCTTTTTGATTGTTAACGTTGAATTTTTTAGGGAAAACTTCCACAGTTTCGGTTGTTACTTCAAAATCATTTTCTACCCATTTTTTATATCCACCGTTTAATACAAAAGTAAAATTATGACCAACTAAGTTACATAAAAACCAACATCTAGCAGCATTATCTAGTGTTCCATCGTCATAACAAATAACAATTGAATCCTCATCTATGCCAAGCTCCCCTAATAAATGACCAAAATCATTTAAATCTGGAAACGGATGTCTGCCTCCATGTTTTTGTACTGAACTCGATAGATCTTTATTTAAATCAACATAACGAGAAAGCGGTATATGACCTTTCTGATACGCATTATAACCGTACTCAGGATCTGACAATTGAAAACGACAATCTAAGAAAACAACATTTTTATTTAAACGTAGTTTATTTGCAATGTTTACATCAATTATATTTTTCAATTTTTATTGTCCACCTTCATATTAAATTAGTTTTTTAAATAAGTTTAATACTTGATCATCTACTACTACTTCATTTAAATTTTCAGTAGCTTTAATTGTTTGTTGAACATCATTTTCGATTTGAGTACTGCAGTTTTGTAATACCGAATTTAATGAGTCAACATATTGAATGTGATAATGTTCAGCAAATAAACTATTCATATTTGATAAATACTCTTTTAATGGCGTTCTCAGTTCATTTATACAATCATCAATCATATTTTCTTTCAAATTATCAACAAAAAAGCTTTTTGGATTTTTAAAATGCGATTTTAAATTTTCAAATTGATCAACATTAATAAATTGATCCGGATTTTTTATCGAAACAGGCGAAATCTCGTTCACATCACTTTTTTGAACGATAAATTCAGTTTGAATTGAATGTATTTCATCAATTACTCGTTCCTGTGACAATAGAATTTCATTAATTAAAAACTTCTCTAACCTAAAGCCTGTTACCCTTAATTCCTTTAATATCTCTTCTAGAACCTCATATATAAATTCTCGAATTTTCGTAACAAATAATTGTTTAATATTTTTTGTTGTACTATTGAAAATACTCGGGTTAAAGAAATAAGGAAATAAATCTCTCATTCTTAATTCGATTCGCTTTTCGATAAAGAAAATTAATTGTTCATTTTCTTTCATAAATGCTCTTGGTAAATTTGCTGGTTTAGCATTTTGTATCGTTTCTTTAACTTTTACTTGAATTTGCTCAAGCTCGCTAAAGAATTGATCTTTTTCACGTTTAATTCGTTCAAATCGATTTATTGTATCATGTAAGATTTTTTCGATTGTAAATAGATCATTGATAAATGTTTTAAATACCTCGTTAGCAATTTCGAATTGGAAGAAATTTTGAATTTTCGTATTTAATTTCTTATAATTATTTTGAATTTCTAAATTTAAATCTGAATCATTATAGCCCTTCATCTCAAGCATACTTGAAATAGCAAAAACTGATGGGAAACGTACGCCAAGTTTCGTTAATTGGTTAATAAAGAAATTTTGTACGATTTCGATTTCATTTTGATCCTTTGCTAAATCCGATGCATTTAAAACAAAGTAAACCTTGTCACTATCAAAACTTTCTCTCATTCTTCCGATTTGCATTAAGAAAGACTCATCTTGACGTGTAAAAGCGTGCTGATAATGTGCAACATATAAGATTAAATCAGCTTTTTTCAAATAATCGAACGCTAGCTCGGTATGTCTTGAATGGATACTATTCCCACCTGGTGTATCAACTAAAACAATACCACTTAATGTTATATCACAATCAAAATAGACAGTACTTTCTTTTACAAAGCATGCTCGATTTTCTTCACTAATTACGCTTACATACTCATCTAAGTCATAGCGTTTTATTGTTCCGAGCAGACTTCTCATTTCTTCATAATTTTGACATACGCTTTCGGCATAAACGAAAGCATCCGTAGGGATTTTATCCTTTTGTTTCTTAATTAAATTTTGAAGCGTACTAAACCATTCTTTCTCGTTTACATCTACGCCCCATTTTTTGAAGAAATCTAAGAACTCTTCTTTTAATGATTCCTCTGATTTATAACTTACATCAGCTTTTTTATTCCCGGCATCAACCGTTGATCGTTTAATCTTACAAATTGCTGCTGTAGTTGGGTGTGGTGAAACTGGAAGTACACGATCACCTAATAAAGTATTAATATAGGATGTTTTTCCAGAACTAAATGCTCCAAATAAGGCAATTGTGTATTCATTAGATTTAATCTGTTCTCTTTTTTCTTTTAAAAGTGTGATTTTACTATTAACAAACTGGTTTGAAGATAATTCATTTAATAGAATGTCAGCAATTTCATACTTTGCATTAATTTCTTCATTTGAATATTTATTTGTGTTATTTTTTTCAATTTCTGTAATAAGTTCTTTCTTTATTTCGGGTTCTTGAACAGTTAATATTTTATGAGTAATTAATTCACTTACTGAAATTAACGTAGGTTTTATTTCTGGCAATTCATGATTTAATTCTTGATTATTATTTAAAATCGCCTTAATTTCTGAAACCATATGTGAAATTTTATGATTATTGTATTCTAATTCATTAAACCCATCAATTTTAGATTGGAGTTCGTTTTTTTGATTCGTTAATTTAACCAAGGCTGTTTCATTTTGTAGCTTTAATTCTTTTGAAAGACTGTAAATAAATTCTGAAATACTTTTACGGTAAACCCCTTTAATTCCTTCACTTACTTCCTTCGTATACTGTAATAAATAGTTTCCACTTATATCAATTAAGTGTGATGGCTTTGGACAAATTACCTCTTCACTCAAATTCGGTTCAAGAATTTTATCAAAGTCACTGCTATCAATTTTATTATTTTCGATTTGTTTCACAGTACGAACTGCAGCTTCTTTTACAAAATACTCAATCTGCTTATTCGTTAATTCTTTTACTTTACTAATAAATTGAGTTTTTGATTCATGTAAATTATTTTCAAGTTTTTTCCTTGATTGGAAAAGTCCTTTATTTTGCAACGCTTTTTCTGATTCTAAATAATTTGAAGCTAATTCTCTCATTTCAAAAGGTGTAATATTTGAATTATTCAGTACTTGTTGAGTAGACTGCAAACAATTTTCTTCAAATGACGAAACTGACTTTTCGATTGTTTCGATTTCATTATTCAAGTCATTATATTCCTCTTTAATTTGGTCAGCATTTTGATCAATATCAATGTAATCGTTCTCAAGTTGTAGTAATTGTTCATTCATGATTGTTAAAAAGCTTGCGTAATCATTTTCAATTTGAACTACATCTTGATTGCTGTATAAATCATTTAAATAATTAATAAATTGAGTATATTCATTATTTTTTACCGTTTTATCTCTTGTAGATAAATAAAAAACTTGTAGATTATTTAATCCTTGTTTTTTCATGTTTCCGATTACACCATGTTTAAACTGCTCAAACGTTAATTCCGTTTCATCATGCTTATCAATGCATGTAATGACTAAACAAACTTTCGTATTTTTTTCAACTAAACTATTAATAAAATCAATATTTGTTTTCGAATGAACATGCTGATAGTCCATCAAATAGAAAATACTATCCGCAAGATGGATCACTGAGTTTGTAGCCTCTAAATGATCCATGTCAGTTGAATCAATTCCTGGCGTATCGATTAAGACAGATCCACTTGGAATTTTAAAAATTTCTTGTGCCCATTCGAGTTCAATAATCGAGCCACTATCTGAAGCTAATTTTTTTAATTCATCTACTTGAATATCCTCTTGAATCTGATACATTTCACCGTCTTTAAGAGTGATTAACATCTTACTTTCGCCGCTTTTTAATTTTACGACGTTAGCACTTGTTGGGATTGGGCTTGTAGGTAGTTTATCTACTTGTAATAGATCATTTAATAATGATGACTTACCAGCAGAAAAATGCCCACAAAATACGTAATAACTTTCCTTATTTTGTATTTTGTATGCTAATTTTTTTAATTGAAATAATTCCTTGGAATTTCCTTGTTCAGAAAGTAAATTGATTCCTGAAGAAACCTTATTCAGTAATTCCCCTCTGTTGATCTTAGTATTTTGCAACGTGATTTCCCCATTTCATTTCAAACTCAAATATTTTCCCTAGCATTATTTTATCCCCATATATATTAATTTGGAAGAAGAATGTATAGGCAAATGAATAGAAAATTAATAAAACTTGTTATCTGACGAGCATTTTATGTATAGAAGAGCTAAAAAATGTACTTATTATTCCTAAATTAGGGGACTATGTTCTATTATTCTTCCTTACTTCAAATTTAATTGATAAAAGTACAAAAAAAAAACTAGGCAACATCACCTAGTTTTGAACTTGTTTAAGTACATATTTAGTTAATAAAAAGTATAAAAGTATTGTAGCCGACACAAATCCAAGAACCATTTGACGCACAACCTTTCGAAATTGATAATGATTTTCATTCTACATTAATCATAATAAGTTATTTTCCATTTGTCAATAACTATTCGATGGATTGTAAAAGCGCTTTATTTTCTTCTCGGATTCTTACTTTTAATAGCATTAAATTAGAAATAGAAAAGACTACGGTTGTAATATATGCATGAAACATAATTGGAATTACCAATAATTCTATCGTTACAATGATGTAATTCGGATGTTTTATATATTTATAAAGTCCATCTTTTACTAACTTTTCATTAGGTAGAATAATGATTTTTGTATTCCATCTTTCTCCTAATGTCGAAATAACCCATACTCTCGCTAACTGTAAAATGATAAATAATATTAAAAGGAAAGTAAAAAATTCCATTTCTACATACGGAATAAAGTAATTTTCAATAAATATCGATAAAAAAAACATACTATGTAAAATAATAAAATATTTATAATGCGCTTGGCCAAATTCAATGGCACCACGTTGTTTTAGTTTTTTTTCATTATTTTTTGCTATACCAAGTTCAACTACTCTTTGGATAATAATAAACAAAAAAATAATCTTTAACATTAGCATTCTACCCACTTTAACAGAGAAAGCTCAGAACTAAAGCCCGGTCCTAGGGCACAAAGAAGGCCTAATTCATCCACTTTTCCTTTTTTCATAAATTCGGATAATACAAATAAAACTGTACAGGACGACATATTACCAAATGACTTTAAAATCTGTAATGAAGTTGCTAATTTCTCTTCGCAAATATCAAGTGATTCTATATATGCATCTAACACTTTTTTTCCACCTGGATGAGCGATCAAATGAGTAATATCTTCAATGGTCAGCTCATTTTCAAATAAGAAATTAGAAACAACTGGCTGCAACCAATTCTTAACGATCGATGGTATATCTCTTGAGAAAATTACAAATAGTCCATCGTTGCGAATATCCCATCCCATTACATCTAAAGAATTCGGCATTAGATTCGAATTTGTTTGAACGATTGTAGGTAAAGCTTTATGTATTGTTCTATTTTTCAACTCACTTTCATCACCGACAACAAGTACAGCAGCTGCTCCATCCGCAAACAATGAAGTTCCAATTATATTACTTTTTGAAAGATCTTCTTTTTGGAAGGTCAAACTACACAATTCAACAGCAACTAGTAAAATATTTGACTTAGGATGTGCCCTGCAATAATCAAAGGCTCTAGAAATTCCGCTAGCTCCACCAGCGCAACCTAAACCCCAGATCGGTATTCTTTTAATTGAGTTATTAAAAGGTAGTATGTTGGCAATATGGGCATCAATAGTTGGGGTCGAAATCCCAGTAGATGATACGAAAATAATTCCTTGAATTTCTTCATATTTAATTTCCGAAGATAGAAATTCATTGCTTGTTACACAATTTTTTATAGCTTCTATTGATAATTCAATCGAAATTTCAGTATAAGCTTGATTTTTTTGTTCGAAGCTATGTTCCTCGCTATACCAAGAGAGCTCTTTTGATATGTAGCGATTTTGAATTTCCCCATTTTGAAATACAGATAATAACCGATCAATTGATGGGTACTTTTTCATAAAAAGTTCTCTAATAAAAGGCACGACATTTTCTTGATTAATTTTATTTTTAGGCACTGATTTTCCAACAGATAAAATTAAAGGCATAATTTCCCACTCCTTATAGAGATTAACTTTTGTATAAAAATGGAAAATTATTCTTCAAATTGGATAGAAAATCTGAAAACAATTGTTTTAGCTCAATTGTGGTTTAATAAATTACGAATTAAAAACTAGAAGACAACATTAGAAAATCAATAATAAAGTCCATAAAAAAAAAGACAATTCACTATCCGCTCATTGTTCATGAACAAATAATTAGAATTGCCTAAGCGTTTCAAAGGAGTGTTCTCTCTAGTTGTGCAGTTTTAGTATATCTCATTTTATTTGATTGTACATTCGCAATTATTTCCATTAAAACGATTAATTTATATGGCTTAATTTAGATCGATTTATTTACTTCTTCTAACTCATAAAGGCTTGAATATTTTGTTTCTAGATAATCAATATAATAATTTACATTCAATTCTTCTCCTGTAACATCCTTCAATATTTCTTGCGGTTTCTTAGTTGCACCATATTGATGAATATTCACTCTTAACCAATCAAGTACTGTTTGAAAATCATTCGTTTCAATTAATTCGTTATAATTCGGTAATTCTTTTTCCATTGTAGCTTTAATTTGAGCAGCATACATAGCTCCTAAAGCATATGTTGGAAAATATCCGAAATGCCCCATCGACCAATGAACGTCTTGCAGAACGCCTTCTCGATCAGTTGCTGGTACGATTCCGAGATACTCTTCCATTTTCTTATTCCAAATAGAAGAAAGCTCATTGACTTGAATTTTACCATCTAAAAGATCCTTTTCAATTTCATAACGAATCATAACATGTAATGGATAAGTTAATTCATCTGCTTCAATTCGAATAAAAGAAGGTTTACTATTATTAATCACTTTATAAAATTCATCTAACGTAATATTATCTAATACACCGTTTAATTGCTCTTTTAAATTTGCAAAATTACACTTCCAGAATTCATAGCTTTGTCCAATAACTTTTTCATATAAAAGTGATTGTGACTCATGAATACCTAATGAAGCACCTTGAGCAATTGGTAAACATTCTAAGTCTTTCGAAATATTTTGTTCGTAAAGTGCATGACCACATTCATGAATCGTACTAAATAGAGCTTTTTCGAAATTGTTTTCATGATATTTTGTCGTTACTCGAACATCTCCTAAGTTAAGGGAAGTTGCAAACGGATGTGCAGTAGGATCTAGTCTGCCAGCATCGAAATTATAACCAAGAGTAGTTAAAAATAGTTCACAAATTTCTTTTTGTTTTTGTTTAGAAACAAAAGATTTCATTTCTTCTTTTTCAAAGCTTTTCCCACTCGTTGATATAGCTTTAACAAGCGGTACTATTTTGTTTCTTACTGCCGAAAATATCTCATCCAGTTTTTGAACAGTCATACCTGGTTCATATTCATCTAAATATGTATCATATTTACAAGTTGTATATCCTAAATATTCTACGAATTTACGTTTATACCCAATTATTTCAGTTAAATATGGTTCGAATTTTGCAAAATTGTTTTCTTCCTTCGCTTCTGCCCAAACGCTTTCCGAAATTGCTTGGCATTTAACAAATGCTTCAAACTCTTCAACAGGTATTTTCGTATTTCTTTCATATTGCTTCCTTAAATAATTTACTGTTTTTTCAACCTCTACTGAACATTTCCCTGCGCTAACCGCTTCTTCCATTGTTATTAAATAATGGGCCATCTCATCTGAAATACTCATCTTAAACACATCGGCTGATAATTGACTAATTACATTTGAGCGCTGCTTAAAAGAATTTTTAGGTGCACCTGTCCGAAGATCCCAGTACAATACACCAATTGCTTCTTCAATATTCAGCATTTTATTTACATACTCTAAAAATGAAGCCTCATACTCTTTCAAGCTCATCAATATACCCACCTTTAAAATCAAATTTTTCAGTCAGATAAATAGTACCATATATATTTAACGGATTAAGAGGAATTTTCTCATTTTTCAAATAATATTTATCGACAAAACGGATAATATTACCATTCTTTGCACATACTACGCCAGTCTTTGTTCAAATTATATGATTTTACATTTCGAATATTCCTTGACAGGAATATTCCTCATGAGGTATATTCAATTTATGAATTCGACTTTAATTGCTCTTTCTGAGCCGAACCGATTACAGATTGTCGAACTCTTACGTGACGGTCCACTATCAGTAGGTGAAATCGCTGAAAGTCTCGGACTTAAACAACCACAAGTTTCAAAGCATCTACGCGTTCTTAGTGAAGCTGGGCTTGTCGAAGTTCAACCAATCGCCAATAAAAGAATTTACAAACTAAGACCCCAGCCGCTAAAAGAAATGGATTTGTGGATAAAGTCATTCCGACACGTCTGGGAACAGAGATTCGATCAATTGGACGATTACTTAAAAAAATTACAAGGCAAATAAACATAGCTTATTCAAAGTACTTAATTTGATTAGTTTAAATTTCGAAAGGAGTAAATTTAAAGTTTTTTATTCATCTGGTAAACAGACATTAAGTCGTCTAGTAGATTATTTATTAAAAAAATAAACATACAAATTGAATTGGAGGAATTGAAAATGAGTGAAAATACATTTAAAGTTGATGAGCAAGGATTAGTTTTAACAAGGGTTGTTGATGCACCTCGTGAATTAGTATTTAAAGTTTGGTCAGAAGCTGAGCATCTTAAAAATTGGTGGGGTCCTAAAGGATTTACAATGGATGTAACAACATTAGAATTTAAAACTGGTGGTAAATTCCACTATAAAATGCAATCACCTGATGGATTCGAAATGTGGGGATTATTTGTTTTCGGAGAAATTATTGAACCTGAAAAAATCGTTTTTGTTAATTCATTCTCTGATCCAGAAGCCAATATGGTTCGTGCCCCATTCTTTGAAGTGTGGCCATTGGAAATTCAAAACACTTTAACTTTAGAAGAAACTGACGGAAAAACAACTATTACATTAAAAGGTTTCCCAATCAATGCAACTGATGAAGAAGTTGCAGCATTTATTGCAAATAAAGAATCTATGCAACAAGGCTTTACTGGTACATTTGACCAATTAGATGAGTATTTAGCTAAAACATCTTTATAAGATCATTATAAAAAATACCCTTTTGAGTCCGATATAAACTCAAAAGGGTATTTTTATTACTAATAATAAACAACTTTAGTTTTAGCAATTAAATCATGTAACGCTTTTTGATCTTTTCGAATGATAAAAAGTAGATCTACTAAATACATAATGCCAAGTATTTGTATTAATATTGGTAGGTTTATTTGACAACCAAAAGCAAATATTGTACGCATTGACATTGTTTTTAAATCGACTAAGTCTTCCGTAGCTTTAACTACCATAATGCTTAATAATCTTTTTCCAATTGTTTGCCCACTCCATATATAAGTAGGAACTAGTACATAAAATAAGAAAATAAATAAAAGTAACCAGATTGAATAGAGAAATAGCTGCTTACTACTATACAAATATAAATGTAAAATGTCTTTACTTTCTATGCCAATTATTAATAACCCCAGTTTAGAAAATAAAAGATAGAATGTCCCATCGATCCACGCTGCAAACAATCTTCTTGTACGGCTTGCCAGTTCGAAATCCATCTAGATGAACCTCATTCCACAATTTTGTTAAAATGGATATTTTAAGATATATACTATTATACTTGGACATTTTATTTTTGATTAATGATTTTTAACTATTTAATTAATTATTTATTTATAAATGCGCATTTACTTATTCAATAGAAGAATAAGGATAATTGTTATCTTTTAGGTTCTGATATAAGGCAGACTTTCTAATACAATAAATTCCTTCTTTCTTAGCTAGAAATATCACCACTCTAAGTAATTATTATGTATAAAAATAATTTAATTCAATGAAAATGCCGGTGATATTTTTGAAAACTGTTCAATCAGTAGAAAAGGAAATTTTCAAGTCGAGAATCGTTAAAATATGCATCTTTTTACTCTTAATCGTTTTGCATTATACCATTTATGAAATTCCTTCTAAATCACTAACTACATTGGTTTTAACAATCGTTGTAATTGAAGCGATTATTAATAATTTTTATCAAAGAATTTTGAGAATAATAAAAAAACATCCTAGATGCTTGAATGAGTTCTACTGCGTAAAAAAGAAAGACCACAAACAAATGTTTGTGGTCTCTTTATTTACATTTTTTCAAATAAGATTTACGTTTACTTTAGATTGTTTACCTGCAATCGTTTTCAATAATTTCTGAAGTTCTCTTAAATCTGTGTCCAACTGATGACGAATCTTAATAACTTCATGGTGATTGTCATTATTATGATTTCGAGCTTCTTGCAACTTGATTCGTTTTTCTTCGATATTTCGTTCTAAAGATCTTGCTGTCCTAAAAAACATTCAAATTACCCCCTTTTCAAAAGTTTGAACACGCTTTCATTTATTATTAATATACAATGAAAAAGTAATGATTCGAACATTAAAAAGTGTCTATTCTTTGAACTTAATAAGTATTCGTTTACTTTTTCGATTATAATTTTTAATCTTGTTCTAATTATTATATAGAATCTTTATATTTTCATTAAGATGAACGCGCTTTCATTTTTATTAAGTATACTATACATTACTATCTTTTTAATAGCCCAAAAGTGTCTATTCTTTGAACTTATTAATATTTTGTTTTAATTATACACTTTTTAATTGATTTATACATTTATTAGTAAAGTTAAGGGAGGTTTAAATAACCTCCCTCGTTCCACCTATATCATGCTAATTTGTATAATTCTGAGTACTTTTCTTCAAGGTATTCAATAAAATATTTCACATTTAAATCTTCACCTGTAACATCGACTAAAATTTCCTTTGGTTCTTTTAGTTTTCCATATTGATGAATATTGCGAGTTAGCCAATTTACAATTTGGTGAATTTCTCCACTTTTTAAAATATGATCAAAATCAGTTAATTCCTGTTTCATTTTACGTTTGAACTGAGCTGCATACATAGCCCCTAATGCATATGAAGGGAAATAACCAAAATCTCCTCCTGCCCAATGGACATCTTGAAGTACTCCCTCTCGATCGTTAGCTGGAGTAATTCCTAAATATTCTTCCATTTTCTCGTTCCAAACTTTTGGTAAATCTTTTACTTGTAATTCGCCATCAAATAGCTCTTTTTCAATTTCATACCTCACCATAATATGTAATGGGTATGTACATTCATCCGCTTCAATACGAATTAATGAAGGTTCGCTATGGTTTATTGCATTATAAAAATCCTCAACGGACAAATTTTTAAAATAATCGCCAGTTTTTGCAATTAACTTTTCATATTGAGTTTCCCAAAACTCTTTACTTCTTCCAATCATATTCTCAAAAAATAATGATTGCGACTCATGGATTCCCATAGATGCCCCTTCACATAATGGCGTACCAATTAAATTTGAAGATAAGTTTTGCTCATATAGTGCATGTCCACATTCGTGAATCGTTCCAAAAAGAGCACTCATAAAGTTATCTTCTATGTATTTTGTTGTTACACGCACATCACCAGGATTTAGTGTAATTTGAAAAGGATGCACTGTTTCATCTAATCGGCCGGAATCAAAATTATAACCTAATTTAACGAGTACATCTTCACTTACCTCTTTTTGAATATCAATTGAAATTGGCTGTGATAATTCTTCGCGCTGTAACCTAACAGAGGATTTTGAAATTTTCGCTACTAATGGTACAAGACTTTCCCTGACTTCTCCAAAAACTTCGTCCAGCTTCTGAGTTGTCATTCCTGGTTCGTAGAGATTCAATAATGTATCATATTTCTTATCTTTGTAGCCCCAATATTCAATAAACTGTTTTTTCATTGCTACAATCTTTTCTAAAAATGGCTGGAATTTGCTGAAATTGCCTTCATTTTTAGCGTCTTCCCAAGCATTTTCGCTTAATGAACATAGCTTTACGTATTCTGCATATTCCTTTTTAGGAATTTTGCAATTTAAATCGTAATTTTTTCTACATTCTTTTACTGATTTCTCGATGATTTCACTTAAATTTCCAGTACCAATTTCTTTTTCTAATAAATTTAAAAAGTTTTCCATTGTACTTGAAGTTGTCATTTCAAAAACTTCTTCTGAAAGTTGGCTAATAACATTTGATCTTTGCTCTGCACCATTTTTTGGAGCTCCAGTTCTTAAGTCCCAATACATCACATTTATTGCTTCATTATAATTTTCGATCTTCTTTAAATACTCAATAAAGTCTTCTTGAACTTTTTTAATTTCCATTTTTATCCCTCATTTCTATAATTTAGCTGTTAGTTTCATTCTATCATATCTTCTATTTTCATTTTGTTAAAAACTTAGTCAAATTCAGAAGATTATATTAAAGACAGAAATTAGTTTAATATTGTACAATACAACCAAGGTGATGCTATGAGAATATTATTATTAGGCGCAACAGGAAGAGTTGGTTCTTTTTTAGTTGATCTATTATTAGAAGCCAATTTTGAAGTAACCGCTTTAGTTAGAGATGAAAAAAAAATTAAAGTAAAACATGATTCTCTTACTATAATTAAAGGAAATACATTAAATCATACTGATTTGAGTTTAGCTTTGGAACATGTAGATGGGGTAATTTCAGCTCTAAATACTGAGGGTGAAAATATTTTATCTAATACTATGAAACAGTTAATTCCTCTTTTGGAAATGAAAAAAATTAAACGTTTTGTGTCAATAGGAACTGCAGGTATTTTGCAATCTAGAGTGGAACCGACGCTCCTACGTTATTTAAGCTCAGAATCAAAAAGGAAATCAACGACTGCAGCAAAAGATCATGAACATGCTTTTTTGTTATTAAATCAAAGTCAGTTAAATTGGACGATTGTTTGCCCGACTTACTTACCAGATGGACCAATAACGAAAAAATTTCGTATAGAAAAAGAAATATTGCCTATTGATGGCCAAAGCATTTCAACTGGTGATACAGCTTTTTTTGCCTTTAATGAATTTTTCGATTGCAAATATAGTAAAAGTAGAGTAGGGATTGCCTATTAAAAAGGCTTTTGGCTGTCGAATAAGTCGGCAGCCTTTTTAATATTTCTAGTTATGTAAGATATTGTGCTACTAAATTTAAACTTCATTGATTTCTATTCAAGAGTACACCATTTTTCATCTGGTTAATGATGATTTTTGAACTAAAAAAAGATTGTCTAACTAGACAATCTTTAGGAGTCTAATTTATCTTTGCAAAGATACAAGTATCAGTTAGTTTTTTACCGTCAGCTGAAAGATCTTCATTACGTAATATTCCTTCAAGCTCAAATCCTAGTTTTTCAGGGATCGAACGACTTTTAGTGTTATTAGAATCGCATCGTATTTCAATCCTACTAAATTTAAATTGCTGAAAACCAAGATTTATTAACGCTCTGACTGTTTCTATCATATATCCATTGCCACTAAATGGTGTGCTAATCCAGTATCCAATTTCACATTTAGAAATCTCCCAATTAATTCTGTGTAGGCTAGCAGTTCCAATAAAATCATTAGTATCCTTATTATAGATAAGATAGCGAAAGCTTTCTCTTTTCAAAAAATCTATATGGGCATTTCTCAGTATTATTTCTGTTTCTTCAACAGTAGGAATTGACTGGTATAAAGACAACCATTGCTTTAACTCACTAATCGAATCCTTAATAGCTTGGTTTACTACATCTCCTTCACCAGCTTGAAGTGGTGCTCGAAGAATTAGTCTATCTGTTTCTATTTGAAACGGAACATCTAATAAAATAGAATTCATTTCATTTCCCCTCTCGAAAACTTTAAATTATGACTTAATGAAACTTAAACAATAAAAAACAAATCAAAGAGGCTTTCTAATTTTTCAATTTTTGCATTCTATAGTTGCATATGAGCTTCAAGTTAGTTTGTTAGTCTTTCTCCAAATTAATGATAAAGTTAAGATTAGTAAGCCCATTGAAAAACCTATCATTTGGTCTAATAAAAGTTCTCCAGTTTTAAAATAATGATTAACGAAAGTACCTCCAAACATAACGGTTAATGTAAGCGCGAATTTAAATAAGTAATTGTTTATTTTCAAAATGTTTATCTCCATTTACACTTAAATCTTCAAATTATCCTTCTTATAGAATACCATATTTATCCATTTCCAGTACAAGATTTATAAAATTCTTATTGTTCTAAACTGCCATTTTGTTCAATAATAAAGACCGACAATTGTAGACACGTTGTTCATCTGATGCAAGTTAATCGTATATTGAATTAGCTGTTTCAACTAGGTCAATAATTGTGTAATTTTTATCAATATCCGTTAATTTGAGTAGCATTATTTCATGATAAAGTCCATCTTTTTTCCATCGAATTATCTTTGAACCATCCTTATCATCTCTTACTATTATCACCTTAGTTCCATCTTTTAACTTTGTCGTTAATTGTTGTCCTTCTCCTGAGAACTTGATGTTTTTTTGGTGATATGTCGTGACTTCCACAATAACTCCTTTTCCGTCCGTATACTTAATTGAAGTTAGATTAATCGTATCATTTCCAATATTTTTTTGAACATCCAATGAAACATTCTTTACATTGAATGGTAACCTCTTTGGTACAACGATTTCATTTTGAATATCCTTAGGTAATACTTCTACTTCTTTTTTTATCGTTTTAGGGTAGTCTTCTTTTAGCTTATCAAGTGAACTATTTCCATTTGTACAGGCAGTTAATAAAAGAATTGAGATTGCTAAAATGATTTTTTTCACTTTGACTAACCTCCTCTTTTACAATATTTCTTCAAATTATATTCAAATTCCTATATTTTTTGTCTACATTTCAATTTTTCTTATGCATCCATACTACCATTTAGCCCAATAAAAAAAATCGACTATTAAGCCGATTTTCTTGTTTAGTTACCTATTACGCTAGATTTCTTAATGCTTTAACTCTTAATTTGTTTGTAACTAGAAATCTGATTGAAGTTTCTTTTTTTATAATAAATTACCAGTTCCACCATCTGTCACTACGACCACGGAAATTATCACGTCTGTCATCGTCACAACGATCTACTGCACGACAGAATTCCTCTTTATCAACCGTGATTTTCGCATTAAATGTAAAAAGTAAAAAGTAATGGACAAGTGTTTAATTATAATGATTATATGCTTTAGTTGAAAAAGCTTCTAATTAACATTTTTCAAATACGGACCAAAATTCATCATCTTTCAATAGCTGAACAACAACATCTGTTATAGTTTTACGACTTATATCTTCTATCAATAACATATCTCTTGCCCAAAAATATTTACCATTAAGACACTCGCCAGTAGCTTGATTTTTTTCTATTAAACTCAAAATATTTTTATATGTAATAAAAGTCGCAACTCCTTCAGTACCATCTTCGAATATTACTTTCACATCAGTATTATCATCATAAATATCATAACCATTTGACCACTCTTCAGCTTCAATCCAAATTTCTTTCATAATTCACCACTTTCAGGAAAAGGTTATCTTATACTAACGGACTGGGGAGTTGATTAAGAATCTCTTATTTGAAATCCTTTTTTTTTGCAAATTTATTAATTGAACTAATTAATTTATCTTTAAAAATAGTAAATGATTCATGGATAGTCCTATGTCCCTCTTGTAGTACATACTCTTGAAAAATAATAAAATTTAAATGGTCCATTTTTTTTATAACAAAGGTGTTGCATTCGTATTCTCCACATCTAATGTTGGAAGAGTCGATAAAATCAATAATTCCATCATAAAACTCTTGTTGGGAAATCTCATCTTCTAAGAATGATTCTATTACATTTTTCATTTATACCTTCCTTTTTTTATTAGCGTATAATTCCCCACTCTAACATCTAAGAATAAAAATATTATATCATATAAATCGAACTTCCTTCTGCAACAATCCTGACATTTAGTTAAATAAGAAAATCAACAATTTACTTTAACGGATCCAAATAAAAAAAGAGTGCAGAGAAATTTTAGGGATTTCTCTACACTCTAACACTACTTTTTTATGGTTTAACAGGTAAACTGTTTAAGATTTTATCTTTCGTATCACTGTTTAAATCATTATCGATAAATAAAATAATTTTCCCTTTATCTTCATGACCACGGATTAGACGCCCAATACCTTGGCGTAATCTTAATAACATGTACGGCTCATCAATTTCTAAATAAGGATTTTGTGAATTTTGTCGTTTTGATTGGAATACCGGATCATTAGGAGGGAATGGTAATGAATGAATAATTACCTGACTCAATGATTCTCCTTGTATATCTAATCCTTCCCATAGATGGACTGCACATAAAGATGCATTAATATCTTCTTGGAATTTTTGTACGATTGAGCTAATTTCTTCTTCACCTTCGAAGTATAAATTAAAATCAACTTTTTCCTTCGCAATCTGCTCTTTAAATTTTTTCATTTCTTGAGTTGAATTAAATAATACTAATGTACTACCGTTATTATTCTTTAATTTCTCAATAATAAACTCATTTTTAGCTTCTATTTGAGTTGAATTAACTTGTTTCAACTCAATTTGCATTTGCTCCTCATAATCGAAAGGAGAATTCACTGAAAATGATAAATAATCTTTTATGCCTAGACTATTTGCGATGTAATCAAAGGATGTATTTTGAGAAAGTGTCGCAGACGAGAATACGATTGGCATTTTTTGATTGAATACTTTTTCTTGTAAAAGCTCATTAACTGCTTTTGGCATGATAACAAGCGTTAATTCATTTTGATTATACTCTATCCATTGGATAGCAGTTACTTCGTTTATAAACAGATTTAAACAACGCTCCACATCATCTAAATGCTCATCAACGATATTTAATTGATATTCGTCGATCGTATACATTTCACTTTCAAATACTAATTCGTCACCAATACTACTAATTTGAGATTTTAATCTACTTGCTAATTTTATTAACCGTTCATTCATGTTTAGTTTATGTCTTCTTGAACCTTCAACTTCTTCAGTATTAATATCTAATTCATAGAAGAATTGATCGTACGTTTCTAATGTATCTTCTAATAACTGTTGGAAGCTTTCACGTGTTCCCGATTGCATTAAAAATGATAAAAATATATTTAAAGTCTCTTGTTGTAAACGGTATGTTAATGACTTTTGACTTGCAAACTCAAGTAAATGTCCTTCATCAAATACAACACAGCTTGGGTTTGGTAGTAATGGTAATTGCCCTTCTCGTTTTCTTGATTCTACGGTCCAAATATGCTCCATATAAAATTCTTGAGAACAGACGATTAAGTCAGATGCTTTACGATAATGCTCTCTAGATAGAGTTTGTCCACATCTATGTCTTTGTTCACAAGTAGAACAATCCTGGAAATAATCGTAAGAGATTGTATCCCACTCTTCATCCGTTAATTCCTTATATTCAGTGCGGTCTCCATAAGGAGTAAATTTTTGTAGTGTTCCATAATCATTTACAAAACTCGGTAAATTTTCATAAACCGATAATACTGCATCAGAAACTTCATCTTCAGTGCGCTGTTGATCTAATTTTTTTAAACATAAATAGTTAGTAGTTGATTTAGCTAACCGTACATCAATTGATAAATTTAATGCATTTGATAGTTTTTCAATGTCACCATTTTTCTTAACTAATTGCTCAATTAATGACTCATCAGCACATGCGATAATCGCAGGTTTACCAGTAAATCTTGCGTAGCATAAGCAATAAAGTAAATATACAAAAGTTTTACCAGTTCCTACTCCCGCTTCAGCAAAAATCACTTTCTTCTCTTTAAAAGCTCTTTCGACTTGATAAGCCATAAAAATTTGCTCATCTCTTAATTCATAGCCAGCATCTGGTAGTAAATCGTAAAATACGTCACCAATCCATTCCCCTAACTTTTCTATGAATTGATCTTGTTTTCCAACCTCAAAAGGTAATTTAGTTGATTGACTCATTGCTACCCCCAAAATGTATTTTAAAAAGAAAAAGTCCTCCTGTGTGAGAACTTTAATTTTGCAAGTTTATTCAAAACAATATTATATAAAAATTTGTCTCCAACCGCTATCATACAAAAAATGAAGTGGAAAGGCAAGGGAAATAAGACCGGATTAAAAAAAGATAGATAAAAGAATGATCGTGTATCTCCCTCAGGTTTTACATGCCACTATTTCCCCAAATATTTCTCTTACCTAGCTTTTTGCTTGGTTGATCATTTCTTCAACAATTATTTGTGATTTTAAAGCTTCTACTCCGTCAACTGATGGTTTTTCATCTGCGTAAATACAATTGATAAAATGGCCAATACAATCTTCAAAGCCCCTTTGCTTTAATGTTGTGTCCCATGAAGATGAAAACGAATTATGTATCGTGTTATTTTTCTCAATTTCAAAATTGCTCATATTTTTTACTCTTATGATCGAACCTTCTGTAATTAATTCAAGTTGCTCTAGATTTGTTCCTGCTTTGCGATGCATATTTGTACTGATCATTGCTTCTGATGTGGATTCAAAATGATGAGTAGCAAATTCTAAATGATCATTAGTATTTGTTTTAACTTTACCATTAATAAGATTAATTTCTCCATTTGCTAGCCATCTAACAGTGTCAACTACATGCAAATAATCATCAAGCATCGTAAATTCAAATGAATTTGGACCGATCTTATTCTCGCGATGCTTCTCAAACTTAATGGAAGCTATATTTTTTGCTTGCTCTTTAGCTTGTATATACATTGGACAAAAGCGACGATTGAATCCAACCATAAGCTTTCGATTTAGTTTAATACTTAATTCAGCTAATCTTTCTGCCTCTGCTCTAGTAGCTGCTAGTGGTTTATCAACATACACATCTTTTCCATTTTTTAATAAGTATGATACAACTTCAAAATGTGAACTAGTTGAGCTATGTACAAATACAGCGTCGCTACTTTCTGTCAGTTTGTTTAAATCTTCAAAATCGGGAATTCGATACTGAGAGCATATTAATTTACGCTTTTCCTTATTTGGTGAAAATGCTCCGATAAAATCCCAATTTTCCTCTTTTGTAAGAATCGGTAAATAGGCTTTCTGTGCAATATTACCTAAACCAACCATCCCAATACGAATTTTTTTCATAAGTTCATCCCTTTCGTATTTGTTCTCTCTTTATCATAACAAAATTTCATTCAATTTTTAAAAACAATTGATTCAATAATTGAATTTAATTTGGCAATAACATTCCAATAATCGGGAATTCTAAAAAGTGATATATGTAGATTCAAATTAGATTGGAGGCTGATTAATTGTATTTGTATTCTTTAATTCAGACCAATTTTGATACAAATGATGATATTAGTATTGTAAGAGATCTTTATTTACTTCAACATGAACAAAGTTTTTCTAATGAAGAATTTCATGATTTGGTCACCCAGTATAAAAGCACTGCAGAAACAAATTGGCATGTCGCACATTTACTTGAAAAAAATCACGGATTTCGAATTGTCCCGGCCATTAATTTATGAGTTTCAATCTCATTATTTTTCACAGCATTTTCAAAATGTGTTCGTAATATCTTTAATTAAATGAGTTATTATTATAATTAAAAAAGGGCTCCTATTTGTCAGCATTAGACTTTTAGGAGCACCGATATCGGGTTTTACTCTTCGCGATTTCTTGGAGGTCTTTTACCAAAGTATTGGTAATAATCCGTTTTAATAAATCCATTAAATAGTTTACGTTTTTTTGTGGCTGGTTTACCGTAAAATAAGGGTTTGAGGTTATTTAATTTGTACTAGATTACATTTTCGCTCTTAAATTGTTAAGGTTATTGTACTTCAGTTAGAAATAATAGTAAATAGTAATTTGCTAACTAAAGTATTTATTATTTAACGATGGTTCATCCCGAACTAGCGTCTTAAATTTATTTATATAATAGAAGAAACTGATTTACTGTTCGTTCAAATTATTCTTCTTCCTCAACAAACACTTCTTCAAAATCATCCGTATTATGTATTCTTGCTTTTAATACTGTACCGTCATTTAGAGTAAATGTTAGTTCTGGGATAGCAGTTGTTAATTGTGCTAATTTTTGTAAACCAACTTCGATTTCGCTCATAGTATTATCACAAATAACTTCAAACGAAATATCACATTTAAATTCGGTTCCTATATAGAATTTTCTTCCGCTTAATTTTGCTTCAATATTAACCTTAGTCATTTGAATCTCTCCCTTTGTATATTTTTCACTTCATTCACTTCTTGAAACGATACTTTATTCTTTTGACTTCGTTTCGTAGTCGCAATTTTATAATAAACCAACTACATTCCGTTGTCAACAAAAATTACTACACTTCGTAGTCAAAATTTTATATAATGGGTTTAATAAGAAATGAGGCGATAATGTGTCACTTAGGGTAAAATCAAATTTAAAATCAATATTAGATCAAAGAGGAATATCAATTAGGAAGCTATCAGAGGATAGTGGATTACCGTTTGAAACGTTGAGAAGGCTTTATAACGACGACACGAAGCAATATCAGAGGGATACAATTGGAAGAGTATGTGAAGTGTTGAATGTTGGTATTGGGGAGTTATTAATTTTAGTAAAAATTTAAGAGTTATAGAAAATAGATAAGAATTTTGTAGATAAAAAGAGGTGTCCCTTTTAAAGCACCTCTTTCTTGATGCGAGTTTTTTTAAGTGTTCAAAGAAAAATATAATAATCTAAAGGCTTATATTCATTGAATAACTGATTAAAGTTAGAATGAGCTATTGTAAGTCCTACATTTGTTAATTTTATAAATTTAATATCCTCTTGCAGCCAGTAACGATAATAATCATCCAAACTAGGATGTATATTCGTTAAAATTTCTCTGTAGTCTTCATCTTTTTCAGTAATAATAAATTTTTCTATAAATAATTCTATTTCGGAGATTAATTCAAAATGTTTATGTATTTTGAAATTGGGTAGTAAAAATATCTCTCTTGGCGCATCTAGATAATTCATTTGTTTCGTCGTGTAATATGTCTCATCTTTATGTTCTACCTCTTCCAGATAAAAATCTAAAAGTAATGATTTTATCTCAGGTTTAAGATCATCAAGTTCACTTTTAGGTATGAATGTAAAAAACTTGCTATAAAATTTTTGGAATGGAAATTTTTCACCATTTTCCTTAATACGAATACATCCTATATAATCTAAATGTTTTTGATCTATATCTACTATTTCGAAGTAATCACCCTTACCTATAAAAGGTGGTATAACTTTTCCAATTAAATTTCTTATTTCCTCTAGATTATTTAATTTTATTGAACTAAAGACTTCTGTTAGAACAAAACACATTGTTAAATAATAAATATGACTATCATTCAATTTAGGTAAGGTTAAAACTGCTTCGTTTAAAGTCATTTGTTTTAGCGATTGATCTTTTTCTTTCGTACGATCAATTAATAAATTAACCAATAATTCTTCCAGTTCAGGATTACCACTTCTCGCAAATTGCATCTGTGATTGCAAAAGAATATATAGCATATCTGGATCTTCAAAAGAATTTACTAAATCAGAATTTTCATTTTGTATTCTCTCAAGAAAATTATTTGTAAGCTCTTCTGCTCTTTGTAAAGCAATTTCACCAGCTTTATTAGATAGTTTTACAAAGTTGTCATTAAACATGTCCAACATCATTTCTTTTGTTTGATTAATCGATAAGCCATGATTATTATGATTTGTTATTACTTGTGCTTGTTGGTTTCCTGTACCAGATTGTTCATAATTTTTACCTTTTAAAAATTTAAACATTTATTTACCCTCACTTGAATTATTAATAATTATTTGAGCTTGTTGATTATTTGAACCATTTTGTATAAAAGTATTTTTATTGTTTTTTTGATTTAGTTGTATACTTTTTTCTTCATTTTTAGTTAATTTTTTCTTAATTAGAAAAAAAATTAATCCAATAACCCCTGACAAGATTGGTATAGCAAACCCTTTGACTAATAACCCATGCTGTATGTAGATATCTTTTAACCAATTAACTATTTCCATTATTTCACCATACCTTTTTATTTTTCCAATAAATTTCCATTTAATTTTATATTAACATTATTTCAGAACATTTTTAATAAAAAGATTTTAGTATAAATGGTTTTAGATTACAAAATAAACAGCAGATTGTTATGTCTTTGAACATCATTTTTATTTCATTTCTATTTTTTATAATTACACTTTTATTCAAAATGTAATAAGCTATTTATTGTAATGCAAATGATATTAAAGATTAAATAATGTTTGGCAGGTGATCTATGAAAAAGCAAACTTTTGACGAGCGTTTAGAAGAAAGTATTGAGGAATATCGTAATCAAGTTGATGCCTTGAAAAACATACCTAAAAAACGTAGAAATAAAGAACAAACACTTGAGGAAAAAATCAATGAAACAGTTGAAAAAGGACGAGAAAAATCAGAAGAATAACAAAAGACTCCTAGATTATTAGGAGTCTCATTTTTTATTCACTTTCACTTTATACCTTCTTTTCGTTTAATCCGTTCTAGTTTCTTCACAATTGGTACGTAAATACTTAAAAAATCCTTACCAAAGTACCAACCTTCATCATAGAAAACCAATTCTAAGCCATTACTCAAAACTTTTAATTGAATTACACGACCGTTTGCAATACCTTCCTTTGATGGATCATTTAACAATTTAGCTTTGTAAGTGTAATAACCATATGTGCCAGTAACAAAGATTGGATGTTTAGAATTTCGACGATAGGAAAATTTTTTCATGACAACCTCCTAAATATCTTCAATAACATAAACTTCACATACAACTCCATGTTCACCTGCTAAGTTTTCAAATAATATTTTACGTGAATTTAATGTTGTATAAATTCTAAGGACAATTTTCTTTTGATTTTTAATATAAAACAATTCATTCAAACTCCCGTATAGCTCCATTTTCTTTCTATTACGAACCATACTTTGTTTACGATCAATTTCAATACAATAAAGTGTATCTGCTTTGAACCTTGCGTCTGGAATGATTTGCTTCTTATTACCATCTACTGATGAAAATGTAATTGGCTTTTCTATATCCCATTTCGGAAGTCCACTCATCATCCAGGCTTCATTTCTTAATAAATGATGATCTATTTGAATACTTTTCTTCATTGGATTGGTACCAACATAAGAAGCACCATTTTTAGATAAATAATAAACATGTTCATTAGTCCATTTAGTCACTGATAATAATTCCATCTCGACTAGGCTTTTCAGTAGTCTTTGAGCGTTTCTTATTCCCCCTAGACTGTGTATTCCTTGTAGTTGTCTTCTTGTTGCGAACTTTAAATTCTTCATACTTTGAAGGATTTGTTCTAGCCTCTCTTCGTTTTTCCTCTTCATAAACTCTCAACACCTTTTCCATACGTTTTGGTTCAATATACGGAACTTGTAAATACTCAATTCTGTCTGTTTTTCTTATAATTCTTCCTCTTAATCCAATTGGAAGTTCTTCTAATCCTTTTTGGTCGATAACTACACCACTTTCTGTATCAGTCGTTAAACGAAATCCGATTTTACAATCACACTGAGCTTTTATTTGAGAACTGATAACTTGAGCAGTTGGATATTGTGTCGCTAGCAATATGCGAAAACCAACTGCCCTTCCTTTTCTTGCGATTTCCGATACCCAGTGTTGGCATATTTTTTTTACATCTTTCTCTAATCCTGCTGGTTCTAAATCTGCACCTTCATCAATAATGAGGAATGTGCGTTTTGAAATATCGCTATCTACAATATTTTTTATTCCTTTACTTCTAAAAAACTTAATCTCATTCTCCATTCGTTCTTTAACTTCACTTAATAAATCAAACACTTCTTTTAAATTTGTTGCTACTTTTACAACTTGCTTCAATTTCTCATCATCTTTAAACTCCAATCCACCTTTTAAATCAATAATGAAAAATTGTACGTTTTCTGGTTGTTGCAAAATAAGCGATGTTTTAATCATGTGAACAAGTACTGATTTTCCATATCCAGTCGTTCCACCCATAATTAAATGGTTTATTTTATCAAAGTCATGATAAACCATCCCATCTAAAGATTTTCCGATTGGAACTTCCCATGTACCTATTTTTAAATCCTTTTCACTCCATTTAACTTTTTCTGGTAACTCTGAATAATAAACTTTGATTTCTAGCTTATAATTATCAAAGCAAATATTTACAGGTTTATTTAACCCTTCCGACAATATTTCTTGAAACTTAATAATTAATTTAGAAGGAATACCTAGAGGTAACCTGTAAAAGTAAGATACGTAATTATCTTCAATTACAGACTTTTTAAATGTAGGGTATTTTATAATGTCTTTTTCTTTAACACAAACATTCGCTATTTCAAATAGCCTTTTGATTGTTTTCTTATCATTTGCTCTTGGTTTTATCACACCAATAGAGGCTCCCAGGCCAACAACGATAGATGTAGAAACAATAGAAGAAAATAAAATAACAATCACCCCTTAATATCCTATAAAGGATAGCTACCCTGAAATCGAATAGATAAAATAGTAGATAAATGTTGATGCATCAATGATCTTTATATTCGTGGTAGCTATTCACCTCAAAGCATTAAAATCGAATAGGAAAAACGAATAGAAAAACTTATGTTTCATATTAGGATATTTACGATTTTTACGAATACATAAATACCAGTAGAAACGACACAAACTGGAAAAGCGTACTTAATATATCTTGATCGGAAAATACGAATTTTTTCAGCGTAATTTGTGTCTTCTAAACAATGTTCAACTATTAAGACAACTAGACCTATGCCAACTATAGTGACTAAAAAGGTAGTTGGTTCATTTGGTACAAAAGCTACAGCAGGAAGTAAACTCATCTCGACTTTTGGCTTCTTCCAAGATCCATCCATAAAATCACGAAAAGGAATAGTTTCAGTTTTCATAATTCATCACCATACTTTCTTATTTCGCATCGATCATAACCTTGTTTAATTAACCAATTTTCAACTGCATAAAATGAACTCGAATTATAGATATCCTCTGATTCTTCAAGACTATAAAAACCCATATTATCGTTATGATCCAAAAAAACCATTTTCACTTTATTCATATAATCCATTGTTTCTAGTAAATGGTTAAAGTTCATTAAAATTCCTCGCTTTCGATTAAAGCGTTTTTCCCCGCATACCGATTTGGTCTTAATCGAATTGTTCCATCAAACTGGACAAAAGGTGTAAACATTGTTTCTATTTCATCCCAATCTGTTTCGTATTCCTTAAACTGATCTTTTTGAATCATTCTAGTTACTTTCATAAATCCTTCGTATTGAGAATCATCATATACCTCATGTCGCTGCATATGGTGTTGAATTGCTCTTACCTCATCATCATCTTTCGCATGATTAAAGTACCTTTCTAATGCTGATGAATCGTACAAATAAGGTGTTCGATATAATGCATCGTAATACCCTCTCATCCCTTCACTCCTCTCATTTTTCGAGGACGTTTGCGAAATCTCAAAAGAAGTCGTTTTGTTTGTCGTTTAATTAATCGTATGTAGGTATTTACCTATTATTGCAAGTACCATTTTATTTTTTTAACAGGACAATCAGTTTTGATATAGAAAGTATGTATTAGGTGATGAAAATGAGGAATAAATTAAGAATGATCCTTGCAGAGAGGAAAATAAAAAAAGGTGAATTTGCAAGGGATGTAGGTATTACACATGCGACTTTAACATTAATTCTTAAGGAAGAAAGAACCCCTACATTACAAGTAGCAATGAAGATTGCACAAGAATTGGAATTAAAGGTAGAAGATATATGGTATTTTGATAAGGGATAGGGAAATACTTCATTTGAGGTGATCTAATGGAGTTAATCGAAATATATTTGGTTATCGGTATCCTATTTTTCGGAGTGATTGCAATAAAAATAAAAGAAAAGTATCACAAGTGAGGCTTGATCAACAGATTCTTATAATAATATGATTTGTATACTATAGCTGGCCAAGTAAAACTACGTGAAAACATTTATAGAAATAGATTAAAACCACAATTTATTGTAAATGTAACGTCTGATGGTAAACCTATAAAACTGAAACCAAATAACTCCTATTCCTTAGGAGTTATTTTTATGAGAGGTGTCATCATGTTCCCACTAAAAAACTACTACGAGTCAATCATCAAGAAAGAAATAGTTGGCATGAAAAGAGAAGTCGCATTAAAAAAGCTTGGAAATATGCTAGCATGCCAAGTGATCAGCAAGGATACGAAGGATTCTGTTCATTTTAGGTACTTCCCTTGTACGATGGAAATGAAACCGAATGTGGATAGATGGTTAGGAACAATTGCAGTTAAATTTAAAAACGATATTGTAGTAGATTCAGCAATTTCAGTTCCCAAAAATAACACAAACTATAGCACTGATAACAAATTGTAGACTTCCTTATACAACTAACTGGCAGTTTAGTTGAATAAGGAGCATTTGAAATTCTATGGAAAAAGCTAAAATTCCCCCAAATTACAAAGAACAATTGTCTAGGTATAATTATTAGTAATTAAAAAATATTGGAGGTTACTAGTGAGTAAAATAGATAAACAAAAAGAAAGATGGAACAGAATAAAATCCAAAGGAAAAAAAAGGTATTTATTAAACTTTTTACTTATTTATATAGCTATCTCATTACTATTTCCAACATTGACAGTGTTTGGACATAATAAAGTAGCATATTCTTTACAGGAGATTTTAAAATTATATTTAATGTACTTGATAAGTTGGAGTTTAATGGGCTTAATGTTTGGAAATATAACTTGGAAAAATAATAATAAGAAGTATGAAAAGTAGTATATGTTACCTGTGGAAGAATGTTATGCAACTAACTGATGCTTATATTGAATAAGATCATAGTCGCAAATGCGAAATTCCTTATTCAACATAATGGCAGTTTAGTTAAACAAGAATAACTGATAAACTAACAATAAATTAGTATAAAAAGGTGTTGCTATATTTGGAACAAGTTAGAGTGTATAGAATTTCTTTGCTACCAATATTAGGTTTTTTAAGCTTTGGATTATTATGGTGTCTCCTTTCCATTTTGGGTTTAATAGAAAGGTTTTCTTTTACTTATATGATTTTATTAATTTTTCCATTTACTTTTATTGGCTATGCTATATACCTTTGGAGGAAAAGAAAAGAGGGTAAGGGATTTTATTGGGATGATGAAGGAATTGTTATTGATTTGAATGGTAATAAGGTCTATTGGAATGAAATAGAAAGCATTAAATATTCCAGTGTAAGAGGGATGAAATCCACAGTGATTTATCCGCATTATAAAAATCATGAAAAGATTAGAGTTCGTCGTAACAAATCGATGCCAACATCAGCACATTCAATTGATTGGTTTTTAGTCGAAAAGCCAAAAGAATACCACAAAAACTTAATGAAGGTCTGGGAAGAAAAAGTAATTTTTAAAAAATGAGTTGAATTTTTTGTTGGAATCCTTATGTAACTAACTGATGCTTTAGTTACACAACATAATCGACTTTATAGACAAAGATGTATTTTTTATTACAGGTAGGAGGGATTACGTTTAATGACATTTAGCGACCGTTATTTCAAGAACAGGGTAAAGCCTATCGTAATTACCCAATTGATATTGATCATTCCATTCACAGTATTATTTATTTTTTCTTTAAAATCATATCCCGTTAATTTTTTCTATTCTGGACTTATAGGAATGATCCTTGCTGTATATATGTTTTTATCGGGGATAGAACACTATATTTTAAAAAAGAAAAGTTGGTCAATTGCCTTCTTTGTCTTATCGGTATTTATAATTCTAGTTGCATCACGATCTTTATATATATCACAACTACATAAATAACGCTTATACAACTAACTGATGCGATAGTTTAACAAAACTGACGATCCTATATTGTAGGAGTGAATCTAAAATGGAGAAACAATTTGATTCTCAATTAATAAATGAAATTGAGAGTTTTGTTATGTGGTCTAAAACGGCAGAGAAATCTTATGGGGAATGGGAGACCGATTATCTTCATTGGGATAGGATATACAAATCTACAAATAACCTAATTGAAAAAATACCAGTTGGAAATTGGAGTACGGATTTAGTAAATAAATTTTTATTTATTTTAGCAAGGGATAATGAGTGTGAGAACATTATTGACCAGTTAATTGATCACCCTACTCAACTGATTGATTTAGCTAAACATTCTTTATCATTTAATGACTTTGAGGCAAGATGGCAGATTGCTTATGGACTTGGCGAGTTAAAAGTTAATGAGGAAGAGGTTGAAATGCTCCTCAAAAAATTTATTATGGATGAAGTTGAGTATGTAAGAAGAAGAGCAATATTTGCGTATGAGAAAAAAGAAAGTAGATAATTCCTTATTCAACTAACGCAATGCTTTAGTTACATCTTTAAATGTTATAAGGAAAGTTTGAGGGTTGTTTATGGAGATAAAATTCTCGTTTATTTTGAATACTGAGATACCTACTGGACTCGCATATACTGCATATAAAGAAGGATATATAGAAGGTGCTTTAAAAATTTATCTTAATGGAAATGTTTTTTTCGATGAACCGTACATCAATCTCGCAGAGTTTGGGATCCAATTGGGTAAATGGATTCAAAAGATTCAAAGTGGACTTAGAGAAAATATGGACTACGAGACAATTGATCATAATGAGGCAATTATTAATTTTAAATATACAGCTGATGAATACTGGTTCATTTATTCAATTTGGCAAATTTTTGAATCGGATGAATACATTGAAACAAACTCATTGGTAAAGGCAGTAAAAGATTTTATAAAAGAATTAAATAAGGAACTCCTTGAAATAAATTATATAGTTACATTGGATAAATTTATAGATTGATTTATCTATTAATATGTAACTTTAACTGAATTTAAAGTACAATTGCTTATTCAACTAAAGCGTGCATTAGTTGAAGTTCACGAGCTGTTCCTTGCTGCTCGTTTTTTTATTCAAGTAAATGGCAGTTTAGTTGCATAAGAAATATATGATAAAATATAAGAATTGAATGAATAGTAAGATATTTACCTCAGGAAAATTAGATAATAGGAGACATATATGAGAGATTGGTTGAATTTTGATAAAAAACTTTGGTTTGAATTACATGACGAACATTGTGATGGTAAACATTATATACTTGGAAACCCTCATACTTTTACAGGGAGAATATTTGCTTACTGTCCGCAAAAAGATGCTTTCTTTAATATATCATTGGAAGAAATTAAAGAGATGCCCACTGAGACAGAGTATTGGATTAAAGGTTTCATATCAGGAAACGAACCTTCGCGACCAGTTGACGAAGAAGGTAAACCACTTGCCCCACCCTCACAAGACTATATCCATTGGGAGGAAAGTGTTGAATTATTTCATAAAACTGGATATTGGTATCCTGGCGAAAGGCATTGTGAAATTTGTGGAGTAAAATTATTAAATTCTTGGACAGAATTTGATTGCGAAAATTGTTTAGATAAAAATTAATCGCTATGCAACTAACTGATGCGTTAGTTGAAGTTCATGAGTTAATTCTAATTAGTAGGTGATTAAATGAACGCTAAAACATTGCTTGAATGGGCAATTAATCATAATGCAAAAAATCAAACGATTGAAGGCTTCTGGGAATATTTTAATAAGTGGCGTGTAGAAGACAGAAGTGATTATTTGGATAGATTTTACGGTAAATTATATGATGAATTTATTACTGTTGAAGAAAGCGAAATAAATCTAAAACTACGTTTTGGAATGGAAGAGGCTTTTATTTTTTACTCTGTTAATATTTTTTATTTAAATAAACATATTGGTATTTACGACACTGAATTTTTTTTGAACGGTGAATTAGCAGATGAATATTTAGATTTTGTTAATTTCAAAAGCGAAATTTTAGAGATTAAACAAGACATAAAGATAGCTAGAAAAGCAATTAAAGAAGGCATTCAATTAAATGCTATCTCAAATATAACAGGAATAGATGAAGGATCGTTAAGTATTTTAAAGAAAAAATATTGTTGAACTAATACATGCGTTAGTTGAAAAACAGGTTCGATTGTTTAGTCGATTTTTTTGTTTTAGAGATATCTTACAAATATTTACCCCTTTGTCCCATTTGGCGATAAGGTTTTTTTTACCTCAACATTATTTTCAATATTTAAAAATACGACTTACTTACATTTGAGGTGAATTGCATGGAACAGACTAAAGATGTCCAAAATGAAAAAAACATTAGAAGAAAACATAAAACTAGAAACATCGAAGATATTTCTAATTACAGAATAATTGAACATGCAAACACTGATAGCACAAAATCCTTTAAAGACATATTACATAGTGCTGAAGTAAAAGATATTATAAGAAGAATTATTCTTTCATAAAAGTTTGATACCATTATTTAAACCAAAAAAGAGAAACATCCCATGGTTTCTCTTTTTAAAAGGAATAATAATTAATATCCCTTTGTAATTTGCTTATTCATGCTCTATTCTTCTTATTTCAGTCATATTAAATTGTATATCAGTTAAGGCATATTCTATTGTTTGAATATTTCCGGCTTGAATACTATTAGTCATCATTTGAAGACTATTACTTAATTCAAGAGCAACCTTTGCAGCCTCTTGACTATGAATATTCTTAACTAATCTGGTATAGTTTTCAATTACAATTGTATTAGCATTATTAACTTTGTTAAAATCAATTGTTTTTGTCTTATCTGATAATTCTTTTACAGTTACTTCTAATTCATTTACTGAACTATTCATCTTATAATATGCTTGATCAAATAATTCTTCATCAATTTGTTTTTGTGTTTTCTGTATTGGCCTATTTGCAATTTGTTTTGCTAATTTACTTGATTCGGTTTCTTTTTGTTCTGTTTTGGCCTTTGCTATTCCTTTGTTATCGTTTACAGTTTTGCAACCTGATAAACTAGTTAATATTGTAATTGCTGCTATTGATACAATGAATTTTTTCATCACATACTCCTTTTTACCTAATAACTATTCAAACAACATCTACATAAGTCCTTTTAATATTTTTCTACAATTAACGCAAAAAAAAAACGGAGCCTACCACTTAGTCAATTAAGACCGAATGATAAGCTCCATTTTGTTACACTAATTCAATTATTTGATTCCATTTTAAGTGATGTCACTTACAAGATAACTATCAACTAAAATAATTTACTCCAAGTTTGTTGACCTACGAGTCCATCTATGGTAAGTCCTTTTCGTTTTTGGTACGCTTTTATAGCTTTTTCGGTAGCTATGCCGAATTTACCATCCACATTTACTTTTAAAGCATTTTGAATCCTTTCCACATCCTTACCTTTACTTCCTAATTTTAAAGGTTTGCCTGGATAAGGAACGATGTCCTTTTCGATGATCTCTACTTTAATAGAAGTATCAGGTTTAGAAGGTTTAGGTGCCACCCAATCTTTCTTTACTTCGAAATGCGGAAAGTCAGCTTGTTTCCAAGTTCCTCCCCATGTAATTCCTAAGTCTTTAGCAATTTCACCTGCTTTTTTAAGTGTAAGAGAATCATATAAATCTTTCGGTTTATTGACAGCAATATCCCATGCTAATCGACCTGTATGGTTACTTGAACGAGTCCAAGTAACTTTTTCCCCTTCTCTTGTTCTACCATAAGAATAAAGATAATCTTGTCTGGCTTGTGAACGATATGTTTCTGTAATGAAAATGTCTAGTTCTGCTTTTTTACATTCATCAAGAAATAATTTAACTGCCTTTTGTGCAGCCGGTAATAATTCATTAATATCTCTACAAGTTTTTGTTACATCGACCATATCTATCTACTCACCTTTCTTATTCACTTTGTTTTTATCGAAATACTTTGTTAAAAATCTGATATCAATTCCAATTCTCGACAAGTTTTCTATGATACTTGTTCCTTCGTATGCCATAATTAAACCTACTCCAATTTTGATTAAGTAGCCTTTTGAGGCTGTATAGGTATCCATGAAGACCATAAAAGCAAGAGTTACAAATAAGCCTACTTTACGAATCATCCCTATGTAATTAACTGAGGAATTGATCTTTTTCTCTGCTGCTGCAGCTAAATATCCTGTAATAATATCGAATAAAATCATCGCTATCGCAATATACCAATAGTTCCCTACAATACTAACTAGACTTATACTAGTTATTCCTTCCATCTATCTAACCTCCTCAAAAAATGAGCTTCAGCTCTCTCATTTTTAAAATTTATTTATTAATACTAAGCATAAAAAATACACCTACTCATTAGGTGCTTTGATTGGTTCCATTAACTTCACATCGATTCGAGAAAATATAACATCACCGATTAATACGGTGTTTATTTCACGGTTATTCAAATTTTCATTCATCAGAACGGGATCATAGGTTTCAACTTCAATTTCAGTTGTAATCCCACTATGAGTTATTACTCGTATAGTTTCCATTAATATGTACCTCCTACTCTACTCTGTATAAATAATCTAGAAATAATGTTAGCGTTAATCCTACCTAAATTATTCGGTGTAATTGTAACTTCATGCCACTGACCTCTATTAATTTTCCCATCACTATCCTTAGATAGGTAAGGTATTAAATCAATATCCGAACCACTTATATCTTTATTTGGCAATGTATTACCGTCAACTTTAACATCAACATTGGTAGGTAAATCAGGAAGTTTATATATGCCATGTTGAATATCGTGAGTATGATTAGGAATGGTCAATTCATGTGAGTGGTTAGGTATTGTAACCGAATGGCTATGATTAGGAATTGTAACACTATGATCATGTGTAAAAGGACTTCCTGGAATCTGAACCTCATGTAAATGGTTCCCATAGTTCGCAGTCCCAACTGCGTTTTGCGGAACACCAGATATTACATTTAATTGGACAAAAGTTTTTGCACTAGTCGTTGCTGTAGTACCGCCACCTGAAGAAGTTGTCGTACTTGTTCCTCCGCCTGAAGAACTAGTTTGTGTAGTACCTCCTCCACCTTTTGTGGCTTTCCCATACGTTCTAAAGTTATCAGTCTCATAATACAATTTCAGTTCATTTACATTTACTAAATCGTCAGGCAAATAAAAACGGATAACTGCTGGATTGTCTTGGTCGCAATTATCCGTATAGTTATGAGAATCGATGTTTGTAGCGCCTTGTGAGTATAATTCATTGATTTGTTGTCTTCTTTCCAAATCTGTAGTACTTGTTGATATATCATCTGTTAAATTAGCAATTTCTAGTTGGACATCACCAGGATTACCTGTCATATCACTCTTAGATTCTTTTAGTATCCTTTGTTCAATAACTCCTAAATCAGAGTGAATTAAACGTACAATTTTCCCCATATTTAGTTGATCAATACGACTACCTGTAATTTTAGAAATATCTGCTGCAGAACCACGAATAGTTAACTTAGGAAGTTTCCAGGATTCAAGTAAGCCATTGCATGTAGCTAACAATGATTCAGCATCTTCAAATCTCTTATCTACAAAAATATATGATCTTAAACCATACTTAGCAATTGAAGCTGAATCTTGAACATATGGCAAACCATTGTTTATTTTTTGGAATGTAAGTTGGTTTACACCTTCACCATTACCAAGGCCATAAATTCGATTAAATATGACCGTTGGATCTTCTTCAATCTCAATACCTCTTAAGTTCTTTCCTTGTCTTATTTCACAAGTTACAGTCGATTCAGGCTCAACTAAATTTAATGTCCAAGGACAATAAGTTGTATCCCATGTCCATTGATAAGGCACATCGAAGGGTGTAGGTATTGAAAATATAGCAGATAATAAATTCTCATTCTCCCATGAATAATCAAAACCTCTAGCAAAGTCGACTTGACCTATTTGCCAATGCTTAGTTGTTTGATTATTTATAAGTTGAACTAATGCTTGTTTAGTTGTATATCCACTCAGTTGATTGTATTGAAATAATACATCGTCTAATAGTGTCGCTAAAACATGTTCCATTTGATAAGTAATACTGTTATTTGATTCATTTTTTTGTGTCAGAGAAGGAATTATTCTAAATAAACCAATATACTTGCCATCATTTTCAACCTCAACATAATTTAACGATTCACAATGTTTCCGTTTTGGATCATCGAAAGGTAAAGTAAAATCTGCTGTCCATAATTGGTTAAACGTCTTCTCATAACTAATACCGTATGCATTTTCAAGTCGAGCAATCGTTTTTAAGGATTTATTTAAAATTTTTATCATAACTACTCACCTCTTGGTATTAAATAATTCCAATTACTTTTCTAATATGACTAGTACCAGAAACTGTATCTGCTTGAATACTAGTAGTTGTAGGGAAACTGAAATCGATACGGTCAGCTGCAGCACTGTCATCACAAACTATTCTAAAACGACTTGTAGTTCCTGTAATAATTGCTACTTTAGGTACTGTAGTTGAAACCATTGAAGCTGTTGCACTAGAATTATCATTAGCCATAACAATTAGGAAATTAAAGTTTTTGATATCTTGTGATAGTGTAGCGCTTGCTCCATTAGTTGCTAAGTCTCCATCAAATAGTACAGTTTGGCCTGCTCCTATTTTGATATTGTCAATCTCTGTTGTATCACTACCACTTATTACAGATGTTGTTCCTTTTTTATAGTTATGCGATACAATTTTATTTCCTATGCTGCTTCCACTAGAATACCAAGCGTTGTTATATTTAGGTGTAATAGCTGTGATTGTATCATCATCAAATGTGTTATTATTGGATGAAATTATTCTATTTGCTGCATAGTTTGCTGAAGTGGATATTCCGACTTCTTTATAAATGTTTTTGCTGAATTTATTATTATGTGATGTATCTAATAACAGCCCTGATTTTTGTGCATTTAATATTGTATTTCCTTTAATAGAGCTATCTTCCGTTTTATAAAGACTTATTCCATAACTACCCGCATTCATAATAATGTTGTTCTCAACTGTGGCATATTTTTCACCGGTTAAATTCAACATGTTATCGTATGATGTATCGAAAACGTTATTAGTAATATTTATATTTTCACAAAAGATTGTATCAGCTGTCCCATACTGAGCATCTGAATGCGTACCAACTGCACGTATGACATTTTTAAAGACACAATCTTCAATATAAATATCTCTAGAAATAGTCAAATCGTATGATCCGAAACTTGGGAACGAACTAGCTGTCGCTACTTCTATTTGAATCAACTCAAAATTGGCTGATGAAGTATCAGTGTAATTTACATCTCCTAGCACACATCTTCTGAAACGTATGTTTTTACATGAAGAAACTTGGAAGTAATGTCCAACTTGACCGTTTTTAACAGTTATCTCAGTGAATGTAATGTTCTCTGCATGACCTAAGTCAAAGAATACTACCGTTTGTGTAGTAGCCAACGGATATAAAGTACCTTCTTGACAATTCAAATCAAATGTCCCACCAATGAAATGGATATTTCCATCGCCGTTATATCCACCACTTGCATAACTTGCATCTCCGATTGGCCCATTAGCAAACATTTTAAAATAGCTTCCGATTCGTTTCACTATTGCTTTAGGGTGAAATTCTACAGTTGTGTTTTTATAAACTTGAATGTAATTACTAATTAAGTATGTACCTTTTGGAAAGTATAATTTTACACTGCCATTTGTTTTTGCATATAAAAAAGCGTTTCGAATGGCTGTTGTGTCATCCGTCACGCCGTCTCCTTTAGCACCCAAAGATTTAACGCTGATCACAAAATCAACAAACCCCGTTAAATCTGCAGTACTTACTAATTCCTCTAAATTAGTTAATTTTTCATTAACTAGTGTAGATTGTTCATCTAATCTTTCTTTCAAAGTAGTATGGGTATTCCCATTTTCGTCTATCCTTGCCTGTGCTGCCTCTACTGAAGAGTCCCCTTCAATTACAATTGTATTTAATTGGTCTTGGAAAGCATTTACTTTAGTAATCGCTTGATTAAGTAATGGATAAGTTTGTCTTAGGGAAGCAGAACGAGGTATTAATTGTATTGGGCTATCTGACATAAGTACTACCTCCTTCTATAAGTATTGATAACGTAATTTTTCTTTTATTGTTAGATTTAAATTTGAACCATTAATTTGAATTTGATTTACTCCTGGTAATAATTCGATAAAATACGATGTAATTAAATCCTCCACTTCATTTTTGTAAATGGTGTATCTTTCTCCATCCACATTAAATGTCGTATTTGAAAACGTTCCGAAATTCATCACTATTCCATTTGATGATAAATTTACGTTATTACCAGAACCACTCATAATAAAGGAGTATTTAATTGCAATGTTGCCATTATTAACGACTTCAATTGTTTGTTCACTGTTTATTAATCTTTCAGATCCATCTGTCAACCACGATATGTCCGAAAGGATTGGAATATCAGAATCCCATACAATTTCATCAGATTGAATCTTAAACTTTTTATATGGTTTATTCGCAATGAATTCTAAAGTAAAGAAATTGAATCCTACGGTTCTTAGTGGTTCAATCTGATTAGAGGCTTTTACAAGGTAATACTTATCCATCTCATAATCAAACGTTAATTTTATTTCTCTAGGCCGACCATAAGAATCAAATAAAAAAGCAACGAATTCATTTAATCGTCGCTGTTTTTCGTATAAATCATATTCTATAAATCCTAAAGGAAATGAAAATGGACGTGAACCAAACTCTGACCCAAAATCCCATACTCCAGGCATCCCCGGAATCGTCATAGTCTTGTTTCTTAATTCTGGTATAGCAGGATGCAAGTGTTCGTTTTGAATTTGTAATCCCCATTGACTAATTGGAATATCGTCTAAATAAATCAAGGTAGAACAACTCCTTTCGAACGAGAATTCATTTTGTTCATACTATGTAGTTCTCTTGCAATTTTGTGGATATCAGCTTCTTCTCTGACTACCATTTGTTGAATTACAATGCCACTTCCACCATTTCCCATACGATCACTAATCATATTAGCGATTGTACCTAAGACTTTATCACTTAATGGTAATGCAGCTTCTGGTACACTAGCATCTCCAATACCTATTAATCTAGGTGAATTTGCCGGGAAAAGACCACCGTTTTTATACCAATCTACATTTATCTTAGGAACACTCATACCGCCCTTCGGGTTCAAATCCAATTTACCACTTACACTAAAATGAGGGAGTTTTAATTTTGGTAAATCCCATTTAATGCCCTTAAATAAGTTTGCAATTTTAGTTTTTAATGCCCCGGCTTTCTCCATGATTTTATCCCAGTTTTTATATAAACTGACACCTACAGCTATTAAAGCTCCTATTGGCCCAGTTAGAGCTAAAAATATCATTTTAAAAGTACTTAATTTACTGATTAAATTACTAGCTTTTTCTTTAATCGTATCCCAGTTTTTATATAACACTACACCAATTGCGATTAGTGCAGCAATGGCTGCCATAATTCCTAATACAATTAAAATAATTGGCGCTAAAGCAATTTCTGCAGCAGTAAACGCCCCTGTAACTGCTAATATAACTGGAGTTAAAGCCAGACCTAATCCGATTAGAATTCCAAGTACAGTGACAATTGCCGTAATAGTTGCTGCTAAAGTAGGATTTTGTGCTGCCCACTCTGCAATTTTCCCTACAAATTCAGCCACTTTAGTTAATAGTGGAGCGAGTGATGTGTTCATATCAGCAAGTGCTTGGTTTAATTTTACTTGTGGATCAGCATCCATAGCTTTAACAGATTCGTTTAATAAATCTTGATTATTCTTAAAATCACCTGTATGTTTGCTTGCATTCAATAAGGTGTCAGTAATTTTCGAACCATTTTCTTCATAAAGCGTTCCAAAAAATTTGACACCTAGTTGATTTCTTTTAGTCTTATCCTCGACTCCATTGAGAGCTTCAGCAACTTCAGTCATTGCTTTTTTCCCTTTTTCTCCACCTTCTGCAACCGATTTACCCCAAGACTGAAGTTGTTCGGCAGAAATTCCAGTTCCTTCAAGCATTTGTTTTGTTGCTTTATCAATTCCCGAACCAAATTCTGATAATACAATTCTACCTTCTTTGAGTCCATCCAAAAGTACATCAATATTCCATGTGCCCGTCTCAACACCTGCCGCCATTATTCCTTGGATCTCTTGTGCGCTATATCCAGCCCTTGAAAGTTGGCTTCCGTATTCTGTAATGATATCTAACTGATCAGGAGGAAATCCCATCTTTAAAAGCGCATTCGTCATGGCCAATGCATCTTCTTGAGACATGTCAATGCTACTTGACATTTCATTAGTTTCTTGAATCAATTCTGTAAAGTCTATTTCACTAAAAGCTCGTGAAATTGAACCTGCGCTTTTTATGATTGCTTCATTTTGTTCATTTGATTTATCAATGTTCAATGCGTATTGTTTTCTTACGCCTTCAAGCGCTGTCTCAACATCAACACCATATGATTTAACGGTATTCACTGCTTTTTTTACTGATTGGAACGATTCTTCTGGAACATTAAAAGATACCTTAATCTGTGTATTCAGTGACGAAGTATCTAACGACTTTTCAAGAACTCCAGCAATTCCACCACCAGCAGCAAGACCACCAATAACACCAGCTAATTCTCCACCTAAGCTTTTTACAGAGTCTTCGGCTTTCTCGGCATCTACTTTTATATCTTTTATACCATAGCTATCATTTACTCTAGCTAAAGAGGATTTAAATTTTTTTAATGAACCCTCGGTATATTCAATTTCACGTCTAAAAGCACGATATTGTTCCTCACCAATTTCACCCTTGTTAAACTGTTCCTGTACTTGTTGTTCAGCTTTTCTCAAATGATCTAATTTTTTGGTTGTATTTTCTACTTGTCGAGTTAATAGTTGCTGTTTTTGAGCAAGTGCCTCAACGTTACCTGGATCAAATTTAAGTAAACGTTCTACTGATTTCAATTCGGACTGTAAGTCTTTACTACGATTATTTACATCACGTAACGCTTTATCAAGTCCAGACGTTTCAGCTCCTATTTGGATATTAATACCCTTGATTCCTTTATTCGCCATTGTTTCACCTCACTTAAGTTATAATAAAAACCCTTCGATAGTATCGCTAGAGTTAAAAGTTTGACATATCACTCTGAGAAGCTTTTCTAACTTTTTCTTTTGCTGGCTTCTGAATCTCTACGTATTCATCAATGAAATCAATACACATCCCTATTGTAATGTCCTCTAAATCCGCCTTACTCAGTCCACAACGATAAACAAGCGTTAGGAATAGTTCGGTAGTAATATTTTCTCCGCTATTCCCTTGCTCATCGTTGTTGCTTACTTTTTTTTTGATTGCATAGAACTCATGATTAATTCTTGTAATTCTGGGATAATTTCAATCATCGGAAAACTGTCAAAAGTATCTAACCATGTAATTGGATCAGATATATCTTTATTTGCTGTCTTAGCCATTGTCCAAGCGATATTATAAAACACCTCAAAATCTAATCCCTCTAAGTCCTCAATACTTACATTTTCCTTATTTAAGTCTTTCAATTTACTAATACTATTCAGCTTAATAATCTCAACAAAATAATCTTTACTAAATTGTGCCTTATAACGTAATGGAGTTGCTCCAGTAGATTTGAATCTGACTTGTTTACCATCTATCGAAATTGTTTTTTCCATTGATTACACTCCTTATTTTTCGTAAACTTCTGTATACCAAGCGTCATATACTACAGCTGGAGTATCAACTGTTGTTGATGTTTTAACTTTTCCATCACTCAAACGAGGAGCTGCAACTAATGATAATTCTGTTGTGCCAGGTTCTGATGACGTTGTTTTTGTATTGCTTGATAATCCTGGGCGAGTGACCGTACAGTTGTATAGTACATGACGATTCGCTTTAACATCACCATCAAATTCGAACATGAATGCTATTCTCTTCGGTTTTGCATTGCTTAATTCTGTAAGAGGTTTATCTGTTTCATCTAATACTTCACCTAAAACATCTTCACGAAAAGCATCTGTAATATTTGCTACAGTTAATTTTGTATCATAGCCTTGATTCGTACTTGCAGTGTAATATAAAGTATCATCTGCGTAGAAATCAGTTTGCTCTCCTTTTGGTTCTAATGTTAAAGCTTTAGCTCCCGGAAAACGAACTGGTGTACCATAAGTTTCAGTTCCTCCAGTTTCTGTAACGATTGCATAGTATGCATTTTTAAGCCCGAAAACAACCTTATTTTCTGCCATATTAAATTAACCTCACTTCATAAGTTTTTTGAAATATTTTTTCTGATTCTATATAATTACTAGTTGTTAAATAAGGTATCTCATTGTCATCTAGTAGCTGTTCAATTAATAATTCTGTTGTTGAATCCTTCTTCTTTGTGTATAGCTCAATTAGGACGTTTATAGCCTTCTGATATACTTTGTTATCTGCAAAAAAGTTTTCTGTATCGGTCTCCAAGTAACAAATAAATGGTGGTACAGGAACAGGATTACTACTAGTTGCTGTAAAATGCGAATAAGCCACAGGTAGCCCAGTAGCCTCTAACAAACTATGTAATTCAATTAATGTCATGACTGTACCGCCTTCTCAACTCGATCAATAAATTCATCGATTACCTTTTTCTCTACAGGTTCGATGTGAGGTATTCCCTCAACTCTTCCACCATTAACTTTTGCATGACCATTTTCTAATAGGTGAGTAAGTTGATAGTTAGTCTTATTATGGATAACATAATCATCGCCTATCTTCTTCCTAGTCCATCCAGCAGCATAATCACCTGTTAATTTAGGATGATCTACAGCACGTAACTCCTTCACAGCTTTCTTGGATACATCATTCTTCGCTTTTTCGATTTCCTCTTCTACTTCTTTTGTGTATTGAGCTAATTGTTTGGCAATTTCTTTTTCTATATTATCAATACTAACCATTTAATCGCACCTCCACATAGAGCTCGATTGTTTCATCTGGTCTCTCATACGTCCTATATACATGATAAGTCTTACCTTTATACTGTAAATTACCTTCATCTTGATAATCGTGTGTATTTACAATAAAGATAAAACTAGACTTAATACCACTTTGTCCAGCTTGGAAGAATTCGTTTTGAGGAATACTTTTTTTCTGACAAAATACTTGTCTGTCAAATGTTACTGTTTCCTCAGTTTGACCTAGTTCATCCTTTTCTGTAGCTGAGATAATTGGGAATAGTAGAATATCATTCATTATAATCACCAGCTAATGATAAATGTATCTTAAGAGAATCATAGGACTTCTGATATTTCTCTGAATCATCATTATTGATACCGAAATTTGCTTTAGCATAAAGAATGATTGCTCTCTTTATCAAAGGATCAGAATCCTCATTTGTCATTTCTACCGAAATACCAGATTGAAATAAATCCATTTTCGCTGATTCAATCAACTCTATTATTTCTTCGTCTAGTGCATTATGAGTAACACGTAAAGATAGCCTTACTAACTCAAGCATGTTCATTCACCTGCTTTATTTTTACGTTTTTTGGGCTTACTTACTGTTTCTTTAATTACAGATTCAACAATATAACCTGATTCAATTAAAAAAGCGATACGTACAGAGTTGTTACACTCGTACGTATCACCTTCATGATACCTTTTGTTATTGTCAGTTTTATCTCTGAAAGATGAAATTACTATATACAATCAAAACACCACCTATTAGACTGTTGGTACGTCTTGGATTAAAGCAAATGCTTTATTATCTAATACTCCACCATCTACAATACCGTAAGCAACATAATCAGTTGTACGTGCCTTCACATGATCTTCTTGTAGAATTGATAAAGGCTCGTTAACGTTAACTACATAACCTTTAGAAGGGTTACCAATGATAATGTTACCTGCTGTCAATCCTGCATCAGGTTTAACTACCATACCAAACATACGACCTACTCCACCTGCAGTAACATCCGGGATGAATAATGGACGACCAACATCATCTGTAAGAGTTGCTAATCGATTCCAAATAGTTGCATTGTTAGCATAAATTGCTGAACCATTTAGGTAAGATGAATGAATTTTACCGATAGCTTGAGCAACTTTATCATAAGATAATGGTACTGGTGTAGTAGCATGGTCTGGATCATACGTTACAACTTGTGGTTTACCAACCTCAGCTAATAATGCAGTTTCGATACCTTCAGGTTGACTTGAACCATTTCCTTTAGCAGCAGATACACCTAAAGCTACTCCACAACGCTCACCTAATTCATTAATGATATAAGGGATAAATTCACTCATTGCCATTGATTTTAACTTCCAAGAAACTGTAATAGCTTTAGATAGTTCATGACCATCTAGTACTAATTCGCCAAATGTATTTTGTTCATCCGCTGTAACAGTAGACTCACTGTACCAATTAGCATCACCTGCATCGATAGAAACGTGCTTCTTAATAGATAATTTACCTTGCACTGCAAATTTCTTAGCATCAGCAAATAAAGGATACATTTCTTCTGCTCGTGCAAAAATACCCGCTGCTACTGTAGTCGGGATAAGTACACCACTATTACCTGTATCATGTGTATAAGCATTGTTAAACTCTTTATTTACCTTGTCGAATACTTCTAATTCATTAGCATCTAATTTTTGACCCATCATATTTTTAGCCCATGCATTTGTATAAACTTCTTGCTCATCCACAACTTTAACACCTTGATTATTTTCCACTACTTTCACTCCATTCACTTGTACAGAATTATTTTCGATATCTAATACTTTACTATTGTCTTTTAATGCATTCAGATTAGCATTTGCTAATTTAATACTTTCCCATTTACCATCTAGATCCTTAATCTCACCCATTTTAGCTTCTGATCCTTCGAAATCACCATTGTTAATTAGCTCCTGAGCTTCAGTCATTAGTCCATTACGTAATTCTAAGTATTGTTCTTTATTCATTGTTCATTCCTCCATGTAATTTTAATAAATTTAATTGTGCTGATACTTTTTGTTGCATAAAAATATCCGACTTATCATTTTGTAGATTTGTCGGATTCTTCATCATTTCATTTTTAATTTTGTCTATTACGCTCTGTGGTAGCATTCCACTATCATAATTAGCTACAATCTTAACCTCACTACTGAACATAATTTCATCAATGAATCCATTCTCTAGTGCTTGTTGCGGTGTTAACCAAGTCTCTTTGTCCATCATGCTCAATACTTCTTCTTCAGATTTACCTGTTTTAAGCTTGTAGGAGTTTGCTACAGTTTGATTTACATTCTTCAATACATCTGACATATGATCCATATCTCTATAATCACCATTAGCCCATACAGAAGCATTATGTATCATCATTTGGCTAGTAGGTGACATCATTATTTTCTTACCAGCCATAGCGATTACAGAAGCCGCTGAAGCTGCCAATCCAACAATTTTGACTGTTACATTGCCTTGATATGATTTAAGTGAAGTATAAATTTCACTACCATCAAATACACTGCCTCCACCTGAATTGATCTCAACTTCTAAGTCTTCTCCGTTAGCTTTTTCAATTTGTTCGCTAACTTTCTTAGGTGAAGTAGCATCCATATCTAACCAGTCATAAATCCACTGATCATTATTACTGATAATCGGCCCTTTAACACTAATTTTAGCCATTATTCTATCTCACCTCCTTTGTTATTCCGTAGTAGGACGTGTATCCAACCTACGTACAGCAATGTCTCCTCCATCAATTGGAGCAAGATTTAATACATCTCGTACTTCATTTGGGGTCATGATACCTCTGTCAACATAGTTAACTAGATTTAATTTAGTGGCCATACTAGCAAATGTTAGATTACTTGATTCGAATAAAATTTTGTTACCGAATCCTCTCTCACGTCTACTAAATAGCTTCCTAGTGTATTCTCCACTTAACTGTACAACATCAGGCTCAATACTACTTTCATAGTAACTTATCCACTCATCTTCTGAGTAACTGCCTTGTATTATCTTCATATTAGTATTGAAGAAACTAAGTATCCTGTTAATTGTGTTCTCATTTAGCTTCTCATTCGGCACATAGTCCTTAGGTTCTACCTGTTGAGCATCCAATTTAGCATCGATGCCAGCTGCTCCTCCACCTGACTCTGAATCAATATTTAAAAAGTCTGTAACAAATTGTTCAGTTTGTTTCTTAATATCTTCAGGTCTCAATGTCTGGTTATATTTCAGCAACCATTTAACGATATTACTATTCTTGATAGCCTTAACAATTCCCTGATCTGTCGTATTAACAATCTCCATCAATGGAGTAAGACTCTGTGCAGGAGAATCTCCAAATATCTCATTTTCATTGAAGTCTTTACGCAAATGAATAATATCACTGTATCGAAATGTTACTACTTTACCATTACGTAAATTAAAGCGAAGATAGAGATTGCCTTTGTCATCTTTTATAGCTTCTGATGTAGTTGCATTAATCGGATAAATTTCAGTAGCAAATCCATTCTCATCTCGATTAATATAAGCAAAAGCGTTATTATTTAACTCTAGTTGTGTAACAAGCTTCTCTTGTAATTGCTGACCTGTCATATATGGATTAGGTTCCTCTAACAAGAAGCGCATGTAAACATCCGGATTAACTTTTGTTCCATTTACGCTGTCTTGTCTAATATGCTTTGCTATTGCTTTACCTATTGCTCTAGACTTAGGCCTAATTGCAGAACGGATAATATCTGATTGATATAAATTTCCATTCCATGAGAAAAAGCCACCTCCATTATCAGTGACTAATTGAAACTTCGATACGCTAACTGCTTTATTTTTAACTCTGAATCTATCTAAAAATCCCAATTTCTCACCTCCTTGTTAGATTATGTTTAGATAATCATTTTCTTTTTCTTGAAGTATCACGTAAGCATTAAGTAATGCCGCTGTACCGTCAATCCTTCTTCTTTGGTTATTAGTTTTATGCGGTTGTATATTAAGATTCTTGTCCATTTCGATTGCTGTATTTGATAAACACCATTTATCTATAGGATTATTGTTATATACAACTCTATTAGCCTCTAAATCAGCTCCTAATAGCTTCATAGGGGCTGATAACGTCTTCTTACCTTGTATAACTGGTATCATGGCTTCTTTTCCGAATTGTCCTTCCATTTCCTCTACCCAATATTTAGCAGACCAAGCATCATAGCCAATCCACGGTAAGTAAATATCATATTCATCCCGAATTTCACAGAACCATTCTGTTACATACTTTGCATGAACACTGTTACCTGGAGTTGTTCTTAATAGTCCCAAATCTCGCCAAATATTATATGGTATCTTATCTTCTTTTGAACGTAATTCAAGCAAGTCTTCAGGCAACCAATACATTTGCATTACGAATATTTTTGGATTGTCTGGAAGCATAAAAATAACCTTTGCTGCTGTAAGATCCGTTGTTGAAGCTAAATCACAACCACCAATCCCATACTTAGGATTTAAAACTTTTACATCAAAGGTTTCTTGATTATTTAATTGTTCAAACGTTAACCATGCTTCGTTGCTTGTTTCACGAATATTAAAATCCTTCGTGAGCAAGTTTTTAACTAACATAGGATTAGCCTTAGCTTTATTTACCTTTGTTTCAAGATTATCTATCTTTTTTATCGTTCCAAGTCCAGGATTTGCCTTATGCCAATTTTCAGGATCAGTCCATTCGTTCCTATTGTCCAACTCATAAATAATAGGTAGGAATCGGTCATCTTTATACCCGTTAGGATCATCAAATCCATTTAACAACATTTCTGCCTCTTCATACTTCATATCATAAACAGATTCTCGAACAGTCCCAGCAGTTGTAATCATAAGTATTAATGGTTGTTCACGAGCTGATGTACCATCGACAATTACGTCATAAAGGTTTTTATCTTTCCAAGCGTGTATTTCATCCAGAGAAGCTCCATGTACATTAAGGCCATCGAGTGTATCACTATCACTTCCAACTGGCTTAAATGTACTGTCATTAAAATCAGCGTTCAACTCTTTAACAAGTGTCTTAATACGTTTTGAAAGAACAGGAGATTTCTTAACCATTCGCGAAGATTCAGACCATACAATTTTAGCTTGTTGCTCTTTTGTTGCCACCGCATAAACCTCTGCTCCACCTTCTCCATCTGCAACCTGAAGATATAAACAAATACCTGATGATAACGTGCTTTTTCCGTTCTTTCTGGCGACTACGAGATAAATTTCGCGCGCTTTTCTTGTGCCATCAATTTTGTGTACAAATCCAAATATTGCAGCTAAGAAAGCTTTTTGCCACAACTCTAACTCTATTGGTTTACCTGCCCATTTCCCTTTACTATGTTTACAATAATTTTCAATAAACTCAATTGCATGATTAGCTCTTTTTGAATCATACTCGTATTCAGATTCTAGGTTATGAACATCTTCGACTAATTTTTTATAGATACGTCTAACTTTATTACCAACTATAACTTCACCAGATTGAATCTTATTGTTATATTCGATAATAGGATTGTAAGTTAATGAGTACTTAATCATCTGTCCATCACAAAGGATTCAAACCCATCATCCTTTTCCTTAGATTCTACTGTTTTCTTAGGTATATAGTCACCCAATTGCTTCATAATAGATTGATAGTTCTTATTCATAGAGATATATCTTCTAGCAACTGGACGTTCCCTTTCATAGGGTTCTTGAGTTGGGGATTGACTGAACATCTCATCATATCCATTTTCATCTAAGTCTTGTCTTATATCCTCTAAACGAATACGTAAGTCAGCTGCTTCAACGATTAGCCCGTCAACCACATTGAGAGTATCTTTAGGCAAATCTTTGTAAATTCGCTTTAGTCGTTGGATCTCTTTCTTTACTCGTTCATCTTTTGTTAATTCCTTCTTTGCTACCATAAAAACACCTCCATTTTAGGGTAGGGGGTCACGTGAAATGACCTGTGTATTTTTTGAGGGTATCTCATCGGTCTTTAGTTGACACACCCTTCATTATTTTTAGGGGGGATGTACACCACATTTCCTTTTTCATCAAACTTTATATCTTCTCTTGTTGGACTATACTTCTCAAAGTGTTCTTTATTGTGACAGTCTTGACAGTCGTACCTTAAGTTATCTAATCCTAATGCTATCGTTGGATCATTAATGTTATCAGGCGTGAGATATATCTTATGATGCACGATGTGACCAGGAGTGTATCTACCTTTCAACATACAAGACTCACACAATCCATTAGACCTATCAATACATAACTGTCTTACTTTCCCCCAAGCACTACTGTTATAAAACTTCTTAGCCCAAGGTTTAGCCACCTGATCACATCCATTTCATTTACTGCAAATAAAAAAAGACACCCATGATGGATGCCTAAAATTACTTAGACTTCATTCTTTTTAAACGTTCATTTTGAAATTCATGTATTCTACATTCCATTGATGAATATAAGTCTCCAGCTTTTTCCGCTGTAATATTGAATTCAATGCTAGCTAACTTTGCTACCTCAATATCATGAATATCTGCATTGTAGTTTTCACCAAAATGTTCATACTGATTTCTCATATATCGATATATATCTTTTTCTTCTGGATACATATCAATAATCCATTCAACTTCTGGGTCACGATTATTTTTATCAAAACCACTCATAGTATCACCTCCTTCACCTACTCAATTCGATAAAAGGAGGCAATCACCTTTATGTATTTAAATCAGATATAATTAAAATCCTTATCTTGAGACTTTTCTAACTCTAACTTCATTTCATTTTTCACAGAGCTAAATTGTACTATATATTTTCTTAAGCTCACCAAAGACTCATCTGATTTATATTCTTTTAATAGATCACGTAACAATCCAGTCTCGTTAAAAACTGCATAAACTTTATTCTTCTCTTTGTTAAATCCATATCTTTCTTCATAACAACCGTTAATCTTTAAAAATGTAATGAGGTTAATACTATACAGCCGTTTCATTAATTTTAACCTCCTCATCTTTATTTAATAAATTATTTATCACAAAGTTGTCTACAGCTCTCCAGCTTACATTTAATTTTTCCTTATACTCGTTGACAAACCTTGAACGTTTAGGTTTTTCTTCACTATTTTTCCAAGCTTCTATTAATCTTTCTTTTTGAAGTCGTGTAAGTCTCTTACCATTTCGACTCTTTATTTTATCTATGGTACGCTTATCTTTAAATTGATCTCGAAAATGAACTAACGTTAAGTTTCTCGATTTATTGTCATTCTTGACTCCGTTGATGTGATGCAGCGTCAATCCTTTTTCTATGAATTCATCTTTATGAAACCCTGTATAAGCAGAATATACCGCCCAGTGTTCACTAATAGGATATGGATTACCAAATGCATCCCTAAGTGTTATGTAGACATAGGAAGTTCTCTTAGAACCGAGGCTATTTTCTCCCATGTACTTCTCAGAAAAAGTATTAAAAATTTTACCCTCTTCTACATCCGCATAATATCCCGGACAACCAGGAACTCCATATAGCACCCTACCATCAATTGAAATTACATCTTCTCTTAAACTTTTCTTCATAATTATCTACTCCTTTTTGTAATAAATAAAAAAGACACCCGATTGACGGTTGCCTAATTTGATTTGCTATAATTTCTTATAATTTTTAAAAACTGCCTAAACACTAGTTAGGAGCCAATTAAGATAGCTTTTTAAAAACTACAAAATGTAATTGCTTTAATCCGTTTTTCGATATATAGTATAATTACGGAAACGTTTGTACATTTATCTATTTGCACAAAAAAAGAAGCAGGATAACCTACTTCACTCTTATGAGACTCCATATATTCTTCAATGTATCTAATACCTCAGTAACTATGCCGCATAAAATAAGTCCTATTATGTACACAAATCTTATAAAAGCATATAGAAATGCCATTAATACCAATAAATAAATTACAGTCATATTGTTTATTCCACCTTATACAGTAATCCCCTTTTACTCACTTATTGCATGATCAATAGGTATCGAATTAACGATACCTACTCATACAGAATAAAAATAAACATATAGGAAGGATTCGCTAAATCTTTTATTTAAGTCGGAGAAGTAGCTATACCAGATTAAAGTACTGGGTGGCCGACATTTTTATATTTGTTTATTTTATTTTTACCTCTTCATATAATACTAATACTATATGGGATAGTGTCACGTTTTGTATCTTTAAGATTCTTGATTTAACAATTTCTAGCTCGTAGTTCATCTTCTACTCTGTCAGTATATTTATTTGACTTCCTGACCTTATCTTCTTCAAGCACAACCTCTACTCTTTCCTTAATCGCCTTATCTAAGTTAACTTGTAACCTTGTAATTTTATTCTTTAAGTTACCTTCTGACATCCCCAGTCTACCTGCCATATAACGTTTATTTAGCACATATTTACTTGAGTGGTTAAGTCTATAATTCTTAAAGTTTTCATTCTCGTAGTCTTCATTAATAATATCCATAATCTCTTCTACCAATTTAACTTGATTCTTATTTAGATACTTCTTCAAGATATCCCAACCACCTACACCATTTAAAGTTTTATTGAATATTAACTCATAGAATTTATCTTTTTCCACAAACTTAGGTGTAATAATTACTGAGTATTTTTTCCCATTCTCATCAATCCGTTGATGTCTTATTTCTTCAGTACCTTCAAGTTGAACCTCAATATACTTAGTTTTCCATGCTTTGTTTATGTAAACTACAATTTCTTTATCTGATCTAGTGATATCCACATTTGATATAGCATGTTCAAGACATTTAATAACCCATTTATTAATTTTATTTCTAATTTTATCTGCTTTTTTCTCTATTTCAACCTCTAATTCAGTAAAATGTTTATGTATTCGTCTGTTTTCATCATACTCTTTTTTACTTTCAAAGAATTCAAATATTCTACCCTCATTTTCATCATCCAAATCAAGTTGAAAATATTCTTTCTCATATATTTCTTTAGTCCAATACCAATAATTCCCATAAAGTAATGCATCTTCCATTTCTTCAAGTAATTTTTTATACGTTTTCCAATCCTCTAAATTATCTGCTCTCATTGATCTAGCTGAAATAGATGCATGTTCTCTCATAGAACGAATACCTAAAGCTATGTAGCATAATGGATTAGTAAACTCATATGTCACTTTTTTGGTGCCTTCATCTTTCATACGAGTTTCATCTTCTAGATAATTGATATTTGTTAACTCCATGATAAGATCAATAATTTCACGATTACCTTTTACATTGAAATTATGAATAAGTTGCCTCATATTTACATTTAAATTAGCGTCCTTTTCCATTTGGTTAGTTTGCTTTTGTCGAGTCATCATTTTGTTATCTCCCTTCCTTCATTAAGATTTCATTCTCAACAAATTGAGCTATATCTATCACAGACCGTTGCTTTTTATCTGGTTTTTCTTTATCAACTTTACCAAATGGAACAATTTTACCGTTTTGTTTAGCAGTATATCGATTATTAATTGTAGATATTTCCTCATCCATGAATTCGTATGGAGATTCCGCATTTAGAATATCAGTAAAATTCGGGTCATATCCTCCAAAACACTCTTCAACCGGATAAGATTCAATCGGTTCATCTGGATCAATTCCTGCAGCTAACATATCAGCTATATCTTTAGTTTTATCTTGTTGTGGTCTAACAGTACCGAATCCACTTTGTTTAGGCCTCTCAGTTATTTCAGCTTCACTCTCCACATTTGGAGTTTGAATATTTTCTTGTTGCTTGAATGGATGGATACTGTATGTATTTAAGTCCTGTTGCTTTTGATTACCAACTACTGTCTCAGTGTAGTTACCAACCTTTTTGTATACAATTCCACGACTAACTGCGTCATCAACAATCGCAATAGCTGATCTAATTTTAACTCCGAATAAGTTAGCCCAACTTTCATATGAATATTTGAATTCACTAAACTTACTAACTACATAATAGACGTATAGATCACGAGTTGATGTAAATGTTATCAATTTACTAAAAGGTATCTTGGTGAAGTTTATAAATTTGTCCTCATCAGTGTTTTGTTTATCTTCAACCACTCCGTCATTTTTTAATTCCTCATCATTGATTGTTAGGAATAGTAAAGTATGATTCTTTAAATCTTCAATATTATTATGTAGGATAAAAACTTTTTTATTGATTAACGATTGTACGATTGATTTGATTTTACTTCTGTTCTTTGTGTCGTTTTGGATAAATTTAATAGGGGAATATTGGTTGATCATATCAATACTAGTCTCAATTGAACCATGCATTGTGCCGAAAAAGTATTGACGAGTAAATAAAATTGAGTAGATATAGAATTCATTTTCATCTAAGTGGAATTTACTTTTGGTATTAGAGAATGAGTTGTAACCTCTTACGAATAATTCACCATTGAAATTTTTAGTTAACATTAATTGCCTCCGATTTTATAATTTGATTTTATGAATAGTTGATTTAATAGATGGGAATGTATTCATTCACGCCAATTTTATATGTAATTATTTTTTATCTGTATATTATGTATTATCTGTATACTATGTTGTTCCGAGGCTGAATTCGGAATATTTTTGCAAGGTTATTGTATTTATCTTCCGTTTTTAACCTCCAAAATACCAAACTAATGTATTTTCGTTCCGTTTTTAACCTCTTAAATACACGATATTATTTTACTGATTAGTGCATTGTTGTAGTCCACTTCTGAATTCAGCTTCTAAGTACAATTTTTTGTTAAGTTTATACTCATCTAATACCTCTTTTAGCTCTAATGTGATTTCATAAAGGCTAAATAGTTTACGTGTTTTAGGATCAATCGCAACAGTTATAAAATTTATACCTTTACTTTTAATGAAATCTGATACTTTTTTGTTATGACAGAAAAAATATTGCATCTGAAAATTCCTCCTTTGAATAGTTTACATTTGTATTTTTTATTCCTTTTTAGCAACACCCCCTGTAGCCGAGCAAATTCTAACATGTTTTTTAAAAATTGCAACAATTATTTTGGATTTTTTATACTTTTTCTACTTTATCAATGTAGGCCCTATATTGAACTGCTTTTCTTAAATCTGATTTACCATTTTCATAGCGACTTATATTAGCTCTATTAACTCCAATTGCATCAACAATCTCTTGAGTTGTAATTTTTAGTCTTTTACATCTGATCCAGTAAATTTCTCTAAGTGTCAAGTTCTCCATAATTTCACCACCTTTCATTATTAAGATTAAGTTGATAATTATGTGCGTTTTTCTAGGTAAATAAAAAATACCCCTACCAATTGGATAGGAGTTGTTTGTATTCATACAGAATTATTACTTTCAATATAAAGGTTAAAAAATTAGCTAAAAATTACGCTTTTCTGTCACTTTTATAACTCTAGATAAAACTCGGATTTTACGGAGAGTATGATCAAAATTTATCCCAGAAAAAGATGCCCTCTATATAATGGTAACAACCATTAAAAAAATTGCACTTTTTTTCGAAAATAAAACAACACTGTGTTGTTTTCGTGTCTAAATCGTGAACATTTTAGATAATTTTTTTCTAATAATTGAAAGTTAGAAATTATTAAACTTGTAAATCATTGAAATTATTGAATAAAAGGTGTCAAGTAAAATATTTTCAATGTTTTATTAATAATTTGACAAATATATAAAAATATTTTTACAAACTACCCTCTAAAAGATTTATAATATACAGGTTGTTAAATAATAAATAACCTTCGGCTTATTTAAAATATTTAGAGGTGTAATTAGATGAAAACATTATTAATCATAACTTCTATATTCACATCATTTACTTTTTCGTATAAACCATATGATCCTGTAAAAGAAGTGAAGCAAAAACCTAGGTTCGATATTACTGCTATTCATAAGGAACAAGTAAGAATGGATCAAGTGGCGCTCCAGGAAAAAGAAGTTAAATCAAAGCAAGATATAGAAAACCAACTACAACAATGTATTAATAAAGATATGAGTAAAGTAGATAAATCAAAATATACTGAAGAAGAAATAAAGGGTATAAAATCCACGATTAAAACCTGGTGTTCGAAAAATATTTACGACTTAAACGACCCTTATGATGTTAAGAGAAAATGTATTGATGACATCGAGAGGGTTGAATATGCAAAATTACACAAAGAAGGTTATTCCGAAGAAGCTGAAAAGAAAATTTGGGATAAAATTCGAACTGAATGTGAGAAAAATAATAAATAAATTTTCGAGGTGAAATATGTTAAGTGTCAAAACTTATGTACACAAAAATGGTGAATGGTATGGTGAGTTAGTAAAACCAACAGATTACAATAAGCATTTTATAGAATTTCGAGAATTTAACAAAGAAAAACTTCAATTCCTATCAGGAGAAGAAAGATTATACGGATTTGTTGATATTCAATTTAATAAGACAAGTATTATAGATTCCACTTGTTTTGGAACTTTAACAGATATGTGGTTGGTTTATGTACAATTAATTCAGGGCCTTTACCTAACTGGAGAAGGAAACGAATGTTATCCAGATTACGAATGTTACTTATCAATTAAGAAAAATGTAAACAATGGAATAACAGTGACAATTGGCGATCAAACTAATGATTATGACATTGATCCAAAGTATTTTTGTAAAGAAGTTATTAAAGGTGCTAAGGTGTTCTATGAATCATATCCAGTTATTACAAATTTAGATAGATATCTGAAATACATTGAAGAGGTAATTAATCCTTTGTTAAAAAGGATTTAGAGTATAGTTGACAGCCTAGCTAAATAACTGAAAGACTTATTGAACTAACTGATGCGTTAGTTGCATAACAATTTCGATTGTTTAGTCGTTTTTTTTGTTTTAGCCATATCCTTACAATTTATTACCCCATTGTCCTATTTGGCGATGAGATTTTTTTACCACAACTTTATTTTCAATATTTAAAAGACGACATACTAACATTTGAGGTGAATTGCATGGAACGGAATGGTAATAACCCCCCTATTAAAATTATTGAATTGAATTCAATAAATATTGATAATTTATTTAAAGCATTGCAGAAATTATCAATTTCAACTACTTCAGAAAAGAAGTAGTTCTTTTTTATTAAATTCTTTAATTATAATTCTACAAAAAAAGGATTAATGCAATCAGGATCATTTGTATATGAGAGTCGTGTATTACACTTATTATTTTTACTCAATAATTTGATAACACCCCCTAAAAGTCCCCTACTCTCTTTTCTTTCGTTATATAATTACTTTAAAGATATCTATTAAAGGAGAATCATAATGAAAATAAAAAAGAAAAACGGTGTTATTATCAGTGTAGTATGTGCATCGTTATTAGGTTTTACTGTTGTCGGAGAAGCCGCATCTGTTAGGACTATTGTTAAAAATTTTTATCAAAGCAGTTTTGGAAGCGATTCCTCAAAAGGTACATTTGTAAATGGTACTCGTTATTCTAGTGTGTATGATAATGGAACTGTCGGATTTATACCCGTCTCTTGGTTAAAAAGTGCTGGAATGACAATACAAGACCTGAATTCGAGTAAAAATAAAGTAACAATATCGAACCCATATATTGATAAATACAATTCTGCAAAAACTGAAAGAGATAATTTAACCAAACAAGTTACTTCTCTTACTAACCAAGTAAATACATTCAAGTCGGAAAATACTTCATTAAAAAATCAACTAAACAATTTACAAAATACGTTAAATACAACGATTACTGAGAGAGATTCTTTGAAATCACAGGTTGCTACGTTAAATACATTAATTACCAATCTACAAAACGCATTAAATAGTACGAGTGCAGAAAGAGATTCTTTGAAGTCACAAAATACTACCTTAAATAATCAAGTTAACGATCTACGAAACACCTTAAATAGTACGATTACTGATAGAAACTCTTTAATATTGCAAGTTACTCAATTAAATAACCAGATTACTAATCTACAAAACACATTGAATAGTACAAACGCCGAAAGAGACTCTTTGAAAACGCAAAACGCTGCGTTAACAAATCAAGTAGCCGATTTGCAAAATACATTAAATGGAAATGTGTCGGATGGTTTACAAAAAGTAATCGACGGTTATATTTCAAATTCACCTATGTACCAGTGGCATATAAAAACGAACGATTCATTTTCTAATGGTTTCTTGGGGCTCGACAGATTCGGCAACAGTATTCGGTTAGCTCCAAATTCATACTATAATGGATATAATAATACTTATTATACGTATTCTATCTTTGATTTAAATGGAAATATAATTCAAACAATTAATCCAACCGATTCTAAATTTATTGTCATCAATAATTTAAACAATATCGGTATCATAGTTGCTAAAAATCCAACTTATCCAGATTCAGTACCTAGTTGTCTCCTTATTAACCGTAACTAAACATTATATTTTTTATAAAAATTTAAAAAGTATTTAAACAGCCCACGCACAATAAAAATAGATGAGCTAATTTTTCTGCAACTCGTGATACTAGCAGAACGAATAGCCCATCTATTTTTATTATTCTTCTTTCTTTTACAATCAACCCAACCACCTCCTAAAAAATTTATGATTAACCTATTGAAATTCAAACCAACTACCTCTATCAGCTTATTTCCTTTTTAATAGAATTCCAGTAATATTAATCTAGTGAACTTAAAATTTGGAGGTTGCATAAAGAAATTGAGATAATGCATTTTTTTAATTGTCCTAGACAATCTTCTTATGTTTAATACATAAAATTAATCTTATAATTAAAGGAGTAAATAATGACTAATATAAAGTTAGAACTAATAACCAATCAAAATGAGGCTGCGGTTCGATTACCTAATGAGAGTTTTGAAATTTTTGGGAAATTGATCGTTACTAAAGATGATAAAAATTGGAGCTATCGTGAAGAACTTTTCGATACTCCAACTAAACAAACTTTCCCTGAAGAAAATTATCAATTGGAAGATATTAATAAAAAGGGTTTTGCTATTGGAGCATTTTTAAATGATGAATGTGTAGGATTAGCGATATTTGAATACAGTTGGACTAAATACTTGTATTTGGCAGATTTGAAAGTTAACGCAAAATATCGTAGAGAAGGGGTCGGCAAACAATTGTTAGATTTTGCAATTCCGATTGCCAAGGAAAATAATTGTAGAGGGCTGTCCACAATAGCTCAGGGTACGAATTTAGCAGCTAATCGTTTTTATCTAAGGTATGGTTTTTCAATTGGGGGACTAAACACTCAGTCATATTTTTTTACAAGTCAATCTGGTAATTCTGATATTTTTTATTATTTGAATTTTTAATTTTACATTACTCTCTATCGTTTGATAATTAAACATTAAAACAAAAAGATTATTTACCCCTCTCCTAAAATTTAACGAATAATTTATACATTAAATACAAATACTCTTTATTATAGGTCGTGTCTCTTTTACAACCAATCGCTAAAGTACCTCAAAGACCTATGTACACTCAGCTCCTGTCTTCCTGGCAGGAGTTTTTATTTATCGAATAATTTCTTTAATAAAACAAACACTAGTATAGATAAGTCAGATCTGCCACCCTCTACATCATTCTCGGCAGAATCAATGGCTTATCTTTTTTTATGTAATTGAGTTTATTTCATTAACCCCTTATGTACCAAGGTTTTAAAAGGCACAAAAAGAGAGAAACTCACAGGAGAAGGAGTTTCTCTAAAAATAGGTGAATAATAGGTGATAATTGAAAAAAAAATAATTGTTAATATATACAATTATTATATGAAAATTAATTTTAATTGCTCTGGTTATACATCTTTAAATAATAAACAAATTAATTTAGTTCAAATAAACACTGTTATCGATAAAAAAAAGAGAACCAAGTTCTCTTTTTCTGGTGGTAGCAATGGCAACAAACTTCTTAATATAATATATTATTTTAATAGTTTATTGTTTGGATTTTTTCACTATTACTTTTAGACATTAAAAACTATATTATTACAACAAAACTGCCATATAGCGGCATAAGAAAATTAACAAACTATAACAGAGCTATCTTAATGAAATTTAATCCATTTAGTTCCTACTTTTTATATAACTTATTTATTTTCTTTATCTTCAACTACCCTATAATATTCTCCATCGATAAATCTAATACCATCTCGAACCATTATCTTAGCCAATTCTCGATAAAGTTCATCCGAAAACACAACTTTTCGTGGATCATTTTGTTCAGTAATATCAATTTCGAAATTCTTACCATAAATTTTCCCTATAATTTTTTGTCCTGTAAACTCATCATAGCCATAGTCCCCTTCTATTATCTCTCCATATTTCTTTTCGTCTTCGTTTACTTTTTTCTCTTTTTTCATGTTTTCCACCTCAAATTTAATAATTTCCACTTGACTTTAAGATCTTCAAAATTACTGAAATGGGAGTGACGCATGGACAACGGCTAGCAAGAATACTTACCTTATTTTAAAGTTAAAAAATAAGATAAGTAAGTATTCCTGAAACGGTCGTTTTACTATGGAATCCGTCGCCCTTGTTTGAATACTAGCTTTCGCTACAACTGACTTTTTACATGTAATATCCATCCTACATGCTTGAATAAAAGGGAATTTGTAACAATAACAAATTAATTTAAGAACCTTTGATCTATTCAATTTTCAGTTTTACCCATACCGTAGTATGCTAGATAACCCACCAGACCTTTTGTAGTCCTCACGTAGACTTGACACACCGCAAACAAGGAAACGGTTGGTTTGTGTCAACGCTGACTCTCTGCAGCCCCTCAGCTAAGGATATGGCGGTTATAGTGTGTGCTATGCTTTCCACTACCTTCCAATTTCTAAAAAAGACAATAAAAAACTAAGCCTATTGACCACATTTTTTGAAAAATGGTATAATAGACGTACAAGAAGGATTTTTCTATTCAATTTTAGTCGGTTGGATCAGATAAATCTTCGTTGGACACCTATTTGCAGTAGGTGTCTTTTTTTATTTAAATTGATGTAGAGCTTGTCCTATTAAATATCGATATTATTTAAAGGATTAAATTTATCGTTCTGTTCACGCAATGCTGTTCCCCAGAGAGCTACATACCTTTCCGTAACAGAAATATTTTCATGATTAAGCAACGATTTAAGAGTCATTACATCCATGCCACCTACAAGGCACCTATGGGCGAATGTATGGCGTATTGTGTGCGCCGACAACCTTACCCCTTCAAAGTTCATTTCCTTCTTCAGGATCTTGAAAAAGCTACTCACGGCTTCGTCTGTCAGTTGAGTGTTCTTGCCTGAAGGAAACAAATACACTGGATCTTCTTTTAAAAACTCTTCAAGGAAAACTTTATATTCTAAGAGTTCTCTTTTTAATTTTAGTGTAAACGGTATACTCGAAACCCTTCGCTTCTTACCGTAAATACGAATTACCTGGTTTTCAAAGTCTATATCACTCCATTTAATGTTAACTACCTCACCTCTTCGAACTCCCGTGGACAAAAGAAAAATAAACATTTTACGGTTTCTAAATGTAACAAATGAATTCGCATGATAGTTAAACTTTTTCAAATGCTTCAAAATCGAATTTATTTGATCATCACTCAAGACTTCAATTTGAACTATTTCTTTTACTTTTTTTATTTTTTTAACTGGTTTATCACTTTCCAGATATTCTTCTTCTGTTAGAAATCTAATAAAAGCTTTAAGTGTTCGTAGTTTCTGGTTTATAGATGTCGGTAAGTTGTTTAATTCATTTTTACAATACATTAAAAAACTTTTCGTTATTTGTGGACTTATATTGTCTATTTCTACTATTCCTTTTGAGACACAGTAATCACAAAAAATATTTAATGTAATTCTGTACGTCTTAATAGTAAAAGGAGATAAATTTTTAAATTCTCGATCTTCAATGAAAAGTTTAATCGCTTCTCTAATAAGCAAAAAAGCCACATCCTTCCTCTTTTATTTAAGAGAAAAAATGTAGCTCTAGTTTAAATAGTTAATTAACACTACATTACTCATAATCTAAGTAATGTCGGAACAATTAACACTCAGTATTAAAATGTCCTCAAACCCTTGTGGCTCTAGTCTTGACGTTTTGGTCTTTTACCAAAGTATTGGTAATAATCCGTTTTAATAAATCCATTAAATAGTTTACGTTTTTTTGTGGCTGGTTTACCGTAAAATTGTTCAAATCCTTCATGACTAGTTAATACATAAGTTGACCATGTATCTAATTTCGTAAATACATTCCCCATATCCGAATAAAGCTTTTCTACATATGGACGGTCATTCAATCGCTCACCATAAGGTGGATTTGTTACAACATATCCATATTCTAATCTCGTTGTAAAGTCACTTACTTGCATTTGCTTAAATGAAATCGAGTCGGATAATCCAACTTCATCAGCATTTGCTTTTGAAACATTAATCATTCGATGGTCAATATCGGATCCTATGATTTCAAGCTTTTGATCATAATTTGCTAAGTCATCTGCTTCTTGTCTTGCTTCATTCCATCTTTTTTTGCCAATCCAATGCCAATCTTCTGATGCAAAGCTTCTAAACGATCCTGGCGCTATATTTTGACCAATTAACGCTGCTTCAATCGGAATTGTACCTGAACCACAGAACGGATCAACAAAAGGTAAATCTGCATTCCAATTCGTCAGTAAAATTAACGAAGCTGCTAGTGTTTCTTTTAATGGTGCTTCACCTTGATCTACACGATATCCTCGTTTATGTAAACCTTCACGTCCAGTCGTATCAATCGTTAATGTTACGATATCTTTTAAGATTGAAACTTCAACTCTGAATAATGGTCCGTCTTCTATTAACATACCTTGTACATTTTGTATCGCTTTTAATTTATCAACAATCGCTTTTTTAACAATTGCTTGGCAGTCCGAAACAGAAAAAAGTTTCGATTTTTGAGATTTTCCTGTAACTGGAAATTGACCATTTCTTGGAATAAATGTATGCCATGGCAATGCTTTTGTTTTTTCAAATAACTCATCAAAAGAAGTTGCCTTAAATTCGCCAATACGAATTTTAACTCGGTCAGCAGTTCTAAGCCATAAATTCGCTTTAACAATTCCACTTTCATCTGCTTTAAATAATACTCGACCATTTTCAACTACTACATCTTCAAACCCTAAGCTTTTGACTTCTCTAGCGACTAAAGCTTCGATACCCATTGCAGCAGTAGCAATTAATGTATATTTCGCCAATTTTATCACCTATCTCATTCAAAAATAGAATGAACTTTTCTTTTTATTTTCATTATGGACAAATAACTTCAAAATTACAAAAAACTCTCCATTAAATGAAGAGTTTTTAAACAGTTTCATCATTTCAAATGTTCTGTAAGCCATGTTCTGTTCCTTTCGTACTTCAAGCGACTCTCGTCTCGTACTACAAGGTGGTAATCATCTATCTACAGAATAATCTGTCCCTTTCTCTGTTCAATTCCTTTGAAAGGATTCCCCTACCATAATTTGGGTTTCTCGCTCGTGGGGTTTACCGCGTTCCACTCCTCTCATTTCTTCGAGGACTACGTCACTGTGGCACTTTAAAGGTAGTAGAACCATATCCATAATGGACTTAGGTCCGTTCCCTGCCGTTAGCTGTTATCACAGCTACCCTATCTTATGACTTCGATAGGCACGAACACTACAGCCATCGCAGGACTGTGCGAGCATGGACTTTCCTCAACAACGTCAAGCGTTGCAGCGATTACCCGAACATATTGAAACGAACATTTATTAGTATAGTAAATTATACTTGAGATTGCAATGTTTTCTTTAAATATAAATTTAGTTGAAATTATTCGAAAAGTTTACTACCAAAAACATGCTTTTCCAAATTTGATAATCTTTTAAGAACGTCAGTATTCGTATTATTAAAAGGAGAAGGCGGTGGTGTTGATGTGTTTTTTTGGTCCTCTAATAATTTTTTATACTTTGCGTTTTCTTGTTGTAGGGCTACGATTTGATTTTGAAACGATTCATAATCTTTAATGACCGTGTCTAAGTATTGATCCACTTCCTCTTGATTATATCCACGCATTGAAACTTTAAACTCTTTATTTAGGATATCTTTTATACTTAGCTTAATTTTTGTTGATTCCATTATTATCACCCCAAAACATTTAGAAATATTTACCTTCTATTTTTTCAAAGTCTTTATAAATTGTCAATTATCTATTCTATATTTCCCTATAATTATTGTCATCATTCTCAAATGTTTCTTCTGCAATCACTTGTAAATCATCAAAAGTAATCATTTCAATTGGATAATTGAATAGTTCATTTTTCTTATTTGCTAAATCATATAAATATTTAGGACTTCCTTCTTTTTCATTATCGTAAAATAAAATACAACCATCACTTTTGCTTACTAAAAATTCATTTTTCGCTTTTAATTGTAATGGCGATTCGTAAGGCTTTCTGGAAATTGAGTCTACATGATCAGCCCCAATTAAGATTTCATTATAATATTCTTGATTAGTTTCATTCCATTTTTTTTCTTGGTCTTCATAAGGTGTAAAAATGCCTAATTTTAGATGTGGATAATCATCTTGAATTTCAAAAACTACCTCAGCAGCCCATAACTCAGTACCCATTTGCCCTGATATAATAATCCACTCTAGCTCATCTATAAATAGAAGAATTTTATTTTTAATTGCTTTTTTTATGTACTTCACTGCATCATGTTTATTTGAAAAAATTCCTAATTCAAATGATTTATAACCTGATATTAGTAGTATCTTCATTTTACCTCACAATAAATAATTGGAAGAACTAAAAAAGTTCTTCCAAAAGTAAATTTTATTAAATTAAATAGGCATGTTTAAATTCAAATTTAAATTTCTTAAATATTAATTTGCACATTAGTTATCTCGCAAAAATCATTTATTTAAAATAATATTCAAAATTATTCAAATGCAGATATTATATTGAGGGAATTAATATTAATCTTGCTTACTACAAGTAGTCATCGTTTAGTGGAAATCAATTATTAAGACATATAAGATCAATATTTCAATATTTGATTGACGATCTTAGAGGATATTTTATTCCCTTTAGATTAGTTAGTATGTTAGGAATATTATTATAGATAAGCTTGTTTAAACATTTTTCTTTTTGAAAAAATTCGCCTTATGATAAGATTACATATAATGCTTGTTTAAAACTAGTAAAAATAATTAAAGTCAGTGTTATTGTGAAAAAAAATAAAAAAAGTATTTTGTTCAAAATGATCCTCTCCAATATCTTAAATATACTTTTATGTCAACTTTTTTATTTTATTAGGTTTGAACATATTTCACAACAATAAAATTAATAATGATTAAAAGTTTAAATTTTCAGACATTTCTTAAGATTAGACAATAATTGCCGAATGCTATATATTCCTTTAAAATGATAAATGAAACCGTTTTAAAATAATCAAAATATAGATAATGCAATACGAGGTGTAAAAAATGATTAACAAAAATTCTCCAATACCAATTTATCATCAATTATTAGAATACATAAAATCTAAAATTACTTCAGGAGAATACCCTGCTGATGAATTGATTCCGTCAGAAAGAGAGTTTTCTGAACAATTTCAAATTTCCCGAATGACAGTTCGTCAAGCTTTAAATAATTTAGTTCAAGAAGGAATTGTTTATAGGCAAAAAGGTAAAGGAACGTTTGTTAGTCGCCAAAAAGTTGAAAAAAAAATTAGTAGACTAAATAGTTATACTGAGGAAATGGTCGAAAGAGGTTTAAAACCGAGTAGTAGTATTGTTGAATTTGAAATCTTAAAGTCAGATAAAGCATTAGCAAACAATCTAAAAATAAAAGAAAATGATCCAATTTATTTTATTAAACGTGTTCGATCTGCAGATTCAATTCCAATGTCTATTGAAAGTATATATGTATCTTGTGAAATTGCACCAAACTTAAACAAAAGTGTTTTAGAAAAATCATTTTTTGATTATGTACATGCTAATATTCCAGATCCTATTCAATATGCGGATCAATCAATACAAGCTAGAATGCCTACTGACGAGGAAGCAACACTATTAGAAATTCCATTAAATTGTCCGGTACTAGCAATTTATCGTACAACTTTTTTAAGAAGTGGTAAAGTTTTAGAATTCGAATTAACTGTATATAGAGCAGATCGGTATAAACTTGTACATTCCTTATCGAGAAATGACTAAAGTACACAATAAAAAAGCCAAGGTTTTGGTCAAGACCCCAAAAAGTGGATATGAAAAAAAGCGGAGTTATTTCTTTAGAGAAATAGCTCCTTTTTACGTACTTAAGAAGCCAGTTGTTGATGTCTAAAATATTTTTGAAACTTTTGACCTTTTTTCGCCATAAAAAACACCCCTTAAAATCAATGTTGCCAACTCTGGGTTTTTCAACATCTACTTTAAGGGTGCAGTCTAATTTCTGGCTTTTTTTATTTGAAGAAAACTCCAATTTGTTTAAATAGTCCACCTACTTGATTCATCGTATTCATCATCTGTCCTGCAGTTGACATCATTTTTGGTACATCATATGAACCTGAATTATTTTTAAACTGATTTAAGATTGATGAAAATTGAAAAGATTGACCATTATTCTGTTGATTGATCTTTTTTGGTTGGGTAGGATATGGTGTACTAGGCGCAAACATTGCGGGAGTTGCAAATGGCCCTTGTTGATTCATTTGAGCATTCTGTGGTGGCATTGAATATTGTTGACTTTGAGGGTGCATATAATAGTTTGTTTGATTACCGAATTGCGAAGGGTTCAATGGCATGTATGGATATTGATTTTGCATGGTTGAATAATAATTTGGATCATATTGATATCCTTGGTTATATTGTACAGTTGGTTGCTGCATTGTAAAATTTTGCGGAGCTGAATATTCACCTTGTTGAACAGAACTTCCAGGTTGTGTTGATGGTCCTTGGTATGGTAAAGGTTCAATCATCGGCGTTGCTTGCATTTGTGTTTGAGCTTGAGCTTGCGCTGTTGGCGTTAGTTGTGTATTCATTGTAGGATTTTGTGAATACGGTTGTATTGTATTCCCATAGTATCGTTGAATTTCATTAGTATATTGGTTCATTTCTGGATAATTAAACTTCTCATCAACTACTTGATTTTGGTTTCTAAACCACTCAAAGCTGTTATCTGAGTGATTTGGAGGAAACATTTTCTGTCTCATATTCTCACACCCATTATTAGTATTATCTTTTATTAATATGTTACAAATGCCTATTCTGTTACTTATTAAAATTTATGCAACTTTTGTCATTTTATGTCGGAAGTTTAAATTTTTAAAAAAATTTAAATTTTAAATATTTATGATACATTTTATTTAGGAATAGCAGGTTGTTAAGTTAATTAAATTTAATGTTGGAGGGGTAACAATGACTTTACAAGAATTAAAGAACAAGTTTATTTCATCAAAAAGTTTCGAACCAACTGACTTTAATCAATTAATGGACTTTTTACAGCAAAATTACCTTAATGGTGAAGTTACTATTCAACATTATAGAGAATTAGTTAAAGAACTTGAACGTTTTGGCGCATGTAAGCCAATTTAGTATGCTGAATTCATAGAGATAAGAAATAAAGCGATACACATCTACTTAAACGTAAAAGTGTATCGCTTTATTTAATTCCTCTAGTTAATTCATTTTATTAAGTGTAAATACTTATATATATGTTTCCATTAAATATTAAATGCCAAATGCCTTCCCAATAATGGTGTAGAAATCCAACTTCCACCTTCTTTTGCTTGACTAACTTTGTTTTCAAAATGATGAAGATGCACTGTTGTTGACTGTACCTTATTTAAAAGTAAATTCTTTTCTTCTTCACATTTTTGATTAATTCTTATCGCCAGAGAGTGTTCAATAAACTCAACCTCATTTAAAAATTCATCAATTGCTCGAAAAAAATCATCTCTTTGAATTAATTCCATACAGTTCAACTCCTCTTCCAAGTTTTCTTAATTTTCTTTATAAACTAAATTCAACGGCTACACTTCTTCTTCCTTCTTCATTGACAAAACTAGAACTAATTCGCTAAACAAAGTGAATAAAGCTATTTTCTTCTATAATTTCGACAAAAAAATTTGTAACGAGACGCAGAATTGGGAAAGGTAAATATCATGGAGGTGTTACAAATGGCAAAAAACAAAAATGAAAAAAAGAAAAAGCAAGAAAAAAGTAAAAATCAACAAACAGGCAATCCAAAATTAGATGGTCCTAATTTCCCAGCTACATAAACAATTGATAAAGTGACATTTATTAACCAAGATTTAACGTAAAAAGCTATCACTGAATGTTAGCTTAGAGTGTAGAGACCATATTAATTCTCTACACTCTTTTTTATTTCCAATCCTTTATTGTTTTTTGAATATCAGCTTTAGACCAAATATCTCTTCTATTTAATGATTTAATTATCACAAGGATGATGACTTACTCATTAGAATTGTGTTGATCGGATAGACAAAAGACTCAAATGGGAAAAGAGTGAATTGACAACTTAAAGTGATAATCTCCGAAATCTATAATATAGTAGAAAAGCGTTTACACAAATTAAACAAAATAAAAGACTGCCGACTTTTTCGACAGTCATAGCTAATTATTTAAGCAGATTCTTCATTAATATTTAAATTTCTAAATTTATATTATGTTCTATTGTCTTCTCCCCTTTTTCCACCTTTTATTTTATTTCATTGGAATAACCCTTTCAATTTTAATAATGAACTCAACAGTTCTTGTTTTATTAAAAATGATTCTTTAAAACTATCTCCATTTATTATTTCTTCATTTTCATACCATTCGGTTAAAATTTTACTATTAGAATACCAGTCATCTTCTACTGAACGCTTATGTGGAATGATCGGATAGACATCCCTTAACTTAGGATTGTTTGAGTTGGCAATGCCAACTAGACTCTCATAATCACTTCTACTGCCAGTATGATTCGTTTGTTTAGCAAAATTAATAAACCCATTATTTAAGTCTTGATGAAATAAGATTGAATATAATTGTCTACCAATTTGAATCCGCTTTGTTAAATCTTCAAATTGGTAAACAGCAAGTCCATATAGCTCTCCACTGTTTGTTGGGAATATTACATAACTTAATTTTAATTGCTCTTGAAGTTTAAATGCGATAGTATTAAAAACTTCATTTTTAAAAAATTTATTTTGTATTACTGGTCTTTCAATCATATTTTGTTCATTAATAATTAACGAGTAGACGAGTCTTTTTTTATCTCGATCTGTCCAATATTTCTCCCATTCTATTTCCATAAAGGCCGATACTGAAAAATATTTTAACAAATAAAATAAAGGTTTATTATTCATTTTTGAATATTCAAATAGAAGTAATTGTGGAAATGCATCTAAAAAAATAATCCAATTTGCTCGCTCATACGTTATGAAGAGCTGTTTTCTTTGTTTTTCACTTAGGCCATTCATAAAAATTTGGTTTGCTAGATCCGTCATGTTATAGCCTGCATTTCGGGATACCATGCTTGCAAGTAAAGACCACTCTACCTCATTTAGTCTAAAAAAGTAATCCTGATATGCGATAGTTCTCGAGATATTATCTGCATTAAATTTGGTTGTTTCTTTTTTTATTAATTCAATTAGATTAGCTTCATCTTGTGATAAAATGTGTTCTTCTCGTCTATTTTTTATAAAACCCTTCCAGCTTTCATGGTTTGCATTCATTGACTCACCCCAAGCAATCTGGTATTTTTTTACACGAACATCTGTTTTAGTGCTATAATACGAGTTGTATGTAATTTAAGGTGGAGTTGGTTTTATGACAATAATGTACCCAAATCGAAGAAATAATGTAGTTCAAAAAACCCAAGAAAATAGTGAGACACAAGTAAAATCTAGCAATACATATAGTAATCGTGGAATGTCCCTTGAAGATGATTTAAATGCTTCTAATACGTATTATTTAGCAAATAACATCGCAAACATACATAAGAAACCAACACCTGTACAAATCGTTAAAGTAGATTATCCAAAAAGAAGCGCAGCAGTTATTCGAGAGGCTTATTTTAAGCAACCGTCTACAACTGACTATAATGGCGTTTATAAGGGGAAATACATTGACTTTGAAGCCAAGGAAACAAATAATAAGACTAGTTTTCCTTTGCAAAATTTCCATTTACACCAAATTGAGCATATGGAAAATGTGTTAAATCATGGTGGAATATCGTTTGTCATATTAAAATTTTCATTATATAATGAAATTTATTTTATGAAAGCTACTGATATTCTTACCTTTTGGAAAAGGCAAACAAATGGTGGAAGAAAGTCAATTTCTAGAGAAGAATGCAAAGAGTTTGGAACATTACTAAAATCAAGTTATCCAATAATTGTTCCTTACTTAAAATGTATCGATGAACTTTTTGAAGTTTAATATTCATTAAGTTCGATTGAAAGGCAGGAGAAACAAAAAAAATGGCAAAAGAGTATAGTTCACGACAAGAACGAAAACAGATGGAAAAGCCTCCAACAGAAAAACCAAAAAAACGTGAAGGTTTATGGAAAAAGATTACTTTAACAATATTGACATTAGCAGTACTTTGTATACTTGGAGGTGTTGGAGCGTTTTATTATTTAGTAAGTGACGCACCTGCACTAGATGAATCAAAATTAAAAGTACCTCTATCTTCAAAGATTTTAGATAGAGATGGGAATGTCATTGCTGAATTAGGAACTGAACAAAGAACAAAAGTTTCATATAACGAGATTCCTAAAGTAGTAGAGGATGCATTTATTGCAACAGAGGACGTACGCTTTTATAAGCATAAAGGTGTTGATATTCGCCGTGTACTTGGAGCTGTATTAGCAAATATTACAGGTGGATTTGGATCTCAAGGCGGTAGTACGATTACACAACAAGTTGTCAAAAATTCATTCTTATCACCACAAAAAACAATTAAACGAAAAGTTCAGGAATGGTACTTAGCATTCCAACTTGAACAAAAATATTCTAAGCAGCAAATTTTAGAAATGTATTTAAATAAAGTTTATTTCTCAAATGGTTTAAAAGGTCGAGGAGTTTACGGTGTAGCAAAAGCAAGTGAAACTTATTTTAGTAAAGATTTATCAAAAATTACGTTACCTGAAGCAGCTACACTTGCTGGTATGGTTCAAAGTCCAAATAACTACAACCCGGCAAAACACCCAGCTCAATCACAAGCTAGAAGAAATGTTGTTTTAAGCCAAATGAAGAAATATGGTTATATTACAAAAGAGCAATACGCGAAATCTTCAGCAATACCGATGAAAAAATTAGTTAAGCTTCATGAAAGTGAGCAAACAAAATATCAGGCATTCATTGATGTAGTTGTCGATGAAGTTGAAAAATATGGCGATGCCAACGTAAATACCGATGGTTTAACAATCGAAACTACGCTTGACCCAAAAGCTCAAGCTAAAGCAGATGAAATCATTAATCGTGGCTCTGAATTTTATCCAAGTGATGCTTTTCAAACTGGTTTTGTGTTAACTGATACTAATACAGGTGAAATTAAAGCTGTAGGTGCAGGTAGAAACACAACAACTGGCGGCCTGAACTTTGCAACAGATATTAAAAGACAACCTGGTTCTACGATCAAACCAATTTTAGATTACGGACCTGCAATTCAAGATTTAAAATGGTCTACTAATCATCAGCTAGTTGATGAACCATATCAATATTCAGATGGGACCCCTATCCGAAACGCTGATAAATCATATAGAGGTAAATTATCAATTCGTCAAGCATTAATCGGTTCAAGAAATATACCGGCTCTGAAAACAATGCAGGCAGTTGGTTTAGATAAATCACGTGAGTTTGGTAATGGACTTGGATTTAACTTCCAAAAAGATAGTTTTTATGAGTCTCATGCAATTGGTGGATTCACTGGTGTATCTGCAATGCAAATGGCTGGTGCATATGCAGCCTTTGGTAATGGCGGTGTTTACATAAAGCCACATGCAGTTACAAAAATAATTTATCAAGACAAAACTGAAAAAGTATTAGCTCCTGAACCAAAACAAGCTATGAGCGACTACACTGCATATATGATTACTGATATGCTACGTGATGTTGTTAAAGCTCCAGGAGGTACTGGTGGTAGAGCAAACGTACCTGGCCTTGATATGGCAGGTAAAACTGGTACGACAAACTACCCTCAAGAAGTAAAAGATAAATATGGCTTCCCTTCAAACGCTACTCGTGATAGTTGGTTTGTTGGTTATACACCAGATGTTACTGTAGCTGTATGGACTGGATATGAGAAAAATCAAGAAGATCATTATTTAAGTAAAACTTCAACAAATATCGCTAAATATATTGCAAGAGATATGTTATCCGCTACAGGTGATCGTTCTTCTGAGTTTCATAAACCAAGTTCAGTTGTAAACGTTCAAGATGAATTATACATTCGTGGAGAAAAAATGGATGACTTACCAACTCCAGATACATTAGATCCTGCTAAAAGTGTTACTGCAAAATATGATGAAAAATCAAGCAGTATTTCATTAAATTGGCAATATGCTTCTGATCTACTTGCTTCTACAACTTTTGAAGTGAGCTATGATATAAATGGTGTCAAAGGTGAAACTCAAAAAATTAATGGTACATCTGCAATAATTAATGGAATTGTACCAGGTAAAACAGTAAAAATTACAATTATCGCAACAAATGGTGAAACAAAGAGTGCCCCAGTTACTGTGACAGTCGATTTAACAACGACTGTAGATGAAACTACCCCACCAGCTGATAATAACGGTGATGGTAATGGTACTGATAACGGCAATGGCACAGACAATGGAAATGGTACGGATAACGGAAATGGTACTGGCAACGGAGATGGCTCTGGTAACGGGAACGGAAACGGGAACGGAAACGGAAACGGAAACGGTAACGGTAACGGTAACGGGAACGGTAACGGGAACGGGAATGGAAACGGTAACGGGAACGGGAATGGAAACGGTAATGGTAATGGAAACGGTAATGGTAATGGAAACGGCACTGGTAACGGAGATGGTACTGGCACTGGTAGCGGAGATGGTACTGGCACCGGTAACGGAGATGGCACTGGTGACGGTAATGGAACGGGTGGTAATGGTGATGGAAGTACAAATCCAACAACACCTCCGACAACTCCGGACCCAAATAAACCATCAAAACCAGGTTCGAATCAGACTTCATTTAATACCGATTCATATTCTAATAATCGATTTAATAAGTTGGAACGTAATATTATTGCATAAAAGAAAAAGAAACCTCCTCTATTTGAGGAGGTTTTTTCGTAGTTTAGAATATATAAAAATCAGTAGTTAAGAACGTACTAAGCGTCTATATTGATGAGGTTATTTATTTGTTTTATTAATTTTTTGCGGAATACCAATAAACTTTAGTAATGCTCTTTTTGATTGGAATGGAGGGATTCTCGACTCTTATGGGAGATGTAAGAAGGCAACATACCCCACAGCTTCCTTCATATTGAAAATATTGCTTGAGTAACACTTTTTCAACAGCATAAAGAAACCTCCTCATTTTGAGGAGGTGATTTTTTTCTTATAATAAAGTTTTTCTAATTCCGTATACAACCCTGATAGTTGTATAAATGAGTGATAGTGATCTGGCTGATTTACAACAAAACTAATACGCTCATTGAGATTGATTGGCTTTACTTCAAGCTTTTCCAACTCAAGTAATATATTATTTAAGTTAGATAGGATTTGTCCATTAATCCAAGTAAGAATTGAAATAAAATTTGCTAATCCCCTAACCATTGGCTCATATGCTAATTTGCGATTCCGCTCTTTAAAGTAGTTAGATATATAGACTGATTCCTCTTTCCACTCTTCAAACATTTCCTTTATTATCTCATCACTTTCGAATGGTTTAAAACTATTCGTACTAAGTACGTGCTGACTTTCATAATAAAATGGTATATTACTAATTCTAATTTCATCATTAATTATCTGGTTATTTGTATGTTCACGATAAAATGGAGCAACATTAAAATCCTTATGAATATTATTTGACATTTTCTTTTTTCACCTTCATCCGTTTTTTTCCTTCTCTACACATTTCGAGTAACGGACACACTTCACAACTCGGTCTTTGCGCCTTGCAATGATATCTTCCAAAGAATATTAATCGATGATGCGTTACTCCCCAATCATCAATTGGCACTTTCTTCATTAGTGTTTCTTCCACTTCAAGAACTGAATCTTTCCAACGACAAATTGCTAGTCTTTTAGAAACCCTCTCTACATGAGTATCAACAGCAATTGCTGGTATATTAAATGCGACAGACATTACTACATTAGCAGTCTTTCTACCGACACCAGGCAATTTCACTAGCTCTTCTCTTGTGCGTGGCACTTCTCCATTAAAATCATTAATAATCATTTCACTTAATTTCTGAATATTTTTTGCTTTATTTCTGAAAAGACCTATTGAACGAATGTCATTTTGAAGTTCTTCTAATGGAACTTTTAAATAGTCCTCGGGTTCTTTATACTTTTCAAAAAGATTTTTTGTCACTTTATTTACTAAAACATCAGTACATTGCGCAGATAAAGCTACCGCTACTACTAATTCAAAAGGATTTTTATGATTTAATTCACAATGTGCATCAGGGAACATATCACCTATTATTTTAAGAGCTTCACCTATTTGTTGTTTATTTATCATTTCAAAACACTCCTTACTAAACAAAAGCGAGGAACAAGTCCTCGCTTTACTTTTCAAGCCAATTATAAAAAGGAATTGATCCTGTATACTTTGTTTCGTTTTGTGGTTCTCTTGTTTCTTTTTTTCTAAAATGCTTGCTATAGTTAATTGCTTGTTCTACTTGTTTAATTCCGTTTTTCTTCCACTCAAATAAAATACGATCTATATAACGAAAATTTAACTTGCCACTAATAACTGCCTCTTTTAATGCGGTTTTTATTAATTTTTCATTATGATCATCTTGGTCCATCCACATTGTTAACGTTTCAATTTCAAATGGAGATAATAGTCTACCAAATTCTTTTTCAAACACTGAATAAATTGATTCCTCAGCTTGTTCAATAATTGAAGGGATGGTAGGCGTTTCTAATGGTTGTTGACCGTTCTCATTATGGTTAATTAACTTTAACCATAGTGGTGCAAGTGAATATGCTTCACATCGTAAATTGTGATCGTCAATTTCTTCCGTTATTTCTAATAGACCTTTTTTAAGAAGTTCACGTATAACTTCCATACATTTTTGTTCATTTATTGACATAATCTGTGCTAATTGAGTAGGTGTTGGAAACGTATGACCCTGCTGCTGAAATGAGTAAAGTTGTAGAATCATGACAAGTTCTTCTTCACTAATGCCAAAAGAAGAATAACTACTAAGAAGTATATTTGGAATACTTATATTTCCAAGTTGTATCCAGTTTAAAATGCTATTATTATTCACTTCGAACACCTCTAGCATAGTATAGCATGATTACATGAAATAAACAGTAAAAGAAGCTTACCAAATAAAAATAAATAGAGGCGTGCTTATCACACCTCTATTTTAGTATAACTATTTATTAATTTAAAAACCATCTAATAAATTAATTAATTATGGATAGTTTGTTTATAAATTGTGTAAATGCATTACACATTCAACACTTTTTGCAGCAGAATTCATGCTCTTGGCAACATAATCAATATCACCGAACAGTTGTTTAGTCAAAATGGTTTTATCGTCGAACAATTTAAAGTTTAGCTTGGGATACTTGCTTTCATAAATTGCTCAATACGATCTAATGCTTTATCCAACTGCACTTGTGATGTTGCATAAGATAAGCGAATATTATCAGGTGAACCGAATCCAGAACCAGGAATTACAGCAACATTAGCTTTTTGAAGTAACTCTGTAGAGAACTCATCTACATTCTGATAACCAGCCATTTTAGCAGCTTCAGTCACATTTGGGAATAAATAAAACGCACCGCTAGGTTTAACACAGCTAAATCCAGGAATTGAAACTAAGCGTTCAAAAGTTTTATTTAAACGATCTTCAAATGCTACTCTCATTTCTTCAACTGGTCCATCACCTAGTTCATATGCTTTAATCGTTGCGATTTGTGCCATTGTAGTAGGATTTGAAGTTGAGTGACTAGCTAGATTTGTCATTGCATCGATTATTTCTTTATTACCTACAGCATACCCAATTCTCCATCCAGTCATTGAGTGAGATTTTGATACACCATTGATAATGATCGTTTGCTCTTTAAGTTCAGGGCTTAATGAAGCAATTGAAACATGCTTTGCACCATCATATACTAATTTTTCATAGATCTCATCGGAAACGATTAAAATATCATGTTTTAAACAAATATCTCCGATTGCTTTTAACTCTTGCTCAGAATAAATCATACCAGTAGGATTACTTGGTGAATTTATAATGATCGCTTTTGTATTTTCAGTAATTGCAGCTTCAATTTGTTCAGGTGTTACTTTAAATTGTTGGTGCTCGTATCCTTCAATAAATACTGGCACACCCTCTGCTAATATTACTTGCTCAGGATAACTTACCCAGTATGGAGTCGGAATAATTACTTCATGTCCCGGATCTAAAATTGCTTGGAAAAGTGTGTAAAGTGCGTGTTTAGCACCATTTGTAACGACAACCTCTCCAGGAGAATATGTTAATCCTTGATCATTTAATAATTTATCACAAACTGCTTTTCTTAAAGCCGGTAAGCCGTTTGAAGGAGTATATTTTGTTTGACCCTTAAGCATTGCTGAATAAGCTTCTTCAATAATTTCAATAGGTGTATTAAAATCAGGTTCGCCTGCGCCTAAACCGATTACATCAATTCCTTGATCTTTCATCTCTTTTGCTTTTGCTGTAATAGCTAATGTTGTAGATGGTGTTAGTGCACTTACTCTTTTTGCTAGTTTCATCTTCTTACGTTCCCCCTAAATACTATAACGTTTTAAAAGCTCTCCATTTTCGAAAGCAGCGTAATAAAAATTATATCTGCCGTTTTGGTCTATATATACTACTTCCCAAAGTGGTATTTTGTTCTCTATTCCTAACTTTACTTTATGTATTTTTTTTGGGCTTCTCTCATTGACCACTTTGTCAATGATTTGTTTTTGGGTCAATCCTTCACTTTTCTTTCGAGTAATAACATTTCCATCCTGTATCCATGCTATCATTTCATTATTTGCATTGTCTTTGCCGCTCACAACAATCGCCTGTTCTTTTCCGTGGTAATAATCGGAATGTTGCACAGTTTTTAAATATCCTTGTTTTACCACAAGCTCTTCGGCATTTTTTTTATCATCGTTTACCTTAGAGGTCGCTGATTGATATGTAGAAACTAAAAATAATGATAGTAAAATGATGCTTAATCCGAGGATGACTAACCATTTTTTCATATATACCTCATTTATGTTCTATAAATTGTAAATACTGCATATTCTTGATTTTCTTTATCTAATGCTAGTCCAAACATAAGATCTTTTTCTTTTAAAGTACGATTTAAACTATCAACAATTTTGTATAAATCCTTTGTGTATTCGATTTTAGTTGTTGATAATACTTCAATATTTGAATTCATGTTGTTCCTCCTAAAAATGTATTATGAAATACATTACAATTTATGTCATTATACCATACGTCTAGCCCGAATCCCCTATTATTCTCATGCTAAATGTTGAAAACTGTTAAAAATCTTTTAATAATTCATCGATTGTATTAATTCTAATTTTGTTATTTGGTATTAACTTTAAAAATTCAGCACCGTAATTTGTATTTATTATTCGATTATCTAAAACAAATAACGAACCTTGATCTTTTTCATTTCGAATTAGACGACCATAACCTTGTCTAAACTTAAATACAGCTAACGGTAAAGCTAAACTTGAGAAAGAGTTTTCTCCTGATTTTTTTAGTAAATTTGATTTAGCAATAAACATAGGCTTTTCAGGGTTTGTAAACGGTAATCGTACAATGATTAAACAATCTAATTCTTCATTAGGTAGGTCAATTCCTTCCCAAAAAGTATTTGTCCCTAACAAAATTGTTTGTTTAGATTGTAAAAACTGTTTTATTAACTTTTGTTTTCCTCCAGGAGAGAAACCTTGAGCTAAAACGGACGAATTCAAATTATCTAAATCATGTATTAAATGATCATATGTTTGTTTTAATAAATCAAATGCTGTAAATAAAACTAATGTTCTTCCTTTTACTTGATTAACAATTTTACGAATAGTATTTGATGTTTGCAATGCATAATCTTCTTGTGAAATCTCTTTTATTCCCATTAAATCATTTGGAATATATACTTTCATTCCTTGTGCAAAATCATTTGGAACTGGATAAATTTTTTCGATTACATTGTTTTTTTCAATTCCTAATGATGACTTTATAAATGCGAATGATTCATCAATCGACATCGTAGCAGAAGTAAGAACTATTGATTCTCTTCCTTCAATTAAAAATTGTTTTATTAAATCAGCATTATCTACTTTCTCACTATAAAGCATAGTTGTGTGAAATGAACCTTTTGCTTCAGTTTCCATCCAGCATATATACTGTTCATTTTGATCGAACAATATTTCATAAAGACCGTTTTTCATGCCTCTTAATTGTTCAAAAATCATTTTGAATTCCGTAATGATTGAACGATGATATGCCGAACCGTTTGTCGCATCAACTTGCTCTAAATACTGCTCACAACCCGTAAACAAAGTATTATTTGCATGAATTAATCGATTAGCACATTCTTGAATAACCTTCCAATTTTGACTTGATGTATTCTTTTTGCTAAGTGTAATCGATTGTCTGATATTTTCTTTATCTAGTGCATTTTGTTTTGTTAAAATAAAATCTCGTAATAATCTAAAAAGCTCATCTGATTCATACTTAATTTCTTTTACTAAATGATCAACTTTTTTCCACCATATTTCCCTATTAGATATACCTTCATCTATTTTGTATAAACGGTGAACAATCTCATTACTATCAGTCGTACTTAATCGACTCAAATATTGATAATATTTTAAACAAGAAAACGTGATACCAAAGGTTTTTGAAGCGGTCTCTTCAAGAGCATGTGCTTCATCAATAACAAATGTTTTAACTGAATTAATCAAATGATCTTTATTTTTTAAAGTCGATAATAAATAAGCGTGATTAGTAATAATTAAATCGGCTAGCATTAATTGACTTTTTGCCCTTTGATAAAAACATTTATGAAACCATGGATTTGCTCTTTTATTTTCACTTTCATCATTACAACATACCCGCTCCCATAAATGCAGGCCTCCTGATGGAAGTGATAATTCATCTAATTCTCCATGTTCAGTTTCTGTTAACCATACAGTGATCATTGCTTTTGATAAAATACTATCGTAATTATCATCAAATTGTTCTCCAACAACATATTCAAATTTTTGGAGACATAAATAATTTCTTTTACTTTGAATCGATGCAATTTTCAATTGAAAAGGTATGATTTTTTCAAGTGTTTTTACATGTTTTTTCAATAGCTGTTTCTGTAATGCAATTGTACTAGTGCTGATTACAACTTGTTTTCCATTTTGTTTTGAAAAAAATGCTGATGGAATTAAATACCCTAATGTCTTACCTACACCTGTGCCAGCTTCAGCCAGAATGATATTTTTATGTTGAAAAGCATTGAATAGATCATGCATATAATCATATTGTTCTTTTCTTTTCGTAAAATTTGGGATTTCCACAGCCATTTGATCGGCAAGCTCTCGTTTAAGATGTTCATCAAAATCTACGAAATCTTCTTCCTCTTGTGGCAAACTAAAGCTTCTTTTTTTAAGCGCAATTCTTCTAAATTCTTCAAACTGACTCGCTTCTTTTGAAATTGATTCAGATTTTCTTTGAAGAAGATCGGATATATAGTATGTAATGTCACTTTTAAAGCTATTACTAAGTTTTTCTAAAATTTTTAAAGAAGCATAAGGTAAGCTTTCTAGCTTTTTTAATAAAATGGTTAATAATTCAGCTGTAACCTCAGCATCACTATCGGCTTGATGAGGATTTTCGTGTTGAATATTAAATACTTTCGCTAAATCAGATAATTTATAACTAGTTAATGTAGGAAACAAAATTCTCGTTAACTCTACTGTGTCTAGAGCTAATGGTGAAATTTTTGGTAATCCAATTCGCTCGAATTCTTTTTGTAAAAAAGTTAAGTCAAAATGCACATTGTGTGCAACGAAATAGGCATCTTGAAACATTGGATATAGTTCATCAGCGATTTGCTCAAATTGAGGTGCATGTAGAACCATTTCATCAGATATCCCCGTTAATTCTGAAATAAATGCTGGGATGGCCATATTTGGATTAATAAAACTCGAAAATTGTTCTATAACTTCTCCACTTTCTAATAAAAAGGCTGCAATTTGAATAATTCGATCTTGACCTCTATTATTATTTCCAGTTGTTTCTAGGTCAACGACCACAAACTTATTCATATGTTGCCACCTCCAAGTTCTCTTTATAATGATTATTTTGTATAAAATGGATTAAACAATACAAACAACAAAAAAATCCCCTAAAGAAGGGGATTCCAAAACTGCCTGCCAGATGCTTGCTTTCAATCAGTCTGGAAATCAATTTTATTAGACTTTCGTCTACACACCCTAAAGAAGGGGATTCCAGACTAAACGTTTTTGTAAACTATACTCATCTTCAAGCTTTACTAAAGCCTAAAAATTCTAGTCGAAAGGCCCCGTTTTTTTATTACTTAATTGTCCCTGCGATTTCTTTGCCAATCATTTCGACAATCTCATTTGAATCATTTAGAAATGCAATTTTTGGTTCATGTTGATCAAGTTTCTCCTCTTCAACTTGACCATAAGCAATAATGATTACTTTATCGCCCTCTTGGACTAATCGTGCCGCAGCTCCGTTAAGGCAAATTATACCACTTCCACGTCTCCCTGGAATTACGTATGTCTCAAGACGAGCACCGTTATTATTATTTACAATTTGTACTTTTTCATTTTCAAGTATATCGACAGCATCCATTAAATCTTGGTCAATCGTAATACTACCAACATAATTTAAATTTGCTTCTGTTACAGTTGCTCTATGAAGTTTTGCTCTCATCATTGTGCGAATCATGTCATTTCCCCCTAGTTGTTCTACCTAAATAGAAACAATAATATTATCGATTAGACGAGCATTTGTAAACTTCACTGCTAATGCAATAATAATTTTTCCATTTATTTTATTTATCGTTTCTAATTCTGGATAAGAATAAATACTTACATAATCTACTTCTCCAGATGTTTCATTTTGTATTGTAGTAATAATACTTTGTTTCAGTTGTTCAGGATCTAAATTCCCATTATTTATATCCTCAACTGCTTTTTGTAGACTTTTATATAAAGCTGGTGCTTCTTTTCTTTCATTTTCTGATAAATATACATTTCGTGAACTTTTAGCTAATCCGTCTTCTTCCCTAATAGTTGGAACAGGATTAATTTTAACAGGTATATTGAAATCTTCAACTAGTCCCTCAATTACAGCGACCTGTTGAGCATCTTTTAATCCAAAATAAGCTTGGTCTGGTTGCACAATATTAAATAATTTTGATACAACTAATGCAACGCCATCAAAATGTCCGGGCCTTTTTTCACCACAAAGAACATCTACTCGCTTTGTAACTTTCAATGTTGATTTTAAATCATTTGGATACATTTCTTCAACTGTTGGATAAAAGAGGCAATCTACTCCAGCATTTAGTGCAATTTTTTCATCTCGTTCAAAGTCTCTTGGGTATCGATCAAAATCTTCATTTGGACCAAATTGAGTAGGATTAACAAATATACTCAATACAACGATATCATTATTTTTTCTAGCTTCTTCTAATAATGAAACATGTCCCTCATGTAAAAAACCCATTGTTGGTACAAATCCAATTGATTTTTCACCTTTTCTGAGACTTTTAAGTTCATTTCTTAAATCTTTTATTGTGTTAAACACTTTCATTGCGAACTTCCCCCGTATAATGCCTTTAACTGTTCTTCTTTCATTGTAAACGAATGTTTCGTATCTGGAAATTGTCTAGATTTAACTTCTTGTACATAAGACGCAATTGCATTTTCAATTGTCTCAGATACATTTGCATATTGTTTTACAAATTTCGCCACTCGACCGACACCATATGTTATTAAATCATGATAAACAAGTACTTGGCCATCAGTATCAACGCCAGCTCCAATTCCAATTGTCGGGATTGAAAGGTCTTTAGTAATATCCTTTGCAATTTGCTTTGGAACACATTCAAGTACGATTGCAAATGCTCCTGCTTCTTCACATTTCTTTGCGTCATTAAATAATTTCATCGCACTTTCGGAATCACGAGCTTGAACTTTGTACCCTCCTAGTACACCAACTGATTGAGGAGTTAATCCTAAGTGAGCTACAACTGGTACACCTGCAATCGTTAAGGCTTTAATTACTTCTAATACATTATCATCTGCACCTTCGAGCTTTACAGCATGTGCATCTCCTTCTTGCATTATGCGACAAGCACTGCGCAAGGCCTCTTCTTTTGAGAAGTGGTATGACATGAACGGCATATCAGTAACGATAAATGTATTTTTCGCCCCTCTTTTAACAGCTTTTGAATGATGAATCATGTCGTTAACAGTCACTTTTATTGTCGAATCATACCCAAGGACAACATTCCCAAGGGAGTCACCGACTAAGATCATGTCTACTTCGCTTGCTTCAGATAACAATGCTGAAGGATAATCGTAAGCTGTAATCATCACGATTGGTTCATTATTCTCTTTCATTTTCAAAAAATCTTTTGTTGTTTTCATCTTTTTTCCTCCTTTTAAATGAAGAGGAAATGGGGCTACAATAAAAAACCTTTGCTCAAAAAGAGAACAAAGGAAAATTGTAAACCAGCTCATTCCTCTGTCCCAGTCCTTATAGGATCAAGGCAGAACACATTTTTAAATTAGATTTTTTAAAACTTGGTGTAGTTCTTCTTAGGATACTAAAGATTGTTTGACCCTATTCAGATACCACCCATGAAGAGTCAAAAGAAAAAAACATGACCCTCCCCATACAGTTTATAGTAATAATACCAATTTAGTAAAGAAAAAACTTGGTATTATTTACAAATAAAATTGGGACAAATTTTTGTATACAAATAACTCTCTTCCTAGGTGAGAAAGAGAGTTGTTTAAACATTGTTTAATTTTATCAATTATTTATTAATTGATATATCTGCTGAATAAATTGTATGAACATTTCCTAAATGATCTTCAATTAGTAATTGCCCTTCATCCGTGATACCAATGGCTTTACCGACGATTTCCTCATTTAAAGTAGTTGCTTTGATTTGTTTCCCTAATGAAATCGCATAACTTTCCCATAAAAGTTTAATCGGTTTAAATCCTTTTTCCAAAAATATTTCATAGAACTTCTCAAATTCAGATAAAATAACTTGAATTAAATATGCTCGCATAAAGGTTTGTCCTTTTTCAATGCGTAAGGATGTTGCGATATCCGCTAGTTCTAAAGGGTAATCTTCTTCAACTTGATTGACATTGATTCCTATACCGATCACGACACTTTTAATGCAATCAGCATCCCCTTGCATTTCGGTTAAGATCCCACAAACCTTTTTATTATTAATTAGAATATCATTTGGCCATTTTATATTAGGATGTAACCCTGTCACTTTTTCAATTGCTGAGGCAATAACGACAGCAGTTAATAATGTTAATTGAGGGGCTACCCTTGGTGAAATAGCTGGCCTTAAAATAACACTCATAGCAATTGCTTTTCCATCTGAAGTTAACCAGTTTCGCTGCAATCTTCCACGACCTAATAATTGACGTTCAGCTAAAACAATCGTACCTTCTGGTGCATCATTTAAAACCAATTCGTTTGCGATCGTTTGAGTAGAATTTGTTTCTTCATGATAGACTACGTTTCGTCCAAACTTTTTCGTTTCTAAACCAAGTTGAATATCAGTTGAAGTCAATCGATCTGATTTTCCTGTTATCTTATAACCGACCTTCCTTACCGCTTCAACTTCTATTCCCTCTTCTTGTAACTCTTTCATGTATTTCCATATTGCAGTACGTGAAATTCCTAATTCATCACTCAAAAACTGTCCTGATAAATATTCATTACTATTTTCTGTGAATAACTGTAAAATTCTTTCTTTTACTTTTGAAGCCAATTTCCAAACCACTCCTTAACAGCAAGTTGGTTATTCTCAAGTTGATTCTCAACAATAAGATATTCTATTTCGCTTATTACTTCTTTCAACCACGGTCCGCCTTTTATTTGTGACCATTCTAATAAATCATTACCTGTAAAGCTCAAATCGGACTTTGAATAAATCGGTAATTTATTATATAGACTCTTTAAAATTTTTTCATCTAGTTCATTTGCATTCAAGTGGTCTAGAACTAATTGTAAACGCTCATATTTTATTGCATCCGTTAATCCAACTTGATATAACTTAGTATTGCTCCATTCAATTTTAGTTTCAATTAGCAGATCATAAATGTTTAATATTTGTTTAATTCGACCATTAGACATCTTCCAACTTCGTAAAATTTTTTCCGGATTTTCAAAATTGCATTTATATAAAATTAAAGCCCAAAATTCTTCGACATCTTTTAAAGATTGGATTGGAAGTTCTAATAGTTCTAAAAATTGAGTAGTGCAATATTGAAAACTTGGAAGATGATTTAATAACTTTGTTTTTATTAAAAGGTCGATTGCTTTTTTAGGTGACTTTCCTAGCAACATTTTTTCTATTTCAACTGAAATTCTTTCAATTGCAATATTTTCAATTAATTCTTTATTTGAATGAATAGCATTATACGTTTCATCATTTAAACGAAAATCTAATTGACTTACAAAACGTATGCCTCTTAACATTCGAAGAGCATCTTCTTGGAATCTTTCTTTAGCATCCCCGACACAACGTATTAAGCCATCGTTTATATCATTTGCACCATTAAAAGGGTCGATTATGTCGTTATTCGGTGTCATCGCGATTGCATTCATTGTAAAATCTCTTCGTTTTAAATCTTCTTCAATTGATTTTACAAATGTCACTTCAGAAGGTCTTCGATTATCATGATAAGTAGATTCAGTTCTGAATGTTGTAATCTCATATTGTTCACCATTATGAATCACTAAAACCGTACCATGCTGTAGCCCTGTCGGAACAGTTTTTGGAAATATGGACATAACTTCTTCTGGTAAGGCAGAAGTAGCGATATCAATATCCCCTACATCTCTTTGAATTATTTTATCTCTTACACAACCTCCGACAAAATAAGCTTCAAAACCATTTTTTATTAGTATCTCTAATATTGGCTTTGCTTTTTCGAATAGTTCCATATTAGTTCATTCCTACTAGCTCATTATAAATAGATAAATATTGTGATACGATTTGATTTGAGTGAAATCTTTCTTTCACAATTTCAACTGCGCGATTTGAAATTTGTTTATATAATTTTTCATCTTGTAATAAATTAAGTGTATAATATGCGATTTGATCAATATCACCAAGTTCACAAATATAACCGTTTTCACCGTGTTCAATTACTTCGGGGATTCCACCAACTCGTGTTCCAATACATGGTACACCACAAGCCATAGCCTCCAATAATACTAAACCAAAGCTTTCTTTTGATGAAAGGAGAAGTTTTATGTCACTCATTGAAAGCAATTCTTCAACATTTTCTTGTTTACCTAGGAATAAAACATCCTTTTCAATGCCAAGCTCTCTAACTAATTTACATAAGCTAGATATTTCTGGACCGTCACCTACTAATAGTAACTTGGAAGGAATTTCTTTTCGAACTTTGTTAAATACATCAACTACATCTTTTGTTCGTTTTACTTGTCGGAAATTAGATATATGTATGATTACTTTCTCGTGTTCTTGAATTCCGTATTCAGCTTTTAAAGCTCGACAATTTCTTTTGTAGTACACTCTTTCATCAATAAAATTATATACTGTTTGTATTTCTTTATCAGGATTTACTAATTCCTTTGTTTGACGTATTAAATCATTCGAAACTGCTGTTACGACATCGGATTTTTCAATACCAAATTTAATTAACTCTGTTAAAGAGGAGTCATAACCTAGTACGGTTATGTCAGTACCATGTAATGTAGTTACAATTTTAATATCATGATGAATCATTTGTTTTGCTAGAACAGCACATATTGCATGCGGAATCGCGTAATGTACATGTAAAATATCTAATTTTTCACGGTTTGCAACTTCAGCCATTTTACTCGCCAAAGCTAAATCATATGGTGGGTATTGAAAAACTGAATATTGATTTACTTCAACTGCATGATAATAAATATTAGGATACACTTTATTTAAACGAAACGGCATACTTGATGAAATAAAATGAATTTCATGTCCTAGTTCTGCTAATAATTTACCTAGCTCAGTAGCGATGACGCCAGAACCACCTACAGTAGGATAACATGTGATCCCAATTTTCAACTTCATTTTATCTCTCCTAAACTTCTTCATTTCTTTTTAAACTAACCAATCTGCATTTAATAGAATTGGTTTCTTGCTTAGAAAACCTTCTCCATATGGAATGCCAACTTCTTTACCAAAAATTTTTTCTCTTGCAATAACACTATTTACATAGTCGTTTGTTAGTGGTGTTACTACACCATCCGGACCTTGCGTAAATTGACTTTCATACGCTTCAAGTGCTGCTTTTTTTATTTCAATTGTTTCGGAAACATCAACAATAAAATTCGGACGATGGAAACCATTGATCATATATTGGAAAACGTGTTTAACCTTATGAGCATCATGATTCGTATTTACATTAAATTTTCGAATGCCTGAAGAAAAAACCGCTTCTTCGATAATTTTTGTACAATTTCCATGATCAGGATGTCGATCTACTTCATATGGAGAAAATACAATACTAGGTTTTGTCATTCGTATTAATGCAACTACTTGTTTTATTGCCTCTTCTGACAAGTATAGCCCACGGTCAGGCAATGATAAATTAAAACGCTTTGAAACGCCTAAAATTTTATCGGCTGCTTCAGCTTCTTTCCTTCTAATGAACGTATCACCATTTGATGAAAGCTCCGCCTCTGTTAAATCACAAATAGCAACCTTATAGCCTAGTTTAGTAAATTTAGCAATCGTACCTGCCATTCCGATCTCAACATCGTCGGGATGTGCTCCAAATGCTAGTACATCAAAATATTCCACATTTCTCACTCTCTTTCAAACTAACTAAAAATTTTATGACTGCCTTAGCAGTTTGAATATGCGTAGCAACCGGGACATGAATACTTCACATTAATAATGAATACGATTTACATTCGAGTTCATGTGAAGTATTCATTTTACGAAAGACCCGTTGCCACTTATCATATCTTTAGTCCATGATATTTTCTAAGCCGTATACTAGTTCTGAAAGTTTCATTACCTCTTCAACTGCTACCTTTACTCCAGACATAAAGGAAGCTCGATTCATTGAATCATGTCGAATTGTTAATAATTGGCCATCGCCACCAAATAATACTTGTTGATGTGCAACAAGACCAGGCAATCTAACACTATGTACCCTCATACCATTCATTTCGGCACCTCTAGCGCCAGTCTCAGTTTCAACTTCATTAGGATGGCCTTGTACTTTAGCCTCTCGAACTTCTTCAATCATTTGAACTGTTTTTAAAGCTGTACCTGAAGGAGCATCTAATTTTTGGTCATGATGTAGCTCAATAATTTCGATATCTTTGAAATATTTAGCTGCCATTGCTGAAAACTTCATCATTAAGATTGCACCAATCGCAAAATTAGGCGCGATAATACAACCTAGCTCTTTATTAGAAGCTAATTCTTTTAAATCTTCGAGTTCTTCTTTTGTAAATCCAGTTGTACCGATTACAGGTCGAATTCCATTTTTCAATGCTAAAAATACATGCTTTTTACCGATTTCAGGTGTTGTTAAATCGACAAGTACATCAAAACTTTCATTTTCGATACATTCCTCTAATGTTTCATATATGTTTGCTTCACCTTTAAACCCTTGGTTAATCTTTTGAATTTGTTCTCCACCTAATTTATAATCAACTGCTGCTACCAGGTGAAAATGCTCAGTTCGATCAATTAATTGTAATGCTTCAGTTCCCATTTTCCCTCTCGGTCCAGCCAATACTACTCTAATTAATTTCTCCATTTTATTCTTCCTTTCTCGTCCAACGATCTTTATCTCTTGTATTAAATTTTTTCATAACAATATCATGCGCGTCTGCTAAATCAATATTTAAACTATTTGCTAAACAAATCATAACAAATAATACATCACCTAGCTCTTCTTCAATTAGTTTTTCTTTTTCAGTACTTTTCTTAGGCTTTTCACCATATGTATGATTTATTTCTCTAGCTAGTTCTCCCATTTCCTCAGTTAACCTAGCCATCATTGCTAAAGGACTAAAATATCCTTCCTTAAATTGGCCTATGTATGTATCTACTTCTTTTTGCATTTCTTTCATCGTTTTTTCGTGCATACTAATATCAACTCCTCAATTAAATCTTATCGAAATGACCACTTTTTGACAAATTATATATTATTTTACTTGAAAAAAATACAAGATAAGATAAAAATAAGAGTTTAGGGTGATTTTAACAGTATGGAGGAAGTATATGTTTTTTAAATTAAAGTTACGCAATATCTTTTTTATCATTTTAGGTTCTGCAATTTTTTCTTTTGGAATTATGAATATTAATATTCCAAACAATCTAGCTGAAGGAGGCTTTACAGGAATTAACTTAATTCTTTTAGCTGAATTAAATATCCCAGTTTGGATTTCAAATCTGGCCTTAAATATTCCATTATTTTTTATTGGATGGAGATTACTTGGTACAGTAACGATGCTTTATACAATTATCGGAACAGTTGCAGTATCATTTTTCTTAAAACTATTTGAGAAATTTACTTTCAATATAGATGTGCATGGCGATTTAATGTTAGCTTCATTATTTGCAGGTGTATTTATTGGGATTGGATTAGGAATTATCTTTAGATTTGGTGGTACTACTGGTGGAGTTGATATCATTGCTCGATTAGTCTATAAATACAAAGGTATAAACATGGGTAAAACAATGTTTATATTTGACTTTGTAGTTATTACACTTTCTCTTTTAACTTATTTAAAAGCATATGAAGCAATGTATACTTTAGTTGCAGTTTTTGTCGGAGCAAGAATTATCGACTTTATGCAAGAAGGTGCATACGCTGCACGTGGAGCAAATATTATTTCTGAGAAAAATGATTTAATTGCTGCCCGAATTATGAAGGAAATGGAACGTGGAGCAACTTATTTAAAAGCAACAGGTACATTTACTGGAGAAAGTAAAGACGTTCTATTTTGTGTAGTACCAAAAAATGAATTAGTTCATTTAAAAAATATTATTCAAGATATTGATCCTCATGCCTTTGTGGCAGTTACTGAAGTTCACGATGTACTTGGTGAAGGATTTACCTTAGATGAAAATAAAGTTCCATTACATCCGTAATTATTAACTAAATCAAAAAGAGGTTCTTGGCTAATTGGCCAGAACCTCTTTTAATTTTGTACTCATTTAATCATCACTACGTGTCATTCCTGTATAAATCAAAATTAATCTTAATAATTCTGCTACGGCCACAGCAGCTGCTGCAACATATGTCAATGCGGCTGCATTTAAAACACGTTTTGCATAAACATGCTCATTCGAATTAATGATCCCCAATGTTGTAACCTGTTTTAAAGCTCTACTTGAGGCATCAAATTCAACAGGAAGTGTAACAATTTGGAATAGTACACCTAGTGCTAATAAAACGATACCTATTAATAATGCACCTGATAGACGAGAAAACATACCAATTAATATAAATACATATGAAAAATTAGAACTGAAATTTGCAACAGGTACTAATGAATGACGGAATCTTAAAAAACTATAGTCATTTGCATCTTGAATTGCATGTCCTACTTCATGAGCAGCGACAGCTGTACCTGCAACTGAATATCCATGATAATTTTCAGATGATAATCTTACTACTTTAGCACGCGGATCATAATGATCAGATAAATATCCACGAGTTTCTTCAACTGCAACATTGTAAAGTCCGTTTTCATTTAAAATTTTTCTTGCTACTTCTGCACCTGTTAAATGAGATGTAGAACCAACTTGCGAATACTTTTTAAATGTCGATTTAACTCTCATTTGAGCATATAAAGGTACAATCAACAAAATTAAAAAGTAAATTAAATAACTCATTGTAATTCCTCCAAGGAGTGAGATTTTACGATATTGTATATACTTTTAGAGAAATTTGTCAATCATTATGTTCTCTTCGTTTTTTATTCTTATTTCGATCACCTATATATTTTCTCCATCCAACGTAACTTAATGTCCCTACAATAATTACCCCTGTTGTAAAAATTGTCCAAATCGAAACTGGTGGAATAATTGAATTCCCTTGACCAAAAATGAATAATAATTCACTTTGGGTCTCATCTAATTTTTGTTGAAATGCAGGTAATGATTTTTGATTAATTCGATAGTCATCTAAAAATGAAACAAGTGAGTTAATTTTTTTAACTTCATCATATGGCAAATCCATTATAAGACTAGGATAGATTATTTCAAATTGATTCAAAAACTGGTTTAATTGAGTTTCATAAGCTTCCGAGTTCCCGCGCTTATATGCTGAATCCATATTTTCTAATGGTGTCATTACTGACTTTTTCATTTCTTTCCACATTGGTTGCATTGTCGTTTCAGAAGCATCAATCAATAATCTTAGCCCTAATACATCTGCAACCTTTTCTTGAGGGTCTGATCCATCGTTTTTTAAAGATACTAGCGCATTTTGAAATGTAACTGCAATTGTTTCTAACTCTTTAGGAGTGAAATCTTTATTTTTTTTAGCTGATGCCATATATTTTGACTCTAGCTGCTCCAATAAATTAGATCCATGAACGTAATCACCATCTTGTACTAAAGAAAGCGATTGTTCAATAAGTGAAGTTTCTTGATCTATTTTAGCGTAGCCTTTTACGGTATTAAATGAAAAGAAAATAAAAAAAACGCTTATCCCTGCAATTAATTTTTTCATCAAACCCCTCCCTCATAACTACTAATAATTATGAGAGAAAGGACAAGATTAGAACCCTTCAAATACGAGCTCTTTTTTTAAAAATTAATTGATAATAAGCCAAAAAGATCACTAATATCGTCAACCAAAATGTTATTAATGCAATCCAAATTCTAAAATCAGATAGCATAAAGTATTCAGGCATTGTACCAAAAACATAGTCAAAAATCAGATCTTGTAAAATCCAAATACTTGCAACTATCAACTGCCACTTTTTAACTCTAAATGTTTGTGAATATAAAAGAGCTTGTACAGCCATAGCTCCATGCGAAAAAATTAATAAGTATGCAATCGTATCAAGACCGCCTTTAACGTAGAGAACCATGCCATTCATAATAACAGCCCAAATACCGTATTTTAGCAAGCTTACATATGCAAGTGCCTCAATTAACCCATTTTGCTTATTTAAGATGAATAACAACAATACAATGCAAAAAAATAACGACGCAGTTGGACTATCTGGAACAAATATTTTTAACCAACCAGGAGTATAGGCAAGCTGAGGTTTGTACCAATAATATCCATAGGCAGTACCTAATACATTTATAATGAATAGGGCAACCATGTTTGGTTTTAGCCGTAGCATACTATATAAGTTCACTATTTCATTTCACTTCACTTTCATTTTGGTTAATCCACAAATTTATAACACACAAAGTTCACAATTTATATGTATCAACACGATTTTAACATGTTATTATTTCAATATACAATTCAACATAAAAAAAGAGTCGAAAATTCGACTCTCTTTTCATTACTCTGATTTACCTGCTTTTGCAACGAATTCAGCTAAAACCTTAAGTTCTGCATCAGTTCCTTTAAATACGCCTTTAGGCATATTTTGCCCACCATTTCTTGCGATATGTGCAATTTGATCAGGTGTTAAGCCCGTATTTTGAAGACTTGGAGCTGCTGCACCACCTTGAAGATTATCTCCGTGGCAAGATACACAAGTATTTTTTTGCAATAGTTTATATCCTGGATCTTCTTTATTTAATTCAACAAAAGTACGAATCTTACCTTGTTCTTTTTGTTTTTTCCAGTCATGGTGAGCTGCTGCTTCCCATGTTAAATAAATTACACCAGATAAAGCTAATAACATAAAACCAGTTGCTAATGGACGTTTCATTGGCTTTCTATGTGGACTACGATCTAAGAACGGAGCTAATAATAAGCCACCAAAAGCAATACCAGGAATTACGAATGCACCAATTACGTTATAGTCACCTGATGCATAGCTATATTTTAAGAATTGATATAAGAACAAGAAATACCAGTCTGGTAATGGCGTATAGCCAGTATCAGTTGGGTCTGCAACCCTCTCAAGTGGAGATGGATGTGCAATTGTTAATGTTAAATATCCAATTAAGAAAACCGCTCCTACCATCCATTCTTTTAATAAGAAGTTTGGCCAGAATGCCTCTGTTTTTCCTGGATATTCAGAATAATCTTTTGGAACATTGGGTTTACGACCTTCCATTGCAGGTACACGAGAGTCACCTACAAATTTCATTCCTTTACCGCGATGCATGTTCTCCCTCCTTTATTTCGACACACTTTAGTCATTTTTTTACTAAAGCCCCATGCACTAAATCTTATAGTGGACCTGAAATACCTTGCTTACGAATGATCAAGAAATGGGCACCCATAAGAGCAAGTAAAGCACCAGGTAAGAAGAATACATGAATTGCGAAGAAACGAGTTAATGTTTGTGCACCGATGATTTCCGGATTACCTGCAATTAACGTTTTTACTTGCTTACCAATAAATGGTGTTTGTTCAGCAATTTGCAGACCTACTTTCGTCGCAAATAACGCTTTCATATCCCAAGGTAATAAATATCCTGTAAACCCTAAACCAAGCATTACGAAGAAAATTAGTACCCCTACAACCCAGTTAAGTTCACGAGGTTTTTTATATGCGCCTTGGAAGAATACACGTAAAGTATGTAAGAACATCATAACGATTACTAAACTTGCACCCCAGTGATGCATACCACGAACAATTTGTCCGTATGCAACGTTGTTTTGTAAGTAATATACTGATTCCCATGCATTTTTAATATCTGGTACATAATACATTGTTAAGAACATTCCAGATAAAATTTGAATTACTGTAACGAAAAATGTTAATCCACCGAAGCAATATACGAATGCTGAAAAATGGTGTGCTGGATTAACGTGTTCTGGTACTTCATGATCAGCGATATCTCTCCAAAGAGGCGTAATTTCTAATCGCTCATCTACCCAGTCGTAAATTTTGTTAAGCACGATTATTTACCTCCTGTATTTGGTTCTAATTTACCAAGATAGAAAGAATCACCTTTCACTTTTACCGCGTAGTTGTCTAGTGGACCAAGCGGTGGTGTACCTTTAATGTTTTTACCATCTTTAATGTAACGTCCCCCATGACATGGACAAACAAACTCGTTTGGAAAATCTTTGTTGTCATTCCAACCAACTGTACAGCCTAAATGCTTACATGTAGGTGATAATGCAACAATTCCTCCGTTTGAATTTTTGTAAACCCATGCAATGTGAGTAGCATCAGATTTAACCCAACCATCAACCTGCTTTACTTTAAAGTCAAAGCGTTTTGGGTCAGTTGTTAAATCTTTCACTAGACCAACTTGCACCATTTCTCCAGCTGCTTCTTTTTGTAAGACTGGGTCAATGGCAAAACGAGCCAATGGCATAAGCATTCCTGCTGCCATGAAACCGCCTACACCTGTTAAAGTGTAGTTTAAAAACTGGCGTCTTGAAACCTTTTCACTCATGAAAATTCCCCCCTCTATCACAAGTACTCCTGTACGGACAACAGCTATAATAATAAAACTAGGACACTTTCATAATATAATAACAAATTTAGAAGGTCAATAATATCCTAATAATAATCATAGTAATAATGTTGTTTTTATTTTTATCCCCATCTTTTAGAAAATAATGCATTAATATGTGATAATTGTTTATCTACTATTACTCTTTGTGATGATTCATCTAAACTATTTATGTTTAAAGTGGGTAACCATATTAACGATTCATCCATTTCAGATTCAAATTGTCTCCAATCAAAATCACATGTCAAATAGAAAACATGCTTAATGCCTTCACCTTTAAACCCTTCATACCATGCCTTTAATCGGTCTATTTTATTAGATTCTTCAGGCAAATAAGTAAATTCTGGGGAAATCACAATTCTACCTTTATATGTACGTTCAATCTCAGAAGTAAGGATTATTATGTCCTCTCGTTGTTCCGCTAAAGAAATATTTTCTTTTTTCAAAGAAACGGGACAAAGTGGAATAACGATCGTATCGATGTACTCCAAATTTTCTAAAACTTGATTTAATTCATTCGTTGTCCATTTCATCAAAATTACCTCTTTCTATTAAAATAATTTAATTATAATTGTGAAATTTTTGTGAACAAATATCTATTTTCCATTTAACCATACATTACTATTTTAAGAAAGAAAAAAAGCCCTCAAAAATGAGGTCTTTTTCCAGGGTATTGAAAAAAGAACATGTATATAATTTAGTATTTATTTCAAGCTAAAAGAAGCTATATGCGGTTAATTTGCACTATAGGATTCTAATTTCAACGGGGAAAGAATCGTCCTCCTCTGCACGCCTGTAAGGTCTTTAGCCTTCGCTTTTCCCATCGGAGCCGAGGAATATCAGTTCCAATAACTTCTACAAAATAAAAAAAGCATGTAATGAAGAACCTTAATGATCTTTACCATTCGCTTTAAATCGTCGCTTATAACTAATCATTGAATTTGTTTTTCAATCAATTAGCAACAATTTATATTCCCCCTATCAAAGATTAAACCAATTAATCCATCTATATGTGCATATATTGTTCATTTCTTTCCCTTGAACTTGTAGTAAGAGGCAGCAATAAGGAAGTAAGTGTCTAGACGGAAGATTAAAAAGTGTTCTAAAAATGCTTTCCTAAATTCTGAAACAATTAAAAAGCCCCCAAAATTGGGGACTCTTTCGATTTTACATTAAGTTAATAAATTTAGTTGCTTTGTTAATTCTTGGAATAGTTTTTTGTCTTGTTGATCAAGCGCGTCATCGATCATTCTCATTAATCTGTCTTTTTGAAAGTTAATAATTGAATCTGACAATAGTTTTTCAGCAATAACGCGATCTTTTTCGTTACTATTTAAATTTTTTGGTATGTGTGGATTCTCTTCTAAAACTGAAACAAACATCGGGTATTGAAAAGAAGATTTAAAATTGAGCTGGATATAAATATCCTCATCCCTATTAAGTCGAATATCATGAAATGATTTCTCTGCATCCGTCGTCATCACATTTTGTTTATAAAAATGAAATGGGACTTCTTTAACACAGTTTGTCGACATCACTAAACCACGTGGACAATATTTAGACTGTTCTACGAAATGAACCTTTTTCATTAAATAATCATGGCTCATTAGGTAATTTAAAATCCAAACACACTCTCTTTGCTTCAACTGAAAATTACTTAGAAACCATTTTACAAAATCTTTCTTCTCATTCACAGATACAGGGGTTGCCATTATTAAATCCCTCCTCTGTCCTTTAAATTTGTCCCCTTTTCTGAATAAAGAAAACTACAGAATTTCATTTATTCTTTCAAGACGCTCTCTTACTTCTTCTTGTAGATATTCATCGTCTACAAGTTTTGCATAAACTTCTTTTGCTTCTTGTAGTAAACCTTCTTCAAACAATAGGTCTCCGTATTCCTTTAAGAAGGAAATTTCCTGGTTAAAGTCATTATATGCTAGACGATATTGTTTTAATGCCAATTCATAATTTTCATTTCCATAATATGCTTTCCCTAAATCCCAATTAAAGTGAGGATCCGAAGCTCCATGCTCAATTGCTAGTTCGATTGTACCAATTATTTCATCGAAATCATCTTCTTCAAAATGGATTCCGACTAATAACTGAACAGCCTCGATTAGGGAAGGGTCATAAATTAATGCTTCCTGTAAATGTTTTTTACTTGCTTCTAAATTCTTTAATTTACGAGCTAATTTCGCTGCTGATAAAAGACATTCTACATTTGTTTCATCAACTAGTAAAGCCTTCTGTAATATGTCATAACCCTCCTGGATTTGTCCTTCTAGGTCATGTGCTTTACTTAACCATAAGTGTGCAACTAAATACTCAGGATCAAAGAATATCGCTTCTTCAAACACTGGGATACTTGCTGAATAGCGTTCTGCTTGGAATAAAGTAATTCCATAACCTAATAATGTATGGAAATCTTTTGTTTTCTCAATTCCTTTTTCATAGAATGAGATTGCATCTTCCCATTCTCCTTCTGCACTTAAACATTCAGCAAGTCTTAAATCTTTATTCACGCCACTTACTTCAATTTCTAGGTTAGCTAATCTTTCATAATACGGTATTGCCTTTTTATAATCGTATTTACTAAAATAATACTCACCTAATGCAAAATCTACTACAGGTTCATTCGGTAAAATTCTTTTTGCTTCAAATAATTTTTGCTCTGCTACTTCATCAAGACCTTGAACTTGATACAGATCTGCCATTAATAATAGCGATTGAACGTAACACTCACTATCTTCTTTAATTGCTAGTAAGGTTTCTAAAGCTTCATCTTCTAAATCAAGGTCTAATAAAATTTCTGCGTACATTATTTTAAGCTCATCGTCGTCATCATATAGATAAACTAAATCTTCGATAATACTTTTCGCATCCTCAATTAACCCTAAAGATTGAAAGACTAGAGCAGCTTCGTATTTTTCTTCGTCAGTTGCCGTTTTTATACTCTTTTTTAATAATTCTAATCCTTTTTCGGTATGACCGTTCTCAATTAATTGAACAGATTCATATAAACTCATTCTTACACCTCGTATGACTACTTTATTAATTCATTTAATTGCTCTTTAAAATTCGGGAAAGATACCGCTATACATTCTGTGTTTTCGATAATTGTATCACCTTTTGCAAGTAGTGCAGCGATTGAAAGCATCATTCCCATTCGATGGTCTCCATGTGAATTTACATTTGCACCTATTAAAGAACTATTTCCTTGTATAATCATACCATCTTTTGTTGCTTCAATGCTTACACCAAGATTTGTAAGTTCTGTAACAACTGTTTGGATACGATCAGTTTCCTTAACTCGTAATTCTTCAGCATCCTTAATAATTGTCTCACCGTCTGCTAATGCCGCTGCTAATGCTAAAATAGGTAACTCATCGATACATGTAGGGATTTCAGCACCACCGATGATAGTAGATTTTAAATCGGATGATTTCACTCTTATATTAGCGATTGGTTCTCCGTTTACTACTTTTTCATCCTCTAAGGTAATATTAGCTCCCATTCGTTCTAAAACGGTTAAAATACCAATTCTAGTTGGATTTACGCCGACATTCTTTAATAAGATTTCGCTATTTGGAATGATCGACCCTGCTACTAAGAAAAATGCCGCAGATGAGATATCACCAGGTACAGTGACATCTGTTGCAATTAATTCTTGGTTACCGTCAATTGAAACGGTATTTCCGTCTACAACTAATTCACAGCCAAATGCCTTTAACATTCTTTCAGTATGGTCACGAGACTTTTCTGGTTCAGTTACAACAGTTGTACCGTTTGCAAATAAACCCGCTAGTAAAATTGAAGATTTAACTTGTGCACTTGAAACAGGAGAATCATATGAAATACTATTTAGTGAACCACCTCTTATAGAAATAGGTGTATATGTAGCATCCTCACGTCCATCTATAGAAGTTCCCATCATTTTTAAAGGTTTTGTAACCCGTTTCATTGGTCTTTTCCCAATTGATTCATCACCAATAATAACTGAATGGAATGGTAAACCACTTAATATTCCCATCATTAATCGTGCTGTTGTCCCTGAGTTTCCTACATCAAGTACTGCATTTGGCTCTTTTAATGCTTCAATTCCTTTGCCATAAACAATTACTTCATCTTCTGTTACCTCGATTTGTACACCTAATTTTCTAAAACAAGCAATCGTACTTAAACAATCTTCACCTAATAGAAAGTTAGTTATTTTTGTCGTCCCTTTCGCTAATGAACCAAACATAATTGCTCTATGAGATATTGATTTATCTCCCGGAATTATCACATCACCAACTAAACGGATTTTTTCTAATTGAGAATTTCTCATCGTAGCCACCTTTTCTAACCTTTCTATATGTAATTACATTCCATTTTTTATTAAATCAAACCTTTTTTTTCTCCTAAATTCTATTCGACGAATTGTCCCATGTTTTTCATTCTAATTTAGAAAAAGAAAATGATATTTTGATTTATAAATGATCAAAACACCATTTTCATGTAAGGATTATGAAAGTATTTGCTTTAAAAAACTATCTAAATTCTCTTTAATAAACTCTTCCTCTAATTCACAAGTTACTGGATTTCCATAGTTCATTAATAATATATATTTTATTTTCAAATCTATATTTTTCTTATCTTGTTTCATTAGATTAACAACCGATTCAATTTCTAGATTTGTATATACAGGATATTCTAATTGTTTATACCATCTTAAAATCTCATCATATTTTAAATCGATTTTAAAATATTGTTCACTTAAGTATATTGAAAATAATGTCCCAAACGCAATTGCTTCACCATGAGTAGTTTTTGCGTAGCCTAAATAAGCTTCAATAGCGTGTCCAAGTGTATGGCCTAAGTTTAAAAATGCTCTTTCTCCATTTTCTCTTTCATCCTTAGATACAATTTCGTTTTTCACACTTATTCCCATCGTCACACACTTTTCAATTAATTCATTTTCTAAATTTCCAAGTGAATGGATATGCTCCATTAACCAATTCAAATTTTCGATAGAAGAAATCATAGCCTCTTTACTAACTTCAGCAAAACCTGATCTCCATTCCTCAATTGGCAATGTAGTTAAAAAATTCAATTCATACAATACTAGTTCTGGCTGATAAAACGCACCAACGATATTTTTAGCTTTCGGAAGGTTTATGGCAACTTTACCACCTATCGCACTATCGTGAGCTAATAATGTTGTAGGCATTTGAATAAATCGAATACCTCGCATATATGTAGCCGCTACGAACCCTGCTAAATCACCAACTACTCCCCCACCTAATGCTAAAATTAAACTATTACGATCTAACTGAATATCAAAGCAATAAGTTAAACAATCTTCATAAATGGCAAAGCTTTTACTTTTTTCACCATGAGGGATGACATACTGCTCTACAGTATTAACATGTAGACAATTTTGTTTTACTTCCTCCAAATAATACGGTGCAACTTGATCATCAGTAATTATCAATATTTTTGAAACTTTAGGTACAAGGCTTTCAAGCTTGGACTGTAAATGACTTAATACCCCGTACCCAATACATACATCGTATTGTTTAGAGCTTGTTTTTACAGTGATCACATTCATTAAAACTTCCTCGCATACTCACGGAAATCTTCAATATTGCGTTTTAATCGCTCAAGTTGATCTGATTCAAATTGCTCGATAATCGCTTTTGCAACTTCCCATGCTACGATATGCTCAGCAACTACTGACGCTGCTGGAACGGCACAGCTATCTGAACGTTCGATACTTGCTTCATATACTTCTTTTGTTTCGATATCAACGCTCTGTAATGGCTTATAAAGCGTTGGAATAGGTTTCATTACTGCTCGAACGACAATTGGCATGCCAGTTGTCATACCGCCCTCAAAACCTCCTGCACGGTTCGATAATCGATAATAGCCTTTTTCCTCAGAAAATGCTATTTCATCATGTACTTCACTTCCAGGAATTGAACCGGCTTGAAAACCAATACCGAACTCTACCCCTTTAAAGGCGTTAATACTTACAATAGCACCTGCAATTTTTGAATCTAGTTTTCGGTCATAATGTACGTAACTTCCAACACCAGCTGGCATACCCTCAACGACTACTTCAACGATTCCACCTACTGAATCACCATTTTGCTTAGCATCATCAATTAATGCTTTCATATTTTCTGTTGCTTCTAGGTCTATACATCTAACTTCAGAGTTTTCAGCACGATTATGTAAGTCTTCAACATTTTTATATTCTATGTTTTTCGCTTTAACTCCACCAATTTCAATTACATGGCTTGCAATTGTGATCCCTAGTTCACTTAACAATTTTTTTGCGACTGCCCCAGCTGCAACACGTACAGTTGTTTCACGAGCCGAAGAACGCTCCAATACATTTCGAACATCTCTAAAGCCATATTTAATTGCACCATTTAAATCTGCGTGACCAGGTCTTGGTTTTGTAATGCTTCTTTTTCCTTCATATTCGAGATCTTCTAAAGGTTCAGCACCCATAATATTCGTCCAATGTTTAAAGTCGTTATTTTCAACAACTAGAGCGATTGGAGAGCCTAGTGTATAACCATGTCGAACACCGCTAGTAATTTGAGCAGTATCCTTCTCAATTTGCATTCTTCGCCCTCTTCCATATCCACCTTGACGTCTACGAAGTTCACTGTTAATTTCTTCTGCTAAAATTGGTAATCCTGCTGGAACGCCTTCAATAATAGTTGTTAATTGTGGACCATGAGATTCACCAGCTGTTAAATAACGCATGTCAACACCTTCTCTTTATGTAAGTTTAAAATTATTAGTTACTACTATACCACAACCTATTTGGAATTTAACATAAAAAAAGGACGATAAAATGGCACTTTTTTTGATTTTTTGTAAAAATTTGTTTCTTTTGATGTAAAAATGTTTTTTTCTGTACAGAATTTTTGTTCAATTTCTTAAACTAAATTTTATGACAAATAAAAAAAGCTAGCACGAGGCTAGCTTCTTTATTTCAATATTAAAGATTAGTATACCCATTCTTTAATAAGCTTAGAGTATTCAACTAATTCGTTTTGATTGAAGAAAATACCGATTTCACGCTCAGCGCTTGCAGGTGAATCAGAACCGTGAATAATGTTTTTGCCTACAGTTGCAGCATACTCACCACGGATTGTTCCTGGAGCTGAATCTTTAGGGTTAGTTGCTCCCATCATTTGACGCGCGGTAGCGATTACATTTTCGCCTTCCCAAACCATAGCAAATACTGGGCTTGAAGTGATGAAGTCTACTAATTCACCAAAGAAAGGACGCTCTTTGTGCTCAGCATAGTGAGTTTCAGCTTGTTCTTTGCTCACTTGCATTAATTTAGCTCCAACTAATTGGAAACCTTTTTTTTCAAAACGTGAAACGATTTCACCAATTAAGTTACGTTGTACACCATCAGGTTTTACCATTAAATAAGTTCTTTCCATTATGCTCTACCTCACTTGATTTCAATTATGTATAAACAACACAGTTAGAATAGTATCATCTATTTATAAAATTATCAATAGTTTAAAATCTTGTTATTTTGTAAAAATTGCAATCGCTTACAGTTTTTTGGTTAATTTTTATCAATATAACTAATTTATTGCCATAACACACCTATAAAAAAGCCAAAAGAGGCAGTTCGAAATGCTTTTGCATTTTTACCGCCTCTAGTTTTTTCGATTTCCAATATTTTTAGCAATTAAAATTAACATTTCCTTTGCCTCGCTATTTGGTAGGCTTGCGATACTGTTTAGTGACTTTTGTAAATAAGCTTCACTTACCTTTTTTGCAGCTCTTATGTATGTACTTTTTCGAATTTGATTAATAAGTGGTTTAACAGTGTCTGGATCTATTCCTTCATGAACCGAAACAATTTTCTCTTTAAGCGCTACATCATTCATTGCAAACAAAACAGGTAATGTAATATTCCCTTGAATTAAGTCGCTTCCTGATGGTTTTCCTAACTCCTTCTCAGAAGCCGTAAAATCAAGAATATCATCCATAATTTGATAAGACATACCTAAATAATATCCATAATCTTTTAAACACTTTTGAAAATCCTTAGAAGCTCCTGATGCTATTGCACCTATTTCGCAACTTGCTGATATTAAAAGTGCTGTTTTTCGTTTAATTCGTCTTAAATAACATTTTAAATTTTGGTCAAAATTATATTTATCTTTTATTTGTTCAATCTCACCTAAACAAATCTCTAAAATTGTTTCAGATAATTTTTGATGAGCCAATGGGATTTCAATTTCTGACATACATTCCAATGCTTTCGCAAATAAAAAATCCCCTGCATACATAGCAACTCGGTTATTATATGTTGAATTAATTGTCGGTTTACCTCTTCGTAAACTAGCTTCGTCAATTACATCATCATGTACTAATGATGCCATATGTATGATTTCCAATGTAGCTGCTACATTTTTTATAGATTGAAGGTTATATTGTCCAAATTTAGCACTAAGCAATACAAATACTGGTCTAATTCTTTTTCCACCAGATTGAAGTAGCTGTACAGATGCATTTTTCAAAATTGGCTGCGTTGAATCGACTACTTTATGTAGTGTATTTTCAATCTCATTAATGTCTTTTTTTAAATAAGAATACTTCCATTTAACCTTCATTCCGTTCACCTTACTATTCATCCCAATTTCTTGCTTTTTTGTAACTAGCTCTTTGGTTTAACACCTAAATGCATCGCCGCTACCCCAAAAGTATAAGGTTTGATTCTAATTTTCTCTAATCCTGCTTTTTCGAAAAGCTTTGCAAGCTCATTCATCCCTGGAAAAGTACTTGCGCTTTCTTGTAACCAAGAATATTCTTTAAAGCTTTTAGCGAATAATTTACCAAAGATCGGCATGATGTATTTAAAATAAGCTTTATATACATGTCTAACACCAAATGCCGTTGGTTGTGAAGTTTCTAAACATACTACAATCCCACCAGGTTTTACAACTCTAGTCATTTCTTTCAACACTTGATAATAATCTGGAACATTTCTTAATCCGAATCCGATTGTAACTGTATCAAAATAGTTGTCCTCAAACGGTAACTCCATCGCATTACCATGGATTAATTTAACCTGGTCTAAATGCATACTTTTAACTTTTTGCTCTCCAATTGAAAGCATATTTTTACTAAAGTCTAACCCTACTACTTCTCCATCTTTTCCAACTGCATTTGCTAATGCAATCGTCCATTCACCAGTACCACAGCATACGTCAAGCGCTTTCATACCTTTTTGGACATTCATTATTTTCATAGTTTGTTTGCGCCAAGCAATATGTCGTCTAAAACTAATAATACCATTCATTGTATCATATTTATTATAAATCTTTTCAAACACGTCATGAACGCGTTCTTCTTTTGATTGAGTCATATAAACCCCCACTAAACTAATTACGATTACTTCTATGTAGATTATTTTTGTAATTGTATCATTATTTTTGATAATTCTTCTTTTATTTTACCCATATCATTCAAACCTATTATATTCTGAAATTGCTTAATAAAATCAGTGCGATGATCAACTGAAGATATTTCGTATTCTTTTTTCAGTCTAGCTATTAAACAAGCATGCTCAATATGGTGTATTGATTCTTCCGATGCGATAAATTTTGCAAAATGAACAATTATAGTTGATTCAATAACTGTGATACATTTGAAAAGCTCATCTAAAGTTTTAAATTTTTCGTGAACTAAATTAATTTTTTCTTCATTCATTTCTTTTACTGCATATGAAAGTTCCTTAATTAATCCAATTTCACCAGTTTTAGAAAGAGCATTGTAATATAGTCCACTATATAAGTCCCCTTCCAATACGGTTAACTGTTTCTTCTCACGATCCATTGGCGTACTTTCATATGTTGATACTTTTTCATGTGTATCTAATGCAATTTGATGAATCATCAAGGCTTTACAGTAATGCACAATTTTATCACTCGTAAAATCATTATCTTTTAATAAATTTATTAATAAAGTAACCTTTACATCATCAATCGTTGGTATTGAAAGATGCTGATTTAAATAAGGGTGTTTAATTGTATGTAAAATTTGAGTGATTACTTCATTTTTTATCTCGTGAATACTATTCATTATTTCCATCCATTCCATTTATTACTGATTTAATCATTATACCATAAGTATTTTAGATGGTATAAGTTGATTACTCAATCAACTTGCATTATTTATAATGAATATTTTCAAAAAAAGCAGGATTACCTTTATTCAAACGAATGATAAACGCTCCTCTATAAGACGAGCGTTTACGATCAGTCTAAAAAAATTCTTAAAATGTTGAACCTATAATACAGTGTCGAGACCTTAATGACGGCGCACCTGCTCTTTTGATAAAACTATCTTGTTGAATGAATCATTGCAAGAATTTCATTTCTTCCTTGTACATCCTCTTTTAATGACCCACGAACCGCTGTAGTAACTGTTTTTGAACCAGGTTTTCTTACTCCGCGCATTGACATACACATATGTTCGGCTTCAACGACTACCATTGCACCATGTGGTTGAAGTACTTCCATAATCGCATCAACTACCGAAGCAGTAATACGTTCTTGTAGCTGTGGTCTTTTTGCAACTGTTTCAACTGTACGTGCCAGTTTGCTTAATCCAGTTACTCTACCATTCCTTGGAATATAAGCTACATGTGCAACGCCGTAAAACGGTAATAGATGATGTTCACACATTGAATGGAAAGGTATATCTTTTACTAGAACTAATTCTTCATGATCTTCACCAAATACTTTATGTAAATGAGCTTTTTCATCTTGGCGCATGCCAGAGAATACTTCTGCATACATTTTCGCAACTCGTTTTGGCGTTTCGTAAATTCCTTCTCGATTTGGATCATCACCGATAGCTTCGAGAATTAGACGAACCGCTTGTTCAATTTTTTCTAAATTTACTTCATTCATTAATTGATCCCCCATGCTAAAAAAATTCTAATATTCACTATCAGATTCGTTTTATTTTAACATAATTCTTTTTTTATAGGCAAAAAAAAGAAGGATGCCTTTAATTATCATCCTTCTTAGTGACTACTAGAAGCGCACGATTCTTTACTTTGTCTATTTGCAGCCTTGTTACTAATAAGTAACTTCGCTTTACAAAAGACTTTGCAATTCGTAATGATGACCGCTTTTAAGAAGTTTGAAAAACATCTTTTTAGGGCTTTCCAGCAAAAAAAGAAGGATGCTTTAAATAGCATCCTTCTTTTCCGCTTAAATTATGTAATTATTTTACAGCATCCTTAAGCGCTTTACCAGGTTTGAAAGCTGGAACTTTACTAGCTGCGATTTCGATTTCCTCGCCAGTTTGTGGATTACGTCCTTTACGAGCTGCACGCTCACGAACTTCAAAGTTACCAAATCCGATTAATTGTACTTTATCCCCGTTTTGTAACGCACCAAGAATTGATTCGAATACAGCGTCTACTGCTAAAGTAGCTTGTTTTTTAGTTAATTCACCAGCTTCAGCAACTGCATTGATTAAATCAGTTTTGTTCATGTCTTTCACCTCCTCCCAAAAAATTAAAATAATTCTTAATTTCATTTGTGACCAAAATTTTAAATTTTATACAACAAATTCCAATTAATTTCTTTGTCATGCCTTATATTATACGATTCTACGGCTTTTTTCAATATGTTTTACAAGAAAATGTTGGAATTACTCGAAAATGTGAAGTGATTTTTCTGATAAATTCATTTTTCTACTACTAATTTTTTAAAATTTCTTGTTGTATATACGATGATTACTGAATTAATAGGCAATTTTGTAAATTTTTTTTACTATTTCCGATTAAAATAAATTTGTAGAATTTTGTCGAATTTAAACTTTTTTGCCGTTTTTTTTAATTTACTGCTAAAAGCAATTTTCGTATCAAAAAATAGCAAATTCTCTTCAAAATCTTTTCGAATTGATGAAAATGCAAAAAAAATCAGATGGTTTAATACCATCTGATTAATTATATTGATTCATTCTATTAAAGGATGATTGCAATTAAGCCGCCACTTCCTTCGTTGATAATTCTTTCTAATGTTTCCTTCAATTTATATCTTGCATTTTCAGGCATTAGAGAAAGTTTTGCTTGGATTCCTTCACGAACGATTGAACTTAATGAGCGTCCAAATATATCTGAATTCCAGATTGACAGTGGATTATCTTCAAAATCCTGCATTAAGTATTTAACAAGCTCTTCGCTTTGTTTTTCAGTTCCAATAATTGGTTCAAATGTTGACTCTACATCTACTTTAATCATATGAATAGATGGGGCAACCGCTTTTAGTTTCACACCGAATCTAGATCCGTGGCGGATAATCTCCGGTTCATCTAAACTCATATCTAAAAGAGATGGTGCAGCAATTCCGTATCCAGTTTGTTTCACCATTTTTAATGCATCGGCAACTTGATCATATTCTTGTTTTGCATGAGCAAAGTCTTGCATTAATTCTAATAGATGATCTTTACCTCGAATTTCTACTCCAACTACTTCTTTTAAAACTTGGTCATATAACTCATCTGGAGCAGATAAATCGATTTCTGCCACCCCTTGCCCCATGTCAATTCCAGCAAGTTGTGCATGTTCAATAAACTCATAATCACTAAATTGACCAACTACAAAGTCTACATCTCTTAATCGTTTTATGTCTTTTACTGTTTCTTGAATTGCTTCTTGGTAGCTTTGACGCAACCAGTGATTTTCTTTTAATACTAATACCCAGCTTGGTAGATTTACATTTACTTCAAGGACTGGGAACTCGTATAGCGCTTCGCGAAGTACGTTTAATACATCACCTTCACGCATTGCTTCAACACTTAAAGCGATAACAGGAATGTCATACTTTTGGCTTAATTCCTGTCTAAGTGCTTCTGTATTAGGGTGATATGGCTGAGACGAGTTAACAACCATAATGAAAGGCTTACCAACTTCTTTTAATTCAGCAACTACTCGTTCTTCTGCTTCGATATAATCATATCTAGCGATTTCTCCAATTGTGCCATCAGTTGTTACAACAACTCCAATTGTAGAATGCTCTTGGATAACTTTTCTTGTACCGATTTCTGCTGCTTCATTAAAAGGTATTGGTTCTTCATACCAAGGTGTGCTAATCATTCTAGGGCCGTTTTCATCTTCATATCCTTTAGCTCCTGGTACACTATAACCAACGCAATCTACTAATCGAATATTTACATCTAACCCATCCGCTACATGAATTTTCACACCTTGATTTGGAACGAATTTAGGTTCTGTCGTCATTATTGTTTTACCTGCTGCACTTTGAGGTAATTCATCATGTGCTCTCGCACGATCAGCTTCATTTTGAATATTTGGGATAACTACTGCTTCCATAAAGCGTTTTATAAATGTTGATTTACCAGTACGGACAGCGCCTACAACACCTAAGTAGATATCTCCTCCCGTGCGCTCGGCAATGTCTTTAAAAATATCTATCTTTTCCATGTGTTCCCCTCCCGATTTATCAATACATGGGAATAATTGACTTGAAGTAGTATGCCTATGACAATATCATTCTATGATGTTGTCCTAGTAAGTTATGACAAGATTTTTTATTTTTTCTACTTATTAACTTCGGATAAAAATAAAATAATCCTTCGATAAAATGTATTCTTTTATCAAAGGATTATGATTTATATTATTTATTTTTGTTCTAAAAATACTGGCTGTCCATCTTTAACAGTGTATGGAAGTGAGTATGCAGGCACGATTGGTGAGTCTTTTACTAAAATAGATCGTATATCTTCACCGAACTTAAAATTTTTCGCTTCTTTTATTTTTGCATATAAGTCAGTTGAATAATCCACATAGAATTCACCGTCATTGCCCATTACGATTGGTAAGTGATTATTACTATAAGGACTTACAACGTAAGGCTCCTCTTTAAACCCCATCTTTTTATAGTTTAATAGGAATACACCGTTAGCAAGGGTTTTCTTAATTGGTGGATAAGTATGTTTATCTTTATAAACTTGTACTTGTAAATTAACATCTCTTAATTTTTCTGCAATTCTAAGATCAACTAATTTGACGGTTGGATTTTTTTCTGCATCAATTAAGACATATTGAAAGATTCCACCATTTTCATATGAATTACCAGGTGAATCACTTAAATAACCGGGAATCAGTTTCGTAAAATCAATTGGATATTTAATGTAAATTGGTGTACTCATATCCTTCGTTTTTATTGGTAAGATTCCAGAATTATCTACTTTAAATTTATTTACTGCTTTTTGAACACTTTCTATTTGATCGTCATATGGTACTTGATTTTGTGCAAGATTATCTTGTGGATATAAACAGCCACTTAATACACTTATTACAAAGCACATTAAAATGGTAAGAAATAGCTTTTTCATGTTAGTCCCCTTTTTTATCATTAACTAGGCCAACTTAATACGATATATGTAATTAAAATTCCAGATATAATTAAAGACATATAAGCAATAAAGGCCGTTATCATTTTTAAAAATTTAATTTTTATTTTGTGTCTACTCAAGAAAATTAAAAATAATGAAAAAAGCATTAATCCAATCCCAACAAAAGAAATAATTTCATTAATATGTGCCGCGTTCATCTTGTTCCCCCTATGTAATTGCTAACATTATTATAGTATCAAAATAATGACACGATTTGAAATAAAATATTTTTATTCCTATTAAGTCATTATCGACTTATTCAGTCCCTACCTATACTTGTTCAATAGTATTTTTCAATCTTTTTATAATCGATTATTTTAGATAAAATTCTCTATTTTTAATTAATCCGAACACATCGATTGTCCCTCAAATCATTCCAAACAAAAGTTATACATAGGAGAATTCACATATTTGCAAATAAAAAAAGAAAGAAGAAGTAAATAAATACTCCTTCTTTCTTTGAAGCAAACTGGGGCAATTGCTTCTTTAAATTTTATCGACTAACACCCACCAGAATTCATCCGGTATAAGTCATTCTATACTATGCGAAAATGTATGATTATGCACTAAATACATCGCTGAAGAATAAGCCCAATTATTTTTGTTTAAACATATTTGTTAATGATTGAAAATCTAGTGGCATATTATTTGTAACAATTGCTTGAACGATTTTGTCTTCTTTTTCCTTTGTAACTTGACGACCAGTCATTAACGCAATTTGGCGCACTAGTTTTCTAACAGTAGCTTCATCTTTAAAGTTTGCATCTTTCACTGAATCAGCAACTTTAAAAATATCTGATTTACTTACATTTGCTTTCTTTTCAATCTTATCAAAGAAACCATTTGGATTATTATTAGTCACCATTCAAACCTCCCTTTTTCTATACAACATATGCTATGCAAAAAAAGAGAAATGGTGAAACGCCTATTTTAGTCCATTAAGGAAAAAGTTGAAATAAAAAAATCTACAGCTTTCCTTTAAACGATTTACGTATGCATTATTGTATTTATTAATAAGAGAGATGTGAGCCCCTTCTACGTGCCTGTGCGGTGTACAAAATATAAAAAAGAGTGTAGAGAAATTTTTCTCTACACTCTTTAGCATTAATTAGAGTACACATATTTTTATAAGTAATCTAATTGATTACTCAGTAAGATCACTAATAAAATTCAAAGTGCTCTCGCCTTCATGTCTTTTTACACGAGACATTAGCGCATCGACTGCTAATTTTGGATTTTTATTTTCAAATAATACTGCATATAACTCATTAACAATTGGCATTTCAACATTTGCTTGTTTTGCTAATTGGTAAGCGGCTTTTGTCGTACGAACGCCTTCTACAATCATACCCATATTATCTAATACTTCGTCTAGTGATTGGCCTTTTCCTAATAAATTACCCGCTCTCCAGTTACGGCTATGTACACTTGTACAAGTTACGATTAAATCGCCCATTCCTGTTAAACCTGCAAAAGTTTGAGTATTAGCACCCATTGTTTTACCTAGGCGAATAATTTCAGCAAGTCCACGAGTCATTAAAGCCGCCTTTGCATTGTCACCATAACCAAGTCCGTCAGTAATCCCTGCAGCAAGCGCAATAATGTTTTTTAGAGCCCCTCCAATTTCCACACCTATTACATCTTCATTTGTGTAGACACGGAAGTAGCCATTAGAAAATAAGTCTTGTACATATTCTGCTTCGTCCATATTTTCAGAAGCAGATGTTACAGTCGTAGGATGTCTTAATGCAACCTCTTCTGCATGACTTGGCCCTGATAATACAACAACTGATTTTAAGAGCTTTGGATTAATTTCTTCTGAAATCATTTCTGAAACGCGTTTTGAAGTATCTGGTTCAATCCCTTTACTTGCATGAATAATCGTAACCTCTTCAGTTAGCTCATTATTTAATTTTTGACATACCTCTCTAATTGCTTTTGTAGGTACTACAAGTAAAATATATTTAGCTCCATTAATCGCTTCGTTTAAATTTACTGTTGCTTTTAAAGATTGTGGTAATTCAATTTCTGGCAAATATTTTTTATTTGTATGCTCATTATTTATTTCATTAATTTGATTGGCATTATTTCCCCATAACGTAACTGAATGTCCATTATCTGATAACACCATGGCTAAAGCTGTTCCCCAACTACCTGCACCTAATACTGAGATTTTTTCCATAACCACACTCCCTTTCAAAAAGAATCCAAATTTTACAATGAATTAAGCTCGTGCTCGACCAATAATCCTAATTGGAGATCCTTCAAAATCAAATGCATCTCTTATACGATTTTCTAAGAAGCGCTCGTAACTAAAGTGAAGTAATTCTGGATCGTTTACAAAAACAACAAATGTTGGTGGTTTTATTGCAACTTGAGTTGCATAATACACTCTTAATCTTTGTCCATTATGTGTTGGAGTAGGATTCACAGCAATTGCATCCATAATTACATCATTAAGTACATTCGTAGGAACACGTAAGCTATGGCTCTCACATGCTTTATTAATCATCGGTAACAAAGTTTGAGTTCTTTTCTTTGTTTTAGCTGAAAGGAATACAATCGGTGCGTAGTCCAGGAATTGGAAGTGTGCTCGAATGTTTTCAATGAATTCATTCATTGTTTTTTCATCTTTTTCTACAGCATCCCATTTATTCACGACAATAACAACTGATCTTCCTGCTTGATGCGCATAACCAGCGATTTTTTTGTCTTGTTCGATAATTCCTTCTTCACCATCTAATACAACTAAGACGACATCTGATCTTTCAATTGCTCTTAATGCACGTAATACACTATATTTTTCTGTACTTTCATACACTTTACCTTTTTTCCTCATACCTGCTGTATCAATAATGACATAATCTTGACCATCTTTTGAGTATGGCGTATCTACAGCATCACGTGTAGTACCGGCAACATTACTAACGATTACACGCTCTTGACCTAATAATGCATTTACTAAAGATGATTTCCCTACATTTGGACGTCCAATTAAACTGAATTTAATTGTCTCCTCATCATAATTTTCTTCTTCTTTTTCAGGGAAATGCTTAACAACCTCATCTAGTAAATCTCCAATTCCTAAACCATGTGAGCCTGAGATTGGAAATACTTCACCGAAGCCTAATGCATAAAAGTCGTAAATATCGCTTCTCATTTCAGGATTATCTACTTTATTAACTGCTAAAACAACTGGCTTTTTTGTTTTATAAAGTATTTTAGCAACTTCTTCATCTGCTGCTGTTACACCTTCACGGCCATTTGTTAGGAAAATAATAACATCCGCTTCATCAATAGCGATTTCTGCTTGTTGACGAATTTGCTCTAAAAACGGCTCGTCACCTATATCAATTCCACCTGTATCAATTAAACTAAATTCTTGATTTAGCCACTCGCCTGAGCTATATATACGGTCACGAGTAACTCCTGGAATATCTTCTACAATTGAGATTCTTTCTCCCACGATCCTATTAAAAATAGTTGATTTACCTACATTCGGTCGTCCAACTATTGCAACTGTCGGTTTAGACATTTAATTCATCCTTCCTAGCATAACTATGTACCATTTAATTCATGTAAATGTGTTTTAGTTTTGATTATAATTGATTTATTTAAATAACTTATCTATTTTAACAAAAAATATGAAAAAAGACCAACATACATCAGTTTTTTAGTAATTTTCTATTTTTAAGGCTCAATTTTGAAAAATATTTTGTTAAATATTGAATCCCTGACAATAGTAAGATTGTAAAAAATAAAGTATCAAACCAGTTTAAGTCTCCGATTACATAGTTAAAATCAATCGATTCAAATGTAATATAATTAAATAGTTCTCCTTGAACAAGACCAATCGTTATATATCGTAACTTATCATAATAAGATTTACTTAAAAATAAACAAAGCACGATCATAAAAAATGATTTAATAATCATCTCATTGATAAAAAAACTTGCAGGATCATATATAGAAAGCAATGTTACAACGCTATATGTCATCCCAATAATCAATCCTTTAACGAAATGGATTATTTGTTCACGTAAACTTAATAAGCTAATTTTGTAACTTATGTAAAAAATCATGATGATATATGAAATATTTATTTCAATGGAAAATACATCGATTGTATAAGCTGAACAGATAATTAAGATCAGGATCACCGATAAATAAAGAAAGCTCAATTTCGTTCTTTCTCTTAAAAACATCAAAACAAATACGAGAACCCAAGAAGCAATTATAAAAAAACTCCCTTGCACATGAAAACCTCCTAATAGTTCTAGTATGTAACAATTCCTACCAAAAATAATCAATTTAGAAAGACTGATTTCTTATAAATTATCATTGTAAGAAATATTATAGAAATGACTATAAAATTGAATATTTTTTTACTAAATTTTACTGTTCCAATTATTATCTGGATAAAAAATATACTTTTAAAAGTAAAAAGTTGACAGAAAAGAATGGTATAAGAAATTGATTTTATTACGAATCTATAAGAGAGAATTTTTTGGAGGTGAAACGAGTGGGAAAAGATCGACAAGAAAAGAAGCTTAAGCAATCTAGAAGAGTTGAATCTGATCGTGATCAGAGCATCCATTACAAAGGTGCTACACGTTTAGATACACCTGAGGAAGCAAGAGCAGAAAATCAGCATAACTAATTAAAAAAATAAAAATCCTTCAGCTAATCAACTGAAGGATTTTTATCTTATTTTTTAAATTTATTTAATTTTTCACCAAGAAGTTCACTTAATTGGAAACCACTCTCGCTTGGTTGTACGTATTTAGCAATATCTTCTTGAAGTTCAGCTTCACCAGCTTCTTTGATGCTTAATGATAAGCGTTTTTCAGTAGGGTTAATTTCTAAGATTTTAACCTTTACTTCTTGACCTACCGCTAAGACTTCGTTTGGATTTTTAATATGTTTATCAGCAATTTGAGAAACATGAACTAATCCTTCAATACCTTTTTGAACTTCTACAAATGCACCAAAGTTTGTTAGGCGTCTTACAGTTCCCTCTACAACTGCATCAGCTTTAATACTTGGATCTAATTGATCCCATGGGCCTGGCTGAATTGCTTTCATTGATAACGCGATACGGTTTGTATCTGTATCAATTGAAAGAACTTGAACCTTTACAGTATCTCCTACAGATACAATCTCTTCAGGTTTTGTAACTCGATTATGAGACATTTGAGAAACGTGTACTAATCCATCAACTCCACCGATATTAACAAAAGCACCGAAATTAGTTATTCTTTCTACTTTACCTTCAACAATTTGACCAACTTTAATTGTTGAATATGCTTGACGACGATTTTCAATTTCGTTTAATTGCTCTACAGCTTTATGAGATAGAATTACACGATTTTTTTCACGATCAAGTTCTTCGATCACTACTTCAATCGATTGACCAACGAAGCTTCCTAAATCTTCTACGAATTTTTTTGAAACTAAAGAAGCCGGAATAAAACCACGTACTCCTACGTCAGCAATTAATCCACCGTTTACTTGCTCAGTAACGATTACTTCGAATACTTCTTTACTTTCTAATTTAGTTGCTAATTGATCCCAAGCCTTAACAGAATCTACAGCACGTTTAGAAAAAACTACTGAATCTTCTTCAACTTTAATAACCTTTAATTCAATTTCCTGTCCAACAGTTAACGCGTCACTTACGTTTTCAATATGTACATTTGAAATTTCTTTTATTGGAAGAATACCATCTGTTTTTCCACCGAACCCTACAATTGCTTGTTTATCTTCAATTTGTTCAATTACACATGAGATAATTTCCCCAACCTCTGGCATTACTTTTTCAACCATGCTATATTCCTCCTTGTGTTTTAAAAATGGATAGACCAATTATGTATTATCCTCTTTTACCATCTAATAAATAAGCAGAAAAGTCAAGGAATCTGATGACTAATTCTTCTAAATATTTTTTACCTTTTCATCTACAATTGTTAATATATCATTTACAACGTCATCAATGTTTTTTGAAGTAGTATCTAAAGATATTGCATCATCAGCTTTTTTCAATGGTGAAACTTCTCTTTCTGAGTCGATTCGGTCTCTTGTTGAGATTTCTATTTTTAATTGCTCTAGGTCACTTTCGAAACCATTTTTAACATTTTCAATATGTCTTCTTTGAGCTCTTTCGTCTACTGAAGCAATCATGAATATTTTAACTTCTGCATCTACTAATACATGAGTTCCAATATCTCTCCCATCCATTACAACTCCACCATTTACAGCATATTGACGTTGTAATTCGACCATTTTTTCACGAACTAAGCTGTGTTTTGCAACAAATGATACGTTTCTAGTCACTTCTGGAGTTCTGATTGGCTCTGAAACGTCTACATCATCAATAAACACTTTTTGAGTGTCCTCTACAGGAACTAATTTTATTGTTATATTAGAAAGTAAATTGCTTAAATCCATTTCATTATTAACATCAATATTATCTTGGATTGCTTTAAAAGTTAGAGCACGATACATAGCACCTGTGTCGATATATACATAACCTAATTTTTTTGAAACGATCTTTGCAACGGTACTTTTACCAGCAGCTGCCGGACCATCTATCGCTATACTAATTTTTTTACTCATAAGTCCTCCTACATAAAAAAATTGCTACATGAATAGCAACCTTTAATCTTATCATGTCCTAAAAAGACAAAAACAAATAAAAATAAAGCAGGCTAGCCTGCTTTATTTAATATTACCATATGATTCCGATGAATTCATCTATTTACCTATATGATTATATACTTCTCTTGTTACATCTTTTGCTTTTTGCGTTACTCCCTCATATAGTTCAATTTTTGTTAAATAAACTGAAAGACTTGGAAAAGACAAAATGTACTGGCTTACAACTAAACAAACTAATTGAATCATGATTAACTTAAAAAGTATTCGTTCGATTCTTTTCATTTTTATTCATACCTTTTTTATTACCATTATGAATAAATTCAATTAATTTTATACACAATTTCGAAATTAATATAAAATTACTTTAACTTCAATTCGAAATCTAACACAATTCTGATATACAAAATAAAAAACGTGCTAAGCACGTTTTAATATAAATATGAATTGAAATTTATTTAGTAAAACCTTCAAGAATATTTTCAACTTCTGATGCTAACATGACAGTTAATTTAATTCTTGCCTTTTTACTGTCGTAATCTTTACCTAAAATTACACCTTTGTTAACTAAATCATAAGCACTTCCGAAATAATCATATGTCGGATATACTTCGCCCTCTTCAGAACTTGTTGTGATGATGACTTTAACCCCATCTTTAACTGCCTTTTCAATTTCTTCAGTCATAAATGGTGATACTTGTCCTCTTCCAACACCTTCTAAGATAATACCTTTTGCACCATTTTCAACAGCTGCTTTTATGAAATATCCTTTTGCTTCAATATAACATTTAATGATATCAACTTGCGGTAGTTCACCTGTAATTTTGTATTTATCTTTTATTACTGGTTTTTGGTAAATATGTACCTTGTCATTATCAATAATCCCTAAGTAACCGAAACCGAAAACGTTAAATCCTTGAATATTGGATGCATGTTCTTTTTTAACATATTTTGCAGTAAAAATTCGTTCATTAAAGACAACAACAGTACCAACATTTCTTGAAGATTCATCAGCTGCAGTATAGATCGCATGTCTTAAATTAATAAAAGCATCAGTACCTAGTTCCCCTGGTGATCTTTGTGAGCCAGTTACAACTACAGGACGTTCGTCGTCAATTGTTAAATCTAAAAAATAAGCCGTTTCTTCTAAAGTATCAGTTCCATGAGTAACGACTACCCCATCGATTGTTTCATCTTGATAGTATTCTTCAATTTTATTTTTTAACATCATCCAATGATTAAAGCCGATGTGCATACTTGGAACTTGAAAAAAAGAATCAACAATAACATTTATATCTTTTGGTAAATCAAGCATTTCTGCAATTTCTTGTCCCGATAATGCACCTGAATCTAACTTCCCTGATTCAGCATTTGGTTTACTAGCAATTGTTCCACCTGTTGTAATTAATACTACTTTTTTCATTACAGCACCTCATTTCACATGAAATTATATCATTTAAAAATTATTCAAGTAAACAAAAACAGGTTATAAATTCTTTGTACAAAAAAACGTAGCTATGCTACGTTTCATGTTGTTGAAAAAAGAAGTTATCAATGTAAAGGAAGTAGTATGATATTAATTTCCACTACAGGATTCTCGCTCTCCATGTGGTGAGATTCATGAGTTAGAAAATAGCAAGTTAATCAAAAAAACTTACTAATAAAAGCTTCAATAGTATGTAAAAATACAAAAATATGAAAACTCCATAATCATAAAAGGCCGTAGTGGAAGTCCACTACGACCGATTTTTCTTAACACTACACATGTTGAAAACTAATTAACAAACTCATTTTTCATCCGTCTAAAAACGTAGCTATGCAATGTTCATTTACTGTTGAAAAATGAACTTATCAATAAATTTGCAGATCTTGAGAATGTTAAAAATCATTCCCCAAAAAACTTTACCCATTTACTTTGAACTACTTGTTATATGAGAGGCAATTAAATCTCCATGAAAACGGCCATTTTCAATAAAAATTTCGTTTGCGTTGTTTCCGGCAGCGATTACTCCAGCAATATAAATACCTTCTATATTAGTTTCCATCGTATCTGGATTAAATAGTGGTCGCCCCGTCTGATCATCTACCTTTACTCCCATACTTTTAATTAAAGTATGATCCGGATGATAACCTGTCATTGCATAGACAAAGTCATTTTCAATCTCGATTATTTGCCCTTCTTTTTCATAAGTAACCGAGTCTTCTTTAATTTCTACTATATTTGCGTTAAATTCCATTTTGATAGATTCTGAACGGACAAGTCCTTCAAACTCAGGTAAAACCCATGGTTTAATACTTGGTGAATACGAACTACCTCTATAGATGACAGTTACTTCCGCACAACATTTTTCTAATTCTAGTGCTGCGTCTACACTTGAGTTTTTACCACCAATAATTGCAACCTTTTGATTAAAATGCTTATGTCCTTCAAAAAAGTAATGTGAAACTTTTTCAAGCTTTTCACCAGGAATTGATAAGTAGTTTGGTTGATCATAGTATCCTGTAGCAACTATGACTGCTTTTGCTTCATACTTTTTTTCTTCACGGTTTGTCGTAACTGTTTCAATCATAAAATTACTTTTCTTTGTAACAGACGTTACTTCTTCAAAAGCATTAATTTTTATATTATTTCTTTTTACAACATCACGGTAATAAGCTAGTGCCTGATGTTTCTTCGGTTTTCTACCTTCGATAATAAATGGAATATTTCCCACTTCTAATTTTTCACTCGTACTAAAAAACGTTTGATGTGTTGGGAATCGACTAAGGGTATGAACTATATTTCCTTTTTCAATTATTAATGCAGATATCCCCTTATTTTTCAGAGCTAGATAAGCCGCAATACCACAAGGTCCTCCACCTATGATCAGAACTTCAACTTTTTCCATTTGAAACATCTCCATTAAACTTAATTCTTAGTTATATTTACTATATCTATTTTACGTAAAAAATTTATTTTGTCTAATAATAGGTAAACAAAAAAACAAGATGGAAAAATTCCCATCTTGTTTTTATATCATATATAAGCTTATACCCAACCTCTGAATCGGCTAGCTTCAGCCATTTTACGCGCTCCAACCATGTAAGCTGCAAGACGCATATTTACTTTTCTATTTACACTTGTTTCATAAATATTATCAAATGAGCGTACCATAACTTTTTCTAATCTTGTTTCTACTTCTTCTTCAGTCCAGTAATAACCTTGGTTATTTTGTACCCATTCAAAGTAAGAAACAGTTACGCCACCAGCACTAGCTAATACGTCTGGAACTAGTAGAATTCCACGTTCAGTTAAAATTTTTGTCGCTTCAAGTGTTGTAGGTCCATTAGCAGCTTCAACTACAATCGATGCTTTAATGTTATGAGCATTATCTTTTGTAATTTGATTTTCAATCGCTGCAGGAACTAAAATATCACAATCTAATTCTAATAATTCTTTATTTGAAATTGTATTATTAAATAGTTTAGTAATTGTACCAAAGCTATCTCTGCGATCTAATAAATAATCAATATCTAAGCCATTTGGATCATGAAGAGCGCCATAAGCATCAGAAATACCAATAACTTTTGCACCAGCATCATGCATAAATTTAGCTAAGAAGCTACCTGCATTACCAAATCCTTGGATAACAACTCGTGCACCTTCTAAGTTAATACCTTTACGCTTAGCTGCTTCACGGATTACAATTGTAACACCTTTAGCAGTAGCAGTTTCACGGCCGTGTGAGCCACCTAATACTAATGGCTTACCAGTAATAAAACCAGGAGAGTTAAATTCATCTATTCTAGAATATTCATCCATCATCCAAGCCATAATTTGAGAGTTTGTAAATACGTCTGGAGCTGGAATATCTTTAGTTGGTCCTACGATTTGGCTAATTGCACGAACATATCCGCGGCTAAGTCTTTCTAACTCACGAAATGACATATCACGTGGATCACAAACGATTCCACCTTTACCTCCGCCATATGGTAAATCTACAATTCCACATTTCAAGCTCATCCAGATTGAAAGTGCTTTCACTTCATTTTCTGTTACATTCGGATGGAAACGGATACCACCTTTAGTTGGTCCTACTGCATCGTTATGTTGTGCTCTGTAACCAGTGAAAATTTTCACTTGTCCATCATCCATGCGAACTGGAATTTTTACAGTCATCATACGAACTGGCTCTTTTAAAAGTTCATACATTTCATTTGAATATCCTAATTTTTCTAACGCTTCTTTGATTACTACTTGTGTAGGCGCTAGTACATCTAATTGTTCTTCAGTGTTGCTATTTTTCTCTGTAGATTTCTCGGCAACCATTGTAAACCCCCTAGAAATTTGAACTATGAAAAGTTTCATTCATTCTGAAATTAGTATACAACTTTCCATCCCATTTTGAAAGTTATAAACACATAGAAAACTAAATATAATATTTGTTTAATGTAAGCGTTTTCTAAGGTCATTATACTCCTATTTACAAAGTTTGAAAAGGAAAGAATATGAAGAAATACAATATATTTATAAAAAATTTACATAAAGAAAACTCGCCGATTGGCGAGCCTTTAGCCGAAGACAGAGACGTAGTTGCACTGCAAGTTAGATCTTGAATTAGAAACTACGTCGATTTGACTTCACCGGTGCAAATTTATACTTTCAAATGTGAAAGTATAACCTCTCGTAATAAATTACTGAGAGGCTTTATTTTTAACGAAATAAAAATGCAGTTGTTCAATAGCATTTTCTGAAATAAGCTCTTTACCGTACTCAATAATGCGATAAATTGTTCTCGTTGAAGGATTTCCATATTCGGCTAGTATCGCATAAAATGTTTCACGATCTAGTCTTCCTATTTCATTCTCCTCAAACTTTAAATAAAACGTATTTTCAAAAGAGAACAATCTTCCACCGATTGCATCACATGAAACTAATTTTTCAGAAAGTAGGATTAGATCATCCAAAGTAGAAAACTCGTACAATATATGTTCACTTTCATCAAGGATTACTTCCATCGATATAAAATCATCTTGAAATTCATCTTCCTCTTCTTCAATATCATCGGATTTTGTGACGATTACTACCATCCCTTGAGCTTGAAGAGAGAAAACTTCAACGGATACTTTACCATCTACTTCGAAACCTAGTTCTACGCTAGCTTCATGCATCATATCTTGAAAAAGCTGTTGAACTTTTGGCGCATTATACCATAAGTCTTCTTTTGTCAGACCACGTTCAGATAAATCATCAGATGTAAGAAAAACTTTTATTTTATTGTAGTTCAACCGTTCCAACCTCATGAACTAGCCTCCTTGCTGCATTTACCATAGTACAGTTTATGTTTTTAAATACTTTTGGTGATTCTAAAGTCAAAATTCATTTATAATTAAAATTCTGCTTTAACCACTCATCCCAGTTTGATTGTCCATTCCCTATATAAAATTCCTGGATTGAATCCATTATAGGGCTGTCACAAGTTGAAACTGCGTGTCCACCAATTCCAATAATGATATCAGACTTAATTTTTTTGATTGTAATGGCTAGATCAATTGTTTTCTTTAAATTATCTTTAGAAGTACATGACATAATAAATCCAGCTGGATTCACCTCATTTATTACTTGTTCAACTTCATTAGAGTCAATAGATGCTCCTAAATAAATTACCTGAAAACCAATTCTTCGTAAATAAATCGTAAATATTAATAAACCCAATTCATGCTTTTCTTCTGGTCCACAGACTGCAATTAACTTTGGCAAATGTTTATTGTTTGGTAAGTTTTGATAAACCATCCCTAATCTTGTTCTTAAGAAAGAGGTCGCAAAGTGTTCATGTGCACTTGTAATTTCTCCGTTACGATACTTATCACCTATTAAAATGAAAACTTTAGAAATGATTTTAAATAACACTTTATCAACTGAAAAAAGACTAAATGCTTCATTCACATAATTATGGGCTTCATTTTCTTCAAAAGTTAATAATGATGATACAATACGATTTACTAAAGCATCAGATTGTAGATTTTCGGAAAGTGATTGATCATTAGACGATTTATGCTCTTTTGCTTCATATAAATTAATCGCTTGTCCAATTGTAAATCCTTCATTAACTTTTTGAACGAGCCATTTTAAGATGTATACATGTTCTTCTGTATAAAGTCGATGGCCAGCATCATTTCGTACAGGACTAATAATATTATATCTTCTTTCCCATGCTCTTAAAGTACCTGGTAATATCCCTACAATGTTAGAAATTGCTTTAATATTGTATTTTCCTATTTGGGCCAATTTTCTTTCCTCCTGCATGTAAACAAAACCCTTATTTCATAACATCAAAATTTAAGACAGTTATTGTGTTTTGTTTTCGAATTCCTTTATTGTTATGTAGCTCCAAATATACCGTTTTCTGATTTCGTTTTACATTTGATTGACTTCTTTCAAACAGATAAACTTGAATACTTTTAAAATTACTAATATTACTATCCATTACTTCAGTATAGCTTGTTAAAATACACAAACTGTCTTCATAAAGCTCTTCAAGTGCAAACGAAAGTTGATCTCTATTTGTTTTCACATCATCTAAACCTATAATCGTAAATTTTGTACCATTTTCAGTCTCAAATGAAGCACTTGTATTTTCTAAAATTGTAACTTTACAATCTAGTAATAATGCATTTAAATCTCTATAATTGCCACGATAGTCCTGTTCATTCCACAAAAAGTAAACAGGAGCCATAGAAGCTAAATATTGTATGTTTACATCGTTATATTTTTTTGTTTGTTTTTTTGAATATCCACTTAAGAGAATGATTGTATTGTCATTGCAGATCCTTTCAATCTCACTCAACTTAGAACGAATATCACCTATATCTGGTATCCAAATAAATTGAATGGACTGTAATGAATCATCTAAATGCTCAATTTTAATTTTTTTATTGATAATTTCCAACTTACTTTTTCGATTTAATAGTAGAATTATCGCTAGTACTACTACTAATCCAATTAATACTAAAAATTTTATTTTAATTTCCCCCTTGTTTCATAAACCCATTAAGTAAATACCATGTTGCTCCCAATGACTATACCCCATTCATACAAAAGCGATTTATATCAGTTCTTTGCGTACAGTTCATAGTACTTTTTATTATTATACAAAAACTAGTAGAAATTGAAAAATTTTAAACCACAAAAAAACTTATGTACATTCGTATTGAATGTGCATAAGTTTTTAATTAGACAAAAAACAGTACCTTACTCATTCGTAACAGATACTATTCTAAGGCCGAGTTCTTCAAATTTACTTAAAATTTTATCTATATTTTTATTAGCTTCAATTTTTAAGACCATTCTTCTTAATAATTGATCTTTTGAATCAAACGTTACAAGTGAAATGACGTTGATTTTAAAATGATGAAGATAGTCAAGTAATCTCGCTAGTTGACCTTCCTGCTCCATACTTGTCATTGAAATCCTGATCCCTCGACAATCCTTTCCAAGTACTTCTTGAAAAATCTTGATAACGTCATATCTTATAACAAGTCCAACAAAATTTCTCTCATCATCAACTACCGCAATTGATGGATATTTTTTTAATGAGTGCATTGTATCTTCAAATGGCTCTTCCGCTTTTACACAATTTGTTTGATGGGTTGCTATTTCACCTATTTTTATATTTTTAATGTATTCTTCTTTTGACAATTCACTATAAAAGCATCTTCTAAAAATCTCAGCTTGTGAAATCATACCAACATACTTATTTCCTGATAATACAGGTACGCTATCAATCTGTTTTTCTAATAAAAGATTCAATGCACGATCTACAGTATCGTTTGATTGAACCGTAATAACTTGATGATTTTGAAGCATTCGATGTTTTGCTAACATTCTATAACACTCCCTTCACTCTATTTATAACATAGAAAGGGAGCATTCAATTTAAACGGATTTGTCTAGATTTTGAACTTCTCAAATCTTATTTATCCACATCGACATTTAATGGGATTTTTAATATTTGACCAGGTTTCACTTCAATACTTTGCAGATTATTTGCATCTTGAATAATTTCTTCACCATCTCGATTACCATAATATTTCATCGATATAGTAAATAATGTTTCCCCTCTTTTTACTTCATGATTTATTTCTTTTACCCCAACCGACCCATTTGAATCAGTTGCACTTGATGAAGATTGAGGCTTTACTTTATTTGTTACATCACTTTTTATCGAAGCATTTTTAGTGCTTTCTTTTTTATTTTTATGGCTTTTAAATTTTTCAGTAGCTGCTAGTCTAACTTTTTCAAATTTATTTGAAGGAACGATTAAACTTCCTTTTGGAGTAAAAATTTTATCATATTTACTATGAACGAACTTAACTACGCCAAACGGCAGGAAAATAAAAATGATTACTAAAGCTGTAATTAATGGATATTTTATTTTCCACCAAGGTCTTCGTTCATCTTCTTTTCTTTTCATCGTCTCACTTCTAGGTGGGAGATTTAATAGATCACCTGACTTGGTTGGATCTTTACTTTTTTGATTTTTTAATTTCTTATTTTTATTCTTCCGACTTAAGTCAGCTATACTATTACTTTGAAGCTCTTTATTCATTCCTTTTCTTCACTTTCCAAACTTAGTTTCATATACATTCCTAATACATAATCCAATAAAAAATGAGCGATAAATACAATAATGATATTATTTGTTCTCAAATATAAGTATCCGAGGAAAAAGCTTTCGATTAATACAACAGTTAGTAAAATTGGCTTTTTTACATACCGAAAATGAACTAAAGCGAAAACAACCGAAGCAATAATTAAACCGAATTTAGCTTGTATAAATCCTCTGAAAAGTAATTCTTCTGATAATGCAATTAGTATACAAAGCACTGTCATTTCAGGAATCGAAAGCGATGAAAAAAATCTTTTATTAAAGCCGCCATCATCTAGCAAACGTTCTGGAATCACAAAATTTAGTAAAATATTAAATATTACTAGGCCAAATCCAGCTCCAAAGCCATATAAATAAGTTTGATAATTTTTATAAAAATGTAAATCATTAATAAATTTATTTGTACCTATAAAAATCGCTATACAAATTATCGATATTACTAAAATGACAAGTTGCGTACTATAAACACTTTTCTTTAAGTAGTTAACGGGAATTTCTTGATTATTTAATTCACGCTCCATATCGTTTCCTCACAGCCCCAATTTATTTCTTAACTCCTGTTCCCATGAAAGTATCCCTGTATTTTCAATTTGCTCACGATCAGTTAAACAATAATCTTCAAATGATAAACCACAAATATTACAGCAGTTAGTTGGTTTATTATTTAAAATTTCATCAAAAAAAGAAAGATATTTTTCTCGATAACATGTTGTGGAAGAAAGAAAATCAATCATCGTTTTCAGCTTAAAATATTTTACTTTTTTCCTTTCGTTAATTAATTCTTTAATTGATTCATAAAGCTCAGAATTAAATTGATCTTTATACAAGTTTTCGTCTACAATTACTTTATTTTTGACCATTTCAGCATAGAACACTGTCCACTGAATTTCACTAAATTGAAAAACTGTTTTCCAATTTAATAATAAATTCTCATTCAATTTTATCGGATTATCTTCTAATTTTCTTAAATACGATATAAATGACTCAACTTGATTTATTGAAAGTATTTCGTCATCAATTAGTCTTAATGGTAATTCGTGGTCTTCTTCGGCTACAAGTAAAATTGCTATACTAGGCTCACCAGCACGACCAGCACGACCTATTTCTTGAAGATAATTTTCAATATTCGTCGGATATTGATAATGAATCACAAATCTTACATCCGGTTTATTTATTCCCATTCCAAAAGCACTTGTACATACAATTATATCAATTTGATTTTTAATAAATTGTTGTTGGATTAAGATTCTTTGTTCATGCTCCATCCCACCATGGTAATATGCAACTTTACTATTCAACTTTTCTTTTATGGTATGTGAAATTTTTTCACATGTAGATCTTGTTCCGCAATAAACAATCCCTGGACCTCTTAATTTAGAAAGATAATCCGTTAATTTATCGATTTTTTGAATTTCTGAATCCACTTGATCAACTTGAATTGCAATATTTTCTCTATTAACTGAGTTAATATACTTGCGTACATGTTTTAAATCTAATGTTTCGATTATTTCTTCACGGACATTTTCACTAGCAGTTGCTGTTAATGCTAAAACTGTCGGATTGTTTAATTTCTTCTTTATTTCCCCTAAAGTTTTATATTCCGGTCTAAAATCGTTCCCCCATTGAGAAATACAATGTGCCTCATCAATAACAAATAATGATATTTTATGTGCTGAGAGCTTTTGAATTAAAAATTGATTTTGTAGCATTTCAGGCGAAACAAAAATAAATTTATAGCTACTTATATTATTTAATAAATATTTTTTTTGCTCAAAACTTCTAAAACTATTTAACGCAATGACTCGCTTATCTCCAAAGGCTTTTAATTGTTCGACTTGGTCCTCCATTAGTGAAAGTAGTGGCGAAACGATCACAACAATTCCAGGTAAAAGTAGCCCAGTTAATTGATACAACAATGACTTTCCACCACCTGTTGGAAGCATCGCTAATACATCATTTGAGTTTAATAAGTCTTGAACGATTTCTTTTTGATTATTCCTAAAGGCCTGATAACCAAATTTTTCGAATAAAACTTTATTTAGGTCCATGTAAATCACCCATTCTTGCAAGTGTAATGCGAATTTGAAAATAGGATACTTCATTTAATAAAGCTTCTTTAATCATTTTTAATTTCCTTGTATTGAGCTCAATAATTTTATTTTTTATGAGACTATATTGAATTGGCGTAATAAATTGTTCAATTGGAAATAACTCGTCACTTAATACACACTCTACGATATGATCCTCAATTGTACTAAGCTTTAAATTACGAATAGATGCTATTTCTTGAATTGTTTTTCCCTCTGTAAATAGACGCTTTGTCTCAATCGAAGTATTTGTTATATTTGTACTTTTTTCACCTTGAACAAATTTACTTAGAAAAGGATAATCAAGTTTATTTTCAATTAAAATAGTGAGAATTTGGTGCAATATGTTGATTGATTTAATATAAATCGTCTCGACACTTTCATTATTTTCAGATGCTATTTGTTCTAGTGTCATTCCATAAGCATTAGCTCCCGATAAACGCTTAACAAATAGTAAAGCATCATCATCACTTAAATTCATTAAAGCCTTATGTAAGTCTTCATAAAAACAATTAACTAATTCCGTTTTTTTACCACCAAAATTTAGAATCACATTTTTTACCCATTCTTGGATATCATAATCTTGATTAACAGCTCTAAAATACTTTTGATTCATATTTAAGTTAGAAATTGTTTGAAAGAACAATGAAAATCTTTTCCAAAAAATTTTTTGAATACTAGAAAACCTTAGTCCATTTATAAATGTGAATTCTTTGAACTGTAAATTTTGATTTTCTATATAAGCTAGCCCATTTTTATTTAATAAATATGTATTTTTATGTTCAGATATTTTTATATACCCTATATTTTCTAAACCATTTATTATGTTTTGCATAGTCTGTTGAGTAAGGAATGGAAATAGGCCGAAAAATGATGTTACATTGTAAAAATGAGAATCTTGAATAATTTGAGCACTTTGTTTGCCTTTTAATAAATATAAAATACCTTGAACAGTTCGCTCGCCATTATATCGATGAATTAAAAAAAGTATGATTTCTTCCAATATTGATCGTTTAAACATTGTAAACCTCACGAATATAATTATTAACAATAATATATTTGAATATTTTTTCAAATAATAAATAGTAGTACAAAAATATTTGTGCATTTTTTTTAAATAGTTATTATTTCTTCTAGCTTATCATATGTATCAACAACCGAACCATTTTTTATGTATAAAAATCATTATTTATTTTATTTGAGATTTCATCATTTCTCGTTTTTTTCAAAACCTTGTACAATTATATTGAAAAGTTTTGGAAACCGTTTTAAAATGTTTACAGGTACATTACAAAAAAAAGTATCTGTAACAAAAACAGGGAATAATTTGGGAGGTCAATACAATGGCAAAATATACAATCGTTGATAAAGACACTTGTATCGCATGTGGCGCATGTGGCGCTGCTGCACCTGATATCTATGACTATGATGATGAAGGGATCGCATACGTTACTCTAGATGATAACCAAGGAATCGTTGAAATTCCAGACGTTTTAGTTGATGACATGATGGATGCATTCGAAGGTTGCCCAACAGATTCAATCAAAGTTGCTGACGAATCTTTCGATGGCGACGCTTTAAAATTCGAATAGTAAAAACTGCGACGAATTAATTTCGTCGCTTTTTTTATTTAACAATTTAATGATAAAGCATAAATCCGAAGACTTAGGATGGTATGCATTAATAGATATTAGCTCACATAAGGTTCAAAAAACAAAAAGTGTCTACTAAATTTAGTAGACACTTTAATTTATTTATACGTTATGAACGTTCATTCTTTGAGTTAACCAAACCTTTAATTTAGGGTATAATACTAAGATTATCACCATAATTAAAATTCCTTTTAACAAGTTAAATGGCATAATTGAAACAACAATGACTTTATTTGGTAGTGGATAATGCATGAAATGTGCATATGCAGGTAATAACACAAAATAATTTAAAATACTTAATACTATAGTCATTGCGATCGTACCTACAATTAATCCTATCGTTAATCCTTTTATAGTGCGATATTTACGAAAAAAATACGAAGCAGGTAAAATATATACTAAACCTGCGATAAAGTTAGCTAATTCACCAAGTCCAACTGTCGTAGTACCTTTAATCGCAATATGAAGAATGTTTTTTATTAACACTACACCAATGCCAGCAAATGGACCAAAAACGATTGCACCAATTAAAGCTGGTACCTCACTAAAATCAAGTTTTAGCCAATCTGGAAAAATTGGAATTGGGAATTCGATCAACATTAGTAGATATGAAATACTACTAAGCATTGCTACGATCACCATTATATTTACTTTGTTACGTTGTTGCATTTACCTCTCTCCTTTTTCCCGATCTTATCAAGAAAAATGAAAGGTTCGCTTAAGCAGCGTACTATTTGCAAATAGCATTATAAGTTCAAATCAAAATAAGAAAACTATTTTAAATTATGCAAATAAAATAAAATCCCCTATTTAAAGAAATAGGGGAGAATTTTCAGCACGCCAAATAAGCGTTCAAAAAGATAAATTTTTTGAACTTGCGAACCTCCATCTTCTCCCATCCAGACTATACTGTCGGCTCTAGAATCGCACTAGATCCTGCCCAAAAATCAGGCTCGCGGGCTTATAAGCAATGCTTAATTACCGCCGGTGGGGAATCTCACCCCGCCCCGAAGATAGATCGTATATTAATTTACATTTTTAATGTTACTAAATTAAATACAGTTTGTAAATAAAAAAAACTACCTATTCAATTAGAGCATTCCGTAGGTTTTCTTGGCAAAAACTTACTAATATATAATCGTTTTGATCATGTGCATATACCAAAAGTACAATTGTTGTAAAAATTGCTTTAAACTGCGCAAGTTTCTTTGAAGCTTCTGACACTTTACCATAAATTTCATAAAAAGACTCTCTCTGATCAAACGGAATTAGACTATATACAATTGATAAATCTAACTCACATTTTCCGATATGAGCGTCACCCCAATCAATTATTCCTTTAAGTTGGTTTTGTTCATTTACGATAATATTTTTAAAATGTAAGTCCCCGTGAACAAGCACTAATGATGTCTCACTATGAATTTCAACTAAGTTTTCAATATAATGGTTAATTTTCTGTTCATCTACAATTAATTTGTTCCGTATAGCTTGTTGAACATATTTTTCTAGTTGAGGCTTTCGAAAGTTAATATCTAATCTCCTCAGCTCATCGTAAGGTAGTTCAATTTTCACTAATTCATTTAAATTAATTGAGTGTAACTGTTTTAAGAAGATTGCGAGTGGTTCGATCATTGCTATTCTTTCTTCTCTATTCAATCGAGTTGGAGGCTTTCCCAAAATATAGTTATAACCTAAATATGGCCAAGGAAATAGTTTTGAAGGCTTACCATCAAGTACTGGCACGGTTGTATTCATTTCAAATCGATTATGTATTACCGGGAGTAGATTTTTTTCTACGTTTAAGATCGTTACTGCAATTTTTCTACGTGGAAATCTAAGTAAGATTTCATTGTTTAAGCTAAAAACAGTATTATCAAATCCTTCTCCTATTTTTTTAATTTCTTTTATAGTAATTCTAGGGAATTGCTCTTTTACTATTTCTTTCACTAACCCTTCATTCATTACAATTGCTGGATCCCATATGTTAGACATTTCATTCTCCTTAACATCAAAAATAGAACTTCACATTATAAATGTACTTTACCAAATTTAATAGCAAATTACATTTATATTTGAAGTTCTAAAAACAATAAATAACACTTTAAGGATTTGAAACCATTTTTAATTCGTGAAAGTTTTTATCTAAAACTACTTCCTTTAATTTCTCTCGATTTCCTCCAATAAACAATAGACCAATCGTTAATACAAACACAACTATCAAAAAACATCTTCTAAGAAAATCAAACATTGTATTATTTTCCTCCTACCCATGAAATTTGGTTTTCTGACCAGCCCTGTGCATTAGTAGACAATTACCAAGAAAGTTTTTTTAACTTTATAAAGAAAATTTTGTGTTATGATAGCCTGATCCTCTTTTTTTGACATTTAACATGAACTTTCATTCAGATCCTTTAACTCTTCTATATGTATAAGAAACTCGGATTACTAGACAAATTGAAATGCTAAAAGATACACTGAATCATTCTATGATTGAAATAAACGATTTATACAAAAAAGTAGCGATTGTTTTGAAAAATTCTACTAAACAATCGCTACTTTTTTATTTATTTTTTATCTGTTCGAAATACAATTGCTCCACGTTCGTATTCTACATCCTTAATCGTTAAACGTGTATTTATTAACCTAGCTAGCGCAAAGAAGTAGTCAGATAGTCGATTCAAATACAAAAATACTGGTAAGTGTATGTTTTCTTGTTTCATCAATGTAACGACTGTTCGTTCTGCACGTCTAGTAACTGCTCTTGCTTGATGGATGATCGCAGCAGGTTTTGATCCACCAGGTAAAATAAATCGTTGTAATGGTGGTGTTGCTTCCATATACTCATCGATTAAAGTTTCTAGTTCTTCAACCATTTTCTCAGTCGTTTTAAACGGTATACTGTCCTTAACGACTGCTAAGTCTCCTCCGCAATCAAATAATTCATGTTGTATTTTTTGTAGTGCATTGTATAAATCTCTTGTATCTTCATGATCTAAATAAGTCATTGCGTACCCAACGATTGTATTTACTTCGTCAATTGTACCGTAAGACTCAACTCTTAAATCATCTTTATCAACTCGTTTACCTACTAAACTCGTTTGACCTTTATCCCCAGTTTTTGTATAAATTTTCATGAAAAACCTCTCCTTTTTTCAATATAAATTTAAGTTAAATTACATTACTCTTATATATAATGACTTTTTTATTTGTTTCAGGGTTATCTAAAATTTGAAATGAAGTATCATATAGGCCTTTTAATATGTCTTCAGTTAAAACTGAGTTTGTTTTTCCCTCAATATAAATTTTACCGTCTTTTAAACCTAATAGTCGATCACAATAAAGACTTGCTAAATTTAAATCATGGAAGACAGTTACAACCGTTTTATTCTCATTTTTTTGTAATTCCTTTAGCATGTCCAAAATTTTAATTGTATGCATCAAGTCTAAATGGTTACTTGGTTCATCTAAAAAAATGTATGGGGTATCTTGTGCAAAGCATTGGGCAAGAAATACTCTTTGCCTTTCACCACCGCTAATTTCATTGATTAAGCTCTTCTCCATCTTCTTAGTACCTGTCATTGACATTGCGCTTCTAACGGCTGTTTCGTCATGATCTGTCCAACTAGGAAAAAAAGAAGAAGAGTGAGCTAGTCGTCCTAATTTCACGGTTTCTTTTACCTCATATGAAAATGTATAGGAATTTTGTTGAGACAACACAGCAATCTTTTTAGCTATTTGTTTATTAGACATACTAGAAACTAATTCTCCATCTAACTTAACATTTCCTTTAGAAGGTTTAAAAAGTCCACATAGAATATTTAAAAATGTAGACTTCCCACTTCCGTTAGGTCCAATAATTCCTAGCCATTCTCCTTGATTGATCGAATAGGTGAGTCCATCCAAATCTGTATGAATTCCATCATATGAATATGAGATATCTTGACTTTTAATCATACTTTTCCTCTATTTCTTTTCAGTGATAGTAATATAAACGCAAACATAGGAGCACCTATTAAGGAAGTAATTACTCCAATTGGTAATTCTCGAGGCGCGAGTACTACTCTCGATAAAATATCGGAACCTATTAAAAATATGGCTCCATTTATCATTGATAATGGCAGTAATTTTTTATGTAGTGGACCGACAAGCTGTCTAGTAAAATGCGGAACAACTAACCCTACAAATCCAATTGTTCCAGATACCGCTACAGCTGCACCAGATAAAATACTTCCTGTTAGCAAAATTAAATAAGTAGATTTTTTCACATCAATACCAATATTCTTTGCATTTGTGCTACCAAATGTCATCGCATCTAGATGTCTATTTTGACTAAATAAAATCAAAAATGAAACAATTAAAAATGGTAGTAAACTTAAAGAATACTGAATACCTCTACTTCCAATATTCCCCATTAACCAGCCAATTACTGCACGTAATTCATTATTCGAAAATGAAATAAATAATGATAACAATGCCGAACAAAATGAACTGATTATGATTCCACCTAATATGATTGTTTCGACATTTAAAGAGCGATCTAATTTTCTTACAAATAATAATAAGATTAATAGTGTACCAAACCCAAATAAAATGCTAACTACCGGTAAAGTAAAGTAAGTAACAATTGGTAAACTTATTTGAAAAAATAAAACAAACACTGCTCCTACAGATGCGCCCGAAGAAACACCTAATGTAAATGGATCGGCTAATGGATTTTTAAGTATACCTTGAAACGCGACTCCAGCTAATGAAAGACACGCTCCAACTAATCCAGCTAACAAAACCCTTGGCACACGGATATTCATAACAATTGTTTGAATATCTGCTGGAACATAATTAGTTTTAAATATAGCATCCGAAAAGCTAGAAATGATAGAAGAAAAGGGAATCGATGTAGAACCAATCGAAACCCCTAAAATAAATAGAAAAATTAATAAAATAATTGGAAAGATAAAGATTAAATATGTATTATTTAAAAAGCTCTGGGTAAACCGCCTTTGCAATTGCTTCGACTCCCTCTGCAAGTCTTGGACCTGGTCTAGATGTTGTATCTGCATTAATATCATATACTCGTTTATTTTTGATTGCGCTTACTGTTTGCCAGTTCTTTCTAGCTATAATCGTTTTTTCTAGGTTTGGAGTAAAATCACCATAAGTCGTTAAAATAACGTCTGGGTTTGCTTTTATTGCTGATTCCTCACTGTACTGTACCCAACCTTTTTGATTTTCAGCTATATTTTTAGCATGAATAATCGAAATCATTTCATCTAGAAAAGTGCCTTTGCCTGCTGTATATATTTCTGGTGGACCTGAAATTTCAAGCCAAACCTTTGGATTTGTACTTGCTTTAGCTGTTTTTTTGCTAATTTCATCTAATTTTGTTTTCATTCCACTTACTACTTTTTTAGATTGCTTAGTTTTACCTGTGATTTCTCCAACTTGTAAAATTGTATCATAGACATCATTAATAGTTGCAGCGTTTTTAACGACAAACACATTGATTCCTGCTTGTTTTAATTGCTCTAAGCCATCAGCAGAAATTCCTAAACTTGATTCATGAGCTAATACTAAATCAGGCTTTAGTGAAATAATTTTTTCAACATTGTAAGTCATGTCAGCATTGTTTCCGCCAACTTTATCAATGTTTTTTACTTCCTTTGGATAATTATCAAAATCTGTTACTCCAACGACCTCTTTCCCTTCTCCAATAGAGTAAAGGATTTCTGTGTTACTTGGAATTAGTGAAACGATTCTTTTAGGCGCTTCTTTTAACGTAACTTCTTTTTTCGTAGCATCTTTAACCGTCATTGGAAAAGTAGCTTGTTCATTTGTACCTACATTCGATTTTTTTTGTGTCGTATCATTAGTACAACCAAATAAACCTAAACACAATATAATCATGATAAAACTAGCTAAAAACTTCTTCATTTGAATCCTCCTAAAATTTTGGAAAGCATAAAAAAACCCCATTCATTATGAACGGGGCTGAAACAACATACATATACAAGAAGTCTTGCAACTGCTGCTTCAAACTCTTACTCCCCGAAGAATTGAACAAGGATGACTTTAGCAGGTCTACTGACTTTGCTTCAACCTACTCCGTCCTTCCCATTCTTTTCGAACAGTGGATAGCCGTTTCGTCCACATTACAGTTGCGGGGACAGTTCTGGATTGTAACCAGATTCCCTTTTAAGCAATATTTGCACTAAACTCATCAATATTTCATTAATTCAATCGTAAGATATATCGAGTAAGAATTCAATTATTTTATTTAGAATTTGTTGTGTAAAATACTATATTTCAATTATTTTCCTCAGGTTAGAATAGTCCAAACATAACTTTATTTAACTTGAAGTTTAGAAACTAAAATCTCAGGAAAAATGTTTTATATGAAACAAGATTACTCTACATCTTTTTCGTTCATTCGTAAATCATGAGGGATTTTCACTTTAAATGTCGTTCCATGTCCAATCTCACTTGAAACCTTGATTGATCCACCATGCGCATTGACAATATTTTTAACAATTGCTAACCCTAAACCAGTACCGCTCCTACCTCTAGTACGAGCTTTATCGGCCTTATAAAAACGTTCAAACACAAATGGTAAATCTTCACTTGAAATCCCTGCACCCGAATCAATGAATCTAAATATTGTCGATGTTTCATTTTGACTTACAGATACAATTATTCTGCCATTTTCATTTGTATGTCTAATAGCATTATCAATTAAATTAGTAAAAACTTGCTCCATACGATCTTCATCGATATATACATCTACATGTGGAACATTATCGATTTCACCAAATAGCTTAATATTTTTTTCTTTTGCTAGCCCTTTGAACTTACGTAAAATTCGATCTACAAATTGAATCAATGGGACATGATCTCGATTCAATTCAGTAAAACCATTTTCCATTCTTGCTAAATCTAACAAATCATTTACTAATCTACCCATTCGAAGTGACTCATCATAAATAATTTGTGACAACTCTTGCATTTCTTCTTTAGATTCTGCTACACCATCTACAATCGCTTCGCTATAGCCCTGTAGTAAAGAAATAGGAGTACGTAACTCATGAGAGACATGAGCTATAAAGTCCTTTCTCATCTTCTCCAAACGCCTTTGTTCTGTCACATCTCGGATTACAGCTACAACGCCTCTTATATTTGTCTGATTATAAAGTGGCGACATTAAAACTTGCCAATTACCTTGATCAAAATTTAATTCAATAAATTGCTTTTTCTCACTTACAACAACTAATTCAAATAAATCTAGTAATTCCTTCGTTAAAACGAGTGACGAGGTTTCTTCTTCAAAATAATCATCATTAAGCATTTTTAAAAAGCGTTCTGCCGGTGGATTTGTTGTGATAATTCGTCCTTCATTATCGATTGAAATAACGCCATCTACCATACTTGTAATTATATTAGAAACCTTTTCTTTTTCTTGCTTTAATGCATTCATATTAAAATTTAACTGTTTACTCATTTTATTAAATGAGTAAGCTAACTCTCCAATTTCATCACTTGAATGGATTGGCACTTTCACATTAAAATTACCCGAAGTCATACTACCCACAACTTCTTTCATCTTTCTTAACGGTGCTGTAATTTTTGATGAAAGGAAAAAAGAGAAAAATGTTGTTAATACGATTCCAATTGATGCAGCGAGCAAAACAAAATTAGTTGTTTGGTGAATCATTACTTTAACAGGTTGCAATGTTTGGTAAACAAATACAGCTCCATTTTTTGCATTAGCATTTAACGGCACACCAACAACTAATTTTTCCCTTTCACTATTTTCACCGTAGACTAGTCTTTTACTAACCTCTTTATCCTTAGTTAGTGTTTGGTCTAATACATCATCATTTTGTATTTCTTTAAAAGGTAAATCTTGTATTCCATATGTATTGTTTGAATACCACGGTTTCTGACCATCAATCGAAATAATTACTCTTGAATACCTACTCACAATATTATTTGATAAATATTCAATATTTGAAATTGGTTGGCCATTTTCTATTAATTGTGCAATTTTCGAAGCATCATCTTTCATATTTTGGACTTGAAGGTCAATATAAAATTTTTCAAAAAAACCTATTAAGACAAATGTCAGAAAGGATAACACAAGGGATACTAATAATATAATTGTAAGCCAAAGCTTTCCAACTAAACTTCTTAGAATCATTACTCCTGACCTACTTCAAATTTGTAACCCACGCCCCATACTGTGACAATCATTTTTGCAGCATCTTCAGAGCTCTTACTTAATTTTTCTCGAAGTCGTTTGACATGTGTATCAACTGTTCGTAAATCCCCAAAAAAATCGTACTGCCATACAGATTTTAACAATGTTTCTCGATCAAATACTTTCTCAGGTGATTTCGCTAAAAATAACAATAACTCATATTCTTTTGGCGTTAAGCTTATATCTTCACCTGCCACAATTACTTTATGAGCATCATTATCGATCGTTAAATGCGGAAATACTACTATATCTTTTGCAGAAGTATTATCTGAAGTAAATACCGGTACTGGAGAAGCACGTCTTAATAGAGCCTTTACTCGAAGTACTACTTCACGTGGGCTAAAAGGTTTAACGATATAGTCATCCGTACCAACTTCAAAACCTTGAACACGATTTGTTTCTTCACCTTTAGCCGTTAGCATGATGACTGGCGTTGTTTTAGTTTTTCGTAATTCCCTACAAACTTCCACTCCATCAATTTTTGGCATCATTAAATCTAGTACAATCAATGAATATTCATTTTTTAATGCTAAATTTAAAGCATCTTCACCATTATCAGCTTCATCAATACTATATCCATCACGTTCCAAATACATTTTCAATAATCGTCTAATACGATCTTCATCATCTGCTATTAATATTTTTATATTTTGTTCCATGCATATAACCCCCTCTTCATAATTTTACATAATAAAAATCGTATATTCTAGTACAATTTGTGAACATTTTTACATAATTCTTAATTTATTATTTCCATAAATTAGTGAAAAAATCCAGAATCAAACAACGAAGACCTTAAGAAATTGTTTATTAAACTTTCTTTCTTAACGTAGAAAAACCCCCGCCATGGAAAAATTAATTTCCTCTACGGGGGTTTTTAGCACATCTTTTTATTATGCGTATGAATGTAAACCTGCAATGATTAAGTTAACTGCAATCAAGTTAAACATAATAATCGCAAATCCGATAACAGCTAGCCATGCAGATTTTTCCCCTTGCCAATTTCGTTTAAAACGAAGATGTAGGAAAACTGCATAGAATAACCAAGTTATTAATGCCCAGTCTTCTTTTGGATCCCAACTCCATAATTTCGTCCAAGCAATTTGAGCCCAAATCATGGCAAAGATTAGTCCACCAAGAGTGAATACTGGAAAACCAATCGCAACAGCACGATATCCAATTTCATCTAATAATTCACTATCTACCTTCTGAACAAAAGGCTGTAAAAATGCTCCAATTCGTTTTCTAAGGATTAAACGAATAATTGCATATAATGCTGCACCTGCAAAGATTGACCAAATTACTGTGTTCAATTTTTTAGCATTCACCATAGCTGGCACTTCTGCAAGAGCTTCAAATTTACCTTCTGTTTTTAATTCACCTTTATGAGGTCCTACTAGTGAAGGTAGATTATAAACCATTTCTTCTTGAACTTTATCTTTATTGATCCAAGTATACTTTGCTTCGTAGCCTGATGCAGAAAATGCCGTTGAAATAACGATAAAACCAACAACAGTTACTAAGAAGTATAAAACAGCTTCTAACCAAAATGTTTTCTTATTTGAAACTTTTTGATTGATATTTTTAATTAAATAAATTAGACCTGTAATAAAACTAATAGCTAAAATAGCTTCTCCTAATGCCGCAGTCGTTACATGAATGTATAACCAATAACTTTTTAAAGAAGGAACTAATGGCTTAACTTCATGTGGAAATACTGTTGCATAAGCAATGATAATAATCGACAATGGTAATGCGAAAAGTCCGATTATATTTAAGCGATACATGAAATAAATCATAATAAACGCAAAAATCAACATCATCCCAAAGAATGTAATAAATTCAAATAGATTACTAACAGGTGCATGTCCTGCTGCAATCCATCTAGTAACAAAATAAGTAAGTTGTGATAAAAATCCAATAATCGTTACAGAAATACCAATAGTACCCCATTTATTAGGACCATTATCATTTGTTTTCATCGAGCCGCCAAAAAAGAAAGTAGCTACAATATAACAAATAAACGCGGTAAATAAAAAATTACTACTTAGCTCGTACATATTTTCCCCCTAATTAAACGCTTTTCTCAGCTTGTTGATCAATAGGAACTTCAATCTTTGTGTCTCCCAACACTTTCTTCAACTCTTGCTTTAATCCATAATAGTTTTTATTCGTAAATGCCGCTATCCAAATTTCCCCATCTTGATTTTGGATCCAAATACGACGATGGTACCAATACATACCTTGAATAACACCAATCATAAAGATCGCTCCACCAAGTGCAAGTAGCCATAGTGTTAAATCTTTTCGAACAGTTAATCCAGTTGAATCTTTTGTTTCAATTCCAGCAAATGACATCTTATACTTATTTTCCCCATTTGGTTCAATATTTTGCTTAATCGCAACGAAAGCTACTTCACCTTTTGGCGTTTTTGGCGTCGTCATTTTAAATACAAATGCTGGGTTGTCTGGTTTTCTTGTTTTCGTATCAGGTTGACCATCAGAGTTAAAATAAAAATCAGGAAAATAATTTTTAAGTTCTACTTTATATCCATTTTTCAAATCATAAAATTGTTTAGGATTTTGTAAATCAACTTTAATTGGACCTAATTTTTCTCCTGTTTGTTTATTTTGTAATGTAAATAAAAATGCACTAAACTCTCCGATTCGATAGTCTACTTGATATAGAGCAAAGTTTTGAAACTTTAAAGGTTCATTAACTTTGATACTATAATCCTTAACTTTTTTAAGTTTCGGGTCTTCCCCAGGTATTAAATTACCTTGTCTTTTATATAGCGTAACATCGGCCTGATAGTTTTTTGGAATTTTGTCATTTCCATAACGCTCAATTGCTTTTTTATAGATCTTACTTTCTTTATTTTTATCATATGTTTCCATATGAAAATCTTTTAATTTAATATAATAGTTTTGATTCGTTCCAACTACCGGTTTTAATTCACCTTCTTGAACCCATAGAGCCTTGTCCATGTACATTCCTGGAACATATCTCAACATAACCGCTATCAAAAAGATAATTAAGCCAATGTGGTTTACATATGGGCCCCAACGTGAGAAGCGACCTTTTTCAGCTAAAATATTGCCATTTTCTTCTCGGATTTTATATCCTCTTTTTTGTAACTTAACTTTAGCTTTTTCAATTTCTTCTGGAATATTATCAACTCTATTAATACCAAACATTTTTTGTCTTTTTAAAAAATTTGGATGTCTAGTAACCGTTTGTTTGTTTAGCGCTTTATAGAGTGGTAAAATTCGATCTAAACTACAAATCACAAGTGAGATCCCAATCGATGCGACTAATAACATAAACCACCAAGAGCTAAAAGTGTTATCTAATCCAATTGCATCGTAGACCTTACCAAAAATACCATATTCGTCTTGATAATACGTAGTTGGATTCGCAGTAGGCGGTAGTAAATCTCGTTGCGGAAAAATAGTACCTAGTGCTGCTGCTACTAGAGTTATAATTATGATGATGACTGCCACCTTTACAGATGAGAAAAAAGTCCAAACTTTATCGATAAATGTTTGATTATTAACGATTGACCTTCTAGCAGTACCTTCATAGCGCATATCAAGTAATTCCGTTGCACCTTCATCTTGAGGTTTACCACACGATTCACATATTACAGTACCTACATGATTAAGATGACCACATTCACATTTAAAAGTCTCCATATTATTTCCCCTAACTAATGCTCACTCATCATTTTGGCAATATTTCCTTAATATAACTTTCGAAAGAGCTCGGCGTCATTTGTCCAGTTACGATTCGTTTAATGGTCCCATCAGGACTTACAAAAAATGATGTTGGTAAAGGATTTACACCATATATATTTAAAACCTCTTGATCTTTATCAATTCCAACTGGAAACTTAAGTTTATAATCGCTTACAAATCTTTCTACAGAAAATTTCGATTCATCTGCGTTCATAGCAAGTAATTCAATACCTTTGTCCTTGTATTTTAAGTAGATTTCGTTCATAAAAGGCATTTCACGCTTACATGGTTCGCACCATGTTCCCCAAAAGTTAACGATTACACCTTTTCCTTTTTCACCCGAAAGAGTATATTGTTTTCCAGAACTTAGCTCCGTCATTGCAAAGTTTGGTGCTTTACTTCCTTTTGTAATTACTTCATCATCCTTAAAGAAATTTATGTAAAAAGTATACCCAATTGCACAAAGCAAAACTAATAAGATAATTGTTCGTATTAACGTCCTATTTTTCTTCATATATACAGTTCCCCCCATATGATAGAATATCATTATTTCCTATTCTTGAATAGAATTTTGATATGTTTCAAAAAAGACTAAATTTTCAATTTTTTATACTGAATTAATCATTTTTAAAGAAAAGAAAAAACTCGGTATTTACCGAGTCAGTGTGAAGACATAAGTCCAAATATATGATATCAGACTGATTTAAACACAGTTTTGTCAAAATACCAACCATATAAGCAGTTAGCTCATAAAAGGGATGACATTCGAAAAAGAAAGTGTTATCAACAGTCTGACTCGGCATTAGCGAGGCTTAGCAGAAGCCATTGCTCTTATTTTTTTTACTTCATGAGGTGAAAGTTCTCTTGCATCACCAGGTGTTAATCCAGTTAAATCTAAAAATGCATATCGCTCACGTTTTAATTTCATAACTGGAGATCCAATAGCTTCAAGCATTCTCTTAACTTGACGGTTTCTGCCTTCATGAATGATTAGTCTTATAATTGCAGTATTTTTGCCTTTATCAAGCGAAATCATCTTAACTTGAGCAGGAGCAGTTTTCCCATCCTCAAGCATAATTCCTCTTTCTAGCTTACGTAAGTTCTCCTTAGTAGGGATCCCCTTTACTTTTGCAATATATTCTTTATCTATTTCATATTTTGGATGTTGAAGTAAATTTGAAAATTCTCCATCATTTGTTAATAAAATAATACCTGATGTATCAAAATCCAATCTACCAATTGGATAAATACGTTGTTTAATCATTGGAAAAAAGTCTGTTACAACTTTTCTACCTTTATCATCTGACACACTTGATATTACGCCTGATGGTTTATATAGAAGGAAGTAAACTGGCTCTTCTTTATCAATAGGAATCTCTTCCACTTCAACACGATCATTACCGCTCACTTTTACACCTAACTCTGTAACAACCTGACCATTTACTTTTACTTTACCTTCTTTAATTAACTCTTCTGCTTTACGACGAGAAGCAATTCCCGCCCTAGCAATAACTTTCTGTAATCTTTCCATTCGATCATTTCACCTCTTCAACCATCATACAGATTTATACAATTGAAAACAAGTAGAAAAGAAAAGGAATTAGCTTTTAAAAGGAAACGAACAAAAAAATAAAACAAAAATCTAATACTTTACTGCATTTTATCTCAGTCGATTCCACTGACCTTCTACTCATATTTTCAAAAATCTATCATATAATTTACTAGATTTGCAGAAACGAGGTAATAGAAATGAATTTAACTTTAAAACACCCTTCCGCATTTGATCGCTCTAAAATAATAACGCCAGGTAGTGTACTGATTACTAAAAAACATGAAACAATCTATATGCTTGTTTTTGAAGAAAATGAAGATGACTTCCCATATGTGCTTATTTCACTATCAGATGCTAAACTAGTCCAAAATTATGACATTATGCCAACATTAGGTGATATAGAAGATTGGATTGGTGAAATCACGTTAGTTACACAAAAAAATAAACTTTCTATTACAATTCAAGCAAATTACTAGTTTGCTGTTTAATCTATTAAAATTCCGTCAATAATATAATAAGTAAAAATGAAAAAGGAGCTTACTATATGAATTATTCCTTTAATCCTGCCATAAAATATAATTCAGTCGGTTCGTTTAAATTAGGCGATGTTTTTTTTACATCAGATAAACCTGCAAAAGCATACAAATTAATCTATGACTCTACAGAAACGAATTATCCTTACATATTACTTTGCCTCGATGATGCAATTTCAATCCAAAGCTTCGATGACATTCCAACAATTGAAGATATCGAAGAAAACATCGGATCAATCAAGTTTACTGTCCCTAAAGAAAAATTACTTCTTGTGATTAATTAACTAACAATATCCAATAAGACCGATAGATTAGTAATAAAGAAACGTCATCGATTTAGGTGACGTCTTTTCGCTGTTGAAAAAAGAACATTAATTAACAATGTTTCTAAAGATAAATGTAGCTCTATGAGGTTAATTACCTCTTTCTTTTGGGCGAGATTTGACCCTTCTTTAGTGCGCCTGCGGGTTAAAGAGAACAATAGCGACAAAAAGATTGGACTATTAATCCAAAATCAAAAGCATTTTAATGATTTTTAATAGATTTAAGCTTTTTGATCAATTTTCAATCGATGTCACTGTTATTTTATTTAATTATTGTAAGTTTCGCTCGCGTTTATTAATGATTCCTTGGCTTATTTGCAGTTTTGGCTTTTTTATTTGCAGTTTCCATCATTTTATTTGCAGTTCGGCTGTTGGCATAACAATCTTTTATCAAATTTAAAAAAAACGTCATCAATTTAGATGACGTTTTTCATATTAAGCAAATACACTCTCTAATGTTTCGTCAGATTGCTCGCTCCAATATTTCAACCATTTTTTTGCGCCTTCAAGGTCGTGAAGTTTCGCTTGGCCGCATTGAAGTTCGTTCGCAGCTGGTACTTCTTCTACTTGTAATCCTAGTTCAGCTGTTTTACGTAATAATGTGATTACTTCTGAAATTGTTGGTGTACCAGCAATAATTAAGTAAAATCCAGTTTGGCATCCCATCGGAGATAAGTCGATAATTTTAAACGGGTCTCCAGCAGGTACTGCTTCTCGGACGTTTAATGCTAATAAGTGCTCTAAAGTGTGGATTGTAGCAGGTTGTAGAGCTTGCTTATTCGGTTGGCAAAAACGAATATCATATTTTGTTACAACTCCGTCTGTTCCAACTGCATGTGTACCACAATGTCTAATATAAGGTGCTACTACTTTTGTGTGATCTAATTCAAAGCTTTCTACTGATGGCATAATCTATATCCTCCTAAATTTCTTCTCTCTATTTTTTTGTAGCTTCAACGATCCATACAAAATCATTATATTGTTCGAATTTCACATCAAACCCATTTTTTTCAAAATGAGAACGCACAACTGGAATTAATGGATAGTATTCTCTTTTTAAATCGTCTCTTAAATTGATAAAGTTTGCCTGTTCTGCTTTTGTAATTTCGTTTTTATATTCGTTTTCAGTTAAAAACATTGTATCTGCAAATACAATTTTCCCACCTGAATTTAATAATGAGCTATATATTTTAATAGCTTCATATTTTTCAAGATCAGTTAGATGATGAAATACATATGAACTAACAATTGTATCAATTTGTACTTGTGGTTTAGGAAAATCAATTAAATCTCCATCGTGAATTGTAATAGTTTCTCCTAATTTTTTTGAAGCGATAATTCTCATCTCAGGAGATGGTTCGATTGGAAATACAGTTTTCCCTGCATCAAAAAGTAATTTTGTTAAATTGCCTGTTCCTATTCCAAATTCAAGGATACTATTTCCACTTCTTTTAACAATTTCACCTAGTATTTCATCATAACGTCGAAATGCTTCTTTATATTCTGGGTCATGGCCTTGAACAAAAGAATCGTAACTATCTGCCCAACCAGTAAATACATCTAAAAACTCTCTACCCATTTATCTCACCTTTGATGTTTGAAATATTAATGCTTGTTCTAGGTCTTCAATTAAATCTTCAATATCTTCTAAACCGATTGATAATCGAATTAATTCATCAGAAATTCCTGAAGCAATTCGTTTTTCCCTTGGAATCGAAGCATGTGTCATTTTTGAAGGAATTCCTACAAGACTTTCAACTGCTCCTAAACTTTCTGCTAAAGTGAACCACTTTAACTTGCCTACAAATTCTTCTGGATCTAGACCTTCTTTTAATTCAAAAGATAACATGCCACCAAATCCACTGCTTTGTTGTTTTGCTAATTCATGATTTGGGTGAGTCGATAATCCAGGATAGAAAACTTTATTTATATTTGGATGATTCGTTAAGAAATTAACAATTGCTTCCGTATTTCTTTCATGCTCTTCCATTCTGATTCCAAGTGTTTTAATACCACGTTGTAGGATCCAGCTATCGTTTGGACCTAAAACGCCACCAATTGAGTTTTGGTAAAATGCTAATTCTTCTGCAAGGTCTTCTCTATTCGTTACAGCAAGACCCGCTACTACGTCACTATGTCCTCCAAGGTACTTAGTACCACTATGAACAACAATATCAGCACCTAATGTAAGTGGTTGTTGCCAGTATGGAGTCGCAAATGTATTATCTACAATCGTTATTAATTCATATTCATTCGCAAGTTTAGCAATTGCTTTAATATCAGTAATTTTTAATAATGGATTACTAGGTGACTCAATAAAAATCGCTTTTGTATTTGGTGATATAACATTTTCAACTAAAGCGATATTACTTGTATCAACAAATGTAGCTGTTACGCCTAAATTCGATAATACTCTAGTCAGTAAACGGTAAGTACCACCATATACATCATCTCCAACTACAATATGATCACCCGTTTTGAATAGACTAAAAACAGTATGAATTGCCGCCATTCCTGAGGCGAAAGCAAATCCTGCAACTCCGTGCTCAATGTCTTTCATTAACTCTTCAAGAGCATGTCGTGTCGGATTGCCTGTTCTGGAATATTCAAAACCTCTATGTTTGCCAACAGCATCTTGTTTATACGTACTAGTTTGATAAATTGGAACACTAACTGCACCAGTTGTTTCATCTCTACTAATTCCCCCGTGTATTAACGCCGTCTTTTTCTTCATTATTTATCCCTCGCTATATATGTTTTTACTTAAGTATCTTTCACTACTGTCTGGGAAAATCGTTACGATTGTACTCCCTGGTTTTGCTTTTTGGGCTTCCTTTAAACTTGCATATAATGCAGCTCCTGAGGAACTTCCTACTAAAAGCCCTTCTTTTATTGCTAGTTCTTTTACTAATCGAAATGCGTCCGCATCAAGAACTGTATAAATATCATCAAAAAGGTTCGTATCTACAAACCCAGGAATGAATTCCATTCCAATTCCTTCAGTATCATGTGATCCAGGTTCTCCACCGTTTAATATGGATCCTTCTGGCTCAACAATAACCGTTTTTACACCTTGTAATTTATCTTTTAAATACATAGCTGTTCCAGTAAAGGTTCCTCCACTTCCAGCACCTGCAACAAATACATCTATTTTCCCATCGAGCTGGTCAACCAGCTCTGGACCTAATGTTTTGTAATACGTTCTTGGATTCGCTTCATTACTAAATTGTGAAGGTACAAAAGAATTCGGTATTTCTTTTGAAAGTTCATTTGCTTTTTTTATAGCACCTGTCATGCCATCTTCTGTAGGTGTGTTTACAATTTTAGCACCAAGCGCTTTCATTAAAGTTTGTTTTTCTAAACTGAATTTTTCAGGAACGACGAATACAGCATTTACTCCATATTTTATAGCTGCTAATGCTAAACCAATTCCTGTATTACCAGCGGTAGGTTCAATTACTGTACCACCTTTTTCTAATTTACCTTCATTAAATGCACTTTCTAATAATTCCATTCCAAGCCGATCTTTTACACTTCCACCTGGATTACAGAATTCTAACTTTGCAAATAGTTTCGTTCCTTTTGGTAAAGGGAATGTTGTAATTTCAAGCAATGGTGTTGATCCAATCAGCTCGTGTACTGACTTTACAACTTTCATAGTTTCAAACTCCTTTATGTTACAAAAAAGGTTAGTTTCTTCCAATCCATTATATGCAACATGGGTAAAATTGAATGTTGTCTTAATACCAACTATTCTTATTGGTATTATAAGATATTAATAAGGAATGCGCAATAAAAAAGTACTTTTATCCCGTATTAATAGGAATTAAAGTACTTTTTATAGTGATTAATCTGATTCAAGTTGCCTGCTTGTTGTATTAAGAAAAAAACATTGTGACAAAAATGATCGAAAAAATAATACTAATTGCATCTGCAATTAATCCTACTTTTAAAGCATCTCCCATTTTACGAATGCCTACTGCTCCAAAATAGACTGTTAAAACATATAAAGTCGTATCTGTACTTCCTTGCATAGTCGAAGCTAACCTTCCAATAAAAGAATCCGGCCCATAGCTTTTAATTAAATCTGAAGTAATACCTAACGCAGCAGAACCTGATATTGGGCGAATAACGGCAAGTGGAAAAACTTCTGCAGGAATACCTAATGAACTTAATAATGGGCGTAAAAGTTCTACACAAAACTCTAACGCACCAGACGCTCTAAAGATCGAAATAGATACGAGCATTCCGACTAAAAACGGAATGAGTTGAACTGCAATCGTTACTCCTTCTTTTCCGCCTTCTACAAAAGATTCATAAGTAGGTACTTTTTTCCAAGTTCCATGTATTAAGATTATTGCGATAATAAATGGAATGATATAAAGAGATACCGCATTCATATATCCCATTTATTTTCTCCCCCTTCGATTTCTCCTACTTGCAAAATAGCTATTTACAGCAAGTCCCCCAATAAAAGAAACAACTTGCGCCAGTATTGTAACACCCACTATTTCAGTCGGATTTGAAGAATGATACGCCATTCGAACTCCGATCACTGTTGTAGGAATTAGTGTAATAGCACTCGTATTTAATGTTAAAAAAGTAATCATCTCATCACTTGCTTCGTTACTATTTCTATTTAATAATTTCAGTTGTTCCATTGCTTTTATACCTAGAGGTGTTGCAGCATTCCCTAAGCCAAATAAATTAGCGACCATATTGGACATAATATAACCAAGAGCTGGGTGATTTTTAGGAATTCTCGGAAATAGGAAAGATAAAAAGGGTTGAAATATTTTCGAAAAGATCTTTAATAATCCAGATTCTTCTGCTATGCGCATTAAGCCTAACCAGAAAACAAGAACACTAACTAGTCCAATTATGATGGTGATTGCTTGCTTTCCTCCATCGAATACCGCTTTATTTACTTCGTCCATTGTGCCATTGACCATAGCAAAAATAAAACCAATTATTGTAAGAGCAACCCAAATGATATTAACCATCTGAGTGCTCTCCCATTAAGCTTAATAGAACATCTTTTCCATTTTGGATAATTTCTTTTGTAAATACTTTTACTTTACTATCACTATAAAAAATATTTCGAACCCCAATTTGTTCCCCTTCTAATTCAATAATTGCTTTCCCAACAATTGCACCGTTTGCGATTTTCTTTTTCGTAGGTTTTTGCATTTCGATGGTTATTCTCACCTGATCTCTCTCTTTCTTTTCTAACGGATAAGAGAAATCATTCTTTAAATAAACATGCCCTTTGTATTTTTTATTGGTTACTTCCTTTATACCGCCTTTACTTAATACTTTTGTTAAAGGATAATGACTAAATCCATATTCAAATAACGACATATGATCTTGCCAATCTTGCCCATCATTGAGAGTAACAACAATTAAATCCATACCGTTTTTAGAAGCTGTTGATACAAGTGTTCTTCTTGCTTTTTTAGTAAATCCTGTTTTACCTCCAGTACTATACTTATACATAAAAGTGAGTAATTTATTTTTATTTTTCCATACATAGTCCCAAGATTCTGCCGTATTCGGCGCACGATGTACTTTCGTCCCAGCTATTTTTGCATATTTAGGATTTTGCATAGCGTATCTAGTTAATAACGCCATATCAAACGCAGATGAGTAATGTTCTTTTCCTTGCTGATCGAGACCCGACGGATTACTAAAATATGTATTACTCATTCCGATTTCTTTTGCTTTTTCGTTCATCATATAAATAAAACCTTCTATGCTTCCGCCGACAGCTTCTGCAATCGCATTAGCAGCATCATTCCCTGACCTAAGCATTAAGCCATACACTAAATCCTCTAACTTAATTTTTTGTCCAGGTTTTAAATAAATGGACGACCCTTCAGTTTGAACTGCTCTTGAACTAATTGTTACAGTATTTTGCATTTTACCAGACTCAACAGCTAAAAGCGCAGTCATAATTTTTGTAATACTGGCTATTCTTTCAGAGTCATGCATTTTTTTACCATACAAGATTCGTCCAGTTTTTTGGTCCATCAAAACGGCATTTCTAGCACTAACTCCTCCAAATGCTTTAACATTATTCGTCGGAATTAGAATTCCGATTAAAAATAAGCCAATGATTCCTAATACTAGCCATTTTTTCATCTTTCGCATCAACTCCACAGTTAGTCCTAATTAGTACAAGTTTACGAATTAAACTATAAAAAAATGACTTTTTTTAAGAAAAAAAGTGCTTAAATCCGTTAAGGTATAATCCTTTAGCGAATTTAAGCACTTCATAATGTATGGCATTTAGTAAAATGGTTGCCATTTTAATTGACTAGCATAATCATATCGATAATTGACATCTGGCCAATTAACAATGTTCCAAAAATTTGTAATGTACGCATCCTTATCAAATTTATATTGTAAATAGTATGCGTGTTCCCAAACGTCTAAAACTAGTAAAGGAATTGTATCCCACTGAGTAAATAGCTGATGCTTTTCAGTTTGAAGAATTTCTAAACGATTAGCTCTTGGTGCCCAAACTAAAATGGCCCAACCAACTCCTTCTACTTTTTTAGCAGCTTGTGTAAAATGCTCTTTAAAGTCATCATAACTTCCAAAATCATCTTCAATTTGCTTTAATAGCGCTCCGTGAGGTTGCCCTCCACCTGATTTACTTAAATTATTCCAAAAAATCGTATGCAAATAATGTCCAGACCCATGAAATGCAAGCTCTCTTTCCCAATGCTTAATCAAGTCATATTGTTTATTTTTCCGGGCCTTTTCTAACTCAATCTCGGCTTTATTTAAACCATCTACATAACTTTTATGATGCTTATCATGATGTAGCATCATAATTTCTTTTGATATATACGGCTCTAGCGCATTATAAGGATAAGGTAATGGTGGAAGCTCGTGCTTACCAATTCCAACTTTTTCTTCAACGTCCATTACACGATATGCGTAGCTATCGTCATACTCTTCTTCATTTAATATCGATATTAACCGTTCTTGTATATCGTCAACATCCATACTAATTTCATCTAAAAAAGTATTTTGATCTACATAATGACTCGTTGTCCCCATTCTGTTTAATAATAGCTTAATTTTATATTCTAATAATTCCTTTTCTTGAATATGGTCAAATCTTTCAGCCAGTAACTGTAATACATTTGCACACCATATTTCGACTTCCCGAAAGTAAGTGACGAGTTCAGATTGATTTAACATCATACACCTCCACCAGAGAAAATAAATTTCTCTTCTACTCTTCATTGTATGACATTAAAATTATAGCTATTACCTGTATTCATGCTATTAACATAGGTGAATCACATTTATTAGATGATTAATTTGCTTTTTCCAAAGCCGTATGATTTTCTGAATAAAACTCCATTTTTAATGAGATCACTTTTTCCAGTTCGTATACAATCATCATTAAACTGGCTCTTGTCTCAAACTCATCTCTAGATTCAGGTAAAGGCATCTTTCTGAAATCATTCATCATATGATTGAATTCACCTAATAATTCAATTCCTGTCGATTTTTCTTTTAAATAAACACCCGTGTCTTCAAAAAATTCAGCAACAATTTTTGAATGAGGATAATTTAGCTCAACTTTTTTTAATAAAGGAATAATTTGGTTGGCTATTATTTCAAATTGGCGCTCCCTCATTTCAAAATAATTAATATAGTATAAATTCGTTTTTATAAAGCTATTTTCAACTTGTCTATACGCTAATGTTTTAGCAGTATGTAATAGGGCTTTAGTTTCATTTATTAAATCATTTTGTAAATCTTCATCCTTACCCTTCATTTTTAAAGCAATCCCAAGAAGTAACATCTTAAAATTTTGTTCGATTTTCTTTTGTGATTCAATCATTTTCTTCTCAATACTTGGCATATATGTATTCATAATTAAAGCAATCGAGATCCCTACTGCCAATATTTCTACTTGATTTAATAAAAATGAAATTGATTTATCATTACCTACATAAATTTGTAAAACGATTACTGAGCTTGGAATGATTCCTTCTTGTAGTTTTAATGTCACTAATAAAGGAATCGTTAACAGAAAATAAATGACTACTGTCAATGGTGTATAACTCAAAAACTCAAACATCATCCACCCAATTAACATCGCAATAACTGAAGCAACAAATCGTTGGATCGCAACAATAAACGATCTGCGTTTTGTATTTTGAATGCTTAATAATGTAACTACAGCAGCTGTACTATAATTTTGCAGATGGAGTGTTTCGGCAACCAAGAGGGATATTCCACTACCTATTGCTGTTTTGATTGTCCTTTGTCCTATTGAATACATTTGTTTCATTTCTAATCCTCTTCTCTTACAAAAGAAATTTCAATTGTATTGTAACTTATCCTGTATGTAAATTTCTAGAAATATCCAATTTTTTTATTGTTTTAAACCAAAATGAAAAGACTAGAAATTTTTTCTAGTCTTTTGTCTTAAACATACTATTTACATTTTACTATTTTCTAATTACTGTTTGTATTGTTGCATTTGCTTTGTTGAGTAATCCGTTTCATAATACTCAAGTTCTTCACGCATTTGTTGAAAAACCTTTTCTAATGACGAAAATAAATCTTGAATGGTAGTTGGCACAGCTTTATAAAAAGTAATCGCTTGATTACCTGTGTAAGCTGCACGGCTATTTTCATACCACGCATCATTTTTAGGAGAGAAAAATTCTGCAATGCATCTGTGATAAATTTTATGTAATGTGTTTTCTGCAGTTGCTTTATGAAACTGTCCACTTAAAATTTTCTCACACACTTCCTTTGCGTCCTCACAATAAACTGTAATTCTACGTAGTGACGACAGGATTTTCTCTAAGTAGTTACTATCCACTTTTGAATCTTCATGTTGAAATGACGGTAAAGAATTCTTATTTAAAAACAAATTACATTCTAGACCAACAATACCTAATTGATTTCCTACAATTTTTAATTGATGCTCTACCATCTTATTCGACATTTTATTCCCTCCGTTAACTTAGATCGATATTTCAATTTTATTTGAATTTTGTTTCATACTTTTCGCATAGCCTACTACTTTATCAAAATCAACACCTTGTAACTCTTTTGAGAATTGATCTAATTCATTAATATATATTCGCTTTCTTCCTCGATAGTCAGGATTTTTAATAATTAATGCAAGTGCAACTATATCGCGAAAATCAACCGAAAGATTTTCATTTTCAAATAGTCTAGTTGCTTCCAACGCACTAAATTCTGACAGTTTTTCTTCGAAGAATCTTACATATAAAACAGAAGTTACAATTTTTTGACCATTATATTCATATTCAACTTCAGAGCGATTAAAAAAATCTTCTGAAGTATTTGGTTGAGCCTTTACTAATTCATACCCATGACAATTATAAATTAACAATTCTTTCACCCTCCAAGATTTCCATACTATTAGTTTAACATAGGATAAGGTAATAATTGCAGAATTTTTTAACTAATCTTCCTTTTCAAATTTACTAAAAAACAAGTCTGCTTCTGCCTCTACCTCTTCTATTTTTAAATCTTGTGGTAAAGGTGGTAATTCTTTTATATTTTTTAAACCAAAATAATCTAGAAACTCGGAAGTTGTTCCGTATAAAATTGCACGCCCTGTACCTTCAGCTCGTCCAACTTCTTTTATTAAATATTTTGAGACAAGAGTTTGGATTGGTTTTTCAGTCTTAACTCCACGAATATCTTCAATTTCTGTTCTCGTAATTGGCTGCTGGTATGCAACGATCGCTAAAGTTTCTAATGCCGCTTGTGATAACGAAGAATTCGATGGACTTTCAACTAATTTTTTGAAAAACTCACCATGCTCTCTTTTTGAAGTAAGTTTATATCGATTTGCTAAAATTCTAATCTGTAAACCTCTATTAGGTTGTTCATATTCTTTTCTTAGGGTTTCAATTAGTTCTAGAACATCTGATTGATTTAGTTCTAGTGTCTCTGATAGCTCAACGATTGATATCCCTTCATCGCCAGCTACAAATAATAAACCTTCTAAAACACCTAAAAAATTATTTTCCTGCTCCATTACAAGTACACCTCAGCTTGCTTTTCTTCAAAAACCTCCCGTGATGTTAGAAAAATTTCTGAAAAATTTTGTTCCTGTTCTACGATAATTTCTTTTGTTTTCATTAACTCCAAAACCGCTAAAAATGTTACTACAATACTTTCTTTATCATTATATGGGAAAAGACTAATGAAATTAGTTCGCTTTTTTATACCTTTTAAGAAGGTAATTATTTCATCCATTCTTTTTTCAATCGATATTTCTTCACGTACGATTTTAGTTTGTAGCGGCTCTTGTAACTTTTTACGTTTAAAAAGCTTTTGGAGCGCACCGAACATATCGTAAATCGTTACATCCGTCGGCATCACAATATCTTCTGGGCTAGGTCCGTATTCTGATAAGTCAACCGGGTTTCGGGTAAAAATCATCGCACGTTCTGATTCTTTTTCCTGAAATACAATCGCCGCTTCTTTAAATTGCTTATATATAATTAATCGATTCATTAATTCTTCTCTAGGGTCTTCTTCAAGTACCGCATCCCAATCAGCTTGTTCTTCATGATTAGGTAAAATACTCTTACTTTTCATTGCAAGTAATTCAGCAGCCATCACTAAATACTCACTTGCAATGTCCAATTCTAATTCTTTCATTGTATGAATATATGAAACATATTGATCTGTTATTTCAGATACAGGTATATCATAAATATCAATTTCAAATCGTTGAATTAAATGAAGTAATAAATCTAATGGCCCTTCAAATGCATCAATTTTAACTTCATATTGCTTCACAAACTACTCACCAACTTACATTCATAATAAAAATATATTCTTTAACAGTATAAAGTATTATTTCATAAAACTATATAGCAGAAAAGGATTTTTCGTTAATGAAGTTACATAGTTCCACAATTTTTAGATTTCTGCCTATACCAATTTCTAATAAATTTCATAAGATATCAGTGCAAGAGAATTATTTTTTTGGTAAGGAGGTTATTTCATGAGTAAAGGTGCTGTTTCTCCAGAGTTCGGCGGTTTCGGCCACGGCAGAAGCTTTGCTTTAATCGTAGTATTATTTATTTTATTAATCATTGTTGGATGTGCTTTCGTCTGCTAATTTAACCCCGTGAATAAACAAAACGTGAAAGCCTAGACATTAGCTCTAGGCTTTCTTCTTTTTAAATAATTCCATTTCTGTTAAAATTTGAGTAATAAAGAGGTGAAAAACTTGGTCCATTACAATAAAAATGAACGATACATAAAATACTTATGTCATTTCCATTTTGATCATGATTTTTTTGAATGTCATGAAATTCTTGAAGAACAGTGGAAGCTTGAGCTAAATGAAGATTATAAAAAAGTATGGTTAGGTTTAATTAGATTATCCGTTGTATTATATCATTATAGAAGAAGAAACTTTACTGGTGCAAAGAAATTAATGCGTCATGTTATTGCATTTTCTAATGATGAAAATTTATTAGCAATGGCCGGACTTGACTCTATTCACTTTAATAAAATCATTTCAGAATTACAGTTAGCTATTCAAAATGAAACAGATTACACACATTTTGATCTTCCACTAAATGACCGTGAATTAATCAGGCGTTATCAAAATCAAAAAGAACATTACTCAACATTTACTGAAGAATTAATAAATAAACATTCAACTCGTGATCGATCAGATGTTATAACGGAAAGATTAAAGCAGTTGGAAATAAGAAGAAAAATTTAAAAAGGTGCTCTTAAAAAAGAGCACTTTTTTTGCTGTTTAAAAAAGACCCTGTCAATTAATCAACAAATTTCCCCTTTAAGGAAGTCGAATGTGGTTGATTTCCATTACATCAATAAAAGCATACGATAAACCACCTTAAAAACCTCATACACTGAGAGTAAAGTAGAAATTAATCCTCAGTTATTTTTTATTTTTCTAATATCGATAAATCGTCTATTTATATGCTAAAAATATTATTTCTCCTTCAAAAAATTAACATATCAATATTTTATATTCTGAAAAATATCCATAACTAAAGTTTGGTCGTATTCCACAAACAAAAAATCTAAAAAACGAAAAGATAACGGCATTATTAGAAATTTAACTTCAATTATATCTCTTAACGTTTTAACTAATGTCTATTTTATATTCCAACACAGTAAAAGGTGCTCATAAAATGAGCACCTTTTACTGTGTTGACAAAAAACTGATTTTTAGACAAGTTGCAAGCGCTTGCTTTTTAGGCGCAAAACCTTGTTAAGAACGGAATTATTATAGACGGTAATGAGTTTCTTTTTATAACACCTTTAAACTAGTGTGACAATGTTCAATAAATGAAGCTATTTCTTGTGTTGTTACAATTGTATAGTCAGTATATTGAGATCTAATAGCATCGTAAAGTGACGTTGCTATACCTTGATTTCGGAATGAAGGGTTTACACTCAAATGTTTAATCAAAATAACTTTATCTGGTAATAATTGTATTCCAATAATCCCTACAATATCGTCTAATTTCCAAAGGAACAAGTGATTATCATCATTTGTTTCATATTCTTTTATTGTATTTACTAAGATTTTTACTGTCTTCTCATTTGGCATAAACGAAAGCAGGCCCATTGCAATTTTCTCATATGTTTTCTTATACCTAATTAACATGTTAACCCCTCTTAAACATTATTAAAACTCTAAAATATCCTCTAAATCAATACATAATATATGATTGATTATCCCTCTATAGTACGACAAATACTAAAAATCGTTCCAAATATATCAATATTTCAAATATATAATTCACACATTTTTCTGTCAAGTCTCAAAACACAGGATTTAGCCACAGGAGGAATAAGTAACGGGAAAAGAATAAATGAATTTAAGAGCTCATAAAAGACTTCAATCCCTGTCTCTTAGGCTTTTGTCACCAATATTGTTGAATTGAATAAAGTAAATTTTAATTAGAGTTTTAAAAAAGGGTGATTATTATGAGGTTGGATTTGGATTATACATCGCCAAGTATTCAATATACTTATGATTTGAATAAAAATAATGCATTTGTGAAAGACAATCAAAATTTAATCAATCAATTAAGCGTTAATGAGTTGAATTCCTTAGATAATTTATCTTTATTGGATATTTTTTTAAGTGTTAGTAATGTTGTTGAGCCACATTATCATCAAAATTCATCTGAATTAGTTTATTGTATAGCTGGGTCTGCGGTTGTCTCAATTTTGAATCCTTATACAAAACAGCTTTTAAATTTCCCAATTACGCCGGGTCAAGTTGCAAATGTTCCACAAGGCTGGTGGCACTATGAAATTGCAACTGTTGACAATACTCATTTATTAGCAATATTTAATGCACCTAGTCCTGACGTTATTTTATTTTCTGATTTACTGAAGTTAACCCCAACAAACATTGTATCGCATACTTACTGTCTAGATGAAAACCAATGGAAAACTGCAACAGAATCTTTACAACCTTCTGTATTTATAGGGCCTCCAAAAAATTGTAATCAACAAGTACAAAGCAGGCAGGGATATGGAGATCAATATAATCAGAATTACTATCATCAGCATTTTTATCAACAACGTTATTAAATTTACTGTAAATGCTGGATTAAGTAACATTAATTACTTATTAAGTTTATGCCAAAAGCCACAAGTATCATGAACTTGTGGTTTTTCAATTTCTTAGACTAGTTCTCTTTCCAAACTTTATTAGGTAAAAATTCTAACTCCTGCTATCTTGATGTAAAATTATTCCTCAAAATTATTATGTGTTTCCCTATTATTAGATTTTTTACATTTAGGGTAAAGTTTACTATTTTATTTAATTTATAGTAGCAATAGATCATCAAACCTATTATAAAAAATGGATATAATGAGCGAATCTGTGTTAAAAAATCGATCAAATTGAATTTAAAAACCTCCTTATTCATAAGGGGAAGTTGTAAATTTATTTTTTTATACTCATTTTCAAGCCACTTACATACCCGCTTAATTCTTAAACAGGTGTAGTACTATTCTCAAGTTCAACTAAGTGTACTTTTCTTTTAGGAACACTTATGTCAAATGAAGGTTCGGAAATTCTTCTGAAGTATTTTCACGTGTTAAAGTCTTTTCTGATCTCACAATTTTTCCTTTAGACTTTAAATCATTTCGTTACTTCACTCCTTCACAAGTTATTTACATGTATATGGTATCAAATTTTGTGAATGTAATTGTGTCAAACTTAGCTCAATTCCTTAAAATATTTGTAATTCTATCCATTTTTCACAAATATTTCATATTAAGGGCACTTCATTCTTCAATTTCTTTGTAAAGTAAAAAAACCACAAGGGAATTAACCTTGTGGCTGATTTTATTTGATTTGAAGCCCTTTAACAAGCCTCAAGTTTTGATACGACTATTCTTCGTCCCAAACCTTAACTTCTTGCATAACATCGCCGTTTCGCATTCTTAAAACTGTGTCCATACCTTCAATTACTTGACCGAATACAGTGTGTACTCCATCTAAATGTGGTTGTGGATCGTGAACGATAAAGAATTGGCTTCCACCAGTGTCTTTTCCAGCATGTGCCATTGATAATGCTCCAGCTTTATGTTTTAATGGGTTACCAACAGTTTCACATTTAATTTTGTATCCCGGGCCACCTGTTCCATTACCGTTTGGATCTCCACCTTGAGATACGAAACCAGGAATTACACGATGGAATGTTAATCCATTGTAGAAACCTTCACGAATTAATTTTTCAAAGTTTTCAACTGTACCAGGTGCATGCTCTGGGAATAATTCGATTAATAGTTGTTCACCATTTTCAAATGTAATACTTGCTTTTTTCATAATAAAATCCTCCTTATGTATGTACAACAATTTCATAAGACTTAATTGTCCTATATTTTTCATTACTGAATAAACTAGTAACGCTGTTCTTATCATACAAAAAACAAAAAGTAATGACAAGTTTTCTAAAATGACTATAATAGTGTAGTAAGATGTAAAATTTGGATTATTGTAAAGGGAGTGTCTTTTTGTTAAAACGAAAGATATTAGCGTTCACCATATCAATGGGATTAGTAGCTATGCCTTTGTCGGTATTGGCGGATTCTGTTCCTGGTGAAACAATCGTTACTCTTGGACAAAACTTATCTGAAACGCAAAGGCAATCATTATTAGCTGAAATGGGTGCACCATCTGATGCTAGAATTGTTACTGTTTCAAATCAAGAGGAACATAAATATTTAGATGGTACTGTACCTAATGCTCAAATTGGTACTCGAGCTCTTTCATCTGCTATGATTACAATTGGTGAAAAAAATACAGGCATCGTCGTTCAATCAAATAATATTTCATGGGTTACTAACTCAATGTATACAAATGCTTTAATTACAGCTGGTTTAAAGGATGCAAATATTATTATTACAGCACCATTTGAAGTATCTGGGACAGCTGCTTTAACTGGGATCATGAAAGCGTACGAGCTAAGTTCAGGTCAAGTTATTCCTGATGATGTTAAAAAAGTAGCGAACGAAGAAATGGTTAAAACTGCAGAACTTGGTGATTCAGTTGGTAATGATAAAGCAGTACAATTAGTCGCTAAAGTAAAAGAAGCGCTTGCTAAAAATCCAAACATGTCAACCGATGAATTAAAATCTTTAATTGATCGATTAGCAAAGGATCTTGGCATAACATTAACTGCTGATCAAAAAGCTAGTTTAATGGCTTTATTTGAGAAAATGAAAGATCTAAATATTAATTGGGATCAAGTTGGAAATCAATTAACAAAGGCAAAAAATAAAATCTCAGAGTACTTAAATACTAAAGAAGGTCAATCTTTTATTCAAAAACTAAAAGACTTCTTCTCAGCTTTATTTGATGCGATTCTTTCTTTCTTTAAATAAAAATCAAAAACCCGTGGCCTAATAAAATGCCACGGGTTTTTCTAATTGCTCTTTAATTCTGAATGATCAAAGTGTCGCATCGCCGATTGTTTTCCCACCTTTTTTATGTTGTTTTTCACTAGCTTTTGTTCGAATGACTAAATGCCAGAAGGCTCTACCGTCGAATGGAATAAATGGCCAAAAATATGGTGTATTTAAAGTATTTAGACTTACTAAGAACAGAATTAATAATGTTGAACCAATCATAAAACCTTTAACACCGAGTATGGCCGTTAAAATTAATATAAAGAATTTGGATAATTTATTTGCAAGAGCAAGCTCATAACTAGGAGTAGCATATGACCCAATCATTGAAACTGCCGTGTATAGTACTACTTCTGGTTGAAATAGTCCAACATCAATTGCGACTTGTCCAATTAACACCGCTGCAATAATACCCATCGATGTGGATACGGCATTTGGAGTATGTATACTTGCCATTCTTAGAAACTCAATCCCCGTGTCAGCAATGATTAATTGTAAATAAATTGGAATATTACTTGTTTCTTTTGGTCCAATATAAGCTAAAGATTTTGGTAAAACTTCTGGATAGTTACATAAGAGCAACCAAAATGGTAATAAGAAAACCGACATAAAAATCCCAATATATCGAACCCATCTAAAAAATGTTCCAATTGCAGGAGTTTGTCTGAATTCTTCAGCATGTTGAACATGATGGTAATACGTTGCAGGTGTAATGATTACACTTGGAGACGTGTCTACGATAATACATACATGCCCTTCAATGATATGGTTTGCAATAACATCAGGTCTTTCTGAATACCTAACTAGAGGAAAAGGGTTATATCCTTGTTTTAAAATAAATTCCTCTAATTTTTTATCAGTCATTGATAGGCCATCTACATGAATACCTGTAATTCGATCACGTATTTCTGTAACTAGTTCTTCATGTGCAATTCCTTCAATATATGATATACAAACATCTGTCTTTGAGCTTTCACCAACTTGAAGTATTTCATTTCTTAAATTTTCATCGCGAATACGTCTTCTTATTAAGCCAGTATTGTTAATAATATTTTCTGTAAACCCATCACGTGATCCACGTACTACTCGCTCAGTATCTGGTTCAGTTGGACCACGCCCCGGATAGCTCCTAACGTCGATCGCAATCCCTTTATCCTCACCGTCTACTAATACGACAATCAAACCAGATAGTACTTTTTTAATAACATCTTCAAATGTTAAAACAATCTCCACTGATTGGTGAACAATCGTATCTTCAATATTTTTAAACATTGATTTATTTTTCTCAACTTTTTCTAGACCAATCAAATCGTCTAAAAATCTTTGAATAAAACTTGTGTCTGTTAATCCGTTTACATAATATAGATGGACTTCTACTTTATCTACAAAAATCACTCGTTTTCCAATATCAAAACTTACCCCATAACCTAATCGTTCACTTAATGTATGAGCATTTGTAACTAGTTTATTCGTAAGATTTGTTGGCTTCTTTTCCGTTGTCAGCTGAGCTCACTCCTCTCAAGGATGTATTCAATCGCCTTTCTTGTAATTGGTGACCCTATTGCTATATCATCTCTTCCACCCATTTTACCAATATCTCCTATCCCTAAAATTAATGGAATATTTAATTGATCTAAGTTATAAACAGTGTCACCGTTTATTCTTCCTAACTCTATATCTGGTACACCATATTTATCCACACCGTATTCAGTTAAATCCCCTTCGTTATCAATGCTTACATCAACTTTGGTCCATTCCTGATGATGTGTATTTGATGCGACTGCTAGTGCTGCAATAACTTCAATATGTTTATCACTTGCTACATGTTTTAAAGCTTTTTCTCCAGGACCTTCACCCATAAAGCCACTGTCATCAAATAATACAAATATTGGTTCTTTTTGTGCTTGCATTATGATTTCGACCATTTTCTTACCAGAAAATTTAGTGGGATTACCTTGTGATTGCGAGATTGTACATCCGCCAAATTGTTTTGCCAAATGCTCAATGCTCCGATGTGCATAAACATCTCCGTCGGTTACGATAATGATCCTTTTCTTTTTCATAAATTAACCTTTTGGTTTAAAAATGAGTGCGATGATAAATGAAAATAAAATTGCTGCCGAAATTCCAGAAGAAGTTAAAGAAAAGATTCCCATACCGATCCCTATAAATCCATGGTCATTTGCCTCCGACATCGCTCCATGTAATAAAGAATGTCCAAAACTTGTAATTGGAACGGTTGCACCTGCACCTGCAAATTTTATTAACTTATCGTAAATACCAAAACCATCTAATACAGACCCGATTACAACAAATATGCACATTACATGACCAGGTGTTAATTTTGTAAAATCAAAAAGTAATTGACCTACTACGCAAATTAATCCACCTACTATAAAAGCATTAACAAAATCCATCTAAAACACCTCCTAGCAGCTTTCAAAAACAACAGCATGAGAAATTGTTGGGATTGACTCTTTTTGCTGAATCATTGTAGGACTCAAGAGAGCACCGGTTGCAGCTACTAATATTCGTTTATATGTACCTTTATTTAACTCTTGAAACAAATGACCATACGTTACAACCGCTGAACATGCACAGCCACTGCCACCTGCAAATACTTCTTGGTTTTTTCGATCATAGATTAACAATCCACAATCATTATATTTACCAGACATGTCATATCCTTCTTCTCTTACAAGTTGATCACAAATTGGTGCACCTACAGCTGAAAGATCACCTGTTACAATAAAATCATAATCATCAGGAGTCGTATTAGTATCTTTAAAGTGTTGCACAATCGTATAAGCTGCAGCAGGTGCCATTGCTGACCCCATATCAAATGGGTCAGTTAAGCCTAAATCTTGAACTGTACCAATTGTGGCACATTTTACTTTTATTCTGCTTTTTTTATTCGAAAGAAGCACACTACCTGCTCCTGTTACTGTAAATGTTGCAGAATCTGGTTTTTGCCCACCATATTCTGTTGGATAGCGGTACTGTCTTTCTGCAGTAGCATTATGACTACTTGTAGCAGCTAATGTCATTTTTGCGTAACCACTATCGATTAACTGGGCTCCGAGCGCAGTTGTTTCCATTGAAGTTGAACATGCTCCGAACATACATAAAAATGGCAACTGCAATTCTCTAGCCATAAAATTCGCTGTAACATTTTGATTTAATAAATCCCCTGCTAGAAATACATCAATATCTTCTACCGTTTTGTTTGCTTTCTTTAGTGTTGTTGAAATAGCGTTTCTCATTAACGCTCTTTCAGCTAACTCCCAATTATCTTCATTGCAATGAAGATCTTCATAAGCGTAATCAAATTTACCAGCTAGTAGACCTAAATTTTCTCTTGGACCTACCGCAGTTCCACTTGCTTGAACATAAACACCGTTTTGGAACTCCCATGTTTGCTTCCCAATTAATGCCATGGAAATCACCTCCTAAAATAATACTTTGAACGCATAGCGCAAGATTCCGACTACATATGCTGACACAACGCCATATACTATTACACATCCAGCAAGCTTAAACATATTTGTTGCAACACCTAAAACGAGACCTTCACTTCTATGCTCCATTGCAGCACTCGTCATTGAATTGGCAAATCCCGTTACAGGAACAGCCGATCCTGCTCCTGCAAATTGACCTATTTTATCGTAAATTCCTAATCCAGTCAGAATGCTTGATATCAAAACAAGAGTAGCTACCGTTGGATCACCCACATTTTTTTCAGTAAAATTAAAATAGTTAATATAGATTTTTGTAATACACTCACCTAGAAAACAAATAAACCCACCTACTAAAAATGCTTTAATACAATTTTTTAATACAGGTTTTTTAGGTTGATATGGTTTAATATTCTCTTTATAATTAGCTTTCAATTTTCCATTCATTTCATACACCCTTTACTCTATAAAATAAATCCAATGAAATAATGATCCAAAAACTTTCCCTAATGCGATTGCCATTAATAAATACACAATTTTTTTTTGAATACCAATTCGTTTAGCTAAAAGTGGGAAAACGTTTAAAACTTCCGTTAGAGCTGCTGCCAACATCCCAATAAAAATTCCAGCTAAAAGCCCAAAAAAAACAGAAAATATACTAGGCAAATTAAAAACAGTATTTCGCAAGCTAATCCAGCAGCCGAAAATTGCTCCCAAAATAACGGCAAATTCGTAAGCACGGATCTTTTCAATCGTTTTCGTTAATTGGGTTAGCCTCGGTATAATTCCTATGACTGATAAAAACGCTACAAATCCAGTACCAACCGCAATTCCACCTGAGAAACCAACAAATACGATAAACAACTCTCTAATCATCTGTATTCACGCTCTTAGTTGGCTTTTTATTTTCATTTACTAGCACATATTCATCCATTGAGCGTTGGTACTGAAACATCTCGACTTCAAGAGGGCTCGGCTCTTCGTTTAATCTAGTTTTAAACCATTGATTAAAAAATAAAATCATCCCAATTCCTAGCCCAAATGAATAAGGTACTTGGAGTAATAAAGGTTTATGATTATATTCTCCAGTAATCATATAGTAAATTCGTTGTTGAACTTGCTGCATACTAACATCTTCGTGAAAATAGATAATAGCTAGTGACGAACCAGTAAATAACAAGATCCAAACGAAACAAAACAGTATGAAACGATCCTTTGAAACAGTATTTTTAAGTTCTAAAATACACATTGTCACCCCAACAAGCTCAAACGAAATATCAGGATCAACTTCTTGAATCAACGGTAAAAGCTCTAATATATCAATAACGGTATGAGTACCATCCTCCTTCTTTGATTCATGTACAATGATGTTTTTAATCGAGCTTAAATCAATATTAATTCCTTGTAAGCGTGCAATATCTTCTAGAAGTACACGTTTACCTACTTGTACAACAACTCGATTAAGCAATTTAATATATAATACCTTTTTCATACTTTCCCCTCAGTTTCAAAGCTTTATGAATTCAATTACAACTAGTATGTGAAAACTTTTTAAAAATATAAGTGAAATTAAGGGCTGAGCTTTATGGCTTAATGGCAGGAGAGACTAAAAAAGTAGCAAATGGAGGCTTAGGCAAGGAATAGAGAGTATGTAGCAAAAGTTGTGGTCAAAATAAAAGGCTGATGAATCGTATTTAGATGATAACGATTCATCAGCCTTTTATATATCTAGCTAAATATTTTTATTTAATTTTGTCTTTCATTTGTTGGAGAATTTTTTTCTCAAGCCTTGATACTTGTACTTGTGAAATTCCTAATCGTTCAGCAACTTCTGATTGAGTTTGATCTTTGTAATATCTTAAGTAGACGATTAATCGCTCTCTGTCATCAAGTTGTTTTATCGCTTCTTTTAATGCAAATTTTTCAAACCAATTTGTTTCATGGTTATCTGCAATTTGATCTAACAATGTAATTGGATCACCATCATTTTCATACACCGTTTCATGAATTGATGAAGGAGCTCTACTTGCTTCTTGAGCAAGTACGACATCCTCAGGTGTAATTTCCATATGAGTAGCGATTTCATTAATTGTCGGCATTCTTCCAAGCGTTTTACTTAGTTCTTCTTTTGCTTTTCGAATCTTATTATTCGTTTCTTTTAATGAACGACTTACTTTAACTGTTCCGTCATCTCGAATAAAGCGCTGGATTTCTCCAATAATCATCGGAACAGCATATGTAGAAAATCGTACATCATAAGATAAATCAAATTTATCTACTGATTTCAATAAGCCGATACAACCAATCTGAAATAAATCATCTGGTTCATATCCGCGGTTAATAAAGCGCTGAACAACTGACCATACCAGTCTCATGTTGTGCCCGACGATGCTGTCTCTAGCCTGTTGATCTCCATCCTGACTACGCTTAATTAACGCTTTTAATTCACTATCCTTTAACTGCGCACGGGGTTGATCTTGCTTGACTTCTACGTCCATAGGCGATTCTCCTTAATTACTCAAAACATTGCTATTTGATAAGTACTTTTTAACCGTAATCGTAGTACCAACATTAATTGTCGACACTACTTCACATTGATCCATGAAGTTCTCCATAATTGTAAACCCCATGCCTGATCTTTCTAAATCTGGTTTCGACGTATATAAAGGTTGCATTGCTTCATCTAAATCTACAATACCAATTCCTTCATCTCGAATTGTTAAAGTAACAGTCTGATCTTCAAGAAGAACTGAAATATATACGATGCCTTCAGGATTATTTTCATACCCATGAATAATCGCATTTGTAACAGCTTCTGAAACAACAGTTTTAATTTCAGTTAATTCATCTAAAGTAGGATCTAGCTGTGTAATAAATGCAGCTACAGTTACTCGAGCAAATGATTCATTTTGACTTAATGCGGAAAATTGAAGGTTCATTTCATTTCGCATTATGCCACCCCCAATACATTAAGTCCATTTGACTCATCATCAGCTAAATGAACAATCTTAAATAATCCCGACATATCAAATAACCTTTTAATTGATGGCGAAATTGAACATACTGCCATTTCTCCACCTTTATTTCGAATAACTTTATATCTACCTAAAATTACACCTAAGCCAGAGCTATCCATAAATGTTAAATGCTCAAGATTTAATAAAATATGTTTGATAGTCTGTGACTCTAATACCTCGTTTACTTGTAAACGTAAATCTTCAGCAGTGTGATGATCAAGTTCCCCTGCTAGTCTTACACAAAGGATTGCATTCTTCACTTCTAGTTCAATATTAAGACTCACTACAATAACCTCCTTATTTGACGGTTATTGAAAGTTTCGTTAAAACTAAACCGAATTCCTTCAAGCTGACAAAACTAGTGGTAAAACGTCAAATCTTTTTAGTCATACTCGAAATAAGTCGTAAAAAATTAGTTGAATCCTCCAACTGTACGCTTAAATAAGTCATACCAGCTAGCTTCTTTTACTGCTTTATTTGCAACTAAATCTGTTTTAGACAATACTTTGCTACCTTGCTTTACGACTAAAACTCCTACTACTTGGCCTTTTTTAATTGGTGCTTGAAGATTTGTGTTGAGTTTAATATCTTTCTTTATTTTATTAAGAGCTTCACCCTTTTTAAGTACAACTGAAACAGGACTTTTCGTAACAACGTTTACGTCTTTAGATTTACCTTTACTAATACTTAGCCTATTAACATTTTCACCCTGTTTAATTAATTGTTTTACTTGATATTGGTTAAACGCATAGTCCAATAAATTAGTCATTTGGGCGTTTCTTTCTTTAGATGTTGGTGCACCCATAATTACGCTAACTACTCGCATATTATTCTTTTTCGCAGTTGCTGTTAAACAATATTTTGCTTCTGAAGTAAAACCAGTTTTTAATCCATCTGCTCCTGGATAAAAACGAACTAATTTATTTGTATTAACTAGCCAAAATTGTTTTTCTGTATCTTTTCTTAAATAATCCTCATAAGTTCCAGTAAACTTTGTAATCAATGGATATTTTAATAATTCTCTTCCCATAATTGCCATATCATATGCTGAAGAATAATGTCCAGGAGCTGGCAGGCCTGTTGGATTTTCAAAATGAGTATTTTTCAAACCTAGTTCCTTAGCTTTTTTATTCATTAAACCAACAAATGCCTCTTCTGTTCCGGCAATTTTCTCTGCCATTGCCACAGAGGCGTCATTTCCGGATGCAATTGCAATTCCTTTAAGCATTTCTTTAACTGTCATTTCTTCTCCAGGCTCTAAGAAGATTTGAGAACCGCCCATCGATGCAGCATGTTCACTCGTCATAACTTTATCGTCTAACTTTAGTTTGCCTTTATTAATTTCTTCCATAATAATCAGCATCGTCATAATTTTGGTCATACTTGCTGGTGGAAGCTCTTTTCTAGCATCTTTTTCATACAAAATCTTTCCAGTATCTTGTTCAATAATGACAGAAGATAACGCATTTTTTGCCAAACTTACATCACTATTCTGTGTTTCTCTTGCATTTACTTTTGGTAGTGATAATGAAAAGATCATTACACTACTTAAAAGAGTTAGTACTACCTTTTTCATTTATAACCCTCCATTCTTTTCATACATATTTTTTCCAAATATAAGTAGTTTAATCAAACTCAAATGAAAATATTAGAAAGCATGGAACTATTTACATACTTAACTACATATGTTATAAGTAAAGTGTATTAACCACACCCATACACTTAATACACTCAGTACACTATAACTTTTTGAGGTGGTGATCTTTTGATTATTATTTTAGACCCAAGAAGCAATTTGCCGCTTTGGGAACAAATAGTTCTTCAAACAAAAGAACAAATGCTAAGAAATATTTTGGTAAAAGGAGATAAACTTCCTTCTGTACGTGAATTAGCAACTACTCTAGTCATAAATCCAAATACAGTTAGTAGAGCCTACCAGGAACTCGAGCGAAATGGAGTAATTGAAACAATTAGAGGCAAAGGTACATTCGTAATTGGTTTATCAAAAGAGGCTGTGTCATCAGATGTACTTTTAAAATATAAAAATAAACTTTCTAATTTATTAATTGAATGTTTAGCCGATGGAATAAGAGAAGAAGAAATAAATAATTGGGTAAAAGAATTTTATTCGAAAAAAGGGGCTGATTAGTTTGCTAAAAATCCATCATTTAAGTAAAAAACTTGATGACCGTGAAGTGTTAAAAAATCTAAACTTTCAAATAGAAACAGGCAAAATTACAGGCTTAATAGGACGAAATGGTGCTGGTAAAACGACACTTTTAAGAACAATTGTTGGAATCCTATCACCTGATGAAGGTTCAATTCAAATTAATGATGTAGATATAAATGATTCACCTATTAATAGAAGACAAATAGCTTATATGAGTGATTCTACTAGCTTCATAAAACAATATAATGTGAATGAACTTATTACGATTTATGAAAATTCATATCCTAACTTCAATAAGTTTGCGTTTATGGAATCATTAAATAAATATAATTTACCTTTTGGTTCCCTTCGTAAATACTCTAAAGGTATGAGAACACTAATTTATTTATTATTGACCTTTTCTACAGGTGCAAATTATGTCATTTTAGATGAACCAACAAATGGCTTAGATCCAGTTGTTAAACGTACTGTTTTGCAATTAATCATTGAATATGCTAGCTCAAACTCGGTTGGGGTTTTAATCTCATCACATCACCTAGCTGAACTTGAAAAAATAATTGATCAATATTTATTTATTAAAGATGGAAGAATTAATTCAATTTCCACAATGGAAGAAAGTACGAACCAATTTTACAAACTACAAGTAGCATTTGAAAATGGTTTACCTAAACAATTTGAAGAAGACCCAGCAATTTCTGTATTCTCTAAAACTGGTAAAGTTGCCATTATCATTATTAATGGAAATAAGGATGAATTTATAAAACAAATGGAAAAGGCAAATCCACTTCTTTTAGAAGAACTTCCGTTGACATTAGAGGATTTATTTTTCATAAACGATGGAGGGGAATTATATGTTTAGTAAAGCATTATGGCTAATCCATTCTAAACAATCTCGACTTGCACTTATTTTATTATATCTTGTCTATCTAATCATCATTCCTTTTGGCTATTATAATAACACTGATGATTTAAATAAAGCATTACTAACAAATTCGAATAGTCCTTATCTATTTATCTCTGACTTTAGTACGCTAACATTTATGTCAGTAATCATTGTCTTAATTTTAAGCATCTTATTAATAGGCATCGGACGAAATACAGGTGGCATTGATTTTCAATTTTCACTTCCATACTCACCTAAGCAGATTTTTCTATCAAAATGGTTCTTTGGCATTGTTCATATTGTAATGGCAACTTTTAGCTTAATCATTTTAACACTATTAATCCATTACACTACTAATCTTCACAAATATATCGACGCATCATCATTTGCTACTATTTTTACTGTCATCTTACTTTTTACAATTGCTTTTTTTACGATTGGTCTGGCGATTGGAACGATTACAGGTCATTATTTTTCTCAAACGCTCTTCACTATTTTTACAATCTTCTCACCAAGTATTATATACTTTAGTATTTATTCAAATCTAAAGGGTGTTTTTAACCATGAACTATCTTACAACAACTTTGAAAAAAGTATAACTAGTTGGTCTATTCCATATCAAACAGGCTCTCTCTCAATTTCAAGAGATTTTAATGAAAACATCGTCCACTATCCAACTATTGATTATGGAAATTTAACAATAATCGTTCTTTATATTGTTGCTTTTTTACTAATTGGTATATTGTGTTATAACAGGAATGCGAATGTAAATAACGGAAAATTATTCGTGTATAAGAAATTCTCTTTATTCGTAAACGTTCTTTTTGTATACCTTGCAGCAACATTAATCGCTTTATTAACTTCTACCATTACGAATGGGAACAATACGATTATTTACTTGATCGGCTTAATAATTGGTACCGTAGTCGGCTATTTCTTCTATAAACGATTAAATAAATTTTTTGATTAACTTTAAATCTTTCAAATAAAAAGCGCTGGTTCTCAATATAAGAACCAGCGCCGTTTATTATGCAATAAAGTTTAAAGCAAACCGTACAAAGAATAATGCTGAAATTGCTACCATATATGGCGTGATTTCAGTTTTCTTACCTGCTGCCATTTTAACTAATGGATAAGCAATAAAACCAAATGCAATTCCGTCAATAATACTATATGTTAAAGGGATGAATGCTAAAATTAAGAAGGCTGGAATTGCCTCAGTAGGATCATCCAATTGAATATCTGTAATGTGTTTAACCATTAATGAACCGATTATGATTAAGATTGGTGCAATCGCAGATGTTGGAATATAAGCTATTAATGGCATAAATAATAAACAGCTTAAAAATAAAAATCCAGTTACAACAGATGTAAGTCCTGTTCTACCACCTGAACTAATACCTGCACTTCCTTCAACAGCAATTACTGTTGGACTAGTTCCAAGTATTCCTGATAATAAGATTCCAAACGCAGTTCCTTGAACAACCTTTTGTTGCTTATGCTCTTGGTTGATCATACTTAATTGCCCATGAATAATTCCGATTGATTCAAATAATACAACCATTGTCAGAGAAAATACTGCAATCCAAAATGGAAAACTCATCATATGAGTAAAGGTCAGTTGTCCGACAACTTCACTTGCAGATTTCATTGTAATTTTTGTTGTATCATGTGCTTTTTCAACTCCACCATGTAAAATGAATGAAATAATCGTACCTAAAATAACCGTGATTAAAAAGTTTGCAGGTACATTTTTAATAAATAGATAAATCGCAATCCCTAGTGTAATAACTGTTGCTAGTACATCGACGTTTGAAAAATTGGCAATCGATACAAACGTACTTTCATTTTTTACAACAATCCCACCAGCTTGAAGACCGATAAACGTTAAGAAAAACCCAATTCCAACTGTAATTGCACTTTTTAGTGATAATGGAATTGCCGTTGTTAATTTCTTAATTAATTTTGTGAATGATAAAATGAATAATAAGATTCCACTTATAAATACTACAGCAAGTGCTTCTTTCCAATTCATTCCCATTTCACCAACCATTGTATAAGTAAACAATGCGTTGATGCCCATTCCTGGTACTAATACTAAAGGCGAATTACTCCATAATCCCATCATAACGCTTCCAAAAAAAGCTGAAAGAATTGTGGCAATCATTGCACCTTGGAACGGTATACCTGCATCATGCAAAATTGTACTATTAACGGATAAAATATAAACAAGTGTTAAAAATGAAACAACACCTGCAATCATCTCCGTTTTAATGGTCGTACCGCTACCTTCAAGATTAAATTTTTTGTTCAATAAATTTTTCAAAGAAATTCCTCTCTTTATTTGGCTCCCTCTCCCACCCATGCAACGAGGCACTTTAAAATTATACTAAATATTAATCAATAATGATATAAGAAAATTTTTTTCTTTTTTGAGCATAAATTTGAAATAAATCACTAATTTTTTTCAACGCAAAGGAAGTTGTATGGTGCTGATTTCCACTACGGGATTCTCGCTTTCCATGGGGCGAGACCTGAGCCTCTTCGGCGAGCCGAGGCCACTGAAAAACGCCATGATTTCAATACACGACAAGTAACAAGACTTATGAGGTAGCCTTGTTACTTCATTGCAAATTACTTACTAACTTGCATAACCTTCTCTATTCGGCGATCAGGCAATAACCACATAATCGCAACTATTACATAAATGATTTGAGCGAACGAAGGCCATATTAATGACGTGCAAACGCCAGTTAAATAACAAACTACCGATACTTTTCCTTTCCAATCATTACCTACAGCTAGTTTTAGCTTTGAATGCTTTCCCTCTATTTTGATAATGATCCCTTGTAATATAAAATATGCTATTGCAGCCAGTAAAAGGACTACACCATAAAGCATTGTAGGATAAGGCTTATAATGGTTTTCTCCCATCCAACCTGAAGCAAACGGGATTAGAGATAACCAGAAAAGTAAATGCAGATTTGCCCACATTATTGGACCTGTTACCTTTTGCAAAGTATGAATCATATGATGATGGTTGTTCCAGTATATACCGACATAAATGAAGCTTAATAAATAACTAAGAAAGGTTGGGAACATTTTTAATAAGTCTTGTATGTCGGGACTGTGTGGGATCTTAATTTCTAGGACCATAATCGTTATAATGATCGCGAGTACGCCGTCACTAAAAGCTTCCAGCCTATTTTTATTCATTATTTACACCCATACTTTTTGCCTTTTTTACTCCTTCAAACCCAAGTAGTATTTTCCAATGCTCATGCTCAATTGTAGCTTTTACTCTCTTTTTGGACATCAAATAACCTCATTCCTTATTCACGTTAATATTTCTTTATAATTAAATTCTGTATTTTTTAATAAAATACCTTTTCAAAAATCTTGAAATGGAACAAGAAATGGATAAAATTGCCGGATGTCAATATACCTAGGTTAAGTTTATTGCATTCTGTTCTAAGAATGACTCATGTAGACAAATAAAAAAGCTATTCCCATTTTAAGAGAATAGCTTTTAAAATTCTTATGCTTCCATAATTAAATCATAAACTAATGTAGGTTCTTCAACTTTTTCAGATGAAATTTTAATATTTTCTAGTAAGTCTTTTTCAACTTCACTAATATCTTCTGTGTTTGAATAAACAGTAACTAATGAATCACCTTTTTTAACTGCATCTCCAACTTTTTTGTTTAGCATTAATCCAACTGCTAAATCGATGACAGATTCTTTCGTTGCACGGCCTGCACCTAGTTTCATCGCAGCCGTTCCAACTGCATCAGCAACGATTTGTGAAACATAACCATCTTGCTGTGCTACTACTTCTTGAACATATTTAGCTTGAGGTAATTTTGATGGGTCATCTACTACAGAGCCATCTCCACCTTGTGCTACTAAAAATGCTTTAAATACTTCTAAAGCTTTTCCATTTTTCATGTTTTCTAGAAGTTTAGCTCTTGCTTCCTCTAATGTTTCAGCTTTTTTAGCTAATACAACCATTTGACTACCTAAAATTAAGCATAATTCTTCTAAATCTTTTGGACCTTCACCTTTTAATGTGTCGATTGCTTCTTTTACTTCTAATGCATTACCAATCGCAAGACCTAATGGTTGGCTCATATCTGAAATAACTGCTACTGTTTGTCTTCCAACGTTGTTTCCGATTTTTACCATTGCTTTAGCTAAATCACGTGCATCTTCAATATCTTTCATGAATGCACCTGCACCTGTTTTAACATCTAAAACGATTGCATCTGCACCAGCAGCGATTTTTTTACTCATAATTGAGCTAGAAATTAATGGGATCGAGTTTACTGTTGCTGTTACATCACGTAAAGCATATAATTTTTTATCTGCAGGCGTTAAGTCACCAGTTTGTCCGATAACAGCTAATTTAATATCATTTACTTGTTTAGTAAATTCTTCTTCTGTTAATTCAACATGGAAACCTTCAACAGCTTCTAATTTATCGATTGTACCACCAGTGTGACCTAATCCACGTCCGCTCATTTTAGCAACTGGAATATCTAATGAAGCTACTAATGGGCCTAATACTAGTGTAGTTGTATCGCCTACTCCACCAGTTGAGTGCTTATCAACTTTGATTCCTTCAATATTTGAAAGATCAATTGTATCACCAGAATGAACCATAGCCATTGTTAAATCACTATATTCTTTTTCAGTCATTCCTTTTAAAAACACAGCCATTGCAAAAGCACTCATTTGATAATCAGGTACACTACCGTCAGTAAACCCATTGATTACAAAATTAATTTCTTCTGTTGTTAAAGTTTTTCCATCACGTTTTTTTTCAATTAAATCTACCATTCTCATTTTTGAAACGCCTCTTTCTTTTATTTATTACTTCTAATTAAAAGTGACTTCTACATATGTAATGCAGAAGTCCTTTTTTATGTTGTAAATTTACTCATCAATAAAAAGATTTATATTAACCGATTTTGCGGATAATTTCTTTTACTAATGATAAAAACGATGCTCTTACTCTTTGTGTTGTTTCGATTACTTCCTCGTGGTTTAGAGGTTGATCTAAAATACCTGCTGCCATGTTTGAAATACATGAAATACCAAGTACTCTTAAATCAGCATGACGCGCAACGATAACCTCAGATACAGTTGACATACCAACAGCATCTGCACCTAATGTTCTAAACATGCGAATTTCAGCTGGTGTTTCATAAGAAGGGCCTGTTAATGCAGCGTAAACTCCTTCTTGCATCTTAACATTTACTTCTTGTGCAGCATTTTTTGCAAGCTCTCTTAATTCACGGTCATATGGATAAGACATGTCTACGAAACGAACACCTAATTCTGGGTTATTTGGGCCAATTAATGGACTTGTGCCAGTAAAGTTAATGTGGTCTGTAATTAACATTAAATCACCAGGCTCAAATGAAGTGTTAACTCCACCTGCTGCATTCGTTACGATTAATTTTTCTACACCTAGTTCTTTCATGATACGTACTGGGAATGTAACTTTTTCCATACTGTACCCTTCATAGAAGTGAACCCTTCCTTGCATTGCTACTACTTCAATACCATGAATTGTACCGAAAACTAATTGTCCTTCATGTCCTTCTACAGTAGATGTAGGATATTCTGGAATCGTATGATACGGTATTTTTTCTTGGTTTTCAATTTCATCTACAAGTATTCCTAAGCCTGACCCTAAAATCAATCCAATTTTAGGCTGTCTGTCAACTTTACTTTTTATAAAACTAGCGGCTTTATCGATATTCTCTTTATTCATTTGTAACTCCACCTTATCTCAATTTTTCTAAAAAACTTGATCCATGTGATGGCATTTTAAGATTAAAGTTTTCAGCTATAGTTGCACCTACATCTGCAAAAGTTTTTGGAATGTTTAATTCCTTACCTTCTGAAAACTGTTTACTATAAACTAGTAACGGTACATATTCTCTTGTATGATCTGTACCTGTATATGTTGGATCATTTCCGTGATCGGCAGTAATCATCAATAAATCATCTTCTTTTAATAGTTCAAACACTTCAGGAAGTCTTGCATCATACTCTTCTAACGCTTTACCGTAACCTAGTGGATCTCTTCTATGACCAAAAACGGCATCGAAATCAACTAAATTTAAGAAGCTTAAACCAGTAAAGTCCATTTTTAATGTATCAACTAATTTATCCATTCCATCCATATTTGAAACTGTACGTAATGCTTTAGTGATTCCTTCACCATCAAAAATATCTGCTATTTTACCGATTGAGATTACGTCAAAATTCGCATCCTTTAACTCATTCATAACTGTACGTCCGAATGGTTTTAATGCATAGTCATGACGATTCGGTGTACGTTTAAAGTTTCCAGGTTCACCAACAAACGGTCTTGCGATAATTCTACCAATCATGTATGGATTATCTAATGTTAATTTACGTGCAATTTCACAATAACGGTATAAATCCTCTAAAGGTACAACTTCTTCGTGGGCTGCAATTTGTAAAACTGAATCAGCAGATGTGTAAACGATTAAATCGCCTGTTTTCATATGCTCTTCTCCAAGTTCTACTAAAATCTCTGTTCCAGAAGCTGGTTTATTCCCAATTATTTTACGGCCAAAATGACCTTCTAGTTCACTTATTAATTCTTTAGGAAATCCATCTGCAAATACCCTAAATGGCTTATCAATATGTAGACCCATGATTTCCCAGTGGCCAGTCATAGTGTCTTTCCCTACTGATGATTCTTCCATCTTTGTATAATAAGCAAGTGGGTGATCCGCTTTTGGAACCCCTTTCAATTCTCTGATATTACTTAAACCTAGTTTTGCCATATTCGGCATATGTAATCCATTCATTTCTTCAGCAATATGACCTAGTGTATCTGAACCAACATCATTAAATTTTTCTGCATCTGGAGCTTCACCAATCCCTACAGAATCCATAACAACGAGGAACACTCTATTAAATTTTCTATTCATTTGTTTTCCTCCTAACTCATCAAAACAAACTGAAACTAAAATCATCCGTCAGATGTCTGACAACTAAAGTATACTTATTGTCCTAATTCTTTTCAAGAAATATATTTTCCAATTTGTGTCTATTGATACTATATTTCCCCAGAATTATAGTAAATTGTCATAAATAATTCATAAAAAAATTTCTTTTTTATCCAGTTGCTAATAAAGATGATATGTAAAATTTAACTCTTACATACCTAATCTAAAATAAAAAAGCCCAAGCTATAAAAGCTGGGCCTTTTTATGTATTAAGCTGTTTGATTTTGTGAATTTGCAACTTGATGCTTTTGTGCTTTTCTTCTAGCAACAATTGTACCAGCTCCAATTACAATTACAGTCATGACAATTTTAAATGCATAAACAATTGTTTGATTTTCAAAAACATCGTGAATCATCTTTTCATGAGTAATCATACCTGCTGCAGTCCAAGCTAAAATACCTGAACCAATTGTTGTAATAATTGGAAATTTGTTCATAATTTTCATTAATAATGAGCTTCCACCAACAATAATTGGGATTGAAATTAAAATACCAATTACGATTGCAATTAAGCTACCATGTGATACACCTGCTAAAGCTAATACATTATCAAGACTCATTAGCGCATCAGCAATGATGATCGTTCTAACTGCTCCCCATAATGTTGCACCACTTTTAACATCGCCATGTTCAGAGTCATCGACTAATAATTTAAAAGCAATCCATAATAACATTAACCCACCGGCTGCATAAATAAACGGAATTTTTAATAGATACACGATTACTGCTGCAAATACGACACGAAGAGCAATTGCACCCATAGTACCAAATAAAACTGCTTTTTTCTTTTGTTCTGCTGGTAAGTTTTTCGCTGCTAATGCGATTAAAATTGCATTATCACCGCTTAATAACAGGTCGATAAAAATTACATTCAATAGTACTCCAATACTTAATCCGCCTAATAAATCCATGACTCTTCCCCCTTATAAAACTACTATTTTATTAAACAACCTGTACCCATGACTACAAAATAAAAAGACCTATGCCAATAGTAATAATTCTACGGCAAAGGTCTTGCTGAGCATACAAATGTATGCCAACAAAGCCGATGAGAATTTCTTCTCATGTAATGACGACTTTGTTTCAGGATCTCTCCTGACGCTACTCCCCTTTGGAGTATTCGATTGTTTATTAATAATATAATACTATTCTAACTAGTCCAATATGTCAATAGATTTTAATTCATTTTTAATCATTGTTTGTTTTAGTTTTTTATAGTTTTATTATATTTATTTACACGATTATTATCAATGTAAATAATTTACTTTTATTGCTTCGTTAAAATCTTTGGTCCATTACTTGTGATCGCTAATGTGTGCTCATATTGCGCTGAGTTCTTTGCATCTCTTGTTCTTGCTGTCCAACCATTACCATCCATTGTTGAATGCCAAGTACCAAGATTAATCATCGGCTCAATTGTAATAACCATTCCTTCACGAAGTCGTAAGCCTTTACCTGCCATACCAAAATGTGGGACATAAGGTTCTTCGTGTAAAGTTGGTCCAATTCCATGTCCTGTGAAATCACGCACAACAGAATATCCTAAAGATTCAGCATAAGATTGGATTGCAAAGCCGATATCGCCTAAACGATTACCAACTTGCGCTTGTTCAATTCCTTTATATAAGCATTCTTCCGTTACCTTTAACAAATCCTTGTTTTCTTTAGAAATATTTCCTACACCGTATGTCCAAGCTGAGTCAGCTAGTGCTCCATTTAAATTTACAACCATATCGATTGTAACAATATCTCCTTCTTTTAAAGCTTTTTTGCGAGGAAATCCATGGCAAATTTCATCATTTATTGAGGCACACGTTGCATATTCATATCCTCTATATCCTTTTTGCTCAGGTTTTGCTCCATTTTCTGCTAAAAATTTCTCTACAAATTGATCGATTTCCCAAGTTGTAATGCCTGGTCTAATCATTTTTGCAATTTCCTTATGTGTAGCAGCTAATACTTTCCCGGCTTCATTCATTAAGTTAATTTCACGTTCAGTCTTAATCGTAATCATTTAATTCATCCTCTCAAATCGCCTAGTTCAGTTTATATATGATTAATTTAATATATTATGCTTTTAGCAATATAACAATCATTTCCCAAGAAAAAAGAGCTTAAATTAAGCTCTTGGAGTGTAGAAAATACTAAAAATTTGATTTCCAGACTAATTGCGAGCGCTTTTCTTTCGAGGAGCAGAGTTACCCTCACACGGTAATGAGCACCGCTCAACAGGCGAAGCAACGAAGAAAGCGAGCGCTTGGCGGACAGTCTGAAAGCTTAAATTTAAGCTCTTGGATGAAACTCTTTATAAACATCCTTAAGTCTATTCTTCGTAACATGTGTATAGATCTGTGTCGTAGAAATATCTGCATGTCCTAGCATTTCTTGGACCGATCTTAAATCTGCTCCATTTTCTAATAAATGGGTTGCAAATGAATGGCGTAAAGTATGTGGAGTTAATTCGTGCTGAATATTTGCTTTTTCAGCTTGTTTTTTTAAGTTTTTCCAAAAACCTTGCCTAGACATCCTATTTCCATGATGATTTAGAAATAATGCATCATTACTTTTTTTACCGGACAATTCTTTTCGAGCCATTTTTAAATAATTTTCAATTGATTCAATTGCAAGTTTACCTAAAGGAATAATTCTTTCTTTACTTCCTTTACCTAAACATCTAACAAACCCCATCGTTAAATTTGCATCAGAAAGATTTAAAGATAATAGTTCTGATACACGCATACCAGTCGCATACAATAATTCTAACATTGCCTTATCTCTTATTCCAAATGTAGAGCTATCAGGTACTTCTAATAAGGCCTCAACTTCCTGGAGTGATAAAACCTTTGGAAGTACTTTTGGTGCTTTTGGAATTTCGATTAATAGTGAAGGATCATCTTTCATCCCATCAACTTCACGAATTAAAAATTGATGAAATGAGCGAATTGTGGCCAATTGACGAGCCATTGTCCTTGCTGTCAAATCTCTTTCCTTTAAATATTTTAAATAACTAATAATATGTATCCTAGTTATGTTTGAAAGACCATTTATATTTTCAACAACGTCTAAATATTTTCCATAGCTCTCTAAGTCCTTACCATATGATAGAATTGTATTTTTAGATAAACCTTTTTCAACCTGAATAAAATGGATAAAGTCCTCAGTTGCAAAATCAAATTCTTTTTTAAAAGGTGTTTTATCAGTCGTTGTCACATTACATTACTCCCCGTTTTGATAAAACCGTACCAATTGGTTAAAAGCACCATCCTTTTGATGAGTGTCCACCTTTAACATTGAGCCTTCTGGTCGGTCATATCGATGCATATTTTCATATTCAGAATGAATCCATTGAATAGCAAAATAAAATAATATTGTACAAGTAATGAATAAAATTGCAACTTTTATTACATTAAAAACGATACTAGCTCTTTTTTTCATATGACCACCACCTTTTTGCTAGAAGTAAAGACATCATTACTACATACTATGCAAAAATAGGACAAATCATACTTCATTTGATCGTAAAAATCACCTTTAATCATTACAAGCGTCTTTTTTAGAACATGAAAAAGAGCAGACTCTTTTCTCGAAACTGCTCCACTTTTTAGGAATTAAAATAAAATGATTTTTAATTAAATTAAAATCATTTTATTATTCTTCGTTTTGATCATGGCATCGATGACACACACCATGAAATGATAACCGATGATCTTTAATTTTAAAATTCCAACGTTCTTCAACTGTCTTTTCAACTTCACTTAATAGATTTTCATGAATTTCATCTACTGCTCCACAAACTGTGCAAATTAAATGATGGTGAAAATGTTGAGCACCTTCATGTCGTAAGTCGTATCTAGAAACGCCATCACCAAAATTTATTTTATCAACAATTGTTAACTCAGTTAGTAATTCTAACGTACGATAAACAGTAGCAAGTCCAATTTCCGGCGATTTTTCTTTCACTAGGAGGTAAACATCTTCTGCACTTAGGTGATCTTCTTCGTTCTCTAATAAAACACGAACCGTAGATTCCCGTTGTGGTGTTAATTTATATCCTGCTAAATGTAGTTGTTTCTTTATTCGTTCAACTCGTTCTTCCATTCTTTTCACTCCCTCGCCACTTGATAATAATTATAACAAAGAAAGAGAAAGTGTCAAAAATTATTTGTTAATTTTTTGAGACAATTATTTCTGAGATCGCTTTTAAAAAAAATGTTGAACCATATGCTTCAATAATACTTGCAATACTTAAGCAAACTGCAACCAATCCAAAAACAATTGAATACGAGACTAATTGTTTCATAATTGGTTCATTATCATTTTTAATAAATTGCTTTCGAATCATTCGAATGGAAAGCTGCACAGCTAAAACTGTCAGTAGTATATATAATGGTAATACGATTACATTTTGTGGGAAAACAGAAGAAAATGCTAATAAAATACCGTGCCAACCTAATTGATTCACTAAAAAACCAACTGTAAATCCAACTACCAATCCTTTCATAAATAATAAAATGAGAATGATTGGTAACCCAATTATTGAAATTCCTAAAATCCAAATTAATGCCAAAAATTTCAAGTGTGAAGAATAACTAGATACAAACACTTCATTTCCACTAATATAGTCTCCATTATTAACTTGTCCAAAAAAATGTGTGATAAAAGAAAGAACATCTTGCTTTTGACTCACATTCATACTGTTTACAATGACTGCTCCAAATACGACACCAAAAAGTAAGATCACACTAACAAAAATATAGAGTGACGTATAATCTTTAACATGTTTTTTCATCGTTGATTGGACTGAGCTTCTTGTCATGATATCATCTCCTGCACTATATTCTCTTTTCATTCTATGAGTGGACAAGTAATTTATTCGTTTTATTTATAAAAGTCCAAATATTTTACACATCAATCTTTCTCTTTTTAATTAAGAAGGCTCTGTTACATTTAAATGTTTATTTTTGGAATAAAAAAGGTTGTTTAATTAGACAAACTTAAACTCTGTTGAGAAAAGAACTCGTTAATCAATTAGCCATATTTTTAAAGTAAAAGAAGCTGTATGTGGTTGATTTCCACTACAGGCTTCTCGCTTTCCAAGGGGCGAGACCTGAGCCTCCTCGGCATTGCCTGCGGGGTCTCAGCCTTCCCGCATCTCCCATAGGAGTCGAGAACCCTTCCGTTCCAACCAACTACTCAAAATAAAAAAGGATGCTATAAAAACCTTAATATTCCCCCTTTTCTTAGAGGAAAATAGAAATTAAATACTCTGTTTTTTTGCTAATATCGGCAAATCGGCAACTTATTAACTAATAATTAAATTTCTTCTTCAAACAATTAATTGCTCAATATTTTATATTCTGAAAAAAGAAATTGCTAAAGTTTGTCAGTATTCCACAAACAAATTATCTAATGAATAACATCATCAAAAGATTACAAATTTACAATCAAGTAGATTTTTTAGTAACATTTAAACAATCAAAATACCCTATGTTTCTAATAATTTGTTTTGCCTTACATTAAAACTCCTTTTAAAAAAACACTATTCTTTATATATATCAATTTGATGCCTTTATAGTTTGGGGGATTGCTGCCTCTATCAAAAGAATTCTCAATCGTCCTAATTCAAATAACAGAAAAAAGCTGTTAAAGTCTCATTTGACTTAAACAGCTTTTTTAATACAACAAATCAATTTGTTTTTTAATAATATGACTGATTGATTTTGCATTTTCTTCATTATTTCCATAAATAGATGAGTGGGTATAGCCTTCAAGTGTATGATGGCTTCCTCGATTCGTTGTTTCACAATATTCTTTATGATATTTTTCAACTTTATTTAGTAATTCCTTTTTTTTCTTTGCGTTAAATTGTAAACCACTTTGATTCGAAGCGGTTAATACTAATAAAGGAGTATTTATTTTTATTTTTAATGCTTCCTTTATACGACTGTTACTATAATTTAAGTTTTTCCATTCACTAACAACCGTCTTCCAATGTTTAAAGCTTTTTATAGAGCTAATTATTTCAGACTGATTTTCTGGGGTCGTGTTCATTATTTTATGTATGAACTTATTTGGAATGGCCTTAGTAAGGTTAATTTGATTCGCTTTCTTCATCATTAATGCAAATTGATACAGTAATTTATCATATATTTTCTGCTCATGTTCCTCAAGTGTCGGATGGGTAGGATCAAGTAAAATCATTGATTGAATTGCATTTGGAAAAAGACGAGACAATTGAAACATAATATATGCACCTAAAGAATGTCCTATAGCAATCAATGGACTATTAATATTTAATGCTAGTAGCAAATCATAACATTCAAACGCCTGTTGCTCTGTAGACCGTTCTGTCGTCCAAATACCGCTTTTTCCATACCCTAATCGATCGTATGTTATCACTTTGGCATACTTACTCAACTCATCTTGTAAATATCTCCACTGATGAAGTGTATGCATCATTCCGCATTCTAAAAGTACTGTAACTTTACCATCGCCTTTTATTCGAACGTGATATGTACCAAGCTCGCCAGTAACAAACAATATAACCAGCTCCAATTAGTAGGTTTGTACAATATGTCATTTTTATATTCTGTACATATATATAGATAGATTATACTCAATGAATGTGGACGTATTCAATTTTGAAGGTTTAAATTTCCACTTTTATTAACTTCATTTAAGCCCAATTCACAATTTTGATTAAAAATTTAATTTTATATAGGACAACCATAAAAACATATAAGTATCAATCAACCATCTTACATTACTGTCTTTGTTATTTATTTATCCTTAAAACCAACTAATGAAATAAAAAAGAGCTTAGAAAAACTTTAAGAGTTTCTCTAAGCTCTTTACCGTTAAAACTATTTAAATCGTTTCTTTTTTCACTTCATATGCTTCTTTTACTTCTTGATAAAATTGAGCTTGTGTTGCATAAAAATATGGTGCTACATAAAATGAAGCAAGGAATAAAGTAATAATTACTAATAGAGCCCAACCGATAAATGAAAGTCCTAATAAAAAGAATTTCCATTTATACCCGTACATCATTTTTCTACTTAACGTAATTGCATCTAATGGCTTCATGTCTGGATAATCTTTTAAGATATATCCAACTTGTGAATAAGCTAGAGCCTTAATAATTCCAGGGATTATTAGTAATATAGACCATAGGATTGTAAATACAACTACTAAAAATCCAACTAAAATCGCTCGAATAAATTGATGCCCACTTTTAAAATAGTAAAATAAGTCCGATATACTTTTCTCTTCATCACGAATGATTCTTAAAAAGTAAACAATTAAACCATAGCCTAGTAAAGTATTAACGAACCCAGAAATTATCTCAATTATCGTTTGCGCTCCAGCAGGAATTAGTTTTTGTTCATCAGCGTTTGGAAAAATTGTCCCAGTATAATGCTGATTAACTGGTCCAGTAAGTACCGTATGAAGTAATCCTTCTATAATTACAAAAACCACGAGAAATAATATAGCTTTTCCCCAATTACCAGCTAGTCTACTCTTAGCTGTTCTTTTAATTGCTGAAATTCTCATTTGCTCATTCCTCTCATAAAATGTCACTTTATTTTATGAGGATATCGCAAACATATGAGAACAATTTCGAATTTACCTTTAATCCTTTTGTAATAATTGTAAATATTGAACCGCAAAACATGTTTTCGCGTCATGTATAGAACCTTTTTTTAACTCTTCAAGACATTCATCTAATGATAGCTCAAAAATTTCGACAAATTCATCTTCGTCTAAAGCTGCACTATTTTCTAATTTCTTTAATCCTTTTGCTACATATATATGTATGTACTCGTCTGCAAAACCAGGAGATGTGTAAAAAGATTGTATATGCTCCCACTCATCTGCAACATAGCTAGTTTCTTCTTCTAACTCTCGTTTAGCAGTAATTAGTGGCTCTTCTCCTTTTTCTAATTTACCGGCTGGTATTTCTAAAAGACTTCTTTCTAATGCTTTTCGATACTGTTCCACAAAAACAATTTTGCCTTCATCAGTAATTGGAATGACCGCTACTGCGCCAGGATGTTTCACGATTTCACGTGTACTTGTATTTCCATTCGGCAATTCAACTTTTTGATGATATAGCGATATAACTTTTCCAGTGAAAATTTTTTCTTCTGACAGAGTTTTTTCTTCAAATTTTTTCATTTTTTTCATCACCTTGTTCTATTTAATATGGTTGTCACATACATTTTATCATTTATTTAATTAAAATACTTTCTGAAACGAGGTAGTATGATGAAAATGTGTATGACAGAAAATTCTGTTGTTTTAGTCGGATCCAAAACAGAAATTTTAAAAACGCTTCAAGTTATGAGCATGCAATATAAAACTGTCCAGGAATGGATCCAAAACGCGAATGGCAAGTCGTTGTTTGTTGTAAAATAACTCTTTTTTCCCTACAATTAAATTTGGAGGGATTATCATGAAAAAACGTAAGCTTGGTTCTACATTATTACAAATATCCGAAATTGGTTTAGGTTGTATGTCTCTTGGAACGGAAGATAACGAGGCTATTTCAACTATACATGCGGCAATCGATGCTGGAATTAATTATTTTGATACTGCTGATTTATATGATTTTGGTAAAAATGAAGAAATCGTTGGAAAAGGTATAAAGGGCAAACGAGATCAAGTAATTCTTGCAACAAAAGTCGGAAACCGATGGAATAACTCAAATGATAAATGGCATTGGGATCCATCTGGTGTATATATTAAGGAAGCTGTTAAAGATAGTTTGAGTAGACTAAATACCGATTATATTGATTATTACCAGTTACATGGAGGAACAATTGAAGATCAATACGAAGAAACGGTTTACACTTTCGAGGAACTAGTAAAAGAAGGAGTAATTCGCTATTACGGAATTTCTTCAATTCGTCCGAATGTAATCAATCGCTTTGTAAATCACTCTTCAATCCAAGGCGTTATGATGCAATATAATGTATTAGAGCGTAGACCTGAAGAATTTTTTCCACTTTTTGAAAAAAACAATATTTCTGTCATTGCACGCGGTTCTGTAGCAAAAGGTCTTTTAACAAGTAATTGGGAAAAGAAATTATCTAATAAAGGTTACTTATCGTATTCAGAAAATGAATGTAAAGAAACGATTCTCAAACTGACCCAACTGCTTGAAGAAGAACAATCCCTACATAGCTTAGCTTTGCATTATTTGCTACATCATAATGTCGTTTCCTCTTTAGCTGTTGGAGCTAGAAATAAAGAGCAATTATTAGATAATATAAAAGCCTACGATGCAAAACCTTTAAGTACACAACAAATCGCACAAATCCAAGCAATTTCTCATTTATCAAAATATGAGGAGCATCGTTAAACTACTCCTTCCTACTATGGAAGGAGTCTTAATTCTTCCATTTCCCAGCTTTTTTATCGATTTCTTCTATAAACTCTTTTCGCCCTCTTTTATATTCTTTTTTGTTTTTAGGAAATTTTTTAGCAAGTTCAGTTTTTAGTTTTATATATTCCATTGCTTGATCAGTATGAGCAATCATATATTCCCTAAATGCGATATTACGTTCAATTGCATTATTTCCTTCAGCAAAGACATGAATATGAAAACTGCAATTATCTTCACACTTTATAAAAAATCTTCTATTTTGATTTGAATGATCACCCATTTGTTCATAACCTAATGTTTTTAGTACATCACCATATTCATCAAACTGATTTAAGCTTTTCACAACAATCATTAAATCAATAATCGGGTCAGCAAACATATTAGGAATTGAGGTGCTTCCTATATGATAAATTGCTACTTTCTCAGGTAATAATATTTCAATTGCCTTTTTTTCAGTTTGAAAATCAGCTTCCCACGAAGTACGATAAGGTACTATTTCAATTTGCTTTTTCATCATTAACACCTACATTTTATTTTTGAATGCATTTTTACTTTTATTTTATTATTCCCGACTTAATCCATGTAAAACAACATGAAAAAACCTTAAAAATCATAATTTGGTATTAAATTAAGTTTTGGTTAAAATACTCACATTTTCTTCTTTAATTGGTTTTTTTTTATTATAATTATTTTAGTTACTAAGATATTTAGTTACGTTAACTTTTTTATAAGTACTTCTTGTATTTTAAGGAGAGAATGAAATGTCAGAGAATCAAATCATCAGAAGTGAATTTATTCCGTCACTAATAATGGAGTTTAGAAAATTTAGCACCTCACTCGTTCTTTTTAACGAAGGGCTCGCCTCTAAACTCCATTTAAATGCGACTGATTTAAGATGTAGAGAACTACTTTACCATACTGGTCCGATAACAGCTGGAAAGTTATCTCAATTAACCCATCTTACTACCGGTGCAATAACGGGCGTAATCGACCGACTTGAGAAAGTCAACTTAGTTGAACGAATTCAAGATCCTAATGACCGTAGACGCGTAATTATTCACCCTGTGTATGATCGGGATGATGAGCTAGCAGATCTTTTTAAACCATTATCTGACTCTCTTTCTAATATTTTTAACCAGTATGATGACAAAGAGTTAACATTATTATTTAAATTTTGGAATGATATTAATGAGTTACTTCCAAAAGAGACACAAAAATTAAATAGCAATAAGGGGGAAACTTAATGGTTTCAAAAGAAAGTAAGGTTGGCTTTGTCGTAGCTGGTTTATTATTAGGAATGTTAATGGCCGCTATGGATAATACAATTGTTTCAGCTTCCATGCCAACAATTGTCGGAGAACTAGGTGGGTTAGATCAATTTATTTGGGTAACTTCAGCATATTTAGTTGCTACTATGGCAAGTATGCCAATCTTTGGTAAGTTATCAGATATGTATGGACGTAAACGCTTTTATTTATTAGGACTTATCATTTTCTTAATTGGTTCTGCATTATGTGGAACAGCAAATAGCATTGTTCAATTAAGTATTTATCGTGCAATTCAAGGGATTGGTGGAGGCTCTCTAATGCCGATTGCCTTTACTATCATTTTCGATATTTTCCCTCCTGAAAAACGAGGAAAAATGACTGGTTTATTCGGTGCAGTTTTTGGTCTTTCTAGTGTATTTGGACCATTATTAGGTGCTTATATTACTGATCAAATTGATTGGCGTTGGATTTTCTACATCAACTTACCATTAGGTATTATTTCTTTATATTTAATTTCTCAGTTTTATAAAGAAAATCTTCATCTTAGAAAACTTAAAATCGACTGGTTGGGTGCGATTACGCTTGTCGGTTCAGTTGTAAGCTTAATGTTCGCACTTGAACTTGGTGGAAATGAATATGATTGGAATTCTGGTCCAATTATTACCTTATTTGCAGTCTTTGCAGTTCTGTTTATCGCTTTTATTATTATTGAAAGAAAAGTTGAGGAGCCAATTATTTCATTTAGTTTATTTAAAAAGCAACTATTTGCGGCAACTCAAGGTGTAGCATTTTTCTACGGTTCTGCTTTCATTATTACGACTGTATTAATACCACTTTTTGTTCAATCAGTATACGGTGGTTCAGCTACAAACTCTGGTATCATTTTAATTCCGATGATGCTTGGTTCAGTTGTTGGTAGCCAGGTAGCAGGTCAATCAGTACGTAAGTTTAGTTATAGAAGCATCATGTTAGTTTCTGTTGTCTTATTCTTCATTGGAATGTATTTATTAAGTACATTAGGTACAGATACTGCTCGTTCAACTGTAACATTTTACATGATCATCGCTGGTCTTGGAATGGGTTGTTCATTCTCATTATTAAGTATGGCAACTCAGCACAAAATCGAACCTCAAAAACGAGGAATTGCTACTTCAACAAATACCTTCTTTAGAACATTAGGTATGACAATCGGTGTAACAATCTTTGGTACGATTCAAAACCACGTATTTAAAAATAAATTAAGTGATTTACTAGGTAATTTAGGTGCATTTGGCAAAGTTGATTCACGTGCTTTATTATCAGCTGATGCAAGAGCTAAAATTCCACCTGAAGTACTTCATAAAATCTCAGAAGCAATGGCACATTCAGTTGCAACTACTTTTAAATGGACATTAATTCCGATCACATTAGGATTTATCGCTATTATCCTAATGGGTAAAGAAAAATTAACATTTGAAGTTAAAGAAAATCGTGCGAAAAAAGCTCAATAAACGAAAACCCGCAAGTAAATTACATTACTTGCGGGTTTTTTGTGTGATTTGGTGATAAATCGACGAACATTGACCATTTATCAACGAGTTTTAGTGATTTATCAACGGGATTCAGTCATATATCAACGAACATTGGACATATATCAACGAAGTTCACAACTTTATCAATATAGTTCACATTTTGTTCTATTTTCTCTCTCATACTAATTGAAGCTGCTATTACTTTTCGTCTTTCGCAACCCCACCGACAGACCAATTTTCTTTTTGGAATTCGTTAATTAAGATCCTTACTTGTGGTGGCTGAACGTCTAGTGTACGACAAACTACTTCATTAATTTCTCTCATTAATTGCTTTTTCATCTCTGTACTTCTACCTTCAAGCAATTGAATTTGAATGATTGGCATAAAATATTACCTCGTTACTTGAAGTGACATTGTATCGATTCCTTCAAAACGAGCTTCTACGATATCACCATCGCCAACATGAATTGCTTCTGTAATACCACCAGTTAAAATAATCATCCCTGGCTCGATTTGTTCACCGTTTTTACTCAACATCTGTACTAACTTTACGACAGATTCAACAGGATGATCTAGTACATCGGAGCTTACACCACTTTGTACTTTTTCGCCATTTTTATATAATTCAACATTAATTTGATCCCACGAAGTATATGTAGGTGAATATTGTTGTTTTCCAATGATAAATTTTGATGAAGATGCATTATCTGCTACTACATCTGTAAGTGTAAATGAGAAGTTTTTATAACGACTATCGATTACCTCTAATGCAGGTACGATATACTCAGTTGCTTCCCATACATCTTTAGCTGTTACATCTGATCCAAATAATGGCTTGTTAATCATAAATGCAATTTCTGGCTCAACCCTTGGATGGATTGATCCTTCCATCTTTAATTCATTTTCTTCTAATTCCATTGATTTCGTTAAGCGGCCATAGATTGGCTCATCAACATTAACTGATTTTTGTTTGGCAATACTTGTTAGACCCATTTTCCAACCAATTAATGGATCACCATTTTCAATCGCATAATCAATACTTAATTTTTGAATCTCATAAGCATTATTTACGTTTAACTCTGGATGTTCAATCGTAATTTTATCCATTTCTAACCCATTTTTTTGGTGCATATATATATTTTTCGCGATTTCAGTAATCATTTGATTAAACTCCTCTCAAAAAACAGACAATTTTTTATTTGCTAGCATGCATGCTACTTCTTGAATCATGTCTTCTTGCCCACCAACTACTTTTTGTTTTCCTAATTCAATTAAGATATCTCTTGCATCAACATTCCACTTTTTTGCTGCTCGATTTGCATGTAATAGGAAGCTTGAATACACACCTGCATATCCTAAAATCAGGCTTCCCTTTGTAACCTCTTGTGGTGTTTGTAAAATTGGTGCCACAATGTCTTCTGCTAAGTCCATCATTTTATAGAAATCAATTCCTGTCTTGATTCCTAAGCGCTCTAATACACCAATTAATACTTCAGTTTGAGTATTTCCTGCTCCAGCCCCTAAGCAACGAACGCTACCGTCAATTCTAGTTGCTCCTTCTTCAATCGCTACTAATGTATTTGCCATCGCTAGAGAAAGATTATTATGAGCATGGAATCCAACTTCAATATCAAGTGACCCGCGTAAAGCAGCAATACGCTCTTTTACTTCATGTGGAAGAAATGCACCTGCAGAGTCGACCATATATACAACATCCGCACCGTAGCTTTCCATCAATTTTGCTTGCTCTACTAATTTCTCTACTGATGCCATATGAGACATCATTAAAAATCCTACAGTTTCTAATCCAAGCTCTTTTGACATTGAAATATGTTGTTTCGAAACATCTGCTTCAGTTACATGTGTAGCTATACGAGCCATTTTTGCTCCTATACCTGCTGCTGTTTTCAATTCTTTTACTGTTCCAATACCAGGTAATAGTAAAACAGCAATCTTTGAATGATTACATGCATTTACCGCTGCTTCGATCAATTCAAATTCATTTGTTGTCGATAAACCATATTGTAATGAAGAACCACCTAAACCGTCTCCATGTGATACTTCAATAAAAGGCATTTTTGCATCATCCAGAGCCTTTGCTATTCTTACTACTTGGTCTACAGTATACGAATGGGCAATTGCATGGCTTCCATCTCTAAGTGCTACTTCAGTTACAATGATCTCTTTTCCAAACATTGCACTCCCTCACTTTCTTTCATACTTTGTTTAAACAGTTTTTACAACTTCATATTGCGCAATCTCTTCTGCTACTCTTACTGCTGATGCAGTCATAATATCCAAGTTCCCTGCATAGCTAGGTAAGTAGTCACCCGAACCTTGAACTTCTAAATAAACTGTTACAGTGTAACCATCTATAATCGGGTCCATTCTTAATCGGTATCCAGGTACATATTCTTGAACTTTTTTAACCATTTGTTTTACTGAATTAATCATGCTTTCATGGTTAAAATCTTCATTTGTTACCTTGCAATAAACTGTATCTCTCATCATAATTGGTGGCTCTGCTGGATTTAAAATAATAATCGCTTTTCCTTTTTTAGCTCCACCAATCTCTTCAAGGCCTTTAGCTGTTGTTACAGTAAACTCATCGATATTTGCACGTGTTCCAGGTCCGGCACTTTTGCTGCTGATCGTTGCAACGATTTCTGCGTATTCAACCTCTGCAATTTGACTAATCGAATGCACAACTGGGATCGTTGCTTGCCCACCACAAGTTATTAAATTGACATTGCCTTCTACTATATGTGAACCTAAATTGACTGGCGGTACAACAAATGGTCCAATTGCAGCAGGCGTTAAATCGATGACACGTTTCTTTAATTCACCTAATACTTTTGCATGATGAAAATGTGCTTTAGCAGATGTCGCATCAAACAATAAATCAGCCATTTCTTTTCTTTCAACAAAACCTTGTATACCATTATCAATTACTTCAATTCCCATTTCCTTTGCACGATTTAATCCATCAGATTCTGGATCAATTCCAATCATCACCGTTAACTCAAGGAATGGATTATTTTGTAATTTCATCATTAAATCTGTACCAATATTACCCGAACCAATGATTCCAACCTTTAACTTATTCATAAATTCACCTCATTTATTTAAATGAAATCGATACATCACCTAGTAAAGGAAACTTTGCAGTAAATTTGTCACCAGCATTTGCATTTATTGCAGCTGATAAAGCTCCAGATAAAATAATTTCACCAGCGTTTAGCGAAATCCTAAACTCGCTTAGTTTATTCGCTAACCATGCTACACAATGAATTGGGTTGCCTAGCACTGCTTCTCCCTTACCAGAATTCATCAGTTCATCGTTACAATATAGATCCATCGTGACATTCGGTAAATCGATTTCCTTTACATCGAAACGCTCATTTCCAAGAACAAATAAACAGGAAGAAGCGTTATCAGCGACTGTATCCTCTAAGCGGATTTTCCAATTTTCAATTCTACTATCAACTACCTCTATAGCAGGCACAATATAATCCGTTGCATCAACTACGTCCTCAAACGTAATATTTGGACCGATTAAATCCTTTTTTAAAACAAATGCAATCTCAGCTTCTACTTTTGGTAAAATCATATTTCCAACTTGAACTTCACCCAAATTAGGGATATTCATATCTGTTAATAAGTGACCGTAATCTGGTTCATCTACCCCTAATAGCTCTTGCATAGCAATCGATGTTAATCCTATTTTTTTGCCAATAATTTTCTGGCCTTTTTTCAATTTTTCTTCAATATTTGTTAATTGAATTTGATAGGCTTCTCTCTCTGTTAATCCAGGATAAATCTCAGTTAAAGCTTTTATACTAACTCCAGTCTCTTCTGCTTCTTGTAGCAGAATCGTTAGCTCGTCTACACTAGTAATTTTCACGGTCTTCACCCCTTTGGATTTTTATAATTTAATCGTGATATTCGATAATTCACTATAAAACTCGAAGCTATGAACTCCACCTTCACGACCTAAACCACTTTGTTTCATCCCTCCAAAAGGTGTACGTAGATCTCTTAAGTACCAAGTGTTTACCCAAATAATTCCGGCTTCAATTTGATGTGCAACACGATGAGCTCTGCGCAAATCATTTGTCCAAATTGTTGCGCCTAAACCATAGTGAGTATCATTTGCCCATTCAATTACTTCATCTTCCGTATCAAACGGCATAACTGTTACTACTGGCCCGAATATCTCTTCTCTAACACATCTAGAATCACGACTTAAACCAGTAATAATTGTAGGTGAGATAAAGCATCCTTTTTCGATTGATGCTGGTCTACTTCCTCCAGTTAAAATCTTGCCACCTTCTTCTTTGGCAATCTCGATATAAGATAATACTTTTTCGTAATGTTCTTTACTAATAACCGCACCGACTTTTGTACCTTCTTCAAACGGATCACCAATTTTTAATTCGTTTGTTTTCGCTACAAATTTATTAATAAACTCATCAAAGATTGATCTCTGTACATAAATTCGAGATCCACATAAACAAACCTCTCCTTGATTCATAAACGATGATTTTAAAGTTGTTTCAATTACTTCATCTAAATCAGAATCTGCAAAGATAATGTTTGGATTTTTACCGCCAAGCTCAAACGATAATTTTTTTAATGTTGGAGCTGCGGCCTTCATAATTGCTGTACCTGTTTTTGTTTCACCAGTAAATGTAATTGCATCAACATCGCTATGCTCTGTTAAAGCAGCGCCTGCAGCATTTGCCCCAAATCCGTGTACAACATTTACTACTCCATCCGGTACACCTGCATCTTTACAAATTTCAGCTAAAACAGTTGCTGTCATCGGTGTCCATTCTGCTGGTTTCATAACTGCTGTATTTCCTGCTGCTAAACACGGAGCTAGCTTCCAAGTTAGTAGTAATAACGGTAGATTCCATGGGTTAATCATCCCGACTACTCCAACTGGTCTACGATATGTATAATGCAGGGCTGTTTGATCTTGGATGTGAGATTCAGAGCTTAATGTTGTAATATAGTCAGCGAAAAAGTAGAAATTATGAGCAGATCTAGTAATATCAACTTCTAAAGCAAGATCGTATGGCTTTCCAGTATCCATTGCCTCTAAAGCTGCTAGCTCTTCTTTTCGTGCTAATATTCCATCACCAATTTTTCTTAAAACTGCCGCTCTTTGATTGCTAGTAAATTGCTTCCATTCACCTTTTAGCGCTCGTTTTGCTGCTTTTACAGCTAAATCAATTTCTAGCTCTCCACCTTCAGAAACAGAACCTAAAACTTCTTCGGTTGCAGGATTTATATTTAAAAATGTTTTTTGATTATATGAAGGAATAGATTGTCCATCAATAAAGTGCTTACAATCAATCGGTAATGTTTTATTTTTTTTCTCAGTAACTTGCATAATAGGCACCTACCATTCTAATAGAATAAAAGGTGACACGAGTGCCACCAAATTTTTTTAATCCTCTATTTCTACAACCATTTCAATTTCGATCGCTGTATTATGCGGAAGCTGAGCCATCCCAACAGCTGATCTAGCATGTTTTCCTCTTTCACCAAATACTTCTACTAAAAGATCAGAAGCCCCATTCATCACCTTAGGATGATCATAGAAATCTTCTGTACTATTTACGAAGCCTAAAATTTTTACAATTCGCTTTACTTTTGAAAGGTCACCTAATTCGTACTTTAATACACTAATTAAATTTAACATTGACTCTCGAGAAGCTGCGTATCCTTCCTCGAGCGTTAATTCACGACCAAGTTTGCCACGATATTCGTCTACTCCTTGACCCGATGTAAATAGTAGATTACCAGTACGTACAGACTTAACATAGTTTCCTGATGCAGGTCTAATCGGTTTAATTGTATAGCCTAAACTTATTAATCTATCTTCTGGAGTCAATACTTTGTTTTCCATGAAGTAAATCCGCCTCCTTTATATTTAAAAATTTCAGAGCATTTTTTCCTAAAATAGCATCTTTCATTTCTTTATTAAGATCCATTTGATTAATCACCCTTCCAGGTGGCGTTTCTCTTAATAGGAAAGGATAATCTGAACCCATCACAATTTTGTCATAACCGAAACGGTTAATTAAAAATTGAATATTAATAGGATCATAGTGAAGCGAATCAAAATAGAAATTAGTTACGTAATGACTTGGTGGATAGGCTGTTTTCCTCAAGTGTGGCCATACTTTCCAGCCTTGATCTAGCCTAGGTAGAATAAATGGGAATGAACCTCCACCATGGGCAAAGCAAATCTTTAATTTTGGATATTTTTCAATGACTCCACCAAATGTTAAGCTAGCAGCCGCTAAAGCTGTTTCGCTCGGCATTCCGACCGTGTACATAAAATTATGATCTGGAGTACGGTCTTTCGCTAATGTTTCCCATGGATGAATAAACAATGGTACATTCCATTTTTCAGCCATTTCAAAAAATGGACTAAATTCATCACTGTCTAAATTTATGCCATTTACATTCGTACCAATTTCTAATCCGCTTAATCCAAGTGTATGAATACAGCGATCCATTTCTTGAATTGCGATTTCAGCATTCTGCATCGGTACTGTCCCTAATCCAATAAATTTTGATGGATTATTTTTAACAGTATTCGCTATAAAATCATTTTGAATTTGCGCCATTTCCAATGCGACTTGAGCTGGTGCCCAATACGAAAATGTAATTGGAATTGGTGACAACACTTGCATTGTGACACCTTCATTATTCATGTCCTCAATTCTCTTTTCAGGACTCCATACTTGATCAGTTACTTCTCTAAATACTTTCCCAGCGACCATAATATTGGCACCACAAGAACATGTCGGTTGTAAAATTGGCCATCTTTCATGACCATATTTTTCAAAAAAATTCGGTAAGTCCTCAGGAATTATATGTGTATGAAAGTCTATACGCATACCCATTCATCCGCTTCCTCCTTCATGACATGACCACAGCATTTACATGTTCTCAACTCAAGGCTGCCATTGAATTGTTCAATTGCTTCTTTGACTTGTGTTCCAATATCAGTTAATTGAACAGTCGTTTTATGCATTTCTTCATTACATTCATCACAGAACCAAACAAAGCTTTCTAATTCACCTTCTGCTCTTTTTCGTTCAAGAACAATTCCATATGAATCTTTTACTCTATGAGGTGAATGTGGAACAAAAGAAGGAAGCATAAAAATTTCACCTTCACCAACTGTTACAACTTCACGCTTTCCATCTGGTGTAATACACTCAACATAACAACTACCTTTAATTTGATAGAAAAATTCGTCTGCAGGATCAATATGGAAGTCTCTACGTTTATTTGGTCCTCCAATGATCATTGCAGCATACTCAGAATCTTCCCAAATAACTTTATTATTAACTGGTGGTTTTAATAGCTCTTTATTATCCTCAATCAATTTGAAAATATTAAAAACTCGACTTTTAAGATTCATCCTTATTCCTCCAATTAATTCTATTTTTCAATTTTTAGTAAGCGCTATCATTACGCATTAATATAACCAAGCTGATTTGAGACTGTTTTAGCAGTTTTAACAACATCCTGTATCATACGACCAATATCCTGACTCATCATATACGAAACTGGTCCAACCATATTTAACGCCGCAAAAGTGTGTCCCGTATATGTTTGAATTGGAGCTGCAATCCCAAATAACCCAAGATCATTTTCATTATTGCTAATGCTATAACCATTCTCTTTAATTGCAGTCATTTCTTTTTTTAATGAATCAATATTTGTAATCGTATTTGTTGTATAAGCTTTAAAACCTCTTTCCATCGTTGGCTTTAAGTATGCTGGATTATATGATAGTAGAATTTTTCCGGTACTTGTACAATATGCAGGTCGTTTAGCACCTACAAATGTCGGAACTGGTATGGAATGTTTAGAGGATACTTTTAAAACAAATCTTACGTCCCCTTTATCAAACATTCCGATATGGACTGTACTATTATAATTTTTTAGTAAATTTTCTAATAATGGAATAGCCTCACTATAAATATCTTGCTGATGCATAACGTGATTACTCCACTCAAGTAACTTCCATCCAAGTCGATACTTTTTTTTGTTATCTTGAATTAGAATCCCTTCAGTACAAAGAGTTCGTACTAAATGATGGACAGAGCTTGCATTCATATTTAACTTTTCGGCTATTTCCAAATTTCCCAACACTGGTTCTTCTTCTGTAAAGCAATCTAAAATTCTAGCAATCTTTTGAACTGAAGAGATCATTTAGATTCCCTCCATCTTAACGCTAAATTTCATAAAACCCCTGCTTTCTAAAATTACTCAGTTAACTTTAGAATTCGCTAGATTAGTTGATACTCCTTTTAAGTTTTTTGCACCATTTATTGCATCATCTACCATACTAAATGTTTTTTTGCGTTTCATTTGATTATAGTAAATTGCTCTTTTACGAATTGGATCACCTGTATAGTATCTTTCATATTGAAGTGCTCTTTGTCCAAAAGCTTCTCCACATAAATCCCAAGCAAGTTTAAATAGCTGCACTCGCTCTAAAGATGACACGCCTTCACGTCCAACATAGTATTTATCCATAGCATCTCTTAGCTCTGGATGTTCGAAGTCTGCTTCAGTTGGTGACATTAATAATCCACCTGCACCGATTGTTTGAATGACTTCAATTGCTCTTGGATACATAGTTGGAAGTAATCCGCGAATTGTCTCTAGCGGTTCCCATGCCGGTCTTACTTCGCCTGAAGGTAGAGTTTCATATTCAGTTTCTGATACTCGTAGTAAAGCACGAATTGTTTCAACTGATTGCAGTAATTCACCTAAGTCATTTTGTACATTTAAATAAACATCTACCCCAATTGAATCAGCTAGCTTGCAAGCCACTTCCACTGCAAACGCTAATTTCACATAGCCTCTTACACCAGACTGATGCGCAGGTTGTTGTGCAATACCTGTTTTTGGGTATAAATTATTTGCCGCTTCAACATTATTATGAATAAATACACGATTCCAAGGAACTAACACATCTTCAAATACAAGTACAGCATCCATCTCTTCAAATCTAGAAGCTAGTGGATGATCAAAGAATGATCTTTTCCCATCTTGCATTTGCTCTCTACATAAAATCTTTAATCCTGGAGTATCAACTGGAATTGCGAACGCTAATGCATATCGCTCATCACCTTGATGAAATCCTGGGAATGAATAAATGATTACTTCATCTGTGATTGGTGCTAAAGTAGCAAGCATTTTAGCTCCTCTAACGACTAACCCATCAACCGTTTCCTCTACAGCACCTAAATGAGTAAAAAGATCTTTTTGCTCATAAGATGGTTTGCTACGATCATTTTGCGGGTTAATAATTGCGTGGGTTAAAAAAATGTCATTATCACGTACAAATTTAAAATAATTTTGTACATTTTTTGACCACTCTGGATTATATTTATCTAAAAACCATGAATTACTAGCCATTGAAGTTAATACAATGTTCAAGAAATCCGGTGTTCTTCCCATTAAACCGAATGTTGACTTAGCATATGCTTCAAACAATTCTCCACGTTTTTTAATATCTTCAGATGATTTCGGTACTAAAAAAGCATTAGAAATTCGCTCACCAGTTTCTTCACAAATATGTGTAATCTTGTCTTGATAAGCTGGATCGAACTGCATATCATATAACTTTGCAATCTCCAAAATAGGTTGTTTAAACACTGAATGGTTTACGATATCTTCAACCTTTTCTCCACCTAACCATACGTCTGGTTTTCTTGATTTAAAGCCTTCAATATATTGCGCCCCTGTACGAATTCCCATTTATTAATTCCTCCACTCCGATATGTAATTTTTTATATTTGTTTTTTAAATCGAATCCGGAAATTTTTAAAGCGCTTTCATAAATACCGATTTCGCTATCTTAAATTATTTGCACCACCTACTACTATTTAATTAACTTAATTTTACTATAAAAAATTATAAAATTTAGAACAATCAAAAAATTTCATAATATGAAATTTTCTATTAAAAATGTTTAATTATTTAGTAGATAATAAGATTTCCTGAAAGTCAGTCGTTATTGACAAACCATTAAACTGAGAAAAATTGTTGATCTCATTTAGGCATAATGTGAGGGTATCTTAATGGCGGATTTTCAATTAGCGTTGATTTTATGACCCTTTTTATAGATATTTAGTAGATTTCTAAAGGTTTAAAGCAAAATTACTCATTTTCCACTTTTTGTATCTACTTTTGAACAATTATTAAAGCGGGATACCCTAACCGGTATAGGTATGATCCGAACTATTTTCGGATTCTAGGAAATTTAATTGCAGTTTTACTAGTTTTATTTGCAGTTTCTCTGTTTATAATTGTACTTCGACCTTTATTTGCACTTTATGATTTCTTATTTGTACATTTAACAGTTTTATTTGCACGGTCAACGCTCTTATTTGCACTTTGACTTTTAATACTACTCTTCTTTTAAATATGACCTATAAATAAAAAATAAGGATGCCCTAATTTTTTTAGGACATCCCCATTTCAGATTGTTAAAAAACACTTTCGACAATCTAGAAATACGTCTTATTTAAAATCTTTCCAAGAAATACTACTCTCGTTTAGCAACTCTTCAAACGATTTATTTTTCTCACGCAATCGTTTTTCTTCACGAACTCGAGCTTCTTCTTCCTCTTTGAGCTTTGTTTCATTTTCTTGTAATTGTTTTTTTGTATTTTTTAATTTTTGAAGAACCTCTTCATTCATTAATGAACCTAATGATATTTTTTCTTTCTGCTCATATGTTGGTTTTACTTGTTGCTGCGGCTTTCTTTTTTTCATTTTATATCACCTTCCATATCAAATATTTTATCATGAAATTTCAAAAATTGCCTGTAGCAACATATTTGAATTAGATTGGTCTAGTGTCTCAATCATAGCGTATAAAAAGTTAAACATCACATTAATCTTAAAACTATTGTATTTTTCTTATAAGCACAAAAAAACCGACAATCTAGTCGGTTTTATATAGGCATTGATTTAAATTTTATCTACTTTTAATGGCATAACCATTTTTTACGATTAAAAACTACCCAATATCATAAAATCTACAAGAACGCCACTTACTGGATTTTCTGAGCCTAATACACTAATTCCTAGAACAGTTACACCACTAATATTCGTTACATTGGCTGATACATATTTTCCAGATATATTCTTCTCTCTCATTTGCACTCTCGGTCTTGAATTTATGTTGACATTAGTAGAATATACACTTGCCACAGCATAATCAATTGCAGTTAATAAGGAATTACCAGTAGATAGTCCATTGTCTGTAAAGTAAAGTGTCGCTACACCATTTGCGTCCGAGGTGGCTTGTCCATAAACAATTCGCTTTACTTTTTTTGGATGTGATTCTCCTGCTTTTAATACTTGAAAAGCTGTTGGTGATAGTGAAAAAAATTCAACACTCATAGCGATTCTCCTTGTAATAATTTAATCTCTATTACAAACACAAAATTGGCTCGGATTTTATAATTTTATTCAATTGAAAAGAAAAAATAGTCATTAAAAATGAATGATTGTCCAATTTATTACTATTTTATGTACAGTTTGTTTGTTTGTGACTCTTACTTGACATGACGTCAGGATTACTCTTGGTTAGAAACTGTTTTCTTTCCTTATCAAAAAGTTTAGCTTCACTTACTTTTTTTATCAGATTCCTAGATTTACTTTTTTTATTTGATTAAAAGTTTATCGCATTCCCAATTTTATAACAGGAACAAAAAGCAACAACTTTTTTACTTTTTTGTGTCCTAATTGTCAAAAACTAATTAATAAAATATTCTTTTTCTTATGATAAAATTTACTAAAAAAGGAGTGGTATGATGGCTAGTGCAGACCAATTAATTAAAGAAAAGTTTGTTTGTTCAAAGTGTAAACATACGCAAGCTCAGATTAAAGAGGTATCTATGTCTGGGGCAGGTTTAAGTAAGTTGCTAGATATTGATTATAATCATTTTTTATTTGTTTCTTGTTTAAACTGCGGTTTTGTTGAGGTTTATAATCCTTCCATTTTAGAAGGAAAAACCCGCGGTGAGTTAACTACTATTCTTGATCTTCTTTTTGGATAAGAGAGTGATGATTCTACTATGATAATCTGGCTTGTAGTGATTGTATTTTTTCTTATTTATTTTATTGGTGTGGGTTATTATTTTACGCAGCAAGTTTTGTTTATGAAAACAAATTCGCTTGAGTTCATTTATCAGCGGGAGTTGGATAATTTCCGTTTTGATGAAGATTTGTATCGCTCGTTTCAAAAGAAATCTTTTTCTGTTCAATCTCGTTATGGATACGAATTAAAAGGGTATTTATTTGAGGCATTTGATACAAATAATTGGGTCATTATTACTCATGGTGTAACCGTTAATAAGAACAACTCAATTAAATATGCTGAGTTATTTTTAAAGCTTGGTTTTAATGTACTTACTTATGATCATAGACGACATGGTGAATCTGGTGGTACAACAACTAGTTATGGCTATTATGAAAAATATGATTTACAAACGATTGTTCACTATTTAAAAGATTTAAAAGGTGATATCGTTCTTGGCATTCACGGGGAATCAATGGGAGCATGTACGATGCTACAATACGCTGGTTTTGTTGAAGATTCTGCAGCCTTTTACATTTCAGATTGTGCCTTCTCTACTTTTGAAAAACAGCTTACATATCGTTTAAAAATGGATTATAAAATTCCAAAGTGGGCTATTCTTCCCGTCTCAAGCATTTGGTTAAAGCTTCGGAATGGATTTTTTATTAAAGATATTTCCCCATTACTTGCAACAAATAATATAAAAAAACCTGTATTATTTATTCATAGTAAACAAGACGATTATATTCCTTATACAAACACAATTCATTTATATGAAGCAAATCAAGGTGAAAAAGAATTATTCATTGCCGAAAATGGTGCACATGCCATGAGTTTGAACGAAAATAAAGAAGAATATTATTCCATCGTTTCATCTTTTTTAAATAATATTGAAATTGAACATAATTCATTATAAAAAATGGACAGAGTTTTTTTTCCTCTGTCCATTTTTTTTGACTCTTAAAGAGCCGCTTCTAAAATTTTCAACGCATCTTCTTGATCCAATTTTTTAAAGTAACCAAATGGACCATATTTAACTGTTTTAGCAGCCATTTCAGATAGTTGCTCTTTTGTTATACCATACTCGCTTAAACGACTTGGCGCACCAATTGAGCTCCAGAATGTGCGTAAAGCTTTAATTCCTGCTAATGCCCACTCTTCTTTTGACATTGAATCTTGTTGAATGTCAAATACTCTATTTGCAAATTGACAGAATCGATCTACATTTTCACTCATTACATATTCCATCCAATGAGGGAAAATTATTGCTAATCCTCCTCCATGAGGAATATCTGATACTGCAGATACTGCATGTTCAATATTGTGTGTTGCCCAATCACCTTGCACACCCATGCTTAAAATTCCGTTTAATGCCATTGTTCCACTATATAATAGTGTTTCGCGTGCTTCGTAATTATCTAATGTTTCAACTGCAACAGGTGCAGTTTCAATAACTGTTTTTAAAATTCCTTCACAGAATCGATCTTGAATTTTTGTATTTGTTCCATGATGGAAATATGACTCAATAACATGTGACATAATATCCACTGATCCATATACGGTTTGATCGCGAGGAACTGTAAATGTATTTTGTGGATCTAATATTGAAAATGTTGGGTAACTGAACTTACTTCCCCAACCTAATTTTTCATTTGTTTCCCAGTTTGTAATAACTGACCCAGCGTTCATTTCTGAACCAGTTGCTGCAAGCGTTAATACTGTTCCAAATTTTAATGCATCCGTTGGGACTGCTTTTCGAGTAATAACATCCCAAATCTCACCATCAAATTTTGCTCCTACAGCAATCGCTTTTGTACAGTCGATTACAGATCCTCCACCTACTGCTAAAACAAAGTCAATACTTTCTTCTTTACAAAGTTGTATACCTTTATGAACTGTTGATAACCTTGGATTTGGTTCAACCCCACTCAGTTCAAAAACCGCTTTGTCAGCTTCTTTAAGAATACCTACAATTTGATCATATAGGCCATTCCTTTTAATACTTCCACCACCGTATACAAGTAACACATTCTTTCCAAAAGTAGTCGCTTTATCTTTTAACTTTTGTACACTATCTTTACCAAAGATTAATTCAGTTGGATTTGCAAATGTAAAAAAATTCATCTATATCCCTCCTTAAGTCAAATATAATTTTAACTTAAATAGGCAAAAGGATGCATCTTAAACGACTTTTGTTTGGAATATTTTTTTATTTATAGGGAAAACTAAATAATCGTATGGATGGTTCATTATATATCTAACTTTCTCATATTTAAATCCTACTTTTTCATATAATCGACGAACAGACGGTTTATCTTGATCAACATTTAATGAAACTCGTGTAACCCCTTTGTCTTTAGCAAAAGAAAGTAAACCATTTAATAATTCTGTTCCAATTCCTTTGCCTTGATAATCTGGGTGCACTGATAATGTATCAATATAAAAATCTTCATCATCTGCTTCTCGATCTACTTGAACGTTTTGGAGATTTAAATTACGACTAATTATTTCAAGCATTTCACGATCAAGTACGGATAATTCTAAGGAATGATAGGCTATGATTAGCCCGACTACTTTTCCTTCTGTTTCTTTTACTAAACAATTATGATAACTTAGCCTATTTTGTTCTGATTGAACATAATATTCTAAAATTGGAATAGCCTGTTCATATGATGATGTCCCAGTTAACATGAATACAATATCTTCAATCGCTTGTACAACTAGAGGGACAATTTGTTTTGTATCTTCTCTTTTAGCTAATCGAATCATGATTGTCACTCCTTATTGTGATATATTCTGTTTAGATTAAGCATTTTTTAGTATTTTAAAAAACAACTTTATTATTTTATAATATTTTTATATTAATTTCATGTTAAAAATTAATTTTAAATTAAAATCCCCCTTTTAATTTAACATAAATGTAATATAATGATTTTAGATGTGTAGGAGGAATGAATTATGTCTGATGTTCAAATTAAAGTTTTAGATAATGGTCCTTTACGTGTCACTGGTACAGTAGATCTAGTTGACGCTGAAGGAAATACATATCCACAAAAAGCGGCTTTCTCATTATGCCGATGTGGATTATCAAGTAAATTACCATACTGTGACGGTACTCACAAAGGAAAGTTTGAATCTGTCGTTCGAGCTCCTAAAGAAGAAGCAGAATAATATTATTTTTCTGGCGCCGATTATTGAATTATTTTAAATAATCGGCTTTCTTAATGCCCTCACCTCTAATCTATTTGAAACATTCATAAGACTAATCTAATCACACTTAACTTTAGGATTCATTTCAAGGGGGAAGTAACATGAAAAAGGTATTAGCATCAGTCGTTTTATCAGCAGCACTAGTTGCACCAGGTGTATCTGCTTACGCAGCGCCAAACACAAATGAATTAAATAGTTATTTAAAGAGTATCAGTTTGACTCAAGATCAATTAAACGACTACTTACAATCATACTACGGAGAGTCGATCTCTGATTTCGATTCAGTTGCTGAGTTAGAAGAGACTTTAGGTGAAAGACTTACGCAAAAAACATTAGACGCAGTTCTTGAAGATAATGGTTATACTGAGAAAGAAGTTATTGATCTAGCAGTCTATTATGATGATATGGACAAAAATGCATCATTACTTGATACTTACTACTTCACTTCTGATATTGAAAATTTAATTTACTTAGATCAAGATGAGTCAGGTAGTTCAGAAGATGAGTTCCCTTCTATGGATGATCTTTCTGATGTTTTTTCTGCGTTTGGCATTACTGAAGCAGAAATGAATAATCTATCTTCATACCTAGAAAAAGTTGTGAATGATGATCCTGCTATTGAAGCAAAATTAGAAGCTTTAGCTGACCGTGCTTCTGCTTTAGAAGAAAACTATCCTGAATTTTTCTCAATGGATACTGAGGCTACTCCAGAAGAATTACCGGATGCATTAAAAGTAGAATTAATGAATATCGTAAAAGAGCTTCAATCTACTTTAAAAATTGATATTAAAGTTCAAATTGAACAAAAAGGCGTTAAAACACCTTTAACTTTTGCTAAAATACTTACAATGGATGATTCTATGGATTCTATGGAAGATCTAAAAGTATATTTAGAGATTTATGATAACGCTGGTAATCTATTATTAGACGCTTTATTTACACCAGATGCACTACTAGGCGATGACCAATTAGTAGATATCGTGAAAGATACTCAAAAAGCAGTTAAAACTTCAGAGAAAAAACCAACTGTTACTGTTAGAACAGAAAATGGTGGAAAACTACCAACTACTGCAACTCATACAACTGAATGGACAATGCTTGGTATGTTAATGATGTTAGCTGCTGTTGTTTTACGTAAAAAGGTAATTGCAAAACGATAAGCTATGAGTCGAAAACGAAAAGTACTTCTTATTTTTTCTGCACTTCTTTTTATTATCGGATTATTTTTTGCTTCAACTAATGCTTATTCATTGATTAAAACCTATGTACTGTATAAACAGTCAAAGGATGATTTTAAAAAAGAAATCAAAACTGAAACAGCAACTAAATTGAAGCAAATTAAAAAAAATGAGCCACTTTATAAGACCTATCCTAAATTTGGCGAAGAAATGGGCACATTAACGATTCCTAGAATTGAAGCTACTCTACCAATCTTTCACGGGACAGATGAGGACGAGCTTGCAAAAGGAATCGGTCATTATGCCAAATCCGTGATGCCAGGTGAAAGAGATAATAGTGTTCTTGCTGGTCATAGAGATACTGTATTTCGTCATCTTGGTGAAGTAAAAATAGGCGATTCATTAATTGTAAAAACTTCTGCTGGTACTTTTACTTACAAAGTCCACAGAATTCGTATCGTTGATAAAGATGATCGCACTGTTATTATTCCAAAACCAAGACCTACATTAACGGTGAGCACTTGTTACCCGTTTAATTTTATTGGACATGCACCAAAGCGTTATATTCTTGTTGCTAGTTTAGTAAAATCTGAAGTCAATAAATAAACAAAAAACTGCTCGCTAGTAATAGTGAGCAGTTTTTATTATTCATCGTTTCATATAATTTTTAGTTTCCTAGCGCTATCCAAAATCTCTCATTATTTAAATTGCGAACACTCCACTGATAATGTCCATCGCTGCAATTTTCCGAAAAGAAATTAGCTGAATAAATACTATAAAAAAGAACGTATAAATGGATTGTACTTCTAACTTCTTCACCTAATTTATTAACTATTTTATTTAAATATCTTTCTAATTTTACTTCTCCCAATTCATCATATAAATCAAATAAAATCCAACTCAATGCAACATCAAATAATGGGTCCCCATATAATGTCATCAATCCGAAATCAATTACTCCATTGATTTGTCCATTTTCATTTACTAATAGATTTGATGGATAATAATCCCCATGTACAAGTGAATAGACCCCTTCATATTTAACCGAAAATCCTTCCAGTAGTCGATTTAATTTCACTTCATAATCCATTACATCTTTTTTTAAATAGCCTTCTACTTCGATATTCTTTTTTAGTAATGACTGTTTTAAAAAATCATACCAATCCTTAGAAGAAATTTCATAATCACTTAATAATTTAATGCCTTTAATTCGGTTTTCTAATTTAATTGTTTGGATACTTAATATTGTAGATAAATAGTTTTCAAAAAAAGAATCTAATTTTTGCTCATTATACTTTGATAAATCCTTTTGAATATTTTTACCTTCAATTCGTTTTTCAATCGTTAAAATAGTATGTTCTTCTTTTATAATTTCGTGAATTTTCGGCAGTTCAAAATGTACATCACTAAAGTTTAATGACTCATAAAATTGCTTTAATATCTTTAGTTTTGGATAGGCTGCTAGCTTATATATTTTTAAAACTCTCTCATGATCATAAGCATAAACTTCTGCTTCTTGTCCTTTTCCTAAAAAGTTTGATTCATCTAGCTTATACTTCTTTAAAATGTAAGCAATAACATTTTGTGCAATCATTTTTGGTCTCCATTTTTCTTATTTTATATACTTTTTTTCAACTCTACTTCTATATATTCCTGCTTCTTCCAAATTAGCCTACTATTTCTATTCCAGCAATAAAAAAATACGATCTTTTTCTATAAAGATCGTATTTCACGTTGTTGAAAAATGAGTTGGTCAATTAGCGTCCAACAATATCATCGCTAAGTGAACCCTCTATTAGTAACATTTTTAATGATTTCTGCTTTTTTGCTTACTCATGAACCCTTACTCTTCTTTCGATTGCCACGAACCTTGTGCTTTTCGAATATAAATGATTTGCCCTATATGATATGTATTATGAGTACATAAGTTAGATAACGCTCCCCACCAATTTGCATCTACTGGAAAATTCGGAATTTGTTCATGCAGTTTTGATTCATCTATTTCTTTTATAGCTAGCTGCCAATTGGCTAAGTTTTCATCTAACCGCTGAACTAACTCCTGCCAGCTTTCTATTGTTAAATTTTCTAAATTACGAAAAGTTGAAGCATTACTTTCTCTCATTTCAGTAGGGATTTCCCCCTTAAATCTTCTTAACCATCTTTCATTATAAAAATAAAGATGATTTACGATTTCGCAAATCGTATGTGTAGACTCATTTTGTCTCCATCTAATATCTTCTAAGCTTAAATTTTCTAATGCTATACTTAAAGGCTGAATCCAACTTTCAACATTGCGACAAACTTCTAATTGATCTAATAGAAATTCTTTTTTACTCATATATATTTCTCCTAACCTTTTTTATTTGCTCGTTTATGTACTTTCGCGTCTAGCAGTAGATATCCCTTTTTACTCTATGCTTTCAATCCATAAAAAAATGCACTACTTAAAAAAAGTAATGCATTTTTTGCAATAAGGAGCAATTAATTGAAATTAGTGAACTCTGAAAACATTAATAGTTGCTCCCGCACCTTGTAACAGCGTAACTTCTCCTTCAAAATCAAATAATTGAAGTGAAATTGTGTTTCCAGCATCTAACGGTAAAACCATTTGACTACTATAGATGGATCTATTCACTTCATTTGCGATTACGGATGCATTTATAGGTCGACCATTTATTAAAATTCTTGAAGATACTCCCAATAGTAAATTTAAATTCACAGTGTAAGTAATAAAATAATTACCTGGTTCCTCAATTGTTAAGCGATCATTTGCTCGATTAATTGTAATTCCTTCGCCTAAATATTGAAATGATGGGAAAGTTATATTTGTACCCTTACTTGTTACCTCAACTTTTCCTCCGCTATTTGTAACAAATGCAAAATTTTCCCCTGGAGGGATTGGCGGATAATGATGTCTTGGGTGTCTCGGATGTCTCATACTATCACCTTTTCTTATTATTAGACATAAATCCTCTTTCGAAATTACTAGTTAAAGGCTTGTCTATATCTTATTAATATGAAAATTTTCCTTTTTCGTTACGGCATGTCCACTAGTTTTTTAATATTTTTTTGATTTAATAGAATTTAAAAAAAGGAACCCAAAAAGTACTTTGACTTTCTGAGTTCCCTCTATGACTAATCTTTAATTAGTTTTGCTTCAATTTTTGTTTTTGGTCTAAAAAATGATAAATCGCATGCGCTACGCCTGCTTCTTCGTTTGTTTTCGTAACAAATGTACAATGGCTTTTTAGTTCTTCTTTCGCATTTCCCATCGCTACCGGAAATCCTACTCGGTTAAACATAGAGACATCATTAAAGCTATCTCCTATTGCCATGCTATCCTTTAAATCTACTCCAAGAATTGGGGCAAGCTTCAATAAAGCCGCTCCTTTACTAACATTTGCGGCATTAATTTCAACATTGTTTGAGCTTGATGAAGTAATTAATAGCCCTTCTTCTTGCATTAAATTTAGTCGAATACGGCTAATAGCTTCTTTATTATTGGAAAGAAATAATATTTTATAAACATCAAGATTATTAAAATCCTCAATTGAAGTGTAATTTCGAACTTTTCTTAAAGTAGCCGTAACCTTATGCGTCTTGCCAGTATTCTTATCAGTAAAAAATTCATCGTATAGAGTATCTCGGCACTTCGTAAATGATCCTTCACTAGTACTTATAATAAATGTCTTATTTTCCGCCTCACATATGCTTAAAGCTTTTGCAAAAATTTCTTTATCCATTGAATCATTATGCAAAATTTTCGCTTCATAGTCATATATTTGAGATCCATTTAAACAAACAATCGGACAAGTCAATCCAGCTTCATCTAATGCTTCCTTCGCACTTTCATACATTCTGCCCGTAGAAATGACAACATGGATTCCTTCCTTTTGTGCTGCCCGGATGCTTTCAATATTTTCTGCTGGTATCCCATTTTTACCATTTACAAGTGTACCATCCATATCAATTGCAATTAATGCCATGTCGTTCTCCCCTTTTCTACTATTCTATTGCTATTTGAATGCTAAGTATTCACTAATTCTACTAAAACATTCTTATTACAATTTTACTATCTACTATTTTATGAGTTCATTCTTTACTATTATAACGCAAAAAAAGACCTTCTGCATTTAAGAAGGTCTTTAAACTAATGGTCAAGGCTCTCTTACATCGTTACTATTTCTGTCATTTATCCTATAGTAGCGCTTATTTTTTAAGTTTTTAGAGCTTATAACTCAATCTCAACAATCTCTTTCCCAACCAATCGAGCACCCTGCTTTGCTACAACAAATCCACCTGAAGAAGTGAATACGTTATTTGCTACAATTTTGTCCATTACTTGATTAATTAATGTTGGACTAACTGGGATTGTTGGATTGTCTACTGTGAGAGTAACAACCTTTTCACTTTCATTTAAAAATTTTAGTTCTAATGTTTGAATCATGTCACTTTCCTCCTTGTTTACAGACTGTTTAAAAGTATTCCGTTGCTTAGTACTGCTAGGTCTACTAATGGTAGTTCTTGCAGTGATGCTAAAGCATTTCCAACTTCGCTTAGCTTCACTAAATCAAGATCAACTCGGACATTTTTGTATGCCTTTCTCTTGATGATGATTTTTCCTTGTGCATCTTTTCCTGCATGTAAATTTACATACAATGTAAGTTGTTGAGTAGCAATTTGTGCCATTTTCAACTCCCCCTTTCGATGTATATATACAGAAGTAGGGGGGATTTTTCGTTAATGATTAACATTATTTTATGATTCAATTTTGACGTCAACAATATCGCTTAAGTATAGCTCCATATATCCAGCTTGTTCTTCATAAATGGATAGTCTATTTTGGTGTAAATTGATTTTCCCTATTTTTCCTTTTACATTATGATGATAGTGATCTTTATAGTAAGTAATTTGCACACTTGCATCCTCGTGAATTGCCTGCTGAAGTTGACGGTTCATTTCCTCTAATAATTGTTCGTCTACATCTTTTGGTTGTTCATAGTTTTGGGATACTTTCCAATCACGGAGTATTTTCACGTGTTCAGGTAACATCATTGAAGTCCATTTAATCGTTCCACGGTCACGAATCATCGGCATTCTTCTCCTTTTCTTATTCTTCTTGTTGAGACAAATACTAGTTGTTTTGACTTATAAGGGGAAAGTTAGCTAGAGCGGCTTCAAGAAATTTTCAACCTTTATGTCCACCTACTAGCTTGCTTCGAGATAGTGTCGTTCCTCCTTCTGCATAAGAAACAGCCCAAAGGAGCGCAGTTGATCCGTATTTTTTTCGGACTGCATCCATGACATATCCTAATTTACGCTTTTGAGGTTTTTTCTGATCAAATAAATTTAGTTGCATGATTTCATCACTAACAATGTTCGAAAGGGAGATGAGGATTTGGCGAACAGTCTTTCCTTCGTAATATTGATCAAAAAGTTTTGCACATATTTTATACAAATCTGAAGTAATATTTGTAGGTTCATCCATTGTAAACGCATGAGAAAATCCTCCACCGAACTCTTCACGACTATATCCAATTCCTAAAGTAACGGTTCTTCCTGCTTTTTTTGCATTTCGAGTTCGGCGCGCAACCTCTTCGCACATTTCACGTATAACAAATTTAATCTCTTCTATTTTTGTGTAATCCCTCATTAATATTTGGCTTTTACCAAAACTAATTTGCCCGTTCATTATTGGCGCACCTAGTTCAGACAAATCTACTCCCCATGCATGATGATATAGTTGATTGCCCATTACTCCAAATTTCTTTTCAAGCAAATGAAGAGGATATTTCGCTAGCTGTCCTACCGTAAAAATCCCCACTCCATTTAAAGTTCGCTCGGTTCTTTTACCGATTCCCCACATTTCACTAAGAGGACTTACTTGCCATAGTTTTTTTTCTACATCTTCATAAGTCCACTCTGCTATCCCATCTTTTTTTCCTTCTAAATCCAAGCAGAGCTTCGACAAAAGCATGTTGGGGCCAATCCCAACCGAACATGGTAATTGAAATCGTGCCATAATCTCAGCACGAATTTTTTCGGCAACCTCCCATGCATCCCCCCATAATTTTTTTACTCCATCGACCTTTAAAAAACATTCATCGACACTGTATACATGTAAATCCTCTAAAGGTACAAATTCATTTAATAATTTTACGATGTTTGTTGAGACTTCTAAGTATTTTGCCATTGAAGGATTTACAATTTTAATTCGCGGATTTTTTGGTATTTCAAAAACCCTTGATCCTGTTTTGATTCCAAACTCCTTTTTTAATCGCGGTGAAGCTGCAAGCACAATACTTCCTTCTCTTTCTACATCTCCAACAACTGCTAAATAACATTCCAATGGATCTAATTCGAGCATGACCGCAGAACAACTTGCATAAAAGCTCTTCATATCGATGCATAATATACGATGATGTGGTAACTCTTCATAACAAATGCTCATACATATCACTCCGATTTTCCAAAAAATAGCAGAACTAATGTTCTTATTTTTATTATAAACATATATTAAACGAATATACGTTCTATTTCAATGTTTTTTTCGCTAGGAACGATACAAAATTTTGGATATACTAAAAAGTAGCTTAAGGGAGGAAAAATGCAGTGAATGGACAATTTATAAAACAGATGATTAAACGCGCACTAATGCAATATAGAGGAGAACACGAACAGTGGATTACAGCTTACAGCTGATATGCTAAATGAACTGTACAATCAAGTCATTACCGAACAATTACAGGATGACCGCGAATTACATGAAATAGTACAAGATATTGTTTACGAATATGTGACGACTTATGCCTAAATAAACGAAAAAAAACCCGAAAAAGAACATTTGTTCTCTTCAGGGTTTTGTGACTAGGTAAATAATATTTCACTCGTAATGCCTGCTTCTTCATCAAAACCAATTATGATTTCCATCGAATGAGAAGAAAAATGATGAATCTCGTCTAAGTAAAAACCAATTGCATCACTTATTTGTTGCTCAAAATAAAATAAATTCCGATGATTAGCTGATACTTCACAGCATACGCCATCATCTTCATTAAATTGAAATTCAATTTGTACATTTTCTGGACGAATTCCTTCAAGGTCAGCTGCATATACACAAATTGCATTGGCAACATCTTGTTCATCAAAAAAGATTTTCACAAGCCACCTCACAAAGTTAATATTGGTTTCTACGAAAGATTCTCTTGATAAACCAAATAATAACTACTATTACTAAAATATCTAATAGTAAGCTAAAAAATGAGAAACCAAAGTGCTGACCGCCATAATAGCCTCCAAATGGGTTTAACATTGAGCCAAATAGCGAACCTAACCCAAATGCACCTGCATAACCAAAAAAGTTCCTTCCAGGACTTCTATAAGACCGATAACTTGATCTAGGTGCTGTCGGTCTGTAACTTCTATTTGAACGATACGATCTTCTAAGTGCAAGATTCGTTGTTGTTTGTTTAGTCAGAACAAATGAGTTCGTATTTACCTTAATAGTTTGAGAATTATAGGTCCTACTTGCATCCACTGAGAATGACATAGCTAGCATAAAAAACAAAATCCACATGGATATCAGAGAATTTATTTTTTTCAATACTGCCCCTTCTTTCATCATCACATCATTCTTAGTATGGATATTTGTGATAAAAAAATGTGAGAATTTAGAAGCCTATAACCACTTAATATTTTGTTTTGTAAATAACTGGTCTGCTAAAAGGTGAGAAAAATAACCGACCGTACCAGCTAACCATAATCCGTTCATCATTAAATCTTTTTGCAGTAGATAACAAATTCCACTCCAAATCGCTAAAAAATAAAGTGAATGCGTTGGACCACGATGTTTTAATCTTGATGAAACAGCAACAAATAACCCAAGCGCAACGATTGACCAATAACTATGAAAGAAAAACCAGCCAATAACTGCAATTAATATGCCAGTTAACATCAAAATTGTTTTTATGTTCCGAAGCCAGCTAACTATCATAATAAATAATGTGAGAATACCTACTCCATAAATCCAGGAGCCAGAATAAATTAACGCGCCAGTTTTCATAACAATAAATAATGTAGCTGCTATAAAGATTAAGCTTAAAAAAATTTTTAGCGGCATTGAAACCTTTTTTGTTAGCGAGCTATTATGATGATCTAAATCAGGAGCCAAACTACTAATTGCCCCTACAATAAGTGGAACGATTATAGAATCATTCTTTGTTGCATACATTGTGACACCAGTTGCAAATAATCCTACAATTACATGACTTTTTCCATCCAAAATACTTACCATCCTTATCTTACATACTCATACTCTAATTATAGTCGGACAAGGTTAGATTTCATATTAATATATTAACAAAAGATGGTAATTAAAGTCCTGATATCATTGACGATTGTTCATTTTTCTGACAAAATATAGGAAGCTCAATATTACAACTCGTCGATTGGAGAGTCTTTTAGACAATGACGTAGTTGCACTTACACTTTATTCGATAGAGATGGCTACTATATCGTATTCTAAAATACTGCTGCCAATTTATACTTTTTAAAGTGTAATAAAATACTTTCACAGTTTGCTTTGGGGGAAATTATGCAAGAAAAAGAAATGAGTGTCATTGACCATTTAGATGAGCTTCGAAATCGAATCATAAAAGTTATTGTAGCATTCGTTATTTTTTTAGGGATTGGGTTGTATTATACGAAAACTATATTCAATTTCCTTGTAAAAGATTTGAATGGAAAACTTCTAGCATTAGGTCCAAGTGATGTACTTTGGATTTATCTAATGATTGGTGGAGTATTCGCGATTGCGTGTAGTATCCCATTTATCGCTTATCAAATATGGGCGTTTGTAAAGCCGGCCTTGCATGTAAAAGAACGAAAAACTACAATGCTATACATACCAGCTTTATTCATATTGTTTATTTGTGGCTTAGCATTTGGATATTATTTTATCTTTCCGAACGTTTTAAAGTTTTTACAAAACATCGGAGCAGACTTAGTAACAGTTACATTTACAGCTGAACGCTATTTTAGCTTCTTATTTAACTTAGTTATTCCTTTTGCATTTTTCTTTGATTTACCAGTCATTATCATGTTTTTAACAAGCATCGGAATCGTATCACCAGCATTTTTAAAAAAATCAAGACGATTTGCCTACTTTATCCTTATCATTATCGGGACGGCAATCTCACCACCTGATTTTGTATCCGATATGATGACAAGCTTACCGCTATTGGTTATATATGAACTAAGTATTCTTGTCTCATCTGTAGCATTTAGAAGAAGAATTAAACGCCTACAGCAAGAACCAGAATAAATAATATAAAACAGCACAAAAAAATGGACAGCGTTATGCTTGTCCATTTCTTTTTGATCAACCTTATAGTAAAATATGTGATGTATACAGTGTAACTACTAAACCAGAAAAACTATACATCAGAGATGCTTTAATAGCAATTTTCCTTTGGAAATCTTTATGTAAATCGTTTAATTCTAGCCCTGCAACGCGTAACCATTGATACCTTTGTAACGGTGTATAGCTTTCTTTTTTAGCTGTTTTCCAGTAAAGGAACATCGTCGTAACGAATCCTACCATAATAGCAATATTACTAGCCGCTGAATCCGCGAGAACACTAACAAGGAACGTCAATATGACTTGTACAATTAGAATAGCAAAAACGTAAATGAACTTCTTCATGTTATTCCTCCTTATTTAAGCTTAACTAAATTATATCAAAAATACATTTTTCAGAATAGTGAAAATTTTGTAGAAAATATAGGTAGTTCGAATTAAAAAAAAGTCAAAAATTGCAAAAACTGGCTAAGGGAACGGGAATTTTCTTTATTAAGCTATATCCATCCTCCCATTTTAGTTTGTATGTTCGTCTTCTTTCTTGCAACAAACGAACAACCGTTCTATAATAAAAATATAGAAAAAAAGATTCCCAAAATTTTTGAGAATCTTTTCGATTAATTAAATGTTTTTAGTTGTTATCTTCTTTCGGTTTCGGTACGATGATAATTGTTTCTCCTTTTTTAGAGAACATGTATTCACCGCGAGCATAGTTTCCGATGTAATCCGGATCATTTAATAGTCTAACTTGCCTGTTTAAGTCTTTTTCTGTTTTAGTCAATTTTTTTTGTTCAACTTGTAGTTTTGACAGTTCACGTTGCTTTGCTGAAACAATTTTATTTTGACTAAACATATACATTACAGATCCAATAATTAGAGATAAATATAAAATCATCAAAGTGATCCTATGGATTCGGATTGTCTTTCTTTTATGAGTCTGCGGAAATTGATTACGAGAAGGCTTATTCATTTCTTCTCTTTGTGGATTATATAATTTTCGCGCTTCTGCCTTCACGTTAAAAACCTCCTTTTAAAAGTGATCATTCTATTCTAGTTTAACAACTAATGCTTTATTAGAAAAGAAAAAAAAGGCAAAACAAGTAAAAATTTGCCTTTTTTGCACAAATTCACATGTTTTTTGACGACTACTAGTCATGTATATCATCGGCACAAAGTCAGCAATTCTTAAATTCTTTATTATTTTTTGAATATTTTAAATTTTTTTAATAAAACTAGTTGACGAATATTTTCCTATAATGTATATTTAATATAAATTAACTGAATATTTAAACAGTTAAATTTTAGTAATCATGTTATACACATCCCCCCAATCCCTATCACCCAATAGATAGGGATCTTTTTATGTTCAAAATTTAAATACAAGAAGCCCTCAAATTACCATTTTAGGGAAAGTTGGATTATAATACTTTTTAAAGGAGGCTAAAAAAAATGCAAAAATTAGAAATCAGTGCTGCCCAAGATGCACTTCAAAATTATATAAATCAGACAGTCTATTTACATTTAGAAACTACAAATGGAGCTTACGCTAATCATTTTAACGAAAAAGTAATGACAGTAAATGCCTTTATCCGAAATACGAAGGTAATAATTAGCCGTGCTACAATTACAGGAAAATACCCATACAGAGTAGGATTAAAACTTGAAGAAGGATGGGTTGTTGCAGAAGGATTAACAGATTTTGAAGTTGATGATCAAGATCGCCTCCTACTAGCAGGTCATAATGAAGATGGAAAGCTTGCAATTGCAATTCATTTAAGTCATACACCATTTTAAGAGAGGAGCACTAAAAATGAGTCAAAAAGAAGAAAAAGTATTACTTGTGTTCCCTCACCCTGATGATGAAGCTTTTGGGGCTGCTGGAACAATCTCTAAATTTACAAATAAAGGAATTCCCGTTACATACGCTTGTTTAACTTTAGGAGAAATGGGACGTAATATGGGAAATCCATTTTTCGCAACAAGAGAATCACTTCCTACAATTCGTAAAAACGAATTAATCGATGCTTGTAGAGAAATGGGAATCCAAGATTTAAGAATGCTAGGATTCCATGATAAAACAATTGAATTCGAAGATCCTGAGGCAGTAATCGAGCCAATTAAAGAAATTATCGACGAAATTCAGCCAACATTATTAATTACTTTTTATCCAGAACATGGTGTTCACCCAGACCATGATGCAACTGCAAGAGCAGCTGTTGAGGCGGTTCGTCGAATGGATAAAGATGATCGCCCTACTGTATGGTGTATTGCGATTACAAAAGAACGCTTTGAAGTTTTAGGAAAACCAGATATCGTAAATGATGTAATGGATGTTGCAACCCAAAAACTAAGAACGATGAAAGCACACCGCTCTCAAACAGAGTCAATGCTAAAAGACGTTGTAAAAATCGAAAAGTTTGAAGATATTCCAGACGATCGATTAAAATCATTTTTTGCAAAAGAATCATTCTATACTTATCATTTCGAATAAGAAGGTATGAACAAGATCTTTGTAGAAAGAAATGGAGATTAAACTATTCTGGAGGTAAATGAAATGTTAAAAATGAAGTATTTAATTTTATATGTTTCAAATCTAGAACAATCTCTTACTTTCTATACTGAATCTTTAGGTCTTCCTATCCGAGGAAACCATGGTACGTATGTAGAATTAGATACTGGTAATACTGTACTAGCTATGATTGAACGTGGAAATGTTCAAGAGCTAACAGGATTGACCTATAAAAGTACTGAATCATCTTCGCAAACCTTTGAAATTGGTTTTGTAACTGAAGATGTGCATTCTACGATAGAAGATTTACGAAAAAATGGTGTAACGATCATCAAAGAACCAATTACAAAGCCATGGGGTCAAACAGTAGCGTACGTTGCTGACCCAGATGGCCATTATATTGAAATTTGTAGTTCAATGGACTAATAAAATAGCTAAAAAAAATCCATCTCTAAATAAAGAGATGGATTTTTTAGCTATTGAAAAATTATTTACCAAATTGCCGTAAATGTTGCTCAGTGATGTTGATTTCCACTACAGGTTGCTCGCTTTCCATGGGGCGAGACCTGAAAACCTCCTCGTTCCTGCAGCGTCTTTAGCCTTCATTGTTATAAATTTTCATTGATAGATATTTATGTCGATTTATGCTCGGAAAAATGATTACTTCTAAACTGCTTGGGGGTTAAACCCGTGTATTTTTTAAATATTTTTATAAAATAACTTTGGTCGTTGAAATTTAGCGATGTGCCAATGTCTGAAATCGAATAATTTGTTAATTGTAATAGCTTTTTTGATTCTTCAATTCGTTGCCGTTGAATGTATTCACTTATTGGTATACCAACCTCTTTTTTAAAAACTGATGATAAGTAATTTGGGCTTAAATGACTCATTTTTGCAAGGTGATCAAGTGTGATATCGTCATAAAGATGGTCATAAATATAATGCTGACATGTCGTAATTGTTGGAGAATATTTTTCTTCATTTAATTGGTGCACACGTTTGGTAAAATCCATTATCGCCTCTTCCGTTAACTTCAATATTGCATTTAAGCTTTCTAATTCCTCTAGTTGTTGAATATAGAAGTCGCTTAAGGTAAAGGCCGTTTCATCATATAAACCACCTTCAATTGCCGCTCTACAAACAAGAGCAATTCCCGTTATCATTAAATTTTTTTCACTTCTTAGGCGATTTCGTTTCGATAATAATCCTAATTCTGCCTCACCTACAATAGAGTAATCGAAGATATCCTTTAATTTATCTATCCTTCCGTTTTTAACATACTCAAGCAAAACCCGTTCATATGAAAGATTGGAATGAAAAATGAAATTACTTCTCCCTTTTGAAAGCTCAAGATCCAGATTCTCTATTTCAATCATATCAAGGCTCAACGCTTCATTATTTTGGATAACCATCGTTTTATCAAGCTTTTTATGGTATATCAAATAATAAACCAATAGACTAATCGATAGGAATTGTTGACTTCCAATAATGGGAATGGAATGGTAGTATTCAATGAGTTTTCTTTTATTAAGGTTTCCATTAAAAGCATCCATGATCTTGCTGATCATTTCAACAGATATTTCTGACTCAAGAGTAGGACCTAAAATAATGGTACCTAAAAATAAATTCGTTTTTATTAGATTGACAAAGAAAAAGTTCAAATTTGAATTAGAGAAGAATATAGGAAAATCCTTTGGATTATCTTCATAAGTATATACACTTATTTGCTCTTTGAACTGGCTGTAATATGGATGATTCCCTAAGTCTCTACTTGAAAATTCATATACAATCTCACCAAATTGATTGACATAATAAACAGGTATTTTATGAGCCTTATAAATAAGCTCACAAATATATTGTAAATCTTGTATGGCAATTTCCATCTATTCTATAAACTCCTTTCAAATATTTATTAATTCGTTCATTTTAAAAAACTATATTAATAATTACTATTATTCGTAAAATAATACAATAAAATTTTGTAAACAAGCAATAAAATGATTCATGTAAGTAGAATAAGTAGGGAGGAATTAGGAATGGAATTATCAAATAAAATTGCTGTCATTACTGGTGCAGGAAGTGGAATCGGAAGAGCAAGCAGTTTGAAACTTGCAAGTAATGGTGCAACAGTTGTATTAGTCGATTTCAATCAGGAAACAGGAGAAGAAACGTTAAAACTTGTGAAAGAACACGGTGGAGAAGGCATCTTCGTAAAGGCTGATGTCTCGAAAACAGAAGATGTGCAAAACTATGTAAATAAAGCAGTCGAAACATATGGACGTATTGATATTTTCTTCAACAATGCAGGTGTTATCCAAAAGTTCGCACCTTTCACTTCAGTAGAAGAATCTGAATTTGACCGTATTATGTCTATCAATGTAAAAGGGGTCTTCCTTGGAATGAAATATGTGTTAAAAGTGATGGAGGAGCAAGGAAGTGGCTCTATTATTAATACTGCTTCTACTGCAGGGGTTCGTCCTGAACACAGTGTCGCTGTATATTCTGCAAGCAAGCATGCGGTTGTAGGCTTAACCAAGGGCGCTGCATTAGAATATGCGAAAAAAGGAATTCGCATAAATGCACTTTGTCCAGGAGGTGTGAAAACAGCATTAACAACAAGTGTTGAAGCTCAGTTTGCAACAGGTGGTTACGTTCCAGAAGACCTTCCAAATATGAGAATGGGTCGTTATGCTGATCCGAAAGAACTCGCTGAAATGGTTGTTTTCTTAGCATCAGATAAAGCAAGCTATATGACCGGTTCAACTGTTCTTGTAGACGGCGGGCTAACTTTATAATCAATAAAAACATCCATTGATCCTTTTCATTTAATAATTAGGGGCAGTCATGACTGTCCCTTATTTATTTTTTTAAAACCTGACTCAATCATCCATGTGTGCTGAATAACTTAAGAAATATAATTTATATAAACAGTGAATTAATCAAGAAAAATTTTCACATTATTTCGAACATCTTTCAACTCCCCATTGATTTGTTGAGCGGCTAAATAATATCCATCTGATAAAAAATGAATTTCTATCTCTATCCATTCACAAGTATCTGGTAAATGCTTGATTAACTTATCCATTATTTTTATGACGTTTAGCATATCTTGTGTGGAATGTAAGTATTCATTTAGTAATCCAAGTATTATTTTTGGAGGCAAGTCGTTATCAACCCCACCTTCGATCATCATAAGTTTTAAACTAATTTTCTATAAGGTGGGAAATCGTGATATTCAATTACTTTATCTGCCCAATTTATAACATCCTCGATCGTTAAAAGTCCTATTGCTAGTCCTATTCTATATACTTCTGAATTTAATTTAATATCCATTAATATCTTTCATCGAGTTTATTATCCTTATTATATTACATGAAATTTAGTTAAGTGTCCTTGTACAACTAAAGCACTGTGTTAGTGAATAGACGGCTCCAAATGGCAGGATAGTGGAACAAGTGAGGTGAAAATCCTTTCTTTTTTGTAACGTAGTTGATTTCTCATTTCGTAACTAGAAGATTTTAAAAATTTTATTCAGAAGCACATATAAAACAACGCCAAATACTGGCTTGTTTTATATGTACTTATTCATCATTCCTCTTGCATCTTTTGTTGTTATCGGTTGTCTGTTAAATTTTTAACAGCGTTTGTAGTTGCGTCAACAGCATTCATTGCAGCATTCTCAGTGGCTTCTAATCCTCTATGAACAGAATGAAATGCAGCTCCTGCGGTATCTTTTATATTTTCTGAAAGACTTTGGTTCTTTTGTTCGTTGTTTTTATTTGTTTGATTAGACATCATATTTCACCTCCTAAACGGCTTTATGTTATGTAAAAAACAATAAGTTATTCCGGTGAATTTGTTGTTTCGTTATAAGCTTCAAATGCTTGAAAGCGTAAGGAATGACAATTAGTGCATATTTTATATACTTGGGAAACGATGATTTTATGAATAAAAGTGGAGTTATTTATTAAACCAACGCATTACATTAGTCGCACAGAATTTAAAGCCTCAGAAAAATCTAATACACATGAGGAAAAATAGAAAAAACGACTGTCTAAGTTCATACTTTTTTATAACTTTGTCTGTATAAATTTGATATTTCAACCCTCTAAAAAATCCATCTCTAAAATACAGAGATGGATTTTTTTAAAATACAAAGATTTAATTATCAAACTTGTTTCCGATCTGAATTACACAAAATTTCTCGTAGAACTATTACGACTAAACTTATAAATAGCAATTAAGAAAAATGCAATCGCAAATACTAGAAGAATTAAGATGTTTAAATATAAACTTCCTAAGCTACTTCCATTTTGTAGCTTCGTCAATGTCTCTAACGTCCATCTTTGAGGAAGAAAATCTGCAATTCTTTGAACTGATGATGGCATAATTTCGATCGGCCAGAAACAACCAGAAATCATGACGGTTGGTACAACAATTAAATTCTGTAATGCTCCTGATGATTTTGAATTATTTGAGAACGCTACGATCATTAATGATATTCCTACAGCAATCAAAGCAAAAAGCATCATAACAACTGCTGCTTCCCAAAACGGAATATGAATATCGATATGGAACACATTCGTCATAAAGAAGAGCGTAAGGATTACTTGAACAGTCATTATAATCATATTCACTACAATATTTGAGAAAATATACATTCTAGCATTAATAGGAGCTGATAAAAGTCTGTAATAAATACGATTTTCTTTTTCCTTTAAAATAATTTCAGAAAGATTCCCTGCTGACATTAGCATAATCATAATCAAAAATCCTAAGCTATATGTCGTCATATTTTCAGATTGGGATGAATCTGATACTGTTTTTGTTGATACTTTGAAGCTTGCACTTTGATAGTTAGAATACATTTGATCAAATTTAGCCTGATCTGTTTTTGCAACTTTACCTATTGCTGAAATATTGTCGACATAATTATATAAATAAGATTTTACGAAGCTTGTAATTTGAGCACCTTTTATAGAAGTGATTTGAATATGCCCTGGATTACCAGAACGAACACTATTTGTGAAGCCATTATCTAACGAAATGACACAATCAAGTGATCCGGAAGCAATTTTATCATTAACATCAGATTTTTTTATTTTTTCAATTTTAACATTATCTAGATGATCTAAAAATTTGACCGTATCATTCGCAATATACTGGTGATCATTATTGACAATTCCAACATGAACGACTGTTTTACTTGAACCTCCATAAGCTAGGAAGGAAATAAAAATACCAATTAAAGGAACACCTATATACATAATGATATTTTTCTTGTTTTTGAACGTAGCTCTTAAAGTATTCGAAATTAGCCAAAAAACTGTCTGCATCCTACAGCCCCTCCCTTCTTTGTAGAGAAATAGATGCAACTACTAAAAATAGTAGAGAAAAACCTATATTAAAAATAAGAGCGGGAATTGCAGCTGATAAATCGTTTGTATAAATTATTTTTGTAATTGCTGTATTAACCCATGTTAGTGGAGAAAAATGTGTAATGATTTTTAAGATCCCACTAGTATCACCTAATTTAAAGTAAGCTCCACCAAAGAATGATGATAGTTGCACAACAATCATGATGATCGCTCTTGAAGAAGCATTTGATTTCGTTATATAGCTTACAACCAATCCTAAACTGATTGAAAGAAGCACTTCAGTTAGTAATACAATAAATACTAATAAAAGATGGTTCCCCCAGTTTGCTTTAAAAAAGAATTTACTGAAATAGACAACTACAATAATACAAAGAAAATTAGCTGCTAAACTTCCAAGTATTTTCCCTATAAAAATCTCAAATTTAGAAATAGGCGATACAATTAATCGATCAGCTGTTTTTCTAACTCTTTCACCAGTAATCAATTTACTTGCAGACATGGCACCATAAAGTGCGATCATAGTCGTCATTGCAATCGCGTAATAATCCATCGAACCTGGCTGTTTATTTGATGCAATAGAAGTATCCTTAATATAATCGTCATGATTTGCTAAAAAGACTTCTTTAACTTGAGTTGGATCAATTTTTGCGACCTCAACTCCAACATTATATTTATCAACAAAAGAAGTTAACATTCCTTGAATAACGCTACCTTCAACACTGTTACCTTCATTTAAATAAAGCTTAATTCCATTATCTTGAATAGAAATATATCCATCATATTGATTTCGTTTTACTTCCTTCTCACCATCTGTATTATTATTTGCCTTTTTAAAATGAATTCCTGAATCTTTCGTTCCTTTCACAAATTCATTAAAATACTTCGAAAATTCACCTGTAGTTGATTGATCTTTGTATAAGACATGTACATCTTTAATTGGGACAGATGTTGTAAAAGCATTTGAAAGTGAAGTACCTAAAACAAGCATTAAAAGTATTGGAAATGCTAACATAAAAAATAGGGTCCTTACATCTCGAAAGTCACGCTTAATTTCCATGAAAGCAATATTAAAAATATTCAAGCCAATTGCCTCCTTATTAATTGATTTTTCACGAAGTTAATCGCGTAAGTTTCGACCTGTTAATGTAAGGAAAACAGTTTCTAAGTTAGGCGCGTTTTCCTGTAATGAGCTGATTTCAATCTCACTATTAATAAAATGCTGAATAATTTTATTTAAATTATTTACACCATTATCTGATGTAATAGTAATCACATTATCCAAAATATGAACATTCTCTACACCATTAATAGCTTTAAGTGCTGTCACATCAATTTTTTCATTTGTTTTAACTTCAATTCGAATATCCTTAGTATTCGTAATAATCGATTTAAGCTGTTCTTTCGTTCCTTCAGCGATGATTTTCCCATGATCAATGATTGAGATACGAGAGCAAATTTCTTCCACTTCTTCCATGTAATGGCTCGTATAAATAATTGTACAGCCCATTTCGTTTAGCTTACGTACGCTATTAAGAATGTAATTACGTGAATGTGGGTCAATGCCAACAGTAGGTTCATCCATAATAATAAGCTTTGGTCGGTGTGCAATCGCACAAGCAATATTTAATCTTCTCTTCATCCCACCAGAGAAGTTTTTTGGATACTCCTTAAATTTATCTTCAAGCCCTACAAATTGTAATGCTTCTTCTACTCTTTCATTTAATTCTGAGCCTCTTAGTCCGTATAAGCCGGCAAAAAATCTGACATTTTCATATGCAGTTAAATCTTCATAAATAGCTAAATCCTGCGGTACCATTCCAATATTCATTTTCGCAAATTTATTATACTTTTTACTATTTTTACCAAGGATTTCAACAGTACCTTGATTACTTCGAAGTAATCCTGAAATGATATTAATTGTTGTACTTTTCCCTGCTCCATTTGCACCAAGAAATCCAAAGATTTCTCCTTCTTCAATTGACAAAGACATATTATCAACGGCTATAAAATCACCAAATTTTTTCGTTAAATTTTTTATCTCTAAAACTTTCATTCTCTCACCTCTCCGTTCGTTATGTTGCTATTATAAGCAAAAAGGTGAACTAATATCAGTGTATTAGTTCACCTTTTCCACATGAGAATATTCATGTTTTTTCATAGGTAATATGATTATGGACTTCATAGAAATGAATAAACCATTATGAAATTATTCGATTGGAAGCAAAGTGGTTACCGAAAAACCATCTTGGCCATCAACAATTATTTTACCGTTTACAGCTGCCGTTCTCTCTTCCATACCAATAATTCCTAACCCTTTTTTAACGATCACTTTCCCTCTACCATTATCTTTCACATTCGTTTTAATCATTTTATTCATTACATAAATTTCAATTGAAACTTCTGTTGCATCAGCATATTTCATCGTATTTGTTAATGCCTCGACTACATTTTCCTGAATTATTTTCCATTGAATTGGCGTAATAAGGTCTAAGTTTCCTTTATAAACAAATAGTGTTTTTAAATCATGCTTAGCTGAAAATTCATCTATGAATAATTTCATATGATGAATTCCCATTTGCTCAGTTGGTGGCTTCATATTTTTTAAAGTAAGTCTTATATTTTCAATTCCATCCTTTGAAATATTAATTGCATTTTGCAGTAATTCTAATGCCTTCTCCTGATTATGGCCCATTAAATGCTTAGCTGCTTCCATTTGAAATAATGCACCTGTCATGGAATGCCCAATTTTATCATGTATTTCTTGAGAAATACGATTCCGCTCTTCTAATTTAAACGTGTACTCTGACTGTTCCATAAACTCACTATGGTTATTTAATTTTTTTGAAAGCTTTTGAATTGTACTTCTCATCTTGTCAATTTGATCTTCTTTAAAGCGTAATCTAGTGTTATACAAATCCACAATTGAAAAAACAATAAAACTAACTAACGTAATTAAACCATAAATCGGCTGTAAAGAATGATGTAGGTGAAAAATTGGGAGTAACGAAAAAAACCAACTAATCCATTTTTTCGAAATAAAGAAAGAAACAATCTCAAAAATAGACATAGGCAGTAACAAGAAAAATAATGGCTGAATCTTTAAATTGGAATAGACGATTAAACAAATTGATAAAATAAGCAAACATTTTATAAAGTTTGAATTTTTTATTAAATACAGACTAATGTTTATACAAAAATAAACAAGTAGTGCAAAAAGAACCCAAGAGAAATTAGGAATTTCATTATAAATACAAATTAAAGCAATATACAAAATAACAGAGAGCTTATTTAAAATAATCCAACGCTCCATATGTAACACCCTTAGAGTCAGTCTACTTTCCCAGTAATATAGAAAATAGCAATTTGTGTTCGATGTTCTAAACCTGTCTTCCCAAGAATTGAAGTAATATAGTTAGCAACAGTACCTTCTGATATATATATTTGCTTAGATATTTCCTTATTCGATAGGCCTTTTGCAATTAAAGACATTACATCTAACTCCCTTTGAGTAAATAAACTTGTATCAATCTTTGTGTCAGTTATATTAGTATTATTTGATAAATTCGTTCTTATTTTATCCAGTACTAAATCCTGCATGATTGTATTTCCATGATAAACACTTTTAATCGCTTCTCGAATTCGTTCTGGATCATTATTTTTTAATAAATAGCCCTTTGCTCCATTTTTCACAGCGTCAATAATATACTCATCATCATCAAAAGTAGTTAAAATAAGTGGCTTCGTTTTAGTCTGCTCAGAAATAAGCTTCGTAGCCTCCACACCATTCATATTAGGCATTCGAACATCTAAAAGAGCAACATCTACTTGATGACTTTGACAATATTTAAACGCCTCATTCCCATCATCTACAGTTTCTAGCACTTCAAACTCTTCATAAGAACTCAATATTATTTTAAGTCCTTCCCTAATAAATGAATTATCATCTGCAATAATTAGTTTTATTTTCATTTGAATAGAGGGAGAAAATTTCTACCTCGTTTTCACATCCTTTATTCCACGAATTATATTTCCATTATATACCTATTTAAACCAATTACTAATAGTAGAAAAAAGATTTTAATGAACGAAAAATAAAAAAACCCCTAATGTAATAACAAAAGGGATTCTACATATTACTTATTTTCAATTAATACTTTACCAAATTGCACTTCATTATTTTCGAAGTAATCATGGGCTTCTTTCACTTGATTAAACGTGAATGATTTTGGATTGATGAGTGGCTTTAATTTTCCTTCTTCAACTAAAGAAGAAATTTTATTTAAAATAGCACTATGCTCCATTCGCCCTTCTTTCGTCTTTTGAGTGAGCATAATAAAAATGACGTGCAAAGATAATGATTTATTATGTAAAAGAGTTAAGTCATGTGTCGAACGTGCAGCGATCGCTAATACGGTACCTTGTGGTTTCACTGAAAGAAATGATTTATCTAGGTTTTTTTGACCAACAGTATCAAAAACAAGATCAAAGCCTTGTCCATTTGTTAGTCGTTTTACATAGTCTTCTACAGTCTCTTCTTTATAATTGATGACATGATCAACACCTAGCTTTTTAACTAAATCAGCTTTTTCATTTGATGAAACAGTTGTCGTAACGATTGCTCCAAAAGCTTTCGCCAATTGAATAGCAACGTGACCAACACCACCAGTCCCACCATGAATTAAAATATGATCACCTTGTTTTAAATTACCTCTATCAAAAAGTGCTTCCCAAGCAGTTATAGACGTTAATGGTAAACTAGCCGCTTCTTGAATCGGTAAATTCTTTGGAGCTTTAGCAATAAACGATTCTTCAATTAAAAAATAATCTGTCAACGTCCCACTAAAGACATTTAAACCAAATACTAAATCGCCAACTTCAAAATGTGAAACATTCTCACCTACTTCAACAACTTCACCAGAAAAATCACTATGTAAAATCATAGGAAAATTAGGCTGAAACGCATTCGGCACAATGCCTTTTCTTATTTTTGTATCGATTGGATTAATACTAGTTGCAGCAACCTTTACTAATACTTGATTACTAGTTGGCTTTGGCATTGAAATTTCAACATGTTTAAATTCAGAACTATCTCCATATTGATGAATTACAATCGCTTTCATATTGACTCCCTCTTTCGTAATGGAAAATATTTTGAAGTCATTGTAGCATAAATCAGCTCTAAAAAAATACAATTTTGCAATTCACTGAATCCTAAAGTTTTGATTATAATGGTTAAATTTTTATAATTATCATTGTTTTTTCGATTTGTTTCAGTATAATCAATATAAATCTTTTAATCTTATTGATGGAGGAAATGACTATGGTAAACAAATTAGAGGAATTAAATGAGAGAAATACGTTGAACCATAGAAATATTGTAAAGTATGTTAAACATGTCTTCGATGAGTTAGACACAAAAGTTAAAAGATTTCGTGACGAAACAGCAATTAAAGCAGCTCATCATGCAAAACCAGATTTAGAAGAAGAAACTTTATTTTATAGCAATATTCACAATATGAAAAAGCTACTAATTGACGTATTAGAGCGTACTACTGAAGATTTCGAACATCTTGGAGATAAAAACTGGAATAAAAACTTTGAAGATGGCGTAAATATTTGATTTTAAATAAAGACATAAAACTTACTTTTAAATAAAACGTATTTTCTCGATAAAAAGGATAGGAGGGTATTAAACCTTCCTATCCTTTTAATTATGGATACAAATCATTGCTTCAAATTACTTATATAATTTTTCAATACAAAAAGCACACTTTCATCGATTGGAATATTTATACCAAATCCTTCGCTTTTTTCAAGTGAGACAAAGCCATGGAGTAAGCTCCTTAAACCCCTAACTGCATGAATCAGTTCAATATCGGTTAAATTATATGGTTTCATTATTTCGTAAATTAGGTTTAAAATTTTATTCGCTGTTTGATGATACTCATCTTTTGGTGTTTGAGACGGAGATAAGGTAGCTTTGTATAAACCTGGATGAGTTCGAGCGTAATTAAGATAAGCAAAGGCTAAAGCAAAAATTGCTTTCTCGCTCCTTTGATGATTAACAGCCTCTTTAAGTTGTTCATAAAGCTGTGTAATAGCATATAGGGCAACACTATTTTTTAGTTCATCTAAATTCTTAATATGATTATAGATCGATGGTGGTTGAATCGTTAGCTTCTTTGCAAGATAACTTATCGTTAAAGCTTCCCACCCTTCTGTATCGACAATTTTAATTGAAGCCCTCAGTAATTCATTAAAATTCAATCCAATTCTTGGTGACATATCCTCCCCACTCCCACTACTGCTTTTTAAGAGCACGGTCAATCGCTTCTTGTGGATGACTTAGCATCGTACCATGACCAACTGCTAATAATGTAGGTTTCAAATCACTAATTTTCTTCGCACTATTTAATGCAGTCTCTTTACTCCAAGTTGCAAGAGTTGGAAAAGGAAATAAAATTCTTAATTGACCAGAAATCGCAAATCCTCCTCTTAACGAAAAAGCATCACCAGCAATAATTGCATTTGTGCGTTGTTCCAAAAATGCCATCGAGCCTGGCGTATGACCAGGAACTTCAAACGCTATTAAAGAGCCTATCGTATCACCTTCTTGAAGTAAACGATCAGGAATCGTTTTTATATTTTTAGGAACATCGCCTTTTATAGGAATATTGGGTTCACTTGCTTCTAGACTAGTATCCCCTTTTAATAATTTTGCATCTCGTTTTGAAATAGACACGACCGCATCTGGAAGTAATGCTTTTAATTGATCAAGCGAACCGACATGATCACCGTGAGCATGTGTTAAAACGATATTCGTAATTTTTTTGCCTATTTGATTTGCTGTTTCTAAAATTTTAGTCGCACTAAAAGACAGCGCTGTGTCAATTAACGTAAGCTCGTTTTCTTCTTCAACTAAAAAACAATTTACAGGAAAGAAATTGGGTAAAAAGCTCAACTCATAAAGATGATTATTTTTCGTAATCTTCATATTATACCCTCCTAATAATAAAAACTAATACCTTTAGTTTTATAATACTAATGGTATTAGTTTTTGTGAACAAAAATTCCAAATTTTACATAAAAATCGTTAAAATGACTAAATATACTTCCCTGAAAACTATTGGATCGAGTTGTTATTTGGTAATGGCGAACACTTTGTGTACTTTATTGATAAAGCTGTGAACTTCGTTGATAAAGCATTTGTTTTTGTTGATATAGAACTGATTTTTGTTGATATATCGGATTTTTTGTTGATAAGATGGTTGGCAAACTTTGCAATCCTTGGGTTTGTGCATAAATCAATGAATTTCGTGCGTAATTGGAAAGATTTCGTGCATAAAATATCTAGCTTTAGAGTATATCAATTGATTTCATTCATAATGCCAATGGTTTCTGCATTAATTGGTTAATTCTCCCACAATGTCACAGTTTTGTACGTACATCAATAACCCCATAAAAAAACGGGCAAAAAATAGTCTGGTCCTTTTTTGCTTAGAGTACAGCCACAAAAATACCACAGTTTTTAGAACCGTGGTACACCTCAAAATTTATACTTTCTTAACTTTCTAAAAAACCCTTCCATCATAGATGAAAGGGTTAGATCACATAGTAATTTATTTTCTACTTAAATCCATTTCTTTATAAGGTACAACTTTTGTTCTATGTTTAACTTTATAACCTAACCAAACAATTAAAAATACAGGAATTCCAATGTATGAAACAAGTACACCCTGCCAGTTAATTGCATGACCAGTAAATGCTTGATAGTTTTGAGCTAAAACAATAAATAAACAAGCTAAGAATGCTAAGATTGGACCTAGAGGGAACCATTTTGCACGGTAAGGAAGTTCTTTCAAATCTTTCCCTTGAGCAACATACCCTTTACGGAATCGGTAGTGAGAAATCGCAATACCTAACCAAGCTATAAAACCTGATAAACCAGATAAATTTAATAACCAATTGTAAACTTGGCCTTCACCGAAAAATGAAGATAAAAGAGCTAAAGAACCAACTGCAAGTGTTACGTATAAAGCATTTGTAGGAACACCATTTTTATTTACTTTTGTTAAGAATTTAGGTGCTTTTCCTTCTACTGCTAGAGTATATAACATACGTGTTGACGCATATGTTCCGCTATTACCTGCAGATAAAACTGATGTTAAAATAACTGTATTCATAACAGACGCTGCAAATGCAACACCTAATTTTTCAAATACTAAAGTAAATGGACTAACAGCAACACTGCCTCGCACTAAGTCAGGATCTGTATAAGGAATTAATAAGCCAATTACTACAATCGCTAACACGTAAAATAAAAGGATACGCCAGAAAATTTGACGAATAGCTTTTGGAACATTTTTTTCTGGATGTTCTGTCTCACCTGCTGCAACACCAATTAATTCAGTTCCTTGGAATGAAAATCCTGCAACGATAAAGATTGATAATACACCCAAAAATCCATTATGGAATGGAGCATCACCAACAGTAAAGTTTTTAAAACCTGCATCATGCCCTTTTAAAATACCAAAAATCATTGCAATACCAACAATTAAAAAGACAACAACAGTAACTACTTTAATTAATGAGAACCAAAATTCTGATTCACCATAACCTTTAACTGAAAGTAAATTTAAACCTAAAATAATAACTAAAAAGATTCCGCTCCATAATACTGCTGGAGTATGTGGGAACCAATATTTCATAAGCATTGCTGAAGCTAATAATTCAAAAGCTAATGTAATCGCCCAGTTATACCAATAATTCCAACCCATTGCAAAACCAAATGCTGGGTCTACATAGCGAGATCCGTAAGTACTAAATGAACCAGAAACTGGTAAATAAGTCGCCATCTCACCTAAACTAGTCATTAAGAAATAAACCATTATACCAATCAATCCGTAAGCTAAAATAGCACCACCAGGACCAGCTTCACTTATTGAAGATCCACTAGCTAAAAATAAACCTGTCCCAATCGATCCACCAATTGAAATCATAGTTAAATGTCTTGCTTTTAGACCTCTTTTTAAAGAAGTTTGGTTAGTATTCGTTTCTGTACGATCATTTTTCGGGTTTGTTAGTCCCATCATGTTGCCTCCTCTTGATTCTTGCAATCTTATCTTTACGCGAGAATATGGGACGGTATAAAGTGTTGTATGATGTGTATTTTACTCATGATTTTCAACAATATGTAAAGATTGGAAAATCCAGTAAAAAAAACAAAAAACACGTGAATCAATGTTCACGTGTTCTAGACTCAAATATATGTGTCAAACAGCATCAACATCTCTTCAATAGCCCTCCACAAGAAATCTTGTGACAGTCCTACGCTTATTTAGCAATAGGCCCAATAATAAATTTAAATGGTAAATTTATTATTTCGGCAGTTTCGCCTTTTATTACTTATCGTAGGTCCCATAAACCTCAAAGTAATGACTAATCAAAACCGCGCCTCTATCCATACGAGATAAAGATCATATTAAATTTAATTTTATAAGTTCAATATACAATCTACTAATCTAGTTTGTCAATAGATTTTTCGACAAATTTTGAGGGTAACATGAAGAGAATTCTGGTTCTAAAGGCCATGAAAGATTAGTAAAAAACTCAAATTTATTGTAAAACTTCAATTTTTTTACTAATATTGTCTAACGACTAATGCGCTTACCTTGTACCATTCGACTTCCTTTATGTATAATATTTCTATGTACTTCAAAGGAGGAATTTTTCACATGACAATTTATAAAGCACTTACACTTGCGGGATCAGATAGTAGTGGTGGAGCAGGGTTACAAGCTGATATTAAAACATTTCAGGAACGTAATGTTTATGGAATGAGTGCAATTACAACTTTAGTAGCGATGGATCCTCATAATCATTGGCATCATCAAGTATTCCCAATTGATATAGATACAATTGCAGCACAATTAGAAACAATCGTAGTTGGTGTTGGAATTCAAGCGATGAAAACAGGAATGCTAGGATCAGTTGAGATCATTGAGTTAGCTGCAAAAACGATTAAAAAACATAATATTGATCGCGTAGTTGTAGACCCAGTTATGATTTGTAAAGGAAATGACGAAGCTCTTCATCCAGAAACAAATGATGCATTGAGAGAAATTTTAGTTCCCCTTTCAACAGTTGTAACGCCAAACTTATTCGAGGCAGCACAATTAGCTAAAATGGCACCAATTTGTACAGTTGAACAAATGGAGGAAGCAGCACGCAAAATCCATGAGTTAGGTGCAAAATATGTTTTAGTAAAAGGCGGAAGCAAAATTCAACATGAAAATGCAATAGACGTATTATTTGATGGTGAAAAAATCGAACATTTAGAATCTGACAGAATTGAAACTACATACACACATGGAGCAGGTTGTACATACTCTGCAGCAATTTGTGCAGAGCTTGCTAAAGGTGCAGAACCAAGAGAAGCAATTAACACTGCAAAAAAATTCATTACTGAAGCAATTCGTCACTCATTCCCAATTAATCAATACGTAGGCCCAACAAATCATATGGCTTATCGTTTACATGGTGAAGCTTAATAAATCAAGATAAAATAAAAACCACAAGGAATTAATTCCTTGTGGTTTTTACATTTTTTTTAAAGTTCACTTGATCACGTTTTTAATTAGTTTAAATAAATCTCTTGCTTTGAAAAAAACGAATCTTTCCCATCTAGCTAATAAACCATTTCCATTTTCTCCATTTGCAATCTGAATAGCGTGTTCCTTATGAAACTTAGCTACTCGTTGATTATGGTTACGATGCATATTGTGAAGATGAATTGCATGTTTATTTTGTCCCATACGATTCCCTCCTTCTTTTTATATTACTAGTGATAATCACTCTTTATTTAGCATGTATATATTTTTTTACTAATTTTATACTAATCATTTAAACCTTTTCCGTCAAGAATATGATCAATATACTTTTCTACACGTGACGCTCTAGTTTTCGATTGTTTTGGTTGAGAAAAATAATAAATATAAGCTCTTTGACGCCCTGGAGTCAATGCTTCAAAAGCAGTTTTAAAGGCAGAGTTTTCATCTAATTTAAGTTGAAGTTCTTCAGGAACTTCATAATCTGCAGTCTTTTTTAATTCAACCTGCAAACCTGCTTTTTCCACTTCGATTGCTTCTTTAATATAATCGATTAAGACACTTTCCATTTCAATTATTTCTTGAATATTCCTAAACCGAATCTGACGTGCTGATTGTACATTTTCCGTCTGTTGTATTAGAATACCTTTTGGATCTTTTAACAACGCACCTTTGTGAAACAAAAGTGCACAATATTCTTTAAAACCATGTATTAAAACTACATTTTTATTATCAAGCGTGTAACAAGGATGCATCCATTTAAAATCTTCGGTCAATTCACACTCAAGCACGATTTCTCTCAATTTATAAAATTCTTCTTGCCACTTTTTGGCTCTAATTAAAAATGCTTCAACTTTAGGATGCATATTACCATTCTCCATCATTAACACCTCACAAAATTACTTAAATAGATAATAACCGATCTTAAGGATTTAATATGTTCGTTTTATAGTAGTATAGCCATTATGTACCGAAACAAAATTCCCAATAGATTCACAAACTTCTTCGATTAAATTTTACAATACATATTCTTTTAATACTAGTAGTTCCGTGTGAGGAGATGATGTGCTAAGGAAACGAATTTAGAAATACAAGAAAAAAGAACAGGTACTAGGTTCTCCCTATTCCCTGCCCTTCTTTTAACCCTGATTTCTTAATATTTATCCCAAGTAACAACTTCATCTAAAGTAAGACGAACTTTTTCGAAGCCTGCTTTAATTCCTTTACCTACTGAAATTAACATTACTGGTTTGAAGTTTGCTGGTACATTGAATGCTTCGATAAACTTCGCTTGGTCATATCCACCCATTGGTACTGTGTCTAAGCCTTTTGCTTTTGCAGCAAGCATAAATTGCATTGATACTAATCCACCGTCAATCATAGCAACTTTTGTAGCTACTTCTTCTGGTAAGCTTCCGTAGTTTTTCACAATTGAACCTACATAGAAGTCTTTAACTTCTTGAGTCATCATTTCTTTTGCGACTAATTCATCATAAATGCGATCAGCATTTTTGAATGCCTCAATATCACCTAATACAGCGATAACTGCAGATGCATCAACAACTTGTTGTTGGTTATTTGCGATTGGTAATAATTTTTGTTTTGTTTCTTGATCTTTAATGACAAGAAATCTCCATGGTTGTAAGTTTGATGATGATGGAGCTTGGATTGCAATTTCAAGTAATTCTTTAATTTCATCATCAGACAGTTGAAAACTTGGGTCATAATGACGAACTGATCTTCTTTCTTTTGCTACAGTAAAGAAATCTGTGCTTTCAATTTCTTTAGGTGCATCAGTTCCAAAATCAATTTCGTTTACTTTATTTAAATATTCTTCTCTTTCTGTTTTCGTACTAGACATATTGATCTCTCCTTGATTAACTGTATTATTTACAAGTACAGTATATGACTTTAACTGTATAAAAGTCAACTACAGTTTCCAAAAAAAATAAAATCGAAACTATATTGTTTCGATTTTATTTTACCCATTCTCTTTTTCATTAGGTAATAAGTCAGAAATTGTTTTCTTCGCAAGGCCTTCAACTAGCCAGCTCTCCATCTCGTCTTTTAACTCGTATAAAGCCGATTTTGTAGAAGGAGCAAAACATTCCTTACTATTAACATCCAAGAAACCTTTGGAATATGGATCAGATCTCATCGCATCATAAACATCTTTTAAAGTAATTTCATTAACATCTTTCGCTAAGTAATATCCACCATCTCGACCTTCTTTAGCTGAAATGATCCCCGCTTTAACTAAATTGGCAAGAATTTTTCGTAAAAAGGTTGACTGGGCTTCAAGTTTCTGAGCTAAAACTGCACTTGGGCATATTCCATCTTGCTCTGCTAAAATGAGTAGAGATTGCAGTGCTAGTCCAAACCATTTCGTACTAGAAACCTTATCTTTCAAGAGCTTTCACCTCAATTAATAGTCTAAACTATTTTACGAAAAAGACAACCACCTATTAATATTGCACTTCTAAGCAAAAATGAGGAAGCCTATGGACTCCCCTTAGTTCGCTATATTTTATCTTTTTTGACATTTTATCATCGTAAATTTAAATGGAGGTTTATTTTCCATATTCTTATGTGGTTCAACAATTTCTAATGCTTCGATCAATCCATATTTTCCAAACTCTTGTTTAATCGATTCGGAATCATAAAAAAATAATTTCATCCCTTCCGTTATTTCGAAATAGTTTTCACCTAGTTGTTTGCCCTTACCAAACATTGGAGCATCTTTTGAAATAGTAGTGAAAATCATATATCCATTTGGACTTAATTGGTTATAACAATCACTAATAAACTTTTCTCGATCATGTTTATTCAATAAATGAATAAGTGCGTAGCAAAAAATCCCATCATACTGTCTGTTATCAAAAGGCATATCGGTAACTGAACCATGAAAAATATGAGAACTCATTCCATTTTTCCTAGCCAATTCAATCGCTGTTTCAGAAATTTCAATGCCAGTTACATTTATTCCGTTTTCAATAAAAACATTTGCATTTCGACCATATCCAAAACCCGGAATTAATATGTCCTTAATATTCTTCTCAACGAAAAAATCTTTTGTCAAAATTGCTGAATCTGCAGGCTCTAACCCCCACATCATTTGATTTTCGATAAAACTTGATTCCCAAATTTCTGTCATAATAATCTCTCTCCTTTAGTATCTTACTATTTACTTCCTCAAGCCCTCTTTTCAGGCATGGCGAACAGATTATGAACAATGTGCAAAAAGTTGTGAACTTGGTTCATAAAGTGATTATATTTATGCATAAAGTCCGTAAATTTATTCATAAAACAGAGATTTTTGTTCATAAAGCGTATTATTTTCATCATCTTGCTTTACTATATCAAACCTCTAAAAAAAGAAAGACCAAAGGTCTTTCTTTTTAATATCACTATTTATGAAGCATTACTCTTAGCAAAATCTTTATCAGATAAGCGTTCATTACCCATTAGGAAAATTGAAATCAGCGCCAATCCTACTGGAACTAGTGTCCAAAGGAAAGTATGGGCGATTGAAGAAGAAAACACATCTATAATTTTCGCCAATATTGGTGCTGGAATCAGTTTTTGAGCTTCAGGTGTAAATGCTTGATTAATATTAGAGAAATTTTGAGGTGCTCCGCTACCTGCAAAAGCATCTGTAATTTTGTCAGTAAATACATTTCGTTGAATAACACCAAAAACAGTAATCCCTACTGTCATTCCTAATGCACGTAGGAATGAGTTTGTTGAACTTGCTGAACCACGATTTTCATTGTCAAAGTGATGCATTGCAGACATACCAAGAACTGAGAATGAAGCTCCAACGCCAAGTCCAACAATAACCATATACACAATCACTTGGAATTTACTCGTATCAGGTGTGATCGTACCTAAACAAATAATACCTGCTAATAATAGGACAACCGAACCGAACATTATACTACGATAACTCATTCGATTTGCTAATGCCCCACCTAGTGTAGCAGAAATACTTACACTTACCATCATTGGTAATAAAACTAAGCCAGAATTCGTTGCTGTTCCACCTTGAACAAATTGAATAAAGATCGGGATATAAATTGTTGCAGCGATGAATGCCGCCCCGTAGAATAATCCGACAAAGTTACTAGCAGCAAAAAGTCGATATTTAAACATATCAAATGAAATAATCGGTTCTGCTACTTTACGTTCAATAAATAAGAAAACAATTAAGAAAACTGCGAACCCAGCAAATAAACCTAAAATTTGAACTGAATCCCAAGCATATTCTTTTCCGCCAAGCTCAAGTGCAAACATTAAACAGACAATACTAATAACAAATGTAATTGCACCCCACCAGTCGATTTGTTGCTTTGTATGGTTTTTCGATTCAACATAAAAATAACCGATTAATCCTAATGTTAAAAGTCCAAATGGAATATTGATATAGAAAATAAATCTCCAGTTAATATAATCTGTAATGTAAGCACCAATTAGTGGTCCAAGTACGCTTGATAATCCAAATACTGCACCAAAAATACCGCTCATTTTACCACGCTTTTCAACAGGAAACACATCCCAAATAATTGTAAAAGCAATTGGCATTAAAGCACTTCCACCAATACCTTGAATCGCACGGTAAACACTAAGTTGAATAATAGAAGTTGCAGTTCCACAAAGAATCGAACCTAAAATGAATAAGATAATACCTAACATAAAAAATCTTTTTCTACCGTACATATCAGAAAGTTTACCGAAAATTGGCATCCCAGCCATTTCAGTCACTAAATAAGCTGACGTTACCCAAACAAATTTATCATAGCCACCTAAGTCTTTTAAAATTGTTGGCATCGCAGTTGAAACAATTGTGTTATCAAGAGAAGCGAAAAATATCCCCAGTAATAACGCAATCATAACAGGAACCAATTTTGTTTCCCTTTTTTGCATAATCATCTCTCCTTTACCTTTCATGCCTATAAATCAAAGTACAGTCTCAAATTCAATCTCTATTAATGTATAAAATAGCATTGCTTAATAGACCTAAACCTATACCAATTCCAAAACCAAGAAAGCCACCTACAATTAGATGTGATGTAAAATAACCTACACCTAAACCAACTACTAAACCTAAAATTACAAAAGCTCCATAAAAAAGACCAACAGCTTCTTCGTGTCTCATACTATATAATCATCCCTTCATACAATTTAACTTCAAATAAAATAATAAGTGCGTTACTTTATTTAATTTAAAGTTAATATAACATTGTTTCGTTACTTAGACAATATAAAAATTAAAATTTATTGTAGTATTTTTATTAAAAACAATAATTTATATGTAAATAATTACAATAAAACCTTAATATTATTGAATAAAAAAGGGATGTAACAACGTTACGGCACAAATGAAAAGGTAAAAACAAAACATTGTTGTGTTGTATTGACTTTTCACTAATAGAGAGTGTTTTGTTTATTTCTTACTTCTGATCATTTTATAACCAAGACCAAATGCGCTAATTAAAAATAGCCATGCTGCTAAATGAAACATAAATTGGATGTCAATTGTTTCAAGCAAAGTTCCTACACCTATAATACATATTGCCGTTACAAAAGATGTCCAAAATAAGTAGCTTCTATAAAAATCAGACGAAGCATTCATAAATAACTTTTTTTCAGCAATCTTGAACAATGCAGTAAAACCACCAAATAGAACTTGGCCAACATAAACAATTTTTATATTATCGACCAAAGGTAGTGAAAAGAACAAAAGACAGCAAAATAATGAATGCAATACCATTAATAAATAGGGCGAAACAGAGTCAACAAAACGGCCACCAAAGTAGACTACAACACTTAAGCTTAATGAAAAAAGTCCATACAATAAACTAAATACATCATACGCATCCCCTATATTCCTTAAAAAGAGGACATAATATGGAAAGACTAAAGAGCTACTAAAGCCAATAATACTAAGTAATGCGATTACATAACGATTCATAGGATTTACTCCCCGTAATTTTCATAAAAAGTATTCATAAATACACTATCTGGATCAAACGCTTTCTTCTTATTAAAAAAATCTTCAGTTCTTGAATAAGCCGACTGCATTTGTTGCTTAGTTTGATAAGGATAATACGGTAAGTAATAGGTTCCTCGATGTTTTATTGTTAGATCAGTCCATTTTTGAATAACCTCTGAAGCTTTATGAACAGAATCTTTATCTTTTCCATGTTGAATCAAAACAACAAAAGCAAACATATCATCTTTTGCATAATTCATGACTGTTTCATTATCTTTTTCAACATATCGAATCGTTATATTTAAAAGATTAAAATCATGCTCATATTGTAAATATTCTCTAACCTCGTCAATATAGCTAACAAATTCATCTACAGGTACGAAAAACTCTTGTAAAACTTGTGTATCTTGACGATCATCGAATTCCATAAACTTGCTTTCTGAGCGCATAACATTATTACGAGTTTCATAGCTTCCATTTAATGAATGAATAAAGCTATATTGCAGTTGCCAGAAAAGATCTTTACCAATATCCGATGTTCTGGACATACCGAGAGCAAGCTTTGGTAAAAAAGCGGAATGATCTTCCTTCAGCTCTTTATCCGAATCTGACATTTTACGAGATGTTTCCATATAATTAATGGCATAAACTTTGTCAAAAAAACTATCTGGTGCAACAGAAATTCTAGCGATATGCATCCTTGCATTTTTATTTTCTAAAACGTTTTTCTTAAAATACGCCGGATATTTATCATAATCCATCGTTTTTGTTTCTACTTGATATAATTCATTATTTGTTAATTGAAGTTCTAATTCTAAAATAACTCCAAATAGTCCATAACCACCTAATACATAAGGAAAAAGCTCTTTATTCTCAGTACGACTTACTTTGATTACTTTCCCTTTTGGAGTTAGTAATGTGAACCAGTTAACTGTACTAGCTAATGAATGATTCCGAATATCACGTCCGTGTGCATTCACACTTAATGATCCACCGACAGAAAATATCTCTTGAGACTGAGTTACCTTCAGAGCCAGATTATACGGATTAATTGCTTTTTGTATATCACCCCAGGTTGCTCCACTTTGAACAATTACTGTTTTATGAACTGGATCCACTTTTTCAACTTTATTAAATGTTTTTAAGTCGATCACAACTCCATCTTTATAATATGTATGTCCTCCTTGACTATGGCGCTCGCCTGCAATTGAAACTGTCTTGCCTTGTTCTTTTGCATCAATGACAATTTTCTTTAATTGTTCTACTTCTTTCCCTTTAACAACACGATCAATTTTTGTTGGAAGTAGGTGTCCAACATCATCAATCATTCCATGCTTTAATGGAGTTGGTTTATTCCATAGAGTATGTAAAACTGTAACAAACACTGTTAAGAGGAGTATTCCTACTATTATTTTTTTCCTCACGTTCTTTTCCCCCTAATAGATAAAATAAACTTAAGCGTTAAAAAAAGACGTGACTACAATAATGTAAACACGTCTTTTTTTTTTAACACTATTGTCCTGTTCACTAATAATCATTAAAAGTTTAACAGAACTAAAAATCTTGTAAAAACTACTTACTCTATAATATAAGACAATTTATTTACTAAACCATCCAATCATTCGATTTACATCTTTTTCATCTAAATGTCTTACTTGATAAGTGTGACCAAATTGACTTGATAGGATTGTTATATAAATCGTTTTTAGTTTTACTCTTCTTTGCAGAAAACTTTGTTCACCTATCAGTACTTGTATTCTCTCTTTTGGTAAAATCGCAGTTGTTCTTGAGAAGTAACCAGATTGAACAATCACTGTACGATCTAATAATGTATAGCCGGCGTTTCTAAATCCTAATTCAGCAATAAGTAAGCCTATTAATACGATTGCATATGCCCAAAAATGGACAAATGGAAGTAATACGATCCCGCTTGCAATAAGAAGAAAAATAATCAACATTCTAGAATAATACGTTTTTCGGGCTCTTTTTGGTGCTCGATTTGCAATATCTTCATAGTTAATAGTAGGTAGAAAGTTTTTTAGGAATAATTGTACATCCTTCGTTTTAATAAATGGATGAAGAACATGCCTACCTTGCTCCTGCTTATCCCCCATCCCAACAGCTTCTACATAAACTGTTGAATAACCAAATAATTGACGAATGATCCCTTCCTTTATAACGACACCTTGAATCCTTTTTAAGGAAACCGTAAATTCATTTTTTTCTAATAATCCTCTTGTTATAATAATTCGATTTTCTCTTCTTTGGACTGTAAAGTTTGCAAATTTTAATATGTATCTTATTGTAGAGAAGATTAACGCAAGCAATAAACTACCTAAAAATGCAATAAAAAACATCATATAAGTAAACGATTGAATTTGATTGTATATTGCTACATATATACTATGTGGAAGCAAGTCCTCAATTTGTGAAAATAACGATGCTAGTACGGCAAAAGCTAGTCCAACCTCAAATGAAGTGATTCCAGCTAAAAAAAGTTTTCTCGTTTCAATTGTTAAACTAATATCAACAAATGATTCTGCCTGTACACTATTTCCCTCAGCTACAACCGAATCTACTTTTTTCTTTTTAGAACTTAAGACTTCATTCTTTAATGAAAGTGCCACTTCTTTTGGTATAGCATTTAAAATACCTTCAGCTTTTTTTCCACCAGCTGTTTCAATTCGAACACTCACAACATTAAAAAGCTGTTGAATAAAACCAGCATTGATTGAAAAAGATTGGATTCGTTCTTTTTGAATAAATGTATTTTCAATTACAAATAATCCTGAACGAATTCGAAACTCTTCTTCAGTTATATAGTAAGTAAAGCGATACCATTTAATGATCGCTGATGCAACAGGAAAAAAAATTAGAACTCCAGCAAACAAATATTGAAACATTGACCCTTTACCACCTGAAATTAGAAGAATAATAAGTGGTATTAGTACGTTTTTTATTTGTTCTAAAAATACGGTTAGGATATAAGCTGGATGTTGTCTTTTTGGCTCAAACATCGTCATCACTTATCCTTGCTAGGTAGATAATTTTATCTCTAAGCTTTTCAGCGACATGGTGTTCTAAGCCTTCAATTTCATGTGTGGTGGCAGCCGTGGAAATATTTACTGTAGATAAACCGTATCGACGTAGTATTGGTCCTACCTCAGTCGTAACGTGTTGAACTCTGACCATCGGAATAACGATTCGTTTAATAACAAATATTCCTTTTTGAATTTCTAACTCATTTTCATATATCTCATATGCAGTATATTTGAATCTAAGTGTAGGGAAAAATAAAGTTAAAAAAAGAATTAACACTATAACGACCGCTATAATAATCATTAAAATAAAGAAAGGAAGTGAAAAATGTCTCATAAGAAAATAATAGATAATTGGTAATGTAACTAGAGAGATACTACTTAATAGTGATGTAATTCTCCATACAGACCTCATCTTTAATGATGGTCTTTGAGATGGATTTGCTCTCATTTAATCACCTTTTCTATCTCATTAATCTATCACTTACTATATCATACCATGAGTCAAACTATTCACAAACCTCCTATTTATCGACAAAGTTAAAAAAAGGTAATTTTTCCCACACTTAAATACAATATTGATTAGTAAGTACTTAAAAATAGATAAAATTTGGTACGTGAAATTTCACCAAATGTCACAATATGCCTAAACTTTATCTAGCTATTATTTTCTATGGGATCTAATCAATGTTTCATCAAAAAAAGGATTTCTCATAAGAATGAGAAATCCTCTTTCAAGTTAAACAGTCACACACTTTCTAAAATCAACAATAACCTTTGCCTATGCTTCAACGAGCCAAGTAAATTCTTCAATAGGATTGAAATACATTAAAAGCGTTTTAATTTGGCTCAAGTAATACTACATAAGTATGGACGTTAGCGGCATCATTAGACTTAATAGATTCGTCGCTAAGTTACTTTATTACGCCAACATCTTAATCAATGCCGTACTTAAGATTTTAACACCGTTTGATAGAGAATCTAGATTAAAACTCATATTCGGATGATGCAAGCCTGGCTTCAAGTCTGTTCCTAATCCTACCATTGTTAATTGTAAATGAGGGAAATTTGTTTTGTAAAAATGAAAATCTTCTCCTCCAGGTGTGTTAACGGCTGGAGCTAAGCTTTCAATTCCGGTTGCTTCCACGATCGCCTCTTTTACGACCTCTTCCATCAACTGACTTTTTTCTGCAGCCACCATTTCTGCAATGGTTTCCATAAAAACTTCTGCATGATTGGCCGTTCCAGCTGCAAAAACCGCTTGTTCAATATCTTTGATTAACTCTTTCATTATTTCATTTCGTTCGGCTCGTACATCAATTCCGAACTCAGCAAAATCTGGGATGATATTTACATTATCTCCACCAGCCGTTACCATTGTTACCTTTGCAGATGCAGAAACAGATGGATCTACCTTTACCGCATTGACTGCTTGAATGATTGCTCCAAGGGAATCTACTACATTTATTCCGAGATTCGGTCTAGCTCCGTGAGCCTGTTTCCCTTTGATCGTCCCTTTTAATAGAGTTGTAGCCCCATGATAGATAGCAGGTGCCGCTTCTCCAAATTTCAATTCTTGAATAGGGCGCACATGAAGACCTAGTAAAAGTTTCACGTCATTTAGAACCCCTCTTTCAATCATCGCTTGTGCACCTTTCCCAGTTTCCTCGGCTGGTTGAAAGATTATTTTTATTAATCCTTTAGGTTCATATCCAATTTCCTTCAAACAAGTTATGGCATAAAGTACCATTGTCATATGAGCGTCATGACCACAGGAATGATTTGCTTTCCATTCTCCATCCACTAGCTGCCACAAAGCATCCATATCAGATCTGATCCCAATTGTTGGTCCTTCTTCTTTATTTCCCCAGTATCCAACGACACCGGTAATGTCCTCAAACGTTTCATATCGTATATTCAATTTTTCTAATTGTTCACATAAGAACCTAGTTGTCTCAAATTCTTTCCAACTAATTTCAGCATGTTTATGAAGATACTGATAAGTAGACTTTATCGACTCGTCATGCTGAGAAACCCACGTATTAATCTCATTCATGGATGGCCAAACTCCCTTTTGATAATGATTCTTGTAACTGTGAAGTTACAAAATCTAGCATGGCTTCTAACCTTTGAATTCGCAACGTAGGTTTCCCAATTTGAAGAAGTGCGTGGCTTGAGTTCGGTACCCGAACAAATTGCACCTCTCCTCCCTTCCTCTTAATGTGTGAATAGAACTGCTCCGCCTGTTCGATTGGACATCTTAAATCACTCTCATTATGAAGAAGCAAAAGTGGTGTATTCACATTTTCCACATAAGCAAGCGGAGAGCGTTTCCAAAGTGATACTACATCCGTTTTCCCTTGAAATTCTACATCCATAAATTCCGGCGCGATATCACTAGTACCATACATTGAAATCCAATTTGAAATACAACCTTCTGATACAGCAGCAAAAAATTGATCGGTATGAGTAATTAGCCAATTCACCATAAATCCACCATAACTAATTCCATTGACTGCCACCTTGTTTTTATCAAGAAAATCAAATCGACGTAAAGCCTCGTTTAACCCATTAAATAGGTCGATCATATCCTTTCCGCCATAATCGCCACACACTGCATTCGTAAAATCTTCACCAAACCCAGAAGTCCCCCGTGGATTAAGGTAAACAACCGCAAATCCTTGTGCAGAGAATAGTTGCATTTGGTGAAAATATGTAAAACCGAACGAAGAATGGGGGCCACCATGAATATCTAATAATACAGGGTATTTTTTTCCTTCCTCAAAATTAGCTGGCTTAAGAACAAATCCTTGAATCTGCCATTTATCCTCCGAACGATACGAAAAGACTTCTGGTTTGACTACTTTTACCTCAGATATGTAGGCATCATTACAGTCATCTATACGTACTTCGTTTGTGAATAAGGATGGTACTTCTGGAATAGAAAATTCTTCCATTGGTTCTCTCTTAATATAATGATATCCCGTATTATTCTTAACATTAACGACAGCAATTTTTCCAGGGTGTTCGTAAGACGAATACGCTAAAACAAATGTTTGGTCGCCATTATAAGAAAAATGAAAAATAGTCCGATCTCCACCAATTACTATACGACCTCTTCCATCTGAATCATCCACAGCAAATCGGACAATTTCATTCCTGCCTTCTCGAGTTCCTAGGCAAAATACGTACTGTCCATTTCTGGACCATTGAGGTTTCAAAGGACTTTTTAGGAAGCGCATATCAGTAAAAATCATATCACCTAGCGTATCATGATATTGTTTACTTAAATGTCTAACTTCTCCTCCATCAGCCGGAATTAGTTGTAATTGAATTTGATTATAATAGTAGGAAAAATACGCAATCCACTTTCCATCAGGTGAATAAGATGGCGAATGCGCATTTGCTTTGGGATACACCAATTTTTCTTCTCCACCATGTGCTGGTATAGTATAGATCCTTTTACCATATAGTCCACTCTCTCCATCATTTGAAGAAGTAAAAGCAATATATTTCCCATCCGGTGAAATAGTAGGTTCTGAGATATGGTGTGGTCTATTCGTTAATTGTTCGAACTCCCCTGTTTTGACATTTATTGAAACAAGCTGGCGATTGTGAGGGGTTTGAAGACCAATCCCATCATTTTTGTAATAAAGCTTGTTGAAGCGTTTCGAACCTTCGTGCCACTGTTTATTTCGAGCATTGATTTCATCAATGGCTTCGGCTTCACTTATATTTTCATTAAACACTTCCACTTCTTTGTTTTGTGCTACTGGTACTAAACCATAAATCATATCTCTATTTGGTGACCAAATAATTGAGCTAATACCATATTTAAATTTTGTAAGACATCTCTCCTGCTTAGAGTCTAGCGATAATAGCCAAATTTGCGAACCATAACTTCGATTAGAAAGATATGCAATGGTGTTTCCGTTTGACGACCAGATAGGTTGGGTGTTACTTTTTCCGTTAGTAGTTAGTTGCTGATCCATTGTTCCTTCTATATTAGCTAAGAACAAATGCGTATTATAATCATTTTCTTTCTCACAAGCTTTCGTTTTTTCATAGATTACTTGTTTCCCATCAGGTGATATCACGGGATTGCTTGGCCATTCAAAACGATAAATATCTTCTGGTTTCGTAAGTCTTATAGTCATATTTTCTCTCCTCCAAAATGAAGAAAGTGAATCCAATTAACTGGGCTTCACTATCTGTTCATCATCCTTTATTCTCTTCATTATATAAATGACAAGCTACTCTTCTTCCTTCTACTTCTTGCATTTGAGGTTTAACAGTTTTACAGGAATCCATGGCATGAATGCATCTTTGATGAAAAGCACATCCACTAGGAGGGTTGTCTAAAGACGGCAGCTCCCCAGTAAGAATAATACGCTCTTTAATATCGTCTGGATCTGTCTTTGGAATAGCCGAGATTAGTGCTTGCGTATATGGATGTAGCGGCTTTTTAAATAATTGTTCTTTATCTGCAATTTCCACGATTTCCCCAAGATACATTACACCAACACGATGAGCGATATGTTCTACTACACTTAAATCATGTGAAATGAAGATATACGAAAGACCAAGTTCTTCTTGTAAGTCTTGTAGCAAATTAAGAATTTGGGACTGAACTGAAACATCAAGTGCTGAAACAGGTTCGTCAAGAATGACGATCTTTGGTCTTATGATAATTGCTCTTGCAATTCCAATACGTTGACGCTGTCCCCCAGAAAGTTCGTGAGGAAATCTTGATAAATAGCTTTCAGATAGTTCTACTAAACTAAGAGTATGTTTAATTAAATCATCATGTTCTTTCCTTGGAACACGATTGGCTATTAACGGCTCAGAAAGAATTTCTCTCACTGTCAGCTTTGGATTCAAGGAAGCCATTGGATCTTGAAATACCATTTGAATATCCTTACGATATTTATTCATTTCTTTTTTACTAAGCTGAAGTAAATCTGTTCCTTGAAAAATTACTTCTCCGCTCGTGGGCTGGGTAAGGCGTAATAAACATCTACCAGTTGTTGACTTTCCACAACCGGATTCACCAACAATCCCAAGCGTCTCCTCCTGATTTAAATACAAGCTAACCCCATTTACTGCACGTACATATTGCGGAGGTTTAAACCAGGATTTATTGGCCTTAAACTTTTTTTCTAACTGTTTCACTTGTAAGAGGGGGGCTGTCATACGAACGTCTCCTTTTGTTGTAACAACCAACATCTGCAAGATGTTTGGTCATCAACTTCGATAAGTGGTGGAAGGCTAGTTCTACATATTCCCAACACCTTTGGACATCTGTCAGCAAAACGACAACCTTTTGGATAGTTGTCAGGAGTTGGAACTTGACCTGGAATCGATTTAAGACGATTCTCGCCTTTAGATTGATGCGGAGTGGATTGAATCAATCCGATGGTATAAGGATGCCTAGGATTACGTAATAGTGTTCTTGTATCCGTTGTTTCCACAACCTGTCCAGCGTACATAACCACTACTCGATCACACATCTCTGCTACTACTCCAAGATCATGTGTAATAAGCAAGATCGACATATGTAAGTCATCTTTTAGGGATTTAAGTAATGCTAATATTTGAGCTTGAATTGTTACATCAAGTGCAGTGGTTGGTTCATCAGCAATTAAAAGTGATGGATTACAAGATATAGCCATGGCAATCATTACACGTTGCTTCATTCCTCCCGATAAACGGTGTGGGTATTCGTGATAGATGGCTTCTGGACGTGGTATTCCAACTAATTTTAATAAATGGACAACCTTTTCCTTTAAATTTGATCCAGTTAATTTTTGATGCTTTTGAATCACTTCGCCTATTTGGATTCCAATCGTCAAAACAGGATTAAGAGAGGTCATAGGATCCTGAAAAATCATAGATATTTCGTTTCCTCTTATTTTCCTCATATCTTTTTCAGATTTATCTACTAAGTTACTATTATTAAATGTAACGCTTCCACTAGCAATTTTAGCCTTTTTATCTAATAGCTGAAGAATCGAAAGAGAAGTCACACTCTTTCCACAGCCCGATTCCCCAACTATTCCTAGTATCTCGCCCTTTTTTACAGTAAGGTCAATGTTCTCTATAATCTTAAGTGAACCGTGCTTACTTTTAAATTCTGTGGTAAGGCCTCTTACTTCTAGTACATTAGACATAATCGCCCTCTCCTTCTCGTTACCTTGATGCTTTTGGATCAAATACATCTCTTAAAACATCACCTAAGAAATTAACCGAAAACACAACAGCCGTAATCGCTAGACCAGGAAATGTTGCTAGCCACCAAGCGTCATTAATATATTGCTTCCCTTCACTAAGCATGGTTCCCCATTCAGGCGTCGGCGGTTGGGCACCGAGTCCGATGAAACTAAGTCCAGCTGTATCTAAAATGGCAACTCCGATAAATAATGTTGTATAAACAAGTAGAACCCCAAAAATATTAGGTAAAATTTGTCTTCTCAAAATCCAGCTATTTGAGCTTCCAATCGAACGACTTGCTTCGACGAAATCTGAAAATTTCACCGTCAATACAGCACCTCTAGTTAATCTGGCAAAGCCCGGTATTGAAGCAATTCCAACTGCAATCATGGCATTTGTTAGACTTGGACCTAAGATTGCAACAATTGCAAGAGCTAAAACAATACTTGGTAAAGCTAACAATACATCCATGATCCGCATTAAAACGTTATCCACAAGCCCACCGATATAAGCGCTAATTAACCCGATAAACGTACCAGCGACTAAAGTGATACCTAAAGCAAGTGTGGAAACAGTTAGAGTAACGCGAACTCCATAAACTAGCCTTGAGAATACATCCCTTCCTAGTGAATCCGTTCCAAAAATGTGCTCCTTATTTGGAGCTTGTAAAATGGCATCATAGAAAGGCTTCTCAGGATTATACGGTGCAATGACTGGAGCAAAAATGCCAATTAAAACAATTAATAGTAAAAAAATCAAACAATATTTGGCCCGCTTATAGCTAAGAATTTTATGGAAAGTTGTGAGTTTAATAAGTTTAGGTGTCCTACGTAGAGTGGGAGCCTCAATTGGTTTATATGCCTCACTCAATTTTGCCATTACCCTTCACCCTTTTCATTCAATTTAACACGTGGATCGATTAAACTGTAAACGATGTCTACTAATATATTAACGCTAACGTAAACAGCTCCCATAAATAAAACAGTACCCTGAATCATCGGAAAATCCCTTGACATAATCGCACCAATGGAAAGTGTACCTAAACCAGGCCAATTAAAGACTTGCTCGATAATTACTGTACCACCAAGTAGAGCTGCTATTTGCAATCCAATGACCGTAATAATTGGAATAAGCACATTTCTAAAGGCATGGCGGAATAATATATGACGTTCCTCTAAACCTTTCGAGCGTGCAGTACGAATAAAGTCATTCGATAGAACCTCCACCATTCCATTTCTAGTTAATCTACTAATCATAGTTGACATGACTACTCCTAAAGTAATAGCAGGTAGAATGAGTGATCTGAGTCCAGTTCCATCAGCAATTGGAAACCAGCTTAACTTTACAGAAAATACTAAAATTAATAAGATTCCTAACCAAAAGCTAGGAATAGATACACCTAAGGTTGCTAGGCCGGTACAAAATGTATCGATTATCGTATCCTTGTATTTTGCTGCTAAAATACCTAACGCGATTCCAATTATGACGGCAAATACCATCCCAATTGCTGCTAACTTTATTGTTTCAGGGAAACGATCTAAAATCTCAGTCAATACTGGTCTACCTGTTTTCAGGGAAGTCCCAAAATCGCCGTGAAAAACATTATTAATGTATTGTAAATACTGAACCAAAAGGGGCTTATCCAGCCCCAAATGGTGTGTTAGTTTTGCTACTTGTTCTGGTGAAGCATTTAAACCGAGCATTATTTTGACTGGATCTCCAGGTATCAAGTGTATTAGAAAAAAGGAGAGTATCGAGATACCAAAAATAACAATGATGGCTGAAACGATCCGGTTTAGAATGTATTGAGTCATTACTTATTCACCCAACTATCATTTAAAAGTATATTTGTTGACTGAAGTTTAATATCATGTACCCTCTTATTGACAATATAAAATACTTTAGGAGAATAAATTGGTACCCAGTAAGCATTTTCAACAATCAACTTTTGAGCGTCAGCATAAACCTGTTTTCTTTCATCAGCATTGGTAGTTGTTCTACCTTTTTCTAATAAAGCATCAAGCTCTGAATTTTTCACTCGAATGTGATTTAATCCACCAATTTGACTTGAATGGAATAGCATATAAAGAATGTCAGGATCTGAGTAAGAATAACTTAAGAATGACAGATCAAATTCTCCTTTAGATGCTTTTTGGATTAAAGTTGCTGTTTCCATTTGTTTAATATTAATGGTAATACCAATATCCTTTAACATCGCTTGAACGATTTGTGCAGCTTGACTTTGTGTACTATAGACTGAAAGATCAAACTCTAGTTTCTTTCCGTCTTTCTCCATAATACCTTGGCTATTTTTACTCCAGCCTGAGCTTTCTAATAATTTGATCGCTTCGTCTTTATTGTATTTAATGCCGTAATCTTTCACATTCGGATCATATCCAAAAATAGAAGATGAAAGTGGTCCATATGCCGCTGTTCCTTCACCATTAAGAGCTGCTTTAATAATGGCATCTTTGTTAATAGCCATGTTCAATGCTGTTCTCACATTTTTGTCCTTTAACAGTTCATTATCAAGATTCATCTCTAAGAATAATCCTAGCCCTTGTTGATCAGCATCTAGGACTTGGAACTTATCATTCTTGCGATATCTTTCAGCATCTTTTGGAGCCGCATTTACTAGAACATCAATCGAGCCACTATCAAGAGCAGCAAGCATTGTTTGTGGATCCGTAATAAATTTATAAACTAATTTATCTGGGTAAGCCTTTCCTTTATTTGCAAAGAAGGATGGCGCCCAATTGTAGTCATTATTTCGATCTAATGTAACAGATTGTCCTGTTTCCCATTTCTCAAACTTCCAAGGACCAACTCCGACAGGGTTCCTTCCATAATTAGCTCCACCTTTATTGATAGCGGATAACGATAATGGTTGTAAAAATCCAGTCGTTAAGTTATTTAAAAATGGTGCCGATGGTTGTGCCAAATCAACGACTAATGTTTGATCATCTGGAGTCGAAACCGATTTTACACCAGCTAAAAAGCTAACTAAAGGCGCACCAGTAGCTGGATTTAACATACGGTCAAATGTTTCTTTAAATGACTTCGATGTTAAAGGTGTTCCATCATGGAAGGTAACACCTTGACGAATTTTAAACGTAATCGATTTACCATCATTAGATACTTGGTAGCTTTCTGCAAGACCTGGAGCAATTTCATTCGTTTTTGGATCAAGTGTTAAAAGCGTATTTCCTAAACGATTTGAAATTTCATCAGCTGTACTCATTGCTGTTTTTTGAATATCAAGCGTATCTGGTTCCTGCGAAAGCCCAACCGTAATTGTTCCACCTGTTTGTGGAGAAGTTAAAGCAGTTGTCGCATTATTCTTTTTATTCGTCGATGCTTGGTCAGTAGAATTACATGCAGTCATTGCAAAAATAGTAAGAACGCTCACTGATAATAGTGCGAATCTTGGGAATATTTTACGTGCAGTTTTTGTACGCAATTGACTAGCCTCCTTATTCCGTTTTTACTAATTGTCTGAATCCAAATACACAACGACTAATTTTTCCTTCTTCGTCTCTTTTAAATTGAATTGAATATTCATCTTCTCTCATTTCAAATAAGAACCAATCTTCCTCAATCGGTTTAACGAGCGAGTCTACCATCCCTTCCATTTGAGCGCAAAGTTTTCCTTCATCATTGATTGAAAACTCAACCTTACCGCCCTCACCAGAAACATATTTCCCTACATATTCTTGTAATTGTTCTACATTTAAATTTATTTCCGCCACGTTTAAGTTTGAAGATCTTATTGGTTTTTCCAAATAATCTGCAAAGGCACTATTTAAAAGTTTCTTAGAAGGAACACCTATTAAATTAGCATTCGAAAAACCAGTTAAACCTAACTCAGGAATAATATTCAGTTGAGCTGATACCCCTTTAATAGAACCGCCATGTTCAACAAGTTTATATCCATAGAAATCTGGATGAATCATTACTCCGTAGCCATAGAATTCAGTATATCCGCATTGGATAAAAGGAGTAGTCATAGCTTCAACACTCTCAGGAGTTAAAATTTGAGCATCTCCTACTTTGCCTTCATTTCGGAAGATTTCTGCATATTTAAGCATATCGTTTACTGTTGATTTTAAGAATCCTGCTGCACGCATCGATGGTGCATCCCATGGATTATTTGACTCAAACACAATCGTCTCGTCATCTACTTTTCTAGAAGCATATAAGTTAGAAATATCTTCATGCCCATCCAATTCATGAAGATGGAAGACACTATTTTTCATGCCAGCTGGCTCTAAAATATAATCCTTCATGTACTGCTCATAAGTAATACCGCTAACTCTTTCTACAACAGCTCCAAGCAGGGCATAACAATCATTAGAATAACTAAACTCAGTACCAGGAGCACCAAGAAGAGCATATTCTCCCTTAGCGATCGATTCCATTAATTCCTCGTATGTAGCAATGTATGGAATTTCAGGAGACTTTTCTTCCTCTTTGCCGTCATCAAATTTTGGATCTAACGCTAGCGTTTTACTCATAGCACCATAAAGACTTGGAATTGGTGGAAGCCCGGCTGAATGTGTCATAAAATGATGGATCGTCATCAGTTTTGTATATTCATCATTGCTTGTCTTAAACTCAGGTAAATATTTAATAATAGGATCTTGAACCGATAATTTCCCTGCCTCTTGTAATTGGAGAATGGCTACACAAGTAAAAGATTTAGTGACTGAGCCAATTCCAAGTACTGTGTCAGAGGATAAAAGTAACTCATTTTCTTTATCACGGAAACCGAAACCGCTTTCATAGAAAAGTTCACCATTTTTTGCTAGACCAATCATATACCCAGGAATTTGATACTTCTCTACGATTTCATTACAATACCCTTCAAACTCTTTTACTTTTTTCAATACATTGTGTCCCATTACAGCACTCTCCCTTAATATTTTTTTATTAAACCTAAAATTAATTAACTTTAGGTGTGACTACTAGAGTTTAAGTTATTTTCTTATTGGTGATCGATTCTTGAATGAATGGGTAGGAACGTTACTTGTACTAAAGTAAGATTTTTTTGAGGTTAGCTGATTAGATGATTAGATGATTAGTAGGTTATTTGATAAGATAATTAGTTGTATTTTTAACTTGATTAAACCATTAAGTATTACCATAAAAAAGCAAACACTTCATTTTTATAAATTATAAAGTATTTCCTTTTGACCTATTATATAGTCTCTTAGAATTTCTAGTCAATTATATTTTCTGACTTTTCGAAATTTTAAGTTTTCACATTGTAATTCGATTCTAGGAATACATTTTTTTCGACGCAATAGTAATCTAATGCCTCTCGATTTATGTCATAGCCAATACCATATTTCTGTGGTAAATGAATAACTCCATGATCTACAATTACTTCAGGATCAATAATATCTCGTTCCCAGTAACTTGCTGATGCCGCAGTATCCCCAGGTAAAATAAACTGATCTAATGTCGTTAAGGCGATATTATGAGCACGACCAATACCCGCTTCTAGCATACCTCCGCACCAAACAGGTATACCTTTCATTAAACAATAATCGTGTATTTTTTTTGCCTCAGTCAGTCCGCCAACACGTCCAATTTTAATATTAATAATTCGACAGCTACCTAACTCAATCGCTTTTCTAGCATCTTCTAGTGAATGAATACTTTCATCCAAACAAATAGGCGTCACTAGCTGTTGCTGCAATTTGGCATGGTCAATAATATCATCATGACTTAACGGCTGTTCAATCATCGTTAAATTAAATTCATCGAGTTTTTTTAATATCTCTATATCGGCTAAAGTATAAGCAGAATTTGCATCAGCCATCATTGAAATAGTTGGAAATTCCCTTCTTACTTCTTTTAACATTTCATAATCAGACCCAGGTTTAATTTTTAATTTTATTCGTTTGTAACCAGCCTCGACATGAGAGTCCACCAGTTGAAGAAGTCCTTTTACTGTTGGCTGAAGACCGATACTAATTCCAACATCGATTTGATCTTTATTTCCACCAAGTGCTTTATAGAGTGGTAATTTTTGTCTTTTAGCATAAAGATCCCAAACTGCTCCTTCTAGTCCAGCCTTTGCCATGTTATTTTTTCTGATCGCTTGGAAACGTTCAGACACTTCATCTGGGTGATGAATTGGAGCCTCAAACAATAACGGAATGAGAAAATCTTCCATAATATGTTTATTTGTTTTAACCGTTTCCTCACTATACCAAGGACTAGAAAAGGCTACAGATTCTCCAAACCCAACGTTCCCGAACTCATCCTCCACTTCAATAATATAAAACTCTTTATCTTCAAAGGTACCAAAGCTTGTAGTGAAAGGAGCATTTAACTTCATGTTTAATCGGTGCAACGTAATTTGCCGAATTGTAATTGGACTATTAGTCATTCTAAAACCTCCTATGAAAGTGAACTGTTTTTGTAAAAACCTTCCACTTTATTTAATAAATTCTTCTAAAATTACCTCCTAATATTGCTAATATTTCTCCATCCTTATACCCACGATTCATTAACTCTTCGATAAAAAGAGGTAACTTGTCATGTCCATCTATCACATCAAATGGTACTCTTGGCAAACTTGCTAAATCATCTGGTGATAGATATTTCATAAAGTCATTACAAAGGTCTAACCCTATTCCAACATGTTCAATACCTGCTACATCCACAAGATGATCTAAGTGATTAGCGAGCTGCACAATGTTGCCTTTAGAATCGTCTTCCGAAACTAGCATACTAGCAGCATTAATCCCTATTACACCATTTGTGGAAGCAATTGCCATCATTTGTTCATCGGTCAGATTTCTCATTGTTGAACAAATAGAACGTGCGTTGGAATGGGACGCAATAACTGGCGTTTCACAAATTTCAATGACATCCCAGAAGCCTTCATCATTTAAGTGGGAAACATCAATAGAAATACCAAGCCTTTCTGCCTCTTTAATCACCTTAACTCCGAAGCTTGATATCCCCCCCTTTCGTCCTTCAGGGACCGGTTGAAAGAAACTCCCATCCCCTACTGCATTTCTCCTACTCCAAACTAATCCTAGATTACGAACGCCTAATTCATAGAAAACTCGTAATAAACTAAGATCTGTTCCTAACGGTTCTGCTCCTTCAATGGAAAGTAAGAAACCAATCTTTCCTTGTTCCTTCGCAAGATCCATGTCGGCTCCGATATAACAAATCATTAATTTATCAGGAGACTCCTGTACTTCTTCATAAAGCGCACTTACTTGGCTTAGTGCTTTGCGAAGAGCCATTTCTGGCAAAAATGCACTGTCTATAAAGATGGCAGCGATAATGACATTAATGCCGCCTTTTACAAACCTAGGGTAATAATCTGTTTCAATTACTTTCTTTCTTCCTTTTTCCCGTTGGATCTGGACATCCATTAAAATATCAAAGTGTCCATCAATCGTTAATGCACTATTTTGAAAATTAACCACGAAAATCTCTCCTCCTGTAAAGAGTTTGGAAGCTTAAAGAGATAAATTTCTACGTTTTTCAAAAATATAGTAACTTACTCTTCCTTCTGGATTTCGAATAACATCACTTGCAGCGAAGCCATTTTCACACAAGGTTTGGAACCAATTTCTTGTTTTGTACCGCCATTCTTTCGCAAGCTCAGGCTGTTTATTTTTTATTTGTTGAAAGTCTTCAGCGATTGGAATTACATAAATATCTTCCGTTAAATTGATTTCAAATTCCCTGCTAATTGTTGGAAAACCAAAGTTATCAAGCTTTGTTTCTACTAATAGTTTGTAGCCTTTTAAGTCAACCCTGCTTGTAGGCTTACATACATGATCACTACGAATCCACCACTCTACTAAAAAACGATCTGTAGGCAATCCTTTGTTTAGCGAGTCAGTCATCTCGCCATAATGATTTTCAATGTATGATGCGCCAATCCCCTTTAGCTTATGTAAGTTTAAGTAGGCATTAACACTCTCTAATGGATCAAATGTCCAAACAATTAATGAATAGCCCATTTCTAGAGCATAATCCCGCTGTGCCTCTTTCAACTTTTTACCCAGCCCACTTTTTTGATAAGTAGGCAAAACCCCTAACATATGTGAACATAAATAGGATTTCCCGTCCATAAATCCCGGAAAGCTATATTGAAACCCTATTAATTGATTTTCGTGAAAAGCTCCTAAAATCAACCCACCATTATGAGATGCTGTGTACGTTTGATGAATGGGTATTGGTGACATATTCCACACTTCTTTTTCAATTTGTTGAATGGATTCTATTTCACCAATTTCCTCCAATCGTTTAATTTGAAACATTCCTATACCCACTTTCTTTATAAAAATAAGAGGAAAAGCTTTTATTCCCCAAAGAAATGGTGCAAATGAAAATTCTCATATGCCTTTGTACGCTTCATAAACTGATCAGAATTTTTTACGACAACTCCCCCAAGTAAGGAATTCATAAGAGAAAAAACTGCCGGACTAACATCCAGAGTTGACTTGATCGGTAGCTGAACAGTAAATAATACATCAGTATACTCACGAATCGGTGCAACCTCGGAATCGGTAAAACTAATCACAAACGCACCTCGTAATTTCGCCTCTCTAGCCATATTAATTGTTTCTAATGCGTAGCGATGAAAAGAAAACGCCACAAACGTACTATTTTCATTCATTTCACCAATGCGTAAAACAATATCATCCGTATCTGGTCGAAACATCCTAACATTCCCTCGGATTAGTTCAAGCGCAAACGAAAACCAATGCGCCATTGCATGAGAAGAACGGGTACCAGAAACAAGTATCCTTTCAGATTGACTTAATCGCTCTACTGCCAAATTAAACTCTTCTTCATTTAGTCCTTCAGCAGTTTGCAATATTAATTCTGCATCCTTATGCATCATTTTCTTAGAAAAATCTCGATCCATGTCCATCTTATTTTTCATGGAATGGTATTCAACCAATGTGCTTTTACGATTTAACAGTCGAGTCTGAATATCCTTTTGTAATGCGCTAAAACCACTATAACCTAGAGCATGACAAAATCGAATAACGGTTGTTTCACTTACATTAATCTTCTGTCCAACTTGAACACCTGAATCCATTGCGAAGTCTTCCGGATTTGCAAGGAAATATTTTGCGACCTTTTTTAACCCCTTCGAAAAATTATCGAATTCATCTTGAACTTTTTGCTTTAATTCTTCCATTGCAATTCTCCTATCCAATTTATGAAGGATATCCTTTTTTTTTATTATATTGAAGTTTATTCTTTTATTCAAGCTTAAATTCTAAATTTTCTAAAAATATTTCAGTTCCATTTTTAAATCTCTAAAATTCACTTTAGTGAGACACTCTTGCTTAAACAAAAAATGGAGGCGCCCCAATATAATATTAAGAAAAGTGGCTGAAATCAAAGACCAAGTGCAAATAAAACCAGTAAAACTGAAATTAACGGCTGAAGTGCAAATAAAGGCCAAAGTGCTAATAAAAATTGAGAATCTGCAAATAAAAAAAATGAAACTTTAATTAAAATCAACGAAACTGCAATTAAATTCCCTAGAATCCCATATTTGATAGAATATTACCCATACTGGTTAGGGTATCTAACCTGAATAATTGTTCAAAAGTAGATATACAAAGATAGAAAATCAAAATATTTGCACTAACTCTTTCTAAAACAACTAAAAAGGTAAAAAAATCCACTAAATATATACAAATGAAGATGATAAAATCAACGCTAATTGAAAAACGCCGCTAAAATACCCCCACTTTACTCCAAGACAGATTAAGATCAACATTACATCTCGAAATTAAATAAAGGCCACCTATTTGTGTGTAAAGCTGACTTTTAGGAAGGCCTCATTTAACACTATTATTAGAACTATTATTAAAGTGTACTATATGCCCCTTAAGACATATCATTCAATTTTCATAAATAGGCTCAACTTCACGAAAATTAAAAATCACTTTAGCTTGTCCTTCTACAAGTTTAGCAAATTCATCCATAGTAGTATCATACTTAATATAGATTCTAGGTAAACGGTAGTTTTCATTCTTTGTACCTTGTTCCATATAATATTTAGGTTCGGTTGCCACTGCATATTTATAATACTTTTTCGTTTCTTCAATTACTTTATCATTATAATTACCATAGGGATAAGATAAAGCGATGACTGGCTTACCAGTAATTGTTTGAATTTTATCTTTTGAATCTTTTAACTCATGGTTATAGTCTGTTATTTTTCTTAAATCAGGATGTGTTGCAGTGTGCGATTGAATTGAAAACATCCGTGAATCGGACAGTTTTTTTAAATCCGTGCTAGAAAGACGATCCGGATATCCAATATAATCAGAAATCGCAAATATAGTTGCTCTAGGCTCGAACGTATCAGATTGTAATTTCCGAAAAATTTTTAATACATTTAAGTTGTTTTTATATCCATCATCTATCGTTATAAATATTGGCTTCTTTACATTATTACGCTCTCCCCATTGTTCAAAGGTTAATAGTGTAAAACCATGATCACGTAAATAAATCATTTGTTTTTCGAAATTCTCGGGTGTGACAAACAAAGCACTTACTCCGTGCCCTGTAAATTCATCGATGGAATGATAAATTAAAATTGGAATTTTTCCTGCTGCACTCGTCTTTGCAGGCACCTGAATGCACAAAAATAGACATAGAAAAAATAAAGAAATTTTTCTCATAAAACTCCTCACTTTTACTTTTTACTATTTAGTGTTCCAAATTCCATTTTATCTATCATGATTTGTAGTATTTTTAACATTAATGTGTAGATATTTCTTTAAATTAAACATGATCAAAAGACATCTTTTACTATTTTAGCTCTCTGTTAAAGTAGATTATTGATTTTCTTGTTCTACTAAATGCCAGATTAGTTGCACAAGGATAACAATAAAATGGAAATATATGTTAATATATTAAGTAGCTAACATAAAAAATTATTATTAGTTAAGAGGTGAAACTATGAAAAATTTCAGCACAATTTCACTAATATTATTAATCATTGGATTGTTTTTGTTTGGAATAATTTATGTGGTTCCAGGCTTCAACGAACTTATTGCTTTAATTGGTTTTTTATTGTTATTATTTGGGGCGATTTGTGGCTTTATTGCAATTTCCAAAAGAGAAAGAGGGAACTCTAAATTTTTTGCAGTATCTTCGTTTTTTATCATATTTTTATTGATTACTTGGTTCGAACCTTTTCTAATCCTACGTATGCTAACTTGGATTAAAAATTAAAAAACGTAATAACTACTTATGCAACTATACTCGTCACGTTAGACCATAAAAATGTGGTCTTTTTCTTATGTTTACAAATCAACATTTTAATATAACAGAGCCAATATTTAAAAATGGTTGTCAAATTAAGATAGAAAAACAATACTCAAATTCTTATATTATGCAAAAGCCCGTTACTTTTTATTCATAACGGGCTATTCGATTAATGGTTCATTTTCGAAGGGTCTATTTGAATAAAAGTTCCTTCAATCGGGTTAATATCAAAAGCTTGCCCGAATCCAGCGATATAGCGTCCTTCTATTGGTGTAAGCTTAAATAATGACAAATCAATGCCTCTTAAAACTTTTATCATCTGTTCCCCGTGATTCTCTACGAATTTTTCGAAGATATGTTCTTTGTCCACATTCCCTACGAACTCAGGAGTACATTTATAACGAATTCGCTCTCTAGCAAATAAAATTGGTGAAGTTGCCTCATCTGCAATGATCATAATACTAACATGCTTATTATTTTCTAAGTATTGAAAATGTGCTGCTATTTTGCTAATGAAAATATAGAATTCTCCCTCATGAATAATAAATGGCGAATAACTGACATGTGGCTCCCCTTTATCATCCATTGAACTGATCATCAGCGTTTTACATTGAGACTGAAGTCTCTCGAAATTTTCAAATTGAAGCTCTAATTGTTTTTCCATAAGCATCTCCTTAGGTATCATTATTGTTGTTACAAAATTAATGATAACAATTATCATTCTCATTTTCTATACTATTTTTCGAAAATTTAAATTAGAATAAACATTTATGGAAATCAATTAACAGTGACTCAATTTTATTTAAATAGAGTCTTCAAGTTAATTTTCTAGTAGAAACTGCCGATATTCCCCCAAGTTACAACTACTGTTCGTTAAGTTATAATAAAAAATAATAAAATTTCGTTCGTTAAATTCTTTCAGTAAAATAAACGATCTAAGGAATAGGTGATAAAAATGTTCAATTTCATTATGCTCGTGTTTCTTATAACTTTTATTACGTTCATAATACCTAAAAAAGTTTGGAATCGATCTCATATTATCTTTATCCTAAAATCTCCTGATTCTACTAAAGAGTCAAGGTACATTAACTTCCATTTATTGTGATTAATCTCTATCATTTGATATACGATCATAGTTTTTACCAAAAACAAAAGAACCTTAGAGTCCTATCCAAGGTTCAATTACATTACTTTTACGTTTTCATATAGTAACAACTTTTGTTTATATATAAAATCAATTTTATTTCCAAGAAAATAATTTAGACAAATTATCACATTATACTTAGCGTTAATAAAATAATTCATTAGTCAACTACACCACACCAATCAAGTAATGTGTTGGCAATTACTTCCGCACAACGAAACATTTCATCTAAGTCGATGTACTCATTTGGATAGTGTGCAACTTTTGTTTCTCCTGGGCCAAATACGATTGTAGGTATTTGTTTTACTTGTGTAAATAATCCGCCGTCCGTTCCCCATGGGGATGCTTCAATGATGGGCTCTTTATTATATACTTGCTGAAAAGATTTTTTCAGAGATTCCATAAATGGATGTTGTAGATCAATACTTCCTGGTAACCAACTTGCACCAAAAAATTCAACTTCAACTGGATGCTCAGTAAACCAGTCGTCAATTAAAGAAAGTGTTTTTAGCCATTTCTTTAATTCAAGTTTAGCTTCTTCTATTTTTTCGTTTGGTGACACTCCTAATCTTCCTTCAAGTGTAACTAAATCTGAAACAGAGGAAGGCCAAGTTCCGCCTTTTATTTTTCCGATATTAATTGGAATGGGAATCGGCACATTTTTGTATAAAGGGTCATCTAGTAATCTTAAATTACGTACTTTTTCTAATTGATTAATATGGTTTATAACTAATATACTTTTTTCAATTGCACTAACTCCTTCATATCTTGTTCCACCATGGGCAACTTTACCTTTTACATTTACACGAAACCAAATACTGCCTTGCTGTTTTGGAAATATTTTCGTTTTAGTCGGTTCTGGAATTAGGACAGCATCTGCAACGTAGCCACGTAATATAGCAGCTAATGTCCCTGCCCCTCCACTCTCTTCTTCTATTACACTTTGAAAATAAACATCACCTTTAAGACGAATTTTTGATTTCTTTATTGCTTCAATCGCTAAAAGTGCAGATACATTGCCACCCTTCATATCAGTCGTCCCTCGGCCATATAATCGGTTTCCTACTATATCACCGCTATACGGCTGACAATCCCAGCTACTTATTTCTCCTTCTGGAACAACATCAATATGCCCATTTAGAATAATTGATCGACCATTTCCTGTTCCTTTTAAAGTTGCGACAATATTGGGACTGTTTTTGAATGAACTTCTCTCCGAAATAAAATACGATGATTTATTTAATTCATCAATCGAAGGCTCCCATTTATCAATTTCTAATCCGAGATTCTGTAAATAATTTGTGACAATAGTTTGGGCACTCGCTTCATTTCCTGATACACTTTTTTCACGAACAAGATCTTGAAGTAACTCAATTGCCTTGCTCTTATTTTTAGTAATATATTCATTAATTTTTGTTTTTAAATCCAATTTTAATCACTCCCAACGATGAACAATGACATTTGGATTCACAAAAAGTGGGGCACCTGTTTTCTCAATTACATCGCTAACTAAATATGGAGACATAACTTCATTTAACCAAAGCTCTCCGCTTTCTTTCTTAATTTCAATTACAGCCATTTCTGTAATAATTAAATCCACGCATTTTGGCGATGTAAGAGGAAGTGTACATTCTGAAACTATTTTTGGGTCACCATTTTTATTTGTATGGTTCATTAAGACGATTACTTTTTTTGATTTTTGGGCTAAATCCATTGCTCCACCAATTCCAGGTACTCTTTTTCCAGGAACAATCCAGTTTGCTAAGTCACCATTTTTACTAACTTCTAGTGCACCAAGTACTGTTAAATCCAATAAACCTTTTCGAATAATGGCAAAAGCAATACTACTATCAAAATAACTGGAGCCTGGAATTAATGTAACTGGTAATCCTGCTGCATTACACAAATTCTCATCTTCTTCACCTTTTTGAGGAGTAGGCCCTAACCCTAATACACCATTTTCTGCATGAAACATAACATTGCAATCATCAGATAAGTAATTTGGGATCAGTGAAGGAATTCCAATCCCAAGATTGACAATCATACCATTCTTTACTTCTTTAGCTGCTCGTTTTGCCATCATTTCACGAGGATTTATTTTTCCCAAACCCACTTCCAATTCACTCCTTCCGATTGAACGATGTGATTTACAAATGCCCCTGGTACAATAATCTCCTCAGGTTCTAATGTCCCTAAAGGTACAATTTCCTCAACTTCTGCAATTGTTATATTTCCAGCCATCGCTACATATGGATTTGTATTTCGAGCACTTTTATCAAATACTAAATTTCCAAATGGGTCAGCCTTTTTCGCATATACAATTGAGACATCAGAAATAAGAGGTGTTTCAACTAAATATTCCTTCCCAAATACATTCACTCTCTGTTTATCAACATCAATGACACTATCAATCCCAATATCTACTAATACACCGCCTAATCCAACGCCACCCGCTCGAATACGTTCAATAAAAGTGCCTTGAGGACTAAATTCGATTTCTAACGTACCATCAGTCATTTGCTTTCCGGCATTAGGATTTGATCCTATATGAGTTGTAATCATTTTTTTTACTCGTTTAGCTGTCACTAACTGTCCGATTCCAACATCAGGAAACCCAGTATCATTACCTATTAAAGTAAGATTTTTAAACCCCTTTTCTAAAATGCCTTGTATTAATGTAGGTGGGTTACCAATACCGCCAAACCCACCAAACATTAAAACCATCTCATCTTTAAAATATTGTAAGGCTTCCTCAATACTTATGATTTTTCTGAAAGTATTAATTGCCATTATTTTGTCCCCTTCGCCTCTTTATTTAGCTCAATAAATACATCCATCAATAAAGTTAGCAATTCATCAACTTGTGCATCAGTTATGACTAAAGGTGGAGAAAGCAAGAAACTATTTTCAGATCTTCCATATGGTCCACTTACAGAAGGGTATAACAATAAACCTTTATCTTTCGCAATCTCAATGACACGATTTGTTACACTTTTACAGTTAAAAAATTCTTCATTTATTTCAATACCAATCAGTAATCCTTCTCCTCGGATATCAAACAAAAAAGGATAAATTTTCTGCCACTCTTTTAGTTTTAATTTTATTTTTTCACCTTGTACTTTAGAATTTTGTACTAATCCATTTTTCTCAACATAATTTAAAACGGCTAAAGCTATATTTGCAGAAAGTGGATTTGCACTAAATGTGTGTCCGCTCATAACTAGACGACTTCCTTCTAATATCGGTTGCATGACACGGTCACTTGCGATAGCAACTGCAATCGGTGTATATCCGGCTGCCAATCCTTTTCCAAGAACTAATAAATCGGGCACACATTCCCAATGATTAATTCCAAACATTTCTCCGGTCCTTCCAATTCCTGTCATCACTTCGTCTGCAATAAATAGTACATCATGTTTTTCACAAATTTCTTTTATTTTTTCATAGTATCCTTTCGGAGGTGTTAACGCAGCACCTGCTGCACCAACGATCGGTTCGGCGATAAAAGCAGCTACATTTTCAGACCCTAATTTTTGAATGGAACGCTCAAGTGAAGTAGCACATAGTAAGCCACACTTTCCAGGTTCTAATTCGTATGGACATCTTTTACAATATGGCGCTTCTACCATTGGATAATCCGCTAGTAAGCTAGTAAAACGTTTCCTTCTTAAAGGATGTCCCGACATAGATAAGGCTCCCATCGTAATACCATGGTAGCTCATACTTCTCGAAATTATTTTAGTTTTTGTCTGAATTCCTTTTTCTTGAAAATGTTGAATTGCCATTTTCATAGCCGTTTCAGTTGCTTCTGTACCGCTATTAACAAAAAAACTCCAGTTTAAATCCCCTGGGGTGAGTTGACCTATCTTTTCTGCTAATAATTCCGCAGCTTCACTAGTAAACTGCGATCTGTAAACAAACGCAACTTTATTCGCCTGCTTTACCATTTCATCAACTATTTCCTTTACGCCATGACCAATACTTGCCGCTACAGCACCTGAAGAACCATCAATATACTTCTTTCCTTGCTTGTCCCATAAGTAGATAGTTTCTCCTCGATCAATTATTGGATAGTTTTCACCTACAAGCGGTTTTATTAAATAATCTCTTTTCGTCATACTACCCCACCATCTTTCACTTATATCTCATTTATATATATATAGTTGAAAGCTCATAAAGTTAGACTATTGAAATAACATTATGTATAACTACTAGTAAAATATTATTGTGTTAAATATAAAAAGAGGCTGCCATATAAGTCAGATTACCGACTTGTATGCAGCCTTTGTTAAATATAATTGTTTATTTTTGAACTAAAAAAAGATTGTCAAATTAGACAACCTGTAGAGGCGCGTATCAAAATAGTTTATTGTTTACTTCAAGTTAAAAATTCCCTTACCAGTTCCAATGTCTATTGGTAATGATGAATGTTCGTGAACTATAGCCCAAGTTTCATTCACTTTTTTTAAACCGTACGTGAACCGATTTGTTATTTGACGAAGCTTCTCACCAGATTCCTCTTGATGTGCAGCAAAAGTTACAGCACAATGAACAAATGCGAGATTTGAATTTTCTTCAATTACTAGATCATTAAATGCAACATTAAGTAAAACGCCATCCTCTCTCAATCCGTTAAACCAACCTACTACATTTTCCTTCCAAGAAGAAATACCATTGCACTCCCAGTTCTCCCAAGCATCAAAAATATGTACTTCAGGAGCGTACAAGGATAGAAATTTTTCCACATCTTTTTCATACACTGCTGTTCTGTAATTCTCAAGTACTTCTTGAACTTTGTAAAAACCCTCTGTCATTAAATGGATCCCCTTTACCAATTTCAGATATAGTAGTATGAACTATCAAATACATTCTATATTAAATCAGTTTTTCCTTCTTCGAGTAAAATGCTACTTAGTAAAGTAGGTTCAAATCATTCGTTCGATCTGTGTTACTATACTATAGCATTGCGTTCGTTGCATAAGGTATATTCATTTTTCATTTTCTTGGTCGTAAATATAATTCATAAATTGATCATGTAATTCGATATTTCCTCTTACGGATTCATTGTTATTCTTATTGATTAATTCAACATCATAAGACAAACCACCATATCCATCAATCATTTCCAGTATTCTATAAATAACACTTTCTATAGTTTCATTTTGCACTTTTTTAAATGCAGAAATCTCTTCTTCGGTGATTAACTTTTGTTTTAGTAACTTATACTCTTTGTTTAATGAACTGTCCCTAGGATTATTAAGAAATGATTTTAGATAAGTCGACTTCTAAATCTTTAATATTTTTCAATGCATGGAAAAGTTCTAATTGATATTCTCTCAAAAAAATATAGCCCCCTTCAACAGTAGCGGCACTAATTAGACAAACTCTCGGCTCCCTTAGGTTATTCAACAATTCAACCGAGCAAGTTTTACAACTTATCCGTGAATTAGTCGAATATGGATGATTTTTTGGGACAGAACTCAGCTATTAACTAGTTGGTTTTTTCTTTGGAACATTTTAAATACTAGAAAGACTAATCCTAATACAAATGTTCCTGCCAAATTAATTAGAGTACAGTATTCCAACCATATAAACGACTCACGATCAGGATGGAAAAAATTATGATAGTTACCCGAACTATAAACCCAACCGATATGATTAACTAAACTTCCAATTAGAATCGCCACAATAGTTAATAATACTGTAAATAAATTACCAGAAAGATTATCTTTAAAGATGAATTTATGATAACTAACTAAAAGAACTAATGGAATAAAGGCTGCACCAAATAATGGAATGATAAAGAACAGAGCACCTTTATACAATAATGAGACCACAATCAAACTTAAAATATAAATTAAGATTTTTTTCATATTTTTTCTTCACACTTTCCCAGGTTGTACTGATTGTTTTTTAGAATGCAACATTCTTAGATGTACTTTCCATGACCTATTAGTTATCACTCTTCCCTTCGACTATTATATCTTCAGCCACAATCTTAAATTCTATAAATGGAATGTCGAATAGGACATGAAGTTCAAAACCTGACTTTGCTGGATAAACCTCATCGTAAAGCCAAAAACCACCTTTAATATTCTCAGGCATACTTATTTCTTTAACTCCCTTAAAGGTGAGTTTGATTTCAGTAAAATCATTAAATCCGCCTGCACAATCTAAATTTATAACAAATGTATCGTTTGAAAGATTTTCAATTGATTTTACATTTGAATCATGTAATAAAATCTCATTTAATTTTACAATGCTTATTGGAAGTAAATCTTTACTCGCGTTATATTTTGATCGATACTCTTTATCCAGATCCTTCATGTGCTGGTTGTATTCATCTTTCCAATTATTAATCATATTTCTAAGTTTTTCTGATGGATACGTTGTATTCAATGTTCCATCATTAATATATGAATGGAACGATTCAGGAAGAAATTTTAGCAAATCGTTTTTAAAAAATTCTAAGTCTTCTTTAAGATTTTTAATATAATCTCTACCATTCGATTCAAAATACTTAATCGTTTCATCCCATTCTTCCTTTGAATCTGGAAAATTCAAGAAACCATATAATTGCATTTCTTTGTACCAGTCTTTTGAATAATACTTCATTTCTTTAATCTCCATTTCTTTGACAAATCTCATTTGAACTTAGCATTATATTAAACTATCGCATCCATAACAAAAATACCTATCAGTCCTAATTTCTAAGAAAAGTGGTCAGGTTGTAAGGAGAAAGTCAAAAAACAAATAACCGTGATAAAAGTGTTTATTCAAATCGAATTTTTCACTTTTTACCCCACCAGAGTTATAAATACAATCAAGACAATTATACCTAAATATTTCTAACTAAGGGGAATTTGTCCTATTTTAAAGTCAAATTTCAGACAATCCTTATTCATCAACTATACTTCCATATAGCTCCATAAAAAATAATCGGCTTTTCAGCCGATTTTTTCATGCGTTACCTAGATAGATACATGATATCTTAATTATGATTTTACAATATTATATGTAAGGCCAATTACACCTGAATTAAATGTTTTGTTCTCTACAAGTGAGAGGCTGCGTTTAGTTCCTAAGCCCTTAAATAAAGGTAATCCACTTCCAATAATAACTGGTGAAATAGTAATTTTAATTACATCAATTAAATCAAGTTCCATAAGACTATGTGCAAACCTTGGGCTACCTAAAATAATGATATCATTACCTGACTGCTTTTTTATGTTTTTAATTTCTTCTTCAATATTTTCTTTTACTAATCTTGAATTCTTCCAATTAGCTTGTTCAAGTGTCGTAGAAAAAACAACCTTTGATGTCTCTTCTATCCATTTAGCATGTTCAATTTCATATTCTGTTGAATCAGGGTTAGAGGGTACTGAAGTCCAATAATTCATCATCATTTCATATGTCCCTTTCCCCCAAAACACTGTGTCTACAGTACTTAAAATTTCTTTAGCATGCTTTTCTAATTCTTCATTGTAAGCAACCCATCCTATATCCATTGCACCGTTTGGTCCTTCTACAAAGCCATCTAAAGAAGAATGTAAAAATAAAATAACATTTCTCATAAAATCCTCCTATTTACTATGTTAGTTGTGTTTTCTTCTATTTATATAAACAAGGAATTACTGTTTTTATAGTTGATAAGAAATTTTTCTTCTTAATTCTCTACCTAAATTCTTCACTTGAGAAAAAATCCTTGTTTGGTCTAGCTTTTAACGTCAAAGCATTAATATTTTCCCCATTTCTAAATTGATCAATACTGTCAGTTAACTTTAAAACATCGACAAAATTGTCAATCAATTTCTTCAACTTGCGCAATGCGTTTAGTATTAAATGGATAATAACTGTATTTAAAAGCTCTTGAACCAATAAATAAATTAAATACGTTTTGGTCGTAAAAACGCGGATTTGTTAATATAAGTTGATAAATCTATATTAGGATATTCATCTTGAATTAATTGATAAATTTCTTGAATTATTAATTCTAATTCTTTTAATCCATCTTCTGGCTTTCTAGTGAAAATAAGTTCAAGTCGTTCTAATATATTCTCTGGTTTCTTCTTCATTGTATCTAAAGTGTTTTTTTGCCACTTGAACCCAGGGTGTATGACATATTGACGATTAAGTCCAAATAACAAAGCCATTATACTAGTCTGTACTGAGACAACTACTTTATAAAACATCAACCAGTCTTTACGGCTAAGCAATGTTTCTCGATTATTCCATCGATTACCAAAATCAATATGTTCTAATATCATTGCCTCACTTAATTCCTTTGGATACTCACTAACTCTCTCTTTAAGCTTTGAAATCAAATCTTCCTCATATAAAGGTACACCATAATAGATAGATGCTATAAGACATTGCAAATCAAAGCTTGTCTCAAAGTTTAACATAACTTCGTCGATGACTCTTTCAATCGTTTTTGTTAGAAAACTGCTAATCTCAAGTTTCACATTCTTGGTAATATAAGTTTCAGCCCACTCATCCTCTTCAAAAGCATGAAAATCAATAATATTTCCGTTTAGTATTTGAATAGGAGTTTTCCTGTCTTCATCAGTCGGTTCTTCTTTCCAAAATATTAAAAGTTCAATATCAGAAAATGCATCTTCCCAATTTCGTGAAACTGAGCCAGCAAGTAAAACAGCTTCAACCTTAGGATTTTTCTTATAAATAATTGAAATATCTGTTGCTAAAGTTTTTAAATTCACTTTCTCTCTCCAATTCAAAAAGACTTATTAAAACGGCACTTTTACTACTATTCGGCGAAAGTTAATATTTCCCTTGTTCTACTGATATGCCATTTAATTAAAAAAGAATAAAACTACAGCTTCCGCTTTAAGATTTATCAACTAACCATTTGCATTAGTTGATAAACAAAAAAAAGGATCTTCATTGAAAATCCTTTTTTTATACAAGAAGTGTATGGAATAGTGTTTACCAGGCACTACCACCACTATATCTTATGGCTTGTCTGTTAGAATGAATGGGTCCGTTATCCTAATTTGTCATTGGAAATATTTTACAAATTAAGATACTTGAATAACGATTAACATTTTTATTTGCAGTTTGACCTATTCACAATTTCTATTTTCTTTTTTACAACTCTTTTTTCAATTTTACAAAGCATAAAAAAAGAGAGGTCCCTCTAGATTTTTGGGACCTACTCATTATGTTATTTATCCTACTTACTTAATTTCATATTGAATCGATTACATCACTTTTTATTAGCAAACTTCATCATAAAATAATAGCTCACTCTTGGGAATAAAGAATAAAGTTTTGTTCCAAATCCCATCCAAGAAGGTAAATCAATTTCATGAATATTTTTTCCGATTAACGAAATAACTTTAGATGCAACTTTTTCTGGCTCAAGCATCATTTTACGAACAGATTTAGCATATGATCCTGTCTCATCTGCAATATCAAAAAACGGTGTATCCATCGGTCCTGGATTTACATTTGTTATAATAATTCCGTCCTTTTCAACTTCTTGCCTTAAAGCATTGCTGAATCCAAGTACTGCATGTTTAGATCCTGCGTATGCAGCAGCTTTAGACGTCGCAATCTTCCCTGCTAAAGAAGCGATATTTATGATATGTCCCTTACCTTTCAACTTCATAGATGTAAGTGCAAGCTTTGAACAAGTCATAACGCCAAATACATTTACGTCAAACATTTGTTTCATCTCTTGAATTGACATTTGCTCAACTGTTTGAAATAGACCATATCCTGCATTATTTATTAAAACATCAATTCCATCAAATTGTTCTTCAATTTGTTGAAATGCATCATATACCGCTGTTTCATCTGTCACGTCCACTACAAAATAATGACATTTAACAGGAAATTCTTCTTGAATCTTTTCCTTTAAGTTTTTTAGCTCTGATTCTCTTCTAGCAATTAAGACAATATTAGCGTCTTTTTTCGCTGCCTCTAAAGCTAAATCTTTACCAAGCCCACTAGAAGCACCTGTTATTACTACTGTTTGGTTACTTAACCTCAAAAATTTCCACCTCTACTATTGACTGACTGAATGCTCATTCGTTTTATACTCAAGTATACCATCATTTCGTTCATTTAAACTAATAAAACCTAAGTTTTCCAGGTAGTCCAATTGACCGATTGTTTCTGATAGAGTAAGTGAAAGTTGTTTTAAATAAACCTTTGGAAATAACATTTGGCAAACTTCATAGGCTGTAAGTGGCTGCTGTTTAATCATTTCATATACTTTTTCAGCTCTAGCCTTCTGTTTTTCTAATCTACTTTTTACTAAACTTTTAATTTCTGTAACTGGGTCCCCATGTCCAGTATATAATTTTGTGATTGGAAGTTCTGCTATTCTTTTTAAAGAATGATTATATTGAAGTAATGGCTTTACTCGTTCTGTTTCACCATTTAAAGGAGGCTCAATAATTGGATTAGATGAAACCTTATCTAATAACAAATCTCCACCAAAAGCAATACCATCATCTTCACTAATTAAAGAAATATGAGAAGTTGCATGACCTGGTGTGTACAACACCTTTAAATTAAAAATACTTTCAATTCGATCGCCTTCATCGATAATATGAGTTAATGAACGCTTACTTGTATACGGCATCTTCTCGGTCGTGCGTGGCATTTTTTTTACAAACTCATTCGGTACTCCGTAAAGTTTTGCATTTTCAATAAAATACTCATTGTAGTAGTTTAAAAACGATTCATCCTGAGTTAAATACGGAATATTTCTCTCATGTCCTAAAATTTTTATATCCTCATTAAACTCCTCTAATAATCCTGCATGATCTGGATGATGATGCGTTAAAATTACTTGTTCAATATCTTCTAATTTATAACCAATTTTATCTAATTCACTCTTCAGTGCATCTAACGTATCAGGTGTATTTGTTCCCGTATCAATCAAAGTCAATAAATCTCCTTCAACTAAAAATACATTTACTGTATTCATAGCATACGGAACCGGGAGTGTAAGTTGGTGAATCTTATTTTCAGGGATCATCCTTATTCCTCCTTATCTGAATCTTCTTACAGTTAATTCTAATATACATTTTCAAAAATACAAACTAAGTTGCTTTAAATTTTTCAAAGCACAGTCTAATATTACTAAAAAAATGACTTACCTCCAGTTAAAGCAAAAAAATAAATTTATTAAATTAAATAAAAGCACAATGTCAACAAGGAATATAGCATATGTTTCTCTAATATAATTATCTATTATAATAAGGGTGAGGTGAGTGTAATGTTTCTAGGAAAAGTTGCGTTTATAGGTGCAGGTAGTATTGCAGAAGCATTAATTGCAGGATTAATAGATAGTGGGTATATTGAAAGTGATCAAATTGCTATTACAAATAAAGAGGATCTTGATCGTTTAGATACATTACATACTAAATATGGTGTATTAGCTACTACTAACCGTCAGCTTGCCATCTCTGGTTCTAGTGTAGTTTTTTTAGCGATGAAGCCTAAAGATGTTGGAGTCGCACTTGAACAATGTAAAAGTCTTTTAAATGAAAAGCAACTAATCATTTCATTAGTAGCAGGTGTTTCAATCAGTACACTTAAACATCTGATTGGAAATGAAAATATGAATATAATTCGAGCAATGCCAACTACATCTTCTCTTGTTCGAAAATCAGCAACTGCTCTTGCATACCCAGATGAAGTTCCATTTGAAAAAGTGCAAACAGCAAAAAGATTATTTGAGCGAGTTGGTATTGTAGCTAAAGTAGAGGAAGACGAATTACATGCAATGACTGGATTATTTGGTAGTGGACCAGCTTATATATATTATGTCATTGAACAATTTGAACGAGCTGCGATGGCACTAGGTATCCATCGTGATATTGCTAAACCATTTATTCAACAAACTCTAATGGGATCTATTTCAATGCTTCAAGAAACGAATAAATCACCATTGACGTTAAGAAAGAAAATTACGAGTCCAAATGGAACAACTCAAGCAGGAATATCTGTACTTGAAGACCGTGAAGTTGCTAATTCATTTTTAAATTGCTTTATTGAGGCAACTGTTCGATCACGTGAAATCCAAGAGGAATATGAAAAAATTAATAAAGTTTAATATGCTTGTCATGACTCTCCTCCTTAGGTAATAAAATGATACAGGTAACTGTGTTGTCCTAAGGGGGAGAGTTTTTATGATGAAAATAACAAACAGTAAAGTATTACGAGCAAGTATAAAGCGTATTCTCATCACTTTCGCTTTAATCGTTACTTTAATTTTACTAATTGGCTTTCTAACAATCAGTTATGTTGTTGGCAATTCAATGGTTGAAGCAAAAGATAAACCACTTAGTTATCCTCAAAAAGTATCAACTCTCCTACTATCAAAGATTGATTCATTGAAGAAAAATAAAGAAGTTAATCATGTCATACATAAAGGCAGAATTAAGGGGAAATAAATAAATCCTACTTTAATGCGACCAATATTCTTGTAGTAAAACTCATAGACTGACGAGCCTTTAGGGGAAGAAAGAAGTAATTGGAAACTACATCGATTTTTATACACCGTTGCCAAGTTAAAAAGAGCAAGAGGATCTACAAATCCCCTTGCTCACTAACTATTATTTTTGAGTAGCATGATTAGTTGCAACTTCTTCATGCATAATATGAAACTCTTTTTTAATGATGTCTTTTTTCAGCTTTTTATAATCATCTTCACTAATTGTTGGTGGCAGTGTAATTAAAATTCTTCTATAAACCGAATCACTGTCTAGTGTAATACAGCTTTTCAAATTCGAATATTTATTTACGAGTTTAGCTAAAGTTGCTAATGCACCCTCGTGTTCCATCGTACTTACTGTTAGGGAGTAACCGCCATCCTTCAGTCCCCAAGCTTCTTCTAGTAACTCAAAAACTGTTTTATGTGTTAGAATCCCAACAAATTCATTTAAATCATTTACTACTGCTAAATATGGAAAACGTTTAATCGTAAAAAACACTTTAAAAAATGGTGCATCCTCTTGAATAGGAGGACATTCTTTACGTACGAAATCATTTACCGTTTTCCCTTGTAAAGAATCATTATCTACTAAATACTCAGCTAAATCTACTCGATATAAATTTCCTACATACTCTTTATCGTTTTCACTTAAAACTGGAATGCATCGATACTTCGTTTTCTTTAATAAATCCCAGGCAAACTGCGCTTCCGTAGAAACCATACAATGTACTACATCATGTTTTTTTACAATATTACTTTTAATTCTCAATCAAAACCCTACTTTCAATATTTATTTTACGAATCATTCCTAATTTTTCTCAATAAAAAATACATTTACACATATAAAAGCTTCTTCAAGCTGTAGATTTAAGCGCTGTTATCGAAAGTAGTTATGATATAATCAGCTCACTTCCCACCTTTCCTCAATTTTAAGCCTCCTTATTCTTTCCCCGCTGTATATCAAGATGTTTAGTATATTTGCAGGAAACTTTGCGGATGTACCTTAAACTATATTTCGAACTATTTTAACAGAACTCTTTTGAACAATCTCGAAGCCTTTCATAATAAATTCGCTCTTTCTCAAAATGTACCTTTTTTGTATTTGCAATTAATTCTTAATTTTCAAATAATTATACTAAACAATACAAAGGCAACATTTTATTAATATTTCTAAATGAGAAATTTATTCCTAAAAAATAGCTGTAGTTTTTTATAGGTGATAATTGAAGGGATTCTTGAGTTAAGGATAGAGGGCATTTTTGGAATTTCTTAACTCATACGGCGTTCACTATATTCACTAGTAAAAAAAGAATATCAGACGCTCTTTAGCGACTGATATTCTTATCAATAATAATTATTTTCTCAATGTTTTTAATGCGCCACTCCAAGCAACAACTTGGTCAAGCATTGCATTTACATTATTAAGGTGTAATTCAGCTGGTTTGAAAGTAGTATAGTTTTCAAAATCGGTAAATAATGACAGTGTTGGGTGAGTACGAACGTCTGCGATCATTAGCTCGCCTAATATTCCTCTTAAATGTTCAGCTGCACGGGCACCGCCTGTTGAACCGTAACTAACTATACCTGCTGCTTTGTTATTCCAGGCATCACGAGCGAAATCAAGTGCATTTTTTAATGCCCCTGTAATACTGTGATTGTATTCCTGAACGATAAATACGAATCCATCTAAGCTGTTAAGTTTTTCGTTCCAAGCTGCTATTCCTGGTTCAGTTCCATCAGTTGTTCCTAAAAAAGGTAATTGATAATCAGCTATATCTACAATTTCATAGTTTGCATCTTCACGTTTATCAGCTAATCCTTTAAGCCATTCTCCCACTTGTGGGCTAACTCGTCCCTGTCTTGTACTACCTAAAATAATACCTACTTTTAATTTTTCACTTGTCATTGTTATTTCCTCCTAATTTAGCTTATTAAAATATATTTTTCCAAATTTTGTGCACCTAATCCAATTCTCTTAAATAAATCACTTCGCTGATCTTTATCATCATGCGGGAAAAATGATAAATTTTTAGAATTGGTTGCAACGTGTTTGGGAAAAATCTCGTCAAATAATGCTATTCCTTCCTAGGGCGGTACAACATTAGAAGCTCTTGTATTATTTGGGTTTGTTTGTCTTTCTTAAAGACCTATTTCTACAACATCAGCTCTGGAAGCCTTCATCCAAACACGAAATCCAGTTTATTTTGTTTTTGCATCAACCAAGGTTATTTTAGTTTTTCTATTTAAAGAATCATTTATATTTCTCTCCATTTAAATTAAATATTATTATAATATTCTCAATATTAGGACTCCTATATCCTAACATTAGGATATATTTCATGTCAAAAAAAACAACCCAATTTATGGTAATTAGGTTGTTTGGCATGTGTAAATTTAAGTACGATATTACAAATTTGTCTATTTAAACAACAAGCATTTAATGTTCTGTTATCTAAATCAATGTACGTCAGACTATTTTTTCATCTAAACAAATAAAAGTGTAGAGAAATTTTTAAGGGATTCTCTACACTCTAAAGAAGTGATTACCTTCTCTTCTTCTTTAAACTATTTGCTTAATTTAACTTTTAAATCTTTTTTTAATTGATCAATTTTATAATCAAATGATTGTAAATCAAATTCTGAACGGACTCTTAATTCTAAATCGCGAATTTGTTTTTCAAAATAGTTGAAATCAATTGACGGCATTTTACTATTAAGTAAATGTTGTGTTTCATTAATCTTTTTTGTAGCGTGAGCCATGTTTTGACGAGACATTAAATCATATTTTTTCGTATGAAGCTCTTTTAATTTTTTTTCGATTTGATTAAGCTGCTCATGCATAAAGCTAATTTCTTCTTCTGTTTTAGTAATTAAAACTGCAAACTTTTCAGCTTGTTCTTTGTAAAAAGTTAAATCTTCACTTGCACGTTTAATTAAATCTTCTGCACCGGCTTCGTTTGCTACCTTAAGTTGCTCTTCTCTCTTAAGTACCATTTGTAGAGATCCTTCACGCTCAACTTGGAATTTTGTACGTAGTGAATAATGTTTATCAATCAATCCTCTTACTTTGCCTAACTCATTTTCAGATTGTTTGATGAAGTAATTTAATTGAGAAATTGGATTTTGTTGTTCCTTTTCATCTAATAAACCATGTATATCTGCTGAGATTTGATCTTTAATTCTAGTAAATAAGTTTTTCATTTTCATACGCTCCTCTTATTTTATAGGGTTAAAATTTTCATCGTAAATTTTATATTCATCTTCTTTTAGTCTTTTTTGATTTTTATAATCTTTATATAGGTAGTAAAGCAGAATTGCTGCTGCAACACCTATTAAAGAAGGAAGACCATTTATGGCTATCGCTAAACCGATTAATCCGATAATCGTCCAGAAGATTTTCATCAAAATAGAATCTGTTTTCATAAACTTTTTAAAACTGAAATACGTAATGACTAATCCAAGTGCTAATGCAATTAAGCCACCTAAATTCGCTAAAGCAACTCCAATTAATATTAGTACGAGGATAAAAAATAAAAACTTCTTCATGACCTCGTCGCCTCCTTTCAACTTATACTCCTATCTTATACAAGTTTTTATATTCGAATAATGGCCTGAGGAATGGTTTTATATCGGTCTTAAGTAGTAGAAGGAGCCAGGTAAACAAAAAAACCAGATCAAAATGGATATCCATTGATCTGGTTTTATACTAAAAGCTAGGTAATTTAACTCCTGCTTTTAATTGTAATAGCTGAGATACTGTTACAAACTGATAACCTTGCTTTTGAAGTGCTGGTAGTATTTGTTTTAATGCTTCAATTGTTTGACTACGGTCACCACCGTGATCATGAAAAAGAACAATATCTCCTTTTCTAGTATCTTTTAATACATTTGATACGATTTTATAAACACCTGGGTTTTTCCAATCAAATGTATCCTGATGCCAAGACCACATTACAGTTAAATAGCCAAGGTCGTGAACCGTATTGATTGAGCGCTCACTATAATAACCAAACGGTGGTCTGAATAAGACCGGTTCAACATGTGTAGCTGAAATAATCGCATCATGAGTTTTATGTAATTGATCTCTAATTTGCTCATCAGTTAAATATTGAAGTCTAGCATGAGTATAAGTATGATTTGCAACTTCATGTCCTTCGTTAATTTCTCTTAAAGCAACTTCAGGATATTTAGCAACGCGTTCACCAACTAAAAAAAATGTAGCTTTAGCATTATACTTCTTTAGTAAATCTAGTACAGCAGGAGTATATTCATCATTCGGCCCATCGTCAAAAGTAATAGCGATTACTTTTTCTTTTACTGGTACTTCCCAAATAGCAGTACCTTGCTTTTCATAATAATAACGATTTTTACTTTCAGCATTTACGTTTTTTGAATTATACAAAATGAATTGGAAACTTAATATTAATAAAAGGATAACTTTTAACTGTTTCAAAGCCCCGACCTTCCTTTTACATAGAATACTTATATCATGTCTCTAAAATATTCTTTTATGTACAGAACTCAATTTCTTAAAAGTCAAAGCTCATAAAGAAAACTCGCCAATTGGCGAGTTGTTATACGAAAACAGATGAGAAGTTGCACTTATAATTACTCTTCGTCCTTACAAAATTAAATTTTTTAACGTGAAATAAAATATGCAAATCATTCTTTTCTTTTTATTTCGTATTCATCAAAATCATTCGCTATATATGTATTTTCAAATATTTCACGTGCTTCGTTTAATAATTTGATCGAAGAATCACCTTGATACCTTGCACTTATATGTGTTAGGTATAGTGTTTGTATTTCCTCACTTTTAGCGACATTTGCAATTTGAGTGCTTGTTGTATGATAGTAATCATATGCGTGAGTGGATTCATCATCAGCAAAAGTAGATTCATGAACTACTAAGTCCATCCCTCTTGCAAGTAAGTTACTTTTATTAGTAATACGCGTATCCCCTGCAATTGCAATTTTGCGTCCTTTTTTTGAGGTACCGATAAAATCCTTCCCGTTTAACACTCTTCCGTCTTCTAATGTTACGGTTTTCCCTTCTTTCAGGAACTTATAAACAGGTCCAGGTTTTACATCAATTTTCTTTAATTCTTCTACATTTAATTCACCAGGTAAATCCTTTTCAATTACTTGGTAACCAAAAGATTGAATGCCATGCTCAAGCTCGATCGCTTGGACAATAAATTGGTCATCTTCAAAAATAATACCTTCAGTCGTCTCAATATATTTAATAGGGTATTTTAAGTATGTACCGCTAATTCTAAAACTAGTTTCAACGTACTCCTTTATCCCTTTAGGTCCATAAATAGTTAATAAATCTTCTCCACCTAAAAATGTTCTACTACTTAACAGCCCAGGTAATCCGAAAATATGATCCCCATGACAGTGAGTAATAAATATTTTCTCAATTCGTCGTGGTCTAATTGGCGTATGTAATATTTGATGCTGTGTAGCCTCGCCACAATCGAATAACCAAGTAACTCCTCTTTCCTCTAAAAGTTGTAGAGCGATACTTGTTACATTTCGACCTTTCGATGGCATACCTGCTCCCGTTCCTAAAAATACAAGCTTCACGTTAATGCCTCCATCTAATTCATTTCTACTTGTAACAGTACCACTTGTAATTTAAATTGCCAACACTTTAAAGAATGATTTATGAATTGATTGGGAAATTTACACAATAGAGCTTCGTTTTTAAATTTAATTATGTGGAGGAAAACAATGCGAAAACGTTTTTTCCAAATCGCTACAGTTTCAATCATTACTTGCATGACATTGACTAGCTGTACTAGTCGAAATAACAATATAAGTAGTTCATACAATGAAAAAGAAAAAAAGTTTAAAATCGGAATCGTGATGGGGAAAACTGAAATTCATGATAAAGGGTTTAACCAAGCAGTCTGGGATGGTATTAAAAAAACGGGGGAGAAACATAACTGGAAGGAAAAGAAAAATTATGTAAAAACAGATGCCCCTTCAGACAAGGACGCAAAAAAAGAATTAACGAAGTATGCAAAGAAAAAGTATGATTTAATATTTGGCATCGGCTATTCATTTCAAAAGGCAATCGCTGAAATTGCAAGTAAAGAAAGGAAATCTGATTTTGTCATCGTTGACGGGATTGTTGAAAAACCAAATGTCGTAAGTATCACTTATCGTGAAGAACAATCAGCATTCCTAGCAGGAATTGCAGCTGCAATGAATACTAAAACCCATAAGATTGGCTTTGTGGGAGGTACAAAGGATCCATTTATTAAAAGATTTGAATACGGTTTTAAAGCAGGTGTTATGTCAGTAGACCCAAAAATAAAAGTAAAGACTAAATTTGCTAATACATTCGACAAACCTGAAGAAGGAAGTAAATTGGCCAAATCTTTGTATGGGGAAGATGTTGATATAATCTTTCAAGTAGCAGGAAAAACAGGCCTAGGCGTATTTACTGAAGCAAAAAAATTAAAGAAAAGTGGTAAAAAAGTTTGGGTAATAGGCGTCGACCGAGATCAGTATAAAGAAGGTTTACCAGAGAATGTCACTCTTACATCTGCAATCAAAAGAATTGATAAAGGTGTCGATGAAGTAATCACAAAGAAATTGAAAGGAAACTTTCAAGGTGGCCGTATCTTAAGATGGGGTATAAAAGAAAACGGTGTTGGACTTTCAAAAAACAAGAAAAATTTAAATAAAGATACAGTAAAACAAGTTAATCTATATCAAGCAAATATCAGAACAGGACATATCGATGTACCAGAAAACAAAAAAGATTTTGATAACTTCTCTCCAGTAAAGCCTGAAAAAGGAGAAATCAAAAAGAAAAAAGTAAAAATAGGAAAATAAAAAAATTATCTTGTCCAATTTTATGAATATTTCGCATATAGTATAGTACCAACAAAAAAAGTTAGGTGTGATACTATGTCTATTCGGGATTTCATATTACTGTTCTATTGTTTTATAATCTTTTTATCAGTACCAATTGGATATAGGTATGTTTCAAAGAAAACAAAAGAAACTGGTCAATTTCTACCGTTTTTAGTAGTATCGCTTGGCATTGTTTTAGCAGACGGAATCCTCTCAATATTAATATGGTCGATGTTTACATCTCAAATGGATACGTTTATGTATATAGGTGGATTACTTACAGGAATGATCTTCACTTCAATTTGTGGTCTATTACTATTTTTCGTTTTACTTTTAAGAAGAAAGTATTTTATAAACACATTCTTTGATCTAAACCCTGCTTTAATTGAAACAAATCTTCCACCTGAGGAAAATCATAACGATGACTTAAATAATTCTAAGAAATAGAGCCTTCATGCTCTATTTCTTTAGTTTGTAGAGAAATCAAAAAAATTTTATTAATTGGATAAATTAAAAACTAATCAATTGAGAGCTAAAAAATTGAGATTATGTTCTAATTTTGTATATACTTTCTTTAATCGATTTAGGAGGTTTATGAAATGAAAGTTACGATTTATTCGGACTATGTGTGTCCGTTTTGTTATTTAGGAAAAAAACCACTTGAGGAAGCACTTAAAGAAGTTGATGGTGTAGAGCTTGAATGGAAACCATTCCAACTAAGACCTGAAGGGACTGAACCATTAAGTCCTAATAGTTCATATATTCAACAAGGATGGAAATTCGGTGTTCAACCACTAGCTCAAAAGCTTGGCGTTGAAATGATTTTACCAACAATGGATCCCCACCCTTCTACTAAGTTAGCACATAGAGGATTTTTATTTGCAGAAGAAAATGGCAAAGGTTCTGAATATGCTCAAGCCGTATTAGCTGGATTCTGGACAGAAGGTAAAGAAATTGGAGATGTAAATGTTCTTGCAGAGATTGTAGAGAATCTTGGCTTAAACCGTTCTCATTTTATTGAAGCTGTTTCAAGTACAAAATACGATTCATCTATCCAAAACCCTAATTTTATTAATGCAGTACCATCATTTATTATTGGTGATAAAGTTTTACAAGGCGTTCAAAGTAAAGAAGCATTTGTTCAAGCGTTAAATAACGAAAAACTAAGTGAGCAATCTTCGCTTAGCTGCGATCTAGATGGTAACTGTTAATAAAGTATAATCAAAAAGGATGTCTACATAAGTCTAATTACTGACTTTGAGACATCCTCTTTTTTTTATTCCACAAAAATTATTCTTAATTAAGAACAAATAAAAATAATTAACAAATTATTTTTCCTTCACTTGATTCCAATCAATTTCATATGGATTTGCAGCTAAACTTTTTCTTATTTCAGGATCAATACTCAAGAGATTTTTTATTACTATAGGTTGAATAGTATCTTCCCAATCTCCACTACCATCATAATACACAGGTTTCTTTTCCAACATGTCACCTCCATCCAGTACTTATCTATGAATTGAATTCGCTTAAGCAGACGAAATTACCTTTTAAAAATTGGAAAATTACGAATCTTTTTACTCAAAATTCAATCCATACTAAGGAATTTGCATTAGATTTAATTTAAACCTGTAAGAAAAAAGTATCTCATCCTTTAATAATTTAATTTTTCTTACTATAATTACATTATAAATCTACTTTGAAAGGTGTTTTTCTTATGATAAAAGTTGGTATTATTGGTCTTGGCGCAATTGCCCAAAGATTAATTCCTTTATTTTCAAATCATCCAGAAACAAAAATTGTAGCAATTTGTGACACATTACAAGTTAGAGTTCAAGAAATTAGTAATCAACTAGAGTCTGTTCAATCATTTACAAATCATCTTGAAATGCTTGAAAATACCGAACTAGACCTAGTTTACGTTACAGTACCTCCGAAATATCACTATACAGTCGTATCTGATGTAATTTCAAAAGGAATAAATGTTTTATGCGAAAAGCCTCTAGCGAACTCAACTGAGGAAGCATTAGCACTATTTACGCAAGCAAAAGAAAAAGGCATTTTTCAAGCAATGAACTTTCCTCTAAACTACAATGTTGGAAGTAAGTCCTTTGCTGGCTTAGTTAAATCAGGATATGTTGGGAACATAAGAAGAGTCGAACTCAAAATGCGTTTTCCAAATTGGCCAAGACTTTGGCAACAAAATGAATGGGTTGCTACGAAAGAACAAGGTGGCTATGTTTTAGAGGTTGGTGTCCATTACATACAACAAATCCAAAAGATATTTGGTAAGATGAAAGTCATTACAAAGCATGTTCAATATCCCACTGACCCACTAGCATCTGAAAATGGGATCATTGCCTTTCTTGAATTAGAAGATGGAACGCCTGTATTAATAGACGGCTTAAGCCAAATTGCGGGTGAAGAAGAAATTAAATTTACAGCTTATGGATCAGAAGGAACTATTTCATTAGTTAATTGGGCTGATCTAGAAGGTGGAAAATTTGGTGAACCTATTAGGCCTATTGAATCCGATCAAACATTAGCAGATTCATTAATTAATAATTTAGTAAAAGCCCTTAAAGGTGAAGAAGCAACTATCATTGATTTCTCAGAAGGGTACGAGGCACAAGTAGTTTTAGAATCATTACGCGGATAATTTAGCCTTAAAGAAGATTTAGAATCTATACATAAAAAAGGTGCATTTCTTAATTGAAATACACCTTTTTTTTGTTCTTAACTATTACTTATTTAACTGGGATCCAAATTTCAGAATAATAGTCTTCACTAAATGGATTTCCTTCTGGATAAAGTTCAAATTCAGGAATTCCTGCATGCGTATAACCACTTGAAGGGAACCATTCCGAAAATATTTTTTTCCATGCATCTTGCATTGCACTTGGCATTGCCCCATGGACACCAAATACGGCCCATTTTGAAGCAGATATTTCATGATGATCAAATCCCTCTGGTGTTTCACCTTCATGCACGGCTGCAACCCAATATTCTAGTAGATTTTTTGATTTTTGCTCCTCATTCATCATACAAACACCTAGCACACCTTTAATATCACCATTATTTAATTCATACAAACGGTCACTCGTACCATTTGAATTAACTTCTTCCCACATTTTAGGAATCAACTGCTGTTGTTGGTCATTTAGAAATGAAAACTCTTTTTTCACTCCAACTACTTGAAAAGCACTTTTTTCTACAATATTAAACTGCATTGGTTCTGCTCCCTTCAAACTCACCTGAATGACAAGGCGGTTATACGATTTTAGTTTTCCGATAAACTTTCTTGCTTCACTTGGCGTTACACCATGCTGTCTTCGAAATGCCTTTGAAAAAGATTCAGGAGAGTCATATCCATATTTCAAGGCGATATCAATTATTTTTAGATCTGTTGTTGTTAATTCATTTGCAGCTAATGTCAGCCTTCTCCGCCTTATATACTCAGCAATATTTATATCTGTTAATATAGAAAATGTTCGCTGAAAATGAAATACTGAAGAATTTGCTTGCTTAGAAATCTCTTCAATCGTTAACTCGTGTAGTAAATTGTCTTCGATATAATCAATTGCCTTTTGTAATGATTCAACCCAAGCCATATGACTCCTCCCTTAAATACATCATATCAATTTAAAATTTATCATTCCTGTCTTTTTCTGCTCTTATGTGACAGAAAAAAGTCTATTACATTAAGCTTTAAGCTTCGACCTTGTGATCAGTAATCGATAATATAACGATAGTACTAATAATACATAGGCTTCCGATCCAGTCTACTAATTCAAAATTTACATTTAGCCAAATTACAGATAACACTGCAGCAGATAATGGTTCAACACAAGCAAGTAAGCTAGACTCAGAAGCATTAATATATTTTAAACTCTCTAAATAGCAGTAAAAAGCAATTAATGTCCCAAAAATAACAATAAAAATCACTGCGAAATATGCACTAATTGACCAGTGACCTTGAAAATGAAAAGGTGAGTTGATGAAACTGAAACAAATTCCTCCAATTAGCATTCCCCACCCTACTACGATTGTTGACCCATATTTTTTTAAAAGATTTTGAGGTTGCAAAGAATAGAATGCTAAAGAAAATGCAGATGCTAGCCCCCACAATAGTGCCCAACCAGTAATAGATAGTCCTTTAATCGTTCCGTGTGTTACTAATAACAATGTACCGACAAGTGCTAAAATGACAGCAAATATCTCTTTAGTAGTAGGCATTTTTTTTAAACGCATTGCCAAATACCAAGTAATGATAACTGGAGCTAAATATTGCAAAATAGTCGCTGTAGCAGCATTTGAATTTTTAATTGCTGCAAAATATGTATATTGAACCGCTAGCATTCCAAAAATACTAAATAAAAATAAACTTATGACATCCTTTTTATTTTTCCAAATTTCACTAATATTTTTCTTTTCCTTTAAACTAGCAAAAATTAGTAAAATGATACCCGAAAAAAGCAATCTGACAACAACTAACCATTCTGGACTAAAATGATTTTTTTGAAATAAAAACTGTGCCACAGTTCCAGAAATTCCCCATAAAATGGCCGCAGTTAATACGAGAATAATTCCTTTTGTTCTTGAATTTGATAGTGCAATCTTATTTGTACTCATGTTAACTCCTTCCACTAAAAAATAATTCTGTTATCTATTAATAGAAGAATCGTAACACACTTTAAATATTCAGAAAATATTGATCAACAAAAAATTAATTTTAGGATAAACAGAATAAATGAGAAATATGCGTTTAGAAACTGTTATATTGGAAAAATTGAACATATATGAAATTGTAATAATTGATTTAGGAGAAAAGGTTATGAACGAATTATACGAATGTATCATTATTGGAGGAGGCTTTGCAGGATTACAAGCATCCATTCAGCTTGGAAGATACCAAAGGAAAGTACTTGTAATAGACTCAAATTATGGTCGTTCAACATTATGTAAATCATATCGGAATATATTAGGATGGCCAACTGGGATTAGTGGACAACAACTAAGGCAACTAGGAAGAAAACATGCTGAAAATTACGGCATATCTTTTCTTGAAGATAAAGTGATCAGTGTACAAAATGTAAACAATCACTACAAAATGGAGACGATTGCTGGAAAGTCTTATTCTGCCAAAACAATATTATTGGCGACTGGGCTAATTGATCGATTTCCACAAATTAATAATTTAGTCGATTGTCTTGGGTCTACTATATTCGTTTGCCCAGATTGCGATGGATATGAAGTTTTAAATAAAAGTGTAATCATACTAGGATCTGGAGATGTAGGTGCTGAACTTGCCATTACATTAACTTATTGGTCAAATCAAATTACATATATTAATCACGAAGGTAATGAATTAACTCCAGATTTACACGAGCGACTTATGAAAAATGGGATTCAATACCGAAAAGAAAATATCAAAGAAGTTCTAAAAGATGGAGTTTCTACGTTTAATGGCATTTGTTTACAAAGCGGTGAAAAAATTTATGGAGAGCGAGCTTTCATTGCCTTCGGTGGAAATGAAGTACAAAACAGTCTTGCAATTCAACTAGGCGTAAAAATGCTAAATAACAAGCATGTCATTGTAGACACCCGAACAAAAGAGACAAATATAACAAATGTATGGGCAGCAGGTGATCTTGTGACCCATTCACAACAGGTCACAATCGCAATGGGCGAAGGAACCCAAGCCGCTGTCTGGATTCATAAAAGACTATTAGAAATGAATGTGAGTCATCCATGATCAAAACTAATCAAAACAGCTCAAATTAAATAGGATCATGTCCACTATCTAATAAAGATGAATCGTTTAATTCAAAAAAGTATTACATCCTTTATTGATGTAATACTTTCAAAGTGCTGAAATATAAAATGGTCAATAGTTAAAACATTACTATGCGGTATATTTGATAGTAAATTTGTAATCTTTTGATGATGTTTTTTATTTGATTTGATAGATAATTATTATTGAATACCAACAAACTTTATAAGTAGCTCTTTTTCAGAATTTTAAAAGTAATGAGTGGGATTAATAAAGTTCATTTTAACATCCTTTTTATTTTAATGAGTTGATTGTAACGGAAGGGTTCTCGACTCCTATGGGAGATGCGGGAAGGCTGAGACCCCACAGGCACAGCCGAGGAGGCTCAGGTCTCGCCCCATGGAAAGCGAGAATCCTGCAGTGGAAATCAACATCACACAGCTTCTTATCATCCAGAAGTATTTTTTAACTGTTTTGAATGCTTGTGGCTCTCTAAGTTGATTTTAAAAAAATACATAGATAAAAAAATACATAGTCGCCATTGCTACAATAAACACCACTATTGGTATTAACAAGCGAATAAACGTCGAAGGAATGCGAGATCTTTTATATGTATCTTCAATACAAATTATACAAATTAGATAAATTATTGCTGATAACACCGCTCTAACTAAATCATAATTTCCTATTAGTTTAAATGAGTGATAGTGGTTTGCATATCTAAATATATAAAATTGTACGAGATTAAAAATTAAAAATAATAGAAAATAATAAAATACACTTAATAAATAAGTGCTAAATTTTACTTTTTCTCGTTCAATATTTGGACCTTTTTTAAATAAATTTTTCTTATGTCGGTCTTTCCTTGGTATAAATTGTTCTTCCATCGCAGTACATCCTTAGTTTAAAAATTGAATTATTTAATCAAATTCTTACCTATATTGTACATAAACATTCCATTATTTAAAAATTTATCATACTGCCTTACTTAAATTATATCTTAAATTCGTCATGATAAAAATTATTATACCAAATTTTACTAAATAGAATTAATATTTTTTTCCCTTATTTTATGAAAAAAGTGCACTTAGATAAACTCTAAGTACACCTTTTTACTTATTTTATATTATTTGTGTAGATCTGAATGGCATCTCTTAAAAATTCAGCTGTTCCAGGTTGTTCTTTATCATAGTATGCTCGAAAGCGTTCATCATCAACATACATCTGTGCTAATCCAGCGTGAGCTTCCTTACTATACTTACTCCAGTAGAAACTTAACCACTGCTTATGCAAATCAGCTGCTTTTTGTGCAATCTCACTAGATGGGTCACCTATATTAAATGCTTCGGCTAATGTTTTTGTCAACTCTTCAGATAGTCGCGTTACTTCTTTATGTTCTTCCTCTGTCATATTCATTACTTTTTGGTTTGCTTTGTTAACAGCTTCATCCCCATACTTTTCACGTGCTTCTTTACCATATTGCTTTTCATTCTCTTCTATCATATCTTTCTTAAAGCCTTCAAATTTTTCTTTATTAGTCATAATAGTTCTCCCTTCCTTTTGAGCAATTGACTTTTCTACATTTGAAATTAATAAATCCAATTGCTTTCTTTTATCAAGAAGCTGTTCACGATGTTCTTTTAAAGCTTTGGAACTGTTAAAATTCGGTGATGTAACAATTTCTTTTATATTTTCTAAATTCATCCCTAGTTCTCTATAAAATAGAATTTGCTGTAATCGATCTACTTCCGCTTGACCATATATACGATATCCAGATGAGTTTATTCTTGCCGGCTTAAGAATACCAATCTCATCATAATATCTAAGAGTCCTAGTGCTGATTCCTGCTAAATGTCCAAGCTTTTGAACTGTATACTCCATGTAACGACCTCCTGACAACTTAACAATACACCTTTACGCAACGTCAATGTCAATTCCATCTTCTATCTTATTTTGAAAACTAAATCGTATGTAGACAAAAAAAATCCCCTTTACTTAGGGGATATCAGTGTGTAATCAAGTTAATTATTTACCCGTAAATACTTTCATGCCATTTAAGCCATTAAAAGGTTTAGCACCAGGAGCATTCAAATTACGAACGACAAGTTTATATCGTTTATTCGACGGAATTTCTTGTTTAAACGTTAACAAGAATGAATTATTATCTCCTTGTACTTTTGTAATCGTTACTTGGTTACTTGATAAAGCATTACTTGCGTTAAATTTGCTGTTATTTCCAAGTGATGCAATGCCTGTTGGGATTGCATCTGACAGACTTTGAATCCAATAAACTGATGCTTTTGTTCCTTCACTAAGTTCAACTTGTGCATCAAAAGTTACTAAAATTTGATTCGTTGAAACTTGGAATAGATCAGTAACCTTAGGAATTTGATTTACAGGATGTGAATGCTTTGACTTGTATCCTTCGATTTGTAGAAAATCGTTTTTAGTAGCAGCACTTGCATGCATATTACTAGGAAGAATAGAAGACATTACAATCAATAAAAACATAATCTTATAAAAAATTTTCATCATAAACTGCCTCCCTATAAACTAGAACAATTTTATATTTTGATGAATTGGCAAATTATATACTTAGAATTCTCTAATTTTCATTATTTTTCTATTTGAAAAAGCTTTTCACTTTTTTAGCCAATTCGGTTTCATTGTCAACCTTGTCTGAACTACAAAATCTTGTAAAAATTTAATTTAAGTTATTTCGTGTAAAAAATATAAAAAATTGATTTATATTTAAAATAGTGGCAAACTATCTATATAGACTTTAGAGAGAATTATAGGTGTAATTATGATTGAAATTAAAATTTCTACATTAAGTGACGGCGAATTTAACAGAGGCGTTTTTGCAACACGCGATATTGCAAAAGGAGAGCTTATACACGAAGCGCCAGTAATTTCTTACCCGAACGAAGAGCATGAACATATTGAGAAAACTTTATTAGCAGATTATGCATTTGAGTATGGTATAAATCATACAGCCATTCTTCTAGGATACGGCATGCTATTCAACCATTCATATGAAGCAAATGCTGTTTACGACATTAACTTTGATAATCACACATTTGATTTCTTCGCTTACAGAGATATTAAAGCTGGTGAAGAGATTTTAATAAATTACAATGGTGAAGTAGATAATTTGGATCCGCTTTGGTTTAATAAAGATTACGAAGAAGCAATCGCAAAACAAGAAGAATTAGAAAAAGAAGAAAAAGAAAAAGAAACCAATTAATTGGTTTCTTTTTTCTATATTTCCATGGCATGTCTTAAAGATTAATTGCGCCATATATTAATGCACCAAGTACTACAAAAGCTGGATGAATTTTAAATTTTTCCATTAGGAAAAATGTGCATGCAGCAATAAAAACAACTTGGAATGCGCCTATATCATGAAATGAATCTGAAAAAGATTGGTATGTTAAAAGGCCTAATAATATAACGATTGTAGGCTTTACATATGCTGTCAACCTTTTTACTCGAATTGATTCTCGATTTTTATATAATAACCTAATTAACAAAATCATTAATAATAAAGATGGTATAACTGTCGCAAATACTGCTATAAACGAACCAAAAACCCCACCAATTTTATATCCGATATATCCTGCCATTTTAGTTGCAATCGGTCCTGGTAAAGCATTCCCCATCGCAAAAGCTTCATGAAACTCTTGCTGTGTTAACCAATGTTTTTGTGTAACTACTTCATTTTGAATTAACGGAATTGTTGCAGGTCCGCCACCATAACCCAAAAGATTCGTTATAAAAAAAGAAAGAAACAGTTTCCAATAAATCATCAGTTTTCACTTCCCTTCCTCTTATGAGGATGTTCTCGGGAAGTTGACTTTACTGGCTGAAAGATTGCAAACAGTAATAATCCACCAATTATGATTGCAGGATGGATATGCAAAAATTGGATAAGAATCAAACCTACAACTAAATGAATTAAGATTGTTGGTGTTTTCAATCCTTTTTTCGAGCTTTGATAAAATTGCCACGTTAATACGCCTAACATCACTCCAACAACAGGTACAATTGCTTCCTTCATCCCATTTACCCATTTAATGTCCTTAAATGAAGTTAATGAGGTTAAAAGAACAATCATTAAAATAATCGTCGGTAAAATCGTTGCGATAATTGCATTAAGCATTCCAATCAGACCACCAATTCGATAGCCAATATAACCCGCTAACTTTGTATTAATAGGTCCTGGAAGCATATTTCCAATCGCTAATATTTCTGAAAACTCTTCATCTTTCATCCATTTAAATGTATCGACGACTTCTTTATAAACTAAAGGAATTGTTGATGGGCCACCACCATATCCTAATATGCTACTGCGAAAAAATGCGATAAATATACTTAATTGTTTCATTAAATCAATTCCTTTTCAATTTTACCAACTTGCTATACAGCCATCCGTTCTCGATTCTGTACCACCCATTAAAACCCCGGATTCTTCATTTCTCCAGATAATTTGTCCACGTCCGAAACTACCAGTTTCTTTTGCAAACTTGACTTCATGACCTTTGGACTGAAGTTCTACTACCATTGATTGAGAAAAACTCGGTTCAACTTCGATCGTTTTCCCTTCAATCCATTGCCATCTTGGTGCATCAAGAGCTTCTTGAGGGTTTAAATGGAAATCTATGCTGTTCATTATTACTTGTACATGTCCTTGAGGCTGCATGTACCCACCCATTACACCAAATGGTCCAATAGCTTTATTATTTTTTGTTAAAAATGCCGGAATAATCGTATGATATGATTTTTTCCCGCCAATTAAAGCATTAGCATGTAACTCATTTAAACTAAAATCATGCCCTCTGTTTTGTAAACCGATTCCCGTTCCTGGAATAACAATCCCAGACCCAAATCCCATATAATTACTTTGAATAAACGAGACCATATTTCCATCGCTATCAGCTGTTGCTAAATAAACAGTACCACCATTTGCTGGTCTACCTGGTAACGGTGTACTTGCTGATTCAGATATTTCTTGAAAACGTTCTTTGCCATACTGATCACTTAGCAAGCTTTCGACTGAAGTCTTCATAAATTTCCGATCCGTTACATATTCTTTTCCACATGCAAAGGCTAACTTCATTGCTTCAAGTTGTTTATGATATGTCAATGCGTTCTCTTTTTCATCAAACTGTTCATTTTTCAAAATATTTAAGGCCATAAGCGCAATGATGCCTTGTCCATTAGGTGGAATTTCCCATACATCATAGCCTCTATAGTTTATACTAATTGGATTTACCCATTCTGGTTTAAAAGATTGTAAGTCTTCTTTTGTTAAAAAGCCTCCGTGTTGATTAGAAGATGCAATAATTTTATCTGCTATTTCTCCTTTATAAAAATCCTGCCCATTTGTTTCAGCAATTTTTTCCAACGTTATTGCATGATCTAACGATGACCAAATTTCTCCTACTTCTGGAGCTCTTCCCTTTGGAGCAAACGTTTCAAACCAAGCATCAAACTCAACAGAATTTAGTTCTTTTTTGTAAATTTCATAAGCCATCTTCCAAAACTTACCTAAAGTAGGTGAAATTGGAAAACCTTCTCGAGCATATTCAATCGCCGGTTGTAACACTTCCTTTAATGAAAGCCTTCCGAACCGATTCGATAACTCAACCCAAGCAGCAGGAGCTCCAGGGACAGTCACTGGGATCCAGCCAAATTTAGGCATCGTTTCATAACCTAAATTTTTAACTTGTTCAATCGATATATTTTTAGGTGCAGGTCCACTTGAATCTAAACCGTATAGCTTTTCGTTCATCCAAACTAATGCAAATGCGTCTCCACCAATTCCATTTGAAGTCGGCTCAACAACAGTTAGACAAGCAGCTGTTGCGATTGCTGCATCAACTGCATTCCCACCCTTTTTTAAAATATCTAGGCCTGCTTGTGCAGCCAATGGTTGTGAAGTAGCTACCATACCATTTCTCGCATACACCACATTACGATTTGATGAATAAACATGTTCATTTACTTTCATTTTTGTAAACATACTTTTCCTCCTTGGCGCTGGCCTGGGTTAGTTATAAAACAAATTAACTTAATAAAGAATTAAATTCGACAATATTCTGCTAATCCCCTACTTAAATACGAATTCTAATTTAAATTTATACTTTTCACTTAAAATAGTAGATCTGTTACAGCTCTATTTCATTTTCTACAATGTAAAAATTATCATGATTTGTTTTATGTCGGTGGTTGCTTGTCCATTTCAAAGGAAAGCACTTTGAATAGTTTAATACAAGGAGGGGATTAGAATAATGTTAAAACTTTATTTAGATCCAGGTCATGGTGGCACTGATTCAGGTGCAGTCGGCAATGGATTAAAGGAAAAAGACCTAACTTTAGATATCGCATTAAGAATTAGAGACTTATTGAACAACTATAATGATGTAGTCGTTAGAATGAGTAGATCTACAGATACTGATCGTTCTTTATCAGAACGTACTAACGATGCAAACTCATGGGGTGCTGACTATTTTTTATCGGTTCATATCAATTCTTTTAATACATCAGCGTCTGGTTACGAGGATTATATATACGATGGTTTGTCGGATACGTCTACTTCAGCTCAATATCAAAACGTTTTACATCCAGAAATCGTAAAGGTAAATGGTTTAGTTGATCGAGGTAAGAAGAAAGCTAATTTTCATGTATTACGTGAATCAAATATGCCATCAATTCTAACTGAAAATGGATTCATTGATAATGCCAGTGATGCAGCTAAACTAAAAGACCCAAATTGGCGTCAAAAAGTAGCGCAAGGGCATGTAAATGGATTGGCAAAAGCATTTAACTTAACAGCTAAGTCTAATTCTGAGATGCATAGAGTAATCGTCGACGGAGTACAAGTCGGAGCTTATGAAGATGATCAAAATGTACTAAATGCAGTAGCACAATATCTTCCAACAGCAAGCAAAATAATCATTGAAAAAGTTTAAAAAATTTAACAAAAAAGACGGTCAAGCTACTAGACCGCCTTTTTTTCATTGAAAAATACATCTCAAAAATGGTTATTTACTCAGTAGATTTCAATATATCTAATATATTATTTGGGTCAATTTTCTTTTTTTGTCTACCTAAACTAATAACTTGTTCACCATATTTATCTTGCAATTTATGTAATGCTTCAAATAATGGTTCTTGTTTTGCATCCTTTTCAAAAGAAAATAGATCCAATTGCTTTGATACTTCATCTTTCGGATTTAATTGAGATGCAGTTACTCCGATTAAACGTAATGCTTCTCCGTTCCAGTTTCTTTTCCAAAGGTCAAATGCTTCTTTAAATATTTCATCACCTTGTTGTACAGGTGTAGAGAGTGTTTTACTCCGGTTAATTGTTTTCCGATCACTGAAACGAAGAGTAATTGTTACTGTATCTGCAACTAAACCTTTCTTAATTAAACGTTCAGCAACACGGTTGGAAAGTGCTTCAAACTTCTCTACAATCATCGGTTCTTCAAATACATCAAATGAAAATGTCGTTGATTGACCAATTGTCTTATGTGAAAGCATACGACTAGGATCGACTTCTCTATCATCTATTCCATTTGCCTTATTTCTTAATGATTTACCATTTACGCCTAGTAAATCTTGTATTTTCTTTTCGTTACTTTTTGCCAAATCTTCTATTGTCATAATGTCAATTTCATTTAATTTTTCTTCCGTTTTCTTACCAACGCCATGCATATCTCCTACTTTTCTGGGCCATAAAATAGTAGGAACATCTCTTTTTCGAAGAACAGTAATTCCAAGTGGTTTTTTCATATCTGAAGCAGTTTTTGCTAAAAACTTATTTGGAGCAATCCCGATACTACATGGCATATCTAGGTCTTCTAACAGCATTGACTGAATCATTTTAGCTATTTCAATTGGATGACCTAGCTTCTCATCACAATCAGTTATATCAATATAACCTTCATCAATTGATGCTACTTCAATTTTAGGACTTATTGCACCTAATTTTTCAAATATTTGCCTTGAGACCTTTCGGTAAGCTTCAAAATTTGGAGTTTTCACAATCATCTCAGGACATTTTTTTCGTGCTTCCCATAACGGCATTGTTGCACGAATTCCAAAAGCACGAGCTTCATAGCTTGCAGTTACGATGATACCCCTGCGCTCTTTTTCATTTCCGGCTACAACTACCGGTTTACCTTTTAATGATGGATCATTTGCTATTTCAACTGAAGCAAAAAACGAATTCATATCAACATGTAAAATAACTCTTCCGCTCTTTGGCGCCCATTGATTCATTGCTACACCTCCTATGCTAGTATAATATCAATTTGTTATATTTCCTATTATTTGAATTAGTGTTCCATAAAAGGGAAAACTGGTAAAGTTTGTAGTCAAATTTTAAAAACTAATTTCTAATTATTATAACGTTTTTAGTAATAAAGGAGAAAAGCTATGCAAAGTAAAATTCAAAAAATCTCAACGAATTTATGGTTTGATACACAGGCTGAGGCAGCTGTAAATTATTACACTTCAATTTTTAAGAATTCAAAAATAGGAAGAATTACCCGTTACGGCAAGGAAAGACACGACCCAAGTGAGATGGAACAGGGATCTGTAATGACGATCCAATTTAGTTTAGAAGGTTTAGATTTTGTTGCATTAAATGGAGGTCCACATTTTAAATTTACTGAAGCAATATCTTTCATCGTCCATTGTGATTCTCAAGAAGAGATCGATTATTATTGGGATAAACTTTCAAAAGACGGAGACAAAAGCTCACAAGTATGTGGTTGGTTAAAGGATCAATTCGGCGTTTCATGGCAAATTGTTCCCTCTATTTTACCACAATTATTAAATGACCCTAATCTAGAAAAATCTGAACGCGTGATGAAAGCAGTCCTCCAAACGAAAACTAAAATTAATTTAAATGAATTAATAAAAGCATATGAAAGTGACAGCCCCTCTTCTAATTAGAAAAGGGGTTTAACAAATTAATCAATTCCTTTGAGCCAACTTTTCTTCATAATCATACCCCAACCTAACCTTTTTCCACTTTGTACCTGCTCTATTTGCTTCTCATAAAGTCTAAAAAGAGATAAAATAAACCTATCTATACTGTATTTTTTGAAATAAATGGAGGTATTATCTTTTGACTAATCAAAATCAAACAATGTATGAATATATAGGGAAAGAAAAATTGGAAGAACTAGTTGATACTTTTTATTCTTATGTGTCTAAACACGAAAGATTATCACCTATATTTCCAGGTGACTGGGAAGAAACAGCACGAAAACAAAAACTATTTTTAACACAATTTTTAGGCGGACCACAATATTATAGTATGGAACGAGGTCATCCAAGAATGCGCGCTCGTCATTTACCGTTTCCAATTACAATTGAATTAGCTCATGACTGGTTGGATTGCATGGCAAAAGCTATGGACGATGTAGATTTAGACGAAGAAATTAAAGATCCATTATTGCAACATCTGAGAAATGTTGCTTACCATATGGTTAACCAAGAATAATAAGTAGGGGATTAAAATGGGCGATAATCCAGTTATACTTTTCGATGGAGAATGTATTTTATGTAATGGAGCTGTTCAATTTATTATTAAACATGACCGTAAAGGTTATTTTCATTTTGCCGCTTTACAATCACCATTTGGAGAAAAACTTATTTTAGAACATCCTGAACTTAGTTCGATTGATTCAATTATTCTAATACAAAATGGAAAAATTAAATATGAATCTTCAGCAGCACTCAGGATTGCAAAACATTTAGACGGTTGGCCAAAATTATGCTTTGTCTTTATAATGATTCCTAAACCAATCCGTAATTTCTTCTATCGACTTATTGCTAAAAATCGCTATAAATTTTTTGGTAAAAATGAAACATGTATGATTCCTTCCAAGGAAATTCGAGATCGGTTTTTTTTAGAATAAAGAAAACTCGCCGATTGGCGAAAACAAAGGGGTAGTTGCACTTATACTTAATTCCTAAAATTGGAACTACTTCGTTTTTTCTTCTCTTCTGCCAATTTAAACTTTCTTAATGTATAAAACAAAAGAGGACCTAAAAAAGTACTTTAACTTTTAAGGTCCTCTTTGCTATTTAAAAGGTTTCTATTCCCAAACTCGCTTTAATTTAAAAAATTCCTGAATATAACCATAAAGTGAAACTGGTGACATTATCATTTGATAAAATAATAGGAAGAATAAAAATCCGATACGATTATTTCTAATTCTTAAATTTAAATTGCGGAAAACGTAATTTCGCTGATAAAAATAAAGGATTGAGTAGCTCACGAATGTTAACGGAAGAACTAATAGTGTCATTGGACCGACTATTAAATTAATACCAAAAAAGGCTAAAATCAATCCAGGTATCCAACATAAAGTGTAAACTAAATCTAAGTAAAGCATCATTAGATTTATACCCGTTAAATATTTAGTATAAACCTGCGGCTGTTGCCAAGGTTTAATTTCAATAAGCCCTTCAACCATTCCTCTAGCCCATCTTGATCTTTGTTTAGCAAAATGACCAAACGTTGTCGGTGCATCAGTGAATGCTACTGCTAATGGTTCAAAATAAACCTTCCATTTTTTCTGTAAAAGTCTCCAAGTTAAAACGATATCTTCTCCAATCGCATCTGGCCACCCATTAACTTCCTTTACACAATCAGTTCTATATAAACTAAATGCCCCTTGAGCAACAAGTGTTCCTTGATACAATCCTTGCAGTCTTTTAATTGAAGCAATTCCTAAGAAGTAATCCCATTCCTGAATTTTAGTCCAAAATGTTTCACGGCTATTACGCACTAGCATAGAACCAGCAACCGCACAAACATCAGAAGGACTACTTTTCATCCTTGAAACTAAATATCTGAGCGCTGAAGGATGTATTAATGTATCTGCATCTAATGTAATAACATAAGGCGTTTTTACATAATCCAAACCCTTATTCAGAGCATGAAACTTACCCGGCTTTGATTCATGGATTAACGTAATATTTGATTTTAACTCTTTTTTCGCTCTCATTACTTCACGATCTGTTTTATCAGTTGAGTTATTATTTATCACAATAACGTTTATTTGACCAGTATAATCTTGATTTGAAATATATTTTAACGTATTAAAAATAGCTCCTTCTTCATTATAAGCCGCGACTAATACTGTAACCGAATCCGTAGGAAATTCATTTTTAAAATTAGGTTGTTTATCGAGTAGTAAACTTATTACTAAAAAAGTGCTCATATAGCCCGGAATATAAGCAATACCACTTATAATAATGATTGCAACGGGAAAGGTAACAACATCAGATAAATCATCTAACCAAGGAATTGAAAGATAGATTGAAAAAATTAACCACATTAATGATACGACATGGCTAATCCAAAATTTCTTATTAATTGTTAAATAATATCGTGTGCCTTTTTTTTGAATAGGAGACAAGTTAGCTTTCAATAGTCTCCCCCCTTTTTATAAAGTTAAGTTCAGCTTTCAATCCGATTAAAAAAATTATATCACAATAACACTTTTGTTTTCCTTAGCAACTTATGGTAGTAAAACTTCACAATTTTTCACTAGACAAAATAAAAAAAGAACTGAAAATTAATCAGTTCTAGAAAATAAGATTTTAATTTTTAAATGTTAAGCCTTTCTCTTCTAAAGCATTTTTAATCGTTTTGATCCCTTTTGGACCCATACCGTGTAATTTTAATACTTCAGACTCACTTAATTTTGTAAATTGCTCTAAACTTAAATACCCAGCAGCAGTTAAGGCTCTTATAGCCGGCTGTGATAATCCCTTTGGTAGGGAATTGTCATTCATACATATACCTCCATTTATTTAAAAACTTTTATCTAGCCATTTCATTAAATCAGTTTTCATACGATTTGTTATCGTATGATTTACATCCTTATATTTAAAAAATTGTATGCTATGATCATTTGAAGCTACAAAATCAATTTGACCATCAATTGATATTATACTGTCCTTTTCGCCATGCAAGAAAAGAATTGGCTTATTAGTAAAATTTTCTTTAAATTTCGGATCATATGTTGTAATCATTGCCAAGTCCTTCTCATCAATAGTATTTCTTCCATCTTTTTTACAAAAATCCTTCCCAGAAAAAATGAAAGAGCTTGATCCATTAATATTTATTAGTCCAGCATAACTCGTATTTGAAAAAAATATGCCGCTAGCAATAAATCCACCCATTGAACTTCCAAAGAGAATTGTTTCTTCTTTCTTTAAATTAAGGATATTCATTAGTTCATTTTCTTCATCAATTGTATAGAAAATCGTTTTCCAGAAATATGATTGTAAAACCTTCTGGTCAAAATGGTTGTTTAGCGCTTCTCTCATATCATGATATTTAATTTCAGGTATAACAACTTTAAATCCAAGTTTTGATAATTCAATCCCTAAGTTCATTTGAGATTCAATGGTTGAACCCCAGCCGTGAAACATAACAATCGTTTTATTTCTACTAAAGTTATTTGGGCAAATTTCATAAAAATTAATCATTTTTCCACCTAATTTTAATTTTTTTCAATTACTATTAAATCCTTTTAATAATAACAAAATTATTTGAATTTTGAATTGCCTAATTTATGAAAATGCTATAAAATACTTTTGTTTGTACAAAATGATATTATCTTATTCAAATTAATTAGCCTAACTACTTCACGCGGAAAAAAACGAGGATGTGTATTAAATCAATGGTTCATCATTTAAACGTATTAATAAATCACTATGGTTATTTAGGCATCATTTTAGCATTAATAGGAGGAATTATTGGTTTACCCTTACCAGATGAAATTCTTTTAATTTATATAGGTTATAATGTGTTTCAAGGTAGACTATCCTATATACCATCAATAGCATGTGCCATTATTGGGATCATTTGTGGTATTTCTTTAAGTTACTTACTTGGATATATGTTTGGTTTACCATTATTAAATAAATATGGTCCGAAAGTACATATTACTGAGAAAAAAATTGAATTCACTAAAAGTTTATTTTCAAAATTTGGACCCTATATACTGATAATAGGTTTTTTTATTCCAGGGGTAAGGCATTTGACTGCATATTTTGCAGCCATTAATAAATATTCTTATAAAAAGTTTTCTATGTATGCATTTGTTGGTGCAATCTTATGGGGATTCACTTTTATTACATTAGGTAAAATTTTTGGAGAAGAATGGGATAAAGTAGCTTCTATTTTTGCAAAGTATAGTTTAGTGATTTTTCCATCTGCTTTATTAGTCGCAACTATTTTCTATTTTGTATGGAGGAAGCGATTAAGTACAAATTAAAGATTTAATAGGATTAAAGCTTTAAAAATAGATTGTTGTATTAAAAAAGACGAAACACTTAAGTGTTTCGTCTTTCTCATTTTTATATATTATTTTGCAACTTCTTCAACGATTGCAATAACCATTTCAGCTGTTTTTACTAGCTCTTTAATTGGCATTCTTTCGTTAGTTGTGTGGATTTCTTCATAACCGATTGCTAAGTTTACGATTGGGAAACCGTGACCTGCGAATACGTTGGCATCAGATCCACCACCACTTTGTTGTAATGCAGGAGTACGTCCGATTTTTTCTGCTGCGCGTTTTGCAACTTCAACTACGTGGTCTCCTTCACCAAATTTAAATCCAGGGTACATAATTTGTACTTCTACTTCAGCGCGTCCACCCATTTCAGTAGCTACTTCTTCAAATGCTGCTTTCATTTTAGCTACTTGAGCTTCCATTTTTTCGCCGATTAATGAACGAGCTTCAGCTAAAATATTCACTTGATCACATACGATATTCGTTGCACTTCCACCTTCAAAACGGCCGATATTTGCAGTAGTTTCTTCGTCGATACGACCTAGTGGCATTCTAGCAATTGCTTTAGAAGCAATCGTAATCGCTGATACACCTTTTTCAGGTGCTACACCAGCGTGAGCAGTTTTACCATAAATAGTAGCAATAACTTTTGCTTGAGTTGGAGCTGCTACGATGATATTACCTACTTCTTCATCGCTATCTAATGCATATCCGAATTTAGTCGTGATTAATTTTGGATCCATTGCTTTTGCACCATGTAATCCAGATTCTTCACCAACTGAGATAATGAATTGAATTTCACCATGTTCAATATTTTGTTCTTTAATTTGTTTAGCCGCTTCTAAAAATGCTGCGATACCAGCTTTATCATCTGCGCCAAGAATAGTTGTACCATCTGTAACGATGTAGCCATCTTTAATTGATGGTTTAATTCCTTTACCTGGAGTTACTGTGTCCATGTGACAAGAGAAGAAAATACCATCTACTCCTTCTTTAGTAGCAGGAATTGTAGCAACAATATTTCCAGCACCGTGACCTGTAACACCCATTGTGTCGTCTTCAAAAACATTCATTCCAAGGGCTTCCAATTTTTGTTTTAAAACCTTTGCAATTTCAGCTTCATACTTAGTTTCAGAGTCTACTTGTACTAATTCTAAAAATTCATCGACTATACGTTGTTCATTAATCATTTTGAGTCATGCCTCCATATTGTATATGTAAAAAAATGTCTACAAAGGTATATTACCATGTTTTTTAGCTGGACGCTTTTCATTTTTGTTTTTTAGTATTTCTAAAGATTGAATTAGCTTTTTTCTAGTCATCTTTGGATCAATAATCTCATCGACTAGTCCATATTTTGCAGCTATATATGGATTTGAAAATTTCTCTTTATAAAGATCCATCCACTCAGATCTAATCTCATCAGGATGATTACTTTGAGCAATTTCTTTTCCATATAGTATATTTACAGCTCCTGCAGCACCCATTACAGCGATTTCAGCGTTTGGCCAGGCAAATACTAAATCTGCTCCAATTGATTTACTATTTAAAGCAACGTATGCACCACCAAAAGCTTTTCTTGTAATGACTGTAACTTTTGGAACTGTTGCCTCAGAATATGCGTATAAAAGCTTAGCGCCATGCCTTATTATACCTCCATGCTCCTGTTTTACACCAGGGAAAAACCCTGTCACATCTACAAAAGTTACAATCGGTATATTAAAACTATCACAAAAACGAATAAATCTTGCTCCTTTATCGGCAGAATGTAAATCCAGTCCGCCTGCCATAAACTTAGGTTGATTACAAACAAGTCCTAATACTTCTCCATTTAACCTAGCAAACCCAACGACTAAATTTTTTGCAAAGCCTTGATGTACCTCCAAAAAAGAGTCTTCATCTACAATCATTTCGACTATTTTTTTCACATCATATGGCCGACTACTCTCATCAGGTATTAATTCCATTAAATCATCAATCTCTTTGTCATTCTTCATTTTAATAGGAGCTTTTTCTTCCCAATGTGAGGGTAAATAATCCAATAAGTTTCTAACTACATTTAGTGCCTCTTCTTCCGTTTTTGCATGAAAATGTGCATTACCACTAATTTCATTATGTACTTTCGCTCCACCTAAATCTTCTGCAGAAATTTTTTCACCAGTTACACTTTCAATTACCTTTGGTCCAGTTATAAACATTTGGCTACTTCCATTAACCATTATGACAAAATCAGTTATTGCAGGAGAATAAACCGCTCCCCCTGCACATGGGCCCATAATCACTGAGATTTGCGGTACTACACCGGAATAGATCGTATTGCGATAAAAGACATGTCCATAACCATCCAAGGAAAGTACACCTTCTTGAATTCTTGCGCCACCTGAATCGTTTAAACCAATTATAGGAGCCTTGCACTTTACTGCCAGGTCCATTATTTGACTAATTTTTTTTGCATGCATTTCTCCTAAAGCCCCACCAAATACTGTGAAGTCTTGAGAAAATACAAAAACCGTTCGATCATTTATCGTTCCATAGCCCGTTACGACCCCATCACATGCTCCCGATTGCTCATCCATTCCAAAATCTGTACAACGATGCTCTACAAAACTATATAACTCAACAAAGCTACCTTCATCTAATAACAGATCTATTCTTTCTCGAGCCGTAAATTTTCCACGTTCATGCTGTTTTTCGATCCGTTCAAATCCACCGCCTTGCTCTATTTCAGATTTTTTTTCATACAGTCTATATAGATCATCATATTTACTCATTATACTTCCCCCTTGTTTTGAACAATTTCGATTAACATGCCAAATTGTTTAGGGTGTATAAAAACAGCTTTTGAACCATTAGTTCCATTACGAGGTGAGTGGTTAATTAAACTAAATTGACGTTTTTTAAGTTCATTTAGTGATTTTTCAATATCATCAACTTGAAAAGCAATATGATGCAAACCTTCACCCTTTTTTTCAATGTATTTATGTACAGGGTTAATTGTAGTAAGTGGTTGGATTAATTCAATATTGATTTTCTTTGATTCAAAAAATGCAATTTCTACTCCTTGATCGTTTACTATTTCACGATAAGAATAAGATAATCCTAATTCATTTTCATATTTTTTTATGCTCTCGTTTAAATCTTTCACACAAATCGCCATATGATCTATATTTGTGAACATTTCTTGACCTCTCCTTTTAACCGATGCTTTTATTACATACATATGCTAAAATAGGACAAGACTTGTATTAATCTTATAAATAATTATTAATCAAATGTAATTCTTAATTTAAGGTGGTAATCACATGAGAAAAAAAACACAAAAAATAGTCGTGATGATTATGTTAATTTCAATGCTTGCTACTACTTTACTTGCAGGTATCGCTTCTTTACTATAAAGAACTGGCGTAGAGACTTTAACTATTTGACAAATACAATGGAAAAGAGGATACATCAACAAGATTTTGAAATCTAACTGATGAATCCTCTTTATTATTTGATTGCTCCATGTTCACGAGCTAATTGTTCAAACGAATTTGATGATGTTGTTATGTAAACCTTTGTTCCATAAGGAATTTTATCATAAAGCTTATTTACATCATTTGTGTACATCCTTACACATCCATTTGATATATACTTTCCAATAGTTGAGGGATCATTATTTCCATGTATTCCATAAATTGATCCATCCGTTCCTAATGCATCAAAACCAATCCACCTAGAGCCAAGCGGATTTTTTGGATCCCCTCCTGGAATATTCTTTTTGCGCCAATAAGGATTTTTCGCTTTATATGTAATATTAAATATACCTTCTGGCGTTAAATCTGCCGTTTTCCCAGTAGCAATTTTATAGATTCCTTGTATTTTACCGTCTTCTACGTATGCTAAATTATTTACTTCCTTATTAATAATAATAAATGGCTCACCCACTTGTGGATTTTGGCCAAGTGGCCAAACCGGACCGACTACTAAAAATAGTGCCAGAACTAATTTAAGCAAATCAATCTACTCCCTTCAAGCTAACGTTGAATATTTCCCTTTAAACTTTGACTTCATAATTAAAAAACTTTCCATTTCATTGATGATTGTTAAAACCGCTGCTCTTGTTTCAAAATCATCAGCAGTTTGTGGTAGAGGCATCGCCCGAAACATATGATAAATTTCTTCTAACTGATGCAAACAAATAACTCCACTTATAATCGGGTTTATCGAAAAGCTTAGATCATTAAAAAACTTTGACAAAATGATCGACTGCTCATTACTTACTTTAATGCTGCAAACTGTTTCAATTATGCGATGAATAGCAGCAAGCTGTCTTTCTCTTAATAAAAAGTATTCGTAATCCTCGTCATTCGACGATTTAAAATAATGGTTGTCTATTTCTAATTTAGAAATTTTTTTCGCTTCTTGTAGTAATTTTACTGTTTCATCATATTCTTCTAAAAAACACTTATTCGACGGCTCTTTTAAAAAAATAGAAATCTTCTCGAAAATAAAACAAAATTTAGAGTCTATTTTAACTTTAAAGCTTTTAATCTGATCGTCTAAACTAGGCATATATAAATTACAAAGTAAGGCCACTCCAATTCCTATTACAATAACAGTTAACTCATCTAATATGATTGGAATAGTTATTTTTTTTAATCCATACAAATGAAGCATAATGACTGTACTAGTAAGAACACCTTCTTGAATTCTAAGCGCTACTAGAAATGGAATGAAAAATAATAGTAATAATCCTATTGCTAGCGGTGTGTATCCAAAAATATGAAAGAAAAAAATACAAAAAAGTATGATGAGCACGCATGCAGTAAACCTTCTCCAAGCTGTATCTAATGAACGTTTTTTAGTTGGTTGAATACATAATATTGTTATTGTTCCTGCAGACCCATAAAAATGAATCCCGACTGTTTGTGCTATAAAAATTGCTGCAGCACTGCCCAATGCAGTTTTCACAATCCTTGAACCAATTCTGTACATAACATCACCGTTACTATTGTTTTACTTAATATCGTAATTGATTCATTAATGGCATGTCGGGCAGAAAGTTATGATCTTAACTATTTTATTTTTGGAAAAGGATTAGGAATGTAAAAGTTAGGAATTCTAAGAAAATGAAAAATGAACACTATTATAAAAAGTAGTAGTGCTTTTGAAAACTAGGGGATTTTCTAATCCTTTTCTTTAATACTAATTCTAAAAAAGGTGTGAATTTATGAGTTCTAAATATTGTCATGAATCACGTTCAACTTTAACTGTTCGGGTTTTCCCTACTGATTTAAACAATCACCAAACGCTTTTTGGTGGAAAAATTCTTGCTGACATGGATATGATTGCTTCTATTACAGCTGCTAAACATTCGAGGTTAAAATGTGTCACTGCTTCAATTGATCATGTAGACTTTTTGCATCCAGTAACTGAAGAGGACTGTATTTCTTATGAGGCATTTGTTGTCGTTACTGGTACATCATCAATTGTCATTTTTGTAAAAGCAATTGCAGAAAACTTAATTACTAGTAATCGTCGAGTTGCTGCTACTTCATTTTTAACATTTGTCGGCATGAAGGATAATAAGACCGTACCAGTTCCAACAATCATTCTTGAAACCGACGAAGAACGAGAACTAGCTGAGATTGCAAAAGCACGAATTGAAAATCGTAAAAATAATAAATTAATCAGTAAAAACATTGAATCAATCATCTCTACAAAGCCTTTAAAATTAAAACAAAATGATGATTAAGGTCTAAATTACATAAAGAAAACTCGCCGATTGGCGAGCCGTCAGGCGAAGACAGAGTCGTAGTTGCACTTATACCTAAAATTGGCATCTCTCGTCGACTTTTCTTCACCGCTGCCAATTTATACTCTCTTAATGTAAAAAAAAAGAAACTGAAAATTTTATCTTCAGTTTCTTTTTTATGAATCAAATTATAATACTTTATCAAGAAATAATTTTGCACGAGCAGTTTTTGGACTTGTGAATAGTTCATTTGGAGTTGAATCTTCCACTAGATTTCCTTCGTCTAAGAATAAAATTCGATCTGCTACTTCCTTTGCAAATCCCATTTCATGTGTAACGATTACCATTGTCATACCTGTGTGAGCTAAAGATTTCATTACTTCAAGTACTTCTTTTACCATCTCTGGGTCTAGTGCTGAAGTTGGCTCGTCAAATAACATTACTTTTGGTTCCATCGCAAGTGCTCTTGCAATTGCAACACGTTGTTTTTGTCCACCTGATAGTTGAGGCGGATAAACATTTGCTTTCTCAAGAAGACCTACTTTATCTAAAAGCTTTTGGGCTTTTTCGTCTGCCTCAGCTTTGCTCATACCTTTTACATTGATCGGAGCATACGTTATATTTTCTAGAACTGTCATATGTGGGAATAAATGAAAATGCTGAAAAACCATCCCAACATCTTCGCGTATTTTCATAATATTACTTTTGGGATTTGTAATTTCAATTTCATCCATCCAAATTTCACCTTTTGATGGTGTTTCTAATAAATTCATACAGCGTAAAAATGTAGATTTACCAGAACCAGACGGCCCAATTACAGCTACAACAGACCCTTGATCAATGATCGTATTGATACCTTTTAATACATGAACATTACCAAAGCTTTTATTTAAATTCGTAATTTTAATCATTTGTACGCATCTTCCTTTCAATAGATTTACCTAGAAGTGACAATAACATAATTATAATATAGTAGATTCCAGCTACAAAAATAAGTGGCTCCATAAATGAGTAAGTCTCTCCACCAACTAAAAATGCTCTTCGCATTAAATCTGATGCACCAATTACAGTAACCATAGCTGATTCTTTCGTTAAGGTAATAAACTCATTCATCAATGCTGGTAAAATATTTTTAAATGCTTGCGGTAAAATAATTTTTGACATCATTTTACGATAAGGTATTCCTAGTGCAGAAGCAGCTTCTTGTTGTCCTTTATCAACTGCTAAAATACCTGCACGAATAATTTCTGAAACATAGGCTCCGGAATTTAATCCAAAAGCTAAAACCGCTGCTGGAAACTTCTCAATATCGAAACCAATTAATTGTGGCAATCCATAATAAATGATCATTAATTGCAAAACCATCGGCGTCCCACGAAAAATTGATGTATAAAAATCAGCTATGACAACTAACCATTTTGCACGGCTAATTTTCATTAATGCTAGTAATATTGCTAAAATTAGACCTAATAAAATTGAACAGCTAACTACAAGTAGTGTTAATTTTAGTCCGGCTAATATATATGGCATAGAAGGAACAATTTGTGAAAAATCTAAATTCATATTGTAGTACTCCTTTACGATTGACTTAAAATTTCAAAATATTTTCGACAATATCTGTTTAGATAAAGAGCACTGGTTTAGAAACCAATGCCCTTTGTTTCGTATATTTCATATCCAATGGATTGCTCATATTCTGTTAATGCTTCATCTAAGATTGCTAACCCATCATCTATTTGATTCTTTGTAACTGTTAAAGGTGGGATCATACGAATAACTTCACTGTTGTTACCACAGAAATAGAATAAAACACCTTTTTCCAAAGCAAGATCAAGAATTTTAAATAATCCATCACCATCTGGTTCGTTTGTCGCAGGGTTAATGATTTCAATACCGATCATTAAACCGATTGAACGAATACTTCCAATCATAGGGTGTTTTTCTTTTAATTCATTCAGCTTTTCAACCGCGTATGCTCCAACTTCTTTCGTATTATCTAATAACTTTTCTTCTTTAATAATTTCTAAAACAGCAAGTGCAGCTGTACAAGCTATTGGATTTCCACCAAATGTTGTACCATGACTACCAAGTGGCCAAAGTTTCATTAGTTCATTTGATGCTACAGTTGCACTTAATGGAATACCATTAGCAATACCTTTTGCAATCGCCATAATATCTGGTGTCACATCAAATGTATGTGCAGCAAACCAATCACCTGTACGTCCAAATCCAGTTTGAACCTCATCAAATATTAATAAAATATTATTTTGATCACAGATCTCACGAATTTTCTTTAACCAGGCTTTAGGAGGTACAATATATCCACCTTCTCCAAGAACAGGCTCTACAATTACTGCAGCAACTTCTTCTGGAGTTACTTGGTGATTAAATAAACGTTTAAAATCTTTTTCTAATTGTTCAACTACATATTGTTCTTCATCATAACCTTCAGGGCATTCTGAAACATTTGCATAAGGTATTTGATAGGAACCTGATGGTTGTAAAAATTTTCGATACTTACTTTTTGAAGTAGTTACACTTAATGCCCCCATAGAACGGCCATGGAAACAACCGATAAATGAAACAATATATGGACGTTTAGTAGCATGTTTCGCTAGTTTAATAGCTCCTTCAATTGCTTCTGTTCCACTATTTCCAAAAAAGAAAGTATCTAAGTTACCAGGAAGAATTTCAGCCAACTCATCTGCTAGTTTTAAAATAGATTCGTATATAATTACTCCAGAAGGACCATGAGCTAAAGAATCCGCTCCGTCTTTAATTGCTTGTACTACTTTAGGATGGCGATGTCCAACATTTGTAGTAGCAATACCCGATGTAAAGTCTAAGTACTGTTTACCATCAACACCATAATAGTAACAACCCTCTTCTTTAACTACCGGTAAGTTAGGATGATCCTTTGCCATGCTCGGTGCAAGACGTAAAGGCATTTTTTCCAATAAGTGACTCCAATCTTTCTCCATCAATAATTCCTCCCCTTTTTACAACAAAAACTTCTATCTCTTTTGCTATACCCTAAAGCTCTTAATCTTTTATATTTCTTCAAAAACTCTTTTCTTATTTCATTTCTCCGAACCATTTCTTAACTAATTTATCAACAGTTCCATCCTTTTTTAATTCAGTTAATGCTTTATCAAACTTTGGAGTTAATTTACTACCTTTTGGAAGAGCTACTGCTGAACCCGATTGTTCATAGAAATCTTGCATCATTACCCCTTGCATTTCCTTTAATTTATTCAAATAGCCACTCGCCACTGATTGTTCAATAATTACAGCATCAAATCTTCCAGCTTTTAATTCTTCTACTAATTCAGGAATTCGATTACGGTTTTCAACTTTAAATCCAGCCGTTTTAGCAACTTCAATTGCTTTTGTTTCTTGAATCGAACCAGCTTGTACACCAACTGTTTTCCCTTTTAAATCACTAACACTTTTAATATTTGAATCCTTATTTATAACTACTTCATTTTGGTCCGTAAAGTATGGTGCAGTGAAATCTGCGTTTTTAGCACGCTCGGGCGTCTTTTTCATACCTGCCATAATGAAATCTACTTTATCTGCATTCATAGCAGTAATTAATGAGTTAAAATCAATATCTTTTACTTTAACTGTATAACCAGTTTTCTTACCGATCGCTTTCGCTAAATCAACATCAAAACCTACAATTTTATCATTTTGTGTGTCAATAAATTCATAAGGCTTATAATCCGCACTTGTACCTAATACTAAAGTTTTATCATCTGACTTATTACATCCAGATAACATTCCAATTGATAATGCTGATGCAGCTAAAACTCCGACTAATTTTTTCATACTATTTTCCCCCTGATTTTTTAAAATTCAAATTTATTTTTTCTTCTATCATTTTTAGCATTCTATTAAACAGCTATTTTTGTCGAATGAATAATTATTTTATAAAATGAATTTTAACACATACTAATAATTATGCAAATACATTTTTAAGTATTTTTATAAAAATTCTTTAAAAACCTTATTTAATAAGGATATTTCCAAAAAATATTTTAATCAAAATTCATTTATTTTATATATTTATACATTCATATGAATAATAGACTTATATCAACTTTTCTAATTTTTCAAAAATTTTTCGACAAATCTTGTAAATTGTTATGTTTTTTACGATAAAATTGATAATTCCCTAAATTTAAGCGTTTTCATTCATATTCATAAAAAAAATACCATTTTCGAAATGGTATTTTCACTAAAATGATTACATTATTCATTTATAAATTATTTCATTATATTAATACTTCTTCTTCTACCACAAAATCCACAACTCTATTCTCCTTATAATAAAAGGAATAGTGATAGTTATGATCATCATTTAATAGAATGGGAAGAAAAAAAGGAATACACTCTCCTACTCCTTGATTTTTTGCATCGATTACCCAATCAATTTTTTTCCAATCTAAAATACCTTCGTCCGTTTTTATAGGAGTATCAAATAGTAAACGATCGGACACTTCAGCAAGAAATACATACATACCACCAAAATCCACATCTTCTTCATGCCAGGTTACTTTACCTTTATATGTTAATTGATTCATTTCAATTTGAATACCGGTTTCCTCAGCAATTTCTCTTTGTACAGACCTTTCAATTGATTCACCTTTTTCTATTTTTCCACCAACACCATTCCAAATTCCCATTGTTGGAGCGTTTACTCTATTTAACATTAAAAGTTCATTTTCTCGTTTAATAAAGCATAAAGTATATTTCAAAATGTACACGTTCCTTTCAATCCATTAGTCTATTTTATTCCATTAATTATGGCATAATTTGCTATTAATTTGTGCATTGAAAAACTTTACTAATTTTTTAGAATATTTTAAAATTTAAATAATATATATACAATAAAGGAGAGGTGTGTTGTGGATCAATCAAATATTATCGATTTAAATCAATATAGAAAATCAAAAAAGCATAGATTGGAATCCTTCGCATTTCGAGTAAAGTATGACGAGTCAGCATATAAAGATGCTTTAAAGCTTTTAATTTTCACCTGCTCACTAGCCGTAATTTCCTTCTTTTTTATCTTTTATTTTATTTATAAAATAATTAACTGAAATTACCAGTTACACTTTAGTTTACATAATAATATTATGTACAAAAAAAGTACAAAAATTTATGGAATTCTACCCATAAATTTTTGTACTTTTTTAAACTTAATTAAATTTCCTCGCAGTATTGTTCAAAATAAGTTTGAAGTTTTTGAACAACTTGCATTGGATCATGTCCTTCAATTTCATGACGTTCAACCATTGCAACAAGCTTACCATCTTTTAATAATGCAAATGACGGAGAAGAAGGAGCTTTTCCAGTAAAATATTCACGTGCTTTTGAAGTGGCTTCTTTATCTTGCCCTGCAAACACGGTAACTAATTGATCAGGTCTTGCATCATAATGTACTGAATGTGCTGCTGCAGGACGGGCAATACCACCTGCACAACCACATACCGAATTCACCATTACTAGCGTTGTGCCTTTCTTTCCTAATGCTTGCTCGACTTCCTCAGGTGTTTTTAATTCTGCATAACCAGCCGCTACGATTTCTTGACGTGCAGTATGGACAACATCATTCATAAAAAAGTTAAAATTCATATTCATTTCATCTACTCCTTACGTGCTTTTTTTCATCTTACCAATTTAGAGACTATTAATTCAAGCTTTTAAACCTGCTACTATTATATTTTCATTCATTCACTAACTCATCAATAATATTCGGTAGATGAGCTAAAGTAGATATTGCATATTGATAACTATCATTAACTTCTTCAACGACACGAATAACTGTTACATATGGATTATTATTTTCAAATTGATTAATCTTTTCCACATCACCTGCAATAAATAATATTTTTGCATCGATTTTATTTTTTAATCCAATTGAATGTAATGTAGATAATACATTTTTCATTAACTCTTCTTCTTGTTCACTAGCACCTTCTAAAATTATACAGTCCCAACTTACTAATTTCAGTTGATCAAAAAGAAGTTCGTCCATCTCTCTCCCTCCATATCGTTTGTTTATACAAATATATGAGGAAGTGATCTAACACATACTTTTTTAGTTTGAAAAAACTCTATTTAGAAAGAATTCACTTATATCGATTAAATTCTGATTAATCAAACCTTATCTACATTTCACCAATACCAAATGCCAATTCTAATAAGAAAAAGGAAATAAATGCTACGATATTTAAAAACGTACCAAGAATGATATTTGTTATTTTTTTCGAGAGGAATGCAAAAATCACTCCACTCAATGACAAGATGCAGAAAAAGATAAGGAATATGCCAGGGTATTTAGTGTATTCTTTCATAAAAAAAGATAGAATTATGCTGATTCCAACCATCATAATCGAGAGCCAACCATATTTATTCACGAAATCTCCCCTTTCTTATTATAATGTATCACATTAATTGGAAATGGATGGAAATTTTATTAGATAAAATAAAAAGAACGCTTTTAGCGTTCTTTAAGAATTAACAGTTAACTTCGTTTCCGATTGAATCTCGACTTCTTTCCTTTTTTGAAAAAGACGATTTACAAAAAACATCATTGGAAAACTTAGAAAAGCAATTGCACTAATAATAACAAAACCATGTCCGCCCTTTTCATATCCGAAGTAAGCTAACAAACTTCCCCCTAGCGCAGGACCGAAAACAAATCCAAGTTTTGAGAATCCCATCGCGCCAAAATAAGTTCCCTTTAAATCTTCTGGAGCAAGTTGATCTACAAATACATCTGTAAATGTAAAAGCAAAGATTTCTCCTACTGTTAAAATAATCATAACGATTGCTAATAAGAAAAAATTAGTAAATAAACCGAACCCAGCAACCGCTAGACTAACGATGATATTTCCGATCATCATTGATACAGTAGGTGAAAAATTCTTCATTCTACTTACAATTGGAAACTGAAGTATTACCACAGTAACTGCATTGATTGTTGTTAAATAAGCGTATAATTTAATCCCATTATGAAACTGTGGTGCATTCGCAAAATATTGAGACATTGTAGAAAAGCTTTGTGAATAACCAAGTCCATAAAAACAAATTGTAACAATCGTCAAAGCAAAGATAACATCCTTGCGTAAAATTGAAAACGACGCCTTCATCGAAACTTTATTAGTTGGCGCAGAATTAACTTCTCCGATTTTATGTTTTGACAACATGTATAATAATGTTAGCCCATAAAAAAAGTACACAATTCCAGATAATACAAATGGTAATGTACTCTTAGAACTTCCAAGATATAAACCAACTAAAGGACCAACTGCCACCCCAACATTTATTGCAGCATAGCGCAAATTAAAGACTAACAGTTTTGATTTCTCATCGGTTATGTCAGAAAGCAATGCCCTTGAAGAAGGTTCGAAAAATGATGAGCAAATATTTAAGATCGAATTCAGTACAAAAAACCATATAAACGAATCTCCTAGCCCAAAACCAACTAACGTAATAGACCATAAGAAAATACTCGATAGTAAAATAGTTTTCCTCCCAATACGATCAGAAAGAGTTCCTCCTATGAAGCTGAAAAACACCCCTAAAAATGATGAAACTGTTAACATAAGCCCAACCATTGCAGGTGAGATATGTTTAACCGAAGTTAAATAAATAGCTAAAAACGGCATACTTACTGTGCTAGCAAATCTAACGAACAAAGTTCCAATTACGATATTCCAAGCAACAGGATGTACGGCAGATAAATTTTTAAACATCTTATCCCCCCCTATTTCTCTAAGATGTCACATATTTGTAAATTATCTTACAAATATTACAGTTTGTAAAGGGATTAGTTCCTAGACAAAAAAAGGGATGGTTCAGTGAATAAAGAGAAATCTTTAACTAAGGATGAATAAATTTTAGTGAAGGACTATTCCTAAGAAATGCAGAGATGAATCGAATAAGAGAAGTCTAAAGGCTAAGTCAGAGAAACTTAAAGTAATTAGGAACTGTGAGAGGCCTGCAAGATAAAAGGAAAGGATTAAGCTGGATTAAGGTTAGAAAATAACATTTTAGTAAACTAAAAAATATGATTTTCTAACCTACAACCGCGTTCTTATTATTTACTTTTCATATTCTTATACAAATTGTCTTTTAAAATTGCCATAAATCTATTTTTACTATTATCTATGACTTCAAAACCATATTTACGATATAAGTCATGTGCATCTCTCGTTCCTAACATAAACGTTCGAACTATTGATACATTTTCATCATTCATGATTTGTTCCATTAGCCATTTAGATAAACCTTTTTTACGATGATCAGGTAGGATAAATACATCTGCGAGGTAGGCGAATGTTACCCCATCAGTCACGACTCTTGCAAAGCCCACTTGGTTTGGTTCATTTGCTTCTGGATTTCCCTTATAGACACCAAAGCAGAATGAACTTTTAATAAACCGCTCTATATAATCAAATGGAATTTCGTTTGCCCAATATGAATCTTTGTCTAAAAAATTATAAATGACTTCTCTGTTTAATAATTCTTTATTAGTTGATATGAAATAGCCCTCTTTCTCGACTAGCATAAAATCCACCCCTATTTTTATTAATTTCAGATTAGTACGATTATTCAATTTTATCATAGAACTCGAAACATATTCCATCCTATTCAGTAGGAGATATAGGCTTGTATCCCTACTTCTGCACAACTGAAATTCCAGTTTAAGGTTAAAATCTTTATTAAAAATAAAAGTCTAATTAGGACTAAACTTTGTTTATCCTTTGTGTGAACGTTACTTTTTTTGCATTGAAAGTGAATATCGAACCTTACTTTCACTCATTAACAAGTTGTTTAATTACTGGATGGGGTATGTATACTCTTTTGACTGGTTGTGCTTTGTAGGTCTTCGTTCTTAACTTTTCAAGTAGTGACACAATATTACCTTCCAAGTTAGTTTCATGCTTCTAAAGATATAATCAAGATAAATTAAAGAGATTGCCCTTAAAGGACAATCTCTTTAATTTATCTATTAATACACACTAGTATTTTCTTTTGTTGTGTTTTCTAGGATTTCTTTTACTCTTCCTAGGAATTTACCACAAATGAATCCGTCAAGGACACGGTGATCAAGTGATAAGCATAGGTTAACCATATCGCGTACGCCAATCATTCCGTTTACAACGGCTGGGCGTTTTACGATGCTTTCAATTTGTAAAATTGCAGCTTGTGGATAGTTAATGATTCCTGCGCTTTGTACACTTCCAAATGATCCAGTGTTATTAACTGTGAATGTACCACCTTGCATTTCGTCTGATTTTAATTTACCAGTACGAACTTTTGTAGCAAGTTCAGTAATTTCGCGTGCAATACCTTTGATTGTTTTCTCATCAGCATTTTTGATTACTGGTACGAATAATGCATCATCAGTTGCAACAGCGATCGATAAGTTAATATCTTTCTTTTGGATGATTTTGTCGCCAGCCCACATTGAATTAATCATTGGGTATTCTTTAAGTGCTTGAGCTACTGCTTTAACAAAGAATGCGAAGAATGTTAAAGAGAAGCCTTCTTTTTGTTTGAATGAGTCTTTAAGGCTATTTCTGTAATTAACTAAGTTTGTTACATCAACTTCGATCATCATCCAAGCATGTGGAGCTTCGTGCTTACTACGTAACATATTTGCAGCAATTGCTTTACGTACGCCTGTAACAGGAATCTCAATATCTCCAACTGCTGTAGGAATAACAGGAGCTGGTGCTTTAGCTACTTCAACAGCAGGAGCAGTTTGTGCTGCAACTGGTTGTACTGGAGTTTGAGCTACAACTGGAGCTGGTGCAGCTTGAGGAACACCATTAGCAATTGCATTTAAAACGTCTTTTCGAGTAACTCGACCATTGTTTCCTGTACCAGGAATTAGTGAAAGGTCAAGATTATTTTCTTGTGCTATACGAAGTACAGCTGGTGAAAAACGTACTTTACCTGATTCATCTGTTTTAGAAATAGTTTGCGCAGGTGCAGCAGCTACTGGTGTTTGAACTGGTGCTACTGGTGCTGCAGGTGCAACTTTTTCAGCTGGTTTTTCTTCAATTGTAGTAGCAGCTACTTCACCAGAAGCGCCTTCTACTTCAATTGTACAAATGACTTCTCCAACTGCTAAAGTGTCGCCTTCATTCGCGATTAATTCTTTGATAACGCCAGTAAATGAAGATGGTACTTCTGCATTAACTTTATCTGTCATAACTTCAGCAAGAGGATCGTATTTATTTACATGGTCCCCTACTTTTACTAACCAACTACTAATTGTACCTTCTGTTACGCTTTCACCTAATTGAGGCATTTTAATATTTTCGATCATCATTATGTCCCCCTTTTTCAAACAGTGCCATTAAAATGCTGCAAGTTCTCTAGCCGCTTTTTCCACTTTATCTGGATTAACCATAAAGAATTTTTCCATTGTAGGTGAATAAGGCATTGCTGGAACATCAGGGCCAGCAAGACGAGCGATTGGAGCATCTAAATCAAATAAGCAATTTTCAGCAATAATTGCTGCTACTTCGCTCATAATGCTTCCTTCTTTATTATCTTCAGTTACTAATAAAACTTTACCTGTTTTAGCAGCAGCTTCGATAATAGATTCTTTATCTAATGGATAAATTGTACGTAAATCTAAAACATGTGCTGAAATGCCATCTTGAGCTAATTTTTCTGCTGCTTGAAGAGCAAAATGTACACATAATCCGTAAGTGATGATTGTAATATCTTCACCTTCACGTTTTACATCAGCTTTACCAATTGGAAGTACATAATCAGTTTCAGGTACTTCACCTTTAATTAAACGATAAGCACGTTTGTGTTCAAAGAATATTACTGGGTCGTTATCACGAATTGCCGCTTTTAATAATCCTTTAACATCATAAGGAGTAGATGGCATTACAATTTTTAAACCAGGTTGACCTGCAAATACCTTCTCAACTGATTGAGAGTGGTAAAGTGCACCGTGTACGCCACCACCATATGGAGCACGGATTGTAATAGGACAAGTCCAGTCATTGTTTGAACGGTAACGAATTCTTGATGCCTCAGAAATAATTTGGTTTACTGCAGGCATAATAAAATCAGCGAATTGCATTTCAGCTACTGGTCTAAGTCCGTACATTGCAGCACCAATACCTACACCTGCAATTGCAGATTCTGCAAGTGGCGTATCTAAAACACGGTCTTCACCGAATTGATCATAAAGACCATTAGTCGCTTTAAATACTCCACCTTTTAATCCAACGTCTTCCCCTAATACGAATACTTTTGGATCGCGTTCCATTTCTTCTTTTAACGCTAAAGTTACTGCATCTATATAAGACATTACTGCCATATTGTCCTACCCCCTCTTATTCTTCGTAAACAAACTTCATTGCATGCTCAGGTGCTGCATATGGAGCGTTTTCTGCGTAATCAGTTGCTTCATCAACGATTGCACGGATTTTTGTATCCATTTCTTTTTCTAATTCTTCAGTTAAGACACCAACTTCATGAAGGTATTTAGCAAATGTAAATAAACAATCTTTACTTTTTGCTTCTTCTACTTCTTCACGAGAACGGTAAACACGATCATCATCATCACTTGAGTGAGCAGTTAATCGGTATGATACAGCTTCAATCAATGTTGGACCTTCACCACGACGAGCACGGTCAGCTGCATCTTTTGTTACACGGTAAACTTCTAATGGATCATTTCCATCAACAGTAAAACCAGGCATACCATATCCGATTGCACGATCAGATACATTTTCACATGCTAATTGTTTCTCAATAGGTACTGAGATTGCATATTTGTTATTTTCACACATGAAAATTACTGGTAACTTATGTACACCAGCAAAGTTAGCTCCTTCATGGAAATCACCTTGGTTTGAAGAACCTTCACCAAAAGAAACCCATGATACAATATCTTTACCTTCCATTTTACCAGCTAATGCTACACCTACTGCATGAGGTACTTGCGTTGTAACTGGTGAAGAACCTGTAACGATACGGTTTTTCTTTTGTCCGAAGTGACCTGGCATTTGACGGCCACCAGAGTTTGGATCTTCAGCTTTTGCAAAACCAGAAAGCATTAATTCTTTTGCTGTCATTCCGAATTGTAAAACAATACCCATATCACGGTAATAAGGTAATACATAGTCTTTTGTATTATCTAATGCATAAGCTGCACCAACTTGCGCTGCTTCTTGACCTTGACAAGAAATAACGAACGGAATTTTACCAGCACGATTTAATAACCACATACGCTCATCAATTCGACGTGCTAAAAGCATTGTTTCATACATACTTAAAACGTCATCATTTGATAAACCAAGTTGTTCATGACGGTTTGTAGTTGTAACCTTTTCCATAAATATCCCCCTTTTACCACTTAAAAAATGTGGAAGCGTTTAAATCATATTTTGAGATGAAAAGTAGAGATTAGTTCTCTACTTTTCAATAGTTTATTAAGAATGAATTGCTAATCCTTCAACAGCAAGTGCTGCTTCACCAATCGCTTCAGATAATGAAGGATGTGGATGAATTGTATGAGAGATTTCCCATGCAGTTGCGTCTAAAACTCGAGCTAATCCAGCTTCAGAAATCATATCAGTAACATGTGGTCCGATCATGTGAACACCTAAAAGGTCATTTGTCTCTTCATCAACAATTATTTTTACGAATCCGTCATGTTCACCATATACTAATGCTTTACCAATTGCACGGAAAGAGAATTTACCTTTTTTAACTTTATAACCTTTTTCTTTTGCTTCACGCTCAGTTAAACCAACTGATGCAACCTCTGGATTACTATATACACATTTACTAACCATAGTTGGATCTAATGGAAGTGGCGTATTGCCTACAATATGCTCAACAGCAATAGTACCTTCTCTTGAAGCAACATGAGCTAATTGTAAACCACCAATTACATCACCAATCGCATAAATATGAGATTCTTTTGTTTGGTAGAAATCATTTGTTTGTATAAAACCATTTTCAACTACGATGTCAGTATTTTCTAAGCCGATTCCTTCAACATTTGCTTGACGACCAACTGATACTAACATTTTTTCAGCAGTGAATGATTTTTCAGTATCTTTATGAAGCGCATTAATTCTTACGCCATTATCGATAACTAAAGTTTCAGCTAAAACTTTTGCATCTGTAACTAATTTGATTCCTTTTTTCTTTAATAATCTTGTCATTTCTTTAGAAATTTCTTCGTCTTCTAAAGGTAAAATAGTTTTACTGTACTCGATTACTGTTACATCAACACCAAAATCTGCTAACATTGAAGCCCACTCAATACCGATTACACCGCCACCAACAATAATAATTGACTCGGGTAGAGACTCCATTTTTAACGCCTCATCAGATGACATTACATGCTCACCATCAATTGTTAAACCAGGTAAAGACTTTGGTCTTGAACCAGTTGCGACTAATACGTTTTTAGGGATTAACATTTCATTCTCGCTGCCATCGTTCATCTCCACAGAAATTGTTCCAGGCATTGGAGAGAAAATTGAAGGTCCTAAAATACGTCCTAAACCACTGTATACATCGATTTTACCTTGTTTCATTAAGTGTTCTACACCTTTATGAAGACCGGCAACGATATTTTCTTTTCTTTGTTGTACTTTGCTAAAATTTAAAGTTACGCCTGATGTTTCAACACCAAACTCTTCACTTTTCTTAGCAGTTGAAAAAACTTCAGCACTACGTAGTAATGCTTTACTTGGAATACAACCTGCATGTAAGCAAGTACCACCTAGTTTATTTTTTTCTACTACTGCTACTTTTAATCCTAATTGAGAAGCACGAATAGCAGCTACGTAGCCACCTGTACCGCCACCGAGTACGACTAAATCATATTCTGTTGCCATGATGAAATTCTCCTCACATTTATACTAAAGATTTAACTGCATTTTCTCCAGGATAGATTTTTGCTTCTTCTTCTTCTCGAAGTACTCGAAGTGCACCTTCACAAAGAGCTTGAAGTTCATTTTCACCTGGTAAAACAATTACACGTGCCATCCATTTAACTCTTTTTGTAATTTCATTAACAATAAAATCACTATAAGCAATTCCACCTGTTAAGATAATTGCATCAATATCGCCTTCAAGTACTGCTGCGGCACTACCAATTTCTTTAGCAACTTGATAAGCCATTGCTTCATATACTAAAGCGGCTTTTTGATCGCCATCTTCAATCATGTTTTCTACCTTAATTGCATCTGCAGTACCAAGATAGCTCACTAATCCACCTTGACCAACCATCATTTTTTGAACTTCGTTAATATAGTAGTCACCAGAGAAACAAAGTTTAATTAAATCACCGATTGGTACAGTTCCAGCACGTTCTGGGCTGAATGGACCCTCACCATCTAAACCGTTATTAACGTCAATTACTCGTCCTTTTTTATGAGCACCAACGCTCACCCCACCACCCATATGGGCAATGATAAGATTTAAATCGTTATATGACTGTTCTAACTGTTTTGACACTTTTCGTGCAACAGCCTTTTGGTTTAAAGCATGGAAAACACTTCTTCTTTCCATAAGTGATTGTCCACTGATTCTTGCTACTGGTTCTAACTCATCAACAACTACTGGATCAACGATAAATGCTGGAATGTTTAACCCTTGTGCAATTTCATTGGCAATGATTCCACCAAGATTTGATGCATGCTGACCACTATAGCCAATTTTCAAATCTTCTAACATGATTTCATTTACTGCATAAGTTCCACCTTCGATTGGTCTAAGTAGTCCACCTCGGCCACATACAGCACTTAATTTAGAAATGTTAATTCCTTCTTTGTGTAAAACCTCTAAAATAACATTTTTTCTAAATTCATATTGATCAATTATTGTTTTATATTTATTTACTTCTTCATCGTCATGGCGTATTGTTTGTTCAAAAATTGGTTTTTCATCATCAAATACACCAACCTTTGTGGATGTGCTGCCAGGATTAATTACTAAAATACGATGCATTTGTCAACACTCTCCCTTCTAAGTTTACCTTACCTTTATAACTAGAAAGAAAGAGCTTTTATTACTCCACTCTTTCTTTCCATCTAAAAAATAAAGGAATTTTTTAAATCAGTTAATTATCTTCTGCTTAAGATGTTGTGACCATTAGATAAGAATTGGCTACGAGATTTTGCCATTGTAGCAATACGTTCTTCAGCTAAACGATCAGCAGCTAAATATGTTGGAATACCATCACGTTTTGAAATTTCAATAACTTTTGCAATGTTATCATATAAGCCTTCAACTTTTTTCATTGCACGGTCGTAGTTATATCCGTATAACTCATCAGCAACGTTAATAACTCCACCTGAATTGATTACGTAGTCAGGAGCATAAACGATTCCTAATTCATGGATTAAATCACCATGGCGAGTTTCTTTTAATTGGTTATTTGCAGAACCTGCAATAACTTTCGCTTTTAATAATGGTATTGTTTTATCGTTAATAGTCGCACCTAATGCACATGGAGCGTAAATATCACATTCAACACCGTAAATATCATCAGGATCTACTGCTGTAGCTCCAAATGCTTCTACCGCACGTTGTACTGCTTCTTTATTAATATCAGTAACGATTAATTGTGCGCCTTCTTCATGTAAGTATTCGCATAGGCTGTATGCAACATTACCAACACCTTGGATTGCAATTTTTTTACCTTCTAAGCTGTCTGTACCAAATGCTTCTTTTGCAGCAGCTTTCATCCCACGGTATACACCAAATGCAGTAACTGGAGATGGGTTACCTGAAGAACCGAATGAAGGTGAAATACCTGTAACATAATCAGTTTCCTCGTGGATTAAATCCATGTCAGCAACAGTAGTACCTACGTCTTCAGCAGTAATATAACGTCCATTTAAGCCTTGAATATAACGTCCAAATGCACGGAACATTGCTTCGTTTTTATCTTTACGTGGATCACCGATGATTACTGTTTTTCCTCCACCTAAGTTTAAGCCAGCAGCAGCATTTTTATAAGTCATACCTTTTGCTAAACGTAGAGCATCTTCAATTGCAGCTTCTTCTGATTCGTAAGTCCACATTCTAGTTCCGCCTAAAGCTGGACCTAAAGTTGTATCATGAATAGCGATAATCGCTTTTAATCCTGATTCTTTGTCTTGGCAGAAAACTACTTGCTCATAATCGTAAGTTTCTAAGTATTTGAAGATTTCCATGTAATAACAGCTCCCTTAAAATGTGTAAGTTTATTTTTTAGAATTACATATAGCTAATGCTAATGAATATAACTTTGTCATTGCTGAATCAGAACGCGAAGTTAAAACAATCGGTGCCTTAGCTCCAGCAATTAGTGCAGCCACTTCTGCGTTAGCCATAAAGACTAAAGATTTATATAGAATATTTCCAGTTTCTATTGTTGGCACTAATAAAATATCAGCTCGCCCAGCTACTTCTCCAGTTAAACCTTTATGTTCAGCTGCTTCAACAGAAATGGCATTATCAAGCGCTAATGGACCATCAATAATACAATTTTTAATTTGTCCTCTTGTATTCATGACAGTTAGTGATGCTGCATCTAGTGTAACTTGCATCGCAGGATTTACTACTTCAACAGCTGCTAGTACAGCAACCTTAGGGGTTTCGATTCCTACTTTCCTTGCAATTTCAACACTGTTTTCAACAATTTTCACTTTTTGATCTAATGTAGGTGCAATGTTCATTGCAGCATCAGTTACGATGACTGCATTTTCTCTACCTGGTACATCGAATATTGCTACATGTGATAAAACGCCTTTATCTCTTAAGCCATATTCTTTATTCAACACTTCTTTCAGAAGAACTGAAGATGAAAGATTACCTTTCATTACAATTGAAGCTTCGCCAGAGCGAACAGCTACAACTGCATTTTTAGCAGCCTCTTTATTTGTATTAGAATGAACGATTGTTAGTTTTTCTGCAAATTGTTCATTTTTTAATAAATCTTCATACATTTCATAGATGGTCTGCTCATTTCCGAAAAGTAAAAATTTTGCTAAGTCATTATCTAATGCTAATGAAACTGCTTCTTTTACTTCAAAATCTTCAGCTACTGCTACAGCTACTGTTTGCATTGAATGACTTTTCGCGAGTATCATTATATCTTTTAAATTCATTGAAGCCCTTCCTTTCATCCCCTCACACTATATAAAGCAATTAGCGTGCCAACTTTTCAAAAAGGATGGAACTATTTTAAAAATAGTTGAAAAGCCTTACATTTCCAACGTTATAGTACCAGGTACTAGTAACACCCACAAAATCTATTCTACAACAATATTTTGAAAAATGACAGTAATTGTATGCAAAAATATTCATAGCACGCAAATTATTGCGTGCTATTTTTTGCAGTGTGGTATTTCTCTAATTTATAATACAAATTTCTGACCGATATCCCAAGCTCTTTTGCAGACTTTGTCTTATTGCCATTATTCTTTAGTAATATCTTTTCAATGATTTCACCTTCATAATTTATGACCATTTCATCAAGGGAGCTTATTTCTTCAAAATGTACAGTTTCGTTTGGTTCAGCAGATTGAACATCATGTTTAACTTGTACAATTGCTGATAAATGTTCAGGTAAAATTTGTTTTTCGTTAAACTTCATAAATATAACTGCTCTTCCCAACACATTTTCCAATTCCCGTACATTCCCAGGCCAATTGTAACTGTTTAATTTTTTTAATGCTGATACTGAGATTCCTTCAACATTACGCCCGTAGTCTTGATTAATTTTCGAAAGGAGCCTCTCACCAATTGGTAAAATATCTTCTATTCGATCCTTTAGTGCCGGAATAATGATAGGAAGTTTATTCAATCGGTAATAAAGATCCTCACGAAACTTTCCATCAATGATTGCTTCCTCCAAATGAACATTCGTCGCAGCAATCACACGCACGTTTATCGGTATAGACTTTGTCCCACCTACACGTCTAATTTCTTTTTCTTGTAGGACCCTTAATAGTTTGGCTTGCATGGCAGGTGATAATTCTCCAATTTCATCTAAGAAAATACTACCATTATTAGCTTCTTCAAACAGGCCTCTTTTCCCACCACGTTTCGCTCCCGAAAATGCACCTTCTTCATATCCAAATAATTCACTTTCTAATAAAGTTTCTGAAATGGCAGCACAATTAACGCGAACAAATTTATTATATTTGCGATCGCTTTCATTATGGATCGCGTGAGCAAACAATTCTTTTCCTGTTCCTGATTCTCCGCGTAGCAAAACTGTAGCAGGAGTACTCGCAGCTAATTTAGCCTGCATAATCGCTAATCGAATACCTTCAGAATCACCAGCTATATCCTCAAACGAATATTTTGCTTCTAATGTTCTAATAATTTGTCGTGCTCTATGTAACTCATTTGTTAACTGAGAAATTTCGGAAACATCATGGATTACTCCAACACTTCCTTTTAATTCTCCATCAACGATTACAGGTGCTACATTAACTAATACATCTCGGTTTTGTTTTCCAACTTTCATTCGCACTCCACGAACAGCTTGCTTAGTCTTCAATACTTTTACGTGAACACTTTCTCCTTCAGCAATATCAATTGTTGCATGTTTTCCTAAAACTTGTTCACTTGATAATCCAGTTAATCTCGTGTATGCGGGATTAATAATAATTCCATTACCTTTTTCATCCACAACCGAAATCGCTTCATCTGAACTTTGAATGACTGCTTCAAGCATGCTATAAACTTCTTTTAAATTCGTCACTTCTTCAGCTAAATCTAGCACTTCAGTATCATCTTTAAAAACAGAAATAGCACCTTCAAGTTCTCCATCTTCACGGAATATTGGAATACGCGTTGTAAAAATTTTGCTACCATTAATTAATATGTGCTCTTGATTAATTTCCTTTTTTTTCGTTTGAAGCACTCTTGGCAATTTACTAGTCGGCACTACATCTAATATATACCTGCCAATTGCATCATCTTTATCAGTATGTAACATTCTTTCTGCTGATCGATTAAATAAAAGAACTTTCCCCCATTTATCTACGACAATCATTCCATCATGAGTGTTATCTAAAATTAATTCCTGCTGCCTTTTTTTATTATTAATTAAATTAAAAAGCGATTCTTTTTCTTGAACAAGATCAGAAATCATTTTTGCAACTGAACCTGGAATAACTAAAGTTTGATTAGCTTTATGTTCGATTAATTCCTGATAAATTGCTTCATCTCCAGTTGTATTAATTACTACATGAATATCCTCGGTTAAATTAGCTTTCCAATCCTTTAGTATTGGTATATTTAAGCTTTTAGCATATTCTAACCCTTTAGCCTCTTTTATCATATCTACTACTGCAACTACATGAAATAAATCGGAATGTGACAACAGCTTTAATACAGCTGTTCCACCAGTTCCCATTCCGACAATCATTACGTTTTGTTTCATCTTAGTTCACCTACTAATTTCAACAAATTATTAAACACATTAGACTATTATATCTATAAAGTTATTCTTTCGTCTATTTCAAAAGTTTTATTAGTCTTGACAACACTATACTTGTATAAGATTATGAAGAAAGAGAATTATGTAATTTTGTTATATATTGTTATTATTAATCGGAGGAATTAATTAACATGAAAGAATCATTTACACGTATGTTAGCATTCGTTGTGATTGTTGTACCAATAGCTTTAGCAGTTATCGGCATTAAATTACTTCGCGACTCGGTTTTTTTAATTCATTCTTTTGGTATTCCTAATATTCCATTGCAATTACTAATCGGAATTGTTTCTTTAGGTGTCGGTTTTTATTTAGTTGGAAGCTTTGTATTATTCAGGGATCGAAAACGAAACAAAGTTCAAGGTAAATTTTTAAAAAGATAATCCTCTTCTAAAAATGAATAGTTAATTTCCACTGCAGAATGCGGGTAGAAATGCAAAGAAAGTGCTCACTATAAAGTAAGCACTTTTTTTATTTACTTAGAAGCTGACTTCGAATTTTGAACGCTATTTCTGGAAAGTCCGTAATAATCCCCGTACAATTGATTTCAATTAAACGTTTCATTACATCCGGCTCATTGATCGTATACGGCCTAACTGCTATTTGATGTTCCATCGTCCTTTTGATTTGTTCATCAGTAATAATACGATAATTCGGATGAACTGCTCTTGCTTTAAAATCTTCAGCAAGTTTCCATGGTTCTTTACTTCTTCTATTATATAGAACTGCTGTTTCAATATCTGGCGCCATTAAGTGGAATTTAAGCATACTTTTATGATTAAAAGAAGATAAAACGATTCTTTTTTCATATTCATATGAACGGATTAAATTTATTACTCGTTCTTCTAGCCCGTGATATTCAATCTTATCGTTTTTTAGTTCCACATTAATACTGAAACTATTCCCTCTTGCCCATTCAAACACTTCTTTTAATGTCGGAATTGTACATCCTTTAAATTGCCGTTTAAATCGATAACTAGCATCAAATTGCTTTAATTCTGCTAAAGTATAGTCTTTAACGAAACCTTTTCCGTTTGTTGTACGATTAATTGTCTCGTCATGTATAACAACAATTTCACCATCTTTTGTTAAGTGTACGTCTAATTCAATTCCATCTGCTCCTAAATCCTCACATGCCATAAAAGAAACCATTGTATTTTCTGGATAGGTTCCTGCTGCCCCTCTATGACCAATAATATCGACCACTTTAAAATTCCCCCTTGGAGAAAATATGTACTTTCTTCTTTTTCTTATTGTATACTAATTTTACGAAACTACTAAGGAGGTACATTATGCGACCATTACAAATTTCGCCTGAAACGGCAATATTATTATCAAAAAAATTAAATGTTCCTTTAGAACAAATTATGCATATGCCACAGCATATATTAATGAAAAAGTTGATGGAATTGGATTTAACTAATAACAATGAAACTTCTGAAGATCAAGAAAAGAAATAAAAAAGTTGTTTAGTAAATTTTATTCATTTTACTGTTACAAAGAAGGTAGAATTTTTTCTCCTTCTTTTTTTTGCACTATACTCACATAAATTATCTCATAAAAATTACATTTATCATTAAATTGAGTAAAATTATACAAATAATTAACAAATATAAGGTAATTTTAATTTAAACTTCCTTTCATATTACTTAATTTTCAAGTAAAATGTTAAGTATTGTGTATATTTTAAAGACAAGTATTTATGGAGGTATTTTTAAATGTTACCTGATTGGTTAATTGGTTTTATCATGGGTATGGTTGAAGGTTTAACTGAATTCTTACCCGTTTCTTCAACTGGTCATATGATTTTAGTTGCTGATTTATTAAAATTCACTGGTGAAAAAGCATCATTTTTCGAAGTTATTGTACAACTTGGTTCAATTTTAGCAGTAGTTGTTGTTTTCTGGAAACGACTTTGGTCAGTCCTTGGCGTTAAATCCGACGGTTACCGACAAACTAACCTAAACTTAATACATATCATTATCGGTGCAATTCCAGCTGGGATTGTTGGGCTTGTATTCCACGATTTTATTAAAGATGTATTATTTTCACCAAAAACTGTTGTAATCGGACTAGTAGCAGGCGGTATTCTATTAATTGTTGCAGAAAAAGTTTCTAAACAACCTAAATCATCTGATTTAGATCATATTTCATATAAGCAAGCTTTCATTATTGGTTGCTTTCAAATGTTAGCATTATGGCCAGGATTTTCACGCTCAGGCTCTACTATTGCTGGGGGATTATTATTTGGTCTAGATCGCAAAACTTCTGCAGAATTTACATTTATTCTAGCAGTTCCTATGATGATCGCAGCAAGCGGATTAGATCTTGTAAAAAATATCGATATTTTAAGTGCTTCAGACTTACCACTGTTTGCAACTGGATTTATTACTGCTTTCGTAGTTGCATTACTTGCTATCGTTTCATTCTTAAAATTATTAGAAAAAGTAAAGCTAACTGGATTTGCAGTATATCGTTTCATCGTTGCAATTGTATTTACAATCGTATTTATTATCTAATAAGACAACAAATAAAAAAGATAGGGCTACCATATTGCATGGTCCTATCTTTTTTTATTTTAATTAAGATCATAATTTTATTTTTTAAAATGGAAAAAGGCTATTCGTACAACGTATACGACTAGCCTTTATTTATATATGTTAGTTAATTATAATTAAAAATTGTTGTCTATTGGCGAAAGCCCTACCTCTCTTTCGCAATTCGGCTCCAGGGCCGTTCCATTAGGCAGCTTGTTTCACAACAATCTTCACTAACAGACACTACTACTAAATTTAAAACAAGGTTGAAATAGCTAACGCGTCATGGAATACGTCCAATTTTCTTCCAAATTTCCGTAGTAATAATATCGTTTTTCTTAATGTTTCAGTGGCACAATAAATATTATAGCACACTACAAAAAAATGTACAATCTAATTTTAATTTAAAAGAAGTTGCATCTAAAATTAGCGTAGTAGAGAAATGCGAATTGCAAATCGTTTAATAAATGGAATTTGGGGAGACTCTGATTTAATTAAGGTTAACTGCAAATAAATACGAACTGCAATTAGGTGAGAATATTGCAATTAAATTAAAAATGGATAGAAATCTGCTGAAATAATGATCTGCATACCCCTTTTCATATTGAAAGCAATGTACTAAAAAATACGTTAACAAATCAATAATACATTGAATGATTAAAGGGGCTGCCCACGTGCCAGTTAACCTGACTTGTGGACAGCCCCTTTCTAATAATAATTGCTAATGCGAAAAAATACCGAAGATCTCATAAGAAGTTATTCGCTTAGAGAATAAGTCTGTGGGATCACTGTTAGAAGTTTATCGGAATTGAAATTTTCTTGGACAATTTGTACTTAAAAATTAACTTATGATGCTTTATGTTCTAGGCGCAATTTGTCTGCTACCATTGCAATAAATTCTGAATTTGTTGGTTTTGCTTTTGACATCGAAATTGTGTAACCGAATAATGTAGAAATACTATCGATATTTCCACGGCTCCATGCTACTTCAATCGCATGTCGAATCGCACGCTCAACTCGGCTAGCAGTTGTATTAAATTTCTTAGCAATATCTGGATATAATACTTTTGTAATTGAACCTAGTAGTTCAATATCATTGTATACCATTGAAATTGCTTCTCGTAAGTACATATAACCTTTAATATGAGCAGGTACACCAATTTCATGAATGATACTAGTGATACTTGCATCTAAGTTGCGTGGCTTACTTTCGTAATTTGAAACAAGCGATGGGGCATTTCGTTTAGTAATTGAGCTACCTTTTCCAACTACTTGACGAATGTTGCTGATTAAATGCTCCATATCAAATGGTTTCAAGATAAAGTATGACGCTCCAAGATCAACCGCTTTTTTAGTTACATCCTCTTGACCAAAAGCAGTTAACATTATTACGTTTGGAATTTTCTCAACTAAGCCAGTACGTAAGCGATCTAAAACTGCTAAACCGTCTAAATGAGGCATAATAATATCTAATACTAATACATCTGGCTTTTTGTCTTTCACTAGAGGTAAGCAATCTTGTCCATTAAACGCAACTCCAACCACTTCCATATCAGTCTGTGCGTTAATGTAGTTCTCCAACATGATAACAAGTTCTTTATTATCATCAACCAATAATACTTTAATTTTCTCCACGCCCGTTCCTCCCTACATCCTCTATAGTGAATTACATTACTTATTACCGATAATTTCGACAATAAAAATTTATTTCCTGTTTTTATTATAAATTCTGAATATTTTTATTAATATAGATAGTTTTCTTCATTTTCTTCTAGCATTCGACGATAGCAATAAAAACAACTATGTATTAAGTCGAATTATCATATAATTCATTATATAAAAAATGAAATAGTATGTAAATTTATAATTTTTAATAAAAATTTACAAAGTCTTAAAATATTCTTTATTCTCAACTATTTTTTATATTAATAATTTTTTAATCAACTCGTTCTTCTTACTAGTATATAACCATTTTTTTCCATATTCAATCTAATTTCAAAAAATACACCTACTAAATTTAGTAGGTGTATTTTACTTCAAGATGCTTTTTTATTTTGATAATCATATATTGGGACTTTTGCTTCATCAAGCATCCATTCAATATGAACTCCATATCCACTCGTTGAATCATTTACAAAAACATGTGTAACTGCACCAATTAATTTACCGTTTTGAATGATTGGTGAGCCGCTCATGCCTTGTACGATTCCACCGGTTTCTTTAAGTAAACGCTTATCAGTTACCTTTAAAATAATCCCTTTTGTAGATGGAAATTTTTGTTGGATACTGCTCACGATTTCTATGTCAAATGCTTCAACTTTATTATCATGTATAACAGTAAGTATTTTAGCAGGACCTTTTTTCACTTCATTTGATAATGCAATCGGTAAAGGTTGAGACATAATCCCATTGTCAATTGTACTATTAACTTTACCGAATATTCCAAAGGGACTATTAGATGTGATATTGCCAATAGTTCCGCGATCTAGAGCAAAATGTGCAATTTTTTCTCCTGGGGAACCATCTGAGCCTTTTTCAATAGCTGTAACAGTAGAATAGACTATATGCCCGTCTTCTACTTCTATAGCCTTTCTTGTATCGCTGTCTGAGATGACATGTCCTAATGCGCCATATTTTAATGAATTTGGTTCAATAAATGTCATCGTACCAATACCAGAAGCTGAATCTCTTATATACAAGCCTATTCTATAGCTGTCACGGCCTTGATCACGAATAGGTTGTAGCATTTTAGTATAATACTTCCCTTCACGTTTTACAGTGATTTTAATCGGTTTTCCGTACTTCCCGGCTTTTTGAATAAATGGTAGTACATCCGACATTTTTTCGATTTGTTTACCATTCATTTTTATTATCATATCTCCAACCTTAATACCTGCAATTTCACCTGGAGACTTTTGTCCTGAGCTCGTATTTACTAAATGGTGCCCAACGACTAAGACACCTACTGAATTAAGTTTTACTCCTATTGATTGTCCTCCTGGTATTATTCTTAAATGGTTTAATACTTTTACATCCACCTTTTTGCTTGGTAATTCATTCATACCTAAAGCAACATTTACGATTTCGCTTTGTTGATCTTTATTTATGGTAGATGAAAATACATTTTTTTGATTTATATTAAACACGCCAATACCAACTATAAATAAAAGGAGAAGAATTTTTATTATTCGATGAACATTTACCTTTTTCACAAGCGAATCACTCTCCTTAGCGCCAAATTTCATTTTTTTTAATTCGCGGCTATGTAGTTAATGTTAGCTTTGTAAAAGCAAAATATGATTGTAAAATTATGATAGATACTTTCTCGTATAATGTTGTATTAGTATGTTTCATTTAGCATTTTCCAATTACTAATTTATCAATAATTCCCACAAAAAAAAGAGAATATTTAATGAATAGCAAAAAAACTTCTATCATTAAAAATTCTCTTATATTATTGAGCTTGAAATTTTGTTGAAGTTGCTTGTTCAATCAATTCTTTAGCATGCTGAATCGTAACGTCTGTAATTTCTACTCCAGCAATCATTCTTGCGATTTCATTAATTTTTTGATCATTTCGTAACGGCGTAACAGAAGTTTTTGTTCGGTTGCCATCAATTAACTTCGCTATAAATAAATGAGTATCTGCCATAGACGCAACTTGAGGTAAGTGGGTAATACAAAGTACTTGAGAATTAATCGATACCTTATGTATTTTTTCCGCTATCGCTTGCGCTACTCTTCCACTAACACCTGTATCAACTTCATCAAAAATAATTGACGTAATTCCTTGGTGCTTAGTAAATATACTCTTTAAAGCAAGGAACATTCTTGATAGCTCTCCGCCTGATGCAACTTTAGCTAACGGCTTTAAAGGCTCACCTGGATTTGTCGATATATAAAATTCGACAAAATCAAATCCATCTTTTTTAAACTTTACATGTTTATCACCTAATAATGGATCTGTTTCTTGACCTTCTTCTACTTCAAACATAATTTCAAAGGTCGTTTTATCCATATAAAGCTCTTTTAATTCTTTATGTATATCAGCTGTTAATTTAATTGCTAATTCTTTACGTTTATTTGAAAGTAATTTTGCGGCTTCGATTAGTTTATCCGTTACTTGATCTAGTTCTTTTTCTAGCTTCTCTATATGCTTATCTTTATGTTGGATCGTATCTAACTCTTGTTCGATACCTTCAGCGTATTGTAAGATGTCTGCAACGCTATGTCCATACTTCTTTTTAAGAGTAGAGATTTCGCTTAAACGTGTTTCAATTTCATTCAGTCTATTTGGATCATATTCCATTTGTTCAATGGAATCACGTAATCGATAAGATATATCTTCTAATAAATAATAACTACTACTAATACCCTCATGCATTTCCTTAATATCATTATCAATATTTGTAACAGATTCTAAAGAATACATACTTGATCGAACTGAATCTAAACCTGATCCATCCTGTGATAAACTTTGATATGCCTCTACTAATGATTTATAAATGCGTTCAAAATTAGAAATTTTAAGTCTTTCTTCCATCAGCTGATCATCTTCATTTTCCTGTAAATTAGCATTTTGAATTTCTGATAGTTGAAATTGGATTAAATCTAATCTATGCGCCATTTGTTGCTCATTTTCAGTCAATTGCTTTAACTGTTTTTTTAGGGCCATATAGTTATTAAAAATTGATTGATATTCAGTAACTAAAGGATGAATCGCTTTTTCATCATATTGCTGTAACATCGGTAAATGATGTTCTTGGTCCATTAAATCTTGACTCTCATGTTGTCCATGAATATCAACCAAGAGACCACCAATTTCCTTTAAAATAGAAGTTGTCACTAACTTACCATTGATGCGACAAATACTTTTTCCAGTTGAAGTAATATCTCTTTTTAATATAATCATTTCATCTTCAATGTCAAAACCTAATTCTCTACATCTAGCGTAAATTAAATGATTCTCATTTTCGATATGAAATAAGCCTTCTATTTCTGCTTTATCAGTATCATATCTTACGAATTCTGCAGACCCACGACCACCAAGTAATAGACCGATGGCGTCAATAATAATTGACTTCCCAGCTCCTGTTTCACCACTTAGTACAGTTAAACCCTTTTCAAATGAAATGGCTACTTCCTCAATGATTGCAAAATTTTTAATGATAATTTCAGATAACAATGAGTTTCTCTCCTCTTTTTTAAAACCATTCTCCTATTGAAGCATGTCAATAAATTTTTCTTTTAAATCCTCAGCATCTACAGGTGTACGACAAATAATTAATATCGTATCATCACCACAGATTGTACCCATAATTTCAGCCCAATCTAAATGATCAATTAATGCACCAACAGCATTTGCATTACCCGGTAATGTTTTCATTACGATTAAATGACTAGAACTATCAATTTTAATAAATGAATCAATTAAAAGTCTTTTTAATTTTTGTAATGGATTAAATCGTTGATCCGCAGGTAAGCTATATTTATATCGACCATCTGATAATGGTACTTTTACTAGGTGTAGCTCTTTTATGTCACGAGAAATAGTTGCTTGAGTTACTTTAAAACCTAAATCTCGTAATGATTGTACTAATTCATCTTGTGTTTCGACTTCATTTTTCGCGATAATTTCACGTATTTTTATATGACGCTGACCTTTATTCATAATACACCTCTTTGCAAATTCCGACAAATATCTTACTTATGTAAGATTATCTTATCTAACTTACTCGTTATTGTATATATTTTTTTAAACGTTTTCATAAAATGCATTTTTTAGTATTTAAATATTAAATACTATTTTTACCGATATCTCCATTTGGAAAAAAGGAGAAAAAGGAAACCAAATAGGTTTCCTTTTTATTATTTGGCCTTCTTCAATTCACTATGTGCTTCATTTACAATTTCCATTGGAGAACGTTTTAGTTCGCTCGTTCCAACTTCTTTTGAACCTTCCCAATGAAGATGAATTAAGAATTCAATATTACCATCTCCACCTGTTATAGGAGAGAAAGTTAATGCTTTAATATCATATCCTTGACGTAGTGAAAAGTCGACCATCATTTCGATTACTTGTTCATGTACTTTCGGTTCGCGTACAATCCCTTTTTTACCAACTTGTTCTCTACCTGCTTCAAATTGTGGTTTGATTAAAGCGACAACATCACTTGAAGGTACTAGTAATGTTTTTAGAACTGGTAAAATTAATCTCAATGAAATAAATGACACGTCGATTGAAGCAAATTGCGGTAGTCCTTCGATTAAATCTTCTGGTTTCACATACCTAAAATTTGTTCTCTCCATAACAATTACGCGTTCATCTTGTCTTAATTTCCATGCAAGTTGATTATATCCAACATCAAGTGCATATGATTTTTTCGCTCCATTTTGAAGTGCACAATCTGTAAAGCCACCTGTTGAAGAACCGATATCAATCATAATTTTATCTTGCACAGATACATCAAATGTGTTTAAAGCTTTCTCTAATTTGAATCCACCACGACTTACATATGGCATTACTTCACCTTTAATTTGCAATGGTAGTTCAATATCAATCTTTTCTCCAGGCTTATCTAATCTTTGTTCATTTGTATAGACAAGACCTGCCATGATCGCTCGTTTAGCTTTTTCGCGTGTTTCGATTAAACCACGATCTACTAGGAGTACGTCTACTCGTTCCTTTTTTGCCATTTATATGTCATCCTCTTATTTATTACAAACCATTTCACGGATTTTTTTAACCGATTCATCTTTTGTTAAATGAATTTCTTCAAGCAATTTATCAACATCACCATGCTCAACAAATAAATCAGGTATACCGATGCGTTCTACACGGACATTTTGAAAATTATTTGAGCTTGCAAATTCTAAGACAGCACTTCCAAACCCACCTTGTAGGACTGCTTCTTCGATTGTTAAAATTGGTTTTCCATCTTTAAAAATATCACTTAACATAGCAGTATCCATCGGTTTAATAAACCTAGCGTTTACTACTTTTACAGAAATATTATCTTTTTCCAATTCATCCGCAGCATCTAGAGCCATTTTAATGGTTGTTCCAAATGTTAGGATTACGGCATCAGTTCCTTCTCTTAAAACTTCCCATGAGCCTATTGGAATTTCTTTTAACTCTTCATCCATTGGTACACCGATTCCATTCCCTCTTGGGAAACGTAATGCAATAGGACCATCATCATATTTAATGGCAGTATTAACCATGTGTTGGCCTTCATTTTCATCTTTAGGCATCATTAATACTAAATTAGGTATATGACGTAGGAATGCAATATCAAATACACCTTGGTGTGTTTCACCATCTGCCCCAACTAACCCTGCACGGTCTATGCCAATAAACACATTTAAATTTTGTCGACAAATATCATGTAGCACTTGGTCATATGCTCTTTGTAGGAATGTAGAGTAAATCGCTAAAAACGGCTTCATCCCCTGTGTCGCTAAACCAGCTGCTACAGTTGCGGCATGTTGTTCAGCAATACCGACATCAAAAATTCGATCAGGTAATAGCGCTTGGAAATTTTCCAATTTTGACCCTACTGGCATTGCAGGTGTAAGCGCAACGATTCGCTCATCATTTAAAGCTAATTTTAAAACCGTATCGCTCACAAGCTTACTCCACGCAGGTGGTGCTTGATTAGGCTTAATTAACTTACCTGATTCAACTTTATAAGGACCAGTGCCATGCCAAGTTCCGATGTCATCACTTTCAGCAGGCTTATACCCTTTTCCTTTTTTCGTTAAAACATGCACTAATACTGGACCTTTAGTTTTCTTTGCATATTCAAGCGTTTCAAATAAATCTTCATAACTATGTCCATCAACTGGGCCAAAATAAGTGAAGCCCATTTCCTCGAAAAACATACCTTGCGTAACTAAATATTTAAGGCTATCTTTTAATTTCTTAGATGTACTTGAAAGTTTATCGCCGATTCCTGGAATTTTTTTGATGACACCTTCAAGTTCACCTTTTGCCCAACGATATTTCCCGGTTGTTCGGAGTCTACCTAAAATGCTATGTAAAGCACCTACGTTAGGTGCGATTGACATTTCATTATCATTCAGTATAACAATGACATCTTTTTGCTCATGACCAATATGGTTCATCGCCTCTAGAGCCATACCGCCTGTTAAAGCACCGTCTCCGATGATTGGAACAATATACTCTCCAGTTTTTTTAATATCTCTTGCAATAGCCATTCCCATCGCAGCAGATAGAGAAGTCGAGCTATGCCCTGTTTCCCATACATCATGTTCACTTTCATTTCGCTTTGGAAAACCACATAATCCTTTAAATTGTCTTAGTGTAGTAAATTCCTTCGCTCGACCAGTTAGTATTTTATGAACATATGATTGATGTCCTACATCCCATAAAAATTTGTCTTTAGGCGAATCAAAGACTTTATGTAATGCTATCGTTAATTCTACAACCCCTAAATTTGGTGCAATATGGCCACCAGTTTCAGAAAGTTGCTGAATAAGAAATTTACGAATTTCTTCACTTAATACTTCTAACTCACCGTTCGTTTTATTTTTTAAAAAACTCGGATTTTCAATTGTCGTAAGATCCATCTTGGATCACTCACCTTCCTAGATGTTAAATCTCTTTAAATAATTCATTATTATGTAATTTTATCTATAAAATGATTTTACCATACTTGTAGTTAAACGCTAGTTTCAAAAAGACTTACTCTTAACACCATGTATCATAATACCATTTTTATTAAAAACTGTTTAATGTTTTTTATATTTATAGATTAAAATTATCGATATTTTCCATCAAAATGAAAAGAAAGCCGCTAGCACAGATGTGTTAACGGCAAACATTTCTGTATATTTGATTAACAACATTAGCATTTGTTATAAAGTACCTACATTATACATAAATGTATAAATCTATTCAATGGACAGCCATTTCATTACATAATTATAGGTTAAAAACTGCGATTTCCGACAAAATCACAAATTGAGATTAGATAATCATCTTTAATTCCACATGCTCTAACATGTTGTTTAGCTTCTGTAATAAAAGTATGCAGTCTCTCTTTTGCCCCTTCGACTGTGTATAGCTTCACATATGTCGTTTTATCATTTTCGATATCACTACCTACAGGCTTTCCTAAAACTTCTTCGTCGCCAATTACATCTAAAATGTCATCTTGTATTTGAAATGCTATGCCAAGTTTATATGCAAATTGTGTTAGATGTGATAATTGCTCAGCTGAAGCTTTTGAAATAATTGCACCCGCGATAACTGGATACATTAGCATTTTACCCGTTTTTCTTTCATGGATATATTGCAATTCTTCACCACTAAGCTGTTTACTTTCACCTTCCATATCTGCAACCTGACCAGCAACCATCCCTTCAGGACCAGCAGCAATTGCTAATTCACTAATCAATTGTAGCTTCACTGAATTAGATACTTGATTGTCATTCATTTCTGTAATTAATTTGAATGCATATGTCAGTAAACCATCACCTGCTAATACTGCAAGATCTTCACCAAATACTTTATGATTCGTCGGTTTTCCTCTTCGGAAATCATCATCATCCATACAAGGTAAATCATCATGAATTAATGAATAAGTATGAATCATTTCCAAAGCACATGCAGGTTTAATCCCTAGTACTGGGTCATTACCAAATGCATCTAGAGTCGCGAAAAGTAAAAGAGGTCTAATTCGTTTCCCGCCACCTTGTAATGAATAAGACATCGATTCTTTTAATCTCTCTGGGGCTTTTAAACTCTCAATTGATTTAATCATTTCTTCATTAACAAGTCTACTGGAATACTCCATAAATTCCTTGAAAGTGTTCATATTATTCCTCCTCAACAGTAAAAGGAGTTTGCTCACCTTGTTCATTTAAAATCGATGTCATTTGTTTTTCAACTTTTGTAAGCTTTTCTTGACAAACTTGAGACAGTTTTATACCTTCTTGAAAATATTCGATTGCTTTTTCAAGTGGTACATCACCTTGCTCTAGTTTTTGTACAATCGTTTCAATCTCTTTAATTGCTTCTTCAAAAGATAGTTCGTTTTGTGACAATTGCTTTACTCTCCTTTTACTTCAAGTACTTCACAATTTAATTTTCCATCAGTCATTTGTAACTGGAATCGATCTCCGCTTTTTGCTTGGTTAACCGATTTTATCAGTTCATTATTATCTTTATAAGCTAATGAATAACCCCTGGCCATAACCTTTAATGGACTAAGTGCATCAAGTGTATGCACTATTTTTTCCATTTCAAATTTTTTCTGGGTTACAAGTCGATTAAATTCTTTTTGTAAAGTCATATGTAACTGCAAGTGTTTTTGTTTTTCAAGCTGAATTCTATTACTCGGATGATGTATTAGTAATGACGAATTAAGCTCTTTATGTTTATTGATTTTCGATTTCACAATTTCATTTATTGTCGAGTGAAAGCGCTCATTAATTCGATCAAACTGTTCTTGTTTTGGATGTAATAATGAATTTGGATACCTAAAAACATAAGCATCTTGAACTGACTTTAATTGAGCTTTTTTACGTTCGATAATTGTATCTATCGCTTTATTAAGTCTTGTTTCTCTTACTGAAAATTGTTCTAGAATTTCTCTCTGACTTAAAGAAACTAACTCTGCCGCAGCTGTTGGTGTAGGAGCTCGTAAATCGGCAACATAATCAGCTATAGTCGTATCGGTCTCATGCCCAACTGCTGAAATAATTGGAATTTTTGATGTAAAAATAGCTCTTGCGACTTTTTCATCATTAAAAGCCCAAAGCTCCTCAATTGAACCTCCACCTCGCCCGACTATTAAAACATCAATTTCTTTCATTTTATTAGCTGTTTCAATTGATTTCACAACTGATGTAGGGGCACCTTCTCCTTGTACAAGAGTCGGTATTACGACTATTTTACCAATTGGATATCTTCTTTGAATTGTTGTTATTATGTCCCGTACGGCTGCTCCAGTCGGTGAAGTCGCAACCCCGATTACACTAGGAAAAGAAGGAATCTTTTTCTTAAATTTCTGATCAAAGAGTCCTTCTTCTAATAGTTTTTTCTTTAATTGTTCATAAGCTACAAAGAGACCGCCAACCCCATCAGGTTGCATGTCTCTTATGTAGATTTGATAGCTACCAGACCCAGGGTATACATTTATTTCACCTTGAACAATAACCTGCATACCATCAGTTGGTTGAAATGCTATATTAGCATTATAGGATTGAAACATGACCGCCGCAATTCTAGCACCATCATCTTTTAAGGTAAAATAATAATGACCGCTAGATGAATGACGTTTAAAGTTTGAGATTTCTCCACGGAGAAGTATACTTTGTAAATTTCGATCCGCTTGAAACTTTGCTTTTAAATATTTAGTTAATGCGGTAACAGTAACTGGTAGCTTTTCCGTCATGCCTACCCCTTCTTTCATTCTTGCAAAGCAATATGATTAAAGTTTTACACTCAAATTAATGTTATGATCAATTTGAGACGCCGCTTTTAACGTATTATGAAGTAGCATTGTAATTGTCATAGGACCAACTCCACCTGGTACAGGAGTAATAAATCCAGCAATATTTTTTACATCTTCAAAATTTACGTCTCCACACAATTTGCCATTTTCATCTCTATTCATTCCGACGTCAATAACAATTGCACCTTCTTTAACATAATCAGCCGTAATTAATTTTGCTACACCAATAGCAACAATTAGAATATCAGCCTGCTTTGTAATATTTTTAAGATTAGTTGTACGTGAATGTGTATAAGTAACCGTTGCGTTTTCGTTTAAAAATAACTGCCCAACTGGTTTCCCTACAATATTACTACGACCAATAACAACCACATGTTTACCACTAATCGGAATATTTGTATTTTCAATTAATTTTAATATACCAAAAGGAGTACAAGGTAGTAATGAATCTTGATTAGTCATCATTCTTCCAATATTAATTGGATGAAATCCATCAACATCTTTTAATGGAGAAATCGTTTCAATTACTTTCTTTTCAGAGATATGAGCAGGTAGTGGTAACTGAACTAAAATACCATGAATTGCCTGATCATCGTTTAATTTGTTTACAACCAATAATAATTCATCTTCAGAAACTGTCTCAGGTAATTCAATCACTTCAGAATACATACCTAGTTCATTACATGCTTTGTGCTTCGAATTTACATATGTTCTTGAAGCAGAATTATTTCCAACTAAAACAACTGCTAAACCTGGTGTAACACCTTGACTTTTCAATTCAGAAACACCATTTTTTAACCCCTCACGAATAGATACTGAAATTTCTTTACCATTAATTAATGTTGCTACCATTTTAGTTTCCCCCTATGCATATAAACAATTATCTATTTAGAATTTTGATAATACCGCATTGATAAATTTACTAGAATCATCGTCACCGTAAATTTTTGCAATTTCAATCGCTTCATTGATTGCTACACTTTTAGGAACATCCTCTAAGTAATTTAATTCCACTAAAGCAATTCTAAGAATATTACGATCAACATTAGCTAAGCGATCAATCGTCCAACTTTCGACTTTTGAAGCTAACTGTTCGTCAATCACCAATTTATGATCAACATAATTCGTTACGATCGCATCTAAAAATGCATCTTGTTTTTCTTCAGCTTCTTCTAATACATGCTCTAATGCTTCTGTTGCATTTGCCTCACTTAAATCCATTTGAAATAATGTTTGTAATGCAAGTTCCCTTGCTTTTCTACGTTTCATCAAAATAATAAACTCCTTTAAGCTAAATTCATCATTCGTTGCATAGGTTATAACGAATTCTAATTTGTATAGTAACACGTTATTTTACCATTTTTTTTAACAAGTTCCAACGACTGTATTCATTAACTCCAATTTTTATTATTATTAACGTTTCTAAGCAAACTCAATACTATAAACTGTTTTCTACATTTTAACTTAAATTCTCATAAAATAACAGAATAATGTTTGTGTTTTACAAAACTTTTTTACTTTTTATTACTAATAGAAAAGAATTGCGAACCAAAACACGAACATTAAGCGAGTGCAAGGTAAAGAAACTAAGGTCAAGCGGAAACAGAAATGAATAGAAATGAATAAAAATTTTTCTCTTTTAACCTCTTCTTTTCTGTCATACCTGCCATTACTCCCCTAAATACTCCATTCATGTTCTAAAATGCTGTATAAAAACGTGTCTCTCCATCCATCTCTCAGTAATAAATCTTCGCGCATTTTCCCTTCCAAAGTTAGCCCACACTTTTCGAGTACTTTTGCTGATCCAATATTTCTAACATCACATGTTGCAAATACTCGGTGAAGCTTAAATTGTTCAAACCCAAATGAAATGATTTCTTTTGCAGCTTCAGTAGCAAAGCCCTTTCCCCAATAGCTTGGATTAATGATATATCCAATTTCACCGATTAGATTTTTTTCATCCCTAATATTAAACTCAATCGAGCCTATTAGCTCATCTGATTCTTTTTCGATTATTGCCAATGCAAACCTTGTCCTATTTATTTTTTTCTGATCAACAAGTATCGTTCGAACAAATTCCTTTGTATCGTCTTCAGAATTTGGTCCCCATGGCTGAAATTGACATACATCTTTTTGAGATGCATATTTATGTACTTGCTTCCAATCATTTTCTACAAACTCACGTAACATTGTACGATTTGTACTCAAATTTCGAATCATTTTTTCCACCTTTTTCTATGTTTATTTACATTTGAATTTTAACATATTTCAGAATTTTAAGATGGAGAGCACTTCATAAAATACGTGTATGAGAATAAGAGATACAAAAGTAAGTGTCACCACGTAAAGCATTTCCTATATTGATTAAAAACTGTTTGATTTTAGATGGCAGATATTGAAGATTTTATGTTGTGGCGGAAATAGGAGGGTATATTGCGTTGGTTTTCATTTGTTTGATGGATAAATGATTCTTATTTATATGGTTTCTACAAAATTTAAGTAGGTTTTGCTAGAATTTAGACCAAGCAACCTAATTTGACTATTAAAAGAGCTATTTTTAGTCAAATACAAAGGTTAAATGCCCTAACCGGTATAGGTATTATCTTAATTTATTTGCGATTCTAGGAATTTAATTGCGGTTTTGCTTAATATATTTGCAGTTTCTCTATTTTTAATTGCACTTCACTTTTTCATTGCAGGTTCGAATCTTTTATTTGCACCCAATACATTTTTATTTGCGTTTCGGACCTATTTTTTTTGCCAGATACACTTTTATTTGCATGCTTACACGCTTTTTTCACCTCGACATTTAATTGGCAGTTTCGGACCTGTTTTTTGCACCAGATACTCTTGTATTCGCATGCTCAACACACTTTTTTCAACTAGACATTTAATTTCAGTTTCGGTCTCCTTATTTGCACCAGATACTCTTTTATTTGCACTCCCACACTCTTGTATCCTCCACGACACTTAATCGCAGTTTCGGTCTCCTCAATTGCACCCTTCAAAGTTTGATCGATTCCTTCTACTTTTTCAATAATTGTTTCAATAAAAAAAGGATGCCCCAAAAAGTCTTAACTTTTGGGACATCCTCTTCTTTTAAATATTAAAGTTCAATTGGAGCTTCTTGCTCAGGTTTCGTATCAAATTGAACTCCTACAACATGAACGTTTACTTCAGATAACTCAAGACCAGTCATTGTTAATAGAGCTTGACGGATATTGTCTTGTACATTACCTGCTACTGTTGGGATTGACTTACCAAATTTAACTAGAATGTATACATCGATTGTAATTCGATCGTCTGATAAATCAACTCGGACACCTTTACCATGATATTTCTTACCGATAATTTCAGAAATACCTGATGCTAGGTTACCACGCATGCTTGAAACACCGTCAACTTCAGCAGCTGCAATACCAGCAATTACTTCGATTACTTCAGGTGCGATTTCTACTCGACCTAATGTCGCAGTACCCATTTCTAAAATTTGATTTTCATTCATACGGATCCCTCCACTTTATCCTTTAACAAGCGCATGCTCCTCAAGGAATTTAGTATTATACTTCCCTTTTACGAAGATTTCATTTTGCAATAAATTTAAATGGAATGGAATTGTTGTGTGAATTCCTTCTACCACAAATTCTTCAAGTGCTCTTATCATTATAGCAATTGCTTCTTCTCTTGTCTTGCCATGTACGATAACTTTCGCAATCATTGAATCATAATATGGCGGAATTGTGTACCCGCTATATACAGCAGAATCGACACGAACATTCGGGCCACCTGGTGGTAAATACGCAACGATTTTACCAGGAGACGGCATAAAATTCTTAGCTGGATTTTCAGCATTTATACGACATTCAATAGACCATCCTTTTAGAGATACGTCTGCTTGTGTCATTTTTAAAGGATGACCTTTAGCAATCAATAATTGTTGCTTAATAAGATCGATACCAGAAATATATTCTGTTACGGGATGTTCAACTTGAATACGAGTGTTCATCTCCATAAAGAAGAAGTTTTTAGTATGTGGCTCATAAATGAACTCAACAGTACCTGCACCCCAATAATTAACTGCTTCAGCTGCACGAACGGCTGCTTGACCCATTTTAGCACGAGTCTCTTCGTCTAATACTGGTGATGGTGCTTCTTCTACTAATTTTTGAAGGCGTCTTTGAATAGTACAGTCACGCTCTCCAAGGTGAATCGTATTACCGTGTTCATCTGCTAAAACTTGAATTTCAACATGTCTAAAATCTGTAATATATCTTTCAAGATATACGCCTGGATTTCCGAATGCAGTTTGAGCTTCTTGTTGGGTAATTTGAATACCTTTTTCTAATTCAGCTTCATCTTTTGCTACACGAATACCTTTACCGCCGCCACCAGCTGTAGCTTTGATAATAACTGGATAACCAATTTCTGCAGCAATTCTTTTACCATCTTCAATACTTTCAATAATACCTTGTGAACCAGGTACAACAGGAACTCCTGCTTCTTTCATTGTTTCACGAGCAACGTCTTTAGTACCCATTTTTGAAATGGAGTCAGCTGTCGGTCCGATGAATTTCACATTACATTCAGTACATAATTCTGCAAAACTAGCATTTTCAGATAAGAAACCATAACCTGGATGGATTCCATCACAACCAGTTAATTTTGCAATACTAATGATGTTCGTCATATTTAAATAACTATCTTTTGATAATTTTGGACCTACACAATAAGCTTCATCAGCCATTTGAACATGTAATGCTTCTTTATCTCCTTCAGAGTAAATAGCAACTGTTTCAATATTTAATTCTTTACATGCTCGAATAATACGAATGGCGATTTCTCCACGATTAGCGATTAAAACCTTTTTCATTTCTTCACCTTCTCTAGTAAAGTACTTTTGATTTTGTAGATACTTAAGCCTTTACCACGAATAATGGTTGACCGTATTCTACTAATTGACCATTTTTAGCAAGTACTTCAACGATTTCGCCTTCAATTTCAGCTTCAATTTCATTGAATAGCTTCATTGCTTCTACGATACATACGATTGAATCATTTTTAATACGATCGCCTATTGATACGTACTCTTTTGCATCAGGAGATGGCGATGCATAGAATGTACCTACCATTGGTGATGTAATCTTATGTAAGTTACTAGTATCTTCTTTTTCTACTACAGGAGCAGCAACTTCTGCAGCTGGTCTTTCTAATGTTGCAACTGGAGCAGCTGTAACAATTGGAGCTACCTCTTGGAGTACAACTGGAGTTGTTTGTGAAACAACAGTTGTTTGTCCACCTTTTTTAATTTTAACGATAGCACCATTATCTTCGAATTCGAATTCATTAATTGTTGATTGATCGATTAACTTAATTAATTCTCTAATTTCATGAATTTTCATTTCTGTTCACCCCTTAAGACATATAGTCTAATCTTATAACCTAATACTAAACTTTTCAACAAATTATTTTAAACAGGCAAATCCCTACTTATTTTTAGCCATTTTACTAGGAATATTTATCATATCATTCCTTATCTAAAATATTTTGGTATAACCTATTATAACAGGGAAAAGGAAAGACAGGAAGGGCACCGAAAATAGAATAGGCAAAAGATTATGGTTATATCTTATATGCTTTTTAGAAAAATTAAAGAGCCAACAGAATAGAATCTGCTGGCTAATATTTCTAATTATTTAACTTGGAATTGTACTACTACTAATTTTTCTCCAAGAACACTTCTTGTCATTTGAATAATATCGTTTGCTGCTTTTCTACTTGCTTTAGATGAAGTTACATCTACTTTTACTTCGTCTTTGTCTGTACGAACTAATGCATCTTTATAACCTGCTTCTTTAATCATTGTTTCTACATCTGATTCTAATGCAGTTAATTTTTGAAGCTCATTCATATTAGTAAATGCTTCACTTTTTTCTTCTGCAGTTGCAGTTGCAGAGTCTACAGTAGCTTTATATTCATCGATTAATTGACTTCTTTGATCTTCTTGTTCCATACGTTGTTTTAGGAATACTTCACTAGTTGAATTTTCTTGAGAAGTAGTTTCTTTATCGTTTTGTTTAGAAGAATCTGATTTCTTAGTGTCTTTAGGAGTTGAATCTAATGAACTTGTATCAGTATTATTATTCATGTCCATAAAACTTGTAGTTTTTAATTTATCAGGCGTTGTGACATAATACACTGATAATACAACAACTAAACTCAACATTGTTAGTAACCAAATTGTTTGTTTTTTCATTTAAATTTTACCTTCTTCCTCTTATTTTTTTGGTAATACAGATACACGATAGCTTGGTACATCAAGTAATCGTGTTACAGCTTCTCGAATCATGCTTTTTACTTCAAGATTATCTGCGCCCTTAGCAATTACAAGTACTCCTCTAATTCTTGGCATTTCAGTTTCGACTACAACAGGTTCTTGTTTATCACCGTTATCTATAATGACTACTTGCTCTTCTTGAGATTGATCATCAATATTTCTTTTCCCGCCTTGTTTATCTGTTTCATCAGTTTCCTGAGTACGATTTGTTTTATTTGTTTGATAAACTTTCTTTTCACTACCTTCAAGGTTTACTTCTACTTTTACATTACTTACACCAGCCATATTATTTAATGTGTCTGTTAACTGTTGCTCATATTTCCTTTCAAATTCTTCTATTTTGCTTGACGATGAATTTCCACCACCACTACCAAGAGTCTCAACAGCATTTTCATTCTTTGGTTTTCCACTAGTTTCAGTCGACATCGGTGAAATCATTGAATTCGTTTTTTGATTTGCATTTGCAAATAGACCACTTGCAAGCATCCAACAAATCCCGAGTCCTAGTAGGGCTAGTACATATTTTCTCGAAAATTTAAATGGACTTTGTCCTTTTTCAGAAGAGGTTTTATCATCGCCATTTCCTTTTAGAAAGTCTGCTAATTTTATTGGTGGAATCTTTTTTTTCATTTGTCATTACTCCCCTCCTTCCATTTTGACTTCAATTTGCTTGTCCTCAAGCTCCCATTTATTTGCTAAAAAAGTTTGTAACTCTTGTTGTTTAATTTTTTCATCGTCTGTCTGCACTGGTTGATCAGTACTGATTGAAACTTCTTGAACAGGTTCTACATTGCTTGTCTCATCTTTCTTCGGACTAACGTAAACGGTTACTTTAGATAGGTCCTGTGCCGTTTTTACTGTATTTACTCCATCTTTTACTTGTAAATCCACGTTTGTAATTACCTGTTCAAATTCTTTCGTAAAGCTTTTTTCAACTTCTTTTTTCATTTGGACAGCCATTTGTTTTAATATATATGCACGTTCTGCTTCTTGTATTTCACTTTTCTTATTATTTATTTCATTTTTTATTTCGCTATCTGCTTGATAAGTTGTAGATTGGTATCCAGCTAGAACTTCTTTAATATTCACTTTAAAAATTTGAAAAATCGGTTGAAGCATCATGACGATTAATAATAGACTCGCAACAAATCGTACATATTTCGCTAAGCCGGAATTTGGAATTAACATCATAATAATCGTTGCAACTAATATATAGACGATAATATTTGATACCCAATGTATAAAGAATTCCATTTTTTCACCTACCTAAACATGACGACAATATTTCCTGCCGCTATTATTAATGTCATACTTAAGAAAAACATTAATGAAACAATCGATAAACAAACAAATAAATACGTTACACTTTTTCCAATCGTATCGATCGTGCTAATGATATTTTTACTACCTACTGGTTGAAGGATTGCAGCTGAGAATTTATAAATTAACGCTAAAACTAGTATTTTAATAGCTGGGAAAACGATGATTGCTAAAAGTGTCACTAAACCTACAATCCCAACTGTATTTTTAAGTAATAAAGATGCACTAATAACCGTATCCGTAACATCAGCAAATACTTTCCCAACAACCGGAATAAAGTTACTTGTCACAAATTTAGCCGTTTTTACAGCTACTCCATCTGTTACTGCAGTCGTCATACCTTGTACACCTAAAACCCCTAAAAAAATAGTTAAAAAGATCCCTAATACACCAACTGCAACATTTCTTATTAAAGCTGCTAATTTTGTCACCTTTAACTCATCATTAATGATGCTTACAATACTTAAAATTGTTGATACAAGAATTAGAGGTAAGACAAAATACGTTACTAGTAATCCGCTTGTATGCATTAAAAATATTAAGATTGGGTGAAAGAAGCCAACGGATATTACGCCACCAGAGGTTGCAATCAAAGCTAGTAAAATAGGGATTAATGCTCTTAAAAAATCGATCATGACTGTAATTGCATCTTGCGTGGCTTGAGTTGCCACATAAAAGCTATTTAAAGCGAAAACTACTAAAACTAGAAAAACTACATTATCTGCAATTTTACTGATTGTACTTTTCTCAAAAGCATTCTGTAATGACTGGAGGAGTGAACTGAAAATGACTAACATAATTAGGATTCCTAATATTTTCCCATTGCTTAATAACTCAAAAAATATATATTTACCAAACGCGATAAACCATTCTTGTATTGAAAATTTCTTTTCTCCCTTTACAAATTGGATAAAGTCACCTTTTTGACTTTCAGGTAAAAAGCCGCCATATTTATTCACAACTCCATCCCAATATTGTTGAACATCATCGATCCCTAGCTTTTGTATTTGTTCATTTACGATTTCAGCAGGTGGAGGAGCAGCTTGTACATATTTTGGTACTAAAAAAAAGAAGGTAAAGAAAAGAAGAAAAACTGTTAATTTTTTGGCCATAATGTCCTCCTTCCCTTACGTTTAAGAAACTTTAGGTAAAAAGCTTAAGATTGTTTCAATCAATGCTGTCAAAATAGGAACTGCAAGTACCAGAATAAGAATTTTACCTCCTAATTCAATTTTGGAAGCGATCGCACCCTGTCCAGCATCTTTTGTAATCTGAACTCCAAACTCAGCTATATATGCAATCCCAATGATTTTTAATAAAGTTTCAACGTAAACATTTTTTATATTTGCTTGATTTGCTAATTTTTGAATTTCATGCAGTAAGTATTGAACCTTATCTAGTAAAAATAAAAATAATACGCAGCTTATAAAAACAGTTATTGCTAAATTGAAATTATTCATCTTAAATTGATTTAATAATAGAATGATAAATGTAGCGCATAATCCTATACCGACAATTTGGATGATTTCCATTACGCTTTCACTCCTAATCTAATGAAATAGAAATACATCCTTAACTTTATTAAAAAGATCACCAGCTTTTGTGATGACTTGTAGAAACACGATAATAAATGCAGTAATAATTGTCCAAGTAGCAAACTCTTCTTGTCCTGCTTTTTTTAAGACTGCGTGGATAATCGCGGCAATTACCCCTATACCTGCTATTTGAAACATTAATGCATAATTTGTAATCAACTTAAACCCCTCCTACAAGAGTAATATAACGATTAAAATACCACTTAAAACGCCAAGCATTTTTGACATCCGTTCATAACTAGCCTGCGAGTCGATCGCTTCTTGTTCTTCTCTTTCTAAATGTTTTAATGCCAAAATAATTTGTTTTTGCTGTGAATATTTATCATGCATTCCAATCGTCTCACCAAACTGTAATAATACTTGTAGATCTGACTCTTTAATGGAGACCGTTTTTGCATATTTCATTAATGAACTTTCCCAGGCCTCTTTTGCTGTCAATGCGCTTGTCTCAAGTTGAGTTGCAAAATCCTGTAAACACCCATTAATCGGTCCTTTTAATTGACTAGAGATTCTTCGAAATGCTTCTTGCAGTGGCAATTGACTATACATAACCTCTGCTTCAAGAGATTGGAGAGCTAGTTTCCAACCTCTTAGTTCTTTTGTTCGTTCTGATAATCGACCTGCAAAATAAAATCCAAGCCAACTTGTTGAAAAGATGATAAAAAGCGCTCCAATCCATCTCATTTAAAGCACCGCCCTAGAATGAAATAAACTAGTGCAATTTTTATTTTTAATATCCGTAACGGTGCCTGGCGAAGGAAAATTCGAAATTTCGATAAATCGTTCAAAAGTACCATTTTGAAATAAAGGTTGTAGTGATGGTCGCTTCTTTATTTCCTCTAACGAGTAACCATGTACTGTTACAATTAATTGAACACCAGCAAAGATGGCCTCTAAAATCGCATCAACATCCTCTTTTTTGCCTATTTCGTCTACAAGGATGACATGAGGACTCATTGACCTAACAAGCATCATCATCCCCTCAGCCTTTGGACAGGCATCTAATACATCGATTCTTTCACCAAATGTATATTGAGGAACGCCTTTAACTGAACCTGCTATTTCCGATCGTTCGTCAACAATCCCAACCTTACCAGGCCTAATTCCTCTTACTGCATCACCTTGGCTAACAACTCTTGCAAAATCTCTTAGTAATGTTGTCTTACCTGCTTGTGGTGGGCCAATCAGCATTGTATTCTTCCATCTTCCTTCATAAACATACTTAACAAATGGATTAGCTATTCCAACTTTTTCTTTCGCAATCCGAAAATTATAAGAACTAATATCTCGAATCATTTTAACAAGTCCATTTTCAGTAACGACTCGACCAGCAAGCCCGACCCGATGTCCACCTTTTATTGTTATGTAGCCCTTTTTCAATTCTTCTTCAATCGTATAAATTGAAAACTGACTAAGCTTCCCAAGTATTTGGCTACCTTCCTCTTCAGTTAAAATATAAGGAATAAAGTTGGACTCATTATTAGAAATCACCTCAACCGGGCGACCGACCCTTAGCCTTAGCTCTTCTACATAACGAAGGTCACCATAAGAACGCTGTAACTTTTCTTTTAGCAAAGTAGGAATTACATTGAAAACCTCTTCCATGAAGGTCACATCCTATCATTTAAAAACTGCTAATAATATTAAAAACACACCACAAACTACTAAAACTAATCGAATAGGGTCTAATTTAGATGCAACACCTATAATTCCAATTGCCATCGTTGAAATCAGAATAATTGGACCAACAGTGGCCAAAACACTATTTACAGCTAAAGCCTTCTTAATATCGTTCAAATACAATATTGTAAAAGCTGCAATCAATTCCACACTTCCTCCAAAAACCCTAAGCATCCCCATACTCAAAACTGCTCGATCCATCGATTCAATCCAGTCCTTCATAGCTACACACCTTTTTTCAGTCTTTTTATTACTAATATGCTGAACATGTCCATTTCAGAAGACAAACATTAGTTAGAGGACATAAAAAAAGAGAGAAGTTTTCTAACTTCTCTCTTTAAAGTGTTGAATTATCAATTTGTAAAGTAGCGACCAACAGGATCTACTCATTGAATTCCCATTAATTTTTTTAAAACTTCGGACCTTTTTACTTACTCATGAACCCTTTATGAGTAACCTTTTTTGGGATTTCCGCTGTTTTACTTACTCACATACTCACGAGCCCTCGCAGGAAACATGACACTCAGGTCTTGCTTACTGAAAAAAGCTAGTATCCTAGTAGTGATAATCCACTGATTTTGCTTCTCAAATATTATTAAAAAACTAGGTAAACAAAAAAGATAATAACCATAATAACCTGCAAAATCGCTTTTGCTAGCGAGCTACTTATAAAAGAAAGTACTGTAGCCCAAGCAGATTTGATCGATTCTTTCGTATCCTTACCTTGTAATTTTTCAGCTACAAAAACAGAAATAAACGGGACAATTATTAAGCCAAACGGAGGAAAAACAAACGAACCAACGATTACAGCTAAACAGCCTACTCTTTCACCTGTTTTTGTACTACCATATTTTTTAAGAAAATATGCATTCGCTAGAAAATCCGCTAAAAAGATAACTGCTGTAAAAATAACCATTATAATCCAAAAAGACAGATTTAAATTACTTTTATTAATACCAAAATAATATATTAAAAAACCTACCCATAAAACTGGTACACCAGGAATAATTGGTTTGATTAACGCAATAAACGCTAATGCAAAACAAATGATGATCAATGCCCAAAGAACGATTGATGTAACCATTTCATCACCCTTACTTATTTAAATTAGTTAATACGAAAAAGAGACACTTCATAAATAAGTGCCTCCAATTTTTATATAATTAATTAAGCTTTTGAACGTGAAACATAGCTAGCTTCAGTAGTGTTAATAATTAATACTTCACCTTCATTAATGAAGATTGGTACTTGAACTACTAAACCTGTTTCCATAGTAGCTGGTTTTGTAACGTTTGAAGCAGTATCACCTTTGATACCAGGTTCAGTTTCAACTACTTTTAAGTCAACTGTGTTTGGTAATTCAACACCTAAAATTTCACTTTCAAAAGTCATGATATAAACTTCCATATTTTCTTTAAGGAATTTTAATTCACGTTCAATGTTTGCTTCTGGTAATTCAATTTGTTCATAAGACTCATTGTCCATGAATACATGTTGGTTACCATTCGCATATAAATATTGCATTTTACGGTTTTGAATATGTGCTTTTGCTACTTTTTCACCTGCACGGAATGTTTTTTCTTGAACAGCTCCTGTACGTAGGTTACGAAGTTTTGAACGTACGAATGCAGCACCTTTACCCGGTTTAACGTGTTGGAAGTCAATTACTTGCCAAAGGCCACCGTCAGTTTCAATTGTTAAACCCGTACGAAAATCGTTTACTGAAATCATTAAAATATCCTCCTAAAAAATGAAATGGTCCTAATAATATGTATCGTGTAAAAAAAGAACCATTTCGCTTACCATGAATTTCTTTTACAACTTTATATCATAAAGTAAAATACGCGTTTTGTGTAGTTCTAATTTCTAATCTAATGAAAACTTATAGTATGATTAGATTTTTTGGTGAAGACATTAAGTTTTCGTTACCACCAGTTTTAACGATTAAATCGTCTTCTATACGAACTCCACCTAAATTTGGAATGTAAATACCAGGTTCGCAAGTTACGATCATATTTGGCTCTAATACTGTATCAGAACGGAATGAAACTCCAGGTCCCTCATGTACTTCTAGTCCAATACCATGACCTGTACCATGTCCGTAATATTCTCCATAACCTTTTTCTGTAATATAATCACGAGTTAAAGCATCCGCTTCTTTACCTGTAATTCCTGCCTTAATTCCGTTAACACCACGTAATTGAGCTTCAAGAACGATTTCATAAATTTTCTTTAATTCATCTTTAGGCTCACCAACAGATACAGTTCTAGTCATATCTGAAACATAACCTTTATAGTATGCACCAAAGTCTAATGTTACAAAATCACCGATTTCAATTACTTTTTCAGATGCTACACCATGTGGAAGTGCAGAACGAGCACCAGAAGCAACAATAGTATCAAAAGATGATGAAGTTGCACCTAATTTACGCATGAAAAATTCTAATTCATTTGATACTTCTAATTCTGTAACACCTGGACGGATAAATCCTAAAATATGATCAAAAGCAGATTCTGCAACTTTAGCAGCTTCTTTAATAATTGAAATTTCAGCATCAGTTTTAATTAAACGTAATTTTTCAATTAATCCGCTTACTGGAACTAATTCAGCTTTTACAACTTTGCGATATGAACCGAATTCTGTAAATGTAACATAATCTTGTTCAAATCCAAGTTTTGAAACGCCTAATTTTTCAGTTAAAGCAGCAACTTCTGCTGGAATAGAACCTTCATGTTTTACAATCTCATAGCCAACACATTGGCTAGTAGCTTGCTCAATATAACGGAAATCAGTAATGAATAAAGCTTTGTCCTGAGTTATTAAAGCAACACCTGCAGAACCTGTAAAATTCGTCATATAACGTCTGTTGTATGTACTAGTAATTAATAATGCATCTAAACCTTTTTCTACTAAAGTCTCACGTAACTTGTTAATTTTTTCCATTATTTTTCTCTCCCCTACTAATCTTTTGTAACGCACTTAACCCTAAATCATATCCATACACACCTAATCCTACGATTTGTCCTACAGTAACTGCAGCTAAAACTGAAGTATGTCGGAACTCTTCTCTCTTATGTATATTTGAAATGTGTACTTCAATCGTTGGAACAGTAATACTTGCAATTGCATCACGAATTGCATAACTGTAATGAGTAAATGCGCCAGGATTAAAAAGAATCCCATCATATACATTATTTGCCGCATGAAGTTTATCGATTAAATCACCTTCATGATTAGATTGAAAGCAATCAACCGTATCTCCATTTTCATGTGCTAGTGATGATACATGATCCTCAATATCCTTTAATGTAGTTGAACCATAGATAGAAACTTCTCTTTGACCGAGCATATTTAGATTAGGTCCATTTAACAATAAAAACTTAGCCATTTAAAAGTCTCCACCCATCATTTCAGCATATTTATCCCAAAAACGCATATTTTGGAATACCCAAGCTTTATTTTATCATAGGCCAGACTATTTTGAATAGCCACGCAAATATGTCTTTTGTTCTTGAAATGCAAATGAAACAGAATATCCAATAAATGTTCCGTATAAAATGAATACACAGATAGTTGTAACTGTTGTATCAGATGAATAATCCTTAACTGCTTTTAAATCAAATGCTATTTTACCGAGCACGATAAAAACAATGACCCAAAGAATTAATCCAAAGAATATTCCCGGAAGAACACCAGTAAACCTTTTACCAATAAAGTAAAATACAAATGCGATTATAATTGAAATGATTCCGATTCCTACAATTGAAATGAGGTTTTCTATGTAACCATGTGCCCATTTTCCAAGCTTAATTTTTTCTAAAACAAAATTCGGACCAATTTGAGTAAAATCAAAATAACTAAGAACTAATAAAATAGTGGACCAAAATATCCCACCAAAAAAGCCAATACTTACGATCTTATTAAAATTCTTATTTCCATTAGATTCTCCTTGCCCACCCTGAACTTGATTCTCAGCCGGAGTTTGGTCTTGGTTTGGATTTTGATTTTGTTCCTGGTTTTGATCTTGACCTTGGTTTTGATCTTGACCCTGCTTTTCCTGTTCTTTATTCTCTTCTTGCTCTTTATGCCCTATGTCCATCTAACATTTCCCTTTCCATACATTGCTAAATATCTTACTGTATTATGTCCAACAAAGAAATTTTTAATGTGATTCTGATTATTTATTTGAAAATTACAAATATTTAAATTATTATTTTTATTTTCCTACTTCTTATACTTGCACCTTTATAATGCTTACATTTACAATAGATATAAATAGATAAATACAAGTTTAGGTTGGTGCAACATGAGAGAGAAGAATAAAGCAGTATATGGGGGTCAAGCAATCGTTGAGGGTGTAATGTTTGGTGGCAAAACACATACAGTCTCTGCAATACGCAGATCAAATGATGAAATACAATATTATGAAGAACCGATACATATAAATCGGACAATGCAAAAATTAAAAAAAATTCCATTTGTCCGTGGTGTAGTCGCGATTGTTCAAGCAAGCATCAATGGATCTAAGCATTTAAACTATTCCACTGATAGATATGGTGTAGATCCAAAAGATGATGAAAAAATAGCAATTGAACGTGAAAAACAAAAAGGTAAACTTGCAACTTATCTTGGGCTTTCATTACTTGCCGTTTTATCATTTTTAGTTGGAAAAGTTATTTTCACACTTGTGCCCGTTCTACTAGCTGCAACATTGAAACCAATATTCGAAACCGATTTTCAACAAGTCGTAATAGAAAGTATTTTAAAACTAGGTTTACTGTTAATTTATATTTATTTAGTTTCGTTAACTCCATTTATTAAAAGAGTATTTATGTATCACGGTGCCGAACATAAAGTAATTAACGCATTTGAAAACAATATACCTTTAACAATTGAAGGCGTTCAATCACAATCACGACTACATTATCGTTGTGGTAGCAGTTTCATTCTATTTACTGTAATTGTTGGCATGTTTATTTACTTCTTAGTTCCAACAAGCCCACTTTGGTTAAGGATTGTAGATAGACTTTTATTAATTCCAGTTGTAATAGGCGTATCATTCGAAGTTTTACAATTAACAAATAAAGTTCGAAACATTCCAATATTAAGATGGGTTGGTTACCCAGGATTATGGCTTCAATTATTAACGACAAAAGAACCTACTGATGATCAAGTTGAAGTATCAATCGCCTCTTTTAACCGACTGATGGACATGGAAAAAAATAACATCAGATAATTGACAGAATTTTATAAAAAATATCAACTTATTGGATAAAATGTAATAAACTATAAGAAACAATATTTTTTCTAATACAATTAATAACAAATTTACTCTTCACTTAGGAGGTGCTTAAAGTGAATCAAAAAGTGTACACATCAATATTTTATGGAATCATTGCATTAGCACTTTTTGGCTTAATTGCTCAGTTGATACACGAACCAGCAAAAATATTACAAAGGTTTTTGTTTATAGGATTAATCCTTTTAATTCTTTATTTTATTTATAGAGTTTTTACCTCTTCAAACAGTCAAAGAAGCCAACAAGACTCTTATCGAAAGGCTGCAAAACAAACGGTAAAAAAATATAACACACAAAAATCAAGTCCGATAAAAAAATCGATGAACAAATCAAAGCCCACTTCAAGAAAAAGTACCTCCAGCCCTTTATTAAAAAAACGAATAAAGGATTCGAGCCACTTAACTGTGATTGAAGGTGAAAAGGGCAAAAAGAAAGACCGTGCTTCCTACTAAGCACGGTCTTTTTAATTATTTGAATTTGATTGTTGTTCTTCATTCGATTTTTGGATATATTTTAATGCTTCAATTCGCTCTTTATCTTCTTCAAAGAATTGAACTAATTCTCCAATTCGATCAACTGCTTCCCAACTCATATGGTGTTCCATTCCTTCAACATCTTGATAGATTAATTTTTCATCAACACCAATAATACGTAGGAATTGCTCAAGTAAAACATGACGATAAACAAGCTTTTTCCCCATTTTTTTACCTTTTTGCGTTAAGATAAGTCCTCTATACTTTTCATAAATTAAATACTCGTCTTTATCAAGTTTTTGAACCATTTTGGTCACCGACGATGGGTGTACTGATAAGGCTTCAGCAATATCAGAAACACGAGCATACCCTTTATCTTCAATTAAAAGGTAAATTTGTTCTATATAATCTTCCATACTAGGTGTGGGCATGTTCTTCCTCCAATACAGTAATTCAAACTTTTATCCGTTACAATAAGCATCAGTTAAAATGATACAACACATATGCCAAAAGAGCAATTAACATGAACTAGAATCGATAGATAGTCCTACTGTATAAGAATATGTCAAAAATAAAAAGAGTGTACCTATTAATTAGATACACATTTAAGTAAAATATTGAATTTCTCCATTTGGAAAATATTTATTTATATAGCTCGAGATCGTTTCTTCAATTGAAGCCGCCTCTTCCTTTTGATAAACATATTTTCCAATTCCATATTTCCCCCATTTATATTTCCTTTTCTCTTCATCCATCTCAAGCTTCGTATTAGGATACCTCTCTAAAATCACTTTTTTTGCAGGCTTAGTAAAACGATGCTGAATTAGCTCAAACGTCATTTTCTCATCTGCCAATTCACCTAATGCATCCTTCAACCGAATAAAAAGCTCTTCATAGCCTTCTTCCCACTCATCATGCATATAAATAGGTGCCACTATAAAACCAAATGGATAACCTGCATGCGCAACTTTTTTCGCAGCTTCTATTCTCTCATCAAATGAACCCGTACCAGGTTCAAAATTTTTAATAACATACCTAGAATTTATACTAAATCTAAATGTTGTTTTCCCATTATGCTTTGCATCGAGTAAATGATCAACATGTGGAAATTTCGTTACAAATCGTAAACGACCAAACTCAGTTTGTCCAATAAATTCAATTGTTTTCTTAAGCGAGTGAGTTAAATAATCAATCCCTACAATATCCGAAGTACACGCTGCCTCAAACCTTGTAATCTCAGGCTCCCGCTCCTTCATATATTTTTCTGCTTGTGCGAAAATATCCTCTAAATTAACATAAACCCTAATATACGGCTTTGAACCAAGAGTAGTTTGTAAATAACAATAATGACAATGTCCCATACAACCTGTAGCAAGAGGAATAGCATACTCCGCAGAAGGTTTAGAAGTCTCAAATTTTAATGTTTTACGTAATCCAACAACTAAAGTTGATTTTGCAATACGATACTTTTCTATATCATTCTCACCCGGTAAATTACGAATTTGATTATGGGAAGTCGTTTCTCTAATATCTAGCCCCATTTTCTCAAATTTCTCTTTTAACTCCATACCTAAAGGATACTCTAAAGCTTGAGGCTCAAAATAAACAAGCTTTGGTACAAAAGGTTTCATCCAATCACCCCTTCTCCACGTTATTGCTTAGTATTGACCCCAATAAAAAATAAAACATTGGAAATGGTAGGAAGTTCATTTCTTATTGTGATGTTCTTTTATTTTTTGTAGAGCACAGCTTGTGGTTTCCGGGTTATTTTTTGTTTTGATGGCTGATTGCATATGAAAACACTCTACATTACATGTAATTTTTAACTGATTTGCAATTCGGGAAGTAAAACTAAATGTTTTTCTTTAAAATGAACCGATTTTTCTTCAAATTACACTTATCTCGGCCATTCAAATAAATTTTAAAGGTCAATATGAATCATACTGGAATACCCTTAGGCTATGGGTATATTTTTATTTTATTTGCACTTTTATCATTTTTAATTGCGATTCTCGGATTTTATTTGCATTTTTCCTATTTTTAATTGCGATTATCAGATTTTATTTGCACTTCATTGTTTATTTACACTTATTTCAATGTTATTTGCGTTCCTCAGATTTTTATTTGCACCTTTGTTTTATTTATTTGCACTTCAAAGATAATTACTCCTCTGATTATATTTGCAACTTTACCTTGTTACTCCTTTAATCCCCACACAAAAAAAGAAAGCCAAAAAGGCTTTCCTCAAAACTACCTATTACTTATAAAATTATTTACGTAAGTTCCATTCCTCAGTACTATACTTTGTAGCTAGTAGGTCTTGAACTTCTTTTTCTTGAGCTTCAGTTAATTCATATGGAACTAACTCAATATCTAAGCCAATTTCAAAGCCTTTTTCAAATGCTTCGTATAGATCCGACATTGTTTTTGGAGTTGCACTTTCTGCATTAATCCAAGTTGCACGATCTAAGAATCTTTTCTTCATTTTCTCTTTTACTGCATCTGAAGAGAAAATATATAGGTCATATAGCATATCAACATCAATATTTAATGGAATTGATCCGTGTTGAAGAATTGATCCTTTTTGTCTAGTTTGAGCACTTCCAGCAATTTTTTTATCGTTCACTACGACTTCATACCAAGATGGGGCATCGAAACATACTGCACTTGCTGGGTTTTTAAGTTGATTTTTTTCTTCAGCAGTTTTTGGTACTGAAAACGATGCATCTAGACCTAGAAGCTTGTACCCTTCCAAAATTCCCATTGAAATTACTTTATATGCTTCAGTTACCGTTACAGGCATATTAGGATAGCTTTCTGGAACAATTACACTGTAAGTTAGTTCTTCATGATGTAGTACGCTTCTTCCACCAGTTTGTCGTCTAACGAAGTCACCATTGTATTTTTTTAATGCATCTAAACTAATTTCTTGATTCTTTTGGAAATAACCAATTGTGACAGTAGGATTTTCCCATTCATAAAAACGTAAAGTTGGTAGAAAGCCTTCTTCACTTTGCCATTTAATTAAGCATTCATCAAGTGCCATATTATAGCTACCAGATTTCACTCCACTATTAATAAAGTTCCACTTAGTCTTTGCCATGTTGATAAACTCCTCTTTTTTGTTTAAAATTTTACTTTTTTAATGAAAGTTTCTTGCACAATCCTATTAGAGAATTATAATAAGATAAGTAGGTAATTGAAAGGTGATGAAAAATTTGAATCAGTTTTTACCAGTAATTTTTGTCGTACTAGGTATCATTGTATACTCAACAGTAATGTATTTCTACCAAAAACGTTTAATTAAAACGTTAACTGAGGAAGAATTTCGTGCTGGCTTACGTAAAGCTCAACTAATTGACTTACGCGATCAAGAAGATTTTAAGAACGGCCATATATTGGGTGCTCGTAATATCCCGTTCGCACAACTAAAAACGCGTTCAAAAGAAATTCGTAGAGATCAGGCAGTATATTTATACGATCAAATGGGCGTTCGTCCTGGACAAGCTGCACGTATTTTACGTAAACAAGGCGTAATGGAGCTTTACCAACTTAAAGGCGGCTTCAAGCTTTGGTCTGGTAAAGTAAAAAAAGGCTTATAATCTACATTTAATGTAAATAAAAAAACTACTTCATTTTAGGAAGTAGTTTTTTACGTTTATGTAATTATTACATATGTTTATTCTTTTTGAGTTTTAGGTTTACTATATTTTTCACCTTTTGTATCAACCTTAATTGATTCGATTACTACAGGAGTTACAGGTTTTTCCATTGAATCTACTTCAACTTCATCGATTTTTTTAACAATATCGATTCCTTCAATTACTTTACCAAATGATGCATATTGTCCATCAAGGTCTGGTGTATCATTAGACATAATGAAAAATTGGCTACCAGCACTATTAGGGTCGCTAGTTCTTGCCATTGATAATACACCTGTTGTATGTTTTAAATTATTTTTAAAACCGTTTGATGTAAATTCCCCTTTTATAGTATATCCTGGACCACCGTTACCAGTTCCCTCTGGATCTCCACCTTGAATGACAAAATCTCTAACAACTCGATGGAATGTTAAACCATTATAAAACCCTTTGTTTGCTAATGAAATGAAATTATCTACTGTATTAGGTGCAATATTAGGATATAATTCAGCTTTAATGACACCATAATCCTTTACAGTTATTGTTGCAATTGGGTTTTTCACGTGCTTTTTCCCTTTTGCAGTTTTATCATTATTGTTACCACATGCTGCTAATAAGCTGATCGTTAATACAAGACAGCTTATTAAAATTGCTCTAAAAGATCTTTTTAACATTTTTACTTCTCCCCTCTTTCCATAATTATAGTTTACCAAATTTGACCACTTATTTTCTACGGTTTCAAAAAATTGGGAATTTTTACACAGATAGACATCTTCCGATAAATTTAATGAAAATTCGCCAGCTGAATCGATTTAAGGTTAAGACAGACATGTAAAATTGGAAACCACTTGAATTTTCTTCACCTTTGCCTATTTAGAGTTCTTACTGTACAAAAAAACTACTATCCATCTTTAAATGAATAGCAGCTTACTTTTTAATTTACACAACTTTTTTCGATCGTTCTTCGATATTGTTTTTCCTAAAAGGAAACCACCAATTCCATTTTCCAAATAACTGCATTAAACTTGGAACTAAGACTAAGCGAACGATTGTAGCGTCCAAGAATATAGCTATTGCGATCCCGATTCCCATTTGTTTTACTGGTACCATATCAGTAAAAGCGAATGCACCAGTTATAACGATCATAATGGACGCTGCAGACGTAATAATACGACTCGTCGATACTAACCCTTCTCTAGTCGAATAAGTATTATCTCCAGATTCATAATATAACTCTTGCATTCTTGACATTAAAAATACTTCATAGTCCATGCTTAAGCCAAAAACTAATCCAAAGACAAACACCGGTAAAATCAACATAATATCAGATTGAGGTAATCCAAAATTCCCACCTTGGAATAGCCACGTAATAATTCCAAAAGTTGCGCTTAATGATAATACATTCATTAGTATTGCTTTGATTGGGATGATAATTGACCTAAAAGCAATCATTAATATGATGAAAGTACTAACCATAATGACAAGTAAACCGTATAAGATATTATCTGTAATCTCATCAAATAATTCTTGTTCGAATTTAACTTGGCCACCTACAGTATAGTTAAGGCCTTCAATTTTACCTTTATATTTATCCTCAAAATCTCGTACCCATTGTTTCCCTTTTTCTGATTTTGGATTAGAATTCAGGAAAACTTGTATATAAGTTTTATTATTTTTAATATAAGCATCAATCGCTGGCTGAATTTTTGAAGCACTAGGAGTTTTTAAAGCAGGTAATACTTGCTGTGCATTTAAATTAACTGCATTTAACACGCTTTTTACTTCATAAACATTCTGATCTTTTTCAAGTTTTTTCTGTATGTTTTCTAAGGTGTTTAAATGATCTTGATTTAAGAAATCATCTTTAGATGCCAATACGATTGATATTGTCCCATGCTTTTGAGCTTCTGGAAGGAACGCTTTTTGATATTTTTCATAATTAATTCGCGATGCTGCATCCTTCGGTAATGCGTCAATCGTCGGTATGTTTAAGTGCACATCTCTAATTGGAATGACAAAAAGACCTAATATGATTAACGATGTTAGAGTCATAATGACTGGTCTTTTCATAACGAAATTTGCAAATTTTCTCCAAACCGCTTGTTGTTGGTCTTGGCTTCGATTCGCAATCGATTTTAGCGTACCTTTATTAATATTTTTACCAAGGGCTGAAAGTACAGCTGGTAGTAATGTTAATGATAAAAATAAACTGACTAAAACTACAACTGCGCCACTGATTGCAACACTTCTAAATAAATCAATATTAATGAAATAAAGTGCCGATAAACCTATAAACACACAAATTCCAGAAAAAATAATCGCTCTGCCGGCTGTTGCAAAAGTGACACTAATCGCTTCCTTAACCGTTGAATGATTCTGTAATTCAGTTTTATAACGACTTACGAATAGCAATGCAAAATCGATTGATAGTGCTAATCCAATCATCGGTGCAACATTTAATACAAAGATTGACAATTCAATATGTTTTCCAATAAAGGCTAATATACCAAAAGTACTTAAAATACTAATCATACCAATAATAATTGGAATAGCAGATGCAACTAAACTTCCAAATGCAAAAAACAATACAATAAACGCAATTGGAACACCAATCATTTCAGCTTTCTTTAAGTCTTTTTGACTAGTTTTATTCATTACATCACTTATGATCGTAAATCCAGTTGTTCCTATTTTCACAGAATCATTTGACAAGGACTCTACTTTTTTTGCAAATTTATTATTTAGATTAACAAGCTGATCATGGTCCTTTTCATTGTATAAAAAAGATAAGTAAGCGATATTCTTCTTTTTCATACTTGGATTATTTAGAGGATGATGAAATTGTTCTATATTCTTTTCTTTTTGAACTTCTTTAACGACACGTTCAATTTCAGATTGGAATTTAGCATCGGTTACCCCTTTTTTCCGTTCAAGAATTATGATTAGTGAGTCGGGTGATTGTTCAAATTCTTTTTCCAATACATTCTTAGCTTTTTCATATTCCCCAGGTGTTCTAAATCCATCCCCATCCAAAATGCCCGGCAAATGTTTGGAATAGATACCTAAAAAAATTGAAATCACTGCTAATATTGCTATGACAAAATATCGAAGTTGATAGATCGAACGACCCACCTTTTTCCAAGCACTATTTTCATTTACTGTACTTTTCATCTTTCCACTCCTTATTTACATATCCTACCAATATTTTATCAAACTTTAGTGTAAATTCGCCTATTTATTTTATATTTTGACATAAGAATTTTTAAAGAAAACTCGCAAAAATTGATGGACCTTAAAGTGAAGACCGATTCGTAAGTGTAATTTGTGTAACTACGACGAGTGTCCTTCTTAGCTGCATATTTATTCTTTCTTAAGATGATAAAAAAACGCCCAAAATATAAATCAAATTGATTTATATTTGAGCGCTAAAATTTTGAAACAAATATAGCAACGATTATGCCTAATATTGCCCCGACAACAACTTCATATGAAGTATGACCTACTAATTCATTTAATGCTTTATAATTTTTTATTCTCCCATGAAAAAAATCATTTAATAACTTTGCATGTTTACTAACTGCAAGTCTAACGCCAGAAGCATCATACATAATAATCGTCGCAAAAATCGCTGAGATTGCGAAAGTAACATTTTCAAAGCCTTCTGTTAGCCCTACACTCAGTGCTAATCCTGTCACCGTAGAAGAATGTGAACTTGGCATACCACCAGAGGCAAAAAACTTAGATATATCAAAGTCCTTTTCTTTAAACAAATGAATAATAACCTTTAAGAACTGTGCAATAAACCACGCGATCACCGCTGAAACCAATGGTTCGTTATGAAGTATCGACAAAACGTACCTCCTCTAAATACAAAAAATTATTATTCCATTATTATCTTCCTTAAGTAATTGTATATTCACCAACTTTGTAAAAGAACTGATATTTAAGTCAGAAATAAGGAATTCGTAATCTGGGCAATGGTAGCGTAGTATAAAATATTCCACTTGCATTTTCTGACTTTAATGTTCTACCTCATTGACTTGAAATTCTTGCCTTTAACGATCGCCCTAAATTTTTTTAATAAATTATCATTTTTCAAATTGACAATTCATACAATTCTGATAGACTTAGTTGTAATTAATATCTAGGAGGAAGCCCATGAGCCAAGCCAACGACTTAAAACCCATCATTGAGGTCGTGGAATCGTTACTTAGTGGTTTAAAATTTGGAACAATCACATTAGTCGTTCAAGATGGGAGAATTATTCAAGTAGAAAAACAAGAAAAAATACGATTAAAGTAAAATGTGTTCCTGCTGACTAGAAAAACTAGAGGCAGCTCAAGTCTACGAAACTGTAGATTTGGGCTGCCTTTTTCTTTTTAGGATAACTTAAATGGAAATAAACGTTCTTTTGAAGAAGATCTGTTCCGCTCTACTCTCTTTAGTCAATTGGAGGAAAGAAAATGAGGTTTGAAAATTGGAACGAGAAAAATATTCCTAATTTTTCGATTGAAAATGAAACAAAAGGTGCACTTGAAGTACTCGAGTGGGCTTACAAAACCTATGGTGATGAGCTAATTTATGCTTGTAGCTTTGGTGTTGAGGGAATCTTATTAATTGATTTAATTTCAAAAGTTAAACCTGATGCAAAGATTGTATTTTTAGAGACCGGCCTACATTTTAAGGAAACATATGAATTAATAGACCGTGTCCAAGCAAAATATCCACGCTTACAAATTGAAAAGAAAACACCAGGTCTTACTTTAGAAGAACAAGCGAGTATTCATGGAGATGAGTTATGGAAGCGTGAACCGAATAAGTGCTGTAATATTCGCAAAATCCTACCGCTTCAAGAAGCTCTAAAGGGTGCTCCAGCTTGGATCTCAGGCTTAAGAAGGGAACAATCACCTTCAAGGCAAAAAACAGAATTTCTTAATCTAGATCAAAAGTTCAATTCAATAAAGGTTTGCCCCTTAATTCATTGGACTTGGAAGGAAGTTTGGCGATATGTATATTACAAAAAACTTCCATACAATCCATTACATGATATAGGTTATCCAAGCATTGGTTGTGAGGTTTGTACTTTGCCTGTTTCAAACTCTTCAGATAGTCGTTCTGGACGTTGGTCAGGAACAAATAAAACAGAATGCGGTTTACATGACTAGTTGTCTTATTAGATGCTAAAAAATTAAATTTTATTCTTACTAACTATTAAATTAGGAAAATATAAGGAGTGTTTTGGAATGAGTTTAGCCCCTCACGGTGGAGTCTTAATTAATCGATTTTATCCAGAAGTAGCTGTTAGAGATGGTCTGAAAGAAATTCCTTTAGATTTAATTGCTTTAAGTGATCTCGAGTTAATTGGAAATGGTGCCTATAGTCCCCTAACTGGATTTTTAGGAAAAGATGATTATGAGCAAGTCGTAAGCACAATGAGATTAAAAAATGGAACAGTATGGAGTATTCCAATTACCCTTCCTGTAAATGGTCAATTAGCTAGTAAGCTAAAACTAGGTGAAGTTGTGAAACTTACTTGGGAAAATGATGTGTATGCATTGTTAGCGATTGAAGATATTTATACACCTAATAAATTACTAGAAGCACAGTTTGTTTATGGAACTACTGACACAAACCACCCTGGAGTTGCGAAAATGTATTCTCGTGGTGATGTTTATTTAGGAGGAGAAGTAACTGTTATTAAACAAATTAATCGTTCTAAGTTCACTGAACATTATTTAAGTCCAAAAGAAACGAGAGAAAAATTTGCGTCATTAAATTGGAAGAAAATTGTGGGATTTCAAACTCGTAATCCAGTTCATCGTGCCCATGAGTATATTCAAAAAACTGCACTTGAAATCGTAGACGGCTTGTTCTTAAACCCATTAGTTGGTGAGACAAAATCGGATGATATTCCTGCGGAAGTTCGAATGAAAAGCTATAAAGTTTTACTCCAAAACTATTACCCAACAGACCGAGTATTTTTAGCTGTATTCCCTGCCGCTATGCGATATGCGGGCCCAAGAGAAGCTGTGTTCCATTCGATCGTTAGAAAAAATTATGGCTGCACACATTTTATAGTTGGCCGTGATCATGCTGGAGTAGGTAATTACTATGGAACATATGATGCACAAAAAATCTTTCAAAATTTTTCACAGGATGAATTAGGAATCAATCTCTTATTCTTTGAAAATAGTTTCTATTGCTCAAAATGCGAGAATATGGGTTCAACAAAAACTTGTCCGCATGGTAGTGAGCACCATGTAACTTTATCTGGTACAAAGGTTCGTGAAATGCTGAAAAACGGTGAAGTTCCTCCTTCAGCTTTTAGTAGGAAAGAAGTTGTTGAAGTATTAATAGAGGGATTGAAAGAACCTCAATCAATTTCAGCAGAATAGGAGAAATTTTAAATGTCTAAAAATATTGTTTGGCACCAAGCAAGTATTACAAAACAAGATCGTCGTCTCAAAAACAATCACCACAGCGCTATTTTATGGTTTACAGGTTTATCAGCTTCAGGTAAATCGACTATTGCTAACGAAATTGCAAAAGCATTGTTCAATCTTAATGTTCAACAGTACGTCTTGGACGGTGATAATATTCGTCATGGCTTAAACAACGATCTTGGCTTCACTGATCATGATCGAACTGAAAACATTCGTCGAATTGGTGAAGTAGCTAAGCTCTTTGTAGATAATGGGCAGATTGTCTTAACTGCCTTTATCTCCCCATTTATAGCTGATCGAAATATAGTACGGTCATTAGTCGCGCAAGATGAATTTATTGAAGTTTATGTAGAATGCTCTGTTGAGACATGTGAAAGTAGAGACCCGAAAGGGCTTTATAAAAAAGCAAAAAATGGTGAAATTCAAAACTTTACGGGCATCAGTTCTCCGTATGAAGCTCCATTAAATCCAGAAATTACATTAAATACAGATAAACTATCCGTTCAAGAATGTGTTGAAACAGTACTTCAATTTTTAAAGAGTAAAAATTATATTGGGTAAGGTGATGTTCGATGCCATTTGAAAAAATATGGAAAGACAATCTTAAGTTAAATGAAACTGAAAAAACGAAACTCGTTAAAGATGGACTTAAAATTTATGAGGACATCCCCCACTATGCTAAAAATGGCTTTGAGTCCATACCAAAGGATCAATGGGATTTATTCAAGTGGGCTGGATGCTATCTACAAAAACCAAAAGAAGCTGGTTATTTTATGATGCGTGTAAATGTTCCTTCTGGAATTTTAACGCATGATCAACTTGTCACATTAGCTGAAATCGCACGTGATTATGGTCGAGATGTATATGACATTACAACTCGTCAAGCAATCCAATTTCATTGGTTAACAATTGATCAAATACCTGATATTTTCACACGCTTAGAAAAAGTTGGGCTTTCTAGTTCCGGTGCGTGCGGTGATATTACTCGTAATATCGTTGGAAATCCACTTGCAGGAATCGATCCAAATGAATTATTTGATACTACACCAATTGTGAAGGAAATTTATGAATTCTTTCAGTTTAATGAAGATTTCTCTAATCTACCTAGAAAATATAAAATGTCGATTAGTACAAATAAGAGTAATGCATCCAATGCAGAAATTAACTGTATTTCATTTGTTCCAGCAATTAAAGATATTGATGGAAAAGAAACTTCTGGTTTCCATGTAAAAGTTGGTGGTGGACTTTCTTCCGCTCCACATTTAGCTCAAGAACTAGATCTATTCGTACTACCACATCAAGTGAAAGAAGTTTCAATAGCTGTTACAACAATCTTTAGAGATTTTGGCTATCGTGAAAAACGCCATCACTCCCGTTTAAAGTTTTTGGTCGCTGATTGGGGAGTTGAGAAGTTTAAAGAAGTTTTAGAAGGATACACAGGTAAGTTATTAACGAAAGGAACAGGCTTTGATGAGTCATGGAATGCAGGGTATTTTTACGGAGTTCATCCACAAAAGCAAGAAGGACTAAATTATGTGGGATTAAGTATACCTGTTGGACGATTACATTCTAAAGACGTTTTTGAATTAGCTAGAATCGTAAAAAGATATGGTAATGGTGAAATACGAAATTGTAATTCACAAAATTTAATTTTGCCAAATATCCCAACAGAAAATCTTGATGAACTATTAAAGGAACCTATTCTTGAAAAATTCACGCCAGTGCCTCCAAAATTCATCGGCTACTCCGTTGCTTGTACTGGGAATGAGTATTGCAATTTAGCATTAGTGGAAACAAAAGCTCGTATGAAGGATACTGCTTCTTATTTAGATGAAAAAATCACATTAGATGTCCCTGTCAGAATTCATATGGTCGGTTGCCCTAACTCTTGTGGTCAAAGAGCAATCGCAGATATAGGTCTCCAAGGGATCAAAGCTCGTAATGAGAAAAAAGAATTAGTAGAAGCTTTTGAAATTTACGTAGGTGGTACATTAGCGAATGGTGGTAAATTAAACGAAAAGTTAAAAGGTAAAGTTGAATCCCCTGCCCTTCATCTAGTGTTAGAAAAATTCTTGCAGCACTTTAGTCAAAATAAACTACCTTCTGAACCTTATTTAGATTATGTATCAAGAGTTGGAATTGAACAATTGCAAAATCATTTAACTTCTATTCTTGAAACTGTTAAAGCATCTTAAAGAAAGACGGTGACATATGTTTTTATATCGATTTGAAGCAACGATCCAAAACCGTGTCGTTCCTATTGTTATTCTAGCAAGTGATGATGAGAAAGCATTTAAACTAGTTGATACCGAACTTGAAAAGTTTTATGTAAAAAAACCAGACGTTAAAGATCTACTAATGTATGAAAAAAAGAAAGTCAGTCAAAGTGGTGGATTTGTTTTAGATTTAGAAGTTTTAAGTAAACGATAAATGATGAGGTGTGTGGAATGATTGGAAAAGTTTATTTAGTTGGTGCTGGGCCAGGGGATGTTGATCTAATTACTGTAAAAGGACTAAAGTGCATTCAAAATGCAGATGTCATTATATATGACCGATTAGTCAATAAGGAACTACTAGATTATGCAAAAGAATCCGTCGAGTTAATATACGCTGGTAAACTACCAAACTACCATGCATTGAAGCAAGAAACTATAAATGCCTTCCTAGTGAAATATGCTAAAAAAGGCAAAAACGTTGTTCGATTAAAAGGTGGAGACCCCTTCATTTTTGGCCGCGGAGGTGAAGAAGCAGCTTATCTTGTTGAACGTGGTGTTTCCTTTGAAATTGTTCCTGGTATTACTTCAGGTATAGCAGCCCCAGCTTATGCTGGCATACCTGTCACCCACCGTGATTACAGTAGTTCATTTGCTTTTGTAACAGGGCATTGCAAAGAAGAGGATACTGTTAAATGGGCAGCTTTAGCAAAAGGCATTGATACACTAGCAATTTATATGGGAGTTAATAATTTACCATATATTCGTCAGCAACTAATTTCAAATGGAAAACATCAAGACACCCCTGTTGCACTAATTCATTACGGTACTACTGAACAACAGCGAACTGTTATAAGTACATTAAAAAATGTCTTATCAGACGTTGAAAAAGAAAAAATAACAAACCCTAGTATGATTATTGTAGGAGAGGTCGTTCATTTACATCATCAATTACAATGGTTTGAAACGAAATATAACGCTATGGCTGACCATAAAAATATTAATTATTCTAGTCTTTAAATTCTCACCTAGCATGAAATGAGGTGCTTTACAATGGATGCAATATTATATGTATGTCATGGAAGCCGTGTAAAATCGGCTGTCCATTCTGCCATACAATTTGTTAAAAAAGTTCAAAAGCAAATTGATTGCAAAGTACAAGAAATTAGTTTCATCGAACTCGCTGAACCATCAATTTCAGTAGGATTAGAGAATTGTTTGCGTAAAGGAGCAAAATCGGTAACAGTATTGCCGGTTTTACTCCTTTCTGCAAATCATGCAAAGGTAGATATACCTCTAGAAATTGCAAAATTTCAAGAGGTATATCCAGACATTACAATTAATATAGCTGAACCAATTGGCATTCACCAAAATATGATTGAATTAATTAAAAAACGCATCAATGAAAAAGTGAAGTATTTAATTAAACCAACCAAAATTATGTTAGTTGGACGAGGAAGTAGTGATCCACTAACCATCAAAGATTTTAATTCGATTGTTAAACTCCTTGAAGTTAATATAAATCACCCCGTTCTTGCAGCTTTTATGGCTGTTTCAAAGCCATCTATTCATGAAGCTTGGAATCAACTAATGAACGAACAAAATACTCAAGTTATTATTGTACCTTATTTATTTTTTTCAGGAACGCTTATGAATGAAATAAAGCATAAACAAAAAACACTACCTCTAGCTATGCAAAATAACTGGATATTATGTGAACCATTAGGATATGACCCTTTAATTACTTCAATTTTTACTGAAAGAATTCATGAATCTCAAGCAAAACAATTAATCACTGTGGCAAAATAAAAGCTCTTGTTCCTTCTATGAAGAACAAGAGCTTTACTATTAATTATTTACTTTCAACTTTCAAGAAATTTGTTGGTTTGTAAGTTGGAAGTGTTTGTAAAAAACGATTAATTCTTTTTGTAGCTTCAATTAATTGATTTAATGAAGTTGCATAAGAACATCGAATATAGCCTTCACCACAATCCCCAAAAACATTTCCCGGGACGACCGCTACTCTCTCTTTTAATAATAATTGTTCAGCAAATTCCTCTGATGTTAAACCAGTATTTTGAATTGATGGGAAAACATAGAATGCGCCACCAGGATTATGGCATGATAATCCAATTTCTTGTAGTGATTGAACAAGGAAATTACGGCGTTGCATATAGCTTCTTCTCATAGCTTCTACATCATGATCTCCATTACGAAGTGCTTCAACCGCTGCATGCTGAGACATTGTTGGTGCACACATGATTGCATATTGATGAACCTTAAGCATATGGGAAATAATGTCTGAAGGTGCAGCAACAATCCCTAAACGCCAACCTGTCATCGCAAATGTTTTCGAAAATCCAGAGATTAAGATTGTATGATCTCTCATTCCATCTATATTTGCAAAGCTTGTATATTCGCCATCATAAACAAGTTCAGCATAAATTTCATCCGAAATAACTAATAAATTATGTTTTTTAACAAATATAGCTAAATCTTCTAATAATTCTTTTTCTAATAAAGTACCAGTTGGATTATTAGGGTTACAAAGTAAGATTGCCTTTGTTTTCGGTGTAATTTTCTTTTTTAACGCTTGGAGATTAATTTTAAACTCCTCTTCTCCCGTCGTCGCTAAATGAACTGGAACACCACCAGCTAGTGATACAAGAGGCGCATATGATACAAAGCATGGATCAATGACGATTACTTCGTCCCCTGGATTTAAAATTGTTCTTAAAGCAATATCAATCCCTTGGCTTGCCCCTACAGTTATAATTAATTCTTCCTCTGGACTATAATGCACATCAAATTTCTTTGCAAAATAACGACTAACTTCCTCACGTAATTCTAGTAGTCCAGCATTTGAAGTGTATGCCGTATGTCCAGTCTCTAATGAATAAATACTTGCTTCTCTTACGTTCCAAGGCGTAACAAAGTCAGGTTCACCTACCCCAAGTGAAATGACATTATCCATACTAGCCGCTAAATCAAAAAACTTACGAATCCCTGATGGTTGTAGTGAAGTTACTGTATTTGATAAATTAAATTTACTCATGGCGTGATCACCATACGCTTATCACTTTGTTTTTGACCATATACAATACTGTCATGCTTATATCGTTTTAAAATAAAATGGGTAGTTGTTGATAAAATAGATTCTAAAGTTGAAAGTTTTTGAGATACAAATGAAGCTATTGATGTCATTGTCTTCCCTTCAACTACAACTGATAAATCATATGTTCCTGACATTAAATAAACTGATTTTACTTCTGGGTATAAATAGATTTTTTCTGCAATCTCATCAAAGCCAACCCCACGTTTTGGTGCAACCTTAACATCAATCATTGCAGTTATACTTTCTTGAACTGGCACTTTACCCCAATCAATAAGCGTAATATATTGAAGAATAACACGATCATTTTCGAACTTCGTTAATATTTGAGCTACTTCTTCTTCTGTAGCTCCGATCATTTTTGCCAAAACATCATTATTTAATCGACCATTTTGTTCGATACACTGTAATAATTGTATTTCTTTTTCTGTCATATCCATTTACTCCTTATGTATTCCATTATTCCTGGAATAACCTTCAGTTGTTTATTCTATTCATCTATATTTTAATATTTTTGTTAGATGACACTTTTGTAAAGAATTCTTCGTAAATCACTTGAACAGCTTTTTTCTCATCACATGATTTTACGCCAAACATCATACTAACCTCTGATGACCCTTGGTTTATCATTTCAATATTGATCCCTGCACTTGCTAATGCTTGACTCGCTCTTGCAGTAGTACCAACATTATGACGCATCCCCTCACCCACTAGCATAATCAATGCAAGGTCCCTTTCAACGAAAACATGGTCTGCATGTAATTCATCTCTGATCCGATTAATAATTTGAAATTCCATTTCATCAGTTAATTGACTTTGACGAATGATGATTGAAATATCGTCAATTCCACTCGGTTGATGCTCATATGAAATTTGATAATCTTCAAGAATTTGCAATAATTTACGACCAAATCCAATCTCTCTGTTCATTAAATACTTGCTTATATAAATACTACAAAATCCATTGTCACTAGCAATACCAATTAAAGGACCGTTTGACAAGGCTCGTTCCTTTACAATTCGTGTACCAGGAGCTGCGGGATTATTCGTATTTTTAATGTTTACTGGAATGCCAGCTTCAAAGGCGGGAATCAATGCTTCGTCATGAAATACATTAAAGCCTGCATAAGATAGCTCTCGCATTTCTCGGTAAGTTAATTCTTTAATTTCCTTAGGATATTTTATAATTACCGGATTAACAGAAAAAACTGCGTCAACATCTGTGAAGTTTTCATACAGTGTAGCTTTAACTCCATTTGCCACAACTGATCCAGTAATATCCGATCCACTCCGTGAGAATGTAACGATATGCCCGTCTTCTGAATAGCCAAAAAATCCTGGGAAAATGAGTATTCCTGTTTTTTTTCTCAATTTGAATAAGTTCTCATAGCTTTTCTGTAAAACTTGGGCATGTCCTGGTTCATTTGTTACAAATAAACCCGCTTCTTTTGGATTAATGTAACTAGCCTCAAGTCCTTTTAACTGAAAATAAGAAGCTACTAATCTAGCACAGTTATCTTCCCCACATGCCATAACAGCATCCATAAATCTTGCAGGATCATCCCTCTTACTACTAATCGAAAGTTCGATACCTAGTGAAATTTCATTCACAATATCCGCATGTATTCCTAATCCATTTGCAATTTCAGAATACCTTTGAATGATTTGATCAAATTCTTTAGAATAATCCTTTTCCTGTAGAGCAAGCTGTGCGCAATTAATTAGTAAATCGGTAACTTTAATATCCTCTGGAAATCTTTTACCTGGTGCAGATACAACGATAATTTTACGTTCAACATCTGATGTAACAATCTGAAATACTTTTTCAATTTGTTCAGAAGTGGCTAATGAAGACCCACCAAATTTTACGATTTTCATTTTTATTACCCCTAATTAAGTTAATTTTCAGTTAAAATAATGCTACAATTATCCTCCTATTATGAGAAAAAATCAACACTATTTAAAAAGATTTTTGGGAAAATTTAGTATTCCACAAAAAGAATTTTGCTTTGTTATGGGTATTTATTCACTCTAGTGAAAAAGTTGGTCATAGGAAGCACTGAATTTAATAGGTATAAGGTAGTGCAGACGAAAAAAGGTAGGATAAAGGGGATATTTGAACAAGCGTACAGCTGGCTCATAAAAGTTTCCTGTTTTTTCTTCCTCGCTATTTCGCAATTTTACTTTTGACTCCAATGGCTACGCTTAATAATTTTGTATAAAAATCCACTTAAAAATATTTTCATAAAATTTAAACTGCTATCTCAAAAATATGTTAAATGAAAAAATTCCTCTAAAAAAACTCCCTATTTTTAGCAATCTCTTTACAAAAAGGAGATTACTAAAAATGGGGAGCTCATACTATTATAGCTCTAGTAGGAAAGAGAATTCAGTATATTCATTTTCTACACTAGTAGCAGAAATCGCACCACCTAAACGATTTGAAATTGACTGCGCAATTGACAGACCAAGTCCATATCCTTCTGTTTTGTGTGCCCTTGAAGGATCTGAACGGTAGAAGCGATCAAATACTTTTGGCAATTCCTCGGAAGTAATTCCTTTGCCACTATTTCTAATTGTAAACTTCACTTGTCGTTTTAATTTTTTTAGTGAAACGTCAATTTGTCCACGCTCATTTGTGTATTTAACTGCATTATCAAATAAGATAGTCAATAGCTGCTTAATTTTGTCTGGATCACTTTCTACCATAATGTTTGATTCAATTGAATGATTTAGTGTAATTTCTTTATTCTTCAATACTGTTTCCATCGACATCATCACTTCATTTACTTCAATACTGAAATCAAAGAGCTTAATTTCTATCTCATCAATTGCTTCTTCCATTTTAGTTAAAGTTAATAGGCTATTAATTAATTTTGTCATGCGATCAGAGCCAACTTTTATATGGTTGAACCATTTTTGCTGATTTTCAATCGTTTCATCCTTATTCGACATTAATACATCATAATTCACATTAATAATAGCTAATGGTGTTTTTAACTCATGTGATGCATCTGCAACAAATTGATTTTGCTTTTTCCAAGCTTCAGCAATCGGTTCAATTGCTCGATTTGCAAAATAACGACTGATAAAATAAATTGCAAAAAGCGTAATAAGTCCTACACTTATTAATGTTGTAAGCAGTTTAAATAACGCTTTATGAGAATCGGTAACATCTAAAAAATTAATTAATGTCACTTTATTTATTATTTGTGGTGGCAGTTCATTTGTTTGATTAGCAATTATCTCTGAAGGCTTTATTACGTATTGCCATTTTTTTCCATCTAAAGTGAAAGTTGAAAAGTTCTTCTTATTTTCCAATGCAATCTCTGTAGCTTTTTTAAAGTTTTCCGTAGGCATTGAAATAAACGAATGCCCTTCTATAACATTTCCATTTGAATCAACTTCCACACTAAAAGAAACCGAATCTCCTAGAGATATTTTTTGCGTCACAATTCCGCCTTCACCAATTATATTAGTAATTTCTTTTTTGCTTTGCGCCGGTCCATTTTCTTCAATGTTATTTTCCAGCTCAGACCCTATTTCTTTTCTTTTAATCTCTCTTTGAATCGTAACTAGTTTTTCCGTCTGTGCATCTAGCTTTTTTTTATTTTCATTTTGAATATTGTTATATGTCATTATGTAGATGATTGTAAAGGCTCCAAGCATTACCAATGAGATAACTGACATATTAATAAGCAAAAATTTATTTCGGAGTTTCTTAAACATATTTTTCTCCAGTTTTATCATTTTTCAAAAAATAACCTGCACCTCGAATTGTTGCTATTGAAACAGTTGATTTAACCTGTCTTAACTTTTTTCGTAAAAGTGAAACTTGTACTTCTACATGACGATCATCAGTATCTGTGTCATAGCCCCAAAGCTTTTCAATTATAATTTCTTTCGAGCTAATTGCTTCTTTTCGGTTAATAAGCAACTCTAACAGTTGAAACTCTTTTAAAGTCAACTTAACTTCATTTTCTCTGCAGCATAAAACTAACATCTTTTGATTAAGCGAAATATCTTCATAAGTAAGAATACCATCTCTTATTAACTCTGTTTTTCGTCGTCCTAATGCTCTAAGTCTAGCAAGAAGTTCATCAGTGTGGAATGGCTTCGCTAGGTAATCATCAGCACCACTATCTAAACCTCTTATTTTATCAGTAAGATCGCCTTTAGCTGTCAACAAAATGACTGGCGTCTTAATTCCATTTTTGCGTAATTCTATTAGTACTTGAATGCCATCCATTTTAGGAAGCATGATATCTAGAATAATAATGTCATATATATTTGACAGTCCACAATCTAGTCCAAACTCACCATCACTTGCTAAATCGACACTGTAGTGATTTTTCTTTAAAACTTGTGCAATTGCCTCCGAAATATAAATTTCATCTTCTACTATTAATATCCTCATTTAAGTTTCCTCTTTACCGTTGATTCTTTAACAAAGCACCCCCAGCAAATGAGCTATACACTTCTCATTTGTTGGAGATGTACTAAGTATATATTCCTGTGATTAAATTCGCTTATATATGTGTTAAAATTGAATGAACTTCTCTAAATTAATCAATTTTCTTTTTAACAATAATTGAACCATCTTCATTTTTTATAATTGTTACACCTTTTGGGGCTTTCTCTGACCAAGTTTTTCCTCCATCTGTAGAAAACATCACTTTACCATTTTCATTCTTTGTCATAAATGGTTCTTTCAATTTTTCTGGCTCACCTTTAATCCAAGTTTTACCACCGTCTTTAGAAAATTTAACAGTACCATTTTCTTTTTTTACAATTAGTTTCTTTTTCGCAAAAACTGCTCCGTCACCTTTTGCTTCAACTTTGAAATGATCAGGAGCTTTTTCGCTCCAAGTCTTCCCACCGTCTTTAGAGAACTTAAGCTTTCCGTTCTCATTCTTTACCATTAAACTTCCAGAAGGTGCAGATTTAGCTTCACCAATTATAAATGATTCTTTTCCATCTACATCTTTGATTATTTTTTCCCCTTCAGGTGCACCTGGTATCCATGTTGTACCATCATCAGTTGAGTGACTTATTACACCATTTTCATTTTTAACTAACATTTTTGTCATAACTTTTTCACCTTGTTGAGAAAATGAAGTTTCCTCACTTTTAACTTTGGATCCATCATTATTAGCAGCGTATACAGCTCCTGAACCGATGCCTAAAACGATTGCGCTACATACTGATGCTGTAACCGCCTTCTTTTTTGTTGTATTTAACAATGTTTTAATTCTTTCTTGCATTTTATTTCCTCCTATATTTTGGTTTATGTAAGCAGCTGTCTTACAGTAACAATAGTAGAAGACATACCTTTAACGAACCTTTAACGTATTATTTTTTTCTTATATTCTCTTTAAAATAGCTCGATGTTAATTGGATTAACTAATAGCTTACTATAATTTTCCGAAGACTTATAAGATTATACGTAAGCTTTCTTTTATAATTTGTTTTAAAATTTAACTGAAAATTCACACTAGAGCAAAGTTGTTTTTACATTCCTTTCCTATGCTTAGTAAGTAACCTACTAGCGAAATAGGAGGGAGAAAATTTTGAATTGGAACGCTTTGAAAAAGGCAGCTTTTGCTTTTGTTCTTACGACTACATTATCTGTGGGTGTATTTATGGTCTCCGGTAAACCGGCAGCACTAGACATTCCGATTCACAACAAGAAAGATAAGGACCGTTTCATTCAAGTACAATTACTTGGCATTAATGATTTTCATGGACAATTGAATACAACTCGAAAATTTAATGGTAGGAATGTTGGCGGAGCAGCTTATCTTTCGGCATATTTGAAACAAAAGAAAAAAGAAAACCAAAACACTATTTTAGTTCATGCCGGTGATATGGTCGGCGGTAGTCCTCCAATATCTTCATTTCTACAAGATGAACCTACCATTGAAGTATTAAACAGGATGGATTTTGACTATGGAACACTAGGTAATCACGAATTCGATCGTGGTGTAAAAGAAATGATGAAGCTAATATACGGAGGAAAAAATTCAAAAACAGAATACTTTAACGGGGCAAACTTTCCATATTTATGTGCTAACGTAATCGATGATCAAACAGGTAAGACAATTCTACCTCCATATAGTATAAAAAAAATAAATGGTGTACTGATTGGATTTATTGGTGTCGTAATAAAAGATACTCCAAAAATTGCACCACCTAATCAAACCGCTGGAGTAAAGTTTATTGATGAAGCAACAGCAATCAACCATTCTGTAGAAGCACTAAAAAAACAAGGTGTGAAAGCAATTGTGGTAATCGCACATGATGGAGGAAGTCAATCCAAATCTACTGGGAAAGTTACAGGTGATATTGTTCGAATGGCAAAAAAAATGGACGATGAAGTTGACGTTATTATTTCTGGACATACACATACTTATCTTAATAAAGAAGTAAATGGAAAACTGATTGTGCAAGCATATTCATACGGAACAGCTTTCTCTGATATTCACTTGAAAATCGATACTAAAACGAAAGATATCATAGACAAACATGCTAAAATCGTAATGGTTTATCAAGATGCAATTAAACCAGATCCTGAAATAAAAGTAATGATTCAAAAATATGAATCAAAAATTGCACCCGTTGTTAATAAGGTTGTTGGAAAAGCAGGAGACGACGTGTTTAGTAAGAAAAATCATGACGGAGAATCCAGTTTAGGAAGTATAATTGCAGATTCACAACGCAATGCAATGAATTCCGATTTTGCATTCATGAACTTTAGTGGTATTCGTGCTGATCTTCCTAAAGGGGATGTAACGATGGATGAATTGGTCACAATCCAACCATTTAAACTTAAACTTGTTAAGATGACTTTAACTGGTGAACAAATCCGAAAACTGCTCAATCAACAATGGCAGTATAACGGAAACGTTCGAATGCTACAAATTTCTGGTTTAAAATATACTTGGGATGATAGTAAGCAACCCGGCCAAAAAGTGATTAAAATTATGCGAACAGATGGTACCCCAATAAATACTCAAACTAAGTATAGTGTTACAACTAATAGCTATCTCTCAAATGGCGGTGACAACTTCTCCGTTTTACTTGATGGTAAAAATAAAATCGTAGGTCTAACTGATTTAGATGCATTTGAAAATTATTTGAAGGAACAAAAAAAACCATTAGTCGCAGCATATGATGGACGAATCATTCGGATAAAATAGATAAAGTAAGTTACTTAAAAGGCTCGTTTGTAAAGGGTTCTGTAGATTTATTTTTTAAGCTCCTCATCTTTTCTATTTTTAACAAAAAAGAAGCTGACTCAAAATTCGTTGTAAAACAACTTATTTGAGTCAGTTTTTCATTTCACATCAATTTTTAGGGAGATTTGAAAATTATTAACCTCATTTTAAGTGGGATTCCTTCTACTTCTACGCTACTATCATCTGCCTGTTTGGAAGTGTTTGTCTATTTTTTAGATTATAAGCAAAACAAATAAGACCCTAATCCGTGTTATTTTTGGATTGGCCTTTCATTGTATGCTTTATGAGTTAATTTTTTTCAGATTTCCGAACTTTTTTTATCTCATGAACCTCTTATGAGTATCATATTTTCAGATTCTTCCTTCTTGCTTGCTAATAAGCTCTCTACTCTGTTTTTATAGTTTAATCAGAAAAAAAAAGTTCCCTATCAAAAGGGAACTTTTTGCTTATGCTTTAATGTAACGTAATACTGGTTTACGAGCTGCTAAAGTTTCGTCAAGACGGCTTACAACTGTAGTGTGTGGAGCTTCTTGTACGATTTCTGGATTTTCTTCTGCTTCTTTAGCGATTGTAATCATTGCATCAACGAACGCATCTAAAGTTTCTTTAGATTCTGTTTCAGTTGGTTCAATCATGATACACTCTTCCACGTTTAATGGGAAGTAAATTGTTGGTGGATGGTAACCAAAGTCTAATAGGCGTTTTGCGATATCTAACGTACGAACACCTAATTTCTTTTGACGTTTTCCACTTAATACAAACTCATGCTTACAATGACGATCGAATGGTAGATCGAAATGAGGCTCTAAACGACGCATCATGTAGTTAGCATTTAATACTGCATCTTCTGTTACTTGTTTTAAACCTTCTGGACCCATTGAGCGAATGTAAGTGTATGCACGAACATTAATTCCAAAGTTACCGAAGAAAGGTTTTACACGACCGATTGTTTCTGGACAATCATAGTTTAATACATATTCATCTCCAACTTTATCAACGATTGGTGCTGGTAAGTAAGGGATTAAGTCTGCTTTAACACCTACAGGACCAGAACCAGGGCCACCGCCACCGTGTGGACCAGTGAATGTTTTATGAAGATTTAAATGTACTACATCAAATCCCATATCTCCAGGACGTGCTTTACTTAATACAGCATTTAAGTTAGCTCCATCATAATAAACTTTTCCGCCTGCAGCATGGATAATTTCAGAAATTTCATAAATATCTTCTTCAAATAATCCTAGTGTATTAGGATTAGTAAGCATTAATGCTGCAACGTTTTCATCAACAACACGACGTAAATCATCTAAGTCAACTAAGCCTTTTTCATTTGATTTAACTGTGATTGTTTCGAAACCTGCTACAGTTGCTGATGCTGGATTTGTACCGTGAGCTGAGTCAGGTACGATTACTTTAGTACGGTTGAAGTCACCGCGACTTTCGTGATAAGCACGGATAATCATTAATCCAGTCCACTCACCATGTGCACCTGCAGCTGGTTGTAATGTTACTTCATCCATACCAGTAATTTCTTTTAATTCTGTTTGAAGCTCATGCATTAATTCAAGCGCACCTTGCACTGTATATTCATCTTGAAGTGGGTGAACATGTGCAAAACCTGCCATACGAGCTACAGCTTCATTAATTTTTGGATTGTATTTCATTGTACAAGAGCCAAGTGGATAGAAACCTGAGTCTAAACCGTGATTTCTTTTTGATAACGCTGTATAATGACGCATTAAATCTAATTCAGAAACCTCTGGTAGTTCAGCTTTTTCTTTACGAACATAAGCACTTGGAATAACTTCATTAATATCGATTTCTTCTACATCCCATGTAGGAAGACTATATGCAATACGACCTTCTTTACTTATCTCAAAAACTAACGGTTGATCCTTCAGCATGTTGAATCCCCTTTCCGTCTACTAATAGTGCTAACTCTTCTACAAATGTATCAATATGTTGTTTAGAGCGTAATTCAGTTACTGCGATTAACATATGATTTTCCATAGTAGGTTCAACTTTTGCTAAGTCATAACCACCGATAATTTTCTTCGTAAATAATTGTTTATTGATTTCTGAAACATTTTGTTTCACATCAATTACTAGTTCGTTAAATGCAGCACCTTGGAATACAACTTCGATACCGTTTTCATTTAATTTTTTCTTCATATATTGAGTACGAGAAATATTTTGCATTGCCATTTCTACAGCACCATTTTTACCAAGAGCTGTCATAGCAACAGAAGCTGCTAATGCATTTAGAGCTTGGTTAGAACAAATATTTGAAGTCGCTTTGTCACGACGAATATGTTGTTCACGTGCTTGTAATGTTAATACGAAACCGCGACGACCTTCTCCATCAACAGTTTGACCAACTAAACGACCTGGCATTTTTCTCATTAATTTAGTTGTTGTAGCAAAATATCCACAGTGAGGTCCGCCAAATTGAGTTGGAATACCAAATGTTTGAGCATCACCTGCAACGATATCTGCTCCGAATTCACCTGGAGGAGTTAAAGCTGCTAATGCTAATGGATTACTTGAAACAACGAATAAACTTTTACCAGTATGTGCAATTGGTTCGATTTCTGCTAATTCTTCTACTTGTCCATAGAAGTTAGGATATTGAACAACAACACATGCTACATTATCATTCATTTCATTTTTTAATTCTTCTATATCAGTTCTTCCATCTTTAATGCCGATTTCAACAACCTCTAAGTGTTGACCTTTTGCATAAGATAAGATAACTTCACGTGATTGTGGATGAACACCTTTTGATACTAAAATACGTTTTTTACCATTGTGACCTGCGGCTAAAGTAGTTGCTTCCGCTAAAGAAGTACCACCGTCATACATTGAAGAGTTTGCTACAGCCATACCTGTTAATTCACAAATCATTGTTTGGAATTCAAAAATTGCTTGAAGTTCACCTTGTGAAATCTCAGGTTGATACGGCGTATAAGCAGTATAAAACTCTGAACGTGAAATAACATGATCTACAACTGTTGGTAAGTAATGATCATAAACACCAGCACCTAAGAAAGATACATACTCTCTTAAGTTAGCATTTTTATTCGCTAATCCACTTAACTCCTGGATTAAATCAGTTTCTGATTTAGCTTTTTTAATATTTAATAAGCCATTAAAACGAACTTTCTCAGGAATATCACTAAATAATTCATCAACTGATGAAACGCCTACTACTTTTAACATCTCTTGACGATCTTGCTCTGTCATTGGTAAATAACGATGCATTAAGGTAATCCCCTTTCTCCCCCTAGTTACTTCTTCTCTCTTTTATAAAATGGTTTTGAAACTACAACAGCTTTTAATTTTTTATTTCGAATTTCAACCTCAAGCTCAGTGCCTAAAGCAGAAAATTCCGATTTAATTAATGCAAGGCCAATATTTTTCTTTAATGTTGGAGATTGCGTACCACTTGTTACTTCACCAATTACTTCCCCGTTTACATATACAGGATAGTGAGTTCTTGGGATACCTTTGTCAATCATTTCAATTCCAACAAGTTTACGAGGTACACCTTGCTCTTTTTGATTTTTCAGAACTTCTTTTCCGAAGAAATCTTCTTCTTTATTTAATTTCACTGCAAAGCCGATACCAGCTTCTAATGGAGTAATGTCTTTAGTTAGTTCTTGACCATATAAAGCTAGTGCTGCTTCGAAACGAAGTGTATCGCGCGCACCTAATCCACATGGTTTTAAACCGTCTTCCTTACCTGCTTCTAATAGTAACGTCCAAAGTTTAGACGCGTCTTCAGCAGCTAAGTATAATTCATACCCATCTTCACCAGTGTAACCTGTACGTGAAACTAAAACATTTAGGTCACCAATTAATACATTATTTTTAAAAGTAAAGTACTTAATATCCGTAACGTTTTCTTCAGTTAGACGTTGTAAAATTGCTACAGCCTTTGGCCCTTGTAGAGCTAATTGTGCAACTTCATTACTTTTATTTTCTACTTTTACATCACCTTCAACATGTGAAAGTAACCATTCGAAATCTTTTTCAATATTAGACGCATTTACAACTAATAAATAGTGTTCATCGTTATACTTATAAACCAGTAAGTCGTCTACAGTTCCTGCATTTTCATAGCACATTGCAGTATATAATGCGCCTTCTTCATTTAATTTTGAAATATCATTTGTCATCATTTTTTGTAAATATTTAAGACTATCTTTACCAGTTACTTCAATTTCTCCCATATGAGAAACATCAAATAATCCAGCCGCTGTACGAACAGCTTCGTGTTCTTCTTTAATGCTTGAAAATTGCACCGGTAGCTCCCAGCCACCAAAATCAATTGTTTTACCACCTAACACTTTGTAATCTTCAAACAAAGGTGTACGTAATAAAGTCGTCATGTAGCCATTTCCCCCTTAATCTACATGCTAGCATGATGGAAAACTAAATTAATAGTTCGTTCAGCTAACCATTAAATAATTTACATATTTTTGTATATTTTCGGAAAAACTAGTAGAAAACAAGAAAATATTATCAGACTATATTAGTTAACTGTTTTTTCTTAACAATAAAAGTATTTTGTTTAATAAAAGAATAATAAATTTTTACTTTTTTCCTACACTATTATCCTAACATTAAACGACAAGTTTCATCAATATCCAAGTTAATTTTTTTAAAAATAAAATTACGAACATTATATCAGTTATCCTACTATAACGTTCATGATTATCTAATATAAATTAGAAATAGGTGAATATTGCATGTCAATAGAGATTAAATTCCATACAGAATGGCAGGAAGAGTTCTTAGAAAAGTTAGAAAGTGATGGACCATGGTCAAATTGGGAGAATTATAAACTCGCATATCATACTTCTACGAAATTAGCAGTTCCTTCTTTTACTGGTATGATTGCTCCTACCCATTTACCAAATTTAACTCCACTACCCCATCAATTAGAAGTTGCTACGACTGTCATTGAAAAAATGAACGGTAAAGCAATTCTTGCAGATGAAGTAGGTTTAGGTAAAACAGTTGAAGCAGGATTAATTTTAAAGGAATACATGATTCGCGGATTAGTTAATAAAGTTCTAATTCTAGTTCCAGCTTCACTCGTATCACAGTGGACATTTGAATTAAATACAAAGTTCCATATCCCTGCAATAGCTCAACAAAAAAAGAATTATGTATGGGATAGTTGTGATGTAGTTGTTTCTTCAATAGATACGGCAAAAAGAGAACCTCATCGTGAAAAAATATTAGACATTAATTATGATCTAATCATTATCGATGAAGCTCACAAACTTAAAAACAATAAAACAAAAAACTATGAGTTTGTTCAACTTCTTAAAAAGAAATATTGTTTACTATTAACTGCTACACCAGTTCAAAACAATATTGAAGAAATCTTTCACCTAGTTTCATTATTAAAACCAGGTCACTTAGGTAATAAATCTAGTTTTGAAGAATATTTTTCTGCTAAAAACCGCTCATTAGAACACGAAGACATGCTACGCGAACTTATTGGAAAAGTAATGGTTCGAAATCGTAGACAAGATACAGGTATCGAATGGACTAAGCGTAAAGTTGAAACAGTACTAATTAATTTTAGTGAAGATGAACAAAAACTATATGACTTAATAGATGAATGGCAGAAATCACAATATACCGGTGTAACATCGGCCTTCTCTTTTTTAACATTTAAAAGAGAAGCTTGTAGTAGTCGTGAAGCTGTATATGTCTCGATGAAGAAAATGCTACAGAGATTTGAAAAAGAAAATATTGATATGAATGATCCTTATGTCGATAAAGTTTTACATCAGATTAATCAAATTACCTCTAATTCAAAAGCAAATAAAGTAGTTGAACTAATAAAAAAAATAAATGATAAAGTAATTATTTTTACTGAATATCGAGCTACCCAATTGTACTTACAATGGTTTTTAAAACAAAATGGCATTACGTCTGTTCCATTCCGTGGTGGTTTTAAACGCGGAAAAAAAGACTGGATGAAGGAATTATTTAAAAGTAGGGTACAAGTTCTAATAGCAACCGAGGCTGGTGGAGAAGGGATTAACTTACAATTCTGTTCTAATATGATTAATTATGACCTCCCTTGGAATCCAATGAGATTAGAACAAAGAATTGGTCGTATACATCGTCTTGGACAAACAGAAGATGTTAGCATCTATAATTTTGCAACAGTCGGTTCGATTGAAGAACACATTTTACGATTGCTTTATGAGAAAATCCATTTATTTGAACGTGTAATTGGTGAACTTGACGATATCTTAACTCGAATTCCATATAAAGATTTCGAAGCCCATATGAATGAAATTTTTATTAATTCAAAAACAGAAGGCGAAATGAAAATTAAAATGGAAAATTTAACATCCATTATTCAATTACAGCAACATAAACAAGCAGGTGATAGTTATGCAGCAACATGAAATTCATGATTATATTGAACATTTTTTCCGACATAATGATTGTGAAATCATTAAGAAAATGCCAACGTATTTAGAAATTCAATTAACGATCGACATGGATAAAAAATTAATGAACCGACCTTTCTATTGGCATTATTTAGAAAAAACTGGCGGCATTCCAAATCCAATGAAATTAACAATTATTACTGATAGTGATATTGCACCGGAAGATCTTAAAGGCGAACAAATTCATTTTGGCTCGCCTCGTCTTCACCAGATTTTCTCAATTGTTAATGAACTTGGACAATCAATTAGACTTTATGAAGACACAAAAGCACCGATAGGCCAACAGATTGCACTTCATCCTTGGTTAGCTGTTAATTATCAAGTTTCATTTACTTGTGATCATAAAAAAGATTATTTATATTCTTTTGGAATCCATTTAATTTCAGGAAAAATAATTGAGGATTTTCATACAAAAATTGAAAAAATTCAATTCAACTCAAAAATTCCTGACTTTTGCTATTCAATGTCTCCGATCATTAAACCAATTAGTGGATTAAATCGTATGGAACAATTACTTCGAAATAAAATTGAGGCTGAAGATAAAAGTTGGGCTGAAGACGCAAGAAATAGATGGCAACATGATTTAGATTTACTAAATCAATTTTATAAAGATGATGAGGATAAACCAGAAAATTATCATGTTGAGTTAAATGCATTAAAGGAACTTTATGAACCAATCATTCATATTGAATGTATAAATGGTGGATTATTTTATTTATCTCCAAACAAAATGAGTGATTTAAATTAAAAAGAAAGACTGATTTCGTTTTTTTAAGGAAATCAGTCTTTCTTTTTAATTATATACTTTTCTTTTCTTTTTCTTTTCGATTTGAAATTTTTTTCATATATAAAGCTATACTCAATGGTAACATTCCAAACATGTTAGTAGAAAATGGTGTTTTCAAATCCTCTCTTTCTTGTTTCATTGAATCTCGCTTCTCTTTAGGTTGATCGATATAATTAATAAACTGTTCAGTCATATATTTCACATAATCATTCGTTTTCAAAAAAATCACCTTACTTTCTTATCACTTATTTCTACTATCTCCTCCTTTTGAATAATTTAAACAGTCAATGATTTCCATCGCAATTTCAATTGGCGTTAAATTATTCGTTGATATTTTAAAATCCGATTTTTTATATTGCGCTTCTCTACTTTGAAATAAAACGGTTAACTCCTCTAACGTTCGATTTACAGCATTTGGTCGATTAGAATCTAAGTGAATTCGATCGAATATTACATCAATTGATGTTTCAAGATAGATAATATTACCAGATTCTTTCATACAACAAATATTTTCATCGCGTAGTATAATGCCCCCACCTGTTGAAATAACCGATTTTTTTCCTGATACATTTCTTAAAATTTGCGTTTCAAAATCACGAAATCCACTTTCGCCGTATTCATTAAACAATTCAGGTATACTTTTTCCTGTTTGAATGACAATTTCCTCATCTAAATCAATAAATTTTTTGTTCATTCTTCTGGCTAGTTCTTTACCAACAGTTGATTTTCCACATCCCATAAATCCTACTAAATAAACTGACTCCATTACATCCTCCAACTTAGTCTATCCATTTAAATACTTGGTTTGAATTCTTTTTATAATTGATTTGAACAACATGTTTTTTTATATTTGAATTACTACTAGTTAATGTAACATGGTATTCATCATTAGCTATTAAAGAGAAATTCCAGACAATTTTTGTATTATTATAATACTTTATTGTATTTGATTGAAAGGGTATTTCTCCACTTTTTAATTCGTAAATTGCTTGTATATGTGATCGTTCAAGATTATTTTGACTAATTGTATAGCTATAAAAAGTGTGAATTGATTGAAAGATATCAACTTGAATTAGAAAAAAAACTAATAAAAGATTTATCATAAATATTGTATAAGGTAAATAAATGCCTCTTTCATCAAGCCACTTAAACTTAATTAGTAAATATTCGAATCGTTTTTTCATAAATACCACCATTTAGATCAACAACTTTTACTAAAATTTGACTTTGGTAATTTTGACTATATTCGATGTCCCTTATATTTTGAAGGACTATTTCATGTCCTGTTCCAAGCTTTTGCCTCCGAATGATCGTTGCATACTTACGATAAGTAATTGGAACATGAGTGTAATCTTCAAATAGAAGCATATCTGAATAAACTTTATAACTGCTACTTATATTTACTTCTTTCTGAACTTCTTTAATAAAATTATCTAATTCTAATTTATTAACTGATTCATAGCGATAATTTCGTTTAACAAAGCTTTTTAAACTTGAAGTAGTTATAGCGATAATCATTAAAAATAAAACAAGTGAAAAAAGTGTTTCGATTAAAGTAAATCCCTTTTCATCCAATAATTTTTTCACATATTTCACGTTCCTTATCACGATCGACCCATGAAACACAAATCGAGTGCGAATGATTTTTAAACTTTAATTTTATAGAAAAATCTTTACTATTCCTTTTATATAAACCTTCTTTAAAATCTTCTCTATTAACAAAATAAAGATGCACCATATCCGTTAATAAGTCATCTGCGTTATTTCTTATCGTTAATTGATCTTTTTTTTGTAAAAATAATGACATTGAAGGAACAATCATAAGACAAAAAATAATTAGTAAGTTTAATGAGATCATTGCTTCAATGAATGTAAATCCCTTTTCACTTTTTATCATACTTAAATCGACCACTTCCTAAATAAAAAGTAACAATGTATTCTATTTTTTTATACTTAATTGAAATTGTACGAAAGTTTGAAATATTGCCGTCGGAGTTGAATCGTAATGGGGGTTTTAAAGTTAGATACGTAATCATGATCGATTCGTCAAAGTTTCGGATTACTACTGGTGGATTTAGTAAATTATCCTGTATTTCATATTTTTTTTGATAAAAAATTATTCTAGTTGGCATTTGTTTTAATATTGCGTTTCTTTGAGCAAGAAAAATATCATTCTGAAGCATTTGTATAAATAAGCTTAGTTTTTGTTCATCTTCAACTTTTCTAACTTGAGAAATCGGTAAAATTAATAACATCATCATTATTGTTAGGACTAATAACAATTCAATAAACGTAAAACCAGGAGAATTCCCCAATCTTTTTTTAAGGCATCGATACTGTGCCAGTCGATTTGTCATACGATAATTCTACTTTATTTTTGCATTTATAAGTTGTAATATAGCCCTGTTCCTTCAAACTCAATAAACTTTCCGGTAATTGTTCATTGTCTAACCTATACGCCTCAACGCTCGATTGAACCATTTTTTGCAGTGCGAAACAGCCTTTCGTTTGGATTGACTCTTGCTGCTTTCCTAAATTTGGAATTACAAGTAATAATAAAAGGGAAATGATTGTTAAAACAATTAGCATTTCAATAAGGGTGAATCCATTTTGCTCATTTAGTTTTTCAGTCCCTAAACGAGTATATTTGCGAACTTTCTTTAAAATAAACACACGCTCATTCACAACATAATCCTCCTAAATATTGTTCATCAATTGAAACATTGGAAATAAGATGGCTACGTACAGTGAAAGAATACTTGATGAGATAAGAATTAAAATAATCGGTTGAATGATTTTTATTGATCGATGAAAATATTCTTCGATACTATCTTTTAAATAATCAGCATAATCAGCAAGTTCTTTTCCAAGTATACTATTGTTCATGCCATGTTCAATCACAAATAATAAATCTCTATGAAATGTACGTTCATTTCTTAAAGCTTCTTGCATAGAGATTCCATTACGAATTTGATTATATAAAACAAGAGCTTTTTCTTTTAAAAATGTTCTACTTTCATTATTCTGCATCGTTTTTAATGCATCACTAATTGGAAATCCAGCATGTAGTAAAATACTTAATTGCATTGAAAATTCATAAGTATTGATCGCGATTAAATATTTGCTAACGAAAGGGATTAGAACAAGTTTATTCATTCGCTCGATCGGATTTAATTTTTTTATCGTAATTAAATAAACAAAAACAATACAACCAAGTATGATAAGTGAGAAAAACATAATTGAAGGTAGGTTTTTTATAAATTTTAAGTAGATGAAAATAAACGAATGCTGGTTGGATTGAAACGTAGAAAAAAGCATTTCATATTGAGGAATAATTAAACTTTTGAACAAAAATAAAATGAATAAAAGAATTGAAATTAGAAAAATAGGATAGCCCATGATTTTTCTTAAATAGGCTCTATGTTGAATTTTTTTAGTTAGCATAAAGCTACCTTCACTTAATGCAAAAGATAAATCACCATGCTTTTTAGCATAATACAAGTAAACAAGAACCTCTGGATGAAGCCTTAATAATTTAGCGAATTCAATAAACGAATGCCCTTCTAACAATGATATTTTAGCTTTTTCAATTAATCCTTTAACATCGTCTTGGAATTGTATCGTTAGAAATTCAATCGCTTGTATTAAGGGATATCCTTTTTCTAAAAGTTCACTTAATATTTTTAAAAGCCGAGCCTGTTCATTATACGATAACCTTCTTTTAATAAGCTTTTTAACCATATAGCATACTTTTGTCTAAAGATTTATAATCAATAAATCCTAAAGCATATCCTTTAATAAGTTGATCATTTAAAGTGTTGAATTGAATTTGTTTATCGCTTCCTTTAATTTGTTTTATGACCGAATTTAATGCATTTCCATACAGTAATTCATATACTCCTAACCTCCGGTTTGTTCGATGAACGAAACAATTTGGCTCGCACTCACCTTCACAAAAACGACATTTTACTTGAACTAATCTCTGTGAAACGATTGCTACGATCGCTTGGAATAATTCTTCTTTAGGAATCCCAAGCTCCAGCATTCTATAGATCGCACCCTTAGTGTTGTTAGAATGAATTGTTGTTAATACTAAATGACCTGTTAAAGCGGCTCTAACAGCGATTTTCGCTGTCTCCTCATCCCGGATTTCTCCTACCATTACGATATCAGGATCTGATCGAAGAATAGCTTTTAAACCTGTTTCATAAGTTAGCCCGGCTTTCTCATTAACTTGTACCTGAGAGTATTCATCTGACTTTCTTTCAATCGGGTCCTCTAAAGTTATAATATTTCTAGCAATGTCTTTTTTAGCTGACTGTAATAGAGAATACAATGTAGTAGTTTTACCGCAACCAGTAGGACCTGTAAACAACATTAAACCGTGTGAATGATGTATTAAAGACAAAAGCTTACGAGTTGTAGATGGAAATAAGGATAGACTTTCTATTGGAGAAATTTTTTGTTGTGGGTGAATTCGAATAACTAATGATTCGTCTAAGATCGTAGGCAATGTTGCCAATCGAAGCGATAATAAAATATCGTTTATATTAACGACTAATATTCCAGTTTGTGGTCTCCTTATTTCGCCTATATCCATACTTCCTAAAAATTTTAAATGCGTTATCATCCTCTTAGATTTCTCCTTATTAATTCGCTGAATGATTTTCAAATATCCATCAACACGAAAATAAATTTCTACATGATCCTGTTTTGGTAATAAATGAATATCCGAGGCACCAAAATGACAAGCTTTTTTTAAAAGTTCTTCGACCATATTTTCAACCGATACCACATTTCTTCCCCCTTTCTCATTTGTAGCAATTATAGTTTCGTTTCAATCGACTATCAAATCATGAAAATTATGTATTTGTTTAAAAAACTTAGTTTTCATCAAAATTTTCATACAAACTAAAGGTTAATTAATTAAAATAATGGACTTGAAATTCAAAAATTAATTGAAAAATAATATGATGATTTTTAAAGCAATGTATAGAAAATATCAAATTAAGAAAAATAATAATGGATAAGCTACATTCATTATCTTTGTATCAATTTAGAATTGTATTAATACATTGTTTACAATTGTAACTTTCTTATTTTATAATAATGAATGGGTAGAAATTTTTTATGGGGGGATTTAGAATGGATCGCATGTTCCGCGTTCTAGGATTCTGGACAGCAATATTTACAGTAATGTTCTTTGTTGGACATATGTCAGCAGCAGCACTTATTTTCGCATGTCAAACAGCATTTTTCTTTGTATTAGGCTCTCTGAAGCTTTCTGAGCGTATGTACATCTATATCTTTGGCGCATACTTAACTGTGTTCTTTATTGGATTTACATATTATAGTACTTTCTTATTAGTACCAAGCTTTAGTGAATAATAAGAAAACCAGTCATATGACTGGTTTTTTTATTTATATTCATTTAATGAAATTAACTCATTCAACTTAGATTGATCAATTTTTGACATTCCCTTTGTTTGTAACAAGACTTGAAACGAATCGCTTATCCCACCAGGCATAATCAGTGATTGGACTGCCCTATTTTGTTTATACTCACTCGAAAATGGATTTGATTGAGCATGAGGAATGAGCCAATTTAAGACTCCAAAATCTAATAAAGCCTCTCTTTGACTAGAAAAGTATAGGTTTTCAATATTATTTATCGTTCCAAAATTCTTTAATTCATCCCAGTGTATATGTGTAGTTATGTCCATTGTACCTAAGTTCTCAAATAAATTTGTTTTCATTTCATGTTTTGAATAACCACGCAAACTTCCTTTAATTCGTTGGGGTGCATCCCATTCTTCTCTAGTAAATCCATAATCAACAGTTAATATGATTCCATAATTAAGTTTTGATTGTAAAAGGTCATATAATTTTTCCATTCCAACTGGAATTTCAACTCTTTGACCATTTTTACCATCAAAATGATTTCTTATTAGAAAATCGATTATTACTGGATCTTTTATATTAACAAGATTTTCTCTTAGATTATTTTGCTCATCAAGAGTAATTACAACCTCTTGCCACTCGTTATGTTTGAATTCCACTACTCGTACTGGTAAAGCGTCAAACAATTCGTTTGAGAATATCATACCGTTATTGATTTGTTCAATCTCTTCTATATTTGAGAAATAGTTACAACTCAAATGGTTTTCCAATAGGTCTTGTTGTAATTTCCGATGATATTTACTTGCATCAATTATATAGTAAGTTAATCGATTATAAATTTCTGGCTCATTTTCTTTACAATACGAAAGAAAGGATGAGGCAAATCTACCGTTTCCACCGCCAACTTCAACAAAAAAAGGTTCAATTAGATTAGTCTTAACAAATCGACAAAAGGTGGCTGCAATTACTTCTCCATATATTAAACCAACTGAGCTTGAAGTATAAAAATCACCTTTTCGACCAATTTTTTCATTAGCCATTTGATAATAACCTTTTTCTGGATTATAAAGAACTAATGAAATAAATTGTTCGTATGTAATAAAACGATCTTCACTATTATTTATTGCGTTTAAAATTAAGTTTTTCATCATTTCACCTTAAAGAAATGGATTATACCTTTTCTCGTCACCAATTGTTGTAGTATCACCATGACCACTGCATACAACTACATCATCTGGTAAAGATAGAAGCTTACCTTTTATACTTCTAATTAGTTGGTCGTGGTCTCCACCTGGTAAATCTGTACGGCCAATACTGCCTTCAAATAATGCATCTCCAGAAAAGACTGTTTTGATTTCTTTACAATAAAATGAAACACTTCCTGGTGAGTGGCCTGGAGTTTCAAAAATTGAAAATAAGAAATGACCGATTTCCATTTTACCTTCTTTTTCAATTAGGTGATCTGCTTCCCTAGCAAAAATGGATTGATTTCTCATAAATAATTCAGAACCATTTTTTTGACCGTCAGTTAACCAATCTGCTTCATATTTATGGATGTAAACGGGTATATTATACTCATCACGCACATCGTCAACAGCCCCAATATGGTCAAAATGAGCATGCGTTAAAAGAATTGCTAATGGTTTTAATCCATTTTCTTCAATTTTATTAAAGATTACATCAGCATCTTCGCCTGGATCAAAGATTACTGCTTCTTTCATATCATTACTTATGATATAGCAATTAGTTTGTAAAGGACCTAACGGTAATTGAAAAACATTCATATTCATATCCTGCTTTCTTTATTTAATCTATATAATACTATATCATAATTTTGTTTTAGCATTTAATTTCAAATAGACAATTGTTCATAAAAGTTTTACAATAATAATGATGTGATAGCAAACAGGGGTTGCTTGAAGAAATTTATAGGGGGTTTACAATGGGTACAGTTATTATTTTTATACTAGTAGCTATTCTAAGTGTTCCAGCTTTTTTAGGATCAATTAAAAAGAAGAACTTATTAGCCATTTTTTGGTCTGGAGCTACTTTAGTTTTATTTGGTTGGTTTGCCATTATGACAATTTTACATAACGGATATCCACCAGCGCACTTATAAAATTTATTCTTTATGTAGCGTACTAATTTCTACATAGAAACATGTTACTTAAAATAAAAAAGCTGACATTAAATTGTCAGCTTTTTTATTTTAAAGTTTGGTTGGTGTAATTTTCTAAATTAAATAATGATCCTAATAGGATTGGAAACGTTTCTGAAAAAATGGATTCAAACATAGAAAGTGGCAATGGGTTAATTCCTTTACCTAATTCCAATGTAAATCCAGGTTTCCTAAATTCTTGTATATACCAATCTTTATAACCTGCGTGGCTATCAATCGTTTTTACAGACTTATATGGACTCACACTCGCAAAATAATTAGCATAAACCTCCGAAATTGCCGGCTCAAGCTGTCCATAGCCCCAATAGAATTCCTTCCCTTGTGTATGGAGTGCTAATAATAGATCAAACTGCTTTTCAATCGCCAAATTGCTCATTGCAATTGCTTCTGGTTCAGTTAATGGCGCATCTCCTGGATAATCTCTTGGAGCGTATGTTTTTTGCTTCTTTCTTTCTTTTTCAACCTCCCAATTTGCCGGAAATTGATTATTTAAATCAACACCCCTAATATTCGCTTTCCACCCAGTAAAACCATCATTTCCATTGTTTATTTGATTAACAAAATCCATAAATTCTTTATAATCAACAACTTCATTTAAAACTAAATTTACTCCATCAGGATTAACCATTGGTACAACCGATAATGTATTTTGATTAAATAAGGTCAATAGCTCTTGATGGAAGGGTAAATCCTCCATTGCTACCGTGTTACATAACCAAACAACCATCTTCATTATGACACAGGTTGTAATCCATTCATTTGCATGAAATGAACCATTCCAATGAATCTTTCTCGGACCATTGCCAATCTCAATTTCGTAAATAGGTTTGTTCAAAACACTATAACCGATTGTATTCACACGAAGAAAAGGAAATTTTTCAACTAATAAGCTGATATCATTAGTCAGTTCATTAAAATCATATCTTCTTGGATAGAAGACATAGGGTCGATTACTATTATTCAATATTTTCACCTCATATAAATTTATCTAATTAATTGTATGAAGTAAAAATAAAGAAAAGCACTCCCTTAAAGGAAGTGCTTTTTATCGTTATTCAAACTTCGTTTCACCTTTATCATATTTGATTTGGTAGAAACGTAGTAAATCTTTATAAATGATTGAGTTTGAGTACTCAAGTGATTTATTTGCTTTTGCTAAATCTTCTTTAGGTGGTTTTTGACCTTTTAATTCTTCACCAGTTTTTGGATCATACATCTTCTCACCAGTATAAATATACTTATCAGTAACAATTGTACCATCACGGAAGACTACGAAATCTTTGTGTTTTGGAGAGAATAAATCATTACCAAAGTTGATAGATGTTTTATTTGGATCTTCACCTAATAAGTTTAAGATTGTAGGCTTGATGTCAATTTGACCTGCTACTTCATGCATTGTTTTACCTTTAGTTTGTCCAGGTAAGTGGATAAAGAAAGGTACTTGTTGTAATTTAACATGTTCAGCAGGAGTGATATCTTGTCCTAAAACTTCACTCATTGCACGATTATGGTTTTCAGAAATACCATAGTGGTCACCATACATAACAATAATCGTATTATCATATAAACCTTTTGCTTTCATTTCTTCAATGAAATGTTTGATTGATTCATCTAAATAACGAACTGTTGTTACATAATTATCAACAGTTTGGTCACCTGTTTTTAAACGAGGAATCATTAAATCTTTATCATCTAACTCAAACGGATAGTGATTTGTTAATGTAATCATACGGTTGTAGAACGGTTTAGGTTCAGCAGCCATTTTTTCTACAGATTGCTCAACAAAATATTTATCTTTCAGACCCCAGCCAATTGAAGTAGCTGCAGATACTTTAAAGTCAGCTTCATTATAATAACGATCGTAACCTAGACTTGGATACATCATATCACGGTTCCAGAACGATTTATTATTTGAATGCATTACAGAAGTATAATAGCCTTGATCCTTTTTAAGGATAGCTGGAGTAGCAGTAAACGTATTACTACTGTTAGTAAAGTATACAGCTCCGCGATCTAATGGGAATAAACTATTATCAACTAGGAATTCAGCATCAGAAGTTTTACCTTGACCAGTTTGGTGGTAGAAATTATCAAAGTAATAACTTTCTTTTGTAAATTTATTTAAGAATGGTGTAATTTCTTTACCATCAACTTTTCGTCCAATTACGAAATTTTGTAATGATTCTAATGAAACTACAACAACGTTTTTACCTTTATACTTACCGTGTAATTGTGCATTTACACCTGTATCGTTCGCACGAATAAAGTTTTCAATACCAGCTAATTGACTGTCATCAGCCATTGCTTTTTGAGCAGTTGTTTTTGATTGAATAACCATATCATATAAATGATAGTTGTATAAACCTAAGAATTTAACAATGTATTCTCTATCGAATGAACGTGTTAATAATTGAGGACGCTCAGTTTCAGCAAGTCCAAGGTTTACTAAGAAAATAGCTACAGCTCCTAAGAAATAAGCAGTTCTTGCTTTAGCTTTGATGTTACCTGTAGTAAAGAATTTTTTACCCCAAATAAGATTAGCGATAATTAGAATATAAATATCAGAAAAAGCAAAGAATGTTTTATAACTAATCATTGCTTTAACACTTGATCCTAAATCACCGAAGTTGCGCGTCATAAATAAAACTGGGATTGTAACGAAATCATCGAAAAACGAATAATACGCTGTGTCACCAATTAAAATGAATGACATAATTGCACTAATCCAAATAACTGCTCTATTTCTCTTTGGACCTTTTGCAAAAAGACTTATACCGATAAAAATTAATAATGAAGATATAGGTGCAATTATCAAGATAAATTCTTGCATTGAATTTTCAATTTCTAAATCAAAATAAAATTGGCTTAGTAAAGTTGCTTTAATCCATAAAAGGAATACAGCAAGTAACGGGAAACCAAAGTTTTTGATAAACTTTTTCCACATATTCTGTTCCTCCTCTTGTTAAGACTATTAATCTATTATAAACAATGTTTGGCGTTTCACATATCTATTTAATTGGTATTTATTACCAAGAATTTTTTAAATGATTCATACAATCATTAGCTACTAATTGTATTTATCGTATGAATTATTGTAAGAAATCATTTGACGTAACCTCTAGGTTTTTTTCTAACGTCATTCAATTTATCATAAACTGGTTCTGTCGTCAAATAACTAATTTTTTTTTCAATTCAATACAATAAACATAATAAGGTACTTCAATTAGAAGCACCTTAAATTTAAGTTAAATTTCATTAGTAATAAACTTTTTCACCAAATATGCTGCACCAATTGCTCCTGCATCGTTACCTAATTTAGCAATTGAAAGTTTTGTCGAATCACGAACTGTCGTAAATGCAAATTCGTCAAAATATCTTTTTAATGGTTTCAATAACAATTCTCCTGCATTTGACACTCCGCCGCCAATAATAATATTTTCTGGATTTAATGTATTCCCTACTCCAGCTAAGACTAGAGCAAGATATCTCATTACATGATTAACAATTTCTTCTGCGACTTCATCACCTTTTGAATAAGCTTCAAATACATCCTTAGTTGTAACCAGGGACCCATTTGCAATTTCTTTTAAAACTGTCTCTTTTGTCGTATTTTGTAATTTTTCGTTTGCAATTCTTGCAATACCAGTAGCTGAAGAAATTGTTTCTAAACAACCCCTTTTACCACAATTACAAAGTACTCCATCTTCAAGTTGAACAGTTATATGACCAATTTCACCTGCAGATCCACTAATTCCGTGTGCTACATCTCCATTTACAATTACGCCACCGCCGACACCTGTTCCTAGCGTCACCATTACGACGTCTTTAGCGCCGTTTCCAGCACCCTTCCACATTTCCCCAACAGCAGCTATATTTGCATCATTATCAACAATTACGGGAATACCAGATTCCTTTTCTAAGATTTCTTTTAAAGGAAAATTAACCCACCCTAAATTTACTGCTGCAAATATTAATCCATCTTCAAGGCGAACTGAACCTGGTGCACCAATACCGATTCCAGCTATATCTTCTTTTGTTTTATTCATTTGGTTTAGCTTTTCTTCAATCGCAATTGTTATTGTTCTTGGAATATGCTTACCACTATCTGATTTATCAGTCGGCACTTCCCATTTATCTATGAATTCCCCGTTATTTGTTAACAATGCCAATTTAATACTTGTCCCACCTAAATCTACGCCTACAATCATTTTATCCATTTTGCCTTCTCCCTCCGTTGTGAAATCGCTTGCAATCCGATTCTAAAAAAAAACGATTTTCTTCAAACCGTCTTATTTTTAATTACATCCATCTCTTTTTTTAAGATCAACGTTGCCACTTGTAAATCTTTTATATCTAAAATATTTGCTAAAAATAACTCTTTAAGCTCATCTTGCATTAACATCAAGTCTGCTAATCGATCACCTGTATAAATAAAGGTGCCATAATTCTTTAGAAATTGTTGAATATCATATACGGATTTCATTTTTAACTCCTACTATTTAATCTTTCTAAATATGTAATTAGTATAAGTTGGAAACAGTTACTCGTCAATGTGAAATACCAAACAATCATATATTATTTAAGTATTTAATGATTTGATTTCATGACCTCTTCTAAAACTAAATTATTTTTATAAAGGTAGGTTGCGTATTTGACTCCTACATATCTTATATGCCATGGTTCATAGTCATATCCTGTCATTTCAACCTTATCCTCTGGATAACGAATGACAAATCCAAATTCATGTGCATGCTTGGCCAACCATATACCTTCCTTTGTTTTTCCAAATCCCTGCTCTAGCTTATTTCCAAAGTTAGGCGACGATACATCAATTGCTAATCCAGTTTGATGTTCACTTGTACCGGGAACAGCACTAAAGGATTGTGTCCAATCTTCTCCATGAATTTGTACATAATAATTATATAAGCTTTTTTGTCTTTCAAAAGAACGGTATGCGGAAACTGGTGTCAGTTCAATACCAGCTGATTCAGCTTTTTCAAATAATTTTTCTAAAGCATGACCTGCTTCTTTTCTCATTAAAGTTTTATCTTTACTTACACCATGTAACGGAACAATGGGATAAATTAAATCAGGAGGTCCATATCCATCTGGAAGCTTTCTTTCTTTATTCACTAATACTAAATCTGATTTAGGATTTGTGACCTCTAGTAAGCCATTCTCAGCTTCTATAGCCGTATGATTATAATTTGGGAACACTGGTGAACGTTTTGCTGTTTGATTTTTTGGTTCATTGTTTATACTATTTTGGTTCTTAATAAAAAGAGCTAGTCCAACAATTGTGATTAAAGCAATTAACAACCAGACGAACTTTCGATTTATTTTTTTCAAAACAGCCTCCCTCTGAACAGTTATCGTTATCATAACAAATTAAAAGACAGCATCTTTTTCAAATTACACGTAATGAAATTATTCTTCTTTTTCTATAAAAAGACCTCTTTCAAAATGAAAGAGGTTTTTTCGTACTGCTTACAAAATAGGTTCCATCGTTTTTCTTAATGTCTCAACTGAATTTTTAAATTGTCGTTGTTCTAATTCATTCAAATCTAATTCGACGATTTCACGAATTCCGCCTCGATTTAAAACCGCTGGAACACCGATATAAATATCATTTTCTCCATATTGACCTTCTAAATATGCTGAAACAGTAATAATACTATTTTCATTTTCAAGTATTGCTTTAGTTAGCCTAACTAATCCCATACCAATACCGTAGTATGTTGCACCTTTCTTCTTAATAATATGATATGCAGCATCACGTGTATTTAAAAAGATTTCATCAAGCTCTCTTTGACTATATTTCGGATTTTTCTTTAAAACATGGTGCACTGGTGAAGTACCAACAGTTGTTTGTGACCAAACAGGAAGTTCACTATCCCCGTGCTCGCCTATTATATACCCGTGGATATTTCTAGAATCAACATTAAAGTAGTCTCCTAGCATATATCTAAAACGTGCAGTATCTAAACTAGTACCTGATCCGATTACTCTTTCTTTCGGTAACCCAGAGTATTTCCATGTTGCATAAGTTAATATATCAACTGGATTCGTAGCGATTAAAAAGATTCCATCAAAACCAGAAGCCATAATCTCTCCAACGATGCCTTTAAAAATTGAGCAATTTTTAACCACTAAATCTAGTCGTGTTTCTCCAGGCTTTTGTGCAGCTCCAGCTGTAATAACGACTAAATCTGCATCTTTACAATCACTATAATCTCCAGCCCAGATTTTTGTTCTAGAACTGACAAAAGGTAAACAATGACTTAAATCCATCGCATCTCCTTCTGCTTTATCTTTGTTTAAGTCGATCATAACTAATTCTTCGGCAATACCTTTGTTTAACATTCCAAAAGCATAACTGGCTCCAACTGCGCCTGTACCAATAAGTGCGACACGATTAATTTCTTTTTGTAACATTAAATCCACCTCATTAGTGTTATAAAAGTGTAAGTCATTGGGACTTTTATATTATATATGTATATCCGCTTAAAGTTTGTGAAACATTTTACAAAACTGTTACAATAAACATTAAAAACCAATTTTCTTTAAGGAATATCGGTTTAATTCATCATTTATTTTAAACAAAAGGTGTCGCTTTATGCACTTATTGGAAAGCTTGTATTATTTTTGATTCTGTTATGATTAAAGGTATTTTAATGTCATGTTTCTCTGATGGTAGCTCATTAACGATTTGAATATCATACGCTAAAGCTAAAAGAGGTTTATTATAGTCTTCTAAGTACCGATCGTAATAACCGCCGCCATATCCTAATCGATCTCCTTTTAATGTGTACGCTACTCCAGGAACAATTACTAAATCAATCTGTTCCTTTTCTATTTTTTCGCAATTTTCTTCAATCGGCTCCTGTATACCAAAATAGCCTTCTTTTAAATCTTCAAACGAACTGATTTTATAAAAATCCATTTCTCTTGTTTTGTGATTACATTTCGGTACAACAACCGATTTATTCTCATTCCAACAATTAGCTATTAAATACTTAGTATTTATCTCGTGCTCCATCGGCATCGTTGTTGCAATTATGTTTGCATCCTTTAATTGTTTTGTACTAATTAATGTTTCTATAATTTGCTTCGACTTTTTCTCTCTGTCCAATGATGATATATTTTTCAAATTTTTCATCATATTATTTCTTATGTCTTTTTTTTCCATTATGGCCTCCTAATGTCAGGATTAAAGTTTCTATAAATAGGATTAAATAGTAAAATGACGTTTCTAATTAGATTATAAATTTTTATATAAAAAAAAACAGTAGGAAAATTCCTACTGTTTATTTTGTTTCGCGATGAACTGTAACTTTTTTAAGTCTTGGGCAATATTTTTTAAGCTCAAGACGGTCTGGGTTATTACGTTTATTTTTAGTAGTGATGTAGTTACGATCTCCGCATTCTGTACATGCTAAAGTAATATTTACGCGCATTTTATTTTCCCTCCTGACATAGTGACATAATCAGACTTGTATATAATAACATTCTTTCACGATAATTTCCATACCTTTTATTGATTCATTGCATTTCTTTTGATTTTTTTTTTATTGAATTATGTACAAATTTATTTTCATAATTCAGAGTATATTTTTGAAAGACTGCTTGATGCTGTAAAACGCTCCCCTGATCGATTCTAATATTTGAGCTGATTGATACGTATGGACCAATTACACAGTTTTCTTCGATCGTAACATCATTGCCAATAATTACTGGAGAAACAATCTTTACATTATTATTAATCGTTACATGCTCACCTAAAAAAATTCGTGGTAATATTTGAACGGCCGGAATAGGCAAGTTTAATTTTTCTTCAATCCAATCTACATTTAGCTTTGCAAAACGTCTAGGAGTTCCATAATCAATCCAGTAGCCTTCTAAATGATATGCATTCAATCTAATATTATTTTTTAACATTAAAGGAATTAGGTCGTTACTAATGTCAAAATATCGATTTTCTGGAATTTGAAATAATAATTCCGGACTCATAATATAAATTCCGGTATTTACTAGTTTACTAATTTCACTACCCTCATTAGGCTTCTCAATAAAATCGATTATTTGTCCATTTTTCACTTTTACATTTCCATAAGACCCACAATTTTCAACTTGTTTTACAAACATAGAAAATTTACTTTTATTTTCTAAATGATTCTTTAATGCCTCTCTAATTTCTCCATCAAATAAAATATCACCATTCACTAATAGAAAGGGTTCATTGAGAAAATGCTTAGATAATCGTAAACAACCAGCTGAGCCTAAGCTTTTTTCTTCTATAATATAATCAATTGAAACATTTTTTAATTTCATCGCGTTAATTGTTTCAATTATAGCTTGGGACATATAATGAAGCTGAATAATAAACTCATTAAACCCCAATCTTGTTAGATGTAATAATAAATGCTCAATTGCCGCTCTATTTGCGATTGGTAATAGTGGTTTAGGAATGTTGTTAGTAATTGGTAAAAGCCTTTGACCGTATCCTCCAGCTAAAATAACAACCTTCATTTGTTACCACCCCAATATGTTATACTAGTTAAAGAAGTATGCTTAATATTACATAAATATGACAAAAGGGCGTCCAGTAAAATAAGAACTGAACACCCTTTTTTATTTTACTGATTTAATAAATAATGCTTACCTTTTACTAAATAGTAAATGTTCTCTGCAATATTAGTTGCATAATCTGCAATTCTTTCAAGATATCTACAAATGAATGCCATTTGCAAAATATTTGCAACATGCTCAGGCGACTCAACAATACTCGACATTAAATTTCGTACAGTCGTTCCATATAACTCATCAACTAGATCATCAATTTCACCAATCTCTTTTGCAGCTTGTAAATCTTCAGTTCGGTATGCTTCTGAAGCTTTTGTTAACATATCTAAACCAAGTTCATGCATCTTTTCGATATTTTCTATAGGTAAGGTTTCTTGACGGCTACGAATACGAATTGTCGACTTTGCGATATTTACAGCATAATCTGCAACTCGTTCAAGGTCATGAGCAATCTTAATTGCCGTTAAGTTTCTTCTTAAATCCACTGCAACTGGCTGTTGTCTTGTTATTATGACTAAAATTAATTCATTAACTTCTTTTTCTAATTTATCGATTCGATCATCTTCATCAATGACTTCTAAAGCTAATTCAATATTTTCAGTTCGAAATGCATCCATACTCTTAACTACAGCTTTTTTTGTTTTCTCAGCTAGCTCGATGATCATTTCTTGTAATGATTTTAACTCTGTTTCAAATTGATTTCTCATATTATTGCCACCATTTCCCCTTCTATTAACCGAATCGTCCAGTAATATAGTCTTCTGTGCGTTTATCCTTAGGAGTCGAGAATAGTTTATTTGTATTTGAGAACTCAACTACCTCACCGCTTAAGAAGAAAGCAGTTTTATCAGAAACACGTGCTGCTTGTTGCATATTATGAGTCACGATAATAATACTAAAATCCTTTTTCAAATCATTGATTAATTCTTCAACTTTTAAAGTTGAAATAGGATCTAATGCCGAAGTAGGCTCATCCATTAAAATAACATCAGGTTCGATTGCAAGGCAGCGTGCAATACATAAACGTTGTTGTTGTCCCCCTGACAAGCCATGTGCGTTCTCATGTAAACGATCCTTAACCTCATCCCAAATCGCAGCACCTTTTAAACTTTTTTCAACAATTTCATTTAATGAGGCTTTATCTTTAATACCATGAATTTTTGGTCCGTAAGCAACATTTTCCCAAATTGACTTAGGAAATACATTTGGTTTTTGGAATACCATTCCTACATGAGTTCTTAATTCTTGTACAGGATAGTTTTTATCGAAAATATCTTGTTGACGGTAAAGAATTTTACCTTCTGTTCTAACTGTAGGCACTAGCTCAACCATACGATTTAAAGTTTTTAAATAGGTCGATTTACCGCAACCACTTGGACCAATAATTGCTGTTACTTCATTTTCATATATGCTTAAATTGATGTTTTTTAGCGCTTTATCTTGTCCATACCATAAATTTAAATTTTGAGTATCATAAACAATTGATTTTTTTGTGTTTGTATTTGTATCTTCAATATCTTCACTTTTAATATTATTTTCTCTATCTAATGTAACTGTCATAACTTCTATCCCCTCTCATCCTAAAGGAAGCATTCTATTGTTGTTTTAAAATGTTAACTAAACAATAGCTATAATTTATAATCTTTTTAATTCGGTAATTGATTACATTAATAATCATATCCTTAAACTATTAAACCTGTTTTAACCGAATGTAAAGATTATGTAAATAAGTTCAGAAGCTCTTTTAAATTAGATAAAAAAAAGAGAAGGGATTCTCCTTCTCTTTTATTGATTCTTATTTTGGTCGTCTTGACTATTTTGAGTACTTTGATTTTCAGTTGTGTCTTTTGGTTCATCATTGTAAACTGATTGTCTTTCTTTTTTTAATTTAAAGTACTCATCCATAATATCGCGGCCAATGTATTTATTGACAGGCGCTTGGTCAGTTTGTAACCAAGGAACTACAACTGAAAATGCAATTTCAGGATTGTCATATGGAGCATAGCCAGTCAATGTTTCATTATATGTTCTTGGTGCTTCTTTATAATTTTTACGATCAGGTCCATCATAGAAGGACTGGGCAGTACCTGTTTTACCAGCTATTTTATAGTCTACGCCTAAGAAATAAGGACGAGCAGTACCACCTTGTTCATTATATACTTTGATAAAACCTTGTTTAACTCGATTGATGTATGAATCCTTCATATCAATTCGATTTAAAACTTTTGTTTTTACTTCTGATCTAATTACTCCAGTATCTTCACCAATAGAAGGTTGTCTTAATTCTTTTGCAACATGCGGTTGAATTCTATAACCTCCATTTGCGATTGTCGATATATACTGAGCTAATTGAAGTGGTGTATAAGTATCATACTGTCCAATCGCCATATCTAGAAGGAAACCTGGGTTTTTGTCGACACCTTTAAATCCAATTGCTTCATTTGGTAAATCAATTCCAGTTTTAACACCAAGTCCAAACTGACTGAAGCTATTACGGAATGTATCAAACGCTTTTACATCGATATCCAAAGGTTTATTTGGAACATAATTTGCATGACCAATTGCCATTGCTGTTCGGAACATATAAACGTTTGAAGATCTTTTTAACGCATCTAAATCATTAATCCATCCCATATTACTATAAGATGATTTGATAGGTGTGCCTGCAATTTTAATCGGTGTATCGAATTGTCTTTGTCCAGGAACAATCGCTCCTGTTTGAAAACCTGTTAAAAGCGTTGCACCTTTTACTGTCGAACCCATCTCGTAAGATGAAGTAAGATTGCCTGTTGCATAGTCAATAACTTTATTTCTTCCTGTCTTTTTATCTTTAACAATTTGTTTACCTGACATAGCTAGAATTTCACCCGTATTCGGATTAATCATTGTAACGAATGCTCGGTCCAAATATTTACCATTTGAAGTTGCTTTTGCTTGTAAAAGCCTATTTTTTACAATTTCATCAACCTTACCTTGAAGCTCCATATCAATTGATAGTACTAAATCACTACCAGGTTCCCCTTCAGTAATCACCTTCGTATCAACAACATTTCCATTTGAATCAATAACATTTTGAGCTTTACCTTTTGTACCTCGTAAAACATCTTCATACTGCTTTTCGATATAACTTTTTCCGACACGATCATTACGATCATAGCCACGCGCTAAATAATAATCTACATTCTGAGCAGGTAAACCCTCTTTTTCAGAAGTAATATTACCTAAAATTGTGCGGAACGTATCACCGTAAACGTATTTTCTTTCCCAATTTGTTGTTACATCTACACCAGGAAGCTCGTCCAAATGTTCACTAACAGTTGCATATTCTTTTTCAGTAACTCCCTCACTTTTAATTGTTTGTGGAGTTAATGCATAACCTACGCTCATTTGCTTGTAAATTGCAAGGATTTGCAAGTCATTTGGACTAAACGAATTCATGTCAGCTTCTGTAATTTTATCAAGTTGTAAATTATAGTAAGCTTTGTTATATGCAGCATCATCATCTTTATTTTGAGCCTTTAGATCTTTATCTTCTTGTTTTGATACTAGTGTTTTTGCGTCTTCAGGATTTTTTAGTAACCAAAAATCCTTTCGATCTCTTTCAGTTATTTTATTAGTTGGCATCTTAATAAAAGTTTTTAACTTAGTAGCCATTTGTAATAGTTCACCAGACGTCGTACCTTTTTTCCTTGTATACGTGATTGTACGTAAAGGCTTATTATCTACTACAACCTTACCATTACGATCTAGAATTTTCCCCCTTGGTACAGCTTGATCGACGGTCATATTTTCTGTTCGCTCTAATTCTGATTTATAGTCTTCACCTTTTACAATTTGTACAACACCTAATCTTAGAATTAAAAAGGAAAATAGTACAAATACAAGGAAAAATAGAGTATTCAGTCGTGTGGGTAATGTAATTTTATATTTCTTAGGTTTATTCATCTTTTCTCCTCTTTTTTCTACCATTGCTTTCATTACGCGTATTATTATTTTATTGAATTGGAAACAGATTTACAGATATACTTTTGACAATTTAGTGAACTATCTTGTATTAAGCATGGTTAAATTCTAATTTCCTCATTACGAAATAGACCAAAAAGTGTCCTGTACCAAATAAACACATTAACAATGGAATAACTTGTTTCGCTGGAAACAATATAGTACAAACAATGAATACTGCAATTGAAAACATTCTACCACTATTCAAATAAACTTCACGTATCACTATATATTCCACTCGATATTCCCTGGCCTTATACGATTTTCCTATTATATCATATGTTAAAGATAAGTAAGGTACTAAAATGATTGGATACGCCAAAGAAATAATTGCACCATAAATAATCAATAATGAAAAATTAACTTTAAAAGCAATTACGAAAACCGCACTAAATAATAAAAATCCTCCAAGAAATATTGCTTTCATTCTAAAATTTTCTTTTATGATTCGAGTCACAATGTAATAAGTAATAAAGCTGATTAATGATGTTATTAATCCATACTTCCCTAAAGCAAACTCACTTCCAGTTGATAAGAAAATATAGATTGAAATGACAAACATAAAGATCCCTTCACGATTGCCTTGAAAGAAATTGGCATAAGTAACTTGTCGCCAATTCTCATTTAACTTTCTTTCCAAGATGACTCGTTTAATGTTGAACTCACTATCAAGTTCTCTTTTAATTAAAAAACAACTTAAGACAACCGCACAAACAAATAATAAAACTGCAGCCATAAATACAAAGTGATAACCTTTATTTCCAATCATGGAAGAAATGATTGCTCCAGCAATAAACGGCCCAAGCATTCCAGAAAATGAATTAACAAGCCCTAAAAAACCGTTAAAAAATTGCCTAGTCTCAGGCTCAGTCACTTCAAATGTTAATAAATTAAACGCCAAATAATAACAACCATTTCCAACTCCTAAAATAGCTCCGATTAATATCGTTGCTAGCAATGTCTTTGTTTCAAACACTAAAACAACAATATAGAAGATCGCTAAAAAAGAAATACCGATCCTAAGAATCACAACACGATCAACTGTTTTAGCTAATCTACCCGCAATCACGAAAGTCAGAGCTTGAAAAAATGCAATCGCAAATTGATACGAAGCTATCGGTAAATAATCATTTGACTGCTTCCATAGATAAACATTTACAAATGTACTAGATAAAGCTGTTGCCAAAGTAAATAATCCACCGACACTTAATAACAAAACTAAGTCTCTGTTTAGATCGACATCACCTAATAAAAATTTCCACCTACTCATAAAAACTCTCCTTTGTCTCATGAACTAGTTTTCCGAGTAAATGAAAATTTATCCTTTTATTTAACAAATATAAAAGATACTATCCTGAAGATTTAACGATTCGAGGTAAAAATAGATATCGCGCTTGAAAGGATTGGATACTGAGTTACATATAAAACCGTTGAATCCGAAAAATGAAATCTGGAACCGAAGTGTATGGTTGAAGCTCAAATAAAAATGGGGAACGAGCGATGAATTACTTTACTAATTTTTTAATGTTTTTACTGATAAATGCTAAGTTAGCTGCACACTAATAAACTAATAAGGTTTACTTAAGTAAAATAAGGTATTATATTTGTTGAATAGATTCTCTTTAGAGACAAGAAAAGTAGGTGAACAAAGTGGGAAAATATCAATTAGATTATAAAGGTCAGCAAGCTGTTGCAAAGTTTCATGAAAAACAGACGCCTGCCAAATTTGATAAAAAGATGCAACTTGAAAAAATGCGTGCGGAGTATTTGAAAAAAAAGCAAAAACAAACAGATAAATAATTTGAATGAAAACATAGGAAGACTAAAATCTTCCTATGTTTTTTTAGTTCAAAAAGCAATTAAAAAAATTACTGCGACAAATAAAAAAGGGGCCATCCCTATGTCAATTATCCTGACTTTAGGATGACCCCTTCATGTTTTATAAATTATTTAGCAGCTTGGTATAACTCTTCTACTTTTTCCCAGTTTACTACATTCCAGAATGCACCAACATAGTCAGGGCGTTTGTTTTGGTAGCCTAGGTAGTAAGCATGCTCCCAAACATCTAAGCCTAGGATTGGAGTTTTACCTTCCATTAATGGTGAATCTTGGTTAGGTGTGCTAGTTACTTCTAACTCACCATTGTTTACTACTAACCAAGCCCAACCAGAACCGAAACGAGTTAATGCAGCTTGTGTAAATGAAGCTTTTAACTCATCTAGGCTACCGAATTTAGCGTTAATTGCTTCTGCAACTTCACCAACTGGAGTGCCTGTGCCTTCTGGAGTTAATAAAGTCCAGAATAAGCTGTGGTTAGCATGTCCACCACCATTGTTACGTACAGCAGTACGGATACCTTCTGGAAGTGCATCTAAGTTTGAAATTAATTCTTCAATTGAAGAAGCAGCTACTTCTTTGCCTTCTAAAGCAGCGTTCAAGTTAGTTACATATGTATTGTGGTGACGAGTGTGGTGAATGTTCATTGTTTCTTTATCAAAGTGTGGCTCTAATGCATCATAAGCATAAGGTAATTGTGGTAATTCGAATTTTGACATTTTTAAATTCCTCCCAAGGATAATAGTGAATTTCCATTTAAAGTTATCAAATATATTGAAAGATTTCAATAGTAATGCTCAGAAAAGGAAAATAATATAAAAAAGATTTACTTTTATCAGAATTAGATCCAAGGTTTAATAGCAATATTTAATAATCAAAACGAAAAAAGTCTCCAACGATAACGTTGAAGACTTTTTCACTGTTTAAGGAGTAAGAGGGATTCGAACCCCCGCGGGCTGTTACACCCCTGTCGGTTTTCAAGACCGATCCCTTCAGCCGGACTTGGGTATTACTCCATAATAAAATATTGGTAGCGGCGGAGGGAGTCGAACCCACGACCTCACGGGTATGAACCGTACGCTCTAGCCAGCTGAGCTACACCGCCAAATTATATAAATGGCTCCGCAGGTAGGATTCGAACCTACGACCACTCGGTTAACAGCCGAGTGCTCTACCACTGAGCTACTGCGGAATAATTTCCGTTGTCCTTAAGACAATATTTAATATATCATGCCTCTAATTAAACGTCAATGTAATTTTTCACTTTTTTTATTTTTTTTAGATATTAATTTATCTTAATAAACTTTTAGTGTAAATAATATGAATGTGAAGTTTGAAACTGCTCTAAAAGTTCATCTTCCCCACTAATCTTGCACTCCTGTATTTCTCCCCCTAATTCATAGTCCAGGCCAACTTACTATCCTTAATAAAACTTCTGCCCGCTCTTAATCTTACTCTTTTCATTCTAATTAAAGTTTAATATTCATTTTCAAAAAAAAGATTATAATATACAAAATAGCTCTAAAGATACATAATAAATTTCGGGAAGTGAAATAACATTTAATAAGAAAGGATGAGTTTATGAATATATTTAAACAATTTTGGTTTAGTTTATACTCTCCAAAAACAATATCAAGATATAGACTCCAAAAAATCGGTAAAACAATCTTTTTTCTATTCCTACTAGCAATTTTATATACTCTTCCTGGGTTCTTTTCATTGGAAAAAAATGTGAAGCTTCAGGTGAACAATGTTTCTGATTTGCTAAAAGAAAATATTCATACAATTTCTTTAAACAAAGGAACAATAGCCATAAACGACAATACGCCATTCGAACAAAAGATTGGTGAATATAACTATGCTTTTTATCCAAATGAAACAGTTATGCCTACCAAATTAAAAAATGAACAGTTTGCACTTGTTGTATTAAAAAATAGAATAATCATGAAAAATGATAAAGGCGAGCAAGATTTCCCTTATCCTTCATTAAAATCAAAAGAAATAAATAAAGCGGGCGTTTCAAAATTTATTAAAAATATAAAAGAAGCTCTTCCAGTCATTTTAATCGCGTTATTTTTCCTATATTATTTTGGTTCATGTATCTTCATATTTTTACTTGCGACAATTTTAGCATTTTTAACAACTGTAATTAAGTCGACTAAACACCTACAGTTTAGACAACGCTTTGCAATGGTTTCATATAGCTTAACATTACCTACTGTTATTTATTTCTTACTTAGATTATTCGAAATAAATATTCCATTCCAAACTTTAATTTATATTGTAATTGCAGTTGTTATGTATACATTAACAATTCGAAATTTACCATCAAAAAAATAATCAATTTCCGAAGCGTTTACACGCTTCTTTTTTTATGGACTATTTCCTGGCTTCTTTTTGGAATATTCGGTGTGGACAAGCATATAGTCTACAAAAGGAGTGATTATTAATGAAAAGAATAGCTTTCTTATTCGGTGCATTATTACTTGGATATATAATTTTCTTCGACCTTAACGTAGGAACGATCCCTACTCAACATATTGCTACAGTAGCCAAAGCATCTAAATCAGAAACAAAAACATCCTCACTTCCAAAATATGAAAAAATCCAAGTAAAGAATGGAGATACTGTTTTAGGAATTATCGAAGATCTCAATCCCGATTTTAGCCAACCAATTAGCCAAATTACGAAGGATTTTACAGAGTTAAACGACGGCCTTCTACCGACTAAAATACAAAGTGGAAAATCATATAAATTCCCAATTTACTCTTCACAAAAGTAAATTTTGTGTTATATTTCTTTAGAACCAGTTGATAAAAAGAGTAATCATGAAGAAAATATGATAATGTAGAAATATAAAAAATGAAATAAGTTATTTTTGAAGGAGCGAGTTACTCGTGAACGAAATTACACATAGAAGTAAAACACGTGCAGTTAAAGTAGGAAATGTAGTTGTTGGTGGAGCAAATGAGATTTCAATCCAAAGTATGACAACAACAAAAACACACGATGTTGAAGCAACAGTTGCAGAAATTAAACGACTTGAAGAAGCTGGATGTCAGATTGTTCGAGTTGCAGTACCAGATGAAAGAGCAGCTAATGCGATTGCTGAAATAAAAAGACAAATTAATATACCACTTGTAGCAGATATTCACTTTGATTATAAATTAGCGCTTAAAGCAATTGAAGGCGGCGTAGATAAAATAAGAATTAATCCAGGTAATATTGGACGTAAAGAAAAAGTTGAAGCAGTTGTAAATGCAGCTAAAGCTAAAGGAATTCCAATACGTATCGGTGTTAATGCTGGTTCTTTAGAAAAACGTATTTTAGAGAAATACGGTTACCCAACTGCTGATGGAATGGTTGAAAGTGCATTACATCATATTAAAATTCTTGAAGACTTAGATTTCCATGACATCATCGTTTCAATGAAAGCATCAGATGTAAATCTTGCAATTGAAGCATATGAAAAAGCATCAAAAGCATTCGATTATCCTTTACACTTAGGTATCACTGAATCAGGTACACTATTTGCTGGTACAGTTAAAAGTGCTGCTGGTTTAGGTGCAATCATAAGTAAAGGGATCGGAAACACAATGCGTATCTCTTTAAGTGCAGACCCAGTTGAAGAAATAAAAGTTGCTAGAGAATTACTTAAATCTTTCGGCTTATCTTCAAACGCTGCAACATTGATTTCTTGCCCTACTTGTGGACGAATCGAAATTGACTTAATTAGTATTGCAAACGATATTGAAGAATATATTTCAACACTAAAAGTACCAATTAAAGTTGCCGTACTAGGATGTGCAGTAAACGGACCTGGTGAAGCACGTGAAGCTGATATTGGTATTGCTGGAGCACGCGGTGAAGGATTACTATTCCGCCACGGAGAAATCGTTCGCAAAGTACCTGAAGCAACAATGGTTGAAGAATTAAAACGTGAAATCGACATTATCGTAAAAGAAAAACTTGCTGAACTAGAAGCAGCGAAAGGCTAAAGAGACAAAGAAACAGTCTCCCCTAGCTTTTAATAACGTTGTAAACAAAGAGGCCTCCTAAGAGTCAGCGTAACTGACAAATAGGAGGCCTCTTTTTTCATATTAAGAAAGAATATGTATAACTGCATTTTCGCCTAAGGCTTTCCAATCGGCAAGTTTACTTTAATATTGTTGATTAAGCCTGTCTAGAATGGGGGTATCTTGTTACCGTTTTACAATGAGAGTTAATTTTATGATCTTCTTTTATAGATATTTAATTGATTTCTTCGCTTTTTTAAGCGATTTTAAAAAAATTAGTACAAATTTATTGATTTTCCATTGTGTGCATCGATCTTTGAACAATTAATTAGGTGAAATACCCTAACCGGTATAGGTATTTTCCTATCTAAGTTGGGGTCCAACGGAGCTTAATTGCAGTTTCGCCAATTTTATTTGCAGTGCTTCCTTTATTGGCTCTTTTCACAGTTTTATTTGCATGTTCAACGTTTTTATTTGCAGATTTTCTATTTTAATTTGCAGCTTGTCCTTTATTTGCAGTGCTTCCTTCATTTGCTCTGTTCACAGCTTTATTTGAACTTTCAAGTTTTTATTTGCAGCTAATCTTCATTTCAACTACTCTTCCTCTAAATACTTAGTAGGATGCCCATCTCAAACATTTGGGACACCCTACTGTTTACACTTTCCTACTAAATCGAATAATCCTGAGGGATAAATACCTTTAATTCATTAGGGCGTACAAATACTCGTTCTCCAAGTTGAATATTTAAATCATAAAATAATTCGTTCATTAATTCGATTTCGACATAATCATTTGTGTCTTCTCGAAGGACTTCGACGTATACAATTGGCCCCACTGTATGAATATGAGTAATGATTGCACTTATTGATGTTTGATTTGTTTCAATTTTTTCGATTGATATTTGATGAGGCCGGACATAACCTGTAACTTCTTTATGATCTCTTTCCACTTGCTCCTGTAATGGTATTTCTAGACCACCGCTTATTAAATTTCCTTTATTAATCCGTCCATGGAACAAGTTTACTTTTCCAAGAAAATCATAAACAAACGGACTTGCAGGTGTATGATAAACTTCTTCTGGGGTACCTATTTGCTCAATTGTTCCCCCATTCATAATGACCACTCGGTCGGCAACTTCAAGTGCTTCTTCTTGATCATGTGTTACAAATATGCTTGTAACATTAATTTCGTCATGAAGCTTACGTAACCATCTTCTTAAATCCTTTCTTACTTTTGCATCTAGTGCTCCAAATGGTTCATCTAATAATAATACGCTCGGTTCAACAGCCAAAGCTCTAGCTAATGCGACACGTTGTCGTTGTCCACCTGATAATTGCGAAGGAAATCTTTTGGCAAAGCTTTCTAATTTTACTAAATTTAATAGCTCCATTACTTTCTCATTAATTTTTCGCTTAGTTGGTCGTGTAGCTCTTGGTCTTACATTTAATCCAAATGCAATATTATCAAAAACGGTCATATGCTGAAATAAAGCATAGTGCTGGAAAACAAACCCTACATTCCTTTCCTTTACTTGTAAATTTGCTACATCCTGTTCCTCAAAGAATATTTCCCCATCATCTGGATTTTCTAAGCCAGCAATTATTCGTAGTAATGTTGTTTTTCCAGAACCAGAAGGACCTAATAGTGCTACTAATTCTCCTTTTTTTATATTTAAATCAATTCCTTTTAAAGCAGACTCATTTTCATAACTCTTTAATACATTAGAAACTTTAATTGACATACGATCCTCTCCTATTGTTTCTCTGCCTTCTGTACTTTCCATTCAATAATATTTTTTATCACTAATGTCAGAATCGCAAAAATAGACATAAGTGACGCAACTGTATAGGCTTGTGGAAATTGGTACTCATTATATAAATTTTCTATATGAAGTGGCATCGTAATCGTTTCTCCGCGAATATGTCCAGAAACTACTGATACAGCTCCAAATTCTCCAACCGCTCTTGCATTACATAATATAATGCCATATAAAAGTCCCCATTTAATTTTTGGGAGTGTCACCTTCCAAAAAATATGCCAACCGTTAGCACCTAAAGTTAACGCAGCCTCTTCTTCTGCACTTCCAGTAGCCTGCATAACTGCAATTAATTCTTTCGCAACAAACGGAAGAGTTACAAAGATTGTTGCTAAAACAATTCCTGGGGTTGAAAAAATGACTTTTAAATTGTGCTCTTTTAACCAGCCACCAAATACCCCATTATTCGGACTAAATAAAAGTACAAATAAAAAACCCGTAACAACTGGAGACACAGCAAAAGGTAATTCAATTAAAGTTACCAATAAATTTTTCCCTTTAAAATTAAATTTCGTTGTAGCCCAAGCAATTGAAACTCCAAATATTGCATTAAGTGGTAAGGTAATAATCGTTACAATAAATGTTAATTTAATTGCAGCTAAAGTTTCATCATTTACGATTGTTTCTTTATAAACTCCGAAGCCATCCTGCAATGCTTTTATAAAAATTGAAACTAAAGGAAGAAATAAAAATAGCGCTAAAAATAAAATAACGATACTAGTTAAGATGATTTGAAACGATTTCCCCTTTAATTTAATTCCTTTTTTTGTATGACTATTTAAAGTTAATTTTCTCTCAATATTTAACTCTCTTTCCATTCTAACTCTTACCCCCTTGAACAAATGCCCGATTAGAGTATCGTTGAAAAATACTAATCAATAATAATAGAAGGAAAGAAATAACTAATAATACAACTGCTAGTGCAGTTGCCCCTGCATAATCGTATTGCTCTAATTTTGTCATGATCAATAAAGGGGTTATTTCAGTTTTCATAGGCATATTTCCAGAAATAAATACAACAGACCCATATTCCCCTAAAGACCTCGCAAAAGCTAATGAAAAACCAGTTAACAAGGCTGGTAAGATTCCTGGGAATATTATCTTCCAAAAAATTTGTAAACGGTTTGCGCCTAAACTTGCAGCTGCTTCCTCAACATCTTTATGGAAATTCTCTAGCACAGGTTGCACCATTCTTACTACAAATGGTAATCCAATAAAAGTAAGAGCAATAATAATACCTAAAGGTGTATAAGCTATTTTGAAAGAAAATAGTCTTCCAATCCAACCACTTGGAGAATACAAAGTAGTTAAAGTAATACCGGCTACTGCAGTCGGTAATGCAAATGGTAAATCAATGAAAGCATCTACAATTCTCTTCCCTGGAAAACGATATCGTACAAGCACCCAGGCTACTAATAAACCAAAGACAGCGTTTAAGATCGCAGCAATAAAGGCTGTTCCAAAACTAACTTTATATGACATTAGTACTCTAGGATCGGTTACAATTTTAAAAAATTTAGTCCACCCTATATCAAAAGAGTGTAGAAATAACATCGATATTGGTAAAAAAATAAAAAAACTTAAATACAATATTGAAAATCCAAATGTTAAACCGAACCCAGGTAAGATTCTCTTTCTTGTCTTTAGCAAATTTATGTCAACTCCTTAAATGAAAATCAAATAAAGAAGACTTGGACATAGCTCTATAGATGAGCCTCGGTACATCCATGTCCTCTTTATTTTTTAAGTTATCGTTACTCAATTAATCGTTTATTGATAAATTTGGTCAAATATTCCACCATCATTAAAATGCTTCGCTTGTGCCTTACTCCATCCTCCAAAATCTTTATCGATTGTCAACATTGGTATACTAGGATATTGTTTACTATATTTAGCAAGTATTTCTTGATTTCTAGGACGATAGTAATTTTCTGCAATGATTTTTTGACCTTCTTTACTATATAGATAAGATAGATAGGCTTTCGCTACTTTTTCAGTTTTCTTTGCCTTTACATTTTTATCTACAACTGCAACTGGTGGCTCAGCAAGAATACTAATAGATGGATAAACAATTTTATAATTCCCTTCGCCTAATTCTTTAACAGATAAAAGAGCTTCATTTTCCCATGCAATTAGTACGTCCCCAATCCCTTTTTCAACAAATGTAGTTGTTGAGCCACGCGCGCCAGTATCTAAAACAGGTACATTCTTATATAATTTCTTCATAAATGCTTTAATTTTTTTCTCATCACCATCATATTTTTTATCTGCATAACCCCAAGCAGCTAGGTAATTCCATCTTGCACCACCAGAAGTTATAGGGTTTGGAGTAATTACTTGAACACCTTTCTTAGTTAGATCATCCCAATCCTTAATATTTTTTGGATTGCCTTTCCTTACTAAGAAAACAATAGTTGAAGTATATGGTGTTGAATTATAATTAAATTCTTTTTGCCAATTAGGTGATAATAGTTGTGCCTTTTCGTTGATTGAATCAATATCATAACCTAGAGCAAGTGTAACAACATCAGCATCTAAACCATCAATTACTGCCCTAGCTTGCTTTCCCGAACCTCCATGAGACTGTTTAATTGTCACTGTTTGGTGATGCTCTTTTTCCCAATATTTACTAAACGCTTTATTATAGTTTTCATATAATTCACGGGTCGGATCATATGAAACATTTAGTAATTCTACTTTTTTATTTGCCACATTTCCATTCGTTACCTCACTACTATCGTCTTTTAAAGTCGAATATAAGATTCCAGAAACAGCCAAAACTGCAACAACCGAGCCAATAATCCAAGTTTTTGCCCCCACTATATTCCGCCCCCTCAAATATCAATTCTCCGATATTATTTGTACCCATCTCGATCATTCAACACATTAAAATCTCCCCTTTAAGGCACAAATGCAAAAAGACCCTTAACTAAAGAAACTAGTTAAGGGCCTTTGGTCTTCCAATCAGCCAATTTGATTTTTTTATATAAGCTTAATAATAAACACACTATTCCTATGTGTCAACTATGAATTTAGAAAATTTAAAATTATTTTTCATTATATTTACTATTTATACAAACCTCATTGTATACTCATTATATTTACTATTGAAATTACATTTTATATGGAGGATCTCATGCTGTTAGAAACATATTTTAAACACATCGGATTAAAGAAACCAGATACAATTTCATATTCCTCGTTAAAAGAAATTCATCGTCATCACTTACTTTCCATACCATTTGAAAATATCGATATTATTTCTCAAATACCACTAACCATGAACCCAACTCTTGTAATGAAAAAGATTTCATCAGGTAAGCGTGGGGGAATTTGTTTTGAAACAAATTCATTATTATTTTCTGTCCTACAAGAACTAGGTTTTAATGTCTCTTATATTTCAACTCAATTTTGGAACCAAGAAAAACAACAATGGAATCCAGAGTTCTCCCATTTATCTATATTAGTTAAAATTAATGGACAAAATTATCTTGCCGACGTAGGAATTGGTGGCGGTTTTTTAGAGCCCCTCCTTCTACAGGATCAATACGAATACTCTGATTCAAATGGATCCTATCGTATAAAAGAACAAGACCATTCGGACTGCTTCATCCTCCAAAAGTTCAATCAATCTTGGAAGGATTTATTATTCATTTCAATCATACCGAAACAGCTACATCAATTTGAAAAACAATTTAACTACTTCCAAACTAGTAATGAAACAATCTTTACCCAATATAAAATTGTCAATTTACTAACAAAAGAAGGAAGAATCTCGTTATCGGATCATCAACTAAAGGTAACTAAAAATCGTAGAATCTTTATATCTGAAATAAAAAATGAAGATGAATGGCAATCAATTTTTAACCAACTATTTAATCCAAAAGCTGAAATAAAGGGCTAAGAGATTGGCCAAAGTCCCAACAATCTCTTTTTGGCCCCTCTTCTTCCTAAAATACTAATAAATGAAACAATAGTGGAAAAAATTAATTGTAAACAAAGTAAAGGGGATCAATCATTTGAAAAACAGCGAAAAACAAAATAGCATAATAAGAGAAAGACGTGAAGATGAAGTAAATAATGTTAATTAGAGTCAAAAAAATAAACAGCCACTTCCTCCAGCAAAGGATATTGAAGAAATGGAATACTAAACGCTTAAATGCAAAAAATCCACAAGATCATTAACCTATCTTGAGGATTTTTAGCGAAGATGTAGAATTTTGTTCAAACTCTAAACTTGAATAATTACATTTTTGACACTAGATCACCGGGGTTTTACCATATATCGCCGAAATTCAATGATATATCAACGAAGTTCTGTGATTTATCAACGGGGTTCAGTGTTTTATCAACGAAGTTCAGTGCTTTATCAACGAAGTTCTGTGTTTTATCAACGAAGTTCTGTGTTTTATCAACGAAGTTCAGTGCTTTATCAACGAAGTTCTGTGCTTTATCAACGAAGTTCAGTGTTTTATCAACGAAGTTCACAGCTTTATCAATATTGTTCACATTATGTTCGTATTTCTTCCTACTATCGCTATCCCTACATTTTACTTACCATACGGATTACTTCTTCTACTATAAAAGGTACTTCTTCAAATGCATTTTTCATATGCAGTCGCTCAGTTAACTTATGGGCATCCTTTCCGAATGGCCCAATATTTAATACAGGGGCATTTAATTTTCCCATTAAATCAAATGGTAATGTATAGCAATCCCCCCATACTGGTGTGTTTTGCTCAAATGCTATCCATCCGTTAGATGTGTCACTGTAATTAACATAACTTAAATCACAAATTCCATTAAAATAGTGAATTCTTTTTACTAGCAAATTAAACTGATTAATAGCAAGTTCAGAAGAAAACTTAATACATTGTTCGACTAATTCATTTCCAGTGGAATTAATAGCTGGATAATATGGTGGTGCAAACAAAATGATAATCGCTGGTGCAAGCTCCTGACATTCAATCATTAAATGATCAGCAATTCTAAAAGATTTTTCACGATCATCCCACTCATTATGAGCATTAATTTCCTTTTTAAGTTCCATAATATAGTTCTGTCCTAGTTTTTCAGAAGCATAGTTATGCAACTCCCTATACTGCAGAACTTTTACTTTTCCAATGGGATTCACATGATGTTTTTTACATATATTTTCATATTCAAGATTACATTCATCAGCAGCTTGCTGGGCTATTTTTTCGAATAGATTAAAAACTTCAGAAGCATTTCTTTTCATTAAAAATACATTATACAGCGCGCCTGAACGAAACGGGGTTTGAGTGGAATACTCTAACCTCAAGTCCTTTTGTTGTAACGTAACTGGTAAAGGCGTAGTTTCATCAAAATCAGACTCTTGAAATTCGTCATTCCATTCCATTTTTCTAGTTAAAAATGAAGCAATATATGGAGATGTTATACCACTTAACGGTTCTCCCGCATGTGTTTCTTTTCCATAAAATAGTGCTGCTGGCATGATTTTACCGATTGTACCAGAGTATGTATAATACTTTGGATCGCCTGGTTCCTGTGTAAACACTGGCTCCCCGTTCAAAAACAATTTGTAATTTAAATCATATTCCTCTTTAAGATTTACAAGTGTTGAAACCGCATCACGCATGCCATCCGAATTAACCTCTTCATCAGGAACCGTTACTAATAGAAGATTGATCGGCCATTTCTCAATACTTGCCTTCTCAATTATACTCATATGCATCGCAAGTCCCATTTTCATATCCATTGTGCCTCGACCAAATAAATACTCACCGGATTTTAAATCATTCTGAACTTCTGTAGATAACTCACTAAGACGTTCATAGAAAGCTTTTGTTAACTCCTCAGTTTTAGTAGATAAAGTTTCTAACTCTCCATATTCTTCTGTGTTTACCGTATCAAAATGACTTATAAGACAAATTGTATCTTTTACTTCTGGATGTTTATATAAAGCCGTTAAAAATTTCCGACCTTTATTTGAATTATGTAACTTCAATTGATCTGATGAATCTTTGAAATATTGTAAGTCACTTAACTTTTTATATAAGTTAATCGGAAATTGACGTTCTCCCTCTGTTAGGCTAATACTTTTCCAACTAACTAGCTCTGATAATAATGATTTTAAGAGTTCAGGTGTATTCCATCGCATTTTATCCATAATATCCCCCATAAACAAACGTATAGTTATGCTCCAATATTTCATAATTCTAGTAATATCTCACCAATTCTAGAAAAGTAATTTAATACCTTTTTTAAATGAACTGATCTGCTTAAAAATAAAAAACCATCTATTATTAGATGGTTCAGAGTGTTAAAAAATGAGTTTGTCAATTAGTGTCCAACATTACCTAGGTAAGTAAAGTTGGGTGTATGAGTAAGTTTTTTCATCATCTTGCATTTTTTCTTACTCATGATGCCCTTATGAGTTACATATTTTCAGCTTCTTGCTCTTTTTTAACTCATGAACCTCTTATGAGTAATTAATTTTGTGTTTCCTCTTTTTTTTAACTCGTGAACCCTTTATGAGTTAATTAATTTCGTGTTTCCTCTCTTTTTTAACTCATGAATCATTTTATGGGCACGTATTAACAGCTTCATGCTTATTTTCTTACTCATATCCTTAATTGAGTAAGTAATTTACATATTCTCGGTATGTTAAGATCACATGAACCCTTCAAGAGCATCTTCAATTTATCTGTTCAATATTGACCAGTTATTATTTCAATGCCCTGGATCAACTATATTTAGATGGTTAGAGTGTAAAAAAATAGATGGTTCAGACTGATGCAAATATTTGCCGACAATCTGAACCATCAATTATTAGATAGATTACTTAACTCCACTATCTGTCTATTTAAAATCGCGTTCCGCTCATATTCCATACAATAAATGTACACATAAAGATTAAGCCAAATATGAGCATCAAAATAAAACCTGATAATTTTGCTAGCCCTTTTTCTTCTTTAACAATGGCTATTACACCAGTAATTAAGCTTGCAAAAAGACAAATATAATAGATATAAAATGAGATAACATTTATTGAATTAATTGTTTCGATCTTAAAAGCAAAAATTGAACTAATTAAACTACCTAATACAAAAAAATATGCCAATTTCCCAATCTTTTGACTAAACTTTATTACTCCGCTTGTAATGACTCCAAAACAACTAATTAGAGAAAGCCAACAAATGCCTTCTAGTATTCTTCTACTAAAGATTGGCAATGGCTTAGCTAAGTGGCCCATATACGATAATAAAATCACACATAATAATAGGAAGGCATTTCTTCTATATATTTTGAGCTCCTGCAAACTATCCAGCCTCCTAGGCTATAAGTTTAATAAAACATCTTGCCCTAATGCATACTATTCAACAGTTGATGAATTTTCCCTTTAATTACTAGTTAAATTAAAACCGCAAAAAAGAACAAAGGTTCTCTTTTTATGTCAAAAAAATTAAAATAAATCTTTATTGCAAACGTATGTTCTTTATTTTATAATTTATACATGGATAGAATAATATAATAGGTTAAGAAAATTATGTTATTCTTTCATTTAAATATTTAAAAACATTATAGGAGTGAAGTGGACATGTCATTAGAATTAATCCCTTATTTAATCATGGATGGAAACGCAAGTGAAGCAATAAATTTTTATGAAAAAGCTCTTGATGCAAAGGTACTTTTTAGTCAAACTTACGGAGATGTTCCAGGAGACACTGACGGAAAAATTCCAGCAGATGCTAAAGAATTAATCATGCATGCAACAATCCAAATTGGCGAATCAGTATTAATGCTTTCAGATACATATCCAGGTTATCCATTTCAAAGTGGGAATCAAGTCACTATTTGTATATCTACAAATGATATTGAAATTTCAAAACGATTTTTCGAAGGCCTTTCAGTTGGAGGTCAAGTAGAGTTACCTCTACAAGATACAGGTTTTAGCCCGTGCTACGGTAAAGTTGTAGACAAATTTGGTGTATTATTCCAAGTATTTACCCACCCTGCTGGGCAGTAATAATTGAATTTCTTGATTACTAAACTATTCAAGTATAATTTGACTTGATTAATTTAACATAGCCTTTGTTTCCTAATTTCTTAATTGAGATTCATACAGGATTAATTGAAATAAAAGACGACTCGATCAAATATGACAGAGTCGTTTTTATACTATTATATTCTTCTTTGAATCGACCTTACGACGTTCGTGACTAATTTTCTTGGCATGAAACGAACAGATGTCGCAAGTATTTTATTAGTTACTCCAGGAATTACAATTGTCTTTTCATCATTGAATCCCTTATATGCTACTTTTGCAACATCTTTTACATTCCCTACTCCACTTTGGAATAATTTTGATTCATGCATGTTAGCACGATCTCCAAAATTTGTTTCAGTTGCTCCTGGGCAAACAGCTGTTATCTTTACATTTGTTCCTTTTAATTCATTTGAAAGTGCTTCGGAAAAGGAAAGTACGTATGACTTTGTTGCATAATAAACTGCCATTAATGGTCCAGGTTGAAATGCGGCTGTAGATGCTATATTCATCACTCCACCTTTATTTCGCTCAACCATACCTTTTAAAAATAATTTTGTAAGATGTGTTACTGTACGGATATTTAAATCAATCATATTTAATTCTTCATCTAAACTTGTATTTACGAACTCTCCAAACAATCCGAACCCCGCATTATTCACTAAATAATCGATTTGAATTTTTTCTTCAATTAATTCTTTCTGTAGTGAAGTAATCTCATTTTCTTTTGATAAATCTTTTGAAAATAGATGAATCTTATTATTAGAATAAGATTCAATTTCACTTTTTACTTTCAGTAAATTTTCATACGATCTCGCAACTAAAACTAAATTAAATCCATCTTTTGCAAATAGAAAAGCTAGTTCTTTTCCAATACCTCCAGATGCACCTGTAATTAAAACTGTCTCATATGATTTCATCATTCTCTCCTATTTAAAGCTATTAATTTTTATATGATTATACGTTTAAACATTTAAACGTATATGATGAACATTACTATACCTTATAAACGAAAAAAAGACAATAATGTTTATTGTCTACTTTAGATTTTTATAGTTTTCGTTTATTTTATCAATTTTTGCCTCAAGTCTTTTCATTTGTAGCTTATATTTCTTAAAAGATTGAAAAATAAATACACAAAAAATAATAATAGCAATCGGTATTAAAATGACAATCAATTGATATATTAGATCTCCAATAGGCATATTTTCTCTCCTCTACTTTTCATAAGAATCAAAATAAATATCACTTCTCATTAAAGTATAAATCAAATTGGAAATTTATGTAATCCTTTAAAAATAAATTAGTTTACTCGTTCATTAAAAATAAAAAGAGAGTACCTTCGTACTCTCTTTAAGTGTGCATACTATGTTCTTATTTTCAGACCTATTAACTTTAACTACATTCTGGACAAAGACCGTATATTTCAAATTTATGGCTTTGTACTGTATAGCCAGGTAAATCAACAGATAAATTGTCCATAGGGCATCTATATATACTTTTTGTATTTCCACAATCTAAGCAAATAAAATGATGGTGATGTTCTGATGAAGAACATTTTGAACGAAATCGTTTTTCTCCATCTAGTTCTGTAACTTCAACTACATCCACTTCGATAAATGTGGATAAATTACGATAAATTGTATCGAAGCTAAGCCCTTTGTATTTATCTTTAAGTGCTTGTTGAATATCTCTTGCAGTTACATATTTATTTTGCCTAAAAATATATTCAAGCATATCATATCGTTTAGGCGTGTTTTTAAATCCTCTTTCTTTTAATAGCTTTGATGCATCTGCTAATTTCATTTAATCACTACCTTTGACTTGTTCTTAATTTCTTCCAACCTAAAGTTAAAATAAGAATAAGGATTTGCAGGATTACAATCGTACCACCAGGCGCTAGGTTTAAATTATAAGAAAGTAAAATACCTGCAACAACTGAAAGTTCTCCGAACATAATTGAAAAGAAAATAGTTTGTTTAAAACCTTTTGAAATTCGAATGCTTGATGCTACCGGTAACGTCATTAGAGAAGAGACTAATAGTACACCTACAACCCTCATTGAAATGGATACTACTAAAGCGACTAATAGGATAAATAAATAATGGATCCACTTTGCATTTATACCAGAAGCAACTGCATATTCCTCATCGAATGATAAAAGGAATAATTCTTTGTAAAGTACTATGATAGATATTACTACAAATACAGCAATAATTATGACAGTTATTAAATCTTGACCAGAAACAGCACTGACACTACCAAATAAATAACTAAAAAGATCCGTATTAAAGCCATTTGCTAATGAAATTAAAATAACGCCTAATCCCATTCCACCTGAAAGAATAATTGGAATTGCTAACTCTTGATAATGTTTATATACACTTCTTAATTTTTCGATTAAAAATGCTCCTGCAACTGAAAATGTCATCCCCATAAATAAAGGACTAATAAAACCTGAAGTAAAGAAATACTTTTCAAGTAATAGACTTGCTGCAACGCCTGATAATGTGACGTGACTTAAAGCATCAGAAATTAATGATAATCTTCTAAAGACAACGAATACACCTAATAATGGGGCCATTACTCCAATAATCATACCCGTGATTAGCGTATTTCTTAAAAAATCATAATGAAAAAAATCCATCATGTTCGATCACCTCCATCTTCATGTTCGTGATTATGAGACAGTACATGTACAGAGTGACCGTATAAAAGTGATAAATCCTTCTCTGTGGCATCTTTAAATTTCTCTCGACTACCATGGAAATGAAGTCTCTTATTTAAACATGCAACATGTGATACTTTATCAGTAATAATGCCTATATCATGAGAAACTAATAATAACGTAATACCAAGTTTCGAATTTAAATCACTTAGTAATTGGTAAAAGCTTTCTACATTTTCAGCATCTACTCCTACTGTTGGTTCGTCTAATATTAATAATTCCGGATCACTAACAAGTGCTCGAGCTATAAAAACACGCTGTTGCTGGCCACCTGATAGTTCACCAATATTACGGTTCGCAAACTCATACATTCCAACTGATTTTAATGCTTCGGCAACTTTTTGTTTATCAGATTTTTTAAATCCATTAAATAATCCAATTTTTGAAACAAGGCCTAAAGATACTACCTCAAAAACGGAAGCTGGAAAGCCTGAATTAAAACTGTTTGCTTTTTGCGAAACATATCCAATCTTATCCCAATTTTTCATCTTTCGAATATCTGTGCCGAATAATTCAATTTTTCCTTCATCCGGTTGTTGAATACCTAATATACATTTTAGAAGAGTTGATTTACCGCTGCCGTTCGGACCAACTAATCCTAAAAAGTCTCCTTTTTTTACAAGAAGATTTATGTCTTTTAATACCTTTTGGCGTTCATAACTATAAGACAAATCTTCAATTTTTATAATATCTTGACTCATTTATTTTAACACCTTCATCTATTTAGGAATAATTACGTTTTATCTCAAGTTCTTAGTATAAGAGAATACTTCCTATTTGTAAACAAAGAAAGCTCAGGAATTGACAGATAAACTTTCGATTAAATTCGTCTTTTTCTATTGTTTAAAACCCTTAATTTTATTGGTTGTTTTCTAACGTTTTTTTAATAATTCAAGCCTTTTCACTTTGTGACGAAATATACAATATGTTACAATTAACCTATAAATATAGATAAAGAGGTGGTTTTTTGAACGCAATTACACATCGTAAGCTTTCAAATTTTAAGATTATTAAACGGGGGTTTTTTATTACTTTAGGAGCTGCACTCATGGCAGTTTGCTTAAAAGCTTTCTTTATTCCAACTGATATCATTGATGGTGGAATCGTAGGTATCTCTTTGATCCTCTCCCATATTACTTCGATTAATCTCGGTATTTTTCTATTCTTATTAAATTTACCTTTTGTATTAGTAGGTTATAAGCAAATTGGTAAAACATTCGCAATTTCAACGTTATTTGGTATCACTGTACTCTCAGTATTTACCTCACTTTTTAAGGACATTCCTCATTTAACAAATGACCCATTATTAGCCGCATTATTTGGTGGACTAGGATTAGGAATTGGAGTAGGTTTAGTTATTCGTAATGGAGGTTCTCTTGATGGAACTGAAATTATAGGAATATTATTAACAAAATCATCACCTTTTTCAATTGGTGAAGTAGTTATGGCATTTAATGTATTTATTCTCGGAAGCGCAGGCTTTGTATTTGGATGGGATAATGCTATGTACTCATTAATTGCCTATTATGTAGCATTTAAAACGATTGATCTAACAATTGAAGGATTCCAAGATACTAAATCTGTATGGATTATAAGTGATTATGATAAAGAAATCGGCGATGCATTAAATGCCCGTTTAGGTCGAGGTGTTACGTATTTTCATGGTGAAGGCGGCTTTATGGGTGAAGATAAAAAAATTATCTTTACAGTTATCTCACGACTTGAAGAAGCAAAATTGAAATCAATTGTTGAAGATTATGATGAAAATGCCTTTATTGCAATTGGCAATATAGCAGATGTAAAAGGTGGAAAGTTTAAGAAGAAAGCCATTCACTAAATTAAAACAAAAGCTTGAATTCTATCATGAATTCAAGCTTTTATAGTTTAATAGATTGATTGATTACTTTTACTTAATTATTGTACCTTAACTAACTCATCATTCATAAATTTCAGTGCTTCAGTTATTCCAGTTCCAGGATTTACTGCAAATAAGTTTGGTGGTAAAAATATAATTTGATTCTTTTTAACTGCGTTTAATGTACTCCATGCTTTATTATGTAACATCTGCTTTTCAAATGCTTTTTTTGTAGCCTCTGGATCACCGTGCGAGATCATAAAAATGACATCTGGATTTTTTTCAATTATTCGTTCTGCACTAATTTGCGCATATCCTGGCATTGTTTTATCTTCAGTAAATTCTGAAGCAATGTTTTCACCACCAACTTTATCTAATACATCCCCTGAAAGAGAAGTTGGTAATGCTATTAGAAAGTCAGTTCCTGCACCATATACGATTAATGCCTTTGTTGTTTTTTTGTCTGAACCATATTCTTTCATTTGTTTATCTATTTGACTAGTTAAAACACTTGCTTCTTTATCTTTATTTAATACATTACCAATCAATGTAATACTTTGCTTAATTTCATTGATTGAATTGCCAGATGTTACAACAACCTTCGTTCCTTGTGACTCCACTTTATCTATGTTATTCGCAAATGCCTTACCTGCAAATAGTACATCAGCTTTAACACTAGCAATTTCTTCAAATTTGGGTTGATGGATATTCCCTATTTCTACAATGTCTTTTAATTCTGGATCTGTTGTAGGCATGATTGATGTTGGCCTACCTACAATTCTGCCACCTAATGATCTAACAATATCTAAATCCCCTGAACTTAAGACCGCAACGTTGTTAGGAGCCTCTTTGAATTCGTATGAACGCTTTGCTAAATCATATTGTTTTGTTGGTTTAACCGATGATTTAGATACCTCATTACTATTACATGCCGTTAATGTTAGCGCTAAACCTAATGCCATAAAACTGAAAAATCGCTTTTTCATAGTTGAAATCTCTCCTTAAAAGTTAATCACTCTAATTGATATCGATTATCAATTCCAATGAATTATATACAGTGTAGATGATATTGATTATCATTGTCAATTATATTTTTAATTGAATTTTAATTTTTTAATCCAAACAGAATCTATTAAATCAATAATTTTCCATTTTCAATGACTATTTCACTACTTAAAGATAGATTTAACTCGCAACTCTATACAAAAATACTACTTTCTTTCGTCTTTTACGTTTAATAAACTTTCCTAATTTCATTTACCTACGCTAAAAAATAATTGTAAACATTTTCCCTCATTCATTATTTATCGGGGTTCCTCATAAAATCTATTGATGTAGAATTTCATCTAAGAGGAGGCACAGAATGAATATTATCCAAACTCTCATAAATAAAAAGGTTAATAACATTACCCCAAAGGATCTTTTAAAATTAAGTCAGCAATACCAAGTTTATATTACGCCAGATCAAGCCAATAAAGTGGCAGTTATTTTAAACGGTAAAAACTATAATATTTATGATGCTGAACATAAAAAGCAAATCCTTACCCAAATTGCAAACGTAACCTCTAAAGCTACAGCACAACAGATTGATATTATTTTTCAAAAGCTAACTTAAGCTTGATTAAAATGTTCATTAAAAAGCTTTAATTAATAACTCTACTCATTTCACACATCATATAATGCTCATACAATGAATCACTACTTATTCTAAAACGAAATGAGAGGGATTAATATGGATTTGCATGAGCTACATTATGAAATTATTTATTTAGACAAAGAAACAGATGATGAAGTTAAATTCAAACACATGTTTCATATGGATGATTTAAGCCATGACTTAGCACTTAACATCGCTAGTAGTTTAATCACACGTGACAAGGCACATGTGGTCTATATTAAATTATTACATTTAGACGAACATGATCACGAACTAGTTAGTAATGTTGTAACTGTGAAAAGAATTAAAGATGGCAAAATAATTGCTTCATATTTGGATAGCAAATTAAAGAAGGTCGTAGAAATAGAATTATAAGTAAGAAAAATTGCCCCTAACGATTTTGTTAGGGGCTTTTTTTAATTTATGAATTCAAATTACTATCACAAATTTGCCTTTCAATCTTCACATACATTTCGTAAAGATCCTTCTTTTTTCAATACGATTAACATGTAAATAGAACAAGTTTTACATAAAAAATTAGAAAGGAATATTTATTTGTTTAGTAGAAAATTAAAAAATGTTTACTTTTGATAACCTATTTAAGTGCTTCAACAGCGAACAACTGCGAAAATTCAATTACTCCTTGAGTCCACATCAAACTCCCAAACCTATTCAATAAATACTTTTTCAACTTCTACATATTATTACTCGAAAATTATAAACAAAACTTCAACTGGCAATATTAAAAAAGGTGACTGGGTTCAAATTTACACAGGCTACCCAGCCCAAGAAACTGGTGAAGTCGATTCTTTCTCGTTTAGTACTTCCTCTAGTCATAACTTAACAGGAGCAATCAATGTTTCTTACTCATTAATAAGTGCTGAACTTGGTTATTCAATTGGTGCCCAAGAAACGTTTACTTCTCAGAAATCTTCTAGACCTTTAAAATAAGGCGAATATGTTAAAGCAACTTACATAAAAACCTTTAGTCGTACTATATTAAAACAACAAAAATTCTTTTATGATCTTGGTACTAGCTCTCCACAAAACCAATATGCGTCTGGATATTCCAATCGAGCGATTCATCTTTTAATTAAATTTGAGTATTTCTCCTCAAAAAGATCAAATCCAGAAGTTGAATATTTCCAATTTGAATCTGGGGGGTATAGACAAGTGAGTGAAGATGACGTTAGAACTGTAGAATAAATCAAAAAACCAGCCCAATAATTGAGCTGGTTTCTTTTAGTTAAGCTTTCATTAATTCCTGAACTAAATTTTCATTGAATTCCTGATTGCGTAACATTTCAATTTCTAATTTATAAGGTGCCACTTTACTATTTTTATCTTCACCAACATATGGTGTTTCTAATATTTTAGGAACTTCCATTAATTGTGGATGATGAACGATATAGTTTAATGCTTTAAATCCGATCGTTCCAAAACCAATGTTTTCGTGTCGGTCTTTACGACTACCCATTGGATTCTTACTGTCATTAATATGTAGTACTTTTATTTTATCGATACCAATCAAATGATCGAATTGTTGCAAGACACCATCAAAATCATTCACAATATCGTATCCAGCGTCATTTATATGGCATGTGTCAAAACAAACTGATAGTTTATCGCTGTAATGAACCCCTTCCATAATTCTCGCTATTTCCTCGAATGATTTACCACATTCTGAGCCTTTTCCTGCCATTGTTTCAAGCGCGATTTGTACTGGAGTATCCGTGGTTAATACTTCGTTTAAACCTTGAATAATTCGATCAATACCAGCATCTTCACCTGCGCCGACATGAGCACCTGGATGCAATACGATTTGTTTTGCTCCTAATGCTGCTGTACGGTCTATTTCTTTTTGTAAAAATTCAACGCCTAGCTCATAAGTAGCCGGATTTGTTGTATTACCAATATTAATAATATATGGTGCATGGACAATAATATCAGCAATTCCATTTTCAGCCATATGTTTTAAACCTGCTTCAATATTTAAATCTTCAAGTGCTTTACGACGTGTATTTTGGGGTGCACCTGTGTATACCATAAATGTATTTGCACCATAACTTGCTGCTTCTTCACTAGCGGCTAAAAACATCTTTTTCCCGCTCATAGAAACATGAGATCCAATTCGTAACATAACGTCAACTCCTAGCTTAATTAATCATACTTATCATTTTAACATGAAAATAGAACATGGTTAAATGAATATACCCTGAAAGGTTAGTGTTCTATAAAAAACACCAGTAGTATCCCTTCTACTTTAAAACTCAATTAAAATAAAGGGCCACCCGTTTGTCAGTTACCCCGACTTTTTGGACAGCCCCCCCCTTTTGCTTTATAAATTATCTTTCACTTTTTCGCTTTAATCTATTTTTAAAAGATTCTCTTTGGTCGTTCAGTTTACGCTTGTAGCCTGGTTTTACTTTCGAAGGCTTTTTAATTGTTTTATTTGCAACAGCATCTAAATTGCGATCTGTTCTTTTACGAAGCTTACGTTTAGCGCGTGGACCTAAATCAACCCACTCACCTTTTTTAAGTTCGCGATGCTCAAAAGTAATTCCGCGTTCTTGAAGCTTGTCTAAGGCTTGGTCATCTTCTTGATCATAAATAGTAATCGCAGTTCCATCAAAGTTTGCACGACCTGTACGACCTACACGGTGAACATAAAAGTCTAAATCTGCAGGTAATTCGATATTAACAACATGACTTACACCCTCAATATCAATGCCTCGTGATGCTAAATCAGTAGCAACAATATATTGGAACTCTAAGTCTTGGATTTGTTTCATCATTTTTTTACGTTCACGAGGACTTAAATCTCCATGAATTTGACCAACTTTTAAGCCATATGATGATAATTGAGTCGCAACTTCTTCTGCTTTTTTCTTTGTATTCGTAAAGATAATTGCTAAATAAGGCTGAAAACTTAATAAAATATCCTTTGCCATTTTAACTTTATCTTTATGACGACTTGGAACAATGATATGTTCAATTTTCTGAGCAGAAAGTTGTTTTGGATTAATATGAATATGTTCAGGATTTTCCATGTACTTTTTCAAGAATGGTTTAAGTTTTTCAGGAATTGTCGCAGAAAAAACAAGCATTTGTAATTTCTTTGGCATTTTTGATGCAACTTGGTCCACATCATGGATGAATCCCATATCTAACATTAAATCAGCTTCATCTACTACTAAATATTTCGTAGTATGAACTAATAAAACATTATCATTTACTAAGTCTTTAATACGACCTGTTGTACCGATCACAATATGCGGTTGTTTTTTTAGTTTTTCAACAGTACGTTTGTAGTCGGTACCACCAACGAAGTTTTTAGCAGTTAATTGCTGATCCTCAGGACAGCATTCAATAATCGCTTGAACATCGTTATAAATTTGAGTTGCTAATTCACGCGTTGGAGCAGTAATTACTAATTGCACTTGATCGACAGATGGATCTAATGTATTAATTGTCGGAATAAGGTATGCATGAGTCTTTCCTGACCCTGTTTGCGATTGACCTATCACACTACGTCCAGTTTTAACTTGAGGTATAATCTTTTGTTGAATTTCTGTTGGTTCTGTAAAGTGTTTCTTCTCTATCGCTTCCAAAATAAATGGTTTTAATTGATAATCTTTAAATGAAATTGCCATATAACTCACCTTCTTAATTTAAACTTTCTATGTAATAGAGGAGTTCATTTCCTCATACAAAATAGTTACAAATATCTATTATACAACAGAAGTACTAATAAAAGCTAATACTTATTTTTCTTTCTAATGATTAGGATTTTAATTTTTAGACTGTCCTATACTAACCTTTTCAAAGTAATTGCATAGCCTAAGTAATAAAGAGCATTTTGAAAGGAGGTATTAGGTTGGGAATACTTGATAAGTTTAAGAAAAAAAACAAACAACCTTTTCCAATGAACGGTCCAAATTATTTTAATGGTTATCAACAGCCTTATCAAAATATGCAAAATCCATACGGACCAAGACCAAATTTTGATCAAAGAATTCCATATCCTCAAGCACCGCAGCAACCATATCCACAACACTTTTACCAACCAACACATCAAATTGCGGGGCAACAAGGACATTATCAGCAACCAATAGCATATCAACCACAGTTAAACACTCATCAACCTCAGTTAAACGCGCATCAACAATATTTAATGCAAAATAAAATATTACAATCAGTACCATTTCAGAATCAACCAGTAATGCAGGCTCACAATGGTAGTAATTATCAACAACAAAGTGCACAAAATCCATATCCAATGACAGGGCAGCCCCCTGAAAAAGAAGATGACGGAAGTCCAGGATTTTTATCAAGGATCATGGGTGGCGATACTTCTATAACTGGAGTTATAGGTGGTATGCAAAGAGCTGTTCAAGCTGCACAGCAGGTCACACCAATGATTCAACAGTACGTTCCTGCATTAAAAAACTTCCCTTCAATTTATAAAATTTTTAAAGCAGTCAATACTGATGAACTAATCGATCCAAAAAAAGCGAAAAAGAAGGATTCTAATGAAGCTGTTGATTTAGTCCCTATTGATGAGTCTAAACCAAAAACAAAAAAAAGAAAGAAAGTTTCAAGTGAATCCGAATTAGAACTAAATCCTATCCAAGAAGAAAGAGCTTCAAATAGAAATCCAAAACCAAAATTGTTTATGTAAATTTTCTTTTTCTTTGTATACTACCATCTCCCTCCTTTATAATAAAAAATGATAACAATATTATAAAGGAGGGGCTACTCAATGAAAGTTTTAAAAGTTACCCCACGAGGCTATTGCTACGGAGTCGTAGATGCAATGGTAATTGCTAGAAATGCAGCAAAAGATCCATCACTACCAAGACCGATTTATATCCTTGGTATGATTGTTCATAATAAACATGTTACAGATGCATTTGAAGAAGAAGGTATTATCACTTTAGATGGTCCAAGCAGATTAGATATTCTAGATAAAATTGACAAAGGAACTGTCATTTTCACTGCACATGGAGTTTCTCCTGAGGTAAAATCTAGAGCAATTAAAAAAGGACTAACGACAATTGATGCAACATGTCCAGATGTAACGAAGACTCATGATTTAATTAAAGAAAAAATGTCAGAAGGCTACCACTTTATTTATATCGGTAAAAAAGGGCATCCAGAGCCAGAAGGTGCAGTTGGAATCGCACCGTCAATCGTTCATTTGATTCAAAATAAAACTGATATTGATGTGTTAGAAATTCCGACTGAAAAAATTATCATTACAAATCAAACTACTATGAGTCAATGGGATGTAGTTGAATTAATTCAATATTCAATTAAAAAGTTTCCTACTGCACATGTTCACAAAGAAATTTGTATGGCTACTCAAGTACGTCAAGAAGCAATTGCTGATCAAGCAGGTCAAGCAGATTTAACAATTGTTGTCGGTGACCCGATGAGCAATAACTCAAATAGACTGGCACAAGTTTCGCATGAAATTGCCGGAACAAAAGCATTTCGTATTTCAGATATTACTGAGCTTCAGTTAAAATGGTTAGATGGTGTTGAGACTGTTGCTGTTACATCTGGAGCGTCTACACCAACTCCTATTACTCGTGAAGTGATTGCATTTTTAGAAAAGTACGATCCGAACGATGAAAGCACTTGGGATACAAAATCATCGGTTGAATTAGGTAAAATTCTTCCTAAGGTTAGAATCAAAGACTAAAGAAAAGGACTTTCGGAAATTATATCCGGAAGTCCTTATTTTTAATCATTAGATAAATGTAAAAGGATCAGTGTGAATTGTAGATGCAATAATTTCACAAGCTATATTTTTTTCTTTAAGTTTAGCATCTAAAAGACGCTTTACACCTGACTTCATTACTTTTTCAATATTATGTCCTGCATCAACAATATTTAAATTTAGCATTTTCCAATCTTGTGCGACATGATAATAAATGTCCCCACTCAAATACACATCCGCACCATTTCTTTTTGCATGATAGGCAAATTTATTTCCGTCTCCACCAACAATGGCAACTTTTCTTACTTTATCTCCTAAAGCCCCTACTACTCTTACGCCTTGTAGGTCTAATTTTTCTTTCACATATTTTGCAAATTCTTCTAATGAAAGTTCTTCTTTAAGACTTCCGATTCTTCCAATACCGAAAGTTTTCCCTTCATTTTCTAATGTAAATGTATCATAGGCTACTTCTTCATATGGATGAGATTTTTGCATCGCTTTAAGAACATGCTTTAATTTTAGTTCTGGAACAATTGTTTCAAGCTTTACTTCCTCTACCTCTTCTAATTGTCCACGTTGACCGATATAAGGTGTTGTCCCTTCTAATGGCATAAATGTACCTTTGCCATTTGAACTAAAGCTACAATGACTATAATTGCCAATATGACCTGCCCCAGCATCAAATAATGCATTTAAAACATTTTCAGCATGCGTTTTTGGTACAAATACTACTAATTTAATTAACTTTTCTACATAAGTAGGAGCGAGAACTTTCGTATTTTCTAATTGTAAAGCTTCTGCTAAAAAATCACTCACACCGATCTCTGCAATATCAACATTTGTATGTGCAGCAAAAACAGCAATATCATTTTTAATACAGAGCTCAACAATTTTACCAGGTTCACTGTCTGTTTCAATCTTTTTTAATGGTCGATAAATGATTGGATGATGTGCAATAATTAAATTCGCTCCGATTGAAATAGCTTCTTCAACAACCTCTTTTGTGACATCTAATGCAACTAAAGCCTTTGTCACCGATTTTGATAAAGTACCTATTTGAAGGCCGTTTGGATCTCCTTCTTCAGCTAGGTGTTTAGGGAATAGTTCATCAAACTGCTGCACAAGCTGAAAACCATTTATCGATTTCATGAAAGCACCTCTTTTATCCACTCTAGTTTCTGTTCAATTTCTTTCATTTTCTGAACCGATTCCTCTGTTTGCTTCGCTGATCCTAATTGAGATAAAATTCTCTCAAAATTTTTCTTTTCATGCTCCCATCTTTTCTGAAAGGCTTCATTCTTGTTTTTAAGTAAATAAGGACCAATAAATAGCTCCATTTCCTTCTTTTCACTATAAGCACTATTTTGATTTGACTTAGAAGCTATTAGAATTTCATAGATTTTACCATCCTCTTCTAATATATCTTCATCTACAAGGGAATATCCTTCTCTCTCAAGCCAAGTCCTGATTTGATGTGCACCTATATTTGGTTGTAATACTAAAGTTTCAACACCTTCAAGTTTTTCTTTTCCATTCTCAAGAATGCTTGAGATTAAAGAGCCACCCATCCCAGCAATCGTAATGACATCTACCTCGTTTGGAACTAGAACCTCAAGTCCATCACCCATTCTTGCTTCAACTACACCTTCTAACCCACTTTGACGGATCGTAGAACGAGCTGAATTATATGGACCTTCAGTTATTTCTCCAACAATTGCCGATGTACATCTTTTATTTAAAACTGCATAACAAGGTAAATAAGCATGATCTGACCCAATATCAGCTAATTTTGTCCCTTCTGGTATGTAATCATATACTCTTTTTAAACGCTTTGATAAATTTACTTCATTCATAACAAAATCACCATTTCATTTTATTTTCATCGATATTATTTTACACTAAAATGCCTATAAACCAAAATGACCCCTTCATATGAAGAGGTCATTTTTTAAACTTGATTATTTTTTCTCAGATAACCATTTTGCAACAGCATCCAATTGTGCACCTTGTAGTAATCCAGCTGGCATTCCGCCTTCTTTACCGTTTTTAAGAATGTCTTTGATTTGATCTTCTGTGTATCTAGAACCTACTTTAGATATGTTTGGTCCTACTACCCCTTGTAATTGATCACCATGACAGCTAACACATGTTTGAGCATATATTTCATCTGGCTTAGTAGTTGCTGTTGCAGCCGGCTTTTTATCACCGTTAGCAATTTCATCAGCCTGTTTTGCCCCTTTTAATGAAATAATTAGCATGACTGCGATTCCTAGTGCTGCAATAAGAGCAAAAGGAATTAATGGATTTCGTTTCATTATGATCCCCCTTATGTAACCCCTTAAAAAATAAAATTAATGACTATAACATTATTATTGTATACGATTAAAAACAATAAAAAAAGTATTAAGTTGGATAAATTTAAAAATTGTTAAACGATTTCATAAATATATAAACCTTCCTACTGTAAAGGATTACATTGAATATAGCATATTTCCAATTTCTAAATAAAAATAAGCAATCCTTTGAATTAACTAAATAAGTAAGTTTTTTTAAGAAACCATTTAATTGCAAAGTCATCCATTTAACTTTTAATTTGCTCCAAATCATATTTGAAAAAGATTGGTAATATTTCCAATCCATTCTGAAGAGTAAGAAAATAATTGCAAAAGCGATATAGGTAATTTGTCTCCATACTACTTTTTAGATTATCAGGAGTATTGAACTAAAGATAAAATATTAAAAAAAGTAGGATAAATGAGTGTTTGCAAATTTAAAGACAATTCTGTAAAATAAAGTAAATAGCTTTCTAAAAGTATTAAATGGTGGAATTACTACTAGATTTATGATATCCATTTTTGCTTAAAATATCCTTTGTTTTATCTTCTGAATAATTTTATTAAAAGTTAATGTAACATTTTTAGATTTGGATGAATTTCATACTCCGAATGTAGCATAGCACTACATGTAAAATTTTAGTACCGACATTCGATATATTTTGACAAATATATTTTATATGACATATTTACTATTTAAAACGTTTTCATAATTTTTTTTAGCAAAAAAAAGTTTACCCAACTAAGGATAAACTTTTTGAACTTCCTATTCTAAGAAATCTTTTAAACGTTTACTACGGCTTGGATGACGTAATTTACGTAGAGCCTTAGCTTCGATTTGACGGATACGCTCACGTGTTACACCAAATACTTTACCAACTTCTTCTAAAGTACGAGTACGTCCATCATCTAAACCAAATCGTAATCGTAAAACATTTTCTTCACGATCTGTAAGTGTATCAAGAACATCTTCTAATTGCTCTTTTAGCATTTCATAAGCTGCATGTTCAGCTGGAGAAGTAGCTTCAGAATCTTCAATGAAATCACCTAAATGTGAATCATCTTCTTCACCAATTGGAGTTTCTAATGAAACTGGTTCTTGAGCAATTTTAAGGATTTCTCGTACCTTTTCGGGTGGTAAATCCATTTCTTCACCAATCTCTTCAGGAGATGGTTCGCGACCTAAATCTTGAAGTAATTGACGTTGAACTCGAATTAATTTGTTGATTGTTTCCACCATATGAACTGGAATACGAATTGTTCTCGCTTGGTCAGCAATAGCACGAGTAATTGCTTGACGAATCCACCAAGTTGCATATGTACTAAATTTATAACCTTTACGATAATCGAACTTCTCTACGGCTTTAATTAAACCCATATTTCCTTCTTGAATAAGGTCTAAGAAAAGCATACCGCGACCAACATAACGTTTTGCAATACTTACTACTAAACGTAAGTTAGCTTCTGCAAGTCGACGCTTAGCTTCTTCATCGCCTTCTTCAATTCGCTTCGCTAAGTTGATTTCATCTTGTCCAGAAAGTAAATCAACTCGACCAATTTCTTTTAAGTACATACGTACAGGGTCATTAATTTTAACACCAGGAGGAACACTTAAATCATTTAAGTCAAATTCTTCTTCCTTCTCTAATTGAGCTCCTCTAGGCTCATCATCAGCATCACCAACAATATCAATGCCTTGTTCACCTAATTGCTCATAAAATTCTTCCAATTGATCTGAATCAATTTCAAAACCATTTAAGCGGTCTGCAATCTCTTCATATGTAATTACACCACGTTTTTTACCATTTTCAATTAATAATGCTTTTACTTGATCAAGTGTTACTTCTGTTTCCGTATCTTTAGAACGAGCCGATTTATCAGCCATCTGTTCCCCTCCTTCGAAAAGTTCGCGAATCATTTAACATATTTCATACTAGACCTTAGCTGAGTAATTTGTTGAAGGATCGTTGCAGCTTTTACAAAATCTCCTTCACGTTCAGCTTTTTTAAGACCCATTTCTTTTTCACGTATACGTTGTTGTTTATCATAGTTGTTTAATGCATCTAAATAATCCTTTAACTCTCGCTCTGTTAGTTCAGGTGCTAACTGTAAATTGACAATTTTTGAAACTACTTCAAGTAACCCTTTTGAAGGAAGGTAATTCATAAATTTACTAATATTAGACTCATTGCCCTCTTCATAATAAGCATAAAGATGGATTATAATCTCGGAATAATCATTATTGTAGAATAGACCCTGATATTGTGATCTTACTTTTTCTGTCACTTCTCTGCTATTAAGCATATGAGCCAAAAGTAATTGTTCAGCTCTTACATGCGCAGGAAGAAGCGTCTTAGAAGTAATATCGCGTTTGATATCAGTTTTTACTTCTGTTACATTAGATATACGATTTGCCTGATTACTATATTGTCCAAATTCCTTCTTAAGTACTTCAATCGAAATAGAAAACTCTTTTGAAAGTTGATTTAAGTAATAATCTTGTTCGATCAGTTGACTTAGTTTAGCAATTTCTTGTAGCATTTCTTTTAAATACTGAAATTTAACAGTTTCATCTAAAAGATTTTTTCCTTTTCGATGATATTGCATTTTAAAACTCATTAATGATACACTAGCTTCAATAATAGAGGTATTAAATTTTTCTGGACCAAATTGTCTAATATATTCGTCAGGATCTAAGCCGTCTGGCATTTGAGCAACTTTAATTGTAAATCCTTCTTTTTGAAGAATTTTAGCTGCTTTCTCTGCTGCATTAATACCAGCTAGATCTGAGTCGTAACAAATGATAATTTGATCAACAGAAGTTTTCAAGACTTTTGCTTGATCCTCCGTTAAAGAAGTTCCCATTGTTGCAACGGCATCATGGACGCCAGCCTTAAAGGCCGATATAACATCTGCAAAACCTTCCATTAAAATAGCCCGATTTTGCTTTCGCATGACATTTTTTGCTTGGTAAAACTGATATAATAATTTTCCTTTATGGAAAATTGATGATTCAGGACTATTTAAATATTTTGGTGACCCTTCACCCATTATTCTTCCACTGAATGCAACAATTTTTCCTTGATGGTTATGAATTGGAAAAATTAATCGATTTCGAAATCGATCATAGTAATTACCATCACGTTCACTTCGAACAACTAGACCAGCTTTTTCCATGATTGGCATTGAATAGCCACGTTTTTCTAATACCTTCGTAACGGCATCCCAAGAATCTAAAGCAACACCAAGCTCGAAATGCTTTATTTCTTCTCTTGAAATTCCTCTGTTATTTAAGTATTCTAACGCTTGTTTACCTTCTGTTGTGTTAACTAATAGATGATGATAGTACTTTTTAACAAACTCATGAGCTTCAAGCATAATGGCTAGCTCAGTAGATTGCGGATTCTTTACTGTGTCAATTGTATCTGTTGGTAAAGTGACATTTGTCTTCTTTGCAAGCTGATGGACTGATTCTTGAAAATTTAGCCCTTCAAGCTGCATAATGAAAGAAATCGCATTACCACCAGCACCGCATCCAAAACAATGAAAAATTTGTTTTTCAGGAGACACAGAAAAAGATGGTGTGCTTTCTCCATGAAATGGACATAGTCCAAAATAATTTCTTCCTTGTTTTTTCAGAGGAACATATTCACTCACTACATCAACTATGTCAACTGACTGACGAACTTGTTCGACAAGCTCATCGGGAATTCTGTTTCCCATACTGACAGCTCCATATACTATTTTATTCGATAAAACTCACTGTATTCCTTCATGATTCGACAAATATATTTCCATATTTTCCACTTAATTTTTAAAAGCTTTTTTTAAGTCAAATATGAATTAATAATTATTCTGAAAAAAGAAGTGTTACAGTAGTTCATAAGCATCGCATCCAACTGCTAGTTCTGGTTTTCCTTAACCCATTTATTTATCGCTTATGATTAATTTCTACACGTCTTTTGTAATTCCTTCAAAACATGTATCGATTTATGTAGTTTTATTTCCATCCTTCAATAAACTAGGAAGCACATATTCATAGTTTATTCGTAAGTATAAAAAGTTAAACCTATTATTAGTTCATTTCATACAATTTTTTATTATAATCTATTTCATCCAGGAAATCTAGCAATAAGCACTGAAGATTTATTATCTTTTTAAAACTTTATCTTTTACCATAAAAAGATGAAAACACATTAGAATAATCTAATGTGTTAGCCTCGAGAGATCATCAACTAAAAAAATTAACGAATCTGTTTATTTTGGTAATAATAATTTAAAATTACATTAGCCGATTCTTCTACAGCTTTACTTGAAACGTCTACTACTTTACAACCGATTTGTTTAACAACATTATTAAAATGCTTTAGCTCTTCTTCAATTCTAGAAATATTAGCATAGCTAGCACCGTCATGAAGTCCTAATGAAATCAATCTTTCTTTTCGAATATGGTTTAATTTATCTGGTGAAATCATTAAGCCAATGCATTTTTCTTTAGGTACTTTTAACAATTGTTCTGGTGGGTCTACTTCTGGAACTAAAGGTACATTGGCAACTTTAAATCCTTTATGAGCTAAATATTGAGATAAAGGCGTCTTAGATGTTCGAGACACACCTATTAATACGATATCCGCTTTTTCAATCCCTCTAGGATCTCTTCCATCATCATATTTAACCGCAAATTCAATTGCTTCAATACGTTGGAAATAATCTTCATCTAGTTTACGAACTACACCGGGTTCATTTCTAGGTTCAAGTTTATGAGTTGTTGAAATTTTATCGATTAATGGACCAATTAAATCGTAAACGATCACTCCAGCACTTTGCGCTTCATCCAACAATTTCTTTCTCATGTCAGGTTTAACTAACGTAAATACAATAATTCCATTATTCTCTTTTGCTACTTGAACGATTTCAATTAATGTTGCATTATCTTCAACGTATGGTACACGTCTAATCTCGAATTTTTGATGAAATTGACTAATTGCCGCCTTTACGACATGCTCAGCTGTTTCACCAACAGAATCTGATACAACATAAACGATTGAATTGCCCATATGTTCACCTCTTAACTTTACTAAAACATATCATTGTTCATTAAGTCTACAATCGCACGAGTAAAATTTGTTTTTGTAAATCGACCAATTACCTCAAGTCCATGCTCACTTTCACGAACAACAGGGACAGCATCAATTTGTTTTTCAATTAAACTCTTAGCTACATTATAAATTGTATCATCTTTATAACAAATTGTAATGTTTGGCATCCTCGTCATAATAATATCTACTGGTAATGTATGCAAATCTTTATTCCCTATGCTTGCACGGAGTAAATCTTTTCTTGAAAGTACTCCTGTTAATACCGAATTTTGATCAACAACAAATAAAGTACCTACGTCTTCAAGAAACATTGTAACTATAGCGTCATACACTGACGAACTTCGATCTACTACAACAGGAATCGCTTGAAACTCTTTTACCGTTAGTTTTTTTATTCGATCAATTACTTGAGCACCACTTGTTCTTCCAGTGTAATAATATCCAACTCGAGGTCTTGCCTCTAAAAAGCCAGTCATTGTAAGAATAGCTAAATCCGGGCGAAGCGTAGCTCTAGTAAGAGCTAGCTTATCTGCTATATGTTCACCTGTAATTGGTCCATTGTTTTTTACAATTTCAAGAATTTGAGTTTGTCTTTTTGTCAGTTCGATCTTCCTCACCCCTAACTATCCAATATGTTATACTCTCTAATAAATATTATATACTATTTTTACAATTTAAAAAAGAAAGAAGGAAATAGTTAGCCTATTTCCTTCCTCAGGTTTCAGAATCTTTATTATTTTTCAGAAAATTATCCATAACTTTTAATTGCTCTAAAAATTTACGTGATTTTAAATAGATCCCGCTATATTCATCATAATAAGAAAATAAGATTTGTTGTAAATTTTTCTTCGTCGCTTCACTGACCTCGATTTTCCCAAGACGATTTACATCAAAGTGATAAAACAGTCTCATTAATTTCACTGACTTTTCAGTAACAACAAAAGCATAAGGATCAGTATGTTTACAACGCTGACATAAAAAGCCACCATCTTTCACAGAAAAAGCAACAAAGATATTTTCATTTGCACTACATCTACAATTCACACATTGATCAAAAAACGGGTGATATCCTAAAACAGGAATCATTTTCGTCATAAATAAATAAGTCAACACTTCAGCGTCTGCTCCTTCATTCATATGTTGAAGCAATTGAAGAACTAACTCAAATAAATACGGATTATTTTTCTTCTCATCCACCGCTTTATCTGTCAGCTCAACAACAATCGAAGCGTAGGCAGTTGCAATTAAATCACCTCTTAAATCACGAAATGAATCAATTAACTCTCCTTGACTTAATGTGCCTAATCCTGAGCCTTTTTGAATTAAAAACGCCCCATATGTAAAGAGTTGTGTAACAGAAGCAAGTCGACTATTCGTCTTCTTTGCCCCTCTTGCCACAACTCCTATCTTACCTAATTCTCTTGTTAAGAGAGTAATGATAACATTTGATTCTCCATAAGCGTTTGCCCGTAATACAATTCCTTCTACACGCTGTAACAAATAACTCACCATCCAATTGGATGAAGGTTAAGTATGTAGGGAATCAATATCAGCTATTTCTTCATCAATGTAACTTTTCTGATCCGTATGTTCTTGTTCAAGCTGCTTAAACAATAAATATGTCTCAACATTTCCAGTTTTAGAAAAGACATCCCAGGTAAAATTCAACATTGAGAAACCACCTTTCAAGAATAGCTACAACTCATTGCTCATTACCTATAGCCAATTACTTTCCCTGCTTACTTATAATGTGACCTTCTCTCCCGGTTTTCATGTGTATAAAATTTACTAAAATCAAAAATAAAAAGCTTGCAAAATCCAAGGAAATGTGTTGGGTTATAAAAATAATAAGATTAAGCCTGTTAAAACTTAGAAGCATAGCCTAAGAACTACAAATCTTGGTCTTTACCCTTGACCAATAGCCTTAGAACTACAAATCTTAGGCTTAAATTTTCTCCTATTCTCTAATCCTTACTCCTTACTAACGCTCTTAATACTCATCTTCACGGAACCCTAAATCTCTTAATTGAGACATACGGTTGCGCCAATCCTTTTGAACTTTAACCCATAATTCTAGGAATACTTTCGTATCAAGTAAATTCTCTATATCTAATCGAGCACGTTTGCCAACCTCTTTTAACATGCTTCCTTGCTTACCGATAATAATTCCTTTTTGGGAAGATCTTTCAACGACGATCGTTGCATTTACATAAATTGCATTACCTTCAGGACGTCTTTCAATTTGTTCGATAATAACTGCAATTGAATGAGGTACTTCTTCCCTCGTTAAATGCAACACTTTTTCTCTAATTAACTCAGAAATAATAAATCTTTCTGGATGATCTGTTACTTGATTTGCTGGATAATATTGCGGTCCTTCTGGTAAATAAGTTTTGATAACTTGCAATAAACGATCAACGTTATTACCTTGCAATGCTGATATCGGAACAATTTCAGCAAATTCATATAAGTCTTTATATTTATTAATTAGTTCGAATAATTCATCAGGATGAATTGTATCAATTTTATTTATTACTAAAATGACTGGACTGCGGCTACCTTGTAGCTTCTCGATAATAAATTCATCTCCACGACCAAACCCTTCATTAGCATTAATCATAAATAACGTAGCATCAACGTCTTTTATTGAGTCTTGAGCTACTTTTACCATGAAATCACCAAGTTTGTGCTTTGGTTTATGAATACCTGGCGTATCAATAAAGACAATTTGTGCATCATCTTCTGTGAACACACCTTGAATTTTATTACGAGTTGTTTGAGGTTTGTCACTCATTATAGCGATTTTTTGACCAACAACACGATTAAGGAATGTACTTTTCCCAACATTTGGTCTACCTATAATTGAAACAAAACCTGATTTATAACTTACTTTATTCATTCAAATCCTCCGATGTAAATGCTCCTGGCAATAATTCTTTTACTGTTGTTTCTTGGATTACTCCATTTAAGTTCGATAAATATACTACTGTATCTGGACCACAAAGTTCAAATAAAACTTGACGACATGCACCACAAGGCGGGACAGGTCTCTTAGTATCCGCGACGACAGCTACAGCTGTAAACTCCGTAATTCCATCAGAATAAGCTTTAAATAATGCAGTACGTTCTGCACAATTTGTAAGGCCATACGATGCATTTTCTATGTTACAGCCACGAATAACTTGACCATCCTTTGTAAGCAATGCAGCACCAACTTGAAACTTCGAATATGGTACATATGCATTTACTCTAGCTTTGATTGCCTCATTAATAAGTTCTTGTTTATCCATTTATGTAGCCTCCTAATATCGCCCGAATACGAAGTGGGGTCTTATTAACGTAGTATAGTAAAATACGGAAAAAATAGCAAAGCTCCAATAATGATTGAAATGATTGCAGCGACTAATACTGCACCTGCTGCCACATCTTTCGCTTTTTTTGCTAAAGGATGCTGATCAGGTGATGCTAAGTCTACAACTGCTTCAATTGCAGAATTAACAAGTTCAAGCGAAATGACAATTGTAATGATCAGCATAAGTATAAGCCAATCAATTCGACTAATTTGAAAATAAATTGCAAGTCCGACTGAAACTAGTGCTGCAAATAAGTGAATTTTTATATTTCTTTCTTCCTTAATTACTTTAAAAATGCCACTAAATGCATATCCAAAAGAACTAACTAATCGCGATCTTTTTTTAAAGTCTTTCAAGGCCATATTTTTCTAATATTTCCTTTTGTTTTGTAAACATTACTTTTTCATCAGCTTCATTCATATGATCGTAACCAAGTAAATGTAAACATCCGTGAACAGCTAAAAATCCTAATTCACGTCGGAATGAGTGACCATACTCTTCAGCTTGTCTTTTTGTAGTAGGAATCGATATAACGATATCACCTAGAGTACGTGGTAAATCTACACCAACGATTTCAATTTCACCTTCACCTAACTCTTCCATAGGAAATGAAATGACATCAGTAGCACGATCTTTTTCTCGATATTCTTTATTAATTTCATGAATTCTTTCATCATCCACAAATGAAATTGAAATTTCAACGTCTCCTGATACACCCTCATACTCAAGAGCACACTCCATTAACCCTGTTAAATCAGATTGTTGTTCTTCTGTAACCTCATTCGTTTCATCTATAAAATCAATTTCTAATTGAACCATTACCTCACCTTATCTTTCATCTGGATACTGTATTCTTGAATGGAAAGTACCTTTTAAAGTCTCACACAATGATTTCTCAACAATATGTAATTCTTTTAAGTTTAATTCACACATTGAAAATTGACCATCATTCAAACGATCATTTACGATTGAAGAAACTAATGCTTCGATTTTTTCCATATTCGGGTCTTTTAACGAACGTACTGCAGCTTCAACACTATCAGCAATTCCAACAATTGCAGATTCCTTCGAATGAGCTTTTGGTCCTGGGTATCGAAAATCAATTTCCTTTACATCAGGATTGTTTTCTTTTTCTTTATAATAAAAAAACTTTAATAAAGTTGTCCCATGATGCTCTGCTGCAATATCAATAATATCTTTAGGCAAATTATATTTTTTTAATATTTTTACTCCATCACTTACATGCCTAATAATAATATCCTTACTTCGAATCGGTTTAATTCGATCATGTGGATTATGACCACCCATTTGATTCTCAATAAAGTATCCTGGATTATTCGTTTTGCCTATATCATGATAATATGCACCGACTCTTGCTAATAAACCATTCGCTCCAATTGCTTCACATGCACCTTCAGCCAAATTTGCAACCATGATACTATGATGATATGTTCCTGGGGCCTCTAGTAAAATTTTTCTTAATAAAGGATGATTAGGACTACCTAATTCAACCAGTTTAAATGAAGATACCATCCCAAAAGAATCCTCAACAAATGGTAAAATCCCCATTGTAATTACACTAGATAAAACTCCGGAAGTTAAGCCCATTAATAAATAAATTCCGATCTCAACTGAAGAATATTGACCATTTCGAATTAGAATTAACGAAAATAAAGTGGCAATATTAACAAGCGAAATTAAGAAACCAGCATGTAAAATCATTGAACGTTTATTTTTTACCTCATTTAAAAATAAAACAGCGATTGAACTAAACAAAATATATATTCCAGTCGAGTAATTAATCGCACCATTCACATCTTCATTAAACATCAGACTTCCACAAATGGAGAAAATAATTGACGACACCATTAAATATCGATTACCTAATAAAAACTTAATTAACAATGTTCCTATTGCAACTGGAGCTACATATACGAGACCAGAAAATTCAACCTTTTGAAACAAACTAACAATTTTCAAAATTAAAATCGTAAAAATAATGATCATGTAATATGCAACAATATAAACATTACCCTTTTCTTTTAACGTTTCAGTTTGCTTCACTACAAAATACATTAATACGCCAATTAATAAAATTAAGCCGATATACGGTTGAATTGATTGTTTACTTTGAATTAATCCGACTAATTTTAATTGATCATATTTTTCCTTCGTAATTGTTTCACCAGCTTTTACTAAAACTTGTCCTTGTAAAATATAAACACTATCTACACCTTCACTTTCGATGCGTCTTCTCTCTTTTGTCTCTTCTGCATCAAAAAAGTAGTTTGGAATAATAGCATATTCGCCAATTGAAATCATCGCATCTTTTAGTGAAGGATTCACACTAACGTATGATAATTCGTTTCTTAGCTTACTACGCGAATCCTCAATTTGACTCGTTGTAATTTCTTCACTCATCACATTATTAATTGAAGTATTTAATGATGCTTTAGAAATATTTAACTGCTCTTCTGATGATCTTAATAAAGTACTATAGACACTGTCTTCAAAATTTTTACGAACATCGTCTGGTAATCGTTTCTTAACATCACTTATTTCTTTATCAATAAGATCTTGTCCTTTTAATTTATCATCTTTTGCATTTTTAGTTTTTACTTCTGTTACAATATCAAAAATTGAATTAACTATGTCAATTCGGTTTTGCGTATAACCCTCTTCATATTTAAAAACGTCCTCTACTCTTGCTGAAGCTTCTTGACGCTTCTTATATGTAGCTGCTTTATCTTCAATCGTAATTGGTGAATAAATAGTGTCACTCGCGATTGCTAAAAGCTCAATATCGTATTTTACCGGTCTAACATGACTAATTAAAAGAAGAAAACTTGTTAAGCCTAATGCAATAATACATAGTAATATGACAAGAGTCTGATTCTTAAAACGTAGAATTAAAGCTTGCAAACTATTCATTGTTTCCCCTTTCTAGAAATGCACCTCATCATAAAAATACGAAATGACCCTATCATATTGTAGGGTCACAACGAATCATTCTTTTGCTAAATCATAAGCTTGAATAATCTTTTGTACTAATGGGTGACGAACTACATCGGTTTGTTCTAATATCGTCATACCGATCCCCTCAACACCCTTAAGTGTATGTTGAGCCGAAATTAAACCGGACTTTACTCCTTTAGGTAAATCAAGCTGAGAAGGATCACCCGTTATCACCATTTTAGAACCAAATCCTAAACGAGTCAAAAACATCTTCATTTGAGCCATTGTCGTATTTTGAGCTTCATCTAGAATGACAAAGGCATCTTCCAAAGTGCGTCCCCTCATATAGGCTAAAGGTGCAATTTCAATCGTCCCTCTTTCAATTAATCGAACAGTATGCTCTTGTCCTAAAACATCATGAAGCGCATCGTATAGCGGCCTTAAGTAAGGGTCAACTTTTTCTTTTAAATCACCCGGTAAAAACCCTAAACTTTCTCCAGCTTCCACAGCAGGTCTCGTTAAAATAATTTTACTAACTTTATTATTTTTCAATGCTTGAACAGCCATGACAACTGCAAGATATGTTTTACCTGTACCAGCAGGCCCAATTCCAAATACTAAATCATTTGATTGAATAGCACGAAGATAATGTCTCTGTCCAAAAGTTTTAACACGAATTGGCTTCCCTTTTGAATTCTTTATTATTTCCTCGTCATACAACCTAGCAAATGAAGATAGCCGTCCCTCTTTAGCCATCTGAATTGAGTATGTCACATCCCTGGATGTAATACTCACTCCATTTCGAATAACCTCTAAAAGAGCTTGGATGATTTGCTCAACAGTTTTCACATTCTCATCCGCACCTGAAACCTGTACAGATTGTCCACGTGACACAATTTTAACATCAAGCAAATTTTCAATAACTTCCAGATGTTTATCATTTGTACCAAATAAGGCAATTGCTTCGTTTGGATCCTCTAGTTGTTGATTAATCGTTAGTAGTTGTTCTGGCATTACTCAGTCCCCTTGAACAATAGTTTTCGTTTTAGTGATATCTTCTAAAACTTTATAATACATTCTTAAATTAACTTTACCATTGTCTATTGACTCGTGCAAAACTTTTTCTTGTAAAATCTTGGCATCCGGGCTCAACTTTTTCATTAATTCCTTCCGACCGATTTGCTTTCCAAGTTCAGCAGCTTGCTCTTTAGAGTATGACCTAACAAAACCATTACTTTCAAGAATTGTTTTTTTAGTGAAATATATCGGTAATTTCCATTTTAAAAATTTAAATTGATACGAACTACTTTCCTCTTCAAAAGATTTATATTTATTCTTTTCAAAACCCCAAAATTTTATTTTATTTTCTTTAGTACCAATATAGTACCTCGTTTTTCTCTCTCCAGTTAGCAAAGTAAAAGGAGTATCCAAAGGAACACTAATAATTTCCTCTCGCCAAACTTCTCCCATAATTTTACCAACAGCCGGGACTAAAATAGGGTGTTCCTCCGTTCCAAGGACCCCGGATACTAATACTTGACCTTTTTTAACAAAATCATTTTTCACTACCATTGGCTTCCCTTTTTCAACAAACATACTTGCAATAACCGCTTCTTCACTAGCAATAATATCTCGTGGTTTTAACGCTTTCTCTGGCTTTGGAAGATGCTTCTCAACTACTTCGAAATGGAAGGTAGTCCCCTTTAACTGCACACCTACCCAAGTCAACGAAGGGTTATCATCTTGTAATTTCTTCTGGATGGTTTGCATTTTTGGTATTGAAAATTGAGAAGCTCCCGTCTTTACACCCATTGCCGTTAAATCTTTCCGAAGCTTATACTCAATTTCAGGTGATGCACCTTTTATATCAACGCGCCAAACCATATTCGAAAGCAAAAATAAAACAACCAAAAATCCAACAATCCCAACGACAAAACCAAAATACTTCCAAGCTCGTCTTATTTCAAAAGGCAGCCCCTTCCGGCCAATAAAGAAAACCCTATACTCCTTTTTACGAGGAATATTCTTAATCCGTTTATAATCCTTTAACTCAATCGTAAAAGTAATAGAATTTGTTCCACTTTTTTTCACATCCCGTAAAGGAATCCCTTTACGCATACAATCATTTAAAAAACGTTCTGGTCCAAGCCCCATTACTTTCACTTGAACCATCCCTGTTAAATTTGAAGTCCATTCGTTTTTCATCCTAATCCCCCATGTTCATTAGACTGATCATGGTGTATGTTCTAGATGCTATTCATTAATAAAATACACATGCTCAATTTCGCCTTCCAACAAAATCTCCTCAGGCAACATTGTCTTCAGCACAAAATCCTTCCCCTTAATCAATAACTGCCCTTGTTTCATTAACAAACGCAATTCATTATCCGTATAAACAAGTAAACCTCTATGATTTTCAATATAAATATGTAGTTGACCTAACATCGTAATACGTGGCAATTCCAAAAGAACATCTGGTGGTAAGTCCATCTTACTTGACATCCATGTTTTTAAACTATGCGCTAATCTTTTCAAGATAGACTCCTCCCCCTTTCATATCATATTTATGATGAATTTTAAGAAGGTATGATACAAATTGAAAAAGGAAATAGGAAATATAAGACGCATAAAATTTAGTTATTGAAATATTGAGGTGTATTGGTATGGGATTATTTAAGGGTTCTGGGATTAAGTCTTAATGGGTGGTGGTTTATGTGCCTTATTCAAAGAATGAGGTGAATAGGCTATCTAGAGAGTAGTGGGGGGCTTTTTATGAGATGGGGGTGTGAACCCGAGGTTGGTAAGCGCGTGAACTTGTAGTAGGTGTTCTTTTTCTGTGATGAAAGAGTGCTCTCAGTTGGTAAGCGCAGGAACTTTTAGTGCGGTGCTCTTTTTCTGTGATGGAAGTCCGCTCTCTGTTTCTAAGCGCGGGAATTCGTAGTGTGGAACTCTTTTTCGGAGTGGGAACCTGGAATATGGTGTAAAAACTAACCCCTGGTTTGATCTTTTTTAATGGAAACAAGCAAATTTTTAGTGTTTTTGAATTAGTTTCGAAAAAATTTAAAATAATTACGCGATATAATGGCTGCTAACTTTACGATTCCTGGTCTTTATTTGCGATTCCCAGAATTTCTTTGCGTCACCTAATTAATTAAACAAAAAAAAATAAACGTCTAAAATAGACGTTTATTTTAACAGACTTGCTACAGCCTTATTCACAGAAGAGCCATCAGCTTGTCCTTTTACTTTAGGCATAACTGCACTCATTACTTTCCCCATGTCAGCTTTTGATGTAGCACCGACTTCTGAAATTGTAACGCGTACAATTTCAAGAAGTTCGTCTTCAGATAATTGTTGAGGCAAGTATTCTTCTAGAATCAGTAACTCTTGCTTTAATTTATCCACAAGGTCTTGACGACCAGCTTTTTCGAATTCCAGGAGGGAGTCTTTACGTTGTTTCACTTCACGAGTTAAAATTGTTAACTCTTGATCAGCTGACAATGTTACATTATTCCCTAAGTTAATTACTTCATTTTGCAATGATGCTTTCACCATTCGGATAACGGATAACTTGTCTTTATTTTTTTCCTTCATCGCTTGTTTCATATCTGAATTCAAACGTTCGAGAAGACTCATAGTAACACCCTCTCTTAGAATTTACGTTTTCTCGCTGCCTCTGATTTTTTCTTACGTTTTACACTTGGCTTTTCATAAAATTCGCGTTTTCTTGCTTCTTGAAGCGTACCAGTTTTAGAAACTGAACGTTTAAAACGACGAAGAGCATCTTCTAAAGATTCGTTTTTACGAACGACTGTTTTAGACATCTTACTTTTCCCTCCCTCCAAGCTACCACTTACAATCAATAAAACACTGCAAAAAAGAACACTTTTCTACATGTCTTTTACGATTATAATACATAAACTATTGATAGGTCAACAGGTAAATGTCAAGTTTGAAACTTAACACTCTTTTGCCATAAAAAGAATCAATAGCCTTCAGTTGCCACATTTCCTTGGACAATCGTTATTCCGTTACTCGTTCCAATTCGAGTTGCTCCTGCTTTAACCATTTCATTTACGCTTGCAAGATCGCGTACCCCTCCGGATGCTTTCACTCCGATATCAGGACCAACTGTTTTTCGCATTAATGCAACGTCTTCTACAGTTGCTCCACCAGTTGAAAATCCAGTTGAAGTTTTCACAAAATCTGCTCCTGCTTTAACAGAAAGCTTTGATGCCATTTCTTTTTCTTCGTTTGCTAAAAGACTTGTTTCTATAATTACTTTTACTAAAGCTTTACCCTTTGCGGCATTTACAACAGCTGTTATATCTTGTTCTACAGTGTCATAATCTTTATCTTTTAAGGCACCGATATTGATTACCATATCAACTTCCTGTGCTCCATTTTCAATTGCATTTTTCGTTTCAAACCCTTTTGTTTCTTTTGTATTAGCCCCTAAAGGGAATCCAATTACAGTACAAACTAAAACTTCTGTACCTTTTAACAAACTTGCACAAAGACTGACCCAAGTTGGATTCACACAAACCGAAGCAAAATTATGTTCCTTTGCTTCTTGACATAATTTTTCAATTTGAGCTTTAGTTGTTTCTGGTTTTAAAACTGTATGGTCAATCAATTTATTGATATTAGTTGTCATGTTGTAGTGCTCCTAACTAAAGTTTTTTCAAATTTTCCCCTTCAAAAGAAGACACTGAAATATCAGCATTATTTAGTATCTGTCATTTAAATAGTAAATATGTGAAAATGAGCTAATCAATAAAAGAAAAAAATTCAGATTGATGCATCCGAATTTTTTTTGAATGTAATATGATTTTCTTTTACTTTTAACATCATAAAAAATGAAATTGTTATAAATAAGCAACCATAAAGGAACATATACTTAAATCCAATTAAATCCATAATTCCACCTAGTAATGGTGGAGAGATGATATTGGAAATTGAAGAAAATAAGTAATATAGTCCCGTATATGTTCCTATAAAGCCAATTGGTGCCATTTCAGTTAAAAAAGGATATGAATTAATATTTACTAATGCCCACAAGCATCCCATTACTAAAAAAACGATTCTAATTGTAAACAAATCCTTTAAGAAGAATAAAAAAATAAAACCAATCATAATGCCAAATATACCGATTAATATGCTACGTTTCTTGCCGATTTTTGTTCCGATGAATCCAGCTGGAATTGCAAAAAGTAAAAATGCTAATGAGATAAATGCAAATGAAAACGCAGCTGCACTTACTTTAACCCCCAAATAAACTTCTCCGTATCGCGTAAAAAAAGTTTCAATTCCATTAAAGCCAGTAAACCAACTTAGAATAGCTAATAATAAAAATAAAGCACTTTTATTTTGAATAACAGAACGAAAACCTTCTTTTAATTTTACCTTTTCTTCAGCCACTTCATAATTTAAAACATCTCTTTTTTCTCTTATAAAATAAAAGAGAATTAAAAAGCTGACTAACATAAGTGTCCCTGCTAAATAAAAAGGAAATCCTTTATTTTTATCCCACAAAATTGATCCAATAAAAAAAGCAATTAACGCACCAATTCCACCCATGAAATTAATGACACTATTTGCCTTACTACGTTGTTCAAGTCTTGTTAAATCAGGCATAAGTGCAATAACTGGTGAACGAAAAATACTCATACTTAAATTCATAAATAGAATAAAGAAGATTAACATGAAAAGCGTTTGATGAAAAGGAATTAAAAAAGTAAACAATGCTGCAAGAGGCATACCGACTATTAAAAATGGCATTCTTCTACCAAATCTTGTGTCTAGACGATCACTATACATCCCTACGGCTGGTTGTAAAAATAGTGCAAAATAATTATCAAAAGTCATGATAAATCCAATTAATGCAGACGACTTTATATAATCACTTAAAAGTTTTGGCATAAACGCATTATAAACTGACCAAGTAAGACTAATCGCAAAAAAACCAAATCCGAGCAACATTATTTTTTTGTAATTAAGTTTATCCATAGAAAATTCTCGTTACCATTATCTCTATATTTTTATTTTTCGTTCGAATCAATGACACAATTATCCCCCCTTATTTTCAGTATAGTTATTGAAATGTTCAAATATTTGCCCTTTTTTCAAAATTAATAAAAAATTAACACTGATTAAAATAGAAAAATGCACAGTAGAAATTACTGTGCATTTTAGATAAATATTTAATTTTACATTCTTTCCTCTAAAGTTTTCGCAGTATTACTTGTATCAACTTCTTTTTCATCTTTCAATGTACCAAAAATCCCATCAAATATTGGCGTTGATACACCATACCAATAGTTTTCATTTTTAAAGTGATGTAATATATGAAGTTTTTTTATATTTCGTCCTAATTTTGTTTTTGGCTTAATTGGTCGATGGGCAACGTAGTGCTTCCACTCATACACAAGCAACATAAAAATTAATCCTGAACCAAATGCTAAAGTTTGAATTGTATCTCTTGTAATTAAAAAGTAAATAATACAAAGTGTTCCAAGGTTCGGAATGCTATACCATATTGGTAAAAAAAGTAATTTCAAATCATCTGGATAAGTGTGATGATCATAATGAATTCGCTTCATAAATTTAAGAAATAGTTTATTTTTTGGTGCCTTTATGTGAAAAAAGAAGCGATGAGTTACATATTCACTAAACATAAAAAAGACTAAACCTAAAATAAAAATTAAAACAGTAAGCCAAGAAAAGTGAAAGCCTATACTATAAGTTAATCCAATTAAAAAAAGTACCCCCATCACGATGATATCGAAATGAAGAAAAAAGTCTCGATAAAGTCCCTTCATATTCTATCCCCCTTTATTAACTACTTAACAATTGTAATATCAAATTTATATTTCAATATTATTTATGAAATTCCTTTTTGGAAATACTAATTTTGAATAAAGCAATTGTCTGAGAAGATAATAAAAAAGATAATCAATATTGAAAAGGGAGATATTTATGGAAAAAAGGAGATATTACGTATCAGTTCAAGCAAAAACAATTGTTCCAAATCAAGGTGATGCTGCATATGAGTTAGAGATCGACGGAACGATTGATGATAAACACAGACTCGAAAGAATTTTTCATCAAATTGACAATTACGATGAAGCTGCAGGGATACAAACTGCATTCATCATTCCAATTACAAACTGGAGCCAAGAAAACAATGATGGATACGACTATTTTTTAAAACAAGCGTATGAATTAATATATGAATTAGGAACAGAAGAAACTCGCGAACATATTCGCCAGATGAAAATTTTAAAATAAACATGATGAATTTTATTAATATAGTAATAAAAAAGAAAGCTTAAATGAGCTTTCTTTTTTTAAACATCAATAACCTTTGTTTTAGCAATTCGATCATGTAACGTTTTTCTTTCTAAAGTAAATATAAAAAATGGATCGATAAATGCAACAATACCTACAATAAATGAAAGATATTTTATTTTTACATATCCTAAAAATGAAAAAATTGTTCTGACAAACATCGTACCCAAATTTACTTCTTGATTGTCTTCTTTTACTACTGCAATTTTTAACCAACGTTTTCCAATTGTTTGTCCTTTCCAAACATATGTCGGGATCAAAATATAGAATATAACAACACAAAGAATTGATATAATAGAATTCCCTACGCCTAATTTTTCTACCTTATTTAGATCAGTAAATGTTGAGAATTTAGCTATCCCTGTAATTAATAAAAAAACAAACCGGAAAAGAGCACTAATAAAAATATCGACTAATATTGCTAACAATCGACTTGATCTGCTTGCTAATGGTTCCAAAATATTCCACTCCTATAATTTCAGATGTAATAAATTATACTGAATGTTTTTCAATTTTTATAGATTGAATTCTCATTAAATACAATAAAAAAAGCCTGAAAAAATAACTTTTTTAAAGTATTTTATCAGGCCAATAATACGATTAGGCTTTTTTATGTAGACAATTATACTCCAGGGGCATCAAGAAGAGTCCAAGTAACAACAGCTTCATGATTTCCAACTGTAGCGGAGCCACCTGGAATTGTTAATGTAACATTATTGTTTTCTGCGCCATCATTTACATCTGGATTTGGACCTAACCATGTTGTAACCCAAGTTCCAAGACCAGTACCGGCTGCAGCAGTGACTACTGTCGCTGCAGTTGATCCATCTGTATTAAGAGTGATTGTTTGAGCAGGATTTGGAGCAGCTCCATCACCTGGTGAGACAGCTGTCCCATTCTTAAACGTAAGAACTGCACCAGGTAATGTGTCACTTGAACCACTTTTAAATTGACTAGCTTTTGCTGTTACTTTCCAACCGTTACCAGTTCCTCTCCTATCCGAAACTTGGATAAATGGCTTTTTAGATTTAGATGAATAAGTCATTGCACTACCAGAAATCTCTTTTGATCCAAATTGAACTGAAGAAACATAGTCTAAAGTTAATGGACCTGTCTCACCAGTTGGTGGATCAGTAGGATCAGTTGGACCAATTGGATCAAGCGGATTTGTTGGATCAGTTGGATCTACTGGTGTAACCGGACCAGAACCTGGAGTAAAACTAACGCCAGCTTTTGATTCTGCTTGAGAGGTAACAGCCGCAAAAGTTGTGTTTGTTGCCCCTATAAAAGATGCACTTACTAATCCAACCGCTACAATTTTTGATACTTTCATTTAATCAAAACTCCTTAAAATAAATTCTTCAAATGATGTTTTTTAATAAATGTTCTAAATCTGACTTGAAGTTAGTGCCAATTATAGTAAAGAAAAAATCAAATGTCTGTGAAATAATTGTGAAAACATTAACTAAAATTTTACCTTTAATTTTACAAATATCCATAAAATTAGAAAATTAACATAGTAATAAATGATTTTTTTGTGAAATAATCTCAAACAACTAATTCCAAATGAATAATATTTTAATTATCAATCCAAATTTTACACAAAAAAAAGAAGTCCACTTATATATAAGTAAACTCCTGAGCTAAACTTTTATTTAAAAAATTACTAAAATCTTTAATTCTTTCCTGTTCTCAACCCTTGCCTTTAATTTTTATCTCCCATTCAATACCTGTATCAATTCCGTATTCATCTGTAAAAGACCCTTGATTTACTGCAACTGCCATTTGATCAAGGCTGTTTGCATATAGAATTGGTTCACCAATTGCCACGTCTGCAAATGATTTTCCATATTTAACTTCTTGTTTGTATACTTTTCTTCCTTGATGAGTAATGAATACTTCAACTGAGTCTCCATGTGTAATGCCTAGTTTTAAAAAGTCTGTTCGACCAATATTTGTCCAAATGCTACCATATCGAACATCAAGTATGTCAATCGTTCCAGTTATCGAATTGTTTTCGCTATGGCATTCTTTTATTGGTAATTGTATGTATGAATTTGGATCCACTTCTGGTCCTATATTTTCGAAATCAATTTTCCCAGAAGCCAATCTTGCACCTGTAAAGGCAAATATATCTCTACCATGGAAAGTATAGGATTCGCTTGAATTTGGTAGTCTATTAATTTCTTCATCAATGACTCTTAATTGACTAAAACCATATACTTTGCCAATGTGAGTTAATGTTCCATTGTCAGGTGTTATAATAAAGTGATTCGTGTTTGTTCGAGCAACTATACTTCTGCGATCTGAACCTACACCTGGATCTACCACTGAAACGAAAACCGTTCCAATCGGCCAGTAATTCATTGCTTGCACAAGTCGATAAGAAGCTTCCCAAATATTGTATTGGGGTATATCATGGGTTAGGTCGTAAATTTTAATATCTTCATCTACGCTACAAGAAACACCATACATAGCGCTAACTGCTCCATCTAATAATCCAAAATCTGACTGAAACACTAATGCATTCCCCATCTAAACACTCCTATTATTTGAATATTTAAAATTAAATATAAATTCAATCTATTTTTTAGTCAATCATATTATTCTAAATTTTATTTAATTTATCATGATTGAATTGTAGAAAGTGGCAAATTCCATTTCTTTTATAACTGATGTGGTATAAATACGAGTTGTCTCATATTATTTCAAAAATAAAAAAAGATATAGTTTTTAGATACTATATCTTTTAATAGTCTCACATATTTTATACGTTCTTTTATATTTACATAATAAAAATAGTAGTAAAAAAATTATTTTGGAGTGAAGATTTGAATTAATTCAGCACAACTTATTTTCCTTAGAAGGTCGAAAGTTGCCCAGCTGCAAACTCGATCCTCCCAAGCTACTAAGCATTTATTGTCTTTAGTTTCCATAACCGTTCCCACAGCACCATCTAAGCTAAACATAACATAGTTGCCTATCGAGAACATCTTATCACCCCAATCTAAAGATAATTCCGTGCCCACCTTTCGGATATTCCCATTTAATGTTCTGATGAGGACAGCCTATTCTACAGCTTCCACATTCATGACAACCTTCGTATCCAACATGCATTCGAATGTTTTCCCACTTGTAAACTTCCGCTGGACAGAAAATCGTGCAGATTTTATCAGGACATTTTGTCATACAAATATCGGAATCCAATACAGTTAAGTGCGATTTTGTATCAGCATTAAAACGAACGAGATATTGTTTTTCTTCGATAGTACTTTCTTTTTTTGTCTCACTCATTTATTTCATCACCTTCCATGCTTTATATACGTCTTTCGCTAGCTTAAACTTAGCTTTTGCTCCTCCTAAATTACTCATAATATTCTTTTGCTTTTCCCATTTAGACTTGCCATCTACTGTAAACATTTGGCTTGCTGATTTATTTAATAGTGGAATATATTGCTCGAAATATTGAGGGAATTTTTCAAAATGATGAGTTGCATCCTTATATTTCTTCAAATCCTGCCCAACGAAACTAGCTAGTAATTTATCAGCATATGATTTTAATACTACATCAGAATAATTATCAAGTGCTTTAGCTTCGACAATCGTCTCTGCTGCTAATCTTCCAGAAGTCATTGCCATATTTGAACCTTCACGATGAATTGCGTTAACTAACTGCGCTGCATCACCAATTACCAATACTCCATTTCCTACTAATTTAGGAATAGATTTATAACCACCTTCAGGAATTAAATGTGCTAGATATTCTTGAGGCTCACTTCCTTGAATATATGGTCTAATCATTGGGTGATTCTTTACATATTCAAGTAAGTCATATGGTTTTATTTTCTGCTCAATCATCCCTGATAATAATGTACCGACCCCAATGCTTAGCGAGTCTTTATTTGTATATAAAAATCCTGTTCCGACGATCCCTTTTGTCGCATCTCCAAAAAGCTCGATTGCGACCCCTTGATTTCCTTCTAGTCCAAAGCGATCTTGAATAATTTTACTGTCTAGTTTTAAAATTTCCATCGTTGCTAATGCGACTTCATCTGGTCTCCATTCTTTATGAAAGCCTAATGATTTTCCTAAAAGTGAATTTACCCCATCAGCAAGAACAACAACATCTGCATATAAATCGCCATCTGGACGATCTGTTCTTACCCCAATTACTACATCATTTTCGACGATACACTCTAGTACAACCGTTTCATTGATTAATAGTGCACCTTGTTCTACTGCTTTTTGAGCGAACCATTGATCAAACTTTGAGCGAAGAACAGTAAAATTATTGAAAGGTTCTTCAGCAAACTCAAGCCCTTTATACCCAAATGTTGTAGCTGATTGTTTATCGAGCATCATAACCCGTTGTTCAACGATAACACGTTCAATTGGAGCATCCTTCCAAAACTCAGGTATAACGTCCTCCATCATTTTTCGATATAAGACGCCACCCATAACATTTTTTGAACCGGGATATTCCCCTCTTTCAATAAGGACAACACTAACACCTTTTTTGGCGAGCTCGTATGCACATGATATACCTGCTGGGCCTGCTCCAACGACAATTACATCAAATTTTTCCGGCATGATCGTGATTTTCCTCCTTTAAAGATAAACTTTCTTGGAATTGGTTAATTAGCATTGGTACAATTTCAAATGCGTCTCCTACGATGCCGTAATGACAAGATTGAAAAATTGCCGCATTCGGATCCTTATTTATCGCAATAATAAGGCCTGAATTTTGCATTCCAACAATATGTTGAATTGCGCCAGATATCCCTATAGCAAAATAAATTTTAGGTGTAACGGTCACACCCGTCTGACCGACTTGATGATGATGTTCAACCCAGCCGGCTTCTACAACATCACGACTAGCTCCAACAGCTGCGCCAATTGATTCAGCAAATAGATTGATTAGCTGAAAACCTTCCTTACTTCCCAGCCCTTTACCGCCTGCCACGATAATATCCGCTTCATCAATTCGAACCTTTTTAGTTGTTGCACGTACAATTTCTAATACTTTTGTACGAATATCTTCTTCTTTTAAATCAATTTCCTCTTCAATTACAACCCCTTCAGCACCAGGAGTAGGGGTGAGCGCTTTCATAACCTTTGGACGAACTGTAGCCATTTGTGGTCTATATTTCTTACAAAGAATCGTTGCCATAATATTTCCACCAAAAGCTGGTCGACTAGCTAGCAAAAGCCCAGTATCTTCTTCAACATCTAATACAGTCGTATCCGCCGTTAAGCCAGTAGGTAAATCAGTAGCTACAGCGCTTGCCAAGTCTTTTCCTTTTGAAGTTGCACCGTATAGTAAAATTTCAGGCTTATATTTATTAGAGCATTCAAGTACTGCTTTCATAAAAGATTCAGTACGATAATCTTTAAAAATTGGATCATCATATACGTAAACGATGTCAGCACCATATTCAAATAGCGTAGGCGCCAACGATTTCACATTCTCACCAATTAATAATCCTGCTAGTTCACATCCACGCTTTTCTGCTAATTCTTTACCAGCACCGAGAAGTTCTAGCGATACCGGTGCTATGACTTTTTCGTTTTCTTCAATAAATACCCAAATACCTTTGTACTCTGAGAAATCCACTTATACCCCTCCTTTCACTTCAAATAATGCTTTCTTCTCATTTAAAATTTTCATCAGTTCATTTACTTTCTCTAGTGATGTTCCTTCAAAAATCGTTCCACCTTTGGCCTTTGGTGGAGCCCAAACTTTTGATACAATCGTCGGTGAACCTTTTAACCCTAATTGTTTAATATCAATATTCTCTAAATCCTTAACAGCCCAAATCGTTGGATTATACCTTGCAGCTTTAATTAAATTTGGAAGCGGTGAATATGGAACTTCATTTATTTCCTTTTCAACCGCGAATAAACAAGGTAATGTCGTCTTTATCACTTCATGTCCATCTTCAATTTTCCGATGAACAATTGCATATCCATCATCTTTATTTATTTCTTGAACCTTTTTAACAGAAGTTAACGGTGGAATATCTAAACGACGTGCAATACCTGGTCCAACTTGTCCAGTATCACCGTCAATTGTCATCTTTCCACATATAATTAAATCAACCGCTTGGATTTGTCCTATTTTCTCAATTGCTTTTGTCAGCGCATAGCTTGTCGCTAAAGTATCAGCTCCTGCAAATGCACGATCTGAAATCATATATCCTTCATCTGCACCAATTTCGATACATTTTCGAATTGCCTTTACTGCTGGCGGTGGCCCCATCGTAATGACTGATACCTTTCCTCCATATTTATTTTTAATTCGAACAGCTTCCTCAACTGCATGAGCATCATATGGATTTAAAATCGCAGGCGCACTTGCACGATCCATCGTATTTGTTTTCGGATTCATCTTAATGATTTTCGTATCAGGAACTTGTTTAATACAAACCACAATATGTAACACTTTTTCACTCCCCTTTTTATTCCCCTCACCCAAAGTTAGTAAATGTACATGTTGTTCAAATATATTATTTTTAATGAAAAAATATGATAGAAATAAACGAAAAAAAGAGACATCCTCAAACAGATAAACTGTTGAAAATGTCTCTTTCTTTTCTTAACCAACTAATAATTGAATTGTTATGCCTGAAGGATCCTTCGTAAATGTAGTTCCATCTTCTACAAATACTGTCGCTCCCATATCTTTTAATCTATTTACAATTTTTAATTTTTCTTCTTCACTTGGATATAACAAAGTAAAATTCTTTAATCCTGCACTACTCTCACTTGCTGCAGAACCCCCTGCACTATGCCATGTATTTAATCCGATATGATGATGATAACGACCTGTAGAAATAAATAATGCCTGTGCACCGTACTTCGTCACAACATCAAATCCAAGTCCCTCGCAATAAAACTTCTCAGTACTAGCCAAATCAGAAACTTGTAAATGGATATGTCCCATAATCGTTCCTTTAGGTAATCCAGTAAAAGATTCATTCTCAGCTAGAGCTAATAATCCCTCTACATCTAATCGTTTACTATCCATCACAACATACTCATTATGCCATTGCCAATTCTCGGATGGACGGTCTACATAAATCTCAATACCATTCATATCTGGATCCGCTAAATAAATCGCTTCACTAACTAAATGATCCGAACCACCTTGAAGCGGATTTCTAGTTTCAATTAAATGCCTAAGCACGATTCCTAAATCTTTTCTAGTTGGTACTAATAACGCTAAATGGTACAACCCAGTATTTCGCTCATCTCTAGGTGTAACATTATCTGGCTGATCTAATTTAATTAAAACATTTACCCCATCAGCTGTTAAACTAGCTTTTGTTGTTGAATGCTCCAATACTTTTAAACCAATAACCTCTTGATAAAACGCTAACGAACGCTCTAAACTTGCAACTTTCAATTCAACCGTTGGAGCATAAACTTGTGGCTTTTCATGAAAATTCATTTTAATTTACCTCCTCTTGAAAATAGAACAATTAATGTTAACACTAACAGAATAAATGGAGCCATTGCAACACTCACGCCTTGACCTGCATGTAAATGAGTAAATACCGCACCTACCATAATAATGACTAATCCAATTGAAGCAAGCTTACCTACAAACGTCTTCCAATAACCAACTAATAAACCAATCGCACCTAACACCTCAAACGAACCAATCGTATACATCATACCCTTTGAATAACCGTAAACCTCTTTAAAATCTTGCAACATCTGAGCATTACCACTCAGTTTTACAAACCCAGACATTAAGAATGCAATAATTAAAACTCCTTGAATAATTCTAGTGAACCATTTCATGTAAATTCTCTCCCTTTATTTGATATTATTGTTTTACTGAACTTAATTTGAGTGCAGTTAAGTATAAAATTGACTACTGAACTTATTATGAGAACAGTATAAATTATAGTTTTTTACTGAACTTGATTTAGGAACAGTATGGATTAAAGCTGATTAGTTTATTGATTTAATAGATTTCAGATTAAATCTGATTACTTTATTAAAGAACGGTGCAGATAAAAAAAGTGTAATAAAATCAAGTGGTTACTTTTTGTAAGTAATTAACTTAATGTTAGTATATTCTATAACTGTTCTCATATCAAGTGCATTTTTGATTTTCATTGGATTAGTATGTAAATTATTATTGAAAGTGGCCTATTTTAGAGGATTTTGGTGATAATTTGAAATTATAAAGGAGAGCTTATTCATTATGAAGAAATTCTAGTGATCTTTTAAGCAGTTTTATATGATGATTGATTGTTATTTGCAGTTTCACTATTTTTAATTGCAGATTTGGCTTTTTTATTTGCACTTACCCCAACTCACAAAAATGAGTACCACGAAACATTCAAAAAAAGAAGCAGTTTTCAACTAAAATGAACGCATTACACAATATTTTTCCATGGTTCAACTCAAAAACGCTCCAACTAATAAAAAAATAAGATAGTTTCTAACAATATCTAAGTCTTTTTAAGCTTTATTTGCGATGGCGTCATTTTAATTGCGATTACGCTATTTTAATTGCGATTACGCTATTTTAATTGCGATTACCCCATATAATTTGCGATCACAAAACCCCCAAAAAAAATAAAAATATCGTACATCCAAATGTACGATATTTTCAAAGTGATTCGATTGTTTTATGACTGGCACGTCTTACAAAATCGGCTAAAGTATAGTTACATAAAAAACCAAGTAAGTGTTCTTCTGCTTCAATTGCAAAGTCTGAAAATACATTGTTCATTACACGTCCGCTAGTACAGTCAGAAGTGGATTCGATTAGTGCAGTTGATAGAGGTTCTGTCATTTGTAGGGCAATATAGACTTGTTTTAAGGTAATTTCCTCAGGTGACTTGGCTAATAAGTAGCCACCGTCTCGTCCTTCTCTTGCTTCTACTATTTTTTCTTTTACGAGAGGAGCCATGATTCTTCTCATAAAAGAAACACCTGATCTAATATGTTTTGCGATTGCTTTACTTGGTGTAACCCCTTCTGTTGTTGCTAGTAAAACTAATGCCTGAATAGCAAATCCGAACCACTTAGGTGTGACGGAATTTTTACAACTTGACATATTAATCACCATCCAGTGACATTATTATCTCCCGTTTTTGTATCCCTTGCAAGTATATAGTAGTTTCATTCTTATATAAATACTAGGAAATAACAGTTTTGTTGGATGGAAGTAGTAGTTTAAACTCGGCAATTGGCAAGCCTTTGCATCTAAAATTCTTCACTGGTGCTAATATAAAAATGTACAAAAAAAAGGATAGAAAGTTTTCTTTCCATCCTTACTTTTTATTTAACGAGCATATCCGCCTAGGCTTTGTTCTGCCATTTGAACTAGACGCTTAGTAATTTCGCCACCAACTGAACCGTTAGCGCGTGAAGTTGTGTCTGGTCCTAAGTGAACTCCAAATTCAGAAGCTATTTCGAACTTCATTTGCTCAATTGCTGAATTTGCATTTGGTGAAGCATATTGATTTGAAGATCTTCTGTTTGCCATGTTGTTGACTCCTTTGTCTTTTGGATGCTCTGATTGTTTATCAGATTAAAGATAGTATGATTCTTAAAAATTATTCTATACATTTATTTACAAATTTTTTTCTTTTTTCCAAAAGTACTTTATGTTCCCAAAAGTAGGTTTTATTGTATAAATATTTTCAAGTTCAAAAACTTGTATTATGTCCTTAGATTTTCTATAATCTTAGCATACTGTATATAATTCAAACACAGTTTTTCTAGTATAAAAAGTCTCGATATTTCCATATATTAAATAATGTTTTTTAGGAGGAAAATTTTATGATGAATAATCGTTTCCAAGATAAAGTTGCTAAGAAATTAAATGAAATACCTTTATCTGTGTTAGACTTAGCTCCTGTTGTTGAAGGAAGCACTCCTGCTGATGCTTTTAAAAATAGCCTTGATTTAGCACAGCATGCTGAAAAATGGGGATATCACCGTTACTGGTTTGCTGAACATCATAATATGCCAGCTGTTGCAAGTTCAGCAACTTCAGTTGTGATTGGACATATCGCAAGTGGGACATCAACTATTCGAGTTGGTTCTGGAGGAATCATGCTACCAAATCATGCTCCTTTAGTTATAGCTGAACAGTTTGGTACATTAGAATCATTACATCCAGGTCGAATAGATCTTGGATTAGGTCGTGCTCCTGGTAGTGATATGTCAACGACTAGGGCATTACGTAGAGATTTACGTAGTCATGAGGACTTCCCTGCTCAATTAGAAGAATTACAAAACTACTTCAATCCTCCTGGTGGATTAGGAAGTTTAACAGTTCAAGCTGTGCCCGGTGAAGGATTAAATATACCAATTTGGCTTCTAGGATCAAGCGGTTTTAGTGCTCAACTAGCTGCTGAATTAGGTTTACCATTTGCTTTTGCAGCGCACTTTGCGCCAGACTACACAGTTCAAGCTATGCAAATGTATCATAATAACTTTAAACCATCTGAATTTTTAGATGAACCATATGCAATGATTGGATTAAATGTAGTTGTTGCTGATACAGATAAAGAAGCAAAAAGACTTTTCACAACACAACAACAATCATTTTTAAATTTAGTTCGCGGTGGTAAACCAGCATTATTAAAACCGCCAGTTGACGATATGGAAGAGATTTGGAGTCCGTATGAAAAGCAAACTTTAGAAAATCAAATGAGACTGTCTGCGATTGGAACGGTTGATACTGTAACCGAAAAGCTACAAGCAATTTTAAACATGACAAAAGCTGATGAAATCATGGTAAACGCTACTGTTTTCGATCATAATGCGCGTTTAAATTCTTATGAGTTGTTAAGCAAAGTTTCAAATCAATCATAAAAAAGGAGAGCACACTGCTCTCCTTTTTGTTCGTTATGAGATACCTATTCCTGCTCTTTTAATGCCTCTTGTTCCACTCGTTGTAAAAATTCATGAACAGCTTTTAAATTATTTCCCTTTGGATTAGCAAGTTTTAACATTGCTCGTCCCATAAAATTAACCCCGGTATTCGTACCTTCATAAGTAAATTTCGTGTGTGTGTCGTCAATTTTTTCTAGAATAAACGTCAAATTCGATTCAAATGCATTCGCTAAAACGAACTGAATCTGCTTTTTCTTATATGTTTCTGTATCCTCATATGCTAAAGTTTCAACGATATAGCTTTCTACACGTTTACCTTCACGATAACTCTGATGATGCTTTGCCCCTACTTCATTCTCGTTCTTATCGATTAAATTATGCTCATCAACTTTTGGCATTATTTTCTTAATATTTTTATCTAAAAATAAACTCCACACTTTCTCGATATTTGTATCAATCATAATGTCTTCTTTCCATTGAATCATTTCAATTCTCCCTCCTGATGCAGTAAATTCATCTATTTTATTTTTCTTCAATTCTATTTTAATTTTTTTCGTTTAATATTCAATAACTAGTATACCGAATTTTGTTTACAATTCGCAAAAATAGCCCTCCCATTTAATGAGAAGACTCCGATTTTACCTCAAGCTCTTGCGATATTTATATTGGTTCCATTGAAAATGAATATAGCATCCGACGCAAAATCCGTTGATTGCAATAAACGATGCCAATGCGACCATTATTGAAAACACATAAAACAATACGTTCCAACCAAGTAATGCTCCGATCAATGAAAGTGACAAACATGAGACTGCAATTGTTTGATTAAAATTTTGTTGAACTTTATCCTCTTGCGGGTAGCTTGATGATTGCTTTTTTAAAAATTGTTTCGCAAACTTTATGATTGGATGATAATCAAAGAGTAGACCACTAACGCCACTAATCAAAGGAATAAGTAATAGCCAGTACTGGCCCGTGATCCAAGTTAAAATAACAGAAATAAAGATCGTCCATTGATTTGTACGAACTAAAGGTAATGGGATTGTATTTAATTTTGGAGTAGACATACCAAAAACCAACCTTTCGTATCGGATTAATTAAGTATAATCATAATATGATTCGAAAGACAATACAATCCATAAAATTTAAAAAAAATAAAAAAACGATCTTTTTGATCGTTTTTTTAATTAATCGGAGCACCATATTGAACAGGATACAAACTTCCTTTAAAAGCAAAGGAAATATTCCCTGTTTCTTCTGATACAACTAAAGCAAGTGCATCGCTATGCTCGGATATTCCAATTGCAGCTCGATGCCTTGTTCCAAGTTTTTTGTTATCATATGTTGTTTTAGAAAGTGGGAGCACATTACCCGCAGAAATGATCATATTATTGTCAATGAGTACAGCTCCGTCATGTAATGGGCTACCTGGATAAAAAATTGATTCTAATAAGGCCGGGGATAAATTTGCACCGACGTGAATCCCTGAACTCATTAATTCTTCAAGAGAGTCATCTCTTTTTACAACAATCAATCCACCATGCTTACGTTTGGATAGGTTTTGTACGGAAATTGTCAGTTCTTCAAAGATATCCGTATAAGGTGAAAGATAGGAATTTAAATAAAATGATGCAGCATCCATTTGTAAATTATTAAAAACGCGATGTATATTCTCAAATTCAGTTAAAATGCCGCATCCTTTATTTTCAATTCTGCCAATCATACCTTCTATTCTTGTATTAAGTTGAGTTAATGTTTGAGTTATATTTTTCCTTATAATAGGATTTAATTGAGACTCGAATTCTTCCATTTCAATTATTCATCTCGCTTTCAAACCGATTACCTCCACTTAAGTTTCCCAAAGCACTTTATGTTATACCAGTCATTACCATGAGTAATTTATGTACAATCAAATTGATTATCTTGCTGCCCAAGCTTCGACTTCAATTTTAATGTTTGGATTTACTAAAGATGATACATAGGCATATGTTGTTGCAGGCGGGTTACCTGCGTGAAACTGACCCCAACAGTCTAAAAAGAATTGGCGATTGATATTCTCTGTTAGCCAAAAATTAATTTTAAAGATGTTGTTTAAATCGATTTTTTCACTTTCAAGTATCCTTTTAATATTTTCAAGTGCATTCGCGAATTGGCTTTCGATATCCTTTGGTAAATTTCCATTTTTGTCGTTCCCCACTTGTCCTGATAATACAACAAGTTCTGCATTTCTTGGGACGATTGTTATATGACTATATTGTCCAAGTGGTGCAGCTACTGCTTCAGGGTTTACTTTTTTGATTTCCACTTTTTCTCCTCCTTTTTTTCTGTCAAAAAACCTCAAATGTCTAAAACATTTGAGGTTAATTCATCTTAACAGATCAATTACTCTTGCTAAACCTGTAGGTGTTATTGACACTTTATATAATGAAGCTATTTCCTTTTGATCTATGTCACTTTTGATCCATATTAAACCGCTAATAAAACCATTCATCTCTAGTTCAATTAATGCAGATTCGACGTCATCAATTGGTACTCCAACATCATTATGGAGTCCTTTATCAAAGTCCGGCTCTTTTTCTTGAAGCTCATTAAAAATAGCTAAAAGCATTAGCCCTGCATCTGAAATCTTTGTAGACAGAAAAAACACCACCTTTTTAGGTTATTAATTCGCCAGAAGGTGGTATTTTCCTTTTTTTGCTAATTTTTCTATTTACTTAATAATTTATTTGTTTTTTCAGCTAGCTGTCGAGTATCCGTCAGTTTTACTGGATTATTATTTAGTTTATATTTTTGTTTGAGTAAAATAATTCTTTTTACGCTCTCATTTATTCGTTCCTCTGAGATTGTTTTATTGTTTACAGCTGTTTCAATTGCTTTAAATACAGCTTTTGTTTTGTTTGGATCATGTGCAACCATAACAATATCGCTTCCAGCTAAAATTGAAGTAACCGCTGCTTTTTCCAAATTATAATGATTACCAATTGCCGACATTGTCATATCATCCGTCATAACTACCCCATTATATTTTAAATCATTTCTTAATATGGAAGAAATGACCACCTTTGACATAGATGCAGGGTAGTTAGAATCAATTTTAGGTAATAAAATATGCGCGATCATAACAGCATCTGCATGTTGACTAATAGCATCTTTAAACGGGATTAATTCTAGCGATTTTAAATCTTTATACGATTTGTTTACAACGGGTAACTCTAAATGTGAATCAACAGAAGTATCACCGTGACCCGGAAAATGCTTTACGACTGGAATAATATTTTCTGATTGAATACCTTTCATTGTTTGGATGCCTAATTTACTAACGGTTCCCGGATTATTACTAAATGACCTGTCGCCAATAACTGGATTATTAGGATTACTATTTACATCTAAAACTGGTGCGAAGTCCATATTTAAGCCAAAAGCCTGTAACTGCTCTCCAAGAATTTGGCCAATTTCAAATGAGAAAGTCCCATCATTTTTCTTTCCAATTTGTTCATTTGTCGGTATCTTTCCAATGTTTCCTGGTAAACGAGATACCCTTCCACCTTCTTGGTCGACTCCAAATAATATTGGTAAGTGATTATTTTTGTTCGAAACTTTGATCGAATTAACTAGATTCACTGTTTGAGAATTATTATTTAAATTTTCATTGTAAAAAATAAATCCTCCAATATGATATTGTTCAACTAGTTCTTTTAAACTATTAGAGTAATTTGGTCCATTAAATCCGGCTATAATCATTTGACCTATTTTTTCTTGAAGTGACATCTCATTAATCATTTGATCAATCGTTGAGCCCGTGCTTGGTTGTATTTGTTCAATGAGTAAGACTGAAGTATGATCAACTGCCGGATTCTCATTTTCCTTGGTTGGCTTCGGTAAAATAAATTTCAATTCATAGTTGTTTGGCAAGTTGTAAATTAAAATAATTTGATCAACTTCTTGATCCTTATAATATTTAAACTCACTTGGCTTATTTAATTGATAAATAATATTGTTATAGTGAACTTTTTTTAAATTAGGATCGTATGATCTTACTTCAAAAATTCGATTTTCGTTGTCATATCCTACTGAAAATTTTTGTAATTGATAGGTTAAATAGGTGCCGTTAGCAACCTCAGCTTTCTCTACAGGCTCACCAAATTGATTTTTTATATCCTTTAATAAAGTCTTCCCGACTGTTATTTTATTTTGATTTGGTATTTCCCCTTGTTTAGCACTTGTCATAATTCCATTTAATACTTCTTCAGTTGAAAGATGATTATTATGACTAGTTTCCACTTCATTTTGATGATGTGAATTTTGAGCCGGTGTTTCTTTAAATACTTTATCTTTCACTGCAAAATAAATGCTAGTACAAACGACTAACACAACAACAATTAAAAAAACAGCTTTTTTAATAATAATCTCCTCCTAAACTATTATTTAATCTTAGAAAACCTTTACATTCATTTTCAATAACTAGAATGGGCACCTTCTAACAAACAGGTGCATACGATGAGAAAGATTAACGAGGAGGGACTAATTAGCATGACCAGTAAAAAATCCCTTGAATTAAATCATCCTACTAACTACAAACATGGAAATATGCATCCTAACTTAAATAACCCTTATTATTATCACCAAAATTGGCATAACGAATATCAGCCATATCCTATACAGCAAGAGTATCATTTAAATGATAAAGCCGACTTTTTTTACCGTCAACATGCTCAACTTATTTTTGTACTAGTTCACGGTTCATGGGTTGATCCATTCTTTTGGCACGGGATTACACGTGAATTACAAAAAATGGGGCATATTGTTCATACACCTCAATTACCTGGGCATGGAACAGATAAAGATAAAAATGTAAATCATGAAATCCTCACGAAGCAAGTTGTACATTATATAACTTCAAATAAACTTAATAATATCATTTTAGTAGGTCATAACCTTGGCGGAACAGTCATACAAAAAGTTGCTGAACAGCTACACGACAGAATTAAACGACTAGTATTCTGGAATGCTTTTGTTTTAAATGATGGTGAAAGCTTAGCTGATCAATATCCAGCACAAGCACAAAAATTCCTTTTAGGTTTAGCACAACAATCTACTGACAATACAATAAAACTACCATTCCAGTATTTCAGAGATGTATTTGTTAATTTAGCTGATCTACAAACGGCACAGCAAATTTATAGCGCGACCACCCCAGAACCGGCTACTCCGCTTTTTGAAAAACTGGATTTAAAAACCTTTTACCAATTATCTATCCCTAGAAGCTTTATTAATTTACAAGAAGATACAGCTGTTCCTGCGGGCGAAAACTCTGGCTGGTACCCCTATATGGCTAGTAAATTAGGAGTTTATCGGTTTATTCAAGGAAGTGGCGATCATATGTCTACGGCAAAATTGTATTCAAGACGAATTGCCCAGCTTATTGTAATTGCCTCCCGAGACTAAAAAAGACTTTACTAGCTTATGATTGTAGCACTAAATTTATTTACCTTTAAGTGAAGTGACTTATCAAACTTCATTTAAAGGTAATTTAAAGTATTTTTAATTCTATTAATATATATTTAATATTTTTGTAACTTGTATTATACTAATATTATGAAATGTATAAAAATTTTATTATCAGGAGATTATTATGAAAAAATTAAAGAAAATCGCAACCCTAGCAACTGCAACAACCTTATCAGCTGGTATTTTATTTAGTATTCTTCCAACAGAAACTCATGCAGCAACTAACCCTAAAGTTGTTCAAGCCCAAAACAACTTAAAAAAACAAGTAAGTTCTTATATTAAAACACTTACAAGTTATAAAAATGTAATAGCTTCAGATGATCAGGATATTCATGATTATTACCTGGAATTACGAACTGATCTAACTTTATTTACAAAATATAACTATACTAACAAAGAAGGTTTAGTTAAAAAAATTGCTGGCTATAAAACACGAATTGAAAAAGCACGTAAAGATAATGCAGCAGTTGATATGAAAAAAGTAACAGCACAATTTAATACATATGTTAAAAAAGTAGATTCAAAAAGCGCTAAAACATACTTTACAACACAAAAAAATAAATTAATGGCAATTCGAAATTACCAAAATCATACATATGATAGCATTGAGGAATATGTATACGAAATCGAGGATCAAATTTATACTGAAAATGAAGTTTATATTCGTCAAAAGTTACCTGTTGAATATAAAAACTTTGAAGTAGAATCAGATCTTGCAATGCAGAATTTATATGGACTATCAAGCAAAGAACATGATGTTTTAAACTATGCTTATGAAGTTCTTAATATGGATTACCCAACACACCATCAAATCGAAACTGATATCGATAACATGTTTACTAAATTATTTAATGAGAATTTTGCAGCGATCGATGATTTAGAAGAGGATGACAACTCAAGATTATATTCTGCAATTGATAATAGAGATGTTACAAAAGCTAAAAATGCTCTTGTTTCAGGTACTGCAGTTTATAAAAAATTCAATGACGCATATAATCAAGCAGAAGCTCAGCTTGAAGCATATAAAGCAAACCTAACTGTTAAATTCGCTAGTAAAGTAAAAAAATAAGGCTATTAGTACGTAAATAAAAACAGTCCTTTTGAAAATCATCTTTTCCAAAGGACTGTTTTTTATGTTTCACTTGATTTAGTTTTTCTTGTTTCGTTTTCGTTCTACGCGTATTTAAATCCAACATCGAAAATGGACTTCTACTTAATTCAGGATTACGGTTCCCTTCCCTAGTTAACTTTTCTCGCAATTTTTTTGCTCTTGATTTACTCATACTTTCTCACCTCATTCATTTTATCTTTCTATTATATACTTGTTATCAAAATTTTCCACTAAATCTCTACCTTATTTTTTTGAAATCGGAATAAAGTGATTAAATAAACCTACTACTTTTATTTGCTTGTCAAAAGCCTTAACCTCATAAATCGAAAAAAAGACATAATCTTTATTAGTGGTCACTGAACTAATTAATTTTTCACCTAATAAATCAAGTCCAAAATCAAGATACTTATTTTTTGATTCCGATTTAAGTTCTTCTTTTGCCCAACTAACAAACTCACCCTTCGTAGGATTCGTCTGAGCTGATATGATCAGACAAATGGCTAAAGCTCCGATAATAATTAATTTCTTCATAAGTCACCTTTTCTATATTTTCTCTTATCTATCATAAAGGATATTAACAAATTGTCCAAAAGATATCACTTTTCATGCTGTTGAAAAAGAAATTGTTAATTAATCAAAAATTTTTCCATGTAAAAGAAGCTGTATGTGGTTGATTTCCACTACATTACATGGGGCGAGATTCTTGAGCCTCCTTTAGCGCGCCTGCGGGGTCTCAGCCTTCCCGCATCTCCCATAGGAGTCGAGCACCCCTCTGTTCCAATCAACATCTTCAATATAAAAAAGCGTGCATTAAAGAATAATACAAATTCCCTTTAGTTAGAGAAAAATAGAAATTATATACTCATTTATTTTGCTAATATCGGAAAATCCTCTACTCACAAACTAATAATTGAATTTGTTCTCAAACAAATAGCAACTCAATAATTTATATTCTGAAAATAGCCATTACTAAAGTTTATTGGAATTTTACAAACAAATTATCCATAAAAACAAAAAATAACATCCAATATAGCACTTATTAACATTTTAACTATTGACTATTTTATATTTCAACACTCTTAAAAGATATCTTTTTTCATAAAAAAAACGAAAAAGGGGCAAAGTGCGCCCCCTTAGAAAAAGTAAAACTTATTTAATAACACCATTCTTTAAAATGTTTGAATCTAAAAATGGAATAATTGTAATAATTTCATTTATACCATTTTTGGATATGGCATCTAACGCAAGTTCATTAAGAAGGTCACTTTCAATAAATGGACAAATCGATGTTATAGATTTAATACCATTTAATTCATAGCTTTTTCTTGCACATTCGTTAATGACTTCATCACTTATAAATGGGGCCATTGATGTTAATCCCTTAATACCATTTATTTCAAACTCTTTCTTTGCACATTCATCAATTGTTACATCACTAATAAATGGAGCCATTGATGTTAACTCTTTTATTCCGTTTATCTCAAACTCTTTTTTTGCGCATTCATCGATCATTTCATCGCTTATAAATGGTGCCATTGACGTTAATCCTTTTATACCATTTAACTCAAATTCTTTCTTTGCGCATTCATTAACTATTTCTTCACTGATAAATGGTGCCAATGTCGTTAATCCTTTTATACCATTTAGCTCAAATTCTTTCTTCGCGCATACATTGATTACTTCTTCGCTTATAAAGGGTGCCAACATCGTTAATTCTTTAATACCAGTGGTTTCAAATTCTTTCATTGCAAATTCGTCAATTAATTCTTTACTAATAAATGGGGCAATTTGTAGTAATTCTCCTATCCCTTTTGACTCAAACGCTTTCTTTGCAAATCCATCAGTCACTTCTTTACTAATATAAGATGCCATTTGAGATAATTCTTTAATTCCGTTTGATTCGAACTCTTTCTTAGCACATTCATCGATAATTTCTTCACTAATAAACGGGGCAATTTCTGAAGTGTCCTTCAAAGTAAGCTCATTCTCAACATTTTTAAAAACTAAGTCCGCTTGTTCAATATTAAGTATTGGTGCTACATTTAAAAATTCTTCTTTTTCTACTTCAATTACAGTCGATGAATCATCATGATCTTTTTCGATTAAATTATTAATTAATTTAATCCCTTTTTCGTTTCCTAAAATTTCATCAATACTTACATTAAAAATCTCTGCAAGCTCGGGTAGCTTTGAAATATCAGGCATTGTTTCCCCACGTTCCCAGTTACTAATTGCTTGAAAACTAACACCTAATTGATCAGCTAACTTCATTTGTGTAATCTTGTTTGCTTTTCTTAATTGTGCGATTTGTCTACCCACTTTTTTCATATCAAACATTTACATCACCTCTTGTCATAAGATAATTTAATTGTATCTAGATACATGACTTTTTAAAATCAAGCATTACTTGAATTGCTTAAAAATGGACTCAAGTAATAATTGAATTCATAAAAAATAGCTTATTTTAATCGATTTATTTTTTTAAGTAGTAATTTAATTATAACAATTTTTTAAAAATTTACCGCCTGAAATTAAACAAAAAAAAACAACCCAAAAATGAGTTGTTTTTTAGAATTTACTATTAAGGATGTTCCTTTGATGCCCAATCATAAAGAGCTTCAAAATTTAGTTTTTCTAACCAATGCCGTTCAGCTAAAATGAAAGGGTGAATCAATATTTCCTTACGATTTGAGTCATCACAAAAATTATATAATTTATCTTTATAAGGTTCTAAAAGCTCTAGAACTTCTTTTATTCGCCATTTAAACCGCTTACTTGAACCCCAGCCAACAATAATAATATCAGCATTATTAATTGCTAACTTTATTGCCTCATCATTATGCGGGCCAATCTCGCATTCTTTTCCTTTAAGCTTTATTGAATCAGGTTCCATTAATGCAAAAAGATTTACTAGTTCTAGTGAACCGAAGCTACTTTTCTTATAATCTATAAAAAAGTTAAGGCATCTTGACAATATATAATCACTCTTTAGATGATTAGCTCTACAAGGATTAAGTAATACAAGTGTAGCTTTCTTTTTTGACTCATCCCAAGTTCTCGTAAGCGAATATCGCATTAATTTATTTTGTTTATCAAAGACCGCCTTCGTATTAATCTGCATTGAATGACAGTTTACAAAATCCTCAAATGACATATACTCACTCTTTTCATCATTAATTAAAACAAAATCAATAAGGTATTATATTCCGATGAGACGTCCAGTGTACTAAATTATTAATTTAAAATAGATCATGATCAAAATGAACCTACAAAAAAAATTTAAAATTTTAGTAGACTTCCTATTTACTAATTTACATTTTCCTAGTACGATTATGGATAATTTAGACAATTCATATTAAGAAGGAGCTATCTTATGATTAAAGGAATAATTTTTGATTTAGATGATACATTACTGTGGGATCAAAAAAGTGTAGAAGTAGCATTTGCCAACACATGTAAACTAGTTACAGAAAAATACGGAATTAACCCGATTGATTATGAAAAAGCTGTACGTGATTCAGCTAGAAATCTTTATGCATCATACGATACATACGAATTCACTAAATTAATTGGCATTAACCCTTTTGAAGGTCTTTGGGGAAATTTCCTTGAGGAACATGATCAATTCCCAAAAATGAGAGCGAACTCTTCATCATATCGAAAAAATGCATGGACGCTTGCTTTAAAATCCTTTGGCATTGAAGACCAAGAATTTGGACAATTACTCGCTGATACTTTCCCTGAAGAACGTAAAGGAAATCCATTTGTTTACGATGAAACATTTGCTGTGCTCAATCAATTAAACGAAAAGTATAAACTTCTATTACTCACAAACGGCTCACCTGATTTACAGCACACTAAACTTTCAATCACTCCTGAAATTAAAGAATATTTTGATCAAATCCTAATTTCCGGCGACTTCGGAAAAGGAAAACCCGACCCAAGCATATTCGAACATGCTCTCTCATTAATGGAACTTTCAAAAGATGAAGTAATAATGGTCGGTGATAATCTGATGACTGATATTCTAGGATCTAACCGAATTGGTATGAAAAACGTATGGATTAACAGACATAATAAAGAACGAAATGAAGTTATTCCTTCATATGAAATTACTCATTTAGAAGGGCTTTATCCGATTATTGAATCTTTGAATGAGTAAATTATTTTAAAATCTAGCGATTCATTTACTTGGGTTGCTGGATTTTTATGTTTTTTAGTGGGGATTGTATGAGCTATTTTCAATTAATGAGATAAGTCTACCCAGAAAGAAGTTCACATCAAATTGGTATTTTTTAGTCTTTATCGATGCTTTTTTAATAATACTATTACGATTTTGACTAGTTATACCCCCTTTTTGAATCATATTTCTACAAAAAAATCTCCCTAATTTCTCTATGTAGATAGCTTGTTCCAAATATTATTTCAACTAATTAAATTGACCGTTTCAAGGTTTAGGTCCGACCCCTATTTAACTTCACGATTTAAGTCTGTCTAGATGGAAAATGGGGCTATCTTAATGGCATTTTTCAGTTAGAGTTGAATTTATAATCTCCATTTATAGATTTTTAGTAGATTTCTTCACTTTTTTAATCGGTTTGGAAGGAATCCAGAGCAAATTTATTCATTATCTACTTTTGAGCAAATATCAAGGTTAGATACCCTTACCGGTATATGTATTAATCGATCTAATTAGTATTACTAGATAATTTAATTGCAGTTTAACTAAATTTATTTGCAGTTTCTCTATTTTTATTTGCACTTCGACCTTTATTTGCACTTCCCGCTTCCTTATTTGTACTACGCCTAAACCTACAAATATAAAAAAAGGCTGCCCCTAAAATACTACATTCGGGACAACCTCTATCTATTATCTTAAATTAATATACCTTGTTGCCACTAGACTTAGTAAAAGCTTGCCTTAGATCAGCTACGATGTCTTCCCATGCTTCAAGGCCTACTGACATTCGTAACAAATTATCTGTGATACCCATTTTTTGTTGTAATTCTTTTGGAACGACTGCGTGTGTCATTGTAGATGGATGTTGGATTAATGTTTCGGTATCGCCTAAGCTTACTGCTATTTTTACCATTTTTAATTGATTGATAAATTCCTGTGTTTCTTGTTTCGTACCGTGGATGGTAAAGGCGATGACACCGCCACCTTTTTTCATTTGTTTACTGGCAATATAATGGTCTTTATTTTTTGAATCGCCAGGGTAAAACACTTCTTTTACGATTGGATTGGATTGTAGATATGCAACGACCTTCTCAGCGTTTTCACATTGGCGATCCATTCGAACTGCTAGTGTTTTTAACCCTCGAAGTAGCAGCCATGCATCAAACGGAGACATAATTGCTCCAATGTCTTTTCGTATAGGGAGCATTCGTTCAGCTAACTCTTTTGTTTTGCAAACTACGATTCCTGCAACTACATCTCCATGACCACTAATGTACTTCGTGGCACTATGAAGTACAATGTCACATCCTAGCGTAAGTGGCTTTTGTAGATATGGGGAACAAAATGTATTATCAACTACAAGCATTATATTATTTTTCTTAGCTACCTCTACAATCATCTCAATGTCGATCACTTTCATTGTTGGATTAATTGGAGTCTCAATAAATATTACCTTTGTGTTATCTTGAATTAATGCACTTAATTCTTCTTCTGTATCCATTTCACAAAAGTTATGTTGGATACCAAACTTGCATTCTAGCATTTCTAAATATCCATACGTACAACCGTAAATTCCTTTCGAGCAGATGATGTGATCGCCTGAACTTATTAAAGAGAAAATTGTGGCTGAAACAGCTGCCATGCCAGAACCAAATGCTAAAGCTGCTTCGCCTTCTTCTAGAGCTGCCATTCGTTCCTCTAAAATTTGAACTGTTGGATTTCCAAGCCTTGAATAAATAAAGTCTTCTCTTTCTCCACTAAAAGATTGTTCACCATGCTGTGCTGTTGGAAATGTATACGTTGACGTATGAAATAACGGAGGAGTTAAACTCCCGTGATACTCACTAGTTTTGTACCCTTCATGTATTAACTTTGTATCAAACCTATTTCCCTTCATTTTTAAATGCCTCCTTAATTAAGTGATTGATTAATTAAAAACGTTAATTAAAGCTAAAACCCCAAAATGAAAGCACTTACAAAATTTTCCACTTTAACTACTTCTAGATATATGAGATCAATACCTTTAAATAAATTATGTAATGAATATAAATGGTCTAGAGAAGATTCAAACACAATAATAGATAATGAAAAAAAATAAGTACTCTCTACCTAAGTAGAAAGTACTTATTTTTAAAATTCATTTCGTTAGTCTTCTAGCCACTTAAGTATTTCATCAATCCCAATTGCATCTTCAACTTCTGGAAACTTCTTAATAAAATTTAAATCGGTATCATTTTTTATCAATTCATCAAATTCGTTTGGCTCATGGACGCTCATTGATTACACCTCTTTAGTAAATTTTATTTAATTTTTGTATTGTTAACAAACTTACTTCATTAAATACATATACAATTTTTAATAAAAGAAGTACATCGGACTAACAGAATAAATTATTAATAATATAGTTCGTAGAATATTTATTTTTTCCTCTTTTTTGCAAAAAAAAATCTAGCCTTTTTTAAATAAAAATAGTTCATAGTCTAGCACAAACTCTCCTGTACAACCATTTAATATAATAGCTATTAAAAATATCATACCGAGTCTATAAATTAAAAAACTTCTACAAAATTTATTACTAAAAATTTTAGCCATATCAATCAAATACGTCTAACTCGAGCTTTTATCCCCAAACTACCCTTTCCAACGCTTTCCTCCGATTTAATTTATAAAGTAATACAAGCCATCATAAAAAGTTTCATTTATAGACTCTGGTTCATTAAAGTAGATGTTATTTCTCTAGAAATAACATCTACTTTTTACATACGAAGTAAACCGGCCTATTTAACCATTCCATTTCTAAGTGCCGTTACGACAACCTGTGTTCGATCTTCACAGCCAAACTTTTGCAATATGCGATGGACATGTGATTTCACTGTACCTTCTGTAATAAATAATTTCTTGCCAATTTGATCATTTCGAAGGCCATATGCCATTTCTTGCAGAATTTCTTGTTCACGATCTGTTAATTTTTCTATTAGTATTGATTCGCCTTCTTTTCCGGGAATCGCAAAACCTAAAACTATCGCTTTCGATAGTGCATCAGCCGCTAGCTTGGTTTTAAAAATTGCTTCACCTCGATATGCTGAGCGAATTGCTTCAAGCATTTCCTCAACATCTGCATCCTTTAATAAAAAACCTATTGCGCCTGAACGAATACCTTGGTAAATATATTCTTGATCATCAAACGTTGTTAGAATAACAATTTTCGTTGTAGGTAATTGTTTCATTATTTCATTTGTAGCATCAATTCCAGAAAGATTTGGCATTTGTATATCCATTAAAATAACATCTGGAAGCTTTTCTTTTGCTATGTTAATTGCTTCTAATCCATCAGTTGCCTCACCTATTAAGTTCATATCATCTTGTAAGTTAATTACATAACGAAAGCCTTGCCGAATCATCGTTTGATCATCTACTAGCAAAACCTTTATTTTTTCATTAGACATATTTCTCACCCTTTCTTTCGTTACAACGGTATTTTTGCAACGATTTCGAAGCCGTGTGGGGTATTTACTGAATACGATAAACTTCCGTGCATTTTTTCAAGTCTTTCTCTCATTGATTTTAATCCAAAGCCTTCACTAATGTTTTGAGCATGATCCAAATAGCCATTATCTCTAATTGACATATTGATGCATTCAGATTCTGTACGTAGCAATACGTCTAATTTTGTAGCTTTAGAGTGGCGAATCACATTCGTAATTGATTCTTGTAAAATTCTAAATAATATTTTATATACCTCTACATCAAGTTCTACATCACCAATCTCTGCTTGAAAGGAATATTGAATACTTGTAGAAGATTCCATATGTGTAAGTAGAGTTTCTAACGTTCCAACTGCAGATTGAGGGATCTCATCAGCAAGTGAGTGTACAGATTTCCGAATATCTTCTAAACCTTTTCGAGCAACAACTAGCATATCCTTTAAACTTTGCTCAGCTTGATTTGGATCCTTTTTTATCATATATTGCAAAGCTTGCATTTGAACGATTAGAGAAGTCAAACTATGGCCGACCGCATCATGAATCTCTCTAGCAATTCGGTTTCTTTCTTCTAAAATTGCATTTTGCATTAAAGTAGAAGATGCTTCCTGTAGTTGACTGTATGCTTTTTCTAAATTAACTAAATGTTGTTTATTCAAATTATACATTTCATTCCGCTGCATTCTACTTTTTACATTTAAATAAATAATAATCGATATTAAAATATAGGTTAAAACGCTCAATAAATCTTGATGGCCAAACCTTGTATAGATTAAGGCAATGATGATCATTACGATTATTGAAGCAATTGGTGTTCTAGATAATGATGACCGTATGATCGTTACGTAAAACATAAAGGCTAACAAATATAATACATTTAATTCTTTAAACATTATTAAACCAATTGAACTTTCAATCGCCATTATACTAAACACAATGACTAAATTTACATTAGTCCACTTATATTTAGGAATCAATAATATACACGTTATAGTAGCCCAAATAGCTAAATAAAGTACCGTTTTAATAGGTGGTCCACTAAATAACTTCCCCGTACTCATAAAAAACAATATAACAGCAGCACCCATGATTGGTCTTAATAAGGAGACATTCTTCTCTTTCAAAATAAACTTACTCCTCTCAATTACCTATAAAAATTCATTCTTAATTTTAAACAATATTTTTCCTGATTTCCTCTATCTATAGTTATAGACTTTTCGAAAAAAATTCTATCATTTAGAAGTCGTTTCTGAGCAAATAAAAGAATATGATAGGAATATAAATCACACATTAAAGGAGAATAGCAATGAAACAACAATATATGTTTATCGGTATTATTATTTTACTTTTAGTTTATCGGATCTTCAAAAGAGTTCAACGAAGTATCGGATGGCAACAATTAAATAAAAAGAGAATGCGCAGAAGTATCGTTATATTCTTAATAATTGGAGCATTAGTCCTATTACAAAGTGGTTTAAAACCGATCATTATAACTTCAGATATAGTTGGTATTTTAATTGGAGTTGGGCTTGCTTACTTCGCTTCAATCAAAACAAACTTTGAAATGAAAAATGGCTCATGGTTCTACAATACTAATATTTGGATTAGCGGAACTGTTACCTTACTATTCTTCGGTCGTTTGATTTATCGTATTTATGATATTTATTCAATTGAAAAATTACATGGTGCTACAAATGATGTATTAACAAACAGATTACAAAGCATGGCGTCTGGTTGGTCAGCTGGATTAATGTTAATCATGTTCGCATACTATATTGTCTTTAATTTATTTATGATGAAAAAAGAGAAAAACCTTAATCAAGAGTTTAATGCATAATTAACAGAGGACTTCCATTATAATAATAGAATGATCATAAATGCGAACAAAATATGAACAATATTGATAAAGTTGTGAACTCCGTTGATATATCATCGAATCTCGTTGATATATCACTAAATCTCGTTGATATATTGTTAAATCTCGTTGATATATCACTAATTCACGTTGATATATCACTAAACCTTGATGATCTATCATGAATTCTCATTTATTTCCTCACTTTTTCATATTGATATATGATTTAGCTCAGTTCTAATGGGTTGTAAACTTCAAAAAAATCCCACAAGATTTAATCTTGTAGGATTTTTATTATTTACTCTCTAAAGCAAAATCGACCGCACTTTCAGCATGTATTTTTGTTGTATCAAAAACAGGTATACTACAACTGGACTGAGAAATTAACATCGTTATTTCTGTACAGCCTAAAATAACTGCTTCCGCACCTTGCTCGACTAAATGATCAATTATGTTTAAATAAATTTGTTTTGATTCTTCTTTCACAATACCAAGACAAAGTTCTTCATATATAATATTATGTACAAGTTTTCTTTCAGCATCGTTTGGAACGATCACATCAAGTCCAAATTGATCAATTAATCTTCCTTTGTAAAATTCATGCTCCATCGTAAATGCTGTTCCTAATAGTGCAACTTTTTTAATTCCATTCTTTACAATTTCTTTAGCAGTTGCATCCGCGATATGTAATAAAGGTATCGTAACCGATTCTTCAACTTCTTTAGCCATCTTATGCATTGTATTCGTACAAATAACAAGGCAATCCGCACCACTAGTCTCAAGCTTTTTTGCAATTTCAATCATTATTGTTGTTAACTCATCCCATTTATCTTCAAACTGGAGCGTTTTAATTTCCCCGAAATCGACCGAATACATTAAACTTTTTGCTGAATGATGCCCGCCTAGTTTTTCTTTTACACTTTCGTTCATAATTTGATAATAGAGTAATGAGGACTCCCAGCTCATACCACCTATAAGTCCGATTGTTTTCATCAAGAATCAGCTCCAATTCCTTTTATTTTTGTTTATTAAATTAATTTTAAATTATTAAAACAAGGAAAATAAAAAATAGTATAGAATATTATTACAGTCCATGCCATCATTTGAATTACAGTTATTAGGAGTGACTACATATGCATATTGAAAATAAAAAAGTATACCCAAATTGTCCATTTATTACTAGAAAAGTAGAGATTGGTGGACTTCCAAAATCCCAGTTAATTGAGAAATTGCAACAATATTCTATCTCAATCAACGAGTCTGGTGAGAGGATCCTAGCAGATGATAAATTTACGACATCTGGTGAAAAGTACAATCTCCAGACTGTCGAACTAACGGTTTTTGATCTTGGCTTCGTTGATGGCGCAACAACACCTGAGATTTATAAAAAAGCAGGTGAACTCGGTTTGGCATTATGTCCAATGGAGTTAGGTCCATACTTAAGACTGGCATATTTAGATCAGCCAGAAGGGTTTTTAGGAAATCCAGTGACGCAACATCAGGCTCCACCAGGATCGATTACTGTTGCTTCTGAAGCATTAACTGATGACGTAGATTTTCCGAAGGGCTTTTATATTCGACGAATTAACAACGTGTTATGGTTACGCGGATATCGTGCAGATGATCTTCATGTCTGGAATTCCAACGATCATTTTATCTTTTGTCAAAAAAATTAATTGTGAACTATAAAGAAAAGCGAGTATAATTTGGATCGATCATGAAGATTGCTTAAAAGGTAATTTTTATTATGATCGGATTCACTTTGTATTCGCAAATAGCTTTGTAAATCCTGCCCCCTCATACCTACTACTTCGCCTTCGATAATTTATCAATTGCTTCTTGTTCTGTTGAAACAAAGAATACATTGTTCCCCTTATTACACTCATAAATGAAATCTTTTAGTGCTTTACTTGTGTAACCCGAAAAGTCCCCTATGATCGCAAACTTCATATTGTAGTTAACGAACTTTTGAAGCATAGCCCCTGCAAGTTTAGTGCTTAGATTGAAAAAATCTTCTGAAATCGCCTCTTTGTTTAATGCAATACGGTTACTACGATGATCATAAGATATCGTCATAATCATATCTAATGTACTTTGTTCATCAATTAGTATGACCGAATCTGTATGAGCGATTGCTATTACGTGGCTGTTTAATTCTGTCGTTTTTATATTCATTTGTCTTCCCCTTCTTAAATTTTGATTATTTCTACTAGTTTAATACAAAGATTATGTTCCGTGAAGCAATGCTTTGTTAAGATACGATAAAAATTATTATTATTAGAATCCGACTATAGGCTTAGTCGGATTTTCTATTTCCTCAAGTTTCGTCTGCACCTATTAAGAAAACCTTAAGAAATAATCATCTTTTTCCTTAAGAATTTTTTGTTACTATACAGTCATACGAGGAGGATTATGAAGATGAATAAAAATTTAAAAATTGCTAGCAGCCTGCTTTTTTTGCTGAGCATCCCAGCCATAATGATGATTTATCCGTATTTAAATACTTCAACTCGCGGTGTCCATACATTAGTGACAAGTTTAGATAGAGAGATTCCTGTTGTGAAGATGTTTGTAGTTCCTTATATAGCCTGGATTGGCTATCTAACCATAACGTTAATTTATTTTTGTTTCAAAGATTATAAGCTAGCAATTAAAACAATTCTAGTATTTGACCTAGGATTGTTAGTATGTTTCATTATCTATTATTTTTACCAAACTGTCGTCCCCATACGACCTGAGGTTACAGGTGAAGATTTTTTATCTCGCATTTTAAAGTATGTATACAAAATTGATCAACCATATAATTGCTTTCCAAGCATTCATGTTATGAGCAGTTATTTAATGATCCGTGCAATTCGCCATTGTTCTTGGAAAAAGTGGTGGATTAATTGGGGAATTAAATGTTTCTCCATCTCGATTATTCTTGCGACATTATTTATTAAACAGCATGCGATTATGGATGTAATCGCAGCAATTTTTTTGGTTAATTGCCTATTTAAAATAGTTGAAAGTGTGAATGAGTGGTTGTTATTGCCAAATAGAAAAGTAAAGACTGTTCGAAATGGACTTACCCCTATTAAGTAGATCGATCATTCTATTAAATTCGTTAGTTGAATTTCAAAACCTGATTAATTACATTATTCATGAATTCTCTTTCAACTAAAACTTGAATAACCTACCGATCCTGAGTCATTTTATTGACTCTTTTTTTATGTAATTAACAGTGAGTTTAGCTCAATAAGAAAAGGGTTTCTTAATTAGAAAAAAGAATACAATGTAGTTGGATATTTTTAGAAAAAGTAAGTGGCAAAATGAGGCAAACGACGTGGAAAGAAATATTTTTGATTTTTAGTCCAGTAATCATACTACCAATCATTTTATTTTTTGTTTTACACTCTTCACCTTCAATTGCATTGAAAACCCATGTATTTTTTAATGGTCATCCTATTTTAGCAATACAGTCTAAAGTAGTTGATGACGAAGAACATAATCAAGGTGATAAAAAATACCTAAAAAAAGAGAAAGCAAAATGTTATTCTTTAAATGATGAAAATTATATCATTCGAAAAAAGGAGTTTCTCTATATAGCTGATTATTTTAGAGATGCTTAAGATTTTTTATAGTAGATATTTCGATTTCACTCTAAAGTATAGCTTTGGTGACCAATTTCTAAAGGAGATGATGATTAATGAAAAAAACAGCGCTTTTCGTAATTGATGTACAGGCATTTATGTTCAATGAATCCGACCCAGTATATAACGGTGAAAAATTATTACATAATATTAAGATATTAATTGATAAGGCACGAGCGTCAAATACACCTATCTTTTATATTCAGCATTCTGAAGAAGGATCTCCACTTGAATATGGTACTCCTGGGTGGGAAATTCAATCGGATATTGCACCTTCTGAAACTGATATCATTATACATAAAGAAACGCCTGATTCATTTTTCAAGACAAATTTATCAGAAGAACTTAGCAAGCTAGATATCCATCACTTAGTCATGGCAGGTATTCAAACAGAATTGTGCGTAGATACGACGACTCGAAGTGCCTTTGGAAAAGGCTATGAAGTTACTTTAATTACAGATGCTCATAGTACTTGGAATTCAGATGGACTTTCTGCGGAGCAAATCATTCATCATCATAATCAGACCTTACGCTGGATGGCTACTATAAAAACAGCAGAGGAATTTAATTTTTAACATAAAAAAGAATCAGTGCAAATCTGCACTGATTCTTTTTTCAATATTCAAACAGATTCAAGTATGCGAAACTATTATTTCACAGTCCCCATCTAAAACAAACTCGCCAAATCCAACAGGAATGATAAAGTTTGATCCTTTTGTTAAATGATATTCTTCACCACTGTGGATTAGTTTTCCGTTCCCTTTTATAACACTTAAAAGTAAATATTGATCGTTATAAGTTAAATAGGCTTCACCAGTAATATCCCATTTATGGACGGTGAAAAACTCTGAATCTACAAATGTATTAATTTTTATATTTTCTTTTTGTTCTGTTTTAAATTCCACTTGTGCTTCTTGATGAGGTACTGTTGTTACATCGATTGCTTTATCTAAATGCAATTCTCTTACATTCCCTTTTTGATCTTTTCGGTCATAATCGTAAACTCGATAAGTTGTATCAGAGCTTTGTTGTGTTTCTAATACGAGTGTGCCTTCGCATAATGCGTGAATAGTTCCGCTAGGTACATAGAAAAAGTCACCTGGCTTAATCTTTACTCTTCTTAGTAAGTCAGACCATTCACCTTTTTTTATTTGGCTAATTAATTCTTCTTTTGATTGGGCATTATGACCAAAGATCATATCTGCGTCTTCTTTACAATCAAGAATGTACCAGCACTCAGTTTTTCCAAGATCGCCATTTTCGTTTATTTTTGCATACGTATCTTCAGGATGTACTTGAACGGATAAATCCATATTTGCATCTAATATCTTCGTTAATAGTGGAAATACCTGTTCCTTTGGGTGACCAAATAATTCTGGTTGCTTCGTCCATAATTCATTTAATGCCGTACCTGCGAATGGGCCATTTTCAATGATAGAGGCCCCATGAGGATGAGCTGAAATTGCCCAGCATTCACCTGTATTTTTATTTGGTATTTCATAGTTAAAATCCGTTTTTAACGCTGTACCGCCCCAAATTCTTTCTTTAAATACTGGTTTTAAAAATAATGGTTGCATGGTAATTTCCTCCTATAATCTACTTAAACTAGTGCGTTTTTATTTAAAGCATTTTGTGCAAGCATAAGAGCCCCAGTGATTCCAGCGCGATCTCCTAAGCCTGGTAGTACGATATATTCAGATAACTCTGGTAAACTAACATAATCACAGACTAATTCTGTTAAATATTTATAGATGCTATTAAAGACTTGTTTTTGATTCATTACTCCTCCACCAAGAACAATCTTCTTAGGCGATAAGATTAAAATATATTGCATAAGCGCTTGGGCAATATAGTAGCCTTCTAAATCCCATACTTCTTCTCGGTTAACAAGGTTTGCACCATTTACTCCCCAGCGAGCTTCAATTGCTGGACCAGCGGCTAATCCTTCTAAGCAATCACGATGATATGGGCATTTCCCTTCATACTGATCATTTGGATGACGTCTTACTAAAATATGACCCATTTCCGGATGTGTAATCCCTTGGAGTAACTCGCCATTCACTATTGCGCCAGCACCAATTCCAGTGCCAACAGTAATATACAGACAGCTATCTAAACCTTTTGCTGCACCAAAAGTAGCCTCACCTAATGCCGCTGCATTGACATCAGTATTAAATCCAATTGGGACCGAAAAGTGATCTTTAAACACTTGAACAAAAGGATAGTCCTTCCAAGCTGTTTTCGGAGTTGATGTAATATTCCCATAGGTAGCGCTTTCTTTATTTACATCGATTGGACCAAATGAAGCGATTCCAATTGCTCTTATCGGAAATTTATTGAAAAACTCAATCACCATTGGGATTGTTTCATCCGGTATTGTCGTTGGAATTTGAATTCTTTCAATTAAATTGCCATTTTCGTCACCAACTGCACATACAAACTTTGTTCCACCTGCTTCGATTGCTCCTAACATAAATTTCCCTCCAATATAATGTCGCTAAATTTTTATACTTCCTTTGATTGAAGAACGGATTTTGAAAGTGGTTTCTTCCAAATTAAATAAAGAATTGGAATCATCACTACATATATAATCGGAAAGAAGCTAAAGGAAATTGGTAAAAGTGCTTCGAGATTAAAGTATTTCCCCAATGCTAGGAATATAAATACCCCGATTATTCTTCCAATACCGAGCGGAATTTCCCGAATAATAATATAATCCAATCGCTTATTCTTATAATTTGGATCTCGTTCAATTGATTCATAAATCATCGCATTCATTGATGTATTGATCATATTCATCGCTACTGGCGAAACAATGCCGAAAATAATTAATGAAATAAGATAGGGTAGTGAAGAAATTAGAATAGAACTTAGCAAGATACCAATTGCACCAACTGCAAAAATCTTTATTCGATCATTTTGATTCGTTAGTTTAGCTAAAAAATAAAATGCACAAACCGCAACTAGCTGAGCGAACGTGTTATAGATTCCTAGATTTAGCTCACCGCCAGCTACCTTGAACGTCATCATCGTAATTAAAAAGGTCGTGTATACCCCAGATACTACTCCGTCGGAAAACATTACTAAGTACATTTTTTTCCATTCCGGTGAAGGTTTTTTTACAACATCCCAAAAATGGCTTTTTGAAGAAACTGGTTTTCCTTTTACCTTTAATGACGTTAAAAATGCAATAAAGAAGAAAATACATGTACCAGTAAAAACAACATAATACCCTTTCATTCCATTAAATTGAGAAATGATGACTCCTGACAAAAGTGGTGCAATAACCCCTCCGATTGTCATTAATATCCCTTGGACATACAAAAACTTATCTCTTTGTTCATTAGTTGTTAAATCTAAGATGGCTAAATGAACACCAACATAGTACAAGCTCATTGCCAATCCGTTTAAAAATCCTAGTAATAATATATGTTCATTCAAATTTGCATGGTAAAAAAGCATGATTAAATAGGTGATTAAATAACAGATAAAGCCTAATCGCATCGTAATCATTGGACTTGTTTTTCTAGCAATCCATGCACAAATACCGAAGCAAAGAATAATGGCAACCGACCAATGCAAGCTGAAACGCGCTAATAGTGAGTACGTTTTATCGAGCTTCCATAAAAATACACTTTGAAAGATCCCCGATAACGCTCCTCCAAACGAAAAAAATGTATTCATTAATAAATAGAACTTTAATTCTGTTGAAAAAGATTTAAATATTTGAAGCATTCATGATTCTCCTCTTTTAAGAGGGGCTATTTACAAAGATGACTACTTACCTTCCAAAAATATAAATATTTTTGAGACGCTAGCTCCTAGCCTTTAGCTACCTCTTTATTTAATTTTTCTAGTATCCAGTCATTATTCTTTTTCATCTCTTTATTCCTCCTAAAATTTTTATAAAGAAAAAAGGATGCATAATGGATTTCTTTTACACCATTCTAAAATGTTAGATTGGGAGTAAATTCATTTCCTAGCTTTATGACATCCTTCCTATTAGAGTTAGATTATAAATAAGTTAGTGAATCTAGTATTTCTTGTAAGCTTAATTCAGCACATGCCATTGAAGTGTCTGCCACACCGTAGAACATTTTTACAACATCACCTTCAACTAGTGCCCCACATGAAAAGACTACATTCCCAAAGAATCCTTCTACTTCATAGTCAGCTTCTGGTTGAAGAATCGGTTCGTTTGAACGAGCGATAATTTTAGTTGGATCCTCTAAATCTAGTAAAACTGCACCCATGCAATAACGGTGATCTTCAGTTGCACCATGATATAGCTCCAGCCAACCTTTTTCTGTTTTAAACGGAACAGCTCCTCCGCCCATTCGAGCACTATCCCACATTCCTTCTCTTAAACCTAATAAATGTTTATGATTGCCCCAATATAATAGATTATTAGATTCAGCAATCCAGATTTCAGGTTCACCTACACTTTTCGGTACAGGACGGTGAAGTGCATAATATTTACCATTAATTTTTTCTGGGAAGATTAATACATCTTTATTTTCAGGTGCAAAAATCATTCCATGATGTTCAACTGTTACAAAATCCTTCGTTGAAACCATTGACTCACCAACACCTACAGGTGAAACAGCACTAAAATAGATATAGTATGTATCGTCAATTTGAGTAATTCGTGGATCTTCAATCCCGAATGTTTCTAATTCATTTGAAGGGTATACAAATGGAGTTTCATCGATTGTAAACTGATGGCCATCTTTGCTTCGAGCAATTCGTAAATACGATAGTGAAGTTAAATATGTAAAGCTTTGATTTCCACTTTCACAAATCATACGTACATCTGAAAAATCATATTTCGGGTCATTGACATTAAACTCTAAAATTTCCAGTTCATTTGTAGTTGGATTAAAAACAGGTGATTTGATAATATTTGGATCCTCACTAATTGGACGTTCTGCGACACGTAAAAGCATAATAATTTCATCATTATATTTTGCAATGCCTGCATTAAATGCACCGATTACTTCAAAGTCAGGACGATGTGGTTTTACATTTGCAGGTGTTACGACTGGATTTTCCTCATATCTATATACATTCATTATTATTAGCTCCTTTGTTTGTCTATGATTCGTACTTATTGTTCGTATTGTAAAAACGGATCTACTATCGTAATTTTTTGAGCATCTGCATCACTAATGCCAGCGTAAAGTGTAGCTGTGCCATTAGCATGACGAACTAATCCACCGCTGAATACAACATCAATTAAGTCAGGACGTTTCGATGGACCAGGTAAAAAGTGACTTCTTGTCGCGATTAATTCCATCTTTGAAAATGCACCTGATTCAGGATCAAGGCAAAATACCATCGGATAGTAATGACGATTTCCCTCTCCATCAAAATTAGCAATATGACCTAACACGCCAATCTTTCCATTTGATAAAAGATGGGCCTCATTCGCTCCGCCCCACTGCTCATCAATAAATTGAGTTTCAAGTAATGGAGCGTTATTAATCACATCAAGAGTTAAATCTGATAGTGATTGAATTGTTGTCCAACCAATTTTTCCTCTACCACCTTTTTCACCTTGAGGTCTAGTTAATACACCTATCCTTTTATCTTTTAACTCGACTAGACGTAAGTCTTTCATCCCATCTGGACCTTTTGCAAACTCCACTAAATTTGCAATGGAATCACCTTTATAAAAAACGGTTCTCCAACCTAATTGCCCAGCGTTTACTGGATGTGGAAAGATTTGTACGCCTCCAAGCACTAATTCACCAGCGATTCTCGTAAAAAATGGATCTTGTAATTCAAGAATAAGAGACCCTTCTCTAGGTATCCATTCACCATTTTTTTCAACGAAGAAATAAACAAATGAATGTTCACTATCACGAGATTCAACTCTCCCTGCTATTACTAGTTCACCTTCGTCTTCAAAAGGAGCACTAATATTGTAAACATCATGATTACCAATACCAGTAAAAACGATTTTTTCTGGATTAGTTGGCTGCTTTTTCGTTGTGAAATCCAAAATTAACTCTTCACAATTTTGAGCATTTTGCTTCTGATTAAATGTCATTCTCTTTTTCTCCTTTTAAAATGAATGCTTCGTTAGGTAAAATCCTTATATCCTTTGTGAATTCTAAGTCTTCCCGCTTAGATGAAAGTAGTAATTCAAATGTTTTATAACCATCAAACATGATTGATTTTGGTTCATCTGAAAAATTTAAAATAACGATTATTTTTTCATCAGAATACGAGCGAATATAATAGAATAATTCTTCTTCATGCTTTAATAATTCATACTGACCTAACTGTAATGATGCATGCTGGCTTCTTAATTTCAGTAAGCTTTTATAAAAAGAAAGAATTGAATTTGAGTCTTGTAGTTGGTCTTCTACATTTATCGTACGATTATGATTTGGGACATTAATCCATGGTTCAACATTCGAGAAACCTACATTGACTTCTGAGTTCCATTGCATCGGTGTACGAGATTTATCCCTCGATTTTTCATTTGCAATTTTTAAAGCTTGTTCTTCTGACGCATTCGATTGCTTTTCTAATTCGTATGCTGTAAGCCCTTGAACATCCTTCATATCTTGGATGTCATCGGTAACCCAATCTCTCATACCTATTTCATCACCATAATAAATAAATGGGACACCTTTAGCTGTAAGCATCAATGTTGCTACTAATTTTGCTCGATCCTCATCTCCACCAAATCTTGAAATAAAACGAGACATATCATGGCTAGAGAAAAACAGAGTAGGGGTTTGCGTTTCATCATAAATTTGCTCTGTTTCATTTACTTGTTGAAAAATCTCTTTTACGTCTAACTCAGCTATACTTCCAATATTAAAATTGAAAACAACATCTAATTTATTAAGCCCTGAGTAATCTCTTAAAATTGATAAATCGTCTGAACCTACCTCACCAACTAAAAATTTATCCTCATAGCGATTTACAAACTCGGCGATTTCAGAAATAATCGGCAAGATTCCCTCTTGATCTTTATCATGCAAATGAATTTGCTCATTTTTTTCAATATCAATTGGATTCTCTTTGAACGTATTATTTACCTTTAAGAAATTGATGACGTCTAACCGAAAACCATCTATACCTTTTTGAAGCCAAAAGTCCATTACATCAAACATTGCTTGCCTTACTTCGGGATTTGCCCAGTTTAAATCTACCTGTTCTTTAGCAAATGCATGATAATAATATTGGTTTGTTAATTCATCAAACTCCCACGCAGTTCCCCCAAAAAATGATTCCCAGTTAGTTGGTTCGTCTCTCCAAATATACCAATCTCGTTTTGGATGATTTTTACTGGACTTTGATACTTTAAACCATTGATGTTCAGTGGATGTATGGTTTAAAACTAAATCAGCAATTACACGAATTCCGCGTTTGTGTGATTCTTGGATAAATAATTCGAAATCCTCCATTGTTCCATAATCGGGATCAATTGAATAATAATCTGAAATATCATATCCATTATCAACCTTAGGTGATGGATAAAATGGAGTTAGCCATATTCCACCAATCCCTAACTCTTTTAAATAGTCGAGTTTTGAGATGATGCCAGTAAAGTCGCCAATTCCATCTCCATTTCCATCTTTAAAGCTCGGCATATATATTTCATAAAAAGTAGTTTGCTTCCACCAATTTGCCATTTCGTTAGAACCCCATTCAATGAATTACTTAAGCGTAAATTGCATACCTTCTTTAAACTTTTTAGCAAATAATAAGAAGATAATAATGATTGGCAATGTTAGTAATACCGCTGCTGCATACATCGGTCCTGGGTAACCTCCATAAGGACCAAACATTTGTGATAATAAAACGTTTAGCGTTAGCATATTGTCACTCTTCGCAACTAACATATCCCATAAAAGCTCTGTCCATCTTTCCATAAATAAGAATAGGAAAATAACAGTTGTAATTGATTTTGACATCGGTAAAACAATTTTAAACATGATTTGCCATTCACTTGCCCCATCTAGCTTTGCTGCCTCAATAAACGTTTCGGGAATTGCCTTAAAAAAGTTTGTGTACATAAAGACTGCCCATAAGCTCATTGCTTTTGGTAAAATCATACCCCAGTATGAGTCATACATACCTATTTTTTGGATGACAAGGAATGTAGGGATTAATAAAATAATCGCCGGGAAAAACATTTGAAATAAAATAAAGTTATTGATAAAGTTCCTTCCTTTAAAAGGAATTTTAGCAAGTGCATATGCTACCATCACCGCTGTAACCATCATTAATAATGTAGATGCAGCAGAAACAAAGAAACTATTAAAAAATGCATTGATCCAAGGTCTTGGTATTGCTGATTCGCCACCACCTAATAGCCAGCTATAAGATTTCAAAGTAAAGCCTGTTGGAATTAGCTTTCGGTCTACTTGGCTCCAATCAGCAAATGAATTTAAAACCATATAAATATATGGAAAAACCATAACTAGTAAGAGAATCGAGGCAATTAGGTAACGAAACCATAATCCTTTTTTCTTAGTTCCAACCATTTCGTCTTCCCCACATTTCTAAAAGTTTTCGAATAATAAAGATTGATATAAATGTAACAATTGAAGCGATAATCGCAATTGCAGATGCATAACCAGCTTGAAGATTCGAGAATGCTCTAGTAAAGATCTCCATTTGCCATGTATTTGTTGCGAAATTCGGTCCCCCACCTGTTAACTGGTAAACCTCTGTGAAAATACCAAAAGTTACACCAATTGCTAAAATTAATACTGTAAATAATGCAGGATATAATAGAGGGAATGTAATTTTCCAAAAGCGTTGCATTGGCGTTACTCCATCAATTAAAGCTGCTTCATAAACTTCTTTATCTATGCTATCAAAACCGGAAGTTAAGATTAATGCATAGTAACCAGTAAATTTCCAGGCAATAATAACCGCTACTGTGAATAGTGCACCAAATGGTGATCCTAGCCAGTTAATATCTAAACCAAGTGAATTTCTTAAAAACTCGTTAATCGGACTGTTGTATGATAATAGCCCTTTAACAATTAATGAAGAAACTACACCAGAAGCTAAGTACGGTAGAAAAAATCCGATTAAAAATAAACCTTTAAACTTTGGTAAACCTTGAACGATTAAAGCTACAATGATTGAAGATGCTACAACCATTGGTACAAATAGCGCCATAAATTTGAATGCGACGAAAAATGCACTTTGTACGCCTGGGCTTTTAAACGCTTCTGTATAATTTTCAATTCCAACAAAACTAAATGTTGGAGCAATTAAATTCCAATCAGTAAATGACAGAAACAATGACCATACTAATGGAATTAAGAAGAAAACAACTGCATAAATAAGATAAGGACTGGCAAATAGCCAGCCCAACCTTCCTTGTTTAGCGCTCATTACTTAAGAGCCCCCTCAATTGCCTCTTTCATATCTTTCCATGCAGTTTTAGAATTTTTTTCACCTTTTACTACAGGATTGAATGCATATTGGCCAATATAAGTTTGAATATCGTTATACTTTGCGTTATCCATTGGTGGAATCGCATTAGGAACGGCTGCTGCATATGGTTGTAATGCTGGATTTTTATCAAAGAACGCCTTAAATGTATCATTTGTTGCTAAATCATCTCGTGCTGGTGGTAAGTTCGTTTTCTCAAGCCATTTCAAATCATTTTCAGGATTTGAATACACCCAATTGATAAATTTCATCGCTGCTTTTTGTTGTTCTTTAGTAGCAGAAGCATAAATAACTATGCCTTTTGTATCGGCGAATGTTTTAACATTTTCAGTAGACATACCATCTGGAACTGGTGGTGTAGATAATGCATATGTCTCATTAAACTTCATGTTTGGGAATTTATCTGCCCAATAAGAAATTGTCCAAGGACCGATATCAGTAAAGATGCCTAATCCTGTTTCAAATGGATCTTTAGCTTGTCTTGTTAGTAATGCATTAGATTTTCGTAGGTCGTTCACGAAATCGAATACTTGCTCTCCAGCTTTCTTATCACCTGTAAATTTAGTACCTTCTACGAATTTGTTACCTTCTGATGCTGCATCGTATAACATGAAGAAGTCGAACCATCTTTTCCATGCTGTTGGGTCTGCAAGGTCTGCTTTTGCCCAAACATATTTATCTGGATATTTCTCTTTTAATTTTTTAGCAACCGCTAACATTTCACTATAAGTTTTTGGTGGTTCATTAAATCCTAATTTCTTTAAAATATCTAATCTCCAACCAAATAGCATAGCGTTTGAGTAGATTGGTAGAACGTATTGGTGGTTGTCAGCAAACTGCCAACCCTTCATCGTATTTTCCATGTTACGGTTTTCTTTTACTTTGTCGAAACCATCTAATTCATCTAAAGGAACTAGTGCCTTGCTATCAGCTAACTGGGCTGCAAATCCACGGTTTATGTTTTCAGACATTGTCGGAGCGCTTCCACCTGCAATCGCGGACTGAATACTAGCTTCAGATGTAGGACTTTCTTTCATCGGACTTACATTTACTTTTATGTTTGGATTTTCTTTTGTAAACTGTTCAGCTACGTCTTTCCAATAAACTTGTTGAGTTGGATTTGGTGCAGCCCAAAACTCAATTGTCGTCACGCCATTTTTCGCTCCACCTTTTACTTCCTTATTACCTGTGGAACAAGCAGATAAACCAGCAACAGATAAAGAAGCAGCTAACAAGACTGATGATACTTTTTTCATTTTCATCTGGTATTTCCTCCAATGATTAAGATAAAATCAAATTTCTTTTCAAAAGAAAAACACGTTGACTATTTCTATTTCCATTTATGTATTTACTTCAATCTGAAAGCGCTAACAAATACTCAAAAAAAGGTATAATAGTTGTTAGGTCATAAATATAAATAGTTATTTGTGCCCTTCCTTTATTTAATCTTCAAATCTCCAAAAACACATTACTTAACATTACAAAACTAACAAAACGATAATTTGTAACGTTATTATTCAACTTATAAACTGATTATTCCACCTAAAATAATTTTAGTCAAGTGATTTTTAAATAATTTAATACTTTTATACTTTAATTAATTTAACAAACAACATTACAAATAGTTGCATTACTTTTTTTGTAACGTTACAATATAATTACAATAGACATTTTAGAATAATAATTTAGATAGATTGATTAGAGGAGAAATTTATTAATGGAAAAGAAAGTTACAATGCAAGACATTGCTAAGCGTTTGAACATCTCAAAAAACTCCGTCTCGCAGGCATTATCTGGAAAAGCTGGTGTTAGCGAAGAGACAAGAAAGCTTATACAAGATACTGCAGATGAATTAGGTTATTCTTATTCTAATAATCGTACGCAAAAACCAATTGAAGAAAAAACAGTCAAAACAATCGGATTAATCGCTTCAGAGCTTGCGTTTTCTTTAACTGGATTTTTTGGTGAAATCTACTTAAGTATCCAAAAAGAATTAAAAGCTAGAGATATGAATTTTTTAATTGAATCAATTGATCAGCATTCGGTTGAAAATTTAATTATGCCTAATTTATTAACAAATCAAGAAATTGATGGATTGTTAATTTTATCTCATATTAGTACAGACTATACTGCAAAAGTTATTAGCTCTGGCATTCCAACCGTATTAATTGATCACCATGAACCATTCCTTCATGCTGATTCAATTTTAACGAATAATCGCTTCGCGGCATTTACAGCTGTTGAGCATTTAATTAAATTGGGACATACAGAAATTAGCTTCGTTGGTGATGTCGATATTTCACCAAGCTACCAAGAAAGATTAGAAGGCTACTTTTTAGCATTAAAACGATATGGAATTAAACAAAACGAAGCATTCCTTTTAAATCATGCTAAAGAAGAACAATCTCACATTAAAGGATTACTAGATCAGTTAACAACTCAACCGACAGCCTATTTTTGTGTAAATGATGGACTTGGATTTCTCATTCAATCAGAATTGCAGCAAAGAGGATTCAATGTACCAGATGACGTATCGATTTGTAGTTTTGACAACGGACAACTGTCTCAAATTGCATCACCAAAAATGACAACGATGGATATCGACTTAAACTTCTTCGGCAAAAAAGCAGTTGAACAGCTATGTTGGAGAATCGAAAACAAAGATGAACCAATACATGAAATTTTATTGCCTACTAGATTGATCATTAGGGAATCTACTGGGGAATTAGGAAAGATTTGAGTTAATAGAGAAGAAAATTAAATATTTAAAGGGACTATGTTTTGTCACTCTTACTTCATTTTGGGGTAAGGGTGTTTTTTTGTTTACTGGTTCTATGAAATTTATATGTTGATTTTTAAACTAAAAAAGATTGTCTAATTAGACAACCTTGGGGAATCTTATACATCTGATGCACTTTGTTAGTTGAATTATTTTTTCAGTAATTTATTCATGTCAAACCATGTTGTAAAAAATGGAATCGGTAATAAATAAATTAAATAAAAAGCTTTTTTCACTAAATCAACCTCTCTTGAACTTTTAAATAAGAGCTTTAATTATAGTAACATATTTTATTTTTCCTGATAGACTATACTGCCATTTTATTTAATAAAAAAAGTCGCACATTAACAGCTCATGATTTTCGACTAAAGCACCGTGTCAGTTGAACAAGGAAATTACTTTATATCTAACTTATTCAATTTTACTAATGCTTTTGCTACTTCTTTTCTTAATTGTTCTTCTGAAATCTCAAAATTCGTTTCTGCACCTGGTTGACACTCATGCCAATAACAATCTGCTGATTCAAATACACCATTTAATATTTCAAATAAATATATATTCATTTTATCATCAGTCTCTTTAAAAGTTTCTAAATATCGAGTCTGAAATTCATCAGCAGTAATTTCCCTTGCTAAAAAATCTTCAATTAGTTTTTTATATTTATATATAATCATAGAATCACACCACTTTTTTAATAAAAAACTATTCTAATTTTCCTAAATAGATCGAGGTGCAACTTAGGTAATTAGCACATTTCTCTTTGAAGCACTTAGTTACTGTTCCTGGTTTAAGATTATCTTTAAACTTCTCATAGCAGTAACATATTTCACCTTCTTGTTTAGGTTCTTTTTTACGACCAAAGACCATAGGTCCGATATCAGCAGGTTTTATGTCTTCTATTCTATTATCTTCTTTGTACTTATCTAAACAGGACTTACATATACAAGATTTTCTTACCTCATCTGATGATATCTGATTAAAGATCTCTCTTGGGAAATACTCATCATTACACCAACAAGTCATCCCACTTGAGCACTTATTCTCATTACCACACATGGGACAGAGCTTAATTGCCATTAAATCCCCTCCTCAATAATCTGGTTTCCAAAAAGAATTATCTTTTTATTCTGTTCAATCATTAAATTACTTTACTAAATTTATCCATATAATTATATCATTCGTCTTTAAATTAAATGGTTATTTTGGCGAATAAAAAAAGAGGTGCCAAAGCAACTCATGTTGTACTATTTAAGCATAAAAAGAACACACCTATTCCAAGATAGTAGCCCTACCTCTGTAATTACATTATTTATTTTTTCTGTTTTCGAGAATTTTGTTATTTCAAGGAGTTGTTCAACTATTGCAATGCTTTTGAATAAGAAGTAATTGACTAAGCCTTGTTTTTCCTTAGCCAACTTACAATACAATCAAGAAATTCCAATGAATATGAGATATCTAAACTTGATGATGCAGAAGTCAAATTTGTTGTTATAGAAGTTATAGTTTCTTCAATATTTTTTGCCTCAATCATATGAACATAATCAGGTACAAAATTGTTAAGGGCTTCATAAAAGCGTTGATGTGGCTTCGCAATCTCTATATGTTTATCGAAATTCCTTCTCTGTCTTGTAGTATCATTATCTTTGCGATACCTCAAACTATGTGTGTCAGTATATAAATAAAAATATTTATCTGGAAAACCAATTCTTCCATTTTTTATTTCAGTTCGGTAAAAATCGGCAATAAAATCTAGACTTTGATTAAATACTTTAAAATCAAAACACCAATTATAACTTAATGGCTGAAAAATATCCCCATCAAGGATTACTGTATCATAATATATACTTTTCTCTTTAGCGATCTGCCACCGTACAACTTGTCGTTCCAAATACCATATGTTAGATTCTGCTTTTGGTCGATTAAATAAGAGGTTAACTTCTGGACTTACATATGTATTAGTGCTTTTGGAAATTTCATTAGAAGTTGTTGTTTTCCCTACTGCACTTGCACCTTCAAAGCATATAATCACTAATTAGTCACCTCTTTAACGTTATTTTATCCTTTTTTTCCATCAAAACTTCTACAACTAAACTACTCGATAGTACAAAAAAAAAGACTACCGAAATAGTCAATATTTGTTAAACTAATGCTCTTCGTAAGTACAAAATTAAGAATTAGCACCTTTTGATTTTGGTTATTTTGACAAGATCCATTTTGCTATATCTTCTAAAACATTCCTGTCCACAGATTGAGGAATATTATATTCCTTCCAAATGTCTTTCAACGTACCGAAAACAGCTTTCATAAACAGATGGTTCAAACCGGGATAGAGTTTGAATGTGGCATCGGGGTGGTATTTTAGCATTTCACGATATAGATTGAAATCTTTTTCGACAGAAACTTGTACATCTTTATCACCTTGAACGACGAAAATCGATTTTTTGCTTTGCGATAAATAGTCCTTAGTAGGATGTTGATTCATCTCTTTAAAATACCAAGCGTAAACAGAACCGAACAAAATAGTCTGCTGCGCAATCTCATCCGTCATGTCAGATATAGAATTAAACATGTTTTGTAGTTCTTTTACTTGCTTTAAGGCTACCTCTTGTTGAGATGCTTCAAGCTGCTTTATGGAATCCTCATTTTGGTTTAGGATGACTTCTTCAAGCGTTCGAGAAGTGCCGGCTAAGATTATTAATCCTGCCAATTCACCGCCTTCAGCTTCGATTCTAGGAGCAAGTGTTCCTCCTAAACTGTGTCCAATTATGAAAATACGATTTGCATCCACACGTGGATCTTTTTTTAGCATATCGACAGCCTCAATCGCGTCCTCTATGACCTCTTCTTTGACGGAAAGTTTACCACCAAGTTCTTGAACCATCTGCTTACCATGGGCGAAGGTTCGTTTGTCATACCGAATCGATGCAATTCCCTGATTTGCAAGTCCATCCGCAAGGTCTCGAAATAGTTTGTTGGCACCAACGGTTTCATCTTTATCTAAAGCACCGGAACCGTGTACAAATACAACTGCTGGGACTTTTTCAGTATGAGAATCTGGCAATGTCAAAATCCCTTCCAATGGGTAGGCGGCGTTTGCCATAACCGTAACTTGTTCTATCATTTTAAACCTCCTATACAAACTCAGTTTTCAAATGCTCTATTATTCTCACTTTTCAACAATTATACGTTAACATATATTGGAAGTAAAATGATCGTTACGATAATTAAAATCAACTTTTAAGTCTAAGAAAGTCAAAATAAAAAGCTATTAATTTGATTGAAGCTGAAGAATTAGAGTTTTTTGTCGTCAATGCGCAACATATGAAAGCTGTTCCTGGACGAAAAACTGACCCGATTATGTTCCTGGGCAGCATTAGTTCCAGGACATAATGAAAGTGCTGGTAAAAGGAAATCAACTAAATCAAAAAAGCAATAAGTATTTAAAATCAGCCTTAACTGAAGCCGCACATTCAGTAGTTGCATCCAAAAACTACCTTGGAGCAATTCATGGTAGCTATATAAGAAAATCACAATCTACTTAACCAAAGCCTAGTTAATCGTGCAGATTTGTTTCTTACCTAAGCTAAAAGCAATTCGAAAATACATACTCATTTGATATTTAAATAATAACGAAAGTGACTTTTCATTTTAAAATTAATAATTACTGTCAAATAAATACTAGTTTTTTTGACACAAATCTTAGAAAATTAAAAGTCTTTTTTTAAAGCTTAAAATTGTTTATAGTTATGTGTAAATATTCTGCTCGATTTAGTTTCATCCTAATTGTTTAAAGTGAGGTATATACAATGAAAATCGATACACCTAATATTCCTAAAGAATTACAATCTAGAAATTTTCATGATATTTTTTATGAAGAAGACCCGGAATTGGGGATGTGTGAAATCACTGGGTCTATTTTTGAAAACGAATCCGTAGATAGAGTTTATTTATATAAAATGGTCATCAAGAATAGTAAATTCACCAATACAGATTTTAGAAATATAAGTATGTCAGATGTATATTTTGAAAACTGTGATCTGTCAAATTGCAATATGACCAATGCTTCCATTCATAAAGTTACCTTTAAGAATTGTAAGTTAGTAGGTGCAAATTTTACTGAATCTAGCCTTGGGAATGTCCAGTTTGACAACTCTGTTTTAAATTTATCTATATTTGGGAATTCAAAACTAGAAAAGGTAATTTTTCATGATTCTATTTTAAAAAGTACTGATTTTTATGATTGTAAATTCAAAAAAATTGATTTTAATAAATGTAATATTGATGGAGTAAACTTTGATCAAACTTCTCTTAAAGGGATTGATATTAGTTCTTCTACATTTAATGAATTAACAGTTTCAATAAATAATTTACATGGCTGTACAGTTTCTTCTAATCAAGCAGTTCAATTCGCAGCATTAATGGGATTAAAAATTAAAGATTAGTAAAGCATTTTTAAATTTGTACAAAATGAGGCCGTCCTAATAGTCAGCGTAACTGACAAATAGACGGCCTCTATTTACTTTGTTGGTCTAAATAGAGCTATTCTTTTTTCTATTTAGAGATGATTTTATAATGTCTATTAAAGAAGGTATTTGTATTCATATATTGAATGTTTAGTTACAAGTACGAAAATATATCTACTTTGGAATAGTTTTTAAGGAGGAATCAAATTGAGTGAGATTAATCTAATTATTACATACAAAAACGAACTTCAAAAATACTCTATGGAACAGCTAAGATTTAAATCTGAAGAATCGGTTTGGTCAATTGGACAAATGTATGATCATTTAATCGTTGTTGCCAATGAATATCTAGATGATATGGAAACTTGTGCCACCTTAAACGAAGAACAACATCTTGGGAAAACAGAGTTTGGTGAACATTTATATAAGATCGGTGGGTTCCCACCAATTAAAATTAAATTGCCGGATGAACTAAATACCCCACCTAATAATTCAGATAGCAATGAGGTACTGATCAATAGAATGGATCAAGTAATTTTAAGGTTAAGCCAATGGGAATCGAAAGTGAATAATATAAATCCAAATTACAAAGTCAAACATGGAGGGTTCGGTTGGCTGAATGCAAAGGAATGGTATGAACTAGTTTTTATGCATTTTCGTCATCACTTGCGACAAAAAGATGAGTTAGAACAAAGCCTAGTTAAAGAGCAGGTGTTTTAACTAGCTTGTTTTCTTATCCAAGTAACGCATGAGTTGGATGGGATGCTTATAATCTATTATATTCTACATTTTTAATCTAAAGAGAACAAAAATAGAGGCTGTCCTTATAGTAAGGATAACTGACACATGGGACTCCTTTTATTTATCATGGCTCTAGTAGCTAAAATGCGGGGTATCTTAGTGGGATTTTGCATTTATAGTTGATTTTATCATCACTATTTTAAAAAAATCAGTTGTTTTCTTTCACTTTTTAATCAGTTTAGTAAGAATTTGAGCTAACTTACTAATCTTCTATTTGTAAGCATCCAGTTTTAGACGATTATTCATTCGAAATACCCCAACCCGTATAGGTAATATTCTATAACATTAAGGATTCTAAAGACTTTATTTGCAGTTTCGTTAATTTTAATTGCAGTTTCACTGATTTCATTTGCAGTTTATACTTTATTTGCAGCTTTAGATTTCTTATTTGCACAACACACCGATTTATTTGCACTTTTCATCAACTTTTTTTGCAGTTTCTCTATTTTCATTTCACCCGACTTTTCTACTCTTCTTTTATGTGATGCTTATAAAAAAAGAATGCCCAATAGGACATCCTCTACTTGATAACTATTAAACTAAACTCTCTAATCGCTTATTCAATCTATTTCTCCAATCCTCAGCTAGCTCAGGAACCGCTAATATAGCTTTAATTCCTTCAACATTTTTAGGATTATGGAAATAGATCTCATTACAATATAAAACTGAAATTCTATTTTCTTGTCTCTCAATTAATTCTATTTTTGAATCTTTTCTAATCGTACCTTCTTTTAATACTCGGCATAAATAGCCTGTAAAACCTGTTTCTACGATTCTCTTAAGTGCGACGTTTGTTCTTCTTGTTATTGTGTCACAAGGGATTCTACTTTGTGTAATTTGAATGATTGTATCACCAATTTGGTAGACATCTCCAATGCATACATCCTTTTCTAGCATATTAGTGACCGTGATATTTTCTCCGAATGCTGAAAGTGGTAGTTTTACATTAAACTCTTTTTCCCAAAGAGAATAGTGTTCATATGAATATACACAGACAGCTCGGTCTGGTCCACCGTGATGTTTTAAATCTGCTACTCCGTCACCTTTAAAGCCATCTTTCGTTAAATAAACTTCTTCAATGCCTTCTTTACAGATCCCTGTTATCATTTCTTTATTTTCGCCGTATTGCATTTTACTTGGTAACGCTACTGCAAGGTTAACTAATTCAATTTTATTTGTCATAAGTTCCATCATCTCCTTTTAAGGTTTCTAATGGTAAAGCTCTGTCTTTTTTATGTATTCGTCTTTGTTGAATCTACATTTGGAATAATAAGGGAAAACAACCTACTCAAAGCATTATATACTACTTAGGAAAAATAATCCTTATAAGCTTTATTGAGTATAAATCATTTCTGTTTCAACTGTACAACTAATAGCATGATAAACGAAATTAACACCATTGATAGTACCCATAGCCAAGCCATTTTCATATTTCCGGAATCTATTGCTAAATAAATTGCTGTTGGGACAGTTTGTGTTTTTCCTGGTATGTTTCCTGCAAACATGAGTGTAGCACCAAACTCACCTAGTACTCTCGCAACGCTTAAAATACTTCCTGAAATAATGGCTTTGAATGAAAGCGGTATTGAAATAAAGAAAAATACTTTCCATTCACTTGCACCGCACACTCGAGCCGCCTCTTCAATTTCATTATCGACACCTTGAAAGCCGGTTTTAGCAGACTGATACATTAGCGGAAACGCTACAATAATTGAAGCAATTACAGCTGCCCACCATGTAAATACAATTGGTTGTTTAAAGAACCATTCTATCATTTTTCCAAGGAAGCTTTGTCTTCCGAAAATGACTAATAGTAAAAATCCTACAACTGTAGGTGGCAGAACTAAAGGTAACATTAGAATAGTTTCTAATAGTGTCTTACCTTTAAAGGATTTCATAGAGAGAATTCTTCCAGCTATCGTCCCTAAAATAATAACGAGAATCCCTGATACAACCGTAACCTTAAGGGATATCTTAAGGGGAATTAAAAACTCTTCTAACAATTAATCTCCTCTTTTCAAAACAAAACATATTATTTTAATCAATTATGAAATTACCGATTAAAATTCCTTTCATCAAAAACTCTATGTAATTTTCTTCATCACTAAGATGGAAATATTGATAATCTTTCAATCTACTCTCTTCAATATCAACATGGCTAATAACACATCTAATATTTGTTAATGAATCGAGTAAATGTAGATCACCCTCATCTCTTATTAATACTACTTTTGAATAATTTTCCCTTTTATAACCTTCAATAAAAATAATATCCGTCGAGAAAAAACGATATAATTCAAGTGTCTTTTTTAAATCCCAATTAATTAAATTTGTTCTTAATTGTAAAACACCATCTCCTTCAACACTAGAAACAATCGCTCCGGAGTTCAAGTGACGAACACTATCTTTACTAGTTAATTCTAAATCAGGTGCACCACCATGACCATGATGTTTGATCGTAGCAGCTAATAATCCATCGTGCTTTGCCTTTTTAATTAGTTTTTCTGTCAGTGTTGTTTTCCCACTGTTTTGATAGCCTACAATTTGCAAAATGGAATAGTTCTTTTTCATCGCTCTCAATCCCTTTTTATTTATACTCTAATTATAAAAAGCTAACTGAAAAAACACCATCAATACAAAAATCATTTTAGATTTGTGTACCCATGGTGGAATTGTTTCCCCATCAATATTAACTAACATTTAGTAATGCCTTCATTTAGACGTTCACTAAATGTTCAATTTTTCTTTAAATTTTCCAATCATTGTTTTATGATAAGAAAAACAGAATTAAGTTAAGGGGTAGTTGTAATGTCTAAAGTCATCCATGAATTTAATGACTATATTCGAAAACTGCGCAAAGAATTATTTGGTAAAGGTCCTGAAAGAATCCATACAGTTTTAGTTGAAAATATGGCTGTTTCAACTTTATATGGAAACCTTACTCCTACTGAACTATTTATCGCGCAATCTTCCGAAGGCCGTGATATCGTACATAATGCTAGAACGAAGATGATTCAAGATGTTTATGCGAAAAATCATCCAGTTAAATTGGAAGAGATCGTTGGTGCTAAATTTATAAATCTTTTTTCTGATATGAAAGTAGAAGAAGATATTGCCATTTCAGTATTTGTTTTTGATAAAAAATTGGAAAACTTAATTGATTAAATAGTACACACTATTAATCAATTAAGCTTATGTTCCAATCTTATTTATGGAAAAAGTCGCCGCTTTTACCACCAGTTTTTTGAACTAAAAATGTATCTTTTATGACCATACTCTTATCAACGGCTTTACACATATCGTAAAACGTAAGGCCAGCTACGCTTACAGCTGTAAGTGCCTCCATTTCAACTCCAGTTTTCCCACTGCATTTAACTGTCGCACGAATGATTAAATCATAGCCATTTAGTACTTCTACATACTCAAATGTAAAGTCAGTCCCTGAAAGTGCAATAGGATGACACATCGGTATAATGTCAGACGTTTTTTTAGCTCCCATAATTCCAGCAATTTGAGCAACATTTAATGGATCACCTTTTTTAATTAATCCATTTTGAATTGCATCATATAATTCCTTTGAGATTGAAATTGTACTTTGCGCAATTGCTACTCTTGTTGTTATGTCTTTTTCTGATATATCGACCATTTTAGGTCTACCTTCTTCATTCCAATGGGAAAATTCACTCATGATGCTTCCTCCTTTTACGAAACAGGTACTAGGGAATAGAAATTACTAACCTAATCTAGTATTACTCCTACCCGTTTTGCCAATCCTCAGGCCTATTTATATTCTTAAAGATTCGTTCATCTTTTGAAAATGGTACTGTTAATACATTAACCTCATCGAATAGCACCTGAAGCTTTTGATTGTTTTTATCTAAAATTCCCTTCATCTTCCCGATGCAATTACGATGATAAAGTGCAAATAACGGTTGAAGTTTATCTGATTGAATCGGAACAATTGCATCAACGTTACTGTCCTTAAGCAATGCGATCATTTTTTTTACAAAGTCAGCTGTAATAAAAGGTGTGTCGCAAGCTAAGACAAAATACCAATCAATGTTTTGTATTTTAGAAAATGCATTGTACATTGCATACAGTGGACCTTGGTATTCTTCAGTTTCTCCTTCAATAACAAACTCTAAATCGTTTTTACTAAAATACGGAACTAGTTTTTCGTTTGTCGAAATGATGATCGGTGAAATCGAACTTTCTTCTAATGCTTGTACACTATATTCATATAAAAATTTGTTTTTATACGTTTCAAACATTTTGGCTTTACCGTAACGAGAGGATTTTCCACCTGCTAAAACTACGCCAGCTATTTTCATTGTCTATTTAATTCTTCTACAAAATGTTGGCAAGTCGGTAAAATTAATTTTGTCATCGCTAGGTTCACTGCGTTCTTTGAGCCAGGAATGACGTAGATTGCCTTATCATTAAAACTACCAGCAATTGCTCTACTAAACATCGCTTTTGGTCCGATTTCTGTATAGCTTAATGAACGGAACAGCTCCCCAAATCCTTGCATTTCTTTATCAAGTAATTTTGAAATTGCTTCATATGTAACATCTCTTCTTGTAAAACCTGTTCCACCAGTTAGAATCAGTACTTGAACTTCATCATCTTCACACAATGATCTAACTGTCGAATCAATCAATGCTTTTTCGTCTTTTATAATTTGATAATGATGCACGATATGATTTTGCTCTTCTAATAAAGATTTTATAAGCTTACCGCTCTCATCATTCTCAACAGTTCTAGTATCACTAATTGTTAAAACTGCGATGTTAACAATTGCTTTTTCATTATGTTTATGCAAAACTCCACCAACTTTCTATTTCATCCTCCACTAACCGGTGGAATAAACGCTACAGTATCGCCATCGCTTACAATTTCTTCATCTGTTACAAAGTCTTCATTTATTGCCGTCATAATTTGATTAAGCTGTGGTAGATCGTATTTATTCATCATCAAATCTTTTAACGCCTTAACTTTTATCCCATTTTCAACTGAAATTGTTAATTCATCAGTTCCAGCTTTCTCGCGTAAATGAGCAAATAATAATACTTTAATCATTTTGATTCCTCCGTACTTGGTTTTCCACCTTCGTATGCTGTGTTTTCTAGTTGGTCACCAATCCACATCGTACCATCTTCCCAAAACTCTTTTTTCCAAATCGGAACAATTTGTTTGATTCGTTCAATTGCATATTCATTTGCTTCATATGCAACTTTACGGTGTGGTGAGGAAACTGCAATAACAACTGCAATATCACTAATCGTTAATTTACCCACTCTATGAGTAATCGCAACGAGTGCATCTGGCCATTTTTGTTTTATTTCATCACCAATTTGCGCAAGCTTTTTTACTGCCATTGATTCATACGCTTGATATTCTAAAGACAGTGTCTTTTTACCTTTTGTTAATTCCCTAACAGTACCGATAAAAAGAGTAATCGCCCCGGCATTTCTGCTTTTAACTTTATCTGAAACTTCTTCAACGACAATTGGCGTATCAACAATAGTAAATAATGATTGTTCCAAGTAAACCACTTCACTTTTCTTAGAATATTAAAGACTACTTATTTATATGAAGGAATAAAATCATGCCAAGGCCATTTACTTCCTTGAGGATCTTCTAATAATAATAAATCCACTGCCATCCCTTTTTCATATTTTCTAGTTCCACCAGGTAAAACGATAAATGCGTCTGTATTAGCTAAGGAAGATACTGCGCTAGATTTATCAAACCCTGCTGGAATTGCGGTTAAGCCACTTTCATCGTATACAATTTTCCCTCTTACAAATCTAGTAAAAGGATTCGGTTTCGGGTAATTTTCTCCTAATACCGCACTTACCCTCTTTAAATGAGGTGTTTCATTAAATAAATACGTTTGGATAATCGGTCGAACATATAGTTCAAACCCAACAAAACAAGCAGATGGATTTCCTGATAAACCGAATAATAATTTGTTGTCTAAATGTGCGACAGTTGTTACACTTCCTGGACGCATAGCAATTTTATTAAATAATACTGTAGCTCCTAATCTAGCATAAATATCTGGTAAATAGTCATAATCACCGACAGATACCCCGCCAGTAGTAATCAAGATGTCTACTTGTTCTAACGCATTTTTCACTTCAGAAAAGCAAGTATCCAAGTCATCGCTAAACTTTCCTAAATATTTAGGAATTCCGCCTGCTTTTTGAATTTGAGCGAGAACCATATAGGAGTTACTATTGCGAATTTTACCAGGTTCAAGTGGTTCATTTACATCAAGCAATTCACTCCCTGTTGCAATTACTCCGATTACTGGCTTTTTCGCTACCGGAACTTGGCTATACCCAAATGTTGCTAATAATGCGATTGTTCCTGGATTGATTTCTGTGCCTTTTTTGACAAGAATATCTCCTTTTGACGTTTCCTCACCTTGAAAAGAAATATTATCGCCCTTTGGAAATGAACGTTTAATTTCAATAAATGATTTATCTTCCGTTTTCATCTCTTTCACCAATTCAAGCATGACAACTGCTGAACAACCTTGAGGTATTTGTGCCCCAGTCATAATACGCACAGCTTGGAATGGTTCTACTTTATTTTGGAAAACTGAGCCAGCCCCAATTTCTCCTACTACTTCAAAAACTGTAGGATTTTCATTATTTGTATGAATTGTATCTTCTGCTCTAATTGCAAAACCATCATATGGAGAACGGTCGAAAGCAGGTATATCTTGATCAGCTTTTAAGTCATCAGCCAATACTCGACCATACGCTAAATCAATTGAAACCATTTCCTGTGATCCGTGTACAGCAAACTCCATCACTTTACGAACTGCTTCTGCTACCGGTAGTGGTATTCTTTTTTCAACCATTCATCTCAAACCCCTCTTTTATTAACCTAATAAACGATAATATAGTTTCTTAGCTTCTTGTATATTATTTGTGCCATGAACGAAAACCCTTCCATCTAGAAAAATGACAAAACGATAATCTTCTAACTGGCAAGAGATCAAATAAGGATTTCGTTCAACTTTTCCGTGTTGTTTTAATTGATGTTCTAGTTCATTAAAATCATAATTTTTCGTCATTGATGGTCTGATTTGGACCGTATTTCGTCCACAAAGTGTACTTGTTTTCGTTTGATTTTCAAATGATAAATAAGGATATGTCTTATTCAATCCACATGAAGGGCACTCATCTGACTTCAATTTTGTTACTTTAAATGAAAAATGTTGATTATTCCATAAATCAAATATAAGGAATTTTGGATTGACTGCGGAATAATCCTCAACTAATATTTTCAATGCTTCCGCAACTTGAAATGCTGATACTAATTGAACAGCTGGACTAATAATTCCAGCTGTATCACATGTCGCACCAGGTACAGGTACACCCTTTAATATACAGTTTAAACAAGGCGTTTTACTAGGCAGAATTGTGCAACACATACCTAAACTGCCAACACAAGAACCATATACCCATGGAATTTCATACTTCTGAGATAAATCATTTATGATAAATCGAATATCAAAATTATCTGTTGCATCAATCATCACATCGATATCTTTTAGAAGAATGTCCATATTTTCTGAAGTAGCATCCATTACTAGTGCATTGATGCTCACTTCTGCATTAATTTTATGTAGACGTTGTTTAGCCGCGATTACTTTCGGTAGTTTTTCAAATGCATCTTCTTCTGTATAAAGTTGTTGCCTCTGCAAATTACTTATTTCAACATAATCTCGATCTATTAAAGTTAGTTTTCCAATTCCGGCTCTAACAAGTGCCTCAGCGCTAGCACTTCCTAACGCACCTGCTCCAACGATTAAAACATGTTTTTTTCTAATCAATTCTTGTCCCTTTTCACCAATAGGAGTAAAAAGTTGCTGACGCGAATAACGTTCTGTCATAAAGATCCTCCACTCAAAAACTTGGTCTAGGAATAAGTTGTTTCCTACCTTTAAATAAAAGCAGCATTAAGAAATCCTCATCATATAAGGAGTTCTGAATGCTGCTTAATTTCCCTGCTTAACTAGCAGAGATACCAATCATCACTTTACATTATTGGAAAGAGTGTTATACAAAAAATTGCATAAACTCCAAACCCCATCGTTTTAAATTAACCGCCTATATGTGACATTTCAATTTTATTTGATGGTTTTTTTGTATTACTTAACCGCTCATCCGAATAGCGATCAGTTCGATTGCTCCATATCGAAAGAATTGATTCTTTTATTTGCTCATCATCTTGATCAGACCTTACCAATTCTCTCAAATCATATCCTTTAGTAGCAAATAAGCAAGTATATAATTTTCCTTCCGCAGAAATACGTGCTCTTGTACAAGTTGAACAAAATGAATCGGTAACTGATGAAATAATGCCAATTTCATCATCACTATCTTTATATCGATATCGATTTGCAACCTCACCTACATAATTAGCTTCAGTCAATTCTAAAGGCATGATTTCATGGATCATGTCTATGATCGTTTTTTTGGATATGACTTCATCGAGCTTCCAGCCGTTATAGTTTCCAACATCCATATATTCAATAAATCGAAGAATATGTTTTTTCTCTTTAAAATACTGTGCCATCGGGATAATATCTTGTTCATTCTTACCTTTTTGAACTACCATATTGATTTTGACTTTCATGCCAATATCAGCAGCTGCTTGAATTCCTTCAAGAACCGATTTTACATTTCCACGTTTACCACTCATATAAGAGAATCGTTCTTGATCTAGTGAATCGATGCTGACAGTAACTCTTTTTAAACCCGCTTCATATAACTCTTTTGCGAACTTTTTAAGTAAAGTACCATTTGTTGTTAAAGCAATATCTTCAACACCATCGATCTTATTTAATCGCTCAATTAATATAGGTAAACCTTTCCGTAATAAAGGTTCACCACCGGTAATTCTTATTTTTCTAACGCCTAAAGATACAAAAATACGCGTTAATCTTTCAATTTCATCAAAGGATAGTATTTTATCTTGTGATAAAAAAGCATAGTCCGGACCAAAAATTTCTTCAGGCATACAATAACGGCAACGAAAATTGCAGCGATCGGTAACAGATATACGTAAATCCTGTAAAGGTCGTTGGTGTTTATCCAATGCAACATTTTTCATAACCATTGCCTCACTTATCGTTCTAATTCATTATGATTTATTTATCATTTACAATTCTATTTGAATGTGTGTATACATTTAAAGATTTATTTCGAATAAATCCAACTGTCGTAATTCCTAATTCTTCAGCTAATTGAAGTGCTAATTCAGTTGGAGCAGATTTAGTCAGTATTACCTCACAACCAATTTTAGCTACTTTTAGTAAAATTTCAGAAGATAAACGTCCACTAAACACAATAATTTTATCTGAAATACTAATCTTATTTTTAAGACAATAACCATAGATTTTATCTAATGCATTATGTCTCCCAATATCCATTCTATTCAAAACAAATCCATTTAAATCACATAAAGCAGCGTTGTGGACTCCACCTGTATTTTGAAACAAAAGAGCTGATTGTTGCATCTCATTCATTAAACGAAAACAATCTTGAAATGATAGCTCAACATTCACTTCTTTCATTTTTTTTGCTGTCAATGCGTCATTTACAAAAACAAAGCCTTGTCTACTCATCCCACAGCATGATGTGATATATCTTTTACTTTGAATCTCTTTATAATATGGATTAATATTCTTTGTTTTAATATGAACAAAGCCTTCTTTTTCTTGGAACCATATGTCTTCAATATCCTCATATTTCCGGATAATTCCTTCAGATGCCAGAAAACCTACGACCATATCTTCAATATATTCAGGAGTACTGACCATCGTAGCAAATTCTTGTCCATTAATTTTAATCGTGACGGGATATTCTGTGACAACGCTGTCTTCTATATAGTTTGTTTCACCATTTTCAAAGCGGAGAATTTTTCTTCTCACTTCATTTGGTAGCATCGTTTTAGATTCCCTTCTTTAACTATTTGTTTTTCAAAAATATTCATAAGAGATGAACCTCTATTAAAAGGCTCATCTCTTATTATTAAACTCTTTTCTATTAAATACAATGAATTGTTTTTTCTACTATTCTTTTAGACCTTTTCCCATACCTTTTAGAAAATTAATACCGAAACCAACTGCTCGATTTACATCAGGGTCTTTCAAAACTTTTACTAAATCAAGAATGCCTATTTTATCATCCTTTTCAAGATGTTTATTCCCTTCATCAATTCCTTTTGAGACAGAATTGATTAACTTTGTGGTTACCTCAGGGTCAACACTTGAAAGTGCACCTGCAGCACCCATTAGGTTATTGATTATATTGGTTACCGGCTCACGGTTCATTTGTCCTAAAGCAATTTTAGCAATTTTCTCTTTAGACTGAAGCATAGAATTCGCAGCTTCAAGCACACCAGTATCATTTAAATCAGAAACTAAGCTCATAATTTTATTTAACGCATCTTCATTTTCTGCTAATAAATTCTTCAAATCCTCTAGCTTCTGCTCTTTTTGCTCTTCTTTCGTCGGTACGTACTTTTGAATTGTCGTGATTGGCTTTGCCATGTTAATTCCCCTTTATTTTGTCGTTAAGTGGACGTATCCTTCTCGCTCCCATTTACGTTTTACTTCAACCCCATTTTGAGGATTTCGTTTTTTATTACGCGGGTTCGATTTTGGCATTGGACTATTACCTTCTACACGTAGTACTTCCATACGTACTCTCGTTTGCTTATAAGCCGGCGTATTTGTACGGTGATCGGCCGCTGGTCCTGTTAAGAAATTAATAGCAGATTCCTTGTTAGTTGAATTCATCGGTAAGAACAACTCATTTTTTTGAACTCGATCCGTTACTAGTGCAGGCAATTTCAATGCCCCATACGGGGATACTAAACGAACTAATGAGCCATCTTTAATTCCTCGTTCATTGGCAAGCTCAGGTGACACCTCCACAAAAATCTCAGGTACTTTTAATTGAATACCATATGATTTATTCGTCATATTTCCTTCATGGAAATGCTCAAGCATACGGCCATTATTAATTAATAGGTCAAACTCTTCCGGAAACTCAACGGGCTCCATCCAATCGGCTAAAGCAAATCTAGCTTTTTTATCTGGGAAATTAAAACCATCTTCATAAAGAAGTTCTGTACTTGCTCCGTCTAAACTTCCCCAAAGGAAGCTATCCCAGCCTTCTATCACTTCATAACTAGCTTGTGAGAAAAGTGGAGCTAAACTTGCCATTTCACTAAAGATATCGCCTGGATGCTTGTAGCTCCAATTTGCACCTAAACGGTTCGCAATTTCTTGAACAATCCACCAGTCAGCTTTTGATTCTCCTAGAGTAGGTAATGCTTGATATAATCTTTGTACTCGACGTTCAGTATTTGTAAATGTTCCATCTTTTTCAAGTGATGGCGCAGCAGGTAAAATAACATCTGCATATTGCGCTGTTTTCGAGAAGAAAAGATCTTGAACAACGAAGAAGTCTAGTTCCGATAAAACTCCATCAATATGATTTGCATTACAATCAACAAGCGCCATATCCTCACCAACTAAATACATAGCTTTCATAACGCCTTTTTCAATTGATTGAAGCATTTGGATATTATCAAGACCTGGTTTGCCAGCGATTTCAACGCCCCATGCTTTTTCAAACTTTTTACGTGCAGTGTCATCAGTAACATGTTGATAGCCTGGAAGCCAACCAGGAAGAGTACCCATATCACATGCTCCTTGTACATTATTGTGACCTCGTAACGGATAAGCACCTGCACCTGGACGTCGATAGTTTCCTGTAGCAAGCAATAAGTTCGAAATTGCAGCAGATGTATCTGAGCCACCAGTATTTTGTGTAACACCCATTCCCCATAAAATACAAGTTCCATCAGCTTCATGAACCATCTCAGCTATTTGAATTAGAGTTTCCTTTGAAATGCCAGTCACGCTCTTGGCATATTCAAGAGTATATTTCTCAAGAACGACTTTAAAATCTTCAAAGAAGTGAACATTCTCATAAATAAACTTTAAGTCATGCCAGCCTTGGTCAATAATATATTTTGTTACAGCCATCAGCCATACTTGGTCTGTACCTTGTTTCGGTCTAATAAAAATGTCAGAACGCTCGGCCATTTCATTTTTACGAAGATCTGCAACAATCAGTTTTTGCCCATGTAGTTTATGAGCTCGCTTAACTCTTGTCGCAAGGACAGGATGACCTTCCGCTGGGTTTGCTCCGACAATAATAACTAGTCCAGCTTTTGCGATATCCTTAATCGTACCTGCATCTCCACCCATCCCAACTGTACGGAATAATCCATCTGTCGCTGGTGATTGGCAATAACGTGAGCAATTATCAACATTATTCGTTTCGAACACTTGTCGTGCTAGCTTTTGAATTAAATAGTTTTCTTCATTTGTAATTTTTGAAGATGAAATAAAACCAACAGAGCCTTTACCATATTCTTGTTTAATTGAACCAAGTTTACTTGCAACTAAATCAAGTGCTTCATTCCAGCTCGCTTCAACAAATACACCATTTTTTCGAATTAATGGTTTTGTAATTCGTTCTTCCGAATTAACGAAATCCCAACCAAATTTACCTTTTACGCAAGTCGAAATTGCATTTACTGGTGCATCAGAGCTTGGTTGAATTTTTAAGATTTTACGATCCTTCGTCCAAACCTCAAAAGTACATCCAACACCACAGAAAGTACAAACTGTTTTTGTCTTTTCCGTACGAGTTTCGCGCATTGCTGCCTCAACCTCTGAAACCGCGAAAATACCACTATATCCTGGTTCTACTTTTTTTACTAAATCAATCATCGGATCTAGTAATTCTTCGTTTAAGCTCGTCATAAAACCAGCTTCACCAAGCATAGATTTTTCCATTAATGCATTACAAGGACAAATCGTTACACATTGTCCGCAACTAACACATGAAGAATCATTAATTGAAACACCTTTATCCCAAATGACACGAGGACGCTCAGCCTCCCAATCAATTGACAATGTCTCATTTACCTGAAGATTTTGACATACTTCCACGCACTGACCACAAGCAATACATTGGTTTGGATCATATCGATAAAATGGATGTGTTAAATCTACTTCACAAGAAGCAACCTTTGGTTGATAAGGATACTTTTGATGCTCAATACCCATTTCCTCTACTGTATTATGCAGCTTACAATTACCGTTGTTATTATCACAAACAGTGCAATATAGTAAATGATTTTCTAATAAACGATCCATTGCTTCAGTTTGAGCTTCCTTAGCTTTTGGTGAAGACAATTGAATATTCATCCCACTCATTGCTACAGTTGAACATGAACGTTTTAGCTCTCCATTAATTTCAACAATACAAGTATCACAAGTTTGAATTGGATCGACTTCAGGAACATAACAAATTTGCGGATGACTCATTTCATTTTTATTGATGATTTGTAAGATTGTTGAACCTTGCTCGGCAATTATTTCTTTCCCGTTAATCGTGATTGTAACCATGTTATTTTCCACAGTTTTCCTCCCCTTTTTCCCATAAAGAAAACTCACCAACTGGCAAGCCGTGTATTTCGGCGTAGACAGAGGCGTAGTTGCACTTATACTTAATTCTTCAAATTGGCAACGTCATCGAATATTCCCTTGCTGCCAATTTTTACGTTTTAACGTATAAAAAAATCCACCACAAAAAACACGTACCCAATGATTAGGCTTTATGTCTTCATGGTGGAATAGTTTATTAGCAAATCGTACTAACAGACCAATCCAATTTTTTGTTTACTAAATTGATAGAGTCATAACATCTCTCATACTATGATTCCATCGCTATAAAATAATTATAATCCTAAAATTATAAATAAACAATAGATTCACAATATGCATATAAAACGCTTACAATTTTTACTTTATTTAACAACAGTAGTCTTTAATTTTTCAAAGTTGTTATTAAGCTTTTCAACAGCCTCATTATACTCTTCTTCTAGCTCATTAATAATATCGGCAACTGAACTAATTTTTGTTATTGCCCCAACACCATGGCCAGCAGACCAAATTTCTTTCCAAGCTTTGGCACTTGATTCGTTTTTCATCCCGTCGAAATCGACTTTATCTTTCTTCTTTAATTCCCCAGGGTCAAGTCCAGCCTTCACAATGCTAGGAATTAACATATTCGCTTTTACGCCAGAAAATGCATCAGTCAGTATAAGATCATCTTGTGTTGCATCGACTAACATTTGACGATATTCATCATTTGCTAAGCTTTCTTTCGCGACAATGAAGCGTGTTCCCATATACGCTAAATCAGCACCTGCAGCTTGAGCAGCTAAAATACTTTTACCTGTCGAAATCGCACCTGCAAGCACAATGATTCCATCCCAGAACGTACGAACACTATCAACAAACGCAAATCCATTTAAATTTCCAGCATGACCACCTGCGCCTGATGCTACTAGAATTAGTCCATCAACACCAGCCTCTGCTGCTTTCTTGGCGAATTTAATATCACTCACATCAGAAAACACAAGGCCACCATAACTATGTACAATATCAACTACAACTTTAGGAGAACCTAATGAAGTAATAACAAGCTCTGGCTTATGCTTTTGCAAAAGTTCAATTTCTTCTTGTAATCTACTATATGAGCTATGAACGACCATATTCATTGCCCAAGGAGCAATTTTACGCTCAGGCTCATTTGCGCGCGCCAAGGCAAGATTATCATTTAATTGACCCATCCATTGATCAAGAACCTCAATCGGTCGTGCATTTGGTGCTGGAAATGATCCAATTACCCCATTTAAACAAGCTGCCTCTACTAACTCAGGTCCAGAAACTAAAAACATTGGTGCAGAAATGGCTGGTAACCTAAGTTGAGTCCACCACATTTCAGGAATTTGTTTATTCATATAAATATCCTCCCTTTTCTTAAGTGAATATTCTGATTATTAATAATGATACATTAGTAAACTATTATTTTCAACTTCGTATCATCAAAAAACTATATTTTCGCCTATAACGAAACTCTACACTCGCGAATTTGTTATACAAATATATTAAAGAGGATAATAAAAACGAACCCAATTAGACTCCAATCCATCTATAAATTCATATTTCATAGTGGATTGAACACAGTATACTTTCATTTATTGATAGAAAATTATTATTAGGATTAACAATCTAAGTGAAGGATTGTAGTAACGATTAAATCAAAAAAATATCATTCTCTCATATATAATCTATTCAACTTTAATAAAAAAACAAAAACACTGGAATCCCTTAATTTGGGAGTTCCAGTGTTTGTTATAGTCTATTAGTTTAATATTGTTACTTTAACTTGTTTTCTTCCAAAATTAATCGCATCTTGTTTATTTGCTACAAACACATCAATACGATGTCCTTTGATCGCTCCACCAGTATCACCAGCGATTGCTTCACCATAGCCTTCTACATACACTTTACTTCCAAGCGGGATAAGATTTGGATCTACAGAAATTACTTTCATGTTTGGATTCTTCTTTAAGTTAATTCCTGTAGCTGTAACGCCGGAACATCCTTTACAAGAAGCTGTATATGCAGTAGCTTCCACTGTAACTACTTTTTTGTTCGTTGCTTTTGGTTTAGATACATCCTTTTTTGGTGCAGTTACATTTACTTTTGGTTTAGATACACTTTCTTTTGGCGCAGCTACTTCCTCTTTTGGTTTAGATGTACTTTCTTTTGGTGCAGCTACTTCCTCTTTTGGTGTAGATATACTTTCTTTTGGTGCAGCTACTTCCTTTGTTGGTGCTGCTGCAGTCTTTGGAGACACTGTTTCTGACGGCTCAGCTGAAGTAGTTTCTGTTTGTGTTGCAGTAGTCACTTCAGATTGAGCACTATTTTTTACACCTTCAAAGATTAATAGATTTAATCCTGGGTGAATGAGATCAGTATGTAAATTGTTCCATTCTTTAATTTGTGAAACTGTTGTATCATTGTTTTTCGCAATATCCCATAATGTATTACCTTCTTCAACTAGATAATGTTTTTCTGGAGCAATTGTTAGTTCATCACCAGGATGAATTAGGTCTGTAGTTAAACCGTTTAACATTTTTGTATTTTCTACTGATGTATTATTCGTGCGTGATAGATCCCAAAGGGTGTCCCCTTTTTTTACTGTGATAGTTGCAGCCTGTACATTAGCACTTACAGTTACTGAGAGTACAGTAGCTGCTGTGATCGTCATTAATTTTTTAAGCATTTCTTTTACCCTCCATGTTCCTTCATTTGCTAATTTTCCTAATCGTAACATAGATTTTTCAGAAAAAAAGAACAGGGAGATGATAAATCATTTACGTTCATGGCATGTTTATTACAGGAATATATCTAAAATTATGGAATTATCGGCAAAAAAAGGCATTTACTTTAGCCTCTATTTAAGTTAATTCCCCTGTGCTACTTGGTACTGAGCTCAACTTTTTATTTGCGAAATCAATATTAAAATATTATTAAATAAATTACATAAATTACATTAAATAATGATATTTGTATTAGAAGCCTCATTTCACCTGATATAAGAATCCTATTTTAAAAAGGCAAAGCCGTCTTCATATCGACGGCTTTGTTGCGCTTAATAAAAGTTTAATTTTTATCTATTTAAATGAAACTCCAGCTAATGCCGCTCCTATTTGATTTTGAGCATTAGTAAGAATGCTTGAAGAAGAAGTATAACCATTCATCAATATCGCAAAATACAGATGTTCACCATCTTTAGTAGTCACATAGCCTGACAGTCCGCTTACACCCGTAAGAGTGCCAGTTTTAGCATGCAAATTATTTTCAGCAAGTGTTTGTACCATTCGGTTTTTTAATGTGCCATCAACTCCAGCAATCGGGAGAGATTGATCATATACATCAAAAAAAGGTTCTTTACTCATACCGACAAGCACATTTCCGATTTGACGTGCAGAAAGCATATCATATCTACTTAAACCAGAACCATCTACCATTCTATATGTCGGATCAATACCATACTTTAGTAAACTATCTTTTACAACTTGCGCACCTGCAGAAGAGCTTCCTTCCCCTTTTTTCTCCGCCCCAAGTCGCTTAAGAAGCATTTCGGCATAGAAATTATCACTCTCTTTAGTCATAAAGCCAAGAATATCACGTAGCGGTGGCGAGGATAATTGTGATATTTTCACTTCTCCATTTGTCACAACACCATTTTTTACCTCTGCTCGCTTTCTAAATTTAATACCTGCTTTTTCCATTTCTTCTTTCATTATTGTACCAGCATATAAAGAAGGCTCTTCTATAGCCATTTGTTCACTACCAGGTTGTACACTTAAAGGTAGGTCTCCTTTTAAGTGGATGATGTTTTTACCTCGCTCCTTTTCAACCGTAAATGTATTTTTCGAATCAGCTTGTACTGTTTTCGATTCATTTATTATTTGCACATACTCAGTTTTAGGTTCCAAATTAAAAGCTACTGGTTTCCCAACTTCACTAGGTTGATAGTTTACTTGAACTGAACTCCTATTAATTGATAGTGCACTTAATGGGGCATTATATCCATATGGTTCATCATCCCATGCCCATCCAGTTCCTAGACGCTGTGTGTCATATTGACTTTCATCAATAATCATATCTCCATTGATTTGAGTAATTCCTTTTTTCTTTAAATCCTCAACTAGTCTTGTAATTTTTGTACCGTTCTTTTGGCCAGTAGGATCATCAGACTGCAGTGTTGGATCGCCATATCCTTTTATAATGACATCCCCATCTACTTTGCCATGTTTATTTGGAGGTGCTGTTAAATAAAGTTCCGTTTTGAATGTATAGTCTGGGCCAAGTTCTCTTAGTGCAGTAGCTGACGTCAACAGCTTCATATTCGAAGCTGGTGTTAGTAAATCATCACCATCTCGTTGATAAAGCACTTCTTCTCCATTCTTTCGGTCAAGTGAACCTACAACTATGCCTGTCGTTACACCTTTTAAATTTTCTTGATTCAAGATTGGGTCGATTAGTGTAGAAAGTAAAAATGTATCAGCAATTGATTGAACACCATCACCCGTCTGATTAGGATACTGACTAAGTAAAACAGCAACCGCATCCTGAAATGCCGTAGCTGATGATGACGTACGAACACCATTTAACAATATTGAAAATGCAAGCTTATCGCCATTTTGATCCGTTACATAACCAGATAAACTATTGATGCCGCTCATAGAACCAGTTTTGGCATGCACATTTTTTTCAGCACTCGTTCCGATCATTCGTGATTTAAGCGTTCCATCAACACCTGCAATTGGTAGCGATTGTTCAAATACTTCCTTATACTCTTGTTGAGACACATATTTCAATAACTGTGCCATTTGTTTTGGTGAAATTAAATCCATACGTGATAATCCTGATCCATCGACCTGTCTATAGTTTGTATCGATTTCTGCTTTTTTAAGAAATTCCTCAATAACGTCTGCTCCTGCATTAAAGCTTCCTTCATTTTTAGCAACTACACCTAATTCCTTCAATAGCATTTCCGCATAAAAGTTATCACTTTGCTTATTTAACTGAACAATCAATTCACTCAGAGACTGGGAATTATGTACAAGAATCGGAGTACCTGTTGTAATTTTTGTTTTTTCTACTTTTACTTTTTTCTTTATTAAGTCAATTCCTTCTGCACTCAAAGCTTTCTTCCAAACATTTCCTGCAAAAAGTGCAGGGTCATCTATTGCTACATCTTCAGTATAGACCGATGATTGTTTTCCGATCGTACCACTAATAACAACTGAATTCGACCCACGAGGTCTATCAATTACAATATTATTATTGATCCCCTCAACTATTTTTGCATTGTTATGTATGGTTACATAATCAGTCATAGGATTCATCCCTAATGAAGGCGCTTCTCCTATAGAACCATCTGGAGTAATAGAAAGACTTATCATATTTTCATGCACAGCTAATGAGCTGATTTGAGCGCTATATCCATATGATTCATCGTCCCACATCCATCCTGCTCCAAGTCGATCGTCGTCAAAATAACTATCATCTACCAATATATCGCCGTTAATAGATTTAATGCCCTTGTTTGACATTTCTTTAGCCATATTTCGCATATCTTCTTCTGACAAAGATGGATCACCATATCCTTTAACAATTACGTTACCATGTAGCACCCCTTTTTTGTTAATTTGACCAGTAGTGTACACTTCAGTTTTAAAATGGTGATTTGGAGTTAGTTTATCTAACGCCGCTGCTGTAACGAACAGTTTTAAATTAGAAGCAGGTACAAATGTTTTATCTGCGTCATACTCATCCAACAACTCTCCAGTTCTCGTGTTATATACTACAATACCTGCATGCATACCGACTGTGTTTGAGTTTTTTGATAATTGATCTACTAGTCGATCGATTTGTGGAATAGTCTTGACGATTGTTGACGTATCCGTAGACGTAGCATATGCTGGCAGCGTAAAAACTTGCATTGCAAGTACGGAACTTAACAATAACTTGTTACCGATTCGTTTCATTTTCCTCATATTTCCTCTCCCCTTTTTGTTTAAAGTACAAATATTAAGATTCAAAATATTCCAAAAATATCCTTTTTATTTATTTAAATAAATTAAGTCCTCAAATAAAATCCAAGTTTCTATTTAATCATGCGAAAAAATAATTAGATAAAATTTCCATCCTTGAACAAATAATGACAAAATTCGACTCGATAAAAATGTAAAATAGTAATAACCAAGTAAATTATGTAATATAATTGTAATCTACGGATGCAAAGCTATCATTTAAACTCAGTAACATTTATAAATGGAACAATGGGTACAGGAGGTATTTTTTTGGAAACTACTTTAAATGTTAAAAGAAGTAATAGTAAGCGGAGAAGGTCATTTAATCAAATTATTCCCTGGCATTTCATTTTAATTGGAGTAATCGTTATAATCGCAATCATTGCAATCGGTTATAATCGGGCAAACCATTTTAACGCTCAAATTAAGATTAATGGCATAAAATTAAGTGGATTGAATGCTGAGCAGGCACTTAATAAGTTAAAAACTAGCAAACTTAAAAACATAGTTTATGTAGGTGACACGAAAGCATTGGATGGTAAAGATACAAAGATGAGCTTTACCGAGAAGGATCTGCCGGCTATTAAAAAAGTATTAAAAAAACAGCGTACGTTTTTTCCTTCATCAAAAGCAAAAAATTATTCTTTAATGCCAAGTCAATTAGATGAAAAGCAAATTGATGCAATGAATAAACAAATTGAAGAAAAACTTCTCACTCTTAATAATGGATTAAAAGCGCCACAAGATGCGAAAGTTCATTTGGAACAAGGTAATATTATTGTCTCTAAAAGCATTAACGGTGAACAATATGATGTTGCTAATCTAGTAAAAGACTTCAAACGTCATGAATATTCTAGTGTAATTCATTTAAAACCTATTTACCTACAACCTATTAAAGAAAACAATCAAATTGTGAAAAATGAAAAGAAAGAACTACAAGCACTCCTAGCTCGCACAGTTGATTATAAAGTGCAGGATAAAGTTTATTCTTTAAAAGCAAGCGAATTAATTAAAAATGCGTCTGTATCAAAAGATATGAAAGTCACAATTGACTCTGTTGATCTAAAAAACAAGATTGCTGAAATCAATAAAGCTCAATCTACATTAGATAAAAACTTTCAATTTAAGACTCATTCCGGTTCTGTCATCTCAGTTAAAGGACAAGGCTACGGCTGGGCATTAGATGTGGAGAAAGAATCAAAACAAATTCAATCAGCTTTTGAGTCTGGAGAGAAATCTATTACTGCATCTAACATTTTAGGTCATGGCTGGAACGATGAAGGTTATGGTTATACTACGACCTCAAACAATGGCATTGGTGATACGTATGCTGAAGTGTCGATTTCAGAACAACGTATTTGGCTTTACAAAAACGGTAAATTAGCTATCACAACTAGTGTCGTTACAGGTAAACACATCACTGGTGAGGATACATCAAAAGGAGTATGGTATGTCCTTTATAAGCGAACGCCATCTATACTTAAGGGCTCTCACGTAGGAAGTGGCGCATATGAAGTTCAAGTTGATTATTGGGCACCATTCACAAACAGTGGCCAAGGTTTCCACGATGCTAGCTGGCGAACTAATTGGTCAAATAATGCTTATCTAACTGCAGGTTCAGGTGGGTGCGTTAATACACCACCTAGTATAATGAAAACTGTATTTGATAACCTTAGCACATATGAGCCAGTAGTTATTTATTAAAAGTAGTTAAAGCAGGAAATCCTTGGAGATTTCCTGCTTTTTTATTTGATGGAATTTATTTAAATAAGTTAAGTTATAAAATGTGATGGGGATCGCAAATAACTCTCGCGATCGCTATTAAAATTCGGGGATCGCAATTAAATTTCCAGAATGGCAATTAAATACAAAAAATACCCATACCGGTAATAGTATTTTTACTTAATTATCCTCCCTAAGTAGATACTTTCAAATGGAAAGTTAGCAAATTTGCTTTAATTTAATCTAAACTGCTAAAAACGGCTCGAAATCTACTGCTTTTTCATGAAAAAAACAGAACCTCGTCCCCCCTTCTCAATTACAATTTTAATCGCATCTCTAAGGATCAGCTAACCTGTTTATGGGGAGTCTAATCAAATTAAGTAGAGCATAAATTTCCAATAAAAATAGCCATAATCTTAGTAATTATCAAGAAACATCTCATTATTACAAATTTGTCCAATTTATTATATTTTGATTATTTACCCCTTATTAAGTGAACTCACATATGAAGTTATGTTAGAATTTAGACTTAATGTGTTCTCACATTCTTAATTAATTAATTACCAAATTCATGTATATCTAAGATTTGCCCTTACTAGTCTTTGAGGTAAGGGATTTTTCTTTGTTGTATTTAGGTATTGGGAAGAGGGAAGGTTTAATAATGAAGTCGAAGTCAGGATACACCTTAATTACGTTAAATTTAAAAAAAGAGAGAAAAAAGAAGAGAACAATGAACCAAGTGGCATTAGTAGGACTTGCCTCAACATTTGTAGCCATTCAAGTTCCAAACACTACAGAAGCTGCCACGTCAATTGATCCTAAGAAAACACTGCAATCTAGTGCGCAAACTTTTTCTGAAAACACAAATACATATAAATCAAGTGGTAATGGTGTCCGCATTAGATCTGGGGCCGGTACTTCTTATCAAATTTTAGGTAGTGTTAATAAAGGGCAAAGTATTGATGTAATCTCATATTCCAATGGCTGGTATAAGGTAAAAGTTAATGGGATATCAGGATATATGAGTGCATCTTATGTTGCAAAAGTAACCGAATCGAATAGTAGTACTAACCAAGTAGTCACTTCGGGAAACTACATTTCTACTGGTAATGGAGTACGCATTAGATCTGGGGCCGGTACAAATTATCAGATTATAGGTAGTGTTAATAAAAATCAAAAACTAGATGTGATTTCAAGCTCTAATGGCTGGTATAAAGTTAAAGTTAATGGCTTAACAGGGTATATGAGCGCATCTTATGTTGCAAAAGTAACTGAATCAAATAGTAATACTAACAGTAATCCGGTCGTTAGCACTGGGAACTACATTTCTACAGGAAGTGTCAACATAAGATCTGGGGCTGGTACTTCTTATCAGATTTTAGGTATCGTAAATAAAAATCAAAAACTAGATGTGATCTCTAGCGTAAATGGTTGGTACAAAGTTAAAGTTAATGGCTTAACAGGGTATATTAGTGCATCTTATGTTGCAAAAGCAACAAATACAAGTTCAAATTCAAATAACTCTCAACCAGATAACTCTCAAACGTTTGATGTACAAAGTTTAATAACCTATTCAAAAAAGTATTTAGATGTACCTTATGTTTGGGGTGGAGCAACTCCATCTGGGTTTGATTGTAGTGGATTTATTTCATATGTATTCAAAGAATTTGGCGTGTCACTTCCAAGAACAAATGTTGCAGGTTATTGGTATAATAACTCAAACTTAAAAACTGTAAATAATGCACAACCTGGAGATTTAATCGTTTTCAAAGATACATATACTTATGGGCCTTCTCATATGGGTATTATGATTAATAGCACAGAGTTTATCCATGCAAGTAGCAGTTCAGGTGTAACAATTTCTAATATAAACAATACATATTGGGACCAACATTTTTTAGGATTTAAAAGATTTCAATAAGGTTTGAAAACTATTTAAATTTATAAGACTTAATAGAAAAAGTTCAACTTTACTTGTTCAGTAAAAAGTACCCTATTAAATAGACCGATTTAAACAGTCTACTATATAGGGTACTTTTGTTTATCTTTTAGCATTTAAATAGTATTAAACTCGATACTCATCCGCGCGCCAATTTTTAATACTCTGTTTGATTTCTTTTGAAGATAATCCTTCATTTACTGCTTTTTCACTTAACTCGACAAACTCCTCATCGCTTGCAAATCGTAATGCTATGATCTGCCCCATTGTTGTTTTTGGATTTAACGGTTTACCTGTTAACGTAAAATGACGGAAATTTTCTTCCATACGAATGACACGGTCTTGTACTTTGTTCGAGTACATTCTTGTGAGTAAAAATGAAATAACTAATAAAAGTGAGGTAAATAGAATAAATACCGCTAGCCAAATATGATCACAATTTTTTATCGCAATACATAAGTTAACGATTGAACCAATAATTGTGATTAATGCTAGTGGTGCACCAAAAAAGTGAAATAGTGGGTGATATCGAACATGTTGATCTAAGCTTTGCTGTTTCATATGTATATCTCTCCTTTAAAAATATATTATGTTCCCTATTCTATCATTATTATTCGAACTGCATATTTATCATTAAAGAATTTTTATATACTAAAAAAATCTAGTAAACCTTAAATTTAGGCTTTCTAGATTTTTTTTCAAATTATTTTCATTTCTACTATATATGAATAAAAAACATCTAGTAAGGACATTATCGAAAATGGCAGTATAGATGTTTTTCTAATCAAATTAGCAACTCACTTGATCTCTTCCATTATGCTTTGATTTATATAAAGCTTGATCAGCTTGTTTAATCAACTTTTTAATATCTTGTTCACTTTCGGCAACTAATGATGCCACACCAATGCTTAAGGTTACTAACTTTTCCTCAGAATCTTCATGTTCAATCTTTAGTTTTTTTACATTTTTACATATACGAATCCCTATTTTCATTGCATCGTCAAGATTTGCTTTCGGTAACAAAATAGAAAATTCCTCTCCGCCATACCTTGCAACTATACCTGACGAACTAGTTGTATCTGATTGCAGACATAATGCGATCTTCTTTAAGCATTCATCACCTTTTGGATGGCCATATAGATCGTTATATTTTTTAAAATAATCAACGTCAATCATTAATAAAGACATTGGTATTGAACTTTCATAAGATTTGGAGCAAAAATTCAAAAATTGTTTATCAAAAAATCTACGATTATATAACCCTGTTAAACTGTCAACATTTGCAATGTTTTCCATCTTCTTTAATTTCATTTCAGTATTTCGTGTTTGATATGCGATAAAGTAACTTAACAATAAAGCTGGCACAAACATTAAAATCCAATATCCCATCGTTTGAAGTAATCTACCTAAAACAATCTCACCAATCGGTGCTAATACCCATTTATCCATTAAATAAAAAACGTAACATCTTACTACGATGATTATTGGAGTTAGTATAAAGTAACGTTTCTTTTCTGACCATTTTTGATAATTCATTAAAAAACCTATTAATAAAATAATCAATAATAATGAAGTATCTAATTTATAAGAATAACTATATCCATAAAAAAAATAAAACACGACTAAATCGATTAAAAACATCGTTACTAATGTTACATTTCCAAAAAAAATTGCAGCAATTTCTATGCCAAGTGCTCTTATTTGGATATTAGTACCGTGATCTGTAACAATTGGAAATTTGATTAGCACGATTGTCAATAAACTTAATAAAACCCCTATAATAAATTCATGTAATTTTGATTTCCGTGTTAATCTTTCCCTTGCCCCTCCCCATAAAACAGAAGAAGTTAAATAAAAAAAACTAATAATAATCGTATAAGTAATAAAAATATTTTTAAAAAGCATATTCCCTCCAGGGATTACCTTTAATAAAAGTTGATTTGTAATCTTGTATTCATACTTAATGTTTACGCATTATTATATTAGCATAATTCCTAATTACTTTGTATACAATTTAAAACCAATTGGAATACCATTTTTTTCAAAATATAAATAGAAGCGTCTTTAGTCAAATCTGACCACAAGACGCCTCTGTATTACCCATCCTGACTTTAGTATTATTCAACAACTCCTGTATGAAGAATATCTAAATTAACCTTTACTTTTATTTTTGCGCTAGAATATTCTTTATTCCATTTTTTCAAATTAAAGTTTCTTTGATGTGCTTCTAATTTTGAACCTAATCCAATTGGATCAATATTCTTTTCTTGAAGAAGCGAAATTAGCCCATTTGCATTTTTTTCAATATCCTTTTGAATTGCTTTAGTTAATTGTTTAATATGTTTAGGAAAGAATATTGGTTTGTCACCAGTATATTCTTGAATTCTTGCATTCATATTCAGATAAATTGTAAATTCTGGTTTCCCTTTTTTGATTTTAACACTATATTTACTTTTGGAAGTTAAATTATCAATTGCTACATATTCCCCGTCAATTTTGAACTGATGTAAGCCTTGTTTATAATGTTCCATCATCCCTTTAAAAATGAAGGTATATTTCCATGGTATGATCGTAATGAGTTTATCTTGTTTAAATACAGCAATTCCAGTTAATTTAATTTTATCGTTTACAACTTTTAAAACAGGTAAATATGCATCCTGCCCTACTTCAAAATATTGATAGATAAACGTAGCGAAATCCGTATAAGGAAAAGGTCCCGTCTGAGAATTATGTAGAAGTAGATCATAGATATATAGTGCTATGTTTTCCTTTGTATACTGTTTTAATGAAAGTAAATCAGCTGTTTCCCCATCAACTATTGCAAGTTGTATCATATTTCCGACAGCTGGGTCACGATTAAACGTATCGATAATTGGAAAGAATCCTTTTTTTGCTAAGTCTAAACTAAAAGTAACAACACGAAGCTGACCCGAAATTAATCGATACCTTATTTGACTATCTAGTCTTTCTCTTACTTTTTTTATCGTTTCTCCATCTGCAGAAGAAACACTAAACTCAGTCTGTCCTGTTGGTCGAAAGACTGGAAAAACAACGGTTCCTTTAATTTGTTTTGGATTTACTAAGTCAAATCCTGCAGCTTCAATAATATTTAGTTGATTGACATTCGTTGATGGCACAAGTGAACAACCATTCAAACATATAGTAATACAAATAATAACGATAAGAAGGGAATTTTTCATAGCGTTTTCCTAGACTTTGTAATGATGAAGATTATTGAAAATAATGGTATGTAAACATAAAAAAGGTATAATGCAATTTTACTTGTATAATTAGTAAATGCATCTATTTGATAGCGAGTTTCAAGTAATTGACAAACAACAAGACTAATTATACTGATCAAGATTAATGCATACTTTTGCTTCCATTTAAAAATTAACTTTAATCCTCTACTTGTGCTCCATAATGATAAGGCTAAAATGGAAATAACTTTGATTAAGAAACTGGAAATTAATATATATTCAAATCTTTCTAAAAAAGGAAAATGGATTAACATGGCAATATATATTCTCGACCAGATTATATGTTGAATTTGTTTTTCACTTAAAAGTAAATATGTAGTAAATGCTGATAGTGTAAAAACTAATGTTGAAAAAGCAACCCCAAACTGAGCAAATTTTTGTGAAGTATTTCCATTTCGAATGAAAGGAAAAACCATTAGTAAAATTTCAAACCCTGCCATTGTATAAACTGTCTGCTTTGCTGCCAATAATAGATCTTTAAATGAGTGATCAAGAAAAGGTAATATATTATCCATATGGACATATTTATGTGGCAAATGAAACAACAAAGCATAAAGCAGTGCTGTAAAGATACCCGATAAAAAGGCAATTCCAACTACTACTCGAAATCCACCTGATATGATGTAATACAATAAAAATAAAATAATAGTAGCCAATACCCATGTTGCAAGAGTTGGAAACATCCAAACTTGAACGATTTCAATATATAGTCTTAAAACAGAAATAGACAAAAGAAGATAATAAACCATAATGACTAAGCTAAAGGTTGAACCGATAATATTTCCAAACAATTGCTTATGAGCATCAATAATATCTCCTTTTGCAGCAATTAATAATTTATACATAAACCACACAACTGCATGAACTAAAATTCCAGCAATTATTACACTAATCCACGCATCATACCCAGCATATTTTGCAATAATTCGTTGAAATCCTAAAACACCTACTCCTATTTGAGAGCTTGTAATAATAAAAAACAGAAGATATGGTGATACCTGTTGTCTTCTATAAGTTGCCATGTCAAATCTCCTCATTTTTTATTCATCAAAGTCACTTGGTGGACCTGGCTGTTTACTATCATTTGTTGACCGAAATAAACTAGCTGGTCTTAAAGTTGTAGGTCTCTTTTTTTGAACAGCAAATGGCAATCTAACCCATAAATCAAATGCAGTCGTTTTTCTAAAAGGGTAAGCCCCAATATACGGTCTTCCTAAAGATGTTAATCGGAGTAAATGAGTTATTAAATAAATAAATCCCATAAAAATCCCTAAAAGGCCAATTAATTGCGCCATTAAAATAACAGGAAATTTAATAAATCGAATTGTATTATTAAACTTATAAATGGCAGATGTGTATGAAGCAAGTGTTCCTAGCCCAACAAGAATTAAAAGAATATTACTTGTTAACTTCGCTTCAACAACCGCTTGCCCAATAACAATACCACCTACGATCCCAAGTGTTTGCCCGATTTTTGACGGCAAACGAAGCCCCGCTTCCTTCACTAACTCGATTGTAATTTCTAAAAATAGCACCTCAATAATTGGAGGAAATGGCACTGATGCTCTTGATAGGATTAAAGATTCAAGTAGGCGAGGTGGAATCAGTTCATAATGATAAGTCAAAATAGCAACATAAAAAGGTGTTATAAAGATCGAAAGTGCAAAACCAAACATTCTTATCAAACGGAAAAATGTAGCCAGTACCCAATTGACATAATAGTCTTCCATTGCGATAAAAGTTTCATCGATCAACGCAGGCGTCAACAACGCGTTTGGTGAGCCATCCACAATAATAACAATTTTCCCTTCAACTAACCCTGCGACTGCACGATCAATTCTTTCAGTAGGAATGGATTGTGGAAAAATTGAATGTGTATTATCCCCGATCATAGATGAAATAAAAGAACTATCTGGAATATGATCATATTGAATATCGTTAATCCGCTGAGTTACTGTATTTACATTTTCTTCATCAGCAATTTCGCTTAAATAGATTACCGCAACACCGGTTTTCGATAATGTTCCTACCTTAAATTCCCTAATATGAAGATCAGAAATAGGTAATTTTTTTCGAATTAAATTTATGTTGATAACCAAATCTTCTACAAATCCAATCTGTGGACCTAAAGTAGTAGATTCCATTAAAGGCGGACCAATTGTTCTTGAAATGTTGTTTGCAACATCAACAAGTAAACACTCGGTTTTATTATCCCCGTACTGAATTGACACATATCCTTCAAGAAGTTTTTCGATTACGACAGAATTATCCGTAGTTACAATCAGTTCTTGAACTGGAATTTGAGATTTTAATTGTTGTAATGTTAGATTCTTTGTTAAATACGGAAGTACTTCCTCATGCATGATCTCAGATCTAATTAACGTTCGAAAAAAGTAGATACGATAAACACTTTTATCTTCCACATCACTTGAAGTTGTAAAGAAAGTGAAATCATCTGATTTCGATAATTCTTCAATCCAATTTTTTTGAGAAGAATTCTCTTTCACACGATTATTATTATTTCTCATACTGTTCCCCTAGTAGGTTTTATTTTATAATTTGAAACAGGAATGGAAATTATTCAATTTTATGGAAAAAAATAACATGACGTTTTTCTTACGCAGACTGCACATAAAAAAGAGGCTTTCCTAAGAATAGTGGAACTGACTGGGCCGCACTTTTTTTCAGTCTTAAAACTGGATGTTGGAAAATGGAAGGTATCTTAGGGGTGTTTCTTATTTATAGTTGATTTGTTTATCCATATTTTTTAATATATAACGGATCACTCAATTTTTTTTAGTCGGTTTAATTAGAAATAGAGGAAACTTAACATTTTCCTTTTATACATAGCCACTATTGCCCCTTTATTAAGGTGAAACACGGTATATACCCCTAACCGGTATAGGTAATATTCTATCTAATTTAGGATTCTAAGAAATTTATTTGCAGATTCCCTATTTTTATTTGTAGCTTCTGATCTCTTATTTGTACCTTCAAACTGGTTTATTTAAAGGTCTCACATTCTTTAATACTACCTAAAAAAAGAGGATGCCCGAAAATGGACAGCCTCTTCATTCAGTTCCCCGTATCCCATCGTTCATCAATTACCTCATGAACTATTTAAAATTAAATTCACATTATTTCTCATAAATTATTGTATACTTTTTGTATTGTTATTGTTTTTTAAAATTACAACACTAGATTTAAAATTCAAAAAAATAATTCTGTAAATACAAAGAACTAAATGAAAATAGCACTTATGTCTTTAGAATCTTCCGGGTTCATTAAGCACTATTTAGAGGGAGAATCTGAATTATATTTTAATGAAGTAAATCATTTTAATAACTTAATCTTACAGCCCCCTCAAAATGACTTAATAATGGAAACGATGACTAAATTACTAAATAGATTTGCTGCTGGTTCAATAAAATACTTTCAAATTAGGAAAAATTCCTTTTTGAAAACGTTAGCTGCCTATGAAGAATTAGTTTTAAAAGGACGATCATAAATGATTTATTATAAATTCAGCAAATTTCCCCTTACTCAGTTTCATAAAAAGAAACTTTAAGTGAAATATATTAATCATATAGCTTTATAATTGCATTTTTAATGTATACTAAGGGATAAGTATACTATAGGAAAATAGACAAAATTTTACTGAAATACATACACTATGTTATAGGAGAAACTACATGGCAAAGGAAAAAACATTAGAACAAATTGCATATGAAAAAATAAAAGATCTAATACTTTCAGGTGAGTATCCGACTGGCATGCACTTGAAAGAAACAGCACTTGTATCTGATTTACAAATGAGCAGAACACCGATTAGAAGAGCACTAGGTAGACTTGTATCCGAAGATTTTCTATCTCATAATAATTTTCATGGCACAACGGTAATGTATACTCATTTCACATTAAACGAAATCATTAATATGATTGAAATTCAGTGGTGCTTTGCTGTATTCTGTGTTGAAAAATCTGAAAGAAAGCATATAGCTTTTAATGTAAAACTACTAAGAGAAATTACATCCTCTATGGAAAAAGCATTCAATGCGGATGATGCTTATCAATATCATCGATCATTAACTGAATTTTATAAAACGTTTTTACTAAATTCTCAAAACAACTTAATTGTTGAAATGCTTGATCAATTATGGAAAAGATTTACCGAAGAAGCTACATCTTTTAACGTTTTTAATGTAAGAAAAAATAGAATTCCTCATACAATTGGATTATATAATTCAATTATTGAGTGCGTCGAAAAATCAGAATTTGATAAAGCAAAAGAGATTTTTACACAACTAAAAGAGGAAGCATTTATTGATTTAATGTTCTAAATAAAAAACATCTAAAACTGTTAAAGGTTTTAGATGTTTTTTTAGAAACTTACTTGATCTCTTCCAATTCAATTTCAAGATTTTTTATTAAATTGCATAAACGATTTGCTATTCTTCTTGCATCTTCAAGAGTAGATTTTGGTAATAATCTTGAAAACTCTTCTCCACCAAAGTATGAAGAATTAACTAGATTATTGAAGAAAAAGAGTATGATCAAGCATTAGATTTGTACAATGAAATTATGAAAGAAATTATTCAATCTTTATTTTAGATAAACAAAAAAGCCTGATTCTCTATTTTGAGAATCAGGCTTTTCATGTTATTTAAAGAATTGCTCTTAGGCTGTTACGTCACGTTTAGAAAATACAACTAATGCTAATCCTAAGAAAACAACGAAATAAACTACTAGCATAATTAATGAAAATGACATTGTCATTCCTTTTACTAGCGGAGTACCGTTGATGTACTGCATTAAATCTGTGTTTGCAAATAGGATAAATTTTGTCCAATCAAAGAAACTAGCTAAAATATTTGTTACCGTACTTCCAACTGTTAATAAAAGGATTGAAATACCGATTGCAATTGTATTATTTCTAAACACAGTTGATACCATGAATGCCATTGTAGCTAGCATAAATGTTTCGATAAAACTCATTAAATATTGCTTTGCAGAATAAACTAGTCTACTTTGTTCCTCTACATGGCCATTGACATATGCTAAATAAGAATTATCCCCACTACCAGGTCCGAATAAAATTAAGCCTAGTACGCTAGAAACAATAAATAAAATAAATAACATTGCAAAACCAAATAGAATACTAGTTAAATATTTTGACATAATGATTTTAGTTCTAGAAAACGGACGAATAAGTAAAAGTTTAATAGTTCCCCAATTAAATTCACTTGCGACAATATTAGCAGAAACGATAATCGTAAATAATCCTACCAATATAATTAATTTTGATGAAACTTCCATAAAAGTCCACACACTTGATTTTACATCAGGTGCAATATTATGCTCAATACGATACTCATTTATCGCAATTGTTCGTTCTAAGTACGGTCTTGTAATATCATTCTTATCACTTATACTTTTTAATTCCTTTTTATTTTGAGCTATCTCATCTTGTAGTGATTTCTTCCAATTCTGATCAGCGCTTTGCTCTACTTTATTGTCGTTATATTTTATAATTGTACCAGTTACACCTACAAGTAAAATAACAAGAGCAACCATCACAATTGTTCCTGGTCTTTTAATAATCTTTATCCATTCATTCTGAATCAATTTTAACATGTTTTAAGTTCCTTTCTTTTTGAATTTCTCAACTAGTTAACGAGACTTCTAAAGCTTGTTAAACATTCGTGATTTCTAAGAAACGATCTTCCAATGTTTTTGCATTTGCCTTAAATCCATATACACGAATACGGTTTTCTACTAATAATTCAATGACATTCGGTACATCTTCTCTTGTTAATTCAATATGTATTTCTCCATCAACAACATTAGCGTTATGTTTAGTAAGAACTTTAAGTGCTGCTTCACTATTATTCACTTCAATTGAGTAAGTTTGTACATCTTCAGTTGTAAGCTCTGTTACTGTTTGTACATCTACTAGCTTACCTTGCTGAATAATCCCAATTCGGTCACACATCATTTCCATTTCTGCTAATAAGTGACTTGATACAATAATAGCCATGCCTCTTTTTTTCGTAAGTAGTTGCAAGTGATCTCTCATTTCTCGGATACCTGCTGGATCTAGTCCATTCGTCGGTTCATCAAGAATTAAAACTTTTGGATCATGCAATAAACATTGAGCTAAACCAAGTCGCTGCCTCATACCTAGTGAATAGGTTTTAACTTTTTGACGGATTGCCCCAGTTAAGCCTACTAACTCAACAACCTCATCAATCTTCTCTTTTGTAACATTCTTATTCATTCGAGCATATTGCAATAAATTATCATAGCCGCTTAGAAACTTATACAACTCTGGATTTTCTACAATCGCACCTACATGCTTAATTGCATCCTCAAAGTTAGACTTAATACTATGGCCATCAATCACAACGTCACCTTCAGAAATAGCCATCAAACCAACCATCATCCTAATTGTCGTTGTCTTACCAGCACCATTTGGCCCTAAAAATCCAAAAACTTCGCCTTCAAAAATATCAAAGCTTAAATCAGAAACAATTTTCTTCCCTCTGATTTCTTTTGATAAGTTCTTAATTTGCACAATTGAATTCTTCATTTCGTCCTCCTTATTTCCAATATTTTCTAAATTCCTAATTATATTTTAACAAAATAATCAAGTAAACAAAACAGTCTAAAGTCTGAGTTTGTTAAAAGGTGGAAGATAATGTTACGAAAACATGAAAATTATTACATATTTCATTGTTTTGTGACATTTTTCAAATTTTTTTAATGTGAAGAATAAATTGACGGAAAGTAAATATAGAGAAGATTAACTCTATAATTTCATGTGGAAATAATAATAAGATACGAGGACTGTTTGATGGTTTCAACGAACAAATATATGAAAAGAAAATAAAGAATACTTATTAAGTTACTTAGGTAGCATTGCATATTTAATTTTTACTATTATAAGAATCCATATAAGTACATAGGTACTACATAAAAAAATAGCCTTATCCCTCAATGAAACTGGGGTAAGGCTATTTTCTAGGAAATAAAATTTGTTTATCTACTAGTCATATTTGCTAAAATTTTATACTTCTTATGATTAATTACCGTGTGATCATGATCGTAATAATTTCGGTGGTTTCGATCTTTTCTCATATCTACGATTACAGAATTTGAAAGAACTTTTGTTACGATTCCTTTTACTGAATTCGGATTTTTCTTGTCAAGATCGTCTTTTTTTGGCGTAAATTCAATTTCATCGCCTGGTTTTACATAGTATTTATTCATCGTTATGATTAGTTTATTATTTTCGCACATATGTTTATCACCTTTTTTATTCTATTTTATTCAATATTACAAAAATATCTGAATATTCAAAAGTGAATTGGATACTAGATTATATTGTGACTCTGTACCTATAAATTGTTCTGATAGTATTAGATGATTAATGCTTTATTCGTTAATGTGGATTTATTTATAGTATTACGATTGAGAAACGTAGAAAATAAGGAAACAGTACTTAAATATTTTCAAAACTGATTCTATACTATAAAGACAGTAGGCATACCCATGATATCGAGTATGCCTACTGTCTTTAATCTTACTTCTATTCTAATTGAAATTGACTGATGCAAAGTTTGAATCATTACCCTTTAGGCATAAACCCTAAAGTAGATTCCCTTTTAACTAGCGCCACTTCTAATTGATATTCTTCAGTGTCATCTGTCTCTTCTATTAAATTGATTAATTTATTTGTTGCAGCGACGCCGATTCGATAAATTGGTTGAACAATTGTACTTAATTCAGGTTCGACCATTTCTGTTATTTTAATTCCATCAAATCCAATAATAGCTATGTCAGTTGGAACGTTGATATTTAACATTTTTAATGCTTTTAAAGAGCCTATTGCCATTAAATCATTTGCAAGAAATATACCATCTACGTCTGGATGGTCCTCAAGCAACCGTTGGGTTAATTGCTTGCCACTTTCCATCGCAAAATCTCCTTGGTAAACAATTGGTTCTTGTATTGGAAAATATTTTTGCAAAGTATCTTGATATCCTCGAAGCCGGTCAATCGCAGGAATAAAAACATCAGGACCACTGATATGAGCAATTTTTTCACATCCAAGTTTATACAAATGTTCGACAGCCATTATGGCTCCTTTATAATTATCGACACCTACAGAGTTTGCAGTATGTGTATCAACAGCACGGTCTACTCTAACAAATGGAATTTGTAAATTCTGTAAGCTTTTTAGGATTTCTTCATTAAATTCAAATGACGCCAACACAAAACCATCGATATACCTACTTTGAAACTCCTTCCAAAACTTAGGGTTCTTTAGATCATCATTATTAGAATTAACTAGTATTAAGCTATACCCTTTTAATTTAGCAACTTCTTCTATTGCAACAACCAATTCTGGAAAGAACGGGTTTGAAATATCAGGAATAATTAAGGCAATAGTTTTCGATTTTTGTTTCGCAAGTCCTCTAGCAATCTCGTTTGGTTTATAATCAAGCTTTTTCATAACTACTTTAATTTTTTGTTCGGTTTCTGGACTAATATAGCTTATGTTATTTATATATCTTGATACCGTAGCTACAGAGACACCCGCTTCTTTTGCGACATCCCGTATCGTCGCTTTCTTATTTTTCACTGGATTATACTCCCCTAAAATATAACAGATTTTCTCATATGTATTATTTTCTTATTCTGATTCGATTAATCGTTTTACTGTTTCAGTAATTGTTAATCCCTTTAAATGCGGAACACAGAACCCTTTTATGGTATCAACACTATCTACCCAACTTTTCGAAATTGATTCCATTCCATTCATTGCACCTGCCAATGCACCAACCATTGCAGGCATGCTGTCGGCTTGTTTTGGTAACATAAGTGAGAGCATGATACTCTTTTCAAAATTTCCTTCTGTAGCAAGAATTATAGCATAGGCAATCGCTAAAGTCTCAGGGGCTATATTTCCATAATTATAAATTGAGTTGACTAGTTGGTTATTCCAAAGAGGCATTGCAGCAAATCCATCGTTATTAGTTGATTCCAAAATCGATATTGCTTGGTTTACTTTTCTACTTAACCATGTATTTTCAGGGATTTGTTTTAATCCTTCATCAACAATTTCCTTCGCTGAGGCACCATCAATTGCAAGTGCTATACTTGCTGCCATTGCCTTTGCAGCGTATACTCCATCTTCCGCATTTGTGATTGATGCCATTTTTTCTGATACAATTGCAGCTTTATTTGGGTCGCCATGGAATTTAATTCCGATTGGTACTGCTCTGCCTACAGCCCCATCATCGAAATGATGCGGATTGTCATTCCCTGTTGCAGGGGATATTAAACCCTTTTTAATATTTTCAATAGAAGCTCTCTCACTAATTCCGCTCCATATTTCATGTTCATGTTGAACGACAAGTTTTTTCCATTGTTCAAGGAATTCTACTTCATTGAAATGAGATGATTCAAGTAACATAAGTGCAGAAATCATAGCAAATTCAGTATCGTCTGTCCCAGAAAAGTCTAAAATACTTTCATCCATTGCATGAGTAAATGGCAACGAAAATTTGTTAATTTTATATTCATCAGTCTGTTTACTAAAGTCCCAAAGACGATTCCTTCTTCTTGTTGGTAAAACTGTCGTTCGATGATACATAGCTGGAAACCCTAATGAATCTCCAATTGCAAGCCCTAAAAAAGCTCCACATGATTTACTATATAATGTTTGGTAATTCATTATAAACCCCTCCCAACAATAACATCTGTGAACCTCTCACTTAAATCACGTATATCAATTCCTCTTGTTTTCTTAACACATACTCCCTTAATCACATTAATTCTACTTTTCCAATCCTCCGGAATAACGCTTGAACCGTTTAATGCCCCTGATAATGCACCATTCATTGAGGCAATCGTATCTGAATCTCTGCCAATATTTGTTCCACCTAAAACTGCTTGTATGTAATCTCCCTTTGATGCAGCAAATACACCATATGCTAAAGCCGTAGCCTCAGGCGCAACGTCTGCCCAAGGATAATAGAAAATTGAAACTTTATTATAGAGCTCTTCCATTGCCTCTTGTACATTAGAATATTTCATCCCAATATTTACTGCTTCATCTATTTTTCGATAAGACCATGAATCTTTTGGTAATACGTCTAGGCCAGTCTGAATTACCTTTTCATAGGAATCACCTGTCATAGCATAAGCAACACTAGCAGCAATCGCCATTCCACAATAGACACCGTCTCTGTCATGACTAATTCTTGCCTCAATTTCTGCTATTTTTGCAGCTTTTTCTGGGTCACCAGCAAAATAAACACCTACTGGAGCTATTCGCATGGCTACACCATCACTCCACATTTCATGATTATCCATACCTGAATAAGGAGCAACAAGTCCTTTTCTTAAATTAAAAATAGCATCAACTTCGCTAAAACCTCCACCTTTAAATCCACCATTTTGGTCTAATAAGTATTGGCTCCATTCATTTGTCATATCTTGATAAGTTAAATTTTCACCATATTTAAGTAAGATTAGAGAAGTTAACATCGAGTATTCCGTATCATCTGTCCCAACAGGATCGTCTGAAATAAAACCATCCACCCATTTGTATTTCTCCCTTATTCCTTCTAGTGTCATTCCCTCAGTTGGCGCACCAAGTGCATCGCCAACTGAAAGACCAATTAGACATCCGTATACTTTATCGTAGATTTCTTTCCGATTCATACTACTCACCTCATTTAATTAATCAAACAATGTGATTGACTATATTATAAAAGGCAGCTTTCGCTACCTTTCATAAACATCATCTTTATAATTCCTTCACAGAAAAATTAGATATGATCGATTCCCCTTGTTCTAACATTGCAAATCCGATCATTCCTCGATTAAATCGATTATGCTCAAATAAGAGAATTGCTTCATTATTAATAGAAAAGCAGATTTCATTTCCTTTGCATTTCAATTCAAACTGATACTCTTCATCATGCTTCCACTCATATGGAATAGAGTGTATACGCTCAATTCCAAAATCTTTCGAAATTAATGAAACTTGATTTTTTCCATCAAAACCGACTTGGTAATGGCGCTCTACTCCAGATGCTCTAAATAGTAGATTGTGAGAGTTACCTTTCTTCGGTAAAATGGATGCATTCATGATTACATCTTTTGTATAATAGTTTCCTGTGAATGATGCACAGTCTGTTAAACTATTAACTCTCATTTTTCCGTTCTCTAATGTCCACTCACCTCGATGATGAGAAAATGGAGTTACGCTAAGAAATTCAATTGCTTGTTTTGAAAAATCAATTTCATAACAAGACTTTCCAAAAATCCTGAATTCATCAAAATATAATTTACCAAATGCTCTTTTTGTTAGTTCTGACGGACTTTCAATAATAAATCCTACTTCATCAATTAAATCCCCATCAGTATCTGGAACGATGAATTCAACCCGGTTCCATTCACCATTTGTAAGTTTAATAGAATTCAGTTTTACAGTCTCTTTAGAATAAGTATTTCGAATATAAGGTGTTAAAATAAAGTCTTCACCTTGAATTTTATCTGAATAGATTTTTAAAGAGACGCTTTGTCCACTATAAATCTGTGGTGCAAACGTTGGTTTATATTTTTCATCATTAAATTCTTCTCTTCGGTAGAAAGGTTTATAGAAAACTTTACTACTTTCACCTTTAATCATTCTATCGATAAAGATTTCAAGTGAACCTTTGCTTTTGTACCCATGCTCAGAATTATGTCTTAAGAATGTTTTAAAAGGGAAGTCAGTTCTGAATCCATGTGTTGATCCTGGTAATGTGAAATCAAAATAAATTTCTTCTTCTCGATAGCTATTTAATAATTCAACAGGTGGCTCCTGATTTGCCATCTTGTAGCCTAATAGTGCAAGAGATTTAGAGAATGTAGGGATATCTAAAATGTTTAAATAGCCAGAAACACTTGATGTGGCGATAAAATCATTAATCGGTTTTCGATAACGATCAGCTATTCCGTCAATTCCGGTAAAAACACCTAAAATTGTTCCAACATTTCCAGCATTGCAGTCAGTATCCCATCCACACATCGTTGCAATCTCAATTGTTCTTGCAAAGTCGCCATTTCCATAAAGTAACGATAAGATACACACACCTGCATTTGGTATAATATGGCAGATACCTGGGTATTTGTCATATCCCCATTCGTCCTTAAGATACTGACGGCAAAGGCGGAAATCATTTGGCACTTGCTCATGAAAATCTAGAACTGCTCTAACAACTAGAGCATATGTAGATTCTTCTGGAATCTCTTTTAAGCCAGCTTCAATAATTGCTTCAATCGATTTTGCAGAAAATGCTTGAGCGATACATGCGGCAATAAATCTCGCTCCAAATAATCCATTTTTATCATGTGAAACGCTTGCTGCAATTTCAGCGTAATCTGCTGCTTTTTTAGGATTATTAGGAAACAGTAAGCCCCAACTATCAACAAATATTTGCCCGCCAATTTGCTCTGCAAGGACAATTCCGTTTACTTCAGAAGATCCAGATTTTGGCGCAGATATACCTTTTTTCAAATTATTATAGGCAGTATGCTCCGTACTAATGCCTTCACCGCCCCACCAAAACATCCCGATTCCTTCACGTGTATAGTTTAACCAAGCTCGACCTACATCTTCTGGTGTTAATTCACGATCTTTTGCATCATCAAATAATGCACGAAGGAAAAATACTGGACCGTTGGCATCATCATCAGCAGAAAAAGTTTTGTAGTCCTTTATATAGCCATTAATATCACCATAGACATCTTTAATGATTTCTGGTGTCCACTCTGTTGGTTCAACCGGTGCACCAAGTCGGATTCCAGCGTTCATTCCTAAAAATCCAGCATATACCTTTTCTAAATAATCATTAGAAATCATCTCTTTCACTCCACTTCCAGGTTACACTTTTCCTCAAAAAAATCTTTTTCTTTGTTCATTAATATGTAAATCTTGCAATATAATCTCTTTTGCAACTTCAGCAAACGTATCGGATAAATGAAGTAGATTCATCTTGTTTGTTGACTCTAAGATTTGTATATCTTCTTGTTTGATAACACTATAACCATACTTAGCTCCAAGAATTACCCCAATCATCACACCAATGGAATCAGTATCACGCCCTGAATTAATACCGTCATAAATAGATTTGTAGAATTCTCCATTATTTAAAACAATAAATGCCAATGCCATTGGTAGTTCTTCAATTGAAAATAACCTACTCGGTGTATAGTGATTTGATGGGATTCCGACCTTTTCTATTTTGCGATGAACATCATCCATCATTGGTGAAAACTTCAAGAGAATACTTTGGAATGTTTCGATAACTTGATCCATCTCTGCCTGATCTACTCGTAGTTTTCTTGCAGCTTCTGTTAATTCAATAATCGCTTGTTTTGTGCCGTCTTTCGCATAATGAATCGCCGTCTCAACAATTTCATCAATGCTTACATTTTCTTCAAAAGCCTTTGCCACACACGCAGCCAAAACCCCTGCTGCCTCAAGTCCATAACTACTTTGATGTCCCATAGCAAAAAGGATTGCTTCATCATAAGCTGCTTTTGGATTACCTGCATTAACTACACCTATTGGAGCAATGTACATGGCTGCTCCACAATTAATCATATTTCCAATGCCACCTTCTCTTGGCTCACAGTTAGCCAAAACATGTCGCATAAATATATATTTTTCAGGATAAAACAAACGATCAATAATTAATGCTTCACGACCAAATTCAGGAATATATGTTTTTTTAAAGGCAATTTCTTTCACGAATTCATTCCCAACATCATAAGCATCAAGATGTCTTTTTTCCTTTAGATAAACATTAATTAAAGCCGCGGTCATCAAGGTATCGTCTGTTACGATACCTTGTCCACGCATTTTACCAAGTGTTACATCAAGTGGAGCGTCTTCTTTATACCATCTAGTATTCAATGACTCTACTCGTTTATATTTCTCTTTTATTTCTTCATAGGTAAGCTTTTCAATCGGTGCCCCAAGTGCGTCACCTAAGGCTGTCGAAAGAATAATACCTCTTACACGATCCTTAAACGTAACCATGTTAAGCACTCCTTACTTTATTTTGTCATTTGCATATTTAGTAAGCTCATCTCCACCAGCTTTTTTCCATTCTTTTACAAACTTGTCAAAGTCACTTACAGGGCGCTTTCCTGTGATAATATCAGATGCGTATTCTTTATAAAGGTTTTCCATTGCATCCCAATTAGCAATGAATTTCTCTGGTAAAATAAAGCTATTATCTTCAGAATAAGCTTGTTGAACCATTTCTTGAGATTTCAAAGCAGGCTCACTTAACAATGGTGTTTTTAATGGCTGTTCCGTTTTAAAATCTGTTGGCTCCCAATATCTAGCAAACCACTCACTATAATATTTATCAGTTAATGCAATTTGTCCGTTATCAATCTTATATTCTTCATTTTCATAACCTAGACGATCAAGCATTTGGCCCTTTGGACTTGCTAAGTAATCCAATACTTTGAAAACTAAATCTTTATGTTTTGATTGAGAAGAAATAGCATATCCACGTGACTCTTTTGTTACATCTGTTCCACCAAAGCCTTGGTAAATTCCTTTTGCAGCTGGTAAAACTTCTAATTCAGCTTGTTTGCCATTCACTTGAGTCATTTTACTGTTGTATAAATCGATTACTTTACCATTTGTTCCAGTAATGATTGCAGCATCGCCATCATAGAATGCTTTCTCTTTTGTATCCCATTGTTTTGTTAAATATTGCGGATCAAGAATGCCATCTTTATAAAGTTTGCTATAGTAAGCTAGCAATTCTTTTTCATTATTTGATACTTTCGAATAAACATATGTTCCATCACTATTCTTTAACCAAGTTTGATTGATCCCAAATGCCATTTTAAAAATAGAATCTAGTTCTGCAATATCGCCTGCAGCCGTAAGTCCGTAAGCTGGTTTTTTGCCACCACCTGGGTGCTTCGTAACTAATTCTTTTAAGAACGCATAATAATTATCCGTTGTAGGATTTGCCATTAATGCTTGTGCGCTAGTCATTTTATCAAACCAGTCTTTTCTAATGACTGGAGTCTTTTGGTCAAGTGGTTTAATCCATAACAAGTAAGGATAGTTGTTTAATCTTTTTTCGTCATACGGTTGAAGCATGTTTTTAATATTCTTCGACTGATCAATATATGGTGTTAGTTTTTCTAATAAATTTTGTTGTGAAATCGGTTGGTCTCCACCTTGGAAGTAAATTAAATCAGGAATATCTCCACCAGTTAATAATAGATTTAATTTTTCAGCATAATCTCCTTGTGGTACTTCTACTAGTTTAAATTTCACATTTATATTTTCATCTCTTTTTAAAGCTTTTTCTAATTCATTGTAATACTTTATTGATGCAGGATTAGATGGAGAATCATCTTTTGCAACTACTCGAATAATTGTCTTCCCATCCGCTGTTTTATCATTTGCATTCGTTTCTTTGTCGTTTGAACAAGCAGCAGTTGTAAATACTAGTAGTGCACTAAAAATTAACATAAGTAATTTCTTCATTTTTTTACCCCCTCATAAATTTTAAGTTTTTTTGACCATTTAACATGTTTAACCATTAGTCTTTTACTCCACCTTCAAGCGCACCCTTTGCATAATATTTTAAGATTAGTGGGTACAGTATTAATAAAGGAATCATTGAAATGATGATTGTTCCGGCTTGTAGAGAAGAAAAATCTAGATTAGCAATTTGTTTATATGACCCACCAGTCAAACTCCCTAGCATTGAAGTATTATCCCTCATCACTACAAATTGTCGAAGCACAACTTGTAATGGCCATTTATGTGGATCGGTAATATAAATAGTAGCTCTGAAATATTCATTCCAGTGATAAACTCCATAGAATAATCCAAGAGTTGCAAGTGCTGGCTTTGATAGAGGTAGCATGATTTTCGTAAAAATTCTGAAATGCCCTGCTCCATCAATTCTAGCAGCCTCTAAAATACTGTCTGGTACATCTTCAAAGAATCTCATTAAAATAAATAAGTAGAACACATTGATTGCCTTGTATAGAATTAAAGATGAGTAAGTATTAAGTAATCCTAAATTTTTAATTAATAAAAATTCTGGAATCAATCCCGGTTCAAAAACCATTAAAATAATAAGAAAAACCATTATAACTTTTTTCCCTACAAAGTTCGTTCTAGCTAGCACATAGGCAGCCATTGCAGTTAAAAATAGATTTAGTGCAGTTCCGATAATCGTTATTAAAAATGTGTTAAAAATACTTCGTAAAATAAGTGGATTTGAAAGCAATATTTTATAATTAATTAAAGAAAATCCTTCTGGCAAAATACTTAACCCTTTTAATTTATGAACTTTTAAAGGGTCAGAAAGAGACATTGCCAGTAAGTTCAAGATCGGTATTAATATCGATAAAGATATTAAAATTAAAACTAGATAGATGGCTACTTTTATCCAATTAACTTTCTTCAAAACCTACACCTCCCTATTACCAAACACCCTTACCTGAAATCCTTTTTGAGATAAAATGTGTTCCGAGAATTAAAACTACTCCAATAACACCCTTAAATAAACTAGCCGCTGTTGCATAAGAGTATTGAGCATTTAAAATACCAATTCTATAAACATATGTATCTAGAATATCAACGACACTAATTACGGAATCATTTATCATGTTAAACACTTGATCGAAACCAGCGTTCAAAAAGAATCCTAAATTTAAGATAAACACCGTTACGATCGTACTTGTAAGTTCCGGTAGAGTGATATATCTCATTTGTTGTAAACTAGACGCCCCGTCCATACGAGCAGCTTCATATAGTGATGGACTTATTTTCATGATTGCTGCTAAGTAAAGAATGGAGTCCCATCCTGAAGAACGCCACATTTCTGAAAAAACTAATACCCAGCGAATATGACTTTTACTAGTCATAAAATCAACAGATGGTAGATGGAAAAAGTGACGTATAACATTCACGCCTCCATCAGTTGGATTTAAAAGACTAATCCATATACCAGCAATTACAACCCATGAAAGAAAGTGCGGTAAATAAATGACAGATTGTACGTACTTTCTAAAAGGCCCAGTTCGAACCTCGTTGATTAACAATGATAATATAATTGGAATCGGAAAAATGAAGATGATCTTCATTGAGCTAATGATGACAGTATTTTTTAATACATCCAAGAAAGCAGGTGAGTTGAATAAAAGCTTAAAATGCTTTAGACCAACCCAAACATTGTCACCAATTATCCGATAATCCTGAAAGGCAAGCTTCATCCCTAGCAATGGAATTACATTAAATATAAAGAAATAAACAATTGCAGGAAGAAGCATTAAATAGATGACCCAATCTTTTTTAATTTTCGATAGCGTGGTCTTCACCTTCATGTTTCAACTCCTCTTTCCATAAAAGGTCTACTTCACTTCGATATGGCATACCGGTTTGAGCACCTTTTTTTGTAACAGATAATCCAGCTACAATCGTTCCGAATCGAATACTGTCATAAAGATTTTTCTCCTCTGAAACTGCTACTGCAAACGCTCCGGAAAATGAATCGCCTGCACCAGTTGTATCAACAGGTTCTACTTTTATAGCTGGCACACGAACAATTTCTTGTCCATCATAATAAACAACACCATCCGTACCACATGTAATAATTAATTGGTTTGGATAGTTTATCAGTAACTCTTCCATTGGAAGCTTACAATCAAAAACGATTTCATACTCGTGTTCATTTGGTGTTAAATAGGTGATCTTATCAAATAGATGTGCCTTAATTTTATGCGCAGGGGCCGGGTTAACGATTATTATTTTGCCTTTTTCATGTAGAATAGGGATTAAATACTCCATTAACTCGATTGGCGTTTCCATTTGGAATAAAACAACATCATACGTAAGCAATCCGTCTAAAACTCTATTAATATAGCTAACATCTGTAAAATCATTAGCCCCAGGTACAACTAGAATTCGATTCTCGCTATTACAAATTTCTATAAATGCTACACCAGTATGGCTTCCTTCAACTAGATTTAAATTTTTTATATCTAACGTTTCGTTTTTCATATTTTCGATAAAGATTTCACTAATCTCATCTTTACCAACTGAGCCAAATAAAGCTACTTCAGCACCTAATCGGGAAGCGGCTACAGCCTGGTTAGCACCTTTACCTCCTACAGATAAAAAGAATTGATTCCCTAATAGCGTTTCACCTATTTCGGGTAATTTTTCTGCTTCAACAAAATAGTCCATATTAATACTACCTACAACTGCAATCTTCCTCACTAGTCATCTCCGCCTCATCAAAAGTAATCTTCATTAGCGGTGCATGTTGTTGCGCACCATATACATCTCTGTCTCCTACACTTCCTGAAGAGACTTCTCTTTCAATCGTAATTTTGATTCCCAATGCTTGGTCAAAGAAAACAAGATGGTGAACCTGTTCTTCACGTAAATTATATAAATGACAAATTGCCTGTTTTGTAATCTTGCCTGAGTTTTTAACTAGTTGATAAACTCGTTCTGAATCAAATAAAATGTCCAATGTGACTTCAAAAGGACCTGAATTTTTACTTCTAAGTACTTTTGCTAAATCAAATAATGTAACCATTACTCTGCCCTCCTACAAGTACTCAATTTGAAACGGATTATCATTAATTTCCATTAAATGATAGATAGAAAACTCGTATACCGCCCCAAATTCGACATCACTTGGTGCAAATGGAAATGCTAGATTTCCCGCAGTCGACTTGCGCTTTTCGTAACCAAAGTGTAGAAAAGTTGATCTGACTGTTGCACATATACTATTTGCTAGTTCTTGAGTCTTGGCGATAACTTCAAATAACACACCAATCTCATGGCCTTTAAATGGTTCGATCTCTTTTGAGCCAAGAACAGCGTCAATTCCATAATTTAAAAAGTTAATTTTGTAATCATTTCGGTCAATTTCAGGATAATATTCAAATACTTGTTCCTTTACCCGATCTTCAATTTCATGGATATTTTCAATTAAAATTGGATCCCTGATGCCTGCCATAACAAATGTCCGATATGCAGTCTTTTTTGCACCTTCGAGTTTAATAAATGTAGTATCTTCAGAAATGAATCGGCTATTCGAAACTTCTACAACGCCATTTCCAGCATCATGAAACTCACAATCACTTAAATCAAGTCTAAATCCTGGTCCATGTAGTAAGTATGGATGTTCTTTCTCATAAAAAGTATGAGCTGCCACACTAATCGGCGTACATTTCCGTAATGGATTTAATGATTCGACTGTGAAGGAATTATCCTTTAAAACTCCTAAAATACTATCTTTTGTAGTTCCAGGTTCCGCACAAAGTGCACCACATTCTAAAATCTTGCCTAAATGATAAGCTAGTCCCGGGTCTTTTTGATGATAAATTCCAATCGCTGCAAATGGCGATGGATCATAAGCCCGGCCGCATATGATGATATCACTATCATTTTCTAATGCTTCTAAAATTGGTTCGTGTCCCATTTGAGCTACAATTTGAATTGTTTCTTTAATCGTCTCTTCATCTAGTTCAGGGATATTCTTAGTTAAAGGTTTAATTTTATGAGAACGATTTGCCTCAATAATTTCCTCTTGTGTAAAATCAGCCCAAATTACCGCAACTTTAGCGCTTAATTCTTTCTCTTTTAATATCTTTTTTATGATTGAAATCGTTGATTCTACATGTGGTCGCGCTCCCGCTCCACCAGCAGATCCAATAATAATAGGAATTTTTCTTGGAACACCATTTGTTATGATTAATTCTAAATCCTTCATTAATGCCCGTTCACTTACGATCGAAACACCTGCACCTAATTTATGAGGGCCAGCATCCGTAGACCCAGCATCAACAACGATTCCATGTATTTTATCTTTTAATCCATTTAAAAATGAAGTTGCTGGAAATCCATACCCAAGCATCCCACATGGGGACAAGATTTTAATTTCTTCTGACATTTCTATACCTTCTATCATTGTCGATTTTTATGTATGTGTAACCGGTTACATACTCTGTAAAAAAAAAGCGAACTTTTAGGAGCATTTTTACAAAGTTTATATGTAACCGGTTACATAAGATAATCATAATAATGATTCTTAAAAACGTCAATAACTAATTTTAAAATTTTTAGAATTAATTGATTATATTTTTTCACAGAAGTATTCCTATTCATCAAACTAAACAAATAAAAAGTTCCAAAAGTAAAAAACTCATCCATCTTTGAATGAGTTTTACTAATCCATATTCATAAACTTCTACTACATATAAAAAAATTTACTTAAATCGTTTTCTTAAATTTACTATCCAGCTTTACACTTGTATCTTCTTTATCAGTAACACGTTCAACTTTTCCTACTAGGAAGATATAAGATAATGCTCCTAATAATGTGATACATGCAATAAATGTAAGTGCTGGTGCAAAGTTACCGTCTTTCACTAGGAAACCAATCACGATTGGAATGATGATTGATGCAGTTCCTCCGATAAAGTTAAATACCCCGCCGGCAATACCGATTAGACGTTTTGGTGCAAGTAATGAAACAAATACCCAAGTGATCGAAGCAAAACCATTTCCAAAAAATGCGATGGACATGAATAATACAATTAATCCTGGACTATTAACATAGTTTGCTCCAATAATAGCGGTTGCTAATAATAACCCTGTAATGATTGGTGTTTTACGAGCTTTATCTTTAGATACTCCTCTTTTAACTAGGAAATCTGAAAGAAATCCAGAAGATAATACTCCGATGAATGCTGCTATAAATGGTAGGGATGCATAAAAACCAGTTTTAATAAAAGTTAAACCTCGGTATTCTACTAAATAAGTTGGGAACCAAGTTAAGAAAAACCATAATGTTGAGCTGACTGCAAATTGACCAATATAGATGCCCCATAATTTTCTGCTTGATAATACAATCCCTAAGTCTTTCTTAGTAAGCTTTGATTTTACTTGCTTTTCTGCGTTTTTCGAATCGAATCCATCACCTTGGCTAATGTAATCAAGCTCTGCCTGATTTACCCTTTTACTCTTGTTTGGATCACGGTATAAAAAATACCATAATACAGACCAAACTAATCCGATGATACCAGCAATAATGAATAATCCTCTCCAACCAAATGTATGTTCTAAGAAGATAAGCGTTGGCGTTAAAAAGGCTAATCCAATAAATTGTCCAGAAGTGTAAATTGATACAGCTCTCGCTCTTTCATTTTCTGGAAACCAAGTTGCTGCTACTTTACTGTTAGTTGGAAAGGCAGGAGCTTCAAATGCACCTAAACCTACACGCAAAAACATTAAACCTGTGAATCCGCTTGCAAAACCTTGTAATAAGGTCATTAAAGAGAAACCTGCAATTCCAAGTGTGTGAGTATTTCGGTTACCAAGCTTGTCTAAAAGCAAACCACCAGGAATTTGTAAAGCACAATACGTCCAACCGAAAGCCGAGAATATTAATCCCATATCAACTGTATTAATACCTAGTTCTTTCGTGATAAACGGAGCTGCAACTGATATATTACTACGATCCATGTAGTTCACAATTACGGTAATAAACAACATAAAAACAATGCTATAACGAACTTTTGTCGCTTTGTTTTTCATTTTTTCTCAATTCCTTTCAAGGAAATTTATAATATTAAAATCTGAATATTAAGAAAAAGAAGATTATATGGGGTGGCTAAAATACCACCCCTATGTTTTACCACTCAGCTACACTGCCATCACGATGACGCCATACTGGATTCTGCCATTGGTGACCTTCTTTTGCCATTTTACGTACATGCTCTTCATTAACCTCAATGCCAAGTCCTGGACCTTGTGGTATTTGAACATAACCGTTTTCGTAATGGAAGACAGATGGGTCTACAAGATAATCTAATAAATCGCTACCTTGATTATAGTGAATACCTAAGCTTTGTTCTTGAATAAAAGCGTTATGTGCAGTTGCATCTACTTGTAAACAAGCTGCTAAAGCAATTGGGCCTAGAGGACAGTGCGGTGCAGCTGCCACATCGTACGCTTCTGCCATACTTAATATTTTCTTGCATTCTGTTATGCCGCCTGCATGTGATAAATCTGGTTGAATGATATCAACATAACCACCAGCTAATAAAGGTTTAAAATCCCATCTTGAGTACATGCGCTCGCCAGTTGCAATCGGAATAGAAGTATGAGCTGCAATCTCTTTTAATGCTTCATTATTTTCAGGCAAAACTGGTTCCTCAATAAACATCGGTCTAAATTCTTCTAAAGCTTTTGCAAGCACTTTTGCCATTGGCTTATGTACACGTCCATGGAAATCAATTCCGATTCCAATATTTTTACCGACAGCTTCACGAACTGCTGCTACATTTTCTAACACGCGATCTACTTTATCGTAAGAATCGATATATTGAAGTTCTTCCGTTCCGTTCATTTTTACAGCTTGGAAGCCTTTTTCTACACAGTCTAGAGCAGCTTTTGCTGTATCGCTAGGACGATCTCCACCAATCCAAGAGTACACTTTAATTGAATCGCGACAAGCTCCACCAAGCAACTGATAAACTGGTGCGTTAAAGAATTTTCCTTTAATATCCCATAGAGCTTGGTCAATACCAGCAATTGCACTCATTAATATTGGGCCACCTCTGTAGAAACCACCTCGGTACATTACATTCCAATGATCTTCGATACGTAGTGGATCTTTACCAATTAAATACGTCATTAATTCTTCAACGGCAGCTTTTACAGTTGCTGCTTTTCCTTCGATGACAGGCTCTCCCCAACCGACAATGCCTTCATCTGTCTCAATTTTTAAAAATAACCATCTTGGTGGTACTTGGAATAATTCATAACCTGTTATTTTCAAAGTGAACACTCCCCTATCTCAATTGTTGCTTTAGCTGCTAAAGTAAATTGTCTTGCTTTTTCTGTTAATCTCACAAAATACTCATCTGTTAATGCTTCTTTTGTATTCACTAGTGAACTACCAATTCCTAGACCTGCAGCACCTGCAGTTAAATAGTCCCTAATATTATTTAAACCGACTCCACCTGTAGGTAGTAATGGAATTTGTGGCAAAGGACCATGAATATCTTTGATAAACTGAGGTCCGAGCACCGTTGCAGGAAATACTTTAATAATATCTCCACCCAGTTCAAAAGCTTTTAAAATCTCAGTAGGTGTGAATGCAGCCGGAATACTGATCGCTCCATATCGTTTTGTTAGTTTGATTGTTTCTACATTTAACGTCGGAGAAAGAATGAACTGTGCACCAGCAAGTAGAGCGCTTCGAGCCGATTCAGGATCTAAAACAGTTCCTGCTCCAACTGCCATTTCTTTTCCAAATTCATCTGCAACCATCTCAATTGCTGATAATGCTTTCGGTGAATTCATCGTAATCTCGACGATTCGAATTCCACCTTCATATAAAGATTGTACAATTCTCAAAGTATCCTCTGGTCTTGCGCCACGTACAATCGCGATTAATTTATTATCTAGTATTTTTTGTAGTGTACTCATTTGCCGATACCTCCTCTTCCAATCTATCGATTTACTTCTTCTCCTGAAGTAATATTGAAAAATTGGTACAATTCTTCCCTATTAGGCAATCCTTCAATATCTCCATTAACAGTACAAACCATTGCCCCAATCGCACAGCCTCGTTTCACTGCTTCACCGATGCCTTGTCCGTCAAGAAGACCCGATATGACGCCTGCTGCAAACCCATCACCTGCACCAACTGGATCGACTACATTTTTCACGCTAAATCCATCCACATAACCTTGGTCAGAACTAGAATTTTCGGAATAAAAAGCACCTTTCTCACCTAGTTTAATGACAACTGTCTTGGCTCCTAGTGAATGAAAGGAAGCTGCTACTTGTTCACATTGCTTTGTTCCAAATAGAAACTCGCACTCCAGTATTCCAGGCAGAATAATATCAGATTGACCTGCGATGGCTAATAGTGTTGCCCGAGCCTCATCTTCTGACCAAAGCTTTCTACGAAGATTTGGATCAAACACTACTTTTACACCATTTTCCTTCGCAACGCTAATCGCATGGAAAATCGTTTCTTTACAGGAAGTGCTAAGTGCAGGTGTAATGCCAGATAAATATAAATACTTCGACTTTGCAATATACGCTTGATCGATGAATGCAGGCGTAAGTTGACTTGCTGCTGAGTTGTTTCGGTAATAGTAAATATTTACATGATCCTCATTTACAATTTCTTTGAAAAATACACCAGTAGATGATTGTTCATCCATTGCCACTTGACTTACATCTACCCCTTCTCCTCTGACTGTGGTCAAAATTTGCGCACCAAACTCATCTTTTCCTAACTGGCTAATCCATCCAGTTTCATGCCCTAATCTAGAAAGCCCAATCAACGTGTTAGTTTCTGCTCCCGCTATTTTAGAGGTAAACAGATTCGAATAACGCATTTTTCCCATTGAATTCGGAGTAAACAAAATCATCGTTTCTCCTATGCTTATAACGTCCATGTTTTCACCTTTTTTCTTATGAAATGCATCCAATTCCTTCAGAAATTTTTCTAGAAGTCCAAAGAACTCTTTCAACAACCTCACCCTGTTGAGCTAACATTCTTTCCTTTGGTCCAGCTACACTAATAGCTGCATGTATTTTACGATCTGCACCGAAAATAGGAGCAGCGACACAATACAATCCTTCTTCATTTTCCTCATCATCAATCGTGTATCCGATTAACGAATACTGATACAGTTCTTTCTCAAGCTCTTCCCTGTTGGTAATCGTTTTCGGTGTAATTGGTACTAATTGAATCTGATCCAAAATTCTGGAACGATCCTTTTCTGACATATTTGCTAAAAATGTTTTCCCTAATCCCGTACAATAAAGTGGCTTACGGAAACCTGTTTGAGCAGTCGTTCTAATTGATCGCTTACTATCAATTTTTAAAACATAAACTAATTCTTCCTCTGATAACGTTGCCATAAATACTGTTTCTTGAACATTTTGCATTAGCTTTTCAAGATAAGGCTTAGCAACTAAGGAAATATCTAAATTCTCCATCGCCATCGTTCCAATATGGATCAACTTCGCTCCTAATTTATATCGTTTTGAAGGGTCTAATCTTAAGTACCCTTGAGCTGAAAGGGTAGCCACTAAATTTGAAGTACTGCTCTGTGGAAATAATAGACTTTCACTTATCTCTTTAACCGTTAACCCATCAGGTTCACGAGATAATAATTCAAAAATTTGAAGAACTCGTTCTGCCGATTTAACCGACATATATTACTCCTTCCTCTATATCACATATGTGATACAGAATCATATATATGATTTTTATGAAGGAATACTAACATACGTATTTAAAAAACGTCAATAAAATTTGCAAACGTTTTCTGAAAAATTGAGAAATAATGTTTATGACCTAATAATATTCAGTCCAAATAACCTAATAATATCGAGTAAGAACTAGCACTTGCTCTCGATTCAGGGTAGAAGGCTCACGCAATTATTCACTCATGCCTTCATAGAAACTGCCTTTCCGCGTCGACAAGGGCATCTTTGTCTTACTCTACTCGGGACATTATGCACTTTCAGGACAAAAAAAAAAGCAAGGGAGTTTATAGACTCACATTGCTCTTATTACCAAATATACTTATGGGTGAACCGTCTCAGAAACCTCATCCAATTCTGCTCCATTTGAAGCAATTACCTTTTGAAACCAATAAAAGCTTTTCTTTTTATATCTTTTTAAATCTCTTAAATCCGTTTCGTCACGATTTACAAATATAAAGCCGTATCGTTTTTTCATTTCACCTTGAGAGCTAAGTAAATCTGTTGCGCCCCAAGTCAAATAGCCGAAAACTTCCACGCCTTCTTCCATTGCAAGTTTCATTTGTTCAATATGTTCTTTTACATAATCAATACGATACTGATCATCTACCGTCATATTTTCGTTTAATTCTTCCCTAACGCCAATCCCATTTTCCGTGATAAAAATTGGTAAGCGGTATCTTGCGTATAAATCCTTTAATGCGACTCTAAGTCCGATTGGATCGATTGACCATCCCCACTCATTTGCTTCTAGATTTGGATTTGGAGTTACTCCACTTATTACATCATTTTTATTATTTACATCTGACTTCACGGTCTGACTTTGATAATAACTAATACTTAAATAATCAACTGTATTTTCTTTTAATAAATTTACATCACCATCTTCAAAAGTCGGCATGATGCCTTTCTTTTTAAGCTGACTTGTTACGTAAGATGGATATTCTCCATTCGCAAAAACGTCACAGTAGAAGTCAATTAACAACTCTTTTGTCTTTACATTAGCAATTACGTCGCTTGGTCTGCAGGAAATAGGATATGTCGTTAAATAAGTAACCATTCCAGCCATTTTTCCGTCTGGTATTATTTCATGTAGAGCTTTAACTGCTTTAGCATGCGCAATAAATGAATTATGTACAGCCTGATAACTTAATGCTTCCTTATTTTCATCTGTTACTTTTACACCTAATAGTTTTGGCTGAATTAAGAATAGATTTTGCTCATTAAATGTTAACCAATACTTCACTTTATCTCGATAGCGTTCAAATACCGTTCTTACATAGTTTTCAAATAAATCAACTACTTTTCTAGAAGCAAAACCATTATATTTTTCGTCTAATGCTAATGGTATATCAAAATGGTATAGCGTGATTACAGGCTGGATCCCGTTAGCCAATAACTCATCAAATAAATTATCATAAAACTGTAATCCCTCTTCATTTGGTGCACCTTCCCCTGTTGGGAAAATTCTTGCCCATGAAATACTTGTACGATAAGCAGTGAAACCTAATTCTTTGAATAAAGCGATGTCTTCTTTATAACGATGATAAAAATCAACTGCTACCTTCCAATCGGAAAATCCTTCTGGAATTGGTCTCGTATCGACGATCGAAGGGCCTTTTCCACCTTCATTCCAAGCTCCTTCAGTTTGAAAGGAAGTTACCGCTCCTCCCCATAAAAATCCTTCAGGAATGTTCTCATTATTTGTTGGCATAGCTATTCCTCCATTTTAAAAGTAGTCATATTACTTTATGAGATTTCTTTGCCAAACTATTACTTAAATAATGATTTTAAATGACTAATTACTGATCATGCATTCACTAGAAAAAAGCACCGTTCCATATAGGACGGTGCTAAATTGATTGAATTAAATTTCATACTTTGTTGACTTCGTCTTAGAAGAAATAGAATGTGTAGAGACAATTTCATCTTTATTCACCTTAATACCATGCAATGAGCCACCATAAGCAGCTGCGCCATCGATACAAATCTTCGTTTTACAAGGTGAAGTCCAAATATCAAATTTCCCTTCTGTTTTATGTAGTATAGGTGTCGGAGTATGACCAAATATAAATGTTTTATCTGTTTCATTTTTTCCGTAATGGAATTCGTCTCGAATCCAGTAGAATTCTTTATCAGTAGTGTCCTTCCAATCTGCAAGATTTAAATCTACCCCAGCATGAACGAAAACATAATTTTCCCATTCAAAATATAAAGGTCTGTTTTTTATAAATTGTAATTCAGACTCAAATTGTTCCTTCATTAATTGTGCTACTTCAATAGGACCTCTTTTATTTGTAATTTCAAATTTAAAAAATGAATGAATTGTTTCAATGCCGCCCTGTCCATAATAATACGCTTCTTTTAACTCTGGTTGCTCAAGCCAGTCCAAAAGCATTTGCTCATGATTTCCTAAAATCACAACCGCTCCATATTCTTTTTCTAATTGTTGCGCTTTTAACACTACCTCATATGGATTCTCACCACGATCCACTAAATCGCCAAGTAATACTAGCTTTTCATTATCTGGATTCCATTCATTAAGTAATTTTTCTAATTCATTAATGCTGCCATGAATATCTCCAATTGCAAATACCGTATCTTTGTTCATAAATTTAAATCCTCCATAAACCTATTATTACCATTAAATTATTTAAATAATATAAATAGTTTATCAAATATAAAAGTAAATTATCTATCTTAATGCTTTTAGTAATGAAATATATCTTTGTCCATAAATGAGTTAGGATAGTTTTATTACGATAGGGAATAATGAAAAGGTAAATTTTTAGTAAAGGGGATTTTTGAAATGAGTAATGAGAATAAAGAAGTAAGTAGTAATGATTTTTATATTGCAGATTTAACTAGTGATGCTAAGAGTAAGATTGAGAATTTGGAAGATGAGTTGGATATTACTTTGGTTGCTTATGATTGTAAGAAGTGAAATTAAGATAACCCGCAAGGAATTCAATTCCTAGCGGGTTCTTTGTTAAAATAAAGCTGATTTTAAGATTAATTACGTTAGTTTCACCATTATTTAAACTATGTTAATCATTCTACCAACGAGCAGTCAGCATCTTCTTCCTAGTATAAAACTCAACTCCATCCGATCCATTTGCATGTAAATCACCATAAAATGAGTTTTTATATCCTGAAAATGGGAAGAATGCCATTGGGGCAGGTACTCCTAGATTTACACCTAACATACCTGCATCGATTGTTTCACGGAATAGGCGAACATGACTTCCGTTTTGAGTAAATAGGCAAGCGCCGTTTGCGAATTCGGATTTGTTCGTTAAGTCGATTGCTTCTTCTAAACTATTTACTCTTACGATTGATAATACTGGTGCGAAGATTTCTTCTTTCCAAATTTTCATATCAGTTGTTACGCGATCAAATATTGTTGGTCCAATAAAATAACCTTCTTCTGCTGTAGCTTCGTCTTTTCTTCCATCACGTACTAAATGGGCTCCTTCGTTTTCACCAGATTCGATATACTGAATTGTTCTGGCTTTATGGCCTTCTCGAATAACTGGGCCAAGAAAGACACCTTCATCCATTCCGTTTCCAATTTTAATTTCATTCGCAGAATTATGTAGTTTTTCAAGCAATGGGTCAATTACTTCACCAACTGCAACTACAACAGATGCGGCCATACATCTTTCACCAGCTGAACCAAATGCTGCACTTGTAATTTCTTTAACAGCTATATCTAAATTAGCATCTGGCATTACAATTGAATGGTTTTTAGCACCTGCTAAAGCTTGTACTCGTTTTCCGTTTGATGCAGCTGTTTTATATACATATTCAGCAACTGGTTGCGATCCTACAAATGAAATAGCTTTTACATCTTGATGTTCTAGTAGTCCATTTACAACATCGTGTGCTCCATGAACAATATTTAATACTCCATCTGGTAGTCCAGCTTCTTTAAAAAGTTCAGCAAGACGATTTGCAAGTAATGGTGTGCGTTCTGACGGTTTTAGGACGAAAGAATTTCCACAAGCAATCGCTAAAGGGAACATCCAACATGGAACCATCATTGGGAAATTGAATGGAGTGATTCCACCGATTACTCCAATTGGATATCGATACATACCTGATTCAATATTCGTTGCAATATCAGGTAATTGTTTCCCCATCATTAAATTTGGCGCACCTGCTGCAAATTCGACACATTCGATTCCCCTTTGTACTTCACCTTGTGCCTCGCCAAAGCTTTTTCCATTTTCTAAAGTGATTAAACGGGCTAATTCTTCCCAGTGTTCTACTAGTAATTGCTGGTACTTAAATAAAATACGCGCTCTTTTCGGAACTGGTGTTTTCCCCCAAGTTTGAAATGCCTCTTTAGCAATTTCAACTGCGTGATCAAGCTCTGCACGTGTTGAAAGTGGCACATTAGCAATGATTTCATTTGTTGCAGGATTATAAACCGGTTCATTTGATACTGATTTTGAATCTACCCATTGTCCACCAATAAAGTTTTTAATTGTTTTTACACTAGTCGCTGTATTCATTAGAAAAGCTCCCTTCGGCTTATGAATTTTTAGGTTGTTACGATTTCGCCATTCTGACATTTTTGAATGTATTCTTTAATTTGATTCACTGTAGGCATTGCCTCTGAACAACTATGACTTGAGATGACAATTGAAGCTGAAGCTGCACCGAACTCCATTGATTCCGAAATATCCCAACCTTCCATTAAGCCATAAATGAAGCCAGCAGCATATGAATCACCTGCTCCAAAAGTCTTAATTACGTTTGCAGGAAAGGTTTTTCCGCTAATCTTTTCTCCATTTGACGTGTAAGCAATCGAACCATCTTTGCCGTGTTTAATCACAACAATTTTCGCATGATAGCTAAACCATTTTTTCGCCGTAATTTTATCCTCACGATTTGGATTATGCTCGAAACGTTCCATTAGATCGAATTCTTCTCTCGTTCCAATAATGACATCACATTTTTGAGCAATTAAATGATAGAAAATCGCAGTTTCTTCAATTGAATTCCAAGAATAAGGTCGATAATCAATATCAAAAAATACACAAACACCATGCTTTCTTGCATACTCAACAGCTAAGAAAACCGCTTCACGGGAAGGACTTTTCGCTAAAGCAGTACCTGAAATTAACAATGCTTTTGCACTTTTAATATAGTCTTCTTTAATATCTCTTGGCTCTAGCTTTAAATCAGCTACATTGTCTCTATACATTAAGATACTGCAATCATCAGGACTTTTAATTTCAGTAAAAGCTAATCCAGTTTTTGTACCCGATTGATCAATTAAAATATTCGAAGTATCAATTTGATTTTTAGTTAAATAATTTAAAATGAATTTTCCCATTTGATCATCAGCGACTCGCCCAATGAATCCAGTTTTTTTTCCTAATCTAGACATACCAATTGCAATGTTTGCAGGTGATCCCCCAACATATTTTGTAAATGTAACTGTCTCTTCCATCGGTCGATTAATTTCATTTGCATTTAAATCAATACATAATCTACCTAGAGCAATAAAATCGATTGGTGATTGATTACGAAATGTTAAATGATTCATCTTCTCTCCTACTTTCTATGATTTCAAAACAAGTTTGTGGTTTAAAATCCATTCATGATTCGGATCATTTTTGAACTTCCATGTACGATTTGGCCCAGCCATTACATTTAAATAATAAAGTTCGTAGCCAGGAAGAGCCGAAACCGGATGATAACCTTTTGGAACAAGTACAGCATCTCCGTTTTTAACTGTCATTGTTTCATTTAGGGACAGGTCGTCTGTATATACTTTTTGAATTGCTATACCTTGTGATGGATTCATACGATGATAGTAAGTTTCTTCTAATAAAGATTCATGTGGTAAATTATTTTGGTCATGCTTATGTGGTGGATAACTAGATGAATTTCCTTCTGGTGTAAAAACTTCGACAACTAATAAACTGTCTGCAGGTTCGTTTTCTGGTAAAATATTATGCACCTGTCGTTGAATATTGCCCGCTCCTCGAATTTCAATTTCGATCTCTTCAGGTGCTATTAGACGTGCTGGATAAGTGCCATTGCTTGGAGCTGAGCAGACTGCAATTTCAAGATCGGTAATGGCTTCAACTTGATAAAAATCATTTGTTGAAATATAAACAGAATAAGGTGGAATTTTCTCAAAAATATTCATTCGTCTTCCGATACTTTCCCAAGAATCATGTTTCGTATAAATCGTTGCTTTTCCGCTTAATAACACTATGCAAACTTCTAGATTATTCGTCTGCTTATTAAGCGATTGCCCTTTTTTAAGTACAAAAGCTTCAAAGCCTACATAATCCCAATTTGCCGATTCAGGTGTTATTTTCATTACACTTCCATCCGGATTTGGCTCACTCAAGCTATGAACAATTAGATTAGTCATCTTGATCCCTCCACAATTTTAGATCCTTAATAAGGCTTCGTCCGTTGAATAGATGTTTCCATTTCTTGATGAGCTTTAACAACCTTTGGGCTATTAGAAACTTCCGAAACGCCAACTCTCCACCATGATTCATAACCATCCGTATTTGTACCTGGTAAAACCTTGATTTCAATCAAAGTTGAAGTCGTCTCTTCCTTTGCTTTTACTAAAGCTTCACGTAATTCTTCAATTGAAGATACCGTATAGGCATTTGCCCCTAAGCTTCTAGCATGACTAGCGAAATCAAAATTCATATACTCTCCACTTAAGTGATTTTTATCATTTGAACGATATTTAAATTCATTTCCAAATCCTTCACTACCGTGAGCTCTTTGCAAGTTATGAATACATTGATAGCCATGATTATCAAATAATAGAATTGTAATTTTATAGTCTTCTTGTAAACTAGTGACTAATTCTGAATGAAGCATTAAATAACTTCCATCTCCAACAAATGCGTAAACATCTCGATTTGGTTCAGCCATTTTAGCACCGAATGCCCCTGAAACTTCATAACCCATACAGGAAAAACCATATTCCATATGATAAGTTTTCGGGTTTTTACTTCTCCATAAACGATGTAGATCACCAGGTAAACTTCCAGCTGCACAGACGATAATATCTTCATCATTTATAAATTGATTTATTTCTCCAATAGCTCTTGTTTGTGATAAACCTTCTTTCATTTCAATACTATATAATCGATCAACTTCTTGATCCCATTCCGTTTTCAAAAATTGAATTTCATTTTGCTGATATGAACTACTATATTCATTGTTTGCAAGGCTTTCATGTAACGTACTTAAAGCCTCTTTTGCATCTGCAACGATGAATGTTGCATCAAGTTTCATTGCATCAAATGAGCTAATGTTAATGCCTAAAAATTCTACATCATTATTTTGAAAAGCTAGTTTAGAACCAGTTGAAAAATCTCCTAATCTAGTACCAACAGCGATAATTAAATCAGCTTCCTTTGCTAATTTATTTGCTCCTAATGAACCCGTTACACCGATTGCACCTACATTTAATGGATGATTCCAAGGAATCGAACTTTTCCCAGCCTGCGTTTCTGCAACTGGAATTTGGAAGTCTTCTGCAAATTTGATAAGCTCCTCTGTTGCGAAAGAGTAATGCACTCCTCCACCAGCAATGATTAGTGGTTTCTTTTTCCGCTTAATTAACTGAACCGCTCTTTCATTAGCCGTTTTCACAACCGGTCTACGATCAACGTAATGTACTCTCTTTTCAAAAAATTGAACCGGATAATCAAAAGCTTCAGATTGAACATCCTGTGGTAAAGCAAGTGTTACTGCACCAGTATCAACTGGATCAGTTAAAACTCGCATTGCATTAATTGCTGCTGACATCAATGCTTCCGGACGTACAATTCGGTCCCAATATTTACTAACTGGTTTAAAAGCATCTGTCGCACTAATTGTATAATCAGAGGTATTTTCAATTTGTTGGAGAACTGGATCAGGCTGCCTACAAGCAAAATTATCTCCTGGTAAAAGTAACACTGGAATTCGATTAACGGTAGCTGTCGCTGCAGCTGTCACCATATTTAACGCACCAGGCCCAATTGAAGTAGTACACGCAAAAATTTCTAAACGATTTTTTTGCTTAGCATAAGCTGTTGCTGCATGCACCATTCCTTGTTCATTTTTACCTTGAATAAATAGTAGTTGTTCAGTACCGTATTCTAGTGCTTCACCGATCCCAGTTACATTACCATGTCCGAATATTCCCATAATTCCTTTTACAAATTTATGTTCCTCACCATCTAATTCGATATATTGATTATCTAGAAATCGAAGTAACGCTTGAGCCATCGTTAAACGAATTGATTCCATAGATCCTCCTAATTTTTTGACTTAAAAAGGCTTAAAATATGTAAAACTCTCGAAAAAAGGTTCAAAAATTGGGCACGTTGATAAAGTAAATACCCATCATCATGCCCCACTCTATTCATTCATTTATTTTACTTACTGTTCCGCCAACTTGAAGCGTTGGATTTAATACGATTTTTCTTGCAGAAGTTCGATCGCTATCCAATAAATCTAGTAATAAAGTTAGTGCTGTACTACCTAGTTCATGCATCGGTTGTTTAATTGTAGTCAATGAAGGATACACAATATTTGTGATCCATGAACCATCAAAACCGACAATCGACACATCACTCGGAACTTTATTACCTGCAGCTTCAAAAGCTTTCTTTACGCCAATTGCAAGAAGATCATTCGTTACAAGATAAGCAGTATGTTTTAATCCGCCTCTTAATATTTGCTCACCTATTTGCTCTCCATCTACAATTTCACAGCCTTTTGCATCAATTACTTCCCTATATGAGGAAAGACCTTTTTCTTCCATAATGATTTGATAAGCTCTTATACGATCTTTTATATCATTAAATACTGGCGGTTCTGAAATTAATGCCACTTTTTCATGACCATTTTCAATTAAATGCTGCATCGCTATTTGAATACCAGAGAAATTATCTGTAATGACACAGTTTGCTTTACTATCAAGTAAATCATTACCGATAATAACTAAGTTATCTACTTGTTTATTCAATTTGGCAACTTGTTTAGCAGTCATATCCATTAAAAGAAGTCCATCTACATTTTGTTTGTTTAAATAAGGAATATCATTGTCTTTGGTTAATGACAAGTTAGTCGTAACGATATTAATTCCTTTGTTTAATGCTTCATAATAAATCCCTTCTGCAACTTCTGCATAAAAAGGATTTATATTATTTGGTGTAACTAATGCGACAGTATTTGTACGTCCAGAGGCAAGAACACCAGCGGCTGCGTTATACTGGTATTGTAGTTGGTTGATTACTTCAAATACCTTTTTCTTCGTCTCTGACTTTACACTCGGGTGCTCATTAATTACTCTCGAAACTGTAGCAATAGATACTCCTGCATGTTTTGCAACATCATAAATCGTTACGGACATACTTGACACAACTCCAATCTATCTATTCTAAAGTCTTAAATTTGTAATCGATTCAATATAGTTTATTGATTTTTGTGCGTATTCAATCGGATTAGCTTGTAGTGAATCTTGTTCAGCTTCAATGACAAACCATCCCTGATAATTCACTTCAGCAAATGTTTTGAATATTGCTTCAAAATTAATTGTACCATCACCAGGTACAGTAAAAATACCTAATCTTACTGAATCATTAAAATTAATTCCATTGTCTCTCACGTTTTTTAATACATCTTCACGCACATCTTTTAAGTGAACATATTTTACACGATGACCATACTTTTTGATCACCTCTACTGGATCTACACCACAGTAATATAAATGACCAGTATCCAATAATAATGAAACTACCTCTGGGTCAGTACCTGCACAAAGGGTATGAATCTCATCTAATGTTTCAACACCTGTCCCTGTATGAATATGATAAACAAGTGTCATTCGATGTTGTCTACAAAATTCACCAGCAATATTTAACCCTGTGCATAATGATGCCCACTCACGTCCAGTATATTTTCTTATCCCTTTATTTGAACGATCCTCTCTTGGGTCCCAGTGAACAGAGCCACCACCATCCGCTGTAACAACAAAGGTTGATCCCATTCGTTTTAAAAATAATACATGTGCTTTAAATTTTTGTAAGCTCTCATCCAAATGATCTGGGTCAGAAAATAGAATGTCGCACCATCCTGATGTTAATGCTAAGTTTCTTTTTCCTAGTTCATTTTGTAAAGTAACAATATCCCTAGGATACTTACGCCCAAGCTCCGTACCTCTAAAACCAAGTTCATTCATTTCATCAACTATTTGTTGAAATGAATAGTGATCACCTAAATCCGCCATATCATCATTTGCCCAGTTAATTGGAGAAATCGCTAATTGACAATTATAGAAAGTATTCATTTTAAGTCCCCCTATTTTATACGTAAATAAGTTTTCCACCTTCACTTGCACTACGGTAACATGCGTCTGTAATAAGAACAGAACGATATGCATCATTAGCCGTTACACTAAATGGGGTATTATTTTTTACGGAATCTAAAAAGTCTTTATGCATTTGTACATAGCCCCATTTTAAATTGCGGTCGATTCCTTTAACGTTTTTAGTTTGCTGCTCTTGTTTTAATGGTCCACATTCTGTTACTAAATCCAACTCTTCTGTAATGATTGTCCCATGGTCACCCCATAATTGAATTCGCTCAGACGGCCAAGTCCAAGATGCATGGCCATTAGTACTTAATACAATTGACTGACCTTCTTCAGTTGTAAACATACATGAAAAATTGTCTTGTAAAGGGTATAGGCATTGCTGTGCAACACATCTCACTTCACGAATTTCACCCATTAAATAACGAACCATATCAAACATATGAATCGTTGAGTCATATAAAAATCCACCTGTTAATTCCACATTCGTTACCCAAGGAGGAGAAGTCATATCTCCATCATTCATAATGATATTTCCAGAATAAACTTTGAAGCCATTTTGAATAATTTGCTTTGTTTCTGCATAAACAGGAGCAAACCTGCGATTAAATCCGACGTATAATCGGTTTTCATCATTCCCGAGGACATTCATGATTTCATTTGCATCTTGCACACTTGTAACAAAAGGTTTCTCACAGAAAACTGTTGCTCCTTCTTTTAGAGCTGAAACAACTGCTTCTTTATGCTTCGTATTCGGAATTGTTATAAACACAACTTCCGCACCAGCTTGAACCATCTCAGCGACAGAACGAAATGCCTTTCCACCGTGAGTTTCACAAAATGATTTACATCTTTCAAAATCAATGTCTGTTACGCCCATAAATTCAACATCAGATCTCGTTTTTAATAGACTTGCATGTAAATTCCCCATATTACCTGCGCCAACAATCCCAATTTTCATGTATTTAGACCTCCATCGTTTCTTTTAATTCTTTTGCTAAAAACTGACCAAACTGGTTTACAACCGACTTCGGCTCAAGATTTCCTTCATACTCGATTGAAAGCCACCCATTATAATCTACGTCTCTTAATTTCCTTAAGATGGCCGGGTATTTAATCTCTACCTCTTCACCTTCACTATTAATCTCTTTCACCTTTGCATGTACATGCCCTGAAAAGTGAGCAGTTTTTAATGCACCTTCAAACTGGTCAACAAAATTACCAGTATCCAAAAGTAGTTTAATAGAAGGTCGATTTAAATCTTTGAACATCCTTAACACATCATCACTATAGGATAAAAATCCACCATGGTTATGATTTTCGATGACTGCCGTTAAACCAGCTTCTTCAACAATTGTCGCTGCTTGATTCACATATTGAATCATTGATTTCCACTGTTTTTCTTTATCAAAATCTGGCCAACCAGCAAATAAGCGGAAGTTTTGAATATGTAAAGCTTTCGCAATTTCAACCCATTCTTTTACTCGCGTAATCTCCGCGTTAATCTTATCCTCTGATTCAAATCCAAAATTACAATCAAATGCTAGATTAACGATTGGTAGCTCATAATGACGACTTAATTCAACAATTTCATTAAGATACTCACGATTGCGAGGATGAAAAATATGTTTATCCTCTAGTTCAACCCCATTTACAAACGGTAAAGTTGAACAATATTGAAAAAACTCCTCTAACTCCATTTTTCTTTCTAAAAGAAGCTGATCGAATGATTGAGAACTACAAGCAATTTTCATTAATATCTCTCCTCATTATTTAAGTGCACCCGCTGCAAGGCCTTTTACTAAATGCTTATGGATCAGTATGAACAAAATTAGTACTGGAATGGTACTTAATAGGGAAGCCCCCATCATGTAATTCCACTGAACATCGTATCTTCCAACAAAGCTATACAAACCAAGCGTAATTGGCATCTTACTATCTGTTTGAACAAATGTTAAAGCGAACAAAAATTCATTCCAAGCATTAATAAATGAAAAGACGCCAACTGTTACGATTGATGGAATTGCTAATGGAGTTAAAATGCGAATTAATGTATCAAACTTATTGCAGCCATCAATTTGCGCAGCCTCATCAATTTCAACTGGAATATTATTAAAAAACGAATAAATAAACCAAACTGCAAAAGAAATTGAAAATGTTGTATTAATAATAATTAGTGACCAAATACTGTCTAATAAATGATGATTCGCGAACATTTTATATAGTGGGACTAAGATGATAATTGGAGAAAACATTTGAATCACAAGTAACAATGCCAAAACTGCATTCTTTCCTTTAAATTGCAAACGACTTAGAGCATATGAAGTAGGAATCGCTAGAACTAATACTAGTAGAGTAGAACCAAGTGCAATTTTAATACTATTCATAAAATAGATACTTAAATTTGTGTGGCTCCATAGCTTAATATAGTTTGAGAATACCATGTGTATTGGGAAGAAAACCGAAGTATCATATACCTCACTTTTCGTTTTTAATGATGTAATTAGCATGATAAAAAATGGAAAATCTAGCAGTATGATCATGAATAGGAGAAAGACCCAGCGTAATGTTGACCATCCATTCAGTCTAATTCTGTACACGTTTCTTCTCCCCCTTACTTAAGATGAAATAAATGACCGTGAAAACTAGCATAATCAAGAATGTCAAAAATGATAGTGCTGATGCTTGCCCAAAATCGATTTTTACGAATGATAATTTGTAAATCATTGTTACTAATGTTTCAGTAGAACCCGCAGGACCACCCTTTGTCAAAATCCAAATAATTGGAAAAGCATTAAATGCCCAAAAGATCGAAAGAACAATTACTAAAGAGTTAACCGATTTCATTAATGGCCAAGTAATATGTCTAAACTGTGTAATTGGTCCAGCCCCGTCTAAATTAGCAGATTCATATAATTCCGGATCAATCGATTGTAAGCCTGCAAGTAAAGTGATGACGATAAAAGATATATTCGACCAAATTCCTACAATTGAAACGACAATGAAAGCCGACGTTGGCGTCCCAAGCCATTGATGGTACTGCTGAATCAAATGAAAATATTTTAAAATCTGATTTAAAGGTCCTAATTCACCGTGGAAAATCCACATCCAGCTCATCGTTGCAATACTTAAAGGCGCAGCCCACGGTAAAACGACAAGAATATAAGCAATTTTCCTAAATCGAAATTTTTTGTTTAAAATTAAAGCAAGAAGATAGGCAAGGACAAAAGCAACACCAACTGTCACAATTACCCATAATATTGTTTGACCAAGAATTGCCCAAATGCCATCATACGTTACAATCGCTTTGAAATTCCCAAAAAATCCAACCGACTGGATTCTTCCAATTCGATTTACCTTCGAAACAGAAATTAATAGTGTTTGAAGCATCGGATAAATAATCGTTAAAAATACTAGTAGCAATGTAGGGAATACGAGTAAGTAAGGAAGTGCCATCTGAAAAATAGATATCTTCCTACGTTTTTTGTATGTTGAAACGCCTATCTTTTGTATGAACTCTGTCTGGGTAGGCACATGAATCTCCCCTCTCTTAGTAAAAACAATTGGTTTAATTAATTCGCATATAAATCTTTTACTTGTTTAGCAGATTCTTTTAATGCTGATTTTGGACTAATTTGTTGTAAATAAACCTTTTGAATTTCATCCGTTACGATGTGGTCCATTTGATCACCGAACTTACCAGTATCAGCATATTTATTGATTGCATTTGGTAAAAGAGATGCAAAGAACTTATTATTTTCTGTGCTATTATATTTAGGATCATTTAACACTGACGTTAACTCTGGAATATTTCCATGGTTTAAAGCGAAGTTTAAACGATTATCAGGCTTATACATAAATTGTAGGAACTTACCAATTGCTGCTTTTTTAGAAGAGTCATTGCTCATAACTGAAATGACATCAGGCTGCATAACCGATTTTGAAACCATTCCTGGTTTTGCTGTCGGAACTGGCACCATGCCGTACTCAACCTTTTTATCTTGGTCTAGCATCGAAGCGAACCAAGGTCCAGTTATCATCATTGCGAGTTTCCCAGATTGGAAGATTGGTTGAACACCATTTTCCCATTCAATTGCATTTGGATTCGGATTTGTTAATCCATCTTTTACTAACTTATTTAAAAATGCTAAAGAGTCTACGCCTTGTTTTGAATTAAATAATAATTTATTGTGAGGTCCAAAATGTTCAGAAGATACGCTTGGATCTGAATTAAAGTAGAAATACTCAAAGCCTGTCATTACGTTTGGATATTTTCCACCTACACCAAAACCATAAACATCAGAAGAAGTTAATATTTTCGCATCATTGTAGAGATCATCCCAAGTTTTTGGAGCTTGTAAGTGATTTTTCTCAAATAAATCTTTGCGATAATATAAAACCCTAGGATCAAGAAAGAATGGTAAACCAGTTAATTTTCCGTTACTTCCTTTGAAAGAATTTAATGGAGTTTGAACAAAAGTATTTAAAAGGTCTTTATTCACATATGAGTCTATTGGCTTAATCGCATCCATATCTTTAAATTCACCAATCCATAAACCAGATAAATTCGCAATATCAGGAGCTTGATTTCCAGTAACCCAAGTAACTAAACGATCATGATAGTCATTCCAGTTGCTAACTAATAACTTAACTTTAATATTCGGATTTTCTTTTTCAAAACGCTTAATCATATCCTGCATTTCAGGCTTAATCTTCGAATCATACTCTGCAACAGAAAATTTAATCGTAACCTTTCCATCCCCTTTTGTAGAAGCAGACTGTTGACTACACCCTGAAAAAAGAATCATTGCCACGAAAAGTAGAATCCAACTTTTCATTAGAATTTTTTTACTCATTTCCCTTCCCCATTCCCTTTAAATTTTATATTTTTAACTTTCCTAAATTAAAAAAGAAAATAAAAGTATGGCTTACAAAATAAATTTTCAATGATTCATGTAACTTCTTTCATAACAAAATCACTAACCCTACTCGTTAATCCTATGCACCACCATTCCGATTTTATGTAATTTTTATGAAAAATAAGTTAAGCGTTTACATTCCTTATTTTATTATTGAGTGAATATTCTTTCAATAAAAAATATTCGTGTTTTTTCTACATATTACCAGAAATATCTAGTCGTTTTATTGTACATTAAAATACAATTAACAACTAAATTCTTCTCTAATTTACCTTCTTTTTATGAAAATAAATTTATTTACACTACTTTTCATTCGGTTGTTTCATAGATTTACATTCGCTTTCATATGTTTCAGACAATAAAAAAACACCTCTAAGAGATGTCGATTGATATTAGTATCTGTTATGATTATTTTCTTTCACAAAATAATACCCTGCCCCATTCTCTTGTCGAACAAATCCCTGTTGTGCTGAACTATTTTCAACCATATTTTGTTCATCCACAGAAACAGTAGTAACCACATTTCCCCCACCAAAACCATTAAAGTTGTTTTGTGCTTCTTTAGAAATTAGTCTGGATTGATCAGTCTGATTTAAGGATGGCTTTGTAAATAATTCTACATGTTCATTCCAATAGCCTATATACAATAATGCTATTGAAATACTAAAAATTGTTAAACCTTTCATATTTTCACCTCCAATCTAACCAATAATCATTTAAACCCCTGCGTAAACCAAATATATCCAAGTTAGAGTAACCAGAATTAAGATTATACTTAGAGCAATATTGATTAGTTCATTCCATCTTCTATTAATTGAATTAATTGAAACCATTAAACTTAAAAGGCAAAATAGAATACTTATACTATTTAAACTTAAAAATAGATGAAAGCTGTTAAATACATTAAAAAAGGCATTGAAGAAAAAAATGGAGTAACAAAAATAAGAATGTAGGTACTTTTCAAAATAAGACACACCTTTGATTTTTTATATTGTGAATATATTAACATATCACTCTATTAGTAAAATGTTCTATATTTGAAAATGTTTGAATATTAGCTTTTATTTACAGTTTGTTCCTCAAATTGTAACAACTTCTCATCATTTCATTTAATTTACAATGTTATATTGAATTTAATTTACATGGATAATTGAATTCGATTATAGAAAAGGAGAATGTTCATGAAAGTGATTATAATAGGCTTTTTAGTTTTCATATTATTTGTAGTAGTATTATCTGCTCCAATTAAATCCAATACTAATCAACAAAAAACGTAGTCGTTTCAAGTGAAGAATATGAGTTTGATCTTAATCAGATAGAAAATATTACAGAATCAGCAAAACAAGTATTTATAGGTCGAGTAATTGGACAATTGAAGACAGAATCTGATGACGGTGGTCCTTATACACCATATAAAGTTATTGTGGAAAATAATTTAAAAGGAGAATTGGGAGCAAGCCAGGTAGTTATTGTTGAACAGCGTATTGGCTATGATAAAAGCAAAAAAGTATTAATAAAGATGGATCCTAAGGATGATTTTAGCGCTTGATAATTCATATGTATTCGCAACAAGTAGTTTAAAAGACAAAGATCGTTATAGGATAATCGTTCCGAAGAAAGGAAACACAAAAATTAAGGGCAAAAAAGATCGACTTCCAAACGAAGTAATTCTACAAGAGTTTAAGGATGCAATAAAGAAAAATGAAGATGAACATACAAATGAAATATGATTAATGATCATCCTCAAACCATTGGGGATTTTTTTAAATCTATTACACTTCAATAGGCCCAATTAATACCCAAAATATTAGTAAAAAAATAATTGAAAATACTATGGCCGTTAAATTTTCTATGACCTTATTTTCTTTTTTATTAATCGTATTTTTTACTACCAAAATAAATAGTTTTATAAAAAGAAAAGCTAAGACGAAAACAATAAGTAAAGCATAAACCATGTAGTCACTATCTTTACTATTTTTTTAAAACGTCTTTATGTGGTTAAACCAATTTATCTAATGCCTCCTTCATCAATTTATTTGGATATGAGCGTAACTTATATAAAGGAGTCTCATTAAGATCAAGATTCAAATCAATTAAACTAATTACCTCACCTTTTTCAGCAGTGTAATAAATGATATGTTCGGCACTAAATATCATATCATTCATCTGTGAGATTATACTTCGATCGCTTGTGGCGGTGTATTGTACTTCACCTAGTTTTTCCATATATAAATCAATTTTCTCAATTTCGTATTCGTTAGCCAGAAAGTTTTTTAATATATGATTCTTCATTAATACTTCAAAATCTGTAAAATCCTTTTTTACTAGTCCGTACATCATAAAACAATATCTAGTAGCATTGTTCATTACCAATACGCATTTTTTACGGCCTAATTTAAAGATGTTCGCATGCCAACAAAAAAGTTGATTTTCATTCGTTAAATCTGGCTTCACTACATTTAATTTCATTTCATCTGAAAGTTTTTTTGTTAATTGAATACGCATTATCTCAATTCCTCTATTTCCGAATGTTTTCATAGTTATATTTTAGCATTTTAATAAATTTTACGAGTAGCTTAATTAAACAAAAATGTGAAGAAAACGATAAAACAGCCAAGGCACTTCAAAAAGGCTTGGCTGTTTTTCTTATAATCCATGCAATTCATTAACTGCATGCCGAGTTTTCGTAATTTTGTCTTTTGACGATTCAATATTAATTGATGCATACACGTAATACAATACATCAATAATGAAAAATTGGCTAAGTTTCGAAGTAGTCGCAGCACTTCTTATTTTTGCTTCAGGGGCTTGTGAAGTGAACAAGTTAAAATCGCAAAGATCTGATAGCTTACTTCTCCCAAATCCGGTGAGACTGATGGAGATTAGTCGATTTTTTTTTGCAACCTTCGTGAGTTCCATCACTTCTTTCGTTTGGGCGCTATATGAAATGCCGATGAAAACACTTCCTTCTGGTGCATTTGCCATGGTCATGGCAAGGACGTGTAAATCACTCATTGCATAAACATTTTTACCCATTCGTAACCACTTTTGAGCAATATCCTCTGCGACTAATGCTGATGCACCAACTCCAAAAGCAAAAATGACTGGTGCGTCGTAAAGTATTTTCGCGATCTTTTCAATCGTAATTGAATCAATTTGATTTGCGCTATCTCTTAATGATTGAATCGCATTTGAGAGCATCTTTTCAACGAGATCGGAAGCATTCTCGTTTTTATCCAAATCATAATAACCTGTTTTTTGTTCTTGTGCGAGATCAGCTGATAATGCCACCTTTAATTCTGGGAAACCTTTTAACCCCATTGAGCGACAAAATCGAACAACAGAAGCGCTACTTGAAGAAGATTGCGCCGCCAATTCATGCACATTCATGAACATTACTTCATTCGGTGAACTAAGAACAAACCTGGCAACTTTTTGCTCAGCTTGCGTTAATTTAGGCATTGCGTTCTCAATTCTAGATACTATTTCACCAATACTCATCCTAACGCCTCCACTACTTCCTGTACAATATCTATGTGCTCTATTCAAACCGACGATTCACTTAGAATAAAACGGAATGGATAACCTGATTTTTGTAAAAAAGGTAACAGAGAAAGATCTTCTTTAATCACGTACCCGATGACATTGACTCGTTCATCTGGAGGCAACTGCTTTAGTGTGATCTGAAACTCTCCTTTGTACCGTTTATACTTGTCGTTATCAATAGTAAGTGCTCCGATCGGACGTTCAACACAATTAGCCGGCTGTATGCTTCCAGTAAATTGCCTGCGTGCATTTTCGGAACGGATAACGTCTCTTGCGATATCGGGGCGGTTATGATGCACTTGATCCCAAACATGCGAATGTTTCTTGTCTTCTACACAAATTAAGACAATTCCTTCATTCCATGACATAAACTGTTGCAACGTCTGGTTACTAAGTGACAAGTCTCCGATGACTGCTTGATCGACAAATGCCTCAGATAGTAATTCAATGTAACTAGAAAAAGGTGAACGATTTCGATGTTTCTCTAATGTAGGCAAGCCCTCATGTAACGGACCTCTTAAATCGCCATCACCAGGAATAAACGCAACCACCTTCAATCCTTGAGATTTTAACCATTTGTTCTGTTCTTTAAAATGAGAAAGCGACAAACCAGTCTCAGGTCTAGGATAATAATTGTGCCACGCTTCAAGTGACGTAAAATCAGCATGACATTCTCTTAACTCGTCTAAAAATGCACCATCAATTGTACTAGCATTCAGTGCAATCAACCAATCATGGGTTAATGATGCAATGTCCGAAACATTCATCCCAAAATCAATTCGCAATCCAGTTACACCACTTTCTTTCAGCTGAGAGAGTGAAAATGATTTAAATGCTCTTGGTGAAACATCTACCATTAGTGTCATTTGATGAATGTTTGCGAACTCTCCAATTTTACGTAAAGGAGTCAATAAATCTGAGTTACTTTCCTCAGGAATTTGAAGAGATGTAAAAATCGTATGAAATCCAATTTCTCTCATATTCTTGAGATAATCGATTGTTTGTTCAATTGATTGTTCAGTTAGTGAAACGAGTACGCCGCTCATAGTAAGCTCCTTTTTTATGCTTTTTTTGTTAAAAATAAAAGCCTCGCATAATCACTCACGACTAAAAATCACGAGCATCCTATGCGAGGTTGATGAATTAGAACGAAAACGTATCTTGCACTTCGACTGTCTCTTCTGCCTCAACGGATTCTCTTGCTTTTTTCGGTACACCAAAAAGGTACGTACAGACGAATCCAAAAATATAAGCTGTCAAGATGCCAAGTAAATAGATCCACCATTTTCCATCAGCGATTAATAAACTAAGTTCTAGTCCACTTGCACCAATCCCAATTGCCCCTACATTGCCAAAATGGCCGATAACCGCTCCACCAAATGCTCCGCCTAAACATGCTGTCACAAACGGTCTACCAAGTGGAAGTGTAACGCCATAAATAAGTGGTTCACCGATTCCAAGGACACCAATCGGTAATGCGCCTTTAATAATATTGATCAGTGGCTTGTTCTTATAACAACGTACCCAAAGCGCTAAAGCTGCACCAACTTGCCCTGCTCCAGCCATTGCTAGGATTGGTAATAGAACCGTTACCCCTGTTTTATTAATAAGTTCAATATGAATAGGCGTCATAATATGATGTAGTCCAAGCATAACCATGACCAACCAAATACCACCTAGTATAAATCCTGCAAATGCTCCACCAACTGATAAAGTCCAATTAACTGCAGTAAGTAAATGAGTTTCAACGAATCCTGCAAAAGGCATAATTAAGAAGATCGTGATTAATCCTGTAATAACAACACTCAGAAATGAAGTCAAAATGAGATCAATTGAATTCGGTATGATTTTATGCAATCGTTTTTCAATTCGCGATAATATCCAAACAGCTAACACAACCCCAATTACGCCACCTTGTCCAGGGATAAGTGCATCACCCGTAAATAAGTTTTTAATCGGTAATTCCGGGTTCATCCCAGTCAAAAGTGTCGCTCCACCAATTAATCCACCAAGTGGAGGGCTCGCTCCAAATTCTCTAGCTGAATTGATTCCGACATAGATTGCCATATAAGCTAATAAACCACTTTGAATGACACCAAGGACTTGTTTAAATTGAATCCAACCTTCTCCGGTTAAGTGTCCTGATGTAATGAGGTTACCTATGATTGCTGTGATCCCGGCAGTTAAACCAGCCGCTAAGAATGCAGGTACTAATGGAATAAAAATATGTGCAATTGCTTTAAAAAAGTTTTTTATCGGCGTATTGTTCTTTTTTTGATAGTTTTCTTTATTATTCGCTGCAATTCTGGCAGCTTCTTCAGCACGAGAATTACTATGTTGAAGCGGGATTCTCTCACCTATTTTTACACCACTTACAAAAGCAATTTCATTCGCTACTTTCGTTACTACTCCTGGACCAACAACGATTTGAAGAGTAGATTCCACAATCACACCTAAAACACCTGGAACTTTCTTTAGTTCTTCAACGTTAGCTAGTGACTCATCTCGTAAAGTGAGGCGCACACGTGTCATACAGTGTGTCACAAGTGCTACATTCCCTATTCCCCCAACCTTACTGAGAATAGCTGATGCCAATTTTTTTTCTTTTTCCATCTTCCTAACCTCCCTTTCATTTTAAGGTTCATCATTGAATGCGTCTGTTTATTAAGCAGTACCAGTTGTGTGAGGCGAATTCACAATGCACCATTCCCTTAATGTAAAATAGTTGTTCAATTTTCTTCCTAACAAAATAAGAACAATAAACAATTGAAAAATTCTGAATATACTTACAATATAAATCATTCGTAATTATATTTCAATTGAAATCGTTTACATTGTAAAAATATTTCACAAAAATTTCCCATTTGGTTTGATGGACACCCGACTTACTTAAGATTGTTATGATTTTAGAATGCTCAACTTGCCAAAATCTTTATTTGATCATTTTTATGTACAATATATACCATCAGAAACAAGACGCAGAAACTAACCGTACTAACAACTTGCTTTAAAAATTTAAAGTCTTTAAAATAAAATTTTGCTACTTCTATCTCTTCTGTATAGCCATATAAGGTTATTCCAACAAAGTCAAAACCTAATGACTCAGCTGTTACACACTCTTGAATTGTTGCACAATTAGTCATCCATTTTTGATAATTTGATTACTACTATTGGAAAGAGAATGATTAATTAATAATGATATATCTGATTTTTTTGTCTTTGAGAAGGAATAGTAGGCTCTTAAGGAGATTCTCAATCTTTACATATTGAATTAGTTAATTTTCACATGTTACTTTTAATACTCTAACTATTAAGTAATAGCACAAAATTTGAAAAGGGGAGTTGTAATGGTTCAACCCAGTAAACTTAAATTAATGAATGCTTTAGTTGAATTATTATCGTGGAAAGAACTTGACCAAGTTACTGTGATGGATCTCATCCGAACAGCTAATATTTCACGTTCATCCTTTTATCGTAATTTCGTTGATAAGTTTGAATTTCTAGATTGGACGATGGATTATTTATTATCAGGAATCACACCTTCAAAGATGAATCCAAAACCTACAGCAAATGATTTTTATCCATATTTTTTTAATTATTTCTACCAACATAGACTATTTTTTCGGACTTTTGCTACCCAATCTACTTGGCCATCCTTTACTGCAAAACTAATTGCTAGTGGGAAGCAAGCTTATGAAGCGTGTTTTGAAGACAAGGCGACAGTTAACATACCAAGTAGTATTTTAGCTAACTATATTGTTAATGCTCATGTTGGCGTTATTCTTAATTGGCTATGTACTGATAATCCTTGTCCACCAGATGAAATGGCGGACTATGTCACACAAATTACTGAAAGTGTTCTTCAATCTCGTGGAACAAACCTTGAGACACTCTTTGATAACGAGTTTTGATAACTATAAATGAGAATGGGACACATTTGGAAAATCTGATTCTTATATCAATGTTCTTAGAAGTATATAGTAAAGCTATAAGAATTAAATTGGAGGTCAGAGTCATGACAGAAAGCATTTCAAGAATGTATCCCAAAATTGATTTTCATGCGCATTACTTATCACCAGGTTATCAAAAATATCTTGCTGAAAAATACCATGATGTAGCAGATGGTGTTAAGACGCCAAAATGGTCTGTCGATGATAACTTAGAATGGATGCAGCAGCTTAATATTGAATATGCCATATTATCGATATCTAGTCCGCACATTAATACTGGTGAAAAAAATAGCACAATTGAATTGGCTTCAGAGGTGAATGAGTTCGCTAGTAACTTTCAATCCAAATATCCAGGTAAACTTGGCTTCTTTGCTTCATTGCCTTTACCTTATATTGAAGAGAGTGTTCAAACCATTGACAAAGCAATAAATGAACAAAATGCAATTGGATTCACATTACCGACTAATTCACAAGGACTATATATAGGTGATCGAAGACTTGATCCAGTAATGAAGAAGTTAAATGAACAAAATGCATTAGTAACAATTCATCCAAATGAACCAAATTTATTGAACCCAACAGTCAATAAATATACAGCTCCTCCACTAATGGAATACTTTTTTGATACTACTCGTACCATAGTCAACATGGCGGAAAATACGATTTTTAGTCGCTATCCGAAAATTACTTGGATTATTCCACATGGCGGGTCATTGTTACCAATTATCGCACAACGCATTGCTATTGGTCGCACTGTTCTTGGACACGAGTCTCATAAACAAGATGATATTCTAGATGTGATGAATAATATGTACTTTGACACAGCAGGAGCAATATTACCATATCAATTGCCAACATTGCTCAAAATGGTAGACTCAAACAAAATCCTATATGGGTCGGATACACCATATACACCAACGAATGCTGCTTTAGCAATTGGAAAAGATGTAGATGCTTCTTTACTTTTATCTGAATCTTTTAAACAAAATATGTACCATAGCAATGGAGCTAAATTACTAAATAGTCAAAGGAAAAGGGAATATTTAATGGTATAACCTATTTAGTTTATTATAAGAGGTGTCTCATCAGGAACAAGCAGAATACAACGTTAAGTATTTAAATTGAATAAAGTTCAGTCTTTATTAAATACACATAAATGAGAGCCAAGTCTTATATAGGATGACTTGGCTCTCATTCATTATGGGATTTATATTCATTTATTTCATATGACAAAACTATGAACAAATAGTTAATAGTATGTATTTATGTATACATTAATTCCGATACTTTTCAGTAACTAACGTGCCCTATTTTAATACAAACTTATTTCAAAGTTTTGTACCAATCAATTTCAAAATATCTCTGACATTTTTTTTATCTGATTCTGAAATTGATGATGTTAAAACAGCCTCTAAATCGAAAAATATCTGCTGAACTAAATCAACAAGATTCTTACCTTCTGCTGTTAAGTATAGTCTTTTTTGTCTTTCATTGTTAGAAGGTATTTCTCGGCTAATATATGCTTTTGCTTCTAAACCTTTAAGTATATTAGTAACAGTTGCAGTTTGCTTACCAAGATAATTAGCTAGATCTTTTTGGATAGTGCCAGGATTGTTTGCTATATAATTTAACGTTCGAGCTTGCTGCTCATTAAGATTCATGCTTGTTAACCTTTTTAATATAAAATCTTTTTGCAAATTATTAAAATGATATATTTGTTCTGAAAGCCTGTCTTCCCCTACATTCATTACTTTCTCTCCTTTAGCTTACACATATTCTATCATATATTATTGGTTAAATAATTAAATATACAACCTTCTAATTGACAACATAATAAAGTGAGCCTATCATATAATCAAATAGTTGTAATTACAACTGTTTGATTATATGAATAGGAGGTAGAGATATGTCTTTAACTCAAAAGCAAGTGGAAGATACAATCAGAGAATTTGAGTTAAATTTAAAAATGACTGAGTTATCTTTGAACCAAATTGCTGATGATCTAAATACAAGTGTTGACTCTATAAAGCAAACCTTGCATTTGCAAACGCATGTAATTGAAGATCCTTGGATTTTGAAAAATTATTTAGTTGAGCATATTGAAGCTCTTGGTAAGAAACCTATATCCTTTTCGGCATTATCAGGTGATTATCGTCGTTACTGGTTTCTTAATTCCAAAATAATAGGTGAGAAAAAAATAAGCAATGTTTCTTCTAACTGAATTTTTGACAACATTTAGTTAATAGTTCATCCAAAAGGAGATTGATGAATATGACAGTAACATTAATAACTGGAGCAAACAAAGGGTTAGGTTTCGAAGCAGCACGACGCCTGAAAAAATTAGGTCATACGGTTTATATTGGTTCTCGTGATGAAGAAAGAGGAAAAGAAGCAGCAGAAAAATTAGAAGCCCAATATATTGTTCTTGACGTAACAAATGAAGAATCTGTAAAAAATGCTGCCATAGAGATTGAGAAAAGAGAAGGATATATAGATGTCTTAATCAACAATGCAGGAATCTCTGGTAATCATTCTTTTGTGCAAGACATTACTGCTGATATGATGGAACAAGTCTACAACACAAATGTTTTTGGTATTGTGCGTGTCACGCAACACTTCTTACCTTTATTAAAAAAGTCAAACCAACCTGTAATTGTAAATGTAAGTAGTGGACTAGGTTCATTCGGACAAGTCACAAATCCTGAGAAAATTGAATCAACCGTCAATGCTTTAGCATACTGTTCATCTAAAGCGGCGGTTTCAATGCTAACCTTACAATATGCAAAAGGACTTCCTGACATACGTATTAATGCGGTTGATCCTGGACCAACAAAAACAGATCTCACTGGTCACGGTTTTCAGACTTTAGAACAAGGTACTGATGCAATTGTTAAAATGGCGACAATTGATAACAGTGGTCCAACTGGTATCTTCATAAACCGTGATGGAATTATTCCTTGGTAACAAAATTTGGATTTAGGTCCAATCTTCAAGAGTTAAGCTGCCTCCTATATTGGAAGATTTACACCACATGCATAATAAAGAACTACCACCAACTGTGCAAAGCAACGATGAATGTCTAGGCATTGCCAAAGTTACTACGATTATTAGGAGGAACTGGATCAGTAGCCAACTAGCAAACACCAGATCATTCTAAGTATGCATACGCTGACCTTATCGCCAGTTTCGGTACACTAAAAAAAATAAAGGAACAGAAGATTATATCCATGCAAATGTTTCGAATATCTGCGACAAAAAGGGTTCGGATAGACAGCTTTAAGAAAACGGACCTTTTCTCTATAAATGACTCTAAAGGAGTGTTACATCAATGACTAAATCTAAAAAAGTGATTCTCGTCACTGGAGGAAATTCCGGGCTTGGATTGGAATGCGCCCGGAACATTGCAGCAAAATCCAATAATTATCACATTCTTTTGGCTTGCCGCAATGGACAAAAAGCGAATGCGGCCATCAAATATGTAATTGACCAAACAGATAATGCGAATATCTCCACAATGGAGCTTGACGTTTCTTCTCTCTCTTCTGTGCGAAGTTTTGTAAAGGAATATAAACAGCACGGATTGGGTCCCCTTGAGGGAATAATTTGCAACGCGGGTATCAATGGAACATACTCAGGCCTGACATCAGATGGTTTTGATATGGTGTTTGAGACCAATCATTTGGGACATTTTCTCCTAACGAATTTATTACTTCCCCATTTGCAGCCCAATGGTCGCGTTGCAATCGTGAGTAGTGATATGCACTGTCCGCCCGGCGGTGAACTAACTTGGTCGGGCGTTGAGGCACTGGCTTATCCTAGTGAGGAGTTTAGCACAAACTTCAGCCGTTATTCGTTTTCTAAGTTGTGTAATCTGTATTTTACCTACGAATTGGCTGCAAAACTGAAAAGACTAAATTCTCATATTACAGCCAATGCATTTAACCCCGGACTATTGACTGATACCAATTTTTCACCAGATAAATCTCGTTTTACGGAGGAGTTTTTAGCAAAAGTAGCTGATCGAATCGGTACGCTAAATCAGTCTGCAATGGCATTAGCGAATATGATGACCGAGGCTCAATATGAACAAATAACAGGTAAATATGTTGACAGAGGGATGGAAACTTTATCCTCACCCTTGTCGCATGATAAGAGAAATTCAAAAGAGTTGTGGGAAAAGTCCGTAGAGTATACGCGTCTTAGTGCAGATGAGACTTTGCCCGGAATCTTAACTATATAATTTGTTACAAAAAAATTGCTCAACATGTGCATCTTATTTCTAGTTTTCAGATTGAATATTCATTATTTAACAGGGGGAATTGAAGATGAAATTCTACCACTATTTAAAGAGTTAAATATTCCCCTTAATCTTAAAGTGATTGTTGCTGAACTAATGAGTTATTTAGGAGGTTTTATCATTGAACATAATAGAATTAGACGGTGCAAATTTACATTATCATCAAATTGGACAAGGTCCAGTGCTGATATTTATTCCTGGTGCAAATGGTACAGGTGATATTTTCTTACCTTTAGCACAGCATTTGAAAGATACCTATACAATTGTTGCGATAGATCGTCGAGGTTACGGACAAAGTGAATTGACACAACCATTACCTGAATCAATAGCTAATCCACATGATGAATATCGAGTTAAAAGAGATGCAGCTGATATTGTAGCATTAGCGAGACATATAAGTGATAAACCAGTTTATATTTTAGGATCAAGCTCAGGTTCTATTGTAGCAATGCATGTGTTAAAAGAGTATCCAGAAATAGTAAAAAAAATCGCATTTCATGAACCACCAATTAATACTTTCTTACCAGATAGTCAAAAATGGCAAATGAAAAATGAAGAAATTGTACAAACTGCAATAAATGAAAACATATCAGAAGCGATGAAAATATTTGGGGAATCTTTAAGAGTGGCGCCAATTGATGCAGAAAGCATGTCTAAGCCAGCTAGTTCACCTGAAAGTACAAAAGAAATAAAAAGATTTGAAGAAATGTTGAATTGGTTTAAATATGAAATTAGACAATATACATCTTCAAATATTACAATGGAAGATTTTAAACCTTATTTAAATCGTATAATTTTATTGAATGGAAAAGATTCAAAGGGATCTTTCCCTCAAGATGTAAATCAATATATTTCTGAACAATTGAATTTACCAATTGTTCACATCTCAGGTGGACATCTAGGATATATTCAGAAACCAGCAGGCTTTGCAGAAACATTATTATCAATGTGGTAAGTAAACGTTCTAAAGTAGGAAGCATATTAAATTTGAAATATAAGCTTTCTTTTTTGTTATATGAGGATTTTTTTAACGGTGGTGATCAATCACACCACATTAGAAATTTACTAATAGACGTTACACCTACCCCACTTTTTGCTACAAGGTAACAAAGGTCTAATAAAAATTGGGCTATTGGCAGTTCGCCAATAGCCCTTTCTACTGTCTTCCCATTCACTTGCAAAAAAAGAATAATTGAACAAATACTTTTTTGAAAAAATCAAAATTAGATGAAGAAATGATAATAGATTAAAAAACTCGAACAAAGTTATACCTTTATGCGAGTCCAAATTTCTTATAAAGTTTTACTAAAATGTATGCGTGTGTCTTCACGTAATTTTTGAATCCAGTTCTTCGTTAAACCAAAATTACGTTTTTGAACGTAAGAAGTTCCTCATCTTCTCTCAGCTTCCAGCATGACAATTTTAATAGTACATAAGGTGCAATCTGAAACCTCTTCATTCATTAAAATTTGTATCATTAAGATTTCTATAAAAATACCCCTTGTCTTTAATATTATATTGGAATATAGGTTTTGAGTCTTCAATAGCTTCCACTGCAAAAAAAAACGTAATATCTGTAGAATCTTAGGCCAACCTAATGCCACACTTAGTACCTGGTACAGCAGTTACATTACCTGCTTTTGAACGTTTACTGAACATCCTCGAAAGATATGGATCTGAGACACCCTAAAACTCGGAAAAGTCTTTAATCGTAATACTCGAGTTTGGTGGTATATCAATTAAATAAACAAGCCAATGAAGACAATATTCTACCCCTCCACTACAAAAATAAAATATGTAATCCAAATTTTAAAAAGATTTATACTTTGTGAAAAACTACACAAATGCCATTGACATTTTAAAAAACAACGGTTATATTGTGGATATACTTAATCGCCGATTATGTTTGTCGGTTATTAAGCATTACTTACAAGAGGAGACATCTTATGAACAGAATACTTGTAATAAATGCACATCCCAATTTCAATTCTGAAGAGGTATATAGTGTAAATGTATTAAATCATTTTAAGGAAACACTTAAAAATATGGACCCTACTCCGGAGATTGAACAAATTAACTTGTATAACGAAGAAATACCTAATGTAGATTCAACAGTTTTATCTGCCTGGAAAAAGTTAAGTGAAGGAATTCAACTTAACTCGGATGAAGCACGTAAAATAGAACGAATGAATGAAATCTTAAAGCAATTCAAAGAAATAAAGCAGTATGTAATTGCTTTACCACTTCATAATTTTAATATTCCTTCTAAATTAAAAGATTATATGGATAATATTTTAATAGCCCGTGAGACTTTTAAATACACAGAAAACGGTTCGGTAGGACTACTAAATGATGGTCGAAAATTATTACTCATTCAAGCCAGTGGTGCAATTTATACTAATGATGATTGGTATACTGAGGTTGAGTACGCTCATAAGTATTTGAAATCCATGTTTAATTTCTTGGGCGTTGAAGATTATCAAATTATAAGAGCTCAAGGCACAGCTTTGTTAAAGAGAGAAGAAATATTGGCTAATGCATATAAGGAAGCAGAAGATGCTGCAAAGCGTTTTGCAATATAATTGTTTTACTTAAAAACTATTAATAGATATGTATTTCTAAAAAAGCTTCATCAATAAGTCAATGAGAAAAAAAGACTTACCCAATAATAATATTAAACAATTAAATTCATCATAAGTGAGGTAAACATAAATGAAAATTGTAGTAATTGGTGGTACTGGATTTATTGGAACTAAAATCGTAAGTAAACTTCGTGAAACTGAACATGAGATTGTTGTAGCATCACCTTCCCTAGGGGTTAATACTATTTCTGGTGAAGGCCTTGTTGAAATTCTTAGTGGCGCTGATATTGTGATTGATGTAACAAACTCTCCTTCATATGAGGACAACGTCGTATTGGACTTTTTTAAAACTTCTACACGAAATATTCTTGCTGCTGAGAAAGTTGCCAACGTAAAACATCATCTTCATTTATCAATTGTTGGTACGGAAAGACTTCTTCAAAGTGCATATTTCCGTGGTAAAATGGCTCAAGAAGAATTAATAAAAAATTCTAGCATTCCTTACACGATTGTTCGTACAACACAATTCTTTGACTTTATTCTGGTTCTTACAGATTTATTTACTGACGGAGGCACTGTTCGTTTACCTGATTCGTATAATCAGGCAATCTCTTCAGAAGATGCTGCTGCAGGTATCGCGGACTTTGCACTTAGTACACCAGTAAACGGTATTGTTAATTTAACTGGACCAGATCGAATGAAATTTGCTGATTTCGTAAATGCCTACTTAGAAAGTAAAAATGATAAACGTACAGTAGAAGCAGCTGATAAGAATCTTTACTTTGGTGCAAAACTTGGTGAGTTTTCTTTAGTTCCAAAAGCAGAAGAAATTTTGCATACTGCCCCAACACGTTTTAAAGATTGGCTTAATGAAAACTAGGCCATGAATAAATGGATTATTTTAGCCCCCTATTTTTAAGTCGGGCTTCTAACTAAGAAAAAAATGTATGGAAAAATTATTCCATACATTTTTTCTTTTATATTCACAAAAAGCTAATTTAAGTCAAGAGCATAGTATATAAGAGTAAAGTTTAACAGAAAAACTACTACTTTCTAGCACCCGAGTCATCTTGGACAAGCAATATAAACTTATACTATGACAATTCGGCTATTTTTCTGTTTACACAAGGGCTTTAATATAATATTTTTCATTTTCTATAATATTCGTTTCGCGAAAATGAATGTGTGCTTATCTTACGCCAAGTAATTAAAAGGATTATACAAGAAACTATAGATACAATTAACTTACCTTCCCCTGTCCAATTTATGACTTGGTGCACGGAATAGGCTTCAATTAAAATTGCCGGTATTTTTCCTAAGGTACTGGCAGCTAAAAAAATGAGAAGGGACGTTTTTCCAATGGAAGCTATGAATGTTACAAGACCCATTGGGATTAATGGTAAAATTCTAAGGAAAAGTATTAGTAAAAATGAATCTTTACTATTGGCTTTTAGTAGTTGTTGTACTTTCCGATTAGAGAATCCACGCACATCCTTTAATTTGCGAAATCCTTTTCTATATAATACAAACGAAATGGCTGTTCCAGAAACTTCTCCAATAAAAGATATCCCCATTCCTTCCCAAAAACCGAACACAGTCAAGTTTGCAGCAGTTAAGAAAACACTTGGAACAATCCCTAATATACTAATCACAATATTGATACTAATGCTCAACAGGACAGCAACATTTTCGTAAGAAGTAAACATATCAATTGCTAGATCCTTTAGGTGCATGTCTAAATCATCCCTCTTCTTAATGAGGATATTGAAATTTTCAACAAATCCTTAACTATTTAAAGTTATAGTTCTCATTCTACAAAAATTTTAGGATATTCCGATGTCGCTACTATATTTTCTATAAGATTGACTTTATTGATATTTCTTAGCCAGTCTCATTAATTTAAATTTGTGCTACATTGAAATAGTACTAGCTTTTAATCTTTATTCAATTTCACAAAAAAAGTAATCCAATCATTGTTGAACTCCCCCCATATTCCTCCACTATGAAGTTCAACAATTCGTTTAGAAATAGCAAGTCCCAACCCTGCACTTCCTTCACTTTTTCGTGATTGGTCTACGCGATAAAATCTTTCAAAAAACCGATCAAGATGCTCAACCTTAAGATTATTTCCTTTATTTGATATTGAAAATAGTACTTCATTGGTGGATTGAGTTAAATTAACAATTATAGTAGAAGGCTTAACACTATACTTCATAGCATTACTAAATAAATTATCCAAAACCCTTACGATTTTTTCGACATCAATATTTATATGAATATCTTCTGCTATCAATTCCTTTTTAAGGTTCAATCCCTCTTTATGGAAAATGGGAATATTCTCTCCAATAACTTGTTCAATTAATTGACTATAATCAACTATTTGTTTTGATAGAATAATATCAGGGCTAGATAACTTTGTATATTCAAAAAGTTCATTAATTAGATTTTTCAAGTCGTTTGATTTTGTATAAATTGTATTCAAGTATTCATTTAATTCATTCTCATTTTTGTATTCTCTATTTCTTAACAAATTCGTATATCCTAAAATCGACGTTAATGGTGTTCTTAAATCATGTGAAACACTTGTTATCAATTCATTTTTTACATTTTCCATTTGTCTTTCATTATTAAATTTTATTTCTAGTTCCTTTGACATTGTATTAATATTCTTACTTAATTGAGTTAATTCATCGTTTCCTTCCAAATCAATAACAATCCCAAGTTTACCTTCTGATATCAATTGAACAGTATTTGAAATTTGCTTTAGATACTGTATTTTTTTCCTAACTAGTAATAAAAAACTAATAATAAAACTTGAAATAATCATTAAAAATGTAGGAATAATTATTAAATTGTATAAAAATGAATTCACATTATTTGGATGACTTATTATATATGGCCTAATAAAAATTTGTGAAATGAGGAGAGTAATAATTAGTGAAACCCCAAAACTAATAGCAATTGCAACTAAAAGCTTAATACTAATCCGTTGCCAAAAGTGATTTAATTTATTCATATTTTGTACCCAATTCCCCAAATAGTTTTAATATAAATTGGATGTTTCGGATCTTCTTCAATTTTTTCACGAATATTTGTTATATGGACCATAACAGTATTGTCGGACTTTAAAAAGTCTTCTTTCCAAATTGCTTCATATATTTTACTCACACTTAAAACGATTCCTTTATTACGTAAAAGTAATTCAAGTATTTCAAATTCTTTTGGAGTTAACCTTTTTTCTTGTTTACGAACCCAAACTTGGCGAGTTTCTGTATTCATGTACAAATCATCAAATTCTAAAACTTTTTCATTATTTTTTTGCATTTTATTATATTTTTTAAATCTTCTTAACTGAGATTTTACTCGAGCAATTAACTCAAGAGGATTAAAAGGCTTCGTTAAATAATCATCTGCACCTGAACTTAAACCTTGTATTTTATCAATATCTTCACTCTTTGCTGAAAGCATGATGATCGGTAAGGTCTTTTCTTCACGAATCTTAATACACGCTTCAATTCCATTAATTTTTGGCAGCATGATGTCCAAAATAATTAAGTCATATTCTTCTTCTTGTAAGAATTCAAATGCTTCTACTGCATCATTGGCTAACGTAGTTTCAAATCCTTCGTTTTGAAGATAAATCGAAATTAATTTTTTTATATTTTCATCATCATCTACAACTAGTATTTTACTCGTCATTTTTAACTAATCCTTTCAAATAGACCGTTCATTATTACAACTTAGAACATATGCTGGGGGGAAATTTCTAATTTCTCTTTTAATATGCATTTTCTCGAAGTAATGATTAATAAAACTCATTTTTCTTTGTGTATATTGGAATGTAATAAATTTTCCTTCATCATTCAGTACCCTTTTGGTACTCGTTAATATAGATTTAGAAATCCTTTTTGGTAAACTTGCAAATGGTAGACCTGAAATAACATAATCCACATTGAACACTTCTAATTCTGCTAAATATTTAACTATGTTTTCTGCACCATCATTTATGATAAACAAATTTTTCCTATGACCAAACTTATTAATTAGATGATTGTAAAACTCCTGATTTTTTTCCATTAATATAATTTTAGTATTTGGCAATCTTTTTTTTAGTAGTTGTTCAGTAAAGATTCCTGTACCAGGCCCATACTCTACAATTACACTAGCATTTTCAAAATTAATATCTTCTAACATCTTGCTTGCTAGGAAACGTGAACTAGGCATTATAGCTCCAACTGTTCTTGGTCTTAGTATATATTGAAATAGAAATAATAAATTTTTCATAAACCTAACCTCCAAATTATTAACTTTTCAAGATAGGCTTATAATAAAGTTAATATCTGAAGAAATGGTCACTAAAATTCTTAAGATTTATAAAGAATCATGAACAAATATTAAAAATGTACATAAGATCCAAGTAATACATACCATAGTGCATAGCAGGTGTTACTTAACAAAACAATTGCAATGTAAGCTCTATACTTCATTCCAGATGCCGATGAAATTAAACAAGCAGCATCTGTAGGACCTGTTGGAACTGCACCTAAAATAAATAACATCCAGTATTGGTTTTTCTTAATTCTATTATCAATTTTCGGATGTTTTTCTAGAAATGTTTTATACCACTGTGACTTATTTATTTTTCTTCCAATAATGTAGACGATACTTTCAGTAATAAACATAGATCCTAAGGAAATTAAAAGTACAATCCAAGGATTAAAAAGATATACACCTATGAGTAAAAATAATGAACTAGGTATCATTAAAATAAATCTAAATGCAAATATTACAAAGTATAATAAAATTGCATAATCTTGTTGTTTGGTAATAAAGTCAATTAATTCATTTTTTGATAATGGAAAAATTCCAATGACATATAAACCAACCAAGAGAATTCCCCAACTACTTATTAAAGCTATTAAACGATATTTCAATCCTATTCCTCATTTCTCATTTATTACTATTTAGTAGATAACATTTATATTTTCGACTAATTTTATTAGTATTTCTCTACGGAATTTCTTAAGAATTCTAAAGAAATAACTAAAAATATGTAATTTCCATTATTATTTTTATGAAATGAATATCGAACACAAACTAGGAAAGATTAAATCACATACCATAGCTAAACACTAAGCAGTAGGTGATTTAATATTAGAATAAATAATTATAAAATTCTGTTTGCTATTTTTTTATTAATATTATGGGAACTATTTATGGATAGGTCACCTGGATCCTTCTTTGTTAGCATGCATTTGATAATTACCATTAGTGTAATTGTTATCTCCTGCAAATTATTTTTAGAAAATCGTGACCCACAAAATACTCTTTCTTGGCTATTATTATTCGTCCTTATCCCAACATTTGGCGTTATTTTATATGTATTATTTGGACGATTAAAGACAAGGCGAAAGAAATTAATCCGACACTCAATGTTTAAAATACCTCAAAATACTCCCGTTAACTCTATTAATAGCAATACATTGTCTACAAAATTATCTAAATTAAGTGCTATTATTGAAAAATTAACCGGTGCATCAATTAATCAAAATACAACCGCTTCTTTATTAATCAATGGAGATGAAATGTTTTCTAGACTAAAGGAATCTTTGTTAAATGCAAAACACTCCATCTATATTCAATATTATATTTTTCGTACGGATACAATTGGGAATGAGGTACTCGATATATTAAAAATGAAAGCAAATGAGGGTATTGAAGTTCGTTTATTGATTGATGGTTTGGGAAGTAAAAAATTTAAAAAGAAAATTTTAAAAAATTTGCAAAATATCGGTGTTAAAGTAGCACAGTTCGATCCGATTTTCACGAATTGGTCATTTGGCACTCTGAATTACCGTAATCATAGAAAAATCGTAGTGATAGATGGGATAAAAGGATTTACTGGGGGTCTAAATGTTGGTGACGAATATTTAGGAAGGTCTAAACTAGGATTTTGGAGAGATACTCATTTATTCATTGAAGGCACAGCTGTCAAAGAATTGCAAAATTTATTTTTACAAGACTGGTACTATTCTACATTTGATAGCTCAGTTGAAACTATTAAAAATATTTTAAACAATGATCAAATTACAGTTGAGAAACCTATTGATAATGCTAGAGAATTAGCTGAATCAGGTGCTATTCAAATATTTGGAAGTGGTCCTGATACAAAAGAACCAACAATGAGGAATGCATTTCACTCTCTCCTCTCAATAGCTGAGGATAGTATTTGGATTGCCACACCTTATTTTGTTCCTGATCAAGAAATTTTAACAATTTTAAAGCTTAAAGCTTTGTCTGGTGTAGATGTACGAATAATGTATCCAGGTAAAAGTGATAGTCTATTAAGTGACTCAGCTTCAAAATCATACTTTGCACCTCTATTAGAATGCGGGGTAAAAATTTTTAAATATAAAAAGAATTTCCTTCACTCAAAAGTGATACTCATCGATAATGAAATTGCTTCAGTTGGAACCGCTAATTTAGATATTCGTAGCCTTCACTTAAATTATGAATTAACTGCATTTATGTATGAATCGAAAGGAGTTCGTCAAGTCTATAACTCTTTTTTAAATGACTTTTCGGTTTCAACACAATTAATTTTTGCTGAATTTAAAGAACGAAGCCTTTTCAAAAAAATAATCGAGTCTTTAACTCGCTTATTTTCCCCTTTATTATAAAGTCTTTTGATTGGAGGAAATGGAGTGGCCAGTCATAACCACCAGTATAACTGGTGGTTTGCTCAGCCTTATAAGAGTACCTACTCCATTTAATATCTGACCAATTTCTCTTTTTAATTTTCCATATATCACTAGTCTACTGTATTTTGGTGCAAAGACAATGCTATTTGCAATACCATTTTGACCGACCGAATTTAATTATATCAAAGAGGTTTTATTTTGTTCAAAGCTAAAAACTTTTTAGAACCAACCAAACGGTTCTCTCTTTGTTAACACACTTTATTTAGCTAATTCTTAAAGCTTAACACTCTTAATAGAAGTCCAACCACTATACACTTTAGTAGAACCAACTGTTCGATATGTTCTTACTTTATAATAGTAAGTCTTTTTCTTTGTTAAACTACTATTTGTATAAGATGTTGAAGTTGTACTTTTTACTAAACTATATGAACCAGTAATTGATGTAGATCTGTAAATTTCATAGCCGCTTGCTCCACTTACTGAACTCCACGATACTTTGCTACTTGTTGAACTTACTTTAGTCGCGTTGAAATTAGTTGGTACTGATGGAATTGGTTTTGCACTAACGACTGATGAATAATTTCCATAGACTTTCTTGCCACTCACTACTCTATACGATTTAACCTTGTAATAATACGTTTTGTTTGTTGTTAAACCTGAATTCGTATAGCTTGTTGAAGTTATTGTTCCAACTCGTGAGTATGTTCCATTACTAGACGTTGAACGGTAAACTTCATATCCACTTGCACCAATTACAGCTGACCAACTCGTTTTCACACTATTATATGAAGAAGTTGTTGCTTTTACAGATGTTGGTGTAGACAAGGCAGGTTTTACTGAAACTACTTTGCTATAATCACTGTATTGTGTAGATGTTCCTTTTTTATAAGATTTAATTTTATAGTAATAAGTTGTACCTGTGTTTAAAGTTGAATTCGTATACGAAGTACTTGAAGTAGTTGCTATTTTTGTATACGTACCTGTACTTGAAGTTGAGCGATAAATATCATAACCAGACACATCATCCGCTTTTGTCCAACTTAATTTAGCACTATTATATGTGCTAGCTGATACCTTCACATTAGTAGGTGATAAAATTGGCTCTACATAATCTGGATCCGTTGAGAACCATCCATAAATCGTTTGGTCTGCGCGAGAATCATAGCCCATCCCGATTCTAATAATTGGGTAGCCAACTGTTTTCTTTACTAAAATACCGTAATAAACTTCAGATTCTGCACCCGGATATAGTTCTACATCGTATTCACTAAGACCATCTAATTGATCCCCAAAAGATGCCGTTTCGATTGGATTAACTTTTTGACCAGATTTAGTATAAAAACTATTGTAGCTATTAACCACATCAGATGCTGATAAAGGTTCTTCTGGACCTGAGACGTATTTCAAGTTAAATCCCATCACAATCCATTCTTCATCATCTGCAGGTTCTGTATTAAACATATTTTCATTTGCAACAATTTCATTTGCCTCATCACCTGTGTACATGTCGAATAATTGAAGTTCAACTTCTTTCGGCTTATCCCACTCATACTCTTGAAGTGTAAAATTATAGTTAAACCAGGCACTATAAGGTGTGCTGCGATCTCCTATTTCAGCAAATGCTGATTTTAAATTAAATGAAAACAAAATGATAAAAGTTAAAAATAAGTACATAAAATTTCTTTTCTTCATGATTTTCCCCCTTAAAAAAATATGTCGCTACTAATGAATACCTCCTCCATTTGATAATTTGATTATATACATTGGGGTGTTCAAAAAATTGAACAACAAAAAAGAGAATCTCATCATGATTCTCAATACGTTACATATGATAATAGTTTGATATTTTACCAATATAATCCCAATTACTTAAATAAGCTTAATAATTCCTACATTAAAACTTTACTAAAAAACGCTAAAATTACTCTTATTTAGACTAGTTATTTTCGTATTCGATAATTAAAATTTCATTAAACAAGTCTATAGTCTTTATAATTGCCGAAAAATAAATGCGCATTGAAGCCCATGGTTGTATCTAATTACTTGTAGTAGCATTAAGACCTCAGCGTTCTTAATAACAAATAATAGGAGTGATTGGGTGCTTAATAAAAAAATCTTATCATTAGTTGCTTTAGGTTTATTAGCGTCACCATTGTCTTTAGGAACTGTTAAGGCAGAAGGAAACGGATACAACTTATCCAAGAAGATGGTTGAACATCAGATTAAAATGCCACTTCAAAAAGGAATCCCCGATTTTCATAGGTTTAATCAACTTAGAAATGAAGTAAAGGATTCAAAAGCCATTTCAGTAAAAAACTTTAATAAAATAGGGATTATGAGTAATGGTAACAGCACTAGTGAAGATGATGATTTTATATCTGAGGTAGAGCCCAATGATGACTTTGATTCTGCAGATAATACATCATATGAAAAACCGTTAATTGGACAGTTATACCCATTGTATGATGTAGATGTTCATAAAGTAGTCGTACCGAGCGATGGACTTTTATATGTAGTTGGGGTTACTAACTCTGATAATATTGAACTAGCATTCTCTGTAACAGAAAAATATTTTGCCGTGAGTAATAAATTACAATATTTAGGCTCTGAATATGATGACGAAGGAAATGAATATCAAGCATACCAAGCAAAAGCTGGTACATATTATGTTGGCGTTATAGACTATGATAATGACGATGTTGATAATAATACAGAAGATGACTTATATGCTATAGGAACTTACTTCGAAGATAATGTTGCCCCAAATAAACCAATCGTAAATAAAGTTGATAATAATGATACAGTTGTAACAGGTAAAGCAGAAGCTAGCTCTACTGTTACCGTGAAAGTAGGTAGTACTCAATTAGGTACTGCTAAAACAGCTTCAAATGGAACTTATTCTGTAAAAATCAAAACACAAAAAGCTGGCGTGACATTAAGTGTTACAGCTAAAGATTCTGCTGGTAATACAAGTGCAGCGTCAACTACAAAAGTCGTTGATGTGATTGCACCATCTAAGCCTGTAGTAAATAAGGTTGATAATAATGACAAAGTTGTGACTGGAAAAGCAGAAGCTGGTTCTACTGTTACTGTTAAAAAAGGTTCCACAACACTTGGATCTGCAAAAGCTAATTCATCTGGAAATTATTCCGTTACGATAGCTGTTCAATATGCTGGTACAAAACTATCTGTAACTGCTAAAGATGCTGCTGGTAATACGAGTACAGCAACAACTGTAACAGTCGTAGATGTGATTGCTCCAAGTAAACCAAAGGTTAATAAAGTAGACGATAACGATGCGAAAGTAACTGGAAAAGCTGAAGCTAACTCTACTGTTACTGTTAAAGTTGGAAGTAAAACTTTAGGTTCAGCAAAAGCTGATTCAAAAGGAAACTTTACAGTTAAAATCAAAGCTCAGAAAAGTGGTACTACGATTTCTGTAACTGCTAAGGATGCTGCTGGTAATACTAGTTCTGCGACTTCAGTTAAGGTTGTAAGGCATTAAGATAGATTATTGAGCCAAGGATTAGTTCCTTGGTTTTTTGTTTTTTAGCAATCAAGACTCACGCTTAATCCGTCTTTTTTTAATAGAAAAATAGATACTAATTAATACAAGCAATAACGGGATGCCATAAACAAACAATTGAAATACGTAATCTCCAAAATACATTCCAATCCCTCCTCTTTCATAGAGTCATATTTTTGATAAATATTCATCAATCCCCTTTAATATATAGTAAAAATAGGAACATAGAGGAACGGTATTTAATTTAGGTAATAATGAAATATGTATGAACGTTTAAAGGACTTCAAATAACAAAAATCTACTTGAAGTCTCTAATTTTAATTATAAGATTCTTCTTCAATCTGGTTTAACCTAATTAATATATTCAAAAATATCTTATCCTGTATTGCATCAGCCCACATACCTTCGCAGAATCGTTCTCCTCTAACATAATATGTAAAAATAGATTTTATTAAATGCTTATCAGCTATTTTTATTAATTGTAAATGCGGTTCTTGATAGTTACTCATAGTTTCTAAATAATTGGGATCACTTAGCTCTGATTTATAAAAAGCATCAATGAACTCATTTACTACTTCATGATATTTATAAAAACGACCGTACATAGTAAAAAATTCAAAATCGTTTTTACTAAAATAATCAATATACTGTTGTATTTTTTCACTTTTCATTATTTCACTCCTTCCTATTTTACTCTAGAATTTCTCTTTAATGTATTAGTCAACTTACTAGTAAATGAATAAAGAGCATCCCCGAAAGATACTCTTTTAGTAAAATATTATTATTGCTGCAAGTCCATACTATAAAGCTTACTCATCTCCAAAATTTGCGCCTGAACTCTCTCAATCACAGACGGCGGGCTTATTACTTGTGCATCCTTACCCCAAGTTAAAATCCATGTGATTAATCCATCACTGATCGCAGCTTTTGTCGTTAAAATGAAGTGCTCCTCATCTACTTGCTGAATATCAGCTTTTAAGCCAAAACGGTCAAGAACTACATTTAATAATCCTCTTTTGAACTTGATCTTTACGTAGTCTGGTTCACCTGCAAACATATTGAAAACGGTGCGCAAATATTCATCGACGTCAAAGCGTTCATCTTGGAATTTTTCTTCGGTTTTCTTAACTTTGCGCATTCGGTCTACACGGAAATGTCTTAGTTGATCTTCAGGTAAACTTCTCGTAATTAAGTAATAGTAGTCATTTGACCAAATTACTGCGAGTGGTTTAACCATATATTCTTTCCCACCGTGACTTAATTCAAATTTTTTCTTAATATTGTATCGGCCATATTGAAACGAAATGAGTTTTTTCTCAGAAATTGCTTGGTGAAGTTGATCGATTGAAAAGTGAATACGATTGCTTTCACTTTTAATTGCCGTATCTGGAATAATGCCGTTGTGAAGCTTTTTAGCTTCGTTATCACTCGTTAGTTTTTTTAATTTATCGATGATTTTTTGTGTTTCTTGTTTGTTTAAAAATCTTGAAGCAGTCACTGCATCTACTAATAAACGTAGTTCATGCAATTCAAAAAGTCGCTCTTGGTGGCTATATGTCGTTGCCTTTCCATCACTAGGATTTTCAATTACATCAAATCCAACCTCTTCTAATACTGTTATATCTTTTAAAAATGTATTTTTACTATACGAAAAATCCTCTTCTCCTACCGCTAATCTCTTTTTTATTTCATCAAAGGTAAACTCATTGTCAATATCGGTCTTACTTTCTAGTAGCTTCATTAATTTATAAAATCGTTCGCGGTTTTCCATGGATTCCTCCGTTTTTTAGTAAAATCTAAAAGATGTATTTTAGATAAACCTTAATATTATTTTAATTTTAGCACATCTTATTACGAATGATTATAGTCACAATTTACCAGTCTATTTTTACCAAAAACACTATGAAATAAGTAGTATGTTTTCCCATAATTTCTAGTAAACAAATGCCAGAACTACTTTAAAAAGTGTTGTTGGCTTATTTTTTTGCCACTTTTTTATCTAGTACACATGGACCCGTCCAAAAAGACTAAAAATGGATTTGGCGTGATATGACAATGTGAACAAGCATACACATTAAATATTGATTCCCAAAATTCTCCATTGGCAAATCAAATTATATAGGAGGTTAGGAATGATTGTATTTGATCATGTAAATAAGTTTTATGGCGATTTTCAAGTCTTAAAAGATATTAATCTCACAATTAATAAAGGTGAAGTTGTTGTTGTGATCGGGCCGTCTGGTTCTGGGAAAAGTACTTTGCTCCGTTGTATTAATCATCTAGAAACAATCAATGACGGGACTCTTACTGTAAGTGGTGTTTCTGTTGGTGATAAAAAAACAGATATTAACAAGCTAAGACGCAATATTGGCATGGTTTTTCAGCATTTTTATTTATATCCGCACAAAACAGTGCTTGAAAATATCACTCTAGCTCCTATGAAAGCTCTTGGTCAATCTAGAGAAGAAGCCTACCAAACTGCTAATCACTTTCTTGAAAAAGTAGGTATTTTAGAAAAAGCCAAAGCCTACCCTTCTCAGCTTTCCGGTGGCCAGCAACAGCGCGTCGCAATTGCACGCGGGCTTGCGATGAAACCGGATATTATGCTTTTCGATGAACCAACCTCAGCACTCGACCCTGAAATGATTGGCGAAGTGCTTGATGTAATGAAAAACCTTGCTAAAGAAGGTATGACGATGGTTGTTGTAACTCATGAAATGGGCTTTGCAAGAGAAGTAGCCGACCGTATCGTCTTTATGGATGAAGGTCGAATTTTAGAAGAAGCAACTCCGGCTGAGTTTTATGAGAACCCGCGTGAAGAACGGGCTCGCTTATTCTTAAGCCGTATATTAAATCATTAATAGGAGGTAATTGGAATGTTTCTAAAAAAATTCATGAAAATGGCTCTAGTTTCAACAACAGCCGCCTTAGTTCTTGCAGGCTGTGGTAGTAAGGATGATTCGAAAAGTAAAGATGCTCTAGCACGAATTAAAGACGATAAGAAAATTGTATTTGGCGTAAAATATGACACTCGTTTATTTGGATTGAAAAACCCTTCAACAGGTAAAGTAGAAGGATTTGATATTGACCTTTCCAAAGCACTTGCGCAAGAAATGTTTGGCAAAGATGTAAAGCCTGAGTACATAGAGGTTACGTCAAAAACGAGGGTTGGTCTCTTAAATAATGGAAAAGTTGATGCGGTCGTCGCTACAATGACGATTAATGAAGAACGTAAAAAAGAAGTGGATTTTACTGATGTTTACTTTAATGCCGGACAATCTTTGTTAGTAAAAAAAGGTAGTAAAATTCATGGAATTGCTGACTTGAAGAAAGGCACAAAAGTACTTGCTGTTAAAGGCTCAACTTCTGCGGTAAATATTCGCGAGAAAGCTCCTGCTACGACCGTACTTGAATTCGAAAACTACGCTGAAGCTTTTACAGCCTTAAAAGCAGGTAAAGGTGATGCCCTAACTACGGATGATGCAATCCTTTACGGTATGAAAGAAGAAGATTCTTCATTTGAATTAGTAGGTGGAACTTTCACTGAAGAACCTTATGGTATCGCAGTTAAGAAAGGAAATAAAGCGCTTGTTGAAAAGCTGAATAAAGCATTAGCAAGCTTAAAAGCTTCAGGTAAATATGATGAGATTAAGAATAAATGGATTAAAAATTAAATGATATTATCATTAGGAACTGCAGAGTCCGTGCTTATACGGGCCTGCTTTTCCTAATAATTAGGAGGAAATCCTTTGATAGATTTCTCGATATTAACAGATCATTTAGAGTATTTTTTAGATGGATTAAGAGTAACCATTTTAACTAGTTTAATTGCTTTATTATGTAGCTTTATTTTAGGGACACTGGTTGCTGTTATGCGAATTGCTCCAATCAAACCGCTTAACTGGTTAGGTTCGATTTATGTTGAATTTATCCGAAATATCCCTGTCCTAGTGGTCATTTTTTTTACTTACTTAGCTGGAAGCTATAGTGGAATGGTTGCAGGAACAATCGGTTTAACCATCTATACAGCAGCGTTCATTGCCGAAGCAATCCGTGCTGGTATTCTCTCTGTGCCAAAAGGCCAAATGGAAGCCGCTCGCTCAACCGGATTGACTTACGGACAGGCAATGAGATTAATCATCCTTCCTCAAGCAATCAAAATCGTCATCCCTCCTCTTGGCAACCAATTTCTAAATTTAGTAAAAAACTCATCATTATTAGCCGTCGTAGCTGGTCAAGATTTAATGTATCAAGGAGATCTAATTTCTGCAATGACTTACGTAACGTTCGATACTTATATTTTCGTAGGATTATTTTATTTAGTTTTAACGATTCCTTTAAGCATCGGTGTTAACTTTTTAGAAAAACGCTTGGCCAGAAGTAACTAAGGAGGTGGATTGATGGATTTTCTACAACCATACGCTGATGTATACACACTAGACCATATTAAATTTTTACTTGAAGGATTTTGGGTCACACTTAAAGTCGCTGCTATTTCAATTGTGCTCAGCTTTATTGTTGGCGGATTGATTGGTACCCTCAGATATACGAAAATTCCCGTCGTTACTCAATTACTAACCGCGATTGTTGAGACGATTCGGAACTTACCTTTATTGCTAATTATTTTCTTTACGTATTTTGCATTACCAGAAATCGGAATCGAAATGAAAATTACAACAGCAGCCATCGCAGCATTGACAGTATTTGAATCAGCTATGATTTCAGAAATTATACGAAGTGGATTAAACTCGATCGAAAAAGGACAGATTGAAGCAGCACGGGCATCTGGATTGAATTACACACAGACATTACGCTATATTATCTTGCCACAAGCATTGAGAAGAATGGTTCCGCCGATCGTGAGTCAGTTTATTTCTTTACTAAAAGACACATCATTAGCTGTCGTTATTGCATTGCCGGATTTATTGCATAATGGACAAATTATTTATGCACAGAAAGAATCTTATGTAATTCCTGTTATGGTGATTGTTGCGTTGATGTACTTTATTGTTAATTATGTTTTGTCGTTGGTTGCGCGTAGATTGGAGATTAAGCAGTCTTGAGGAATCCGGTTCTTTGGTTTGAGCCGGATTTTTTTAAGTAAAAATTAACTAGATTATTTTAGTCGGGATTTCATAATACTCTTGTATAAATTCTCTTGATAGAAGTAAATAAACAATTCCCCCCTTGGATCATAAACTTTCAAAGGAGGATTTTGAGATAATTCAATAATTTTCTTTTAGTTTTCTTGACTGAACCATTTGTCATCATTCTGACATTCATAATAGTGATTGTTTCAATGAACCTACTATTCTCGAAGTATTCGTATTTTTAGTATCGATCTCAATAGTATTAGATACTGGTTTAAATAATATTTTTACTGTAAAAAAAATCATTAGGATGATTAATATGCTAAATAATACAAATTTAAGTAATTTATTTCTCATCTATTCTCCCTTTTATATTCTTTGCTTTTTTGAAAAGTAAATACAAATAAAAGATAAAAGTAAATTCAATAATATAATCGAAAAAAATCCAACTAGTGGAGAGAGTTCTGAATTCGTCATTTGAGTAGGGCTTACAAAGGAATTTTCCAAAAACAAAAAATTATGTTTTAATAGTTTTCCAATCCATGAAGTTGGAAAAAATTTTTCGATTGAAAGATTTGAAAAGAATCCCTCTAAATATGGAATTGAAAATGAGATTACTCCTCCAATTAACGTACTTCTAGTAATAAGAGAAAACAATAAACCAAGTGTTCCATAAAAATTGAGTGAACAAACAGCTGTAATTATTTGAGAAAATATATTTATATTAATTAAATCTGTTTCAAGCTTTTCAGTATGATATAAATTCTTATTGGCCCAATATATAATGAATTTACCTTCAATAAAACTTAATATAGCAACAAATAGAACTAACAATACTGATAATAAAAATAGAATAATTAATTTCCCAGTTATTGTTTGAGACCAGCCAAAGTGACTCGCTCGAATCTGCATTGTCCTATACTTAAACTCATATCCAACAATAATCGATCCTATCATTCCAAATATAATTGATCCAACCATCGTTATTATGATTAAATTATTATTTATTATCCCTATCGGTTGAATTCCTTTTATAAATTCATTTAACAAATTTAACGGTTGAGAAATATCAATTTCCTCAATACTATTATTTGAAATGGAATTATTTATCTGTCTATCCAATCGTTCAACATTATTGTAGGAAAAAATCATACTATAAATTATTAAAAATATAAGGATTGATAATAAAAACCATATTGTCTTATTTTTTTTAAAGATCCTATAATCAATTAAAATGTTATTTAACATCAACTCTTTACTCCTTAATCATTCTTACTTTCTTGAAGAATTTGCATATATATTTCATTTAGTGTTGGTGAAATAACTTTCAAATCATAAATATTTACTTTACGATCGTGAATATTTTTTAAAATTAAACTAGTACTATTTTCATCAACTAGTGGGATTCGTAAAAATACTTTATGATCAATTATCTTTTTTTGAGTTAGTGGAAACATATCTGTAACGGTATCAATTTTATCAACTAATAATTCTAAATACTTATTTGTAGTTGAATTAAAATTCAAAACGCTATCTTCGTAAATTGTTTTTCCTTTTTTTAAAATAACTATCTTATCTGCAATTTTGCTAATTTGTTCAAAATCATGACCTGTTAGGATGATTGTTACACCACTTTTAGCCAAATGTTGAAGTTGAGTTTTAATTAAATTCCATGAAATGGGATCCAGTCCAATTGTTGGTTCATCTAAGATTAAAAACCTAGGATTTCTTACTAAAGCTATTGCAACGGCTAAACGATGTCTTTGACCTAAAGAAAAATAATGGGCCTTTTTTTTCATTAGAAATCTATCTAATTGAAATTTTTCCTCTAACTCTACTTTCATCTCTTCATCTAGTTTTCTTATCCCCGACAGTGCAATCAGATTTTCATATCCATTCAAATTTCCATAAATAGGTGGTTCATCTAAAACAACTGATATTTGATTACGTATATAACGAAACGGTTTTCCATCAAATAAAATTGAACCTCCATTGGGTACTAATCTGCCAGTGGCCAACTTAATCCAAGTTGTTTTACCAACTCCATTTTCACCTACTAAATATGTAATACTAGAGGAATGAGCATAAAAACTCATCCCCCTATAAATATTCTTATTTGGAAAATTAAAAATTAAATTCTTTGATTCAATTCCTTTCATTTTTAAACTATTCCTCCAAACTTTTTTAATAATCAAAACTACCGTTACTATAAACATCTGTGTAGATCCGGCTAGAATAGTTACTACCAATTCCCCCCCATGGTGTTGGTACACCAAAATAAAATTTAACCAGACTATTTGACCTACCCGATGTAGAATTATACCAATCCCATTTCGCACTAGTACTAGTTACCCCATTAAGTGGTGCAGTCCAATAATCTGTGTCTACTGCCTTTGGTGAGAATAACTTAGAACCATCATAAGAAAAAGTAGTTGTTGATAAATGGGTTGCTACAGTTATACCAGCTGCACTTTTATATTTACTTGTTACAGTGATAACTTTTTTTTGCAGCACTAGATTGATTTGCTCCTACCAGAAATATTGAAAAAAATGTAAATACGAGAATCATTAATTTTTTAGTTCCTCTCAATTTCTTCTCCTCCAAGTTTTTGAATTTAATTTAAAATTTTTACTTTAAGGACTCATGATTATCACTCCTTATTTATTAGTAATTAAAAATTAAGTAAAACTTTTAGTAAAATTTACTAACTTGTGAAAATATTAACATATGTTATTCTATTAAAATCATTAAATATGTGAAAAAAAATTGAAGATTTCGGAAATAAAAATACGGTCTTTAAAATTTAAAGACCGCAATGATGAAATATAGTACTGTTCCATCTAGAATATTGGCATTTTTGCTAATTAAAGAATACTTAACCCTTTAAGTTGCTAATAATATAAGTTGCGAAAATTTTAGTTTGAAAGTTGTAAATTGAGCCATAGCTAAATATATAATTAGAATTGCGAATTGCCTCAAGCATTGAGAAGAATGGTTCCGCCGTTTGTTAGCCAGTTTATTTCTTTACTGAAAGATAAATCGTTGGCTGTTGTGATTGCATTGCCGGATTTATTGCATAACGGACAGATTATTTATGAGCAGAAGGAATCTTATGTGATCCCTGTTATGGTGATTGTTTCGTTGATGTATTTTGTTGTTCATTATGTTTTGTCGTTGGTTGCGCGTAGATTGGAGATTAAGCAGTCTTGAGGAATCCGGTTCTTTGGTTTGAGCCGGATTTTTTAAAACCTTACTCCATTTGCGCTCCTTATATTGTAATATTTCCCCATATCACAATCACTCCAAGAAATATAAGAAAATTGCGAAGGCTTCCTCAATAAAATCGAGAAAGTCTTCGCATATTTAAAATGAAAAGACTTTTTCAGTCTCCTCTATAAAACGACTCTCTTTCACCTAATTAATCTAAACATCATTCATTTTTAATTTATTCTTCTTGTGATAGATGATTTAATGAATCCATTTTTAAATTTGCTAAGCTTATTGGATTTTCACTATCAGCATCTATCAACCATTGATAAACAGGAATCATATTCATATCTTTTTCCCAACACTTTTCAAATAGCTTAGAAACTTCTTTTGATACATAAAAATTCACCTTATGATTTACACTTGGTTTAAACTCAATAAAAGTTTCTGCAAGTTCTAATAATGCATCTTGTTTTTCTTCTGTTAAATTATCAAAAGTATATACTCTCACAAAGATTAGATTTCTATCATCATCCCAGTCTTTTAAAAAAACAGGATGTAAATCATTAAAATCATTAGGTGTACCTGCTCTACGAACATCTTCTAGTACCATGTAGCCTATTTTTTCATAAAAACCCTTTTTTATTTCTTTTACTATAAAAATCATATGATTTTTATAATTCAATTCTAATTGTAATAAAAATTGATAATTTACCAAAAAAACACTCCTTTTAAATTAACAAATGCTCCCTTGTGGCAATACTTGAAATAATCATCACTCCTTATTAATCAGTAATTAAATAGTTAGTAAAATTTACTAACTTGTGAAAACATTAACATATTAAGTTCTATTTTAATCATAATAAATATGATAATAAATTGAATATTTCAGAAATAAAAAAATACAGTCTCTAAAAATATTAAAGACTGCAATGAGATATAATACTGTTTCATCTATAAAATGGGTATAGTTTTGCAAATTAAAGAATACTTAACCCTTTAAGTTACTAATAATATAAGTTTTAAAAATTTAAGTTTGATAGTTGTAAATTGAGCCATAGCTATTTATATAATTAGAATTGCGTAATGCCTCAAGCATTGGGAAGAATGGTTACGCCGATTGTTTGTCAGTTTATTTCTTTACTGAAAGATACATCGTTTGCTGTTGTTATTGCGTTGCCAGATTTATTATTCGTCACACTACAAACTCTGCATAAACGTTCCTTATATTGTAACATCTTCCTATAATTTCTAATAAATGACTGTGTTATATTTTAATTAGTTTCATGCTAAATAAAAAAAGGATCTTCTATGAAGACCCCAATAATTAAAATGCTCATTTTATTTCTCGAATAGTTCATCCATTAAGTCGTCTATTTCTTTTTTTAACGCCTTCGTTTTGCCCTTGTCGATTTCGAAATTTCCGTTTGTCATATAAACTGCATCTCCAGGAGAAACTGATTTTGGAAACATCTTTTTAGGATAATCAGTTGTTGAACCATCTTCTAATTCAACGACTACAAGTTCTCCCTCAAATCGGTCAACTATTCCAGTAATTTTCATCTTATTTTTTCTCCGTTTTAACCGTAATTTTTTTACCATCACTTGTTACGACTACGCTGCCATTTTTATCTGTACGGTAAACTTTTGTTTTATATTTCTTTAAGCGATTAAGTGTATCATTTGTTGGATGGCCATATCGATTATTTGCACCGACACCAATAACTGCAAATTTAGGTTTCACCTTATCTAAAAATGCTTGACTACTTGATGTTTTCGCACCGTGATGACCTACTTTTAACACATCTACCTTCAAGTCCTTTTTAGACTTAATCATATCTTGTTCAGATTTAGACTCAGCGTCTCCAGTAAATAAGAAACTATTTTTATTATATACAAGTTTTAACACTGCACTCCAATCATTAAGATCAGATTTCGAATACGATTTTACAGGACCAACAAATTCCGCAGAAACACCTTTTAAATCTAATTTAAATCCAGCAGTAACTGGCTTAATTTTTAACTTTTCGTTTTTAACTGCAGTCAAAAATTGTTTAAATGCTTGAGTATTATTCGATACATTTGGCGCATAAACACTTTTTACTTTAAAAGCTTCAAGTACTTCATCTAACCCACCTACATGGTCTGCATCAGGATGTGTAGAAATCATGACTTCAATATCTTTAACCTTTTGTTTCTTTAAGTAATCTACGACAATATCACCTTTAGCTTTATTTCCGCCATCAATAACAATATCGTCCCCATTTGGCGTTTTTATATAAATTGCATCACCCTGACCAACGTCAATAAAATGTACATTTAAATTTTTAGTAGCAGCTTTCGTATCAGTAGGTTTAAATTGGTAAGCAATTCCTGCTAATAAAGCACTAGTTAATACGATACTTAATATTTTCTTTTTCAATTAAAAAATCTCCTAACTTTAATAAAGTGATTTTTCTTAACCATAAAAAAAGATAGTTTCCGTACTGGAAGCTATCTTTTTTATTTCGTAACTTATCTTTCACATGCAATAAAATCATGATCTCGATCGCTTTTCTTATTAGCGTCATATAAAGCTTTTGACACATAAGGTTTATATTTAGTTTTACCGCCTTTATTCTTAACAGAAGAGCTACGAGCAATTCCACCCTTATACTTTGCATTGATTTCTTTACAGTTTTTATATTCTTTCGCAGCTGCACTAACATCATTAGTTGAAATAAACGAATAACTTTGAATAAGACCAAAAGCGAGAATACCAATTACTAGTTTTTTCATTATTAAACACCCCAATCTATTATTCCGTAACAATTGAAACCTAATTTTAATAATAATTTAATTATATTAGACTATCAATAGTTAAATAAAAATTTAGTAAAAAATCTACTAGTTTAATAGTAAATTTTAGACATTTGCTGAGTTCCACTAGCTCAGATTTTTAGTAAATTCCAAAGATGTATATTAAATATTTCTTAATCTAATTATCATTTTAACATATAAGATTGTTGAGATTATAGTGAATACTTATCAGATTTATTTAGGTAAAATTAACTAATTTGAATAAACCTACTCAAGGTTTGAGTATGCTTTGTTTTCTATTATAAATATGATTGCTATTTTATAAAATCACCTAAATCACAATCACATGCACTTAAATAATCAAGAAAATAGCGAAGGCTTCCTCGGGTAATCTCGAGAAAGCCTTCGCTATTTATATTTTATGGACTTTTTCAGTGTCCACTATTCATTTAAACATCATACATTTTTTACTCGTCTTGTGATAGATGATTTAATGAATCCATTTTTAAGTTTTCTAAACTTATTGGATTTTCACTATTAGCATCGATCAACCATTGATAAACAGGAATCATATTCATATCTTTTTCCCAACACTTTTCAAATAGCTTAGAAACTTCTTTTGATACATAAAAATTCACCTTATGATTTACACTTGGTTTAAACTCAATAAACGTTTCTGCAAGTTCTATTAATGTATCTATTTTTTCCTCTGTTATACTATCAAAAGTATAAATTCTCGCAAAAATAAGGTTTCTATCATCATCCCAGTCTTTTAAAAATACAGGATGTAAATCTTTAAAATCATTAGGTGTGCCTGGACGATTAACATCTTCTAACACCATATAACCAATTAAGCTTCTAGCTTCTTTTGTATCTTCATTTATAGCGAGAATCATATGATTTTTACAATTTAGCTCTAGTTGAAGAAAATAACAGTTTTTCTTCAAATGTCTCACTCCTTTTTAAATTAACAATAAGAATACTACCCATATAAATTTAAAATTTAGATCTTATCTAATCTCCTTGATTTAATATTTAGTTAGAATAATTTGAAATACTTTCTCTTTATAAATTATGAAAGTCAATTTTACATTTCTCTCTTTATCAAGATAAGTTATCGTTTCTCCAATTTCTTCAAGGGAGTGAATGTAGTTATTACCGTACTTATTTATAATAGTAGATTTATCATCTCCTATTCCAATACCTTTATTAGTTTTTAGTTTAGGATCTTCAGAAACAATACTATTAATTTTATTGTTTTTAGTTCCTATATATAATTTCTTAAATTGATAGTTTCTATCATTTTCAACAGTAAGTATTACTGCCATATCTGTGTGTTTAACTTTTCTACCATATTTACTTTTTAGATCTACCATTAGTTCAGGTGTAACTTGTTTATCAATCTTAATTTCATTCAATCCTTCACTTTTTAGTGAAGTACTTTCTAGTAGTGTATTTTTTACTAAAATAGAAGTACGCTCAACAATGAAAAAACCTATTAATAGCAATACAATAATTCCAAATAGTGCACTAATATACTTCCAAGGGAGAATTTTAAAAACTACGTTCCCCAGAATAAGTAATAAAATTATAACTAAGACTGTTAATATCATTATTATTCCCCCGAACTTTTACGAAATGTAGGTATTCCGTGACCCATAAATTTATTAAAATCATTTTTATTATTTGTCATTTCAATTAATTTAGTGTATACCTTCGAAGGGGTAAGATCATGGAATTCCTCTAACAATCTACTTACTATTCCAGTCATAGCTCCAGCCGCATACGAAGTACCTTGTTTAAAGCTTTTTCCTGATTCATAAAACACCCCAGGTAACACAAAATCTAATTCATCCCCGTAATTTGAATACACCCATTTTTTCCCATTCGAGTCCACTGCTCCAACACCTATTACAAACTGGGAGGAAGCTGGATATTCAAGAAAACTTTTGCCTTGATTTCCAGATGCTGCAATCATTAAAATTCCTTTATTTTGACTTTTATCTGTATGCACCTTCACTTCATTTTTTCATAAACTGCAACTTATTAAATGTAATAAATTGTCAAAATTAGTAATAATAACCTAGTAACATTAATAGAATGCAGGACTTGATGGATTTCCTCCTACTGGAAATAGTGAAATTAATGTACCTCTTGGAATTGTTTATTTTTTCATGATAATCACTCCTAATAATCAGTAATTAAATAGTAGGTAAAATTTACTAACTTGTGAAAATATTAACATATAAAATTATATTAAAATCATTATAATTGTGATAAAAAATTGAAGATTTTGGAAATAAAAAAATACAGTCTTTAAAATAAATTTAAAGACTGTATGATACTTTAATATGTATGGAGTATCAAAAAACTCCCTAAACGGGAGTCTGAGAAAGTTCCTTCCTAGGAACTATCATTTTTTTTATTTCTAAAACTTATCTTTCACACGCTATTAAATCTTTATCGCGATCCATTTTTTTATTAGCATCATATAGAGCTTTTGATGCATACGGTTTATATTTAGTTTTACCGCCTTTATTTTTAACGGATGAACTACGGGCAACTCCACCCTTGTATGCTTTGTTCAATTCAGTACAGTTTTTAAATGTTTTCACAGCTGCACTAGCATCATCAGTTGAAATAATTGAGTAGCTTTGAATAAGTCCAATTGTAAGAATACCAATAACAAGTTTTTTTATAAGTAATAACCCCATACTATTTATTTTGTAACAAATTCTAACTAATTTAAAAACTTTTTTAGTAAATAAATACTTTTAATAGATTTCATATCTATCTCTTAATCTATTTATAGGTTTATCATTGAAAATCTTGTTATTTCAGTTAAAATGAGCCGGATTTATTTAGGGATTATTTACTGATTTTAATAAACCTACTCAAAAACTGATTAGGTCTTTCGTTTATTTTCATTTTAAATCAATAGTAAAACTTTCATATTTTTGCAATATTTTAGTAAAAAAGTAAAGATTACTCTCTGTTAATATTATTATATAGAGATACTAATTGAGAATTATTTTTATTGATTAATTGAAAAGTAATCCTCAAGTGGTCTTATCTCTATATAAAATCTCAGTGGAAAGGTTAAGGTGGATTCTGAATGAAGAAAAAATTTATTTCAAGAAAGAAAGAATGGTATCTTTTTGTAATCATATTATTGGCATTAGTGATAGCGTCTATTCCCATTAAATCTAATGCTGAAAATATAGATTCAACAAACACTTTAATTAAAGTGTTATTTAGACAAACGTATAAAGTTGATTGGAACGAAGTTTCTGAAAATGAAAAAAATAATACAATTAATCTAATTTCTGATGGAGATACTGGCTGGAGTTACAATCCAGATGAAGAAATTTTTGAGCGTTTTGTTTCACCGGAAAATGTTGAAGTTTCAATAGAAAATAGTGAAGAGCCAAAAACTGCAAATACCAAAGGAGAAGTGGTATTAAATGGTGATGGTAAAAAATTAGTAAACATTTCCGTAGAAGGAATTGATGATGACTTAAGACAAATTGTTGATTTTTCTCAAAATGAAGCAAGCATTATTAAAGAAATGGATATCTCTCAAATGCTAAAAGATTCAGAAAAAGGCTTATATACAGAAGAACCCAGTTCAAAATTAAATACAAGAGCTTCTTCTACCGATCCTTATTGGCAAACAGGAGAATTAGGACACTACGGCGATCGATTACATTGTAATCGCTTTAATGGACCTTTAGGAAATGGAAAATACTATCCAAATTATTACCCACAAGCAGCAATTAATTTTATTATGAGTGACTGCGATTACTCTCTAGGTCGAAGTACAAGATGTTTAGCTGATTATACATCTGATAAATATTGTGCAGCCAGCCCAAGTACAAAACAAGGAAAATGTTCGACTTTTATTGGGCATTATAATAAATTCCATAACCATTAAAAAGGAGAAATTATTATTAATAAGTACTTAATACTAATGCTAACTGGTTTACTATTGATAAGTTTAGTATTCAATATTTGGTTAATAAAAATAATAACTCCAAAAACAGTCTTATCGATAGATAATAAGTCAATCATTAACGAGCGAGAATTATTAAAATCGTTAGAAAAAAAATATAAAATTTATGAATTAAATAATCAAGCAAATTCATATATCATTGAAAAAGCAGCAAATGAAAATAACTTTTCATCACCAAGTAAAATAGAATTAAAAAAGCTAAATAAAAAATTCCCCGAAATGAACATAACTAATTCGAATAAACAGCCGTATTATGTGTATCAATTATTTAATCTAAAAAATAATGATTCTATAATAAAAAAATATTTTAAAGATAATTACCAATTAGAAGCTCCGAAGATGTATCAAGTACTAACTTATCAAACAAATAATCATAATTTAGCCACAAAAATGCAAAATGAATTAGAATCTGGAAAAAGTACAAAAACAATTGAAAAAGAACACAAAATTAAGTTAAAAAAAACTTATGCTGCACATTTAGATTTTCTTCAACCAAGTACTTCAAATGATAATTCAAATACTATAGTTGATAACTCAAATATTGGCAAAGTGGTTCATCTTATGAATGAGGATGGAATGACAATTATTTATGTATCCAAAATAGTTGATTACGCTCAAAATCCAAAATTATTTAGAGACATGTATTTTGCTAATAACTACCAAACTATTAAATCTAATTTAATTAATAAACTAAGTTCTAAACATGAAATAGTAATCAAATAAAAGAAGATATACCTAATGTGAAAGACATATTGTGTCGAGGTGGAAAATGAAAAAATTATTTATATTAATATGTCTAAGTAGCCTTTTAGCTTTATGGGGATGTAATAGTGAAAAAAGTCTAAAAAATACATCTTTAAATTCGATTACAATAAATAATATAAAAATATATGATAATATCGACGATGTAGATCTAAGTGGATATGTTAAAAGTAATCGATTTTCAAGAGGGAATGCAAAATATTACTTTGAAAATTTAGTAATGGATATTAATAAAAAAAATCAAGTAAATTATTTATTTGGCTTTTATAGTGAAAACACGGTAATTATAAATGGTAAATTCAATTTAAAATATATCAGTGATATTACTGAATTACTTAAGAATAATTACAAAGAAGCTTGGGAAGATAGAGAACAACAACTTAAATATCATAGTTACTATGATAAAAATCAAAAAATAATCTTCAAAGTAGTATATAGTATTGTAACAAAAGAAATAGTTTGGGTTGAAATGAAGTCAATTGATTATGTTGATTGATGAAAAAAGAGAATAACCATTAGTGGTTATTCTCTCAGAGTGTTGAAAAACAACTTAGTCAATAGATCCCAAGCATATTATTTTAGAAAAAATCCCCTTTGTAGGAAAATTATTACAAGGGGAATTTTTTATGTACTACTATAAAGAGAATTTAGACATCGCAAAAAATCGTAAACTTTATGAGAATATGATTGATATGGAGCACCATATTGTAAAAATTGATAAGGAAATCAATTGGAATTATTTATATAAACTGATTGAACCCTACTATCGGTCAACCGTTGGCAGACCTTCAATTGATCCACTGATACTAGTAAAGATACTACTGATACAATACATTGAAGGGTTTCGCCCTGTTCGATTCACTTGTAAACAAGTTAAACAAAATGCTACTTATCGTTGGTTTTTAGGATTTCACCTGATAGAAAAATACCTTGTCATTCGACTATTTCAAAGTTTCTTAATCATCGTTTGAAAGATAACGAGGTTTGGTAAGCTTTCTTTCACTATGTGGTAAATCTAATTAATATAGATGGATTTATTGCGAATGAAACTTGGGTGGCAAAAGCGAATGCGAATAAAAGAAAACGTGAGGAATGGATTAAAGAAGTCTTAATTGAGGAAGATCTTGATACTTTAAAAAAAGTAAATGAACGTAGACAAAAACACGGATTAAAATTACTTAAACCTAAAGGAAATAAAACTGAACTTAAACGCGTTTTACTTAATCCTGTAGATGGTGATGCAAGGTTATCAGTTAAACATGATGAACGAGGTCGCTTCGCATATTTTGAACATCGAGTTGTTGATTCCCTACATAACTTCATAATCGATACTCATGTAACGAGTGCGAATGTTCCTGGGCATAGAGTTTTATTAGATCAGTTAGATTCTCTAAAAGAGAGGCTCGGATATTATGCCAAAAAAATCGCTGTTGATCCGGGCTACTATAATTCAAGATTTGCCGAAGGTGTATTTAAACGTGGGATATTTGCTTATATCTCTCATCGTAGATTTCCAAATAATGAACATAAAGAATGTAGAAAAACTCATTTTCAAAAAGTAAATGAAGATCTGTATGCTTGCCCTTGTGGTGTACCTTTTCGATATAAAACTACGACAAGACATGGCTATCATGAGTTTAAGCCTGACAAAGGTAGCTGTTTTAATTGCCCATTTGCGAAAAATGATGATCGAGTATTAAGAATATCAGTTAACCAACCAATTTACGATAAGTTAAGGGAACAAAGGCTATCAACCCGAGGGAAGATATTAAGGTCAGTTAGACCCTCATCAGTAGAATTAAGTTTTGCCCAAAGTAAAGAACTCCACGGCTTACGTTACGCACGATACCGAGGAGTTCAAAAAGTAAAAAGACAAGTTTTGATGACCGCCATCATACAAAACTGAATTAAATGGACCAAACTTCTCTCGCTAAAGGAAATAGGTCTTCATTTAATTTACCAAAAAACAGACTAAAAGAACAACTAAAACAAAAAATGCCACGAAAAATTCGTGGCATTTACTTGACGAAGTCTTTTTTCAACAGCGTGTCAAAAAAACACATCAATTTAGATGTGTTTTTTTGAAACTTTGTTATATTTCATAAATTTTTTTGTGATCTTCCGATTGTTTCCTTCCACAAATAATTCATGATTTGTTTACTTTAAATAAATCTAATTGTAAATCATCTGCTGGAGCAAGCTCTAATATATTACCATCACTTATATCAATCGCTAGCTGATCTACGTATTCGATTAGTTGTTCTGGTTCTCTTTGTTTTATCTCATTACTAAAAACTTCAAGATTTTCAACCTCATTTAGTACATCCAAGCTTTTAATCTTAACTTCTTCATAAGGCTTAATATTCATTCCATCAAGTTTTTCCCATAATGATTCAAGAGCCTCTGTAGGGTTTGTGTAAAAATCTCTACCTCTAACTCGCCAAAATACCCAACCAAGATTTTCTAAAATAAATTGACGATTCATATCTTCTTCCCATTTGTCGATACCGTGGAATCTTTCTCCATCACACTCGACAGCAAGGCGACTTCTCATTCCTTCTACGACTAAATCGATTCGTCTTCCTGCGATAGGTACTTGAGGGACAACTTTATAACCTTTTGTCATGATCATTTTTGCTACTTCAACTTCAAATGGCGATTCGCATTTGCTTAAAATGTCTTCTTTTTCTTGATTAACTCTAGATGGCGATTGACAATATCTTAGTAATTCGTGACGAAAATCTGATTTACTTAAATCTTCTAATTTAACTGAGTGATATAATCTCATTTGATTTCTAGCACGGCTTGCTGCAACGTTAAATATTTGCTTATCGCTATTTTTAGTTCTAGCAGTGTATTTTCTATTTGGTGCAATTACCATAGAAATGAATATAATGTCACGTTCGTCACCTTGGAAGGTATATGCATTACCACATCTAATTCCACGGTTAACAATTTCTCTTTCACCAATCTCATTTCTTAATAATTTTTCTATATATTCCGCTTGCTTTGTTCCTTGTAATGCTATTACACCGATTGACTGATTTTTCATTAATGGATCTGCAATTACATCTTTAATATCTTTAACAATTCTTTCTGCTTCAGGAATATTTACTGCTTCAGTTGCATCATTACAGAATCCATTCTGTACTTCAATGGCCATTACTGGTGGGTGAATCATTTCATCAGGATTAGGCATTCGAAGAGGAATCATTTTTCCTCCGTAACTAAAATCATTACTAAATTGAATAATTTCAGGTACACAACGGAAATGTTCTTTTAACATTAAACTACCAGTTTTCGGGAAGATTTGTTCTGCTATTTGATAAAGTGATATTTCTTTGTCAAATAAGCGGCTATTAGGTATATCATGTAAATATTGATCTACTAAATTATTTATATCTTCAATCTTACTTCCGATAGCGTATGGGCTAATTTGTTGATCATCACCAACGACGACTACTCTTTTTGCGCGCATTAATATAGGAATTGAGAAAATATCACACTGACTGCTTTCGTCGACAATTACAACATCAAACTTTTCATTTGTTACAGGGAAGTTTTCTAATACTTGTGCGACAGGCATGATCCATACTGGAATTGCACTTTGTGCTTTTTCCATTTCTTTTTGTGCATTTTGTAAATAGAGAGAAGCATTTTTGCCTCCGCCCTTACCATATTTCGCAATGTAATTTTTCCATGCAGACAATGCTCTTTTTTGTTCCTCTGTTATATGTTGAATTTGATATTTCCAGCTTGATTTAGCTACAATTTCTTTCGTATACTTTCTTTGCTGTTCTTCTTCTTCTTTAATTTTCTTTTCAACTATTTCTTGATTAAAGTCATCATACTTATGAAGCCAAGTTTTTAAACCTTTTAATTTCCACGCTTCCAAGAAATCAGTTGGTATATCAACATCGATTCCTAAAAGACCTTCGAAATAGTTACATGTTATTGGTGCAACTTGTTCAGCTTTTTCTAGTAAAGATTTAAGTTTAAGAGCTTTATTCTGAGTATTACGTAAAGTATCTAATTCATTTAAAGAATTAATCCATTTGTTCTCATCTTTTGTAATTAATGCATCATATAAACTCTTCCAAATCAAATGCGATGTAGGATTATCACACTTTCCTTTTAGAAATAGTAACTTTTCATTATAGTCATCTGTCCAATTTTTTAATTCTAAATGTTCAAATGCTCTTTGGACAATGTCAAAACATTTTACGAATCCATTTAAATCCTGACTTTGTATTAAACTTTTCAGATCAGATGTTTCTACAAACTCTCTTAATAAATTAATTTTTTCTTTTAATTGTAAAACTTTAAAAATAATAGAACAGTTCTGGTCTAATTTATTGATCAACATTCCACTATTTTCGATAAGTGGTCCATTAATATCCTTCATTGTGTTATTCCACTTACGAATAACCGTTTCAATCAACTCTTCGAACTCAATTTTCTTTTCAATAATTTGAACATCTTCAATTGTTGTAATGGGCTTATTATTAATGACATTTTCCTTAAATAAGTACTTAACATCTCTTCCAGATACCATAAAGTATAAAAATTTATTTTTATTTTGAAGGATCGCATCTTTAGCTTTAATAACATCAGTTTTAATTTGATATAAAGGCTTACTAGGCAACGTAAAATCATATGGTTTTAAGATTTTTGAGATACTTAAAAGATTTTGAATATCTTCTTGAAGCTCAGCATAAAATTGTTTCCAATTTTCTTCGCGCATCCCACCTGCAAATATATCTTCTAAAATGATTAAATTTACATTATTTGAGAATAGATCTTTATCTTTAATAATATCCTCTAACATTTCTTTAGTTTTGTTTAGGAATTCTATATCATATGGGATTTTATAGCTTTCCATTAAATCTTGTATATCCTGAACTTTTAATTGAAGTGAATGACCGATTTTAATAAACTCCATAAATTCATTAGAATTTTGGATTTCATCAACTTGCGGAAGTGAAAATTCAATTAAGTTATAATCATTTTTTAAAAGTTCGCCTCTTAATCTCCATAATTCTGTGAATTCATTACTATTTAATGGGAACCGTGTATTTAAATCAAATTCGTCTAGAACCCAACTTAAATCGACTACACTTTGTTTTAAAATTTTTGCAACATCAGCTCGATTTACATTCATATCATCAACAACTATTTCTTCGTTTTCTTTAATGACATAATCTTTAAGCTGATTTCTATAAAGCGCAGCATTTTCATAGCTTTTTTGCAGAGCTTTTTTAAGATTATTAATTTCTTTTTCAAGAGTATCTACATGTAGATTTCCTAAGTTATCAGAAATCGAACGAATCGATAGTTCAATATCTTTTAAAGAATCCCTTGTCCCGCCAAGAACAGATACAGCAAGTGGTTTTATACTATCAGGGAATTTTTGCTTTAATACTTTAAGTGCACTTTCTTTTTGACTAGTAATTAGAACTTTTTTACCATGAGCAAGTAAGTGTGAAACTAAATTCGTAATCGTATGACTCTTACCCGTACCTGGAGGCCCTTGTACACTTACACCATATGAGTTTGCTAATCTTCTAGCTATTTCTTTTTGATCTTCATTTGCAGGTAAAGGGAAAAATAAATTATTATCGATGCTGTCCCATTCATGGCTATCTTCATTTTGACTTACTTTTTCCCCAACAATACTTTTTATAGAAACTGTTGGCTCAATTACACCCTCTTCAATTTTATCTATAATATTTCTTAAGTCATTTTTAAGTACTTTAAAATCTTGTTGTCTTAAATATATTGACCATGAATTTACAATCTGCGGTACATCGTCAGCTTTTACTACTTGATTTTCGTTTAAATAAAACTGACCTTTTGAATCAAGTAAATTTACAACTTGTTTTAACGTATCAGTAGCAAAAGAAATATTCTCTAAACTAGGTTTGTGTTTTTGTAATTCATCTACAACATTTTGAATGGAAACTCCGTTTGGAATCGTAAACCCACTGAGCAAATCCAATTCCACTTGATAACTTTTGTTTTTAGGGTAAATGTTAAAAATTCCTTTTTTTGAATCTAATTCAAGATCAAGGGAAGCAGTAATAAAAGGATGGTTAATCGTAAACTCTTTTTTCCATAATAATTGTCCGATACCAAATACTAATTCAAATTTATCACTTTCCCGTTCTAAACTTTGATAAATTTTAAATAATGTATCATAGACTTCTTGGCCTTTAAGTTTACGTAGTAAAACTTCCCTCCATAATTGCCATCTTACATTCCATTCTGCATGGCTTTTTACACGTTCTTTATCGTCACTAAAATTAATTATTCTATCATCTTCTGTGGTAAATGAATCTTTAAAATTAATTTTTTCGACTTTTGGGTTATCAAATTTTTGATCCTTTATAAGCCATTCTATTAAATTTCCAGGGATTTCTGGTGGAGTTTTTTCCTGTTTAGAGATTGTAATTTTCCGAACTTGTATCCATACCTCTTCATCATCATTTATAAAGGTTTGAACGCCCTCAGCTTCTTTAAAATCACTTTGATTCATAACAATATTGTGTTCAGATACTTGGCGTATTACTTTACTGTTTAGATCGCTTAATTGCATTAAATATTGAAAAAGTCTTTTTACTTTAGTATTTTGCATGCCTTCTCTTTCACCTCAAAACTATTAACTAAAGAATGGACTCCTAAGAGCCCAAACTAACTTTCATACACTATCTTATACAGACTTTTTATTCTTCAGACTTATATTTTCATCTTCATCGCGAAAAGGTCCTTCATTATTTTTTAAATTATTTTCTACTTCAAATATTAAAATCCATCCCTTGAGTAATTAATATTAACTAAATATTTTTTTAGTTCATTATTTCGCAACTTCTTATTAGGATAAATTCATTAGATATCATCGTTATACAAGCATCCTTTTGAATATAAAAATTATTATAATTTATTTGACAAATTGATTTTAACACAGTTAAACGGTTTTAAGTAGGTCATTAGTGCTAATTATTGTGCTAATTAATGGTAACCAAAATAGTAAGCATATTTTACTCTTAATTCGTAAACATAGATTTAAGTCACTTTATTATGGAAACATAAAACCCGTTCAATAAAACGAACGGGTTCTCATAATAGGGACCTTAATTGCTATGTGCCAGTTCATAAAAATGAATGTCTTCTTTAGTTTTAAAATATGAAAAATGTTTAAGTACATCTTTCCTTTTGTAAATCCAAGATATACTCATACTTTATGATCATATAATAGATTGATTAAACTTAGAATAATTAACTTAATTAAATAATATCATTTTTTAATTCTACAAAACCTTCATTTATGCTCCAATACATACTTTAATAATATCCTATCTTTAAACCCTCCACGCTCTTCCTTCTTTTGAAGTCGAACTTTCTCGATTTCCTCCATAGAAATACCTTTCGTTTCAGCTATAGCATAAAGCACTTCCAAAATATCAGCTATTTCTCCAACAGTTTCTTCTGGTGTTGCATTATAAAACTCTTCAAGTTCTTCGTTTAACTTTTCGTTTAGTTTTTCTATGTATTCTTTTTCACTTAGGACTTCTGTCTCATATACATTTCCTGATTTAGTAATAATGGCTGGAATTTTATCTCTTACTAATTTGTTATAATATTTTATAGTCATAAAGAACCCTCCTTTTCCACATAATTAGTATAATATATATTTATATGAAATTATTTCATTATTTTTAATATTTTTAGAATAGGTCTTTTAAAGGAGAATTGTCTTAGTTAATAGTAAATAACATTGTTTTTTCAAACATTGAAAGATTATGTACAACTTAATTTTCTAGTGGTGATAAAATGAACGATTACGTAAATCAATGGCATAAACTAATACTTAATTGTAGTTTCGATAATACTTATAAAATGGTATGGGGGAAAGCATTAGTAGAGTTATCATTAAATGTTAGTGATGATTATGAAAACGATATTGTTGTATTTAACTTCAAAGATATTGCAGAACTTTGCTTAAAATATTATTGGAATCAGATTATATACTTCAACTTAATACAAAGTGCAAATATCAAAAAGCCTCCTGAAATAGTTGGAATAACTAAACAATTAATTAATGTATATTTTGAAAAAAGAGGCTCAGTTCAACCGGTAAGATTTGAAAAGATAGATTTTGATTCAATCGGATTAACTAATAATTATTTTACTTCAGTGAAAAAAATAATAAAAACGCTAAAACAAGACGTATGTTGGCGGTTTATGAATCTTAACGGTAATACTTACGAAATTTATCAACTGAACCGTGTTGAAGGTAAAGTATATTTCACTAAACAAAATGCTATTCTACTTAAAATTCATAACGATTATTTATTTACAGTAATTAATTACAGATGGACACAAATGTTAGAAGGGTTTAATTATAGCCCACGTATCTCTCGTAAAGTAAGAGCAATTGATGAAGATAAAATTAGAAGATCTTCCTTAAAGAAGTTTCATAAATATATTGATTTATTATTTAAAGATGGTATCCGTAAATGTTTTTATTGTGGTGAAACAATAATTGAAAAGGACTTATCTGTTGACCATGTTATACCGTGGTCTTATATGTTTTCTGATGACTTATGGAATTTAGTTTACTGCCATAAAGGGGAAAATTCTGAGAAGTCTAATCGTATGCCGTTAGAAAATGATATTTTGAGGTTAGAGGAACGGAACAAAGTTTTACTACAAGAAATTGATAAAAATACAAAAGATTTTGATTTACTACAAATTGCAATTGAGAAGGATTACTTGAAGCAGTTTTGGATTTCATTTAAAGGTTAGAAAGCTCTTTGAAACCATAGGCTAAACCTAAAGTCTCTAGTAGTAGCTATAACTAAATCTGCTGACTTTCCTTAAATAGTAATTCTCAAGAACATGCGTACCTTCACTTATAAAGGGTTTGTTTCAAGTATAAACTAAATTGGAAAATTCTATAATTCTAAAAAAATGATTTTGTTAATATCTATTATTTTTCTAACATTGTAGAAAATAATTTTTTCAATTCTGGATTTAAAGATTTGTCTAAGTAGAAGGTACATCTTTTCCCATTATATGCATATTTTTCTCTTGAAATATCAAAGAGAGTTTTATTATAAAATTCGATGTAAACTTTAATTGCACCATATGTTTTTTTAGTGCTTATTTTCTTTAAAAAATTTAATTAATTTTAAAATATCCTCACTTTCAAGAAAAGCTTTTTCTTGTCCGTCTAGATAAAAGCTAATTATAGAGATACCATAATAATTTCCATTGTTTTCTATTATTTCCCAATTAACCTACTCAACATAAATTGGATCTCTTTTACCATCATCTTCAAAATGGCCAGTAAACGCAATATATAAAGCCCCAAGGATTAAGATCATAAATATAAAGCTAATGCTAATAATACTTGTATTTTTCAATTTATCCTTCCTTTTTATAGACTTTTCAAATAGCTTTTATTATTTCATGATTAATCAGGAAAATTACTAGTATTTAGTATTTCTTCAAATCTAACTATAAAATGGTAATTAAAAGGGTTGTTATAATATTTATCATTTAAAACAATACATTTTACTACTTTACCTAAAGAATTCCCCCAAGCAAAAACTGGATCTACTGTCTGTAAAGAATATGTTCCGAATCGAGAATTTAAAACATTTCTTGAAATAGCATAATTAGAAATATAATTATCATATCTACCTAGTAATTCAAAAGCATTTTTTGCTTGTATGATGACAGCGAATGATGGTTTTAAAGCAACTAGGGTAATTCCTGGAGCATTAAAAGTTCTAGTAAAAGAACTATTTGGAACAGTAATTCCACCATCAACAACTTCAGTTTGTGCCCATGCAGCTAAGTATCCACCTAAAGAATGGCCAGTAAAATATACTTTACCTATATCGTTTGTATATTTCTTAATTATGGATCTAATCCATTCTATAGAGTCTGGTACTTGATTTACATGCAAGCCCGCTACAACCTCAACTGCATCAGAAGCTACTATGTCTTTTCCACCTCTTGTTCCCCTAAAAGCAAAACAATAATCGGATTTTCCTTTATATGTTGGACTAGTTCTTTTAAAAACCGCGGCATCCAAACCTCCAGAAGTATGTTTTGATCCAACGAAAGTCCAGCCATTGGATATAAATTTTTTTATATTTGCATCTGATTCGTAAACTATCCTTGCCATTCTAAATAATTGAATCCGCATTGATTAAGTTGCTAATTTGTTCATCTTTTCACATTCCTCACCGTAAAATAATGAAAACTCATGTATATTTTACCAGTAGATTAGTAGAATGAATTATAATATAATCGAATACTTTGTTAACAAATTTTAATATTCTAAGATAGTGACTCATAGAGCAGAAAATAAGTATTAGAATTCCTTTAATAATAAAACTCATGAGATATTAAAAGTTATTTATATAGTTATCTTAAAAAATTATTATTCCCTAAGTTTACAGGACCTGTAAAACTAAATTAATATTTATTACATTAGTGAAAAAGATAAAAGCAAAAATGGCGTTCCCTATAAATAGGAGAACGCCATTTTTTAATTCATCAACTTTTCAACAGTAGGTATATCAGCAGGAGCCCATTCTAGCTCTTCTAAATCCGAAACATCTTTCCACTCCAATTTTGCATGCTCACTTGCAACTGGAGTACCTAGTGAAATCTCTGCTTCAAAAGTTAACAAGTTTACAATAATTGCATCATATTCATGTACAACATCTTCAACCAAATCTGAAACTACAATTTCACAGCCTAATTCTTCTTTAATTTCTCGAACTAGAGTCTCTTCAGGCTTCTCACCTTTTTCAATTTTACCACCTGGAAATTCCCATAAGTTTGGTAAACTCATTTCAGGTGATCTAAGAGCACACAGAATTTGATTTTCATTGTTTCGAATTACCGCTCCAACTACTTTAATTTGTTTTTTCATTATTTACATCCCTTTATTTATGTTATTTAATTCTATTATATTGTATAAATTCTCCAATTAAAATAAAGGAATTATTTCATATTTTTAAAATCAAACTTCATCATTTTCTCCACTGATAATATAATAGTACAACTTACTTTCGATACTATTTTCCATGATCATATTCATCTGTACAACCGGAAGTTCTTTACCATTTTTATCTAACATGGTCGATTGCTTAACAGTACTTTTATCAGGAAGTGATTTTCCAAGGTAGTAGAAATCTCCACCTTCATCATTATCCTTTTTCACAAAGATATGGATATCAATATTATTTTCTTTAGCATTTATTATTTTTTTAACTTCTTCTGATTCTAATGAACGATTACTTCTTGTAAACCAATTTAAGACTTCCTGATTTATAAATTCATCACCATATGCCACACTTGACTCTACTTCTTCATGTTTATGATATGTTACAAATATTGGACAAGTATTATATTTTGTTTTGTAGCCATACATTGTTGAACTTTCGTCATTGGACCAATTTAATAATCTGCATGCATCTTTTCTTGTGTATTTTTCATACAGTGTAAGTGGTACATCTGATTGATACTTAATACTCTTTTCTTTAGATGTGTTAATTACATCCCAAACCATTTTCTTAAAGTGATATCTAGTTTGTAAACTTTCTACAATCGAACTATTAAATCTAAAATTGTTATTTTCATCTAGTATTACAATTGGTATTTCGCCATATTTGCTTGTAAATGATATTGTAAAGAATGACAAATCAAATATTCCTTTAACAGAATTTATCGCTGAATCATCAATTGCACAATTGTTTTCTTTTAAATGATCTATATAATCATTCATCTTTACTATTCCATCGTTTAAAAGTAACTCCAAAAGAATTATTTCATGCTTTCGTTTACCATTTAATATTTCTAAAGAAAGGAATGTTAAAACTTTATCTTCATAATCACTTAATAATGGAACATCTTCTTTAAGTTTCAATAAAAATTGTTGATAGTTCGGATACTTATTTACAATTACATTGGGATCAATTGAATTGTTAGTTATAAAATCATTTAAAAATGGAGTTCTTCCAATTCTATTTTTAAGTTCAACAAATGCCTCTCGAAGTTTTTTCAACTCTGTTAGATTACTATTATTAATTGAACTAAATATTAACTTCTTAGCTATTTCTTCAAAATTAATAGAAGACACACCTTTAATATAGCTTGAACCCTTCATATTTCTTCGAATACTATCTTTGTTTAATGATTTGTCTCCAGAAAGTGCAATCGGAATTAAATAATTATTTCGGTAGTTACCGATAAAATCTATAATCGTAACAAATTCTTTTGAACCATGTTTACGTAATCCTCGACCTAGTTGCTGGATAAATATAATGCTTGATTGTGTTTGTCTTAACATTACTACTTGATTAACACATGGAATATCGATACCTTCATTAAAGATATCAACAGTAATGATATATTCTAAGTTACCATTTTCTAATTGTTCTACTTTACTTGCCCTTTCTTCTTGTGAATGATCCCCTGTTAAAGCAAAAGTATTATAACCTTTTTGGTTCAATGCAATTGATAACTTTTCAGCCTCTTCTTTTCTGCTACAGAAAATTAGACCTTTTACTTTCTCTCCTGAATAACCATAATACTCGATTTTATCAATTAAATGGTTTACACGTTCATCTGTTACTAACTTTGATAATATTGTAGCATCATCTATTGTTTCTCCATCCAACTCAAGATCAGTCACTCCAAAGTAATGGAACGGACAAAGCATATCTTCCTCAAGAGCTTCTTGTAAACGGATTTCATATGCAATATTGTAATCAAATAGTTCATATATATTGAAATCATCAGTTCGCTCAGGTGTTGCAGTCATCCCCATTAAAAACTTCGCTTTAAAATAATTGATAACTTTTTGATATGATTGAGCTCCTGCTTTATGAACTTCATCTATTAAAATATAATCAAACTCTTCAGGATCAAATTGTTGTAATGTTTCATCTTTAGAGATTGTTTGAATTGTAGCAAATAAATACTTAGCATCTTTTTGTTTATTTGTGCCTGATAAAATACCAAAATCCTCTTCACTTCCACCAAGTACTTTTATATAATCTGACTTAGCCTTCTGTAAAATTTGCTCACGATGAACGATAAATAACATTTTTTTCGGCATATAACTTCTAACATCAAATGCTGAAAGATAAGTTTTCCCTGTCCCTGTGGCTGAAATAATTAGTCCCTTATCTTTTCCAGCCTCACGAACTGCTTTAATTTCTGCTAATGCTGCCTGTTGCATTTTATTTGGCACAACTTTTAACGCTTCTTCTATTGGATTAGTTTGATATGAAACTGGGAAATCGGAAATTTGATCAAATACTTTATTTTCTACTAACTGTGTATAAACCGTTTCATAATTTTCAATCCACTCAAAGTTTAATGGATGAGCTTTTTCCCATACTTCTTCAAATTGTTCTTTAAAATGACGAACAATTTCACCATCTTCATGTGAAGTAAGCTTAATATTCCATTCATAATTTACTTTTAAGGCATTGGCAGTTAAGTTGGAACTCCCAACAATTAGTGAGTAATGAGTGTCATTATTAAAGATATACCCCTTTGAATGAAATCCCTCTAAATTCGTTAATCGAACTTCAACATTCGAAATCTTCATTAACTCTCTAAAAATTTTAGGCTGATTAAAACTTAAATAAGTTGAAGTTAAAATGCGACCACTTACACCTTTACGCTTAAGGTCAAGTAAATGGGACTTAAGCATAGCAAGTCCACTTTCGGTTATAAAAGCAACAGAAAAATAAAAAGTCTTACAATTATCAAGTTCTTCTAATAGAGTAGATAATACATTTTCATTATTTTTTGTATTATTGACTAGTAATTTCGGAGCAAAGTTTCCGTTATTATTATGCTTTTGATCTATAAACCCTTTGTGTAAAGACTCTTGAAGTTTTTGAATGAAATTCACCATACGATCCCCAATCATTACAGTTTTTTATTTCTAATTTGGATTTTAACTTAAAAGGATGTTTAATTCTATGAATTTTGGCACTATAATTTACATTATTTGTATTACGTTAAGAATACAATAAAACCTACTCAAAAAATTGAGTAGGTTTTAAATTAATTAATAAACTCCCTATACAGAACCTAATTCGGTTTAAAAATATTTCTCTTATGCCATTTATAATACTCTTTATTTTTAGAACTCATCTGAATCTTAAACGTTGGATCTAAACCATATATTTTATAATCATCACCACTAATAACTGAAGAAATATGCAACCGTCCTTGTGCATCAAATGTAATTAAACCATTATCATAAAGTGCATCATGATTGCAACAAAGTAATATACCATTGTATGGATCTAATCGTTCTAAATTAGTGCTATCTTTCCATGGCTTAGAATGACTTGCTCTTAATAGCTCTGATAAATTTATAGCACACAGCGCGCATTTACCACCCCATAAGGGAATCAACGTTTTTCTAAACTTCTGTTGACCCAATCTAATTTTAGCCTTAATCTCTGATTCAGTCTCAGCAATGACTGGAATTAAAGTATTATTTTCAATTCTTCTTACTTCATCAATTGAAAACTCTAATTGTTCTTCATTTATATGATAAATATTTAATTCACTTATTAGTTCAAGTAATTTTATTGCTAATTCTTCATTACATGGAAATAGGTAGCCTTGGTTACCATTACCATTTGTCTGGAATGGTGAATACACGCTCGGTAGTGCTGATGAAATATGACTAATATTTTCTTTTATATTAACCTCTATGTCTAACTGATGGTATTCTAATTTAACTAAATATCCATCTTCATTCCATTCACTTTTATTTCTTAAATTAAAAGGTATTTTAGCTTTTTCACATCCTGTACTGGCGATACTAATAGCTACAATATTTCCTTTTACAAAGTGAAAAACTCGATCACCTTTCTCTACTTCTTTCATGCGTAGCCAAAAATGCGGCTCTTTGCCACCTTTATCTGTTTGGGGAGACCAGATAATTCCAAGATTTTTTTCTTCTTGATAAGTTCGTCCTTACATAACAATAAAATTATTCAAATCATTTCCCCCTAAGGTTAATTCAAATATTTTATTATGTTATATAAAATGATATACCCTTATACGTTGAAAACTTACAGGCCTGGATTAAATGCATTAAATATATAAAAAATAATTCTGATTTCATTAATTGCATTTTATTGAGAGTATTAATTTTAACACCTTATTCTTTAATTTAAATCAAAATAAAAGAGCCCTTTAAAGGCTCTACTTAATGTCACATATGATAAAAAATCATTAAAGAATACTAGTTTATTTTAACTATTATTCTGAAGTTCCAACAACCTAGCTCTCAACTTCGAATCACTAGCATAGATATATAACCCACGAATTCCTCTCTTCATAAGAACATTAAGCGAATTTAAAATAATCTTCACCTTAATACTCTCACTATCTTCAAACTCATCCTTACCTCGAAAAGCCTCAGTATCCTTATAATTCTCAGTAAGAATTTTTAATTCATCTGTGCGTTCATCATACGAAATTGAAGGCCCAAGAATTACACCTACATAATTTAAATCAAAACCTTGAATTGTATAAATTGATCCTACTTCTCGAATTGTGTCTGCTTCTTCTGCCCATGTAATATTTCCGTAATCACCATTCCAAGGGAGTTTAAAATCTCCCTCTTCAACATAATACTGTTGACCGTCTTTCTTATGTATGTAGTCGAATGTAGATACTATTCTTGCTAAACCAACTTTGTTATTCATCTCCTGTATTTCTTCATACATTTTTGCTGCTGAATCAAATATTCTAAAATCATAATTAGGACGCTTTGTATTTCAGTAATCTTCTTTTCAACAAATTTATCAATCCAATTCACCATTGCATTACTTGCTTTCATTCGGAATTGGTTAGTTAGCTTGTAAGTCGGTTCAGTATTAATACCTTTAATAATAGATTGAAGCTTTTCTTCATTCCAGTAGCTCTTCATCTTCAATACTTGTTTATCATCATAAACAGCAATAACAATTTTGCTATGGTTAATAATTTCTTGTAATTGATTTTCCTCAACAAAATTATTATATGGATCGGGCTTTGTTAATAATAAATGCGCTTCATCTATTAATACTATGTCTGCCTTTTCCATCGTTTTTTTTCGTTGATTAATAAAGGATGTTGGCTTTTCAAAATTTTTCTTAGTGAGTGCTTTCACTTTTCCTGCAATTTTCTTATATGTTTTTAACATTTCTGAATGATTAACTAATAAATAGTTATTGGTATTATGCAAAACTGACGACTTTTCCATTGAAAGCTCTTGAATTTTATTAAATACGGAGCTTAAAACAACACTTTTCCCAACCCCTGCTTCCCCTTTTATTAAGAAAATAAAGGGTTCATGATCAAGAATATGATTTTTACATACTTCGATAATCTTTTGTTGGAGCTCCAACTGTTCAATCGATAATTCTTTAAAGGGTGAGAGCTTAAATAAATCCTTATTTTCAATAGTACTTCTCGAATTATCTACTATATCTTTACTTAAAAGTTCATCCCAAATGCTATCAAACAATTCCTCATTAAAGAATTTTTTTCATAATAATTGTGAGTTACACTATTACTTGTTTGACTTATGTTTTGTAATTTGTACCGTTCATCAGCAAGAAAATAATTGATTAACTTAGTTTCAATATTGTAAGTTGCTGATCGATTAAACCTTTCATGAATGATCAAAGACATCTTAGTTAATAATTTTCTTTCTCGATTATTTAAGTGATCCCTCATACGATTTCTTACTGCAACTGTTTCACCAATATAGACTGATGTATCATTATTTAAAAAGTAGACTAATGGATAATCAATATAGTAATCGTTCATATAATCTAATGAAGACCTATCAAAAGGAAATGTTTTTATATCTACAATACTCATTATGTATCCTACCTACCTCACAAACAGGTTTAATGAAGCTTTTAATTACTATTATTTTTTCGCTGGATATTTTATAGCATTCTTCTCCATTTTCTTAAATGCTTCCTCTTCCAAGTCAATATTTAATTTATCCGCTAACTGAAGTAAATATATAAATACATCTGCCATCTCTTCTTTAATATTTTGCATAGATTCAGTAACGGCATCTTCACTAGTTTTCCATTGGAAATTTTCTAAAAGTTCATTCGCTTCTAATGAAATAGAAATTGCTAAATCTTTTTCGTTATGGTATTCGGCCCAACCTCGCTCATCTCTAAACTCAGTAATTTTTTTTATTAACTCTTTCATTTATAGCCCCACCTAGTTTATATTTCTATTTTTGTAAATATGTTCTAGTTTATCATTTGTTCTAATGTAAATGAAAGTTGTAGTATCACGTTGACAATCCGGAAATAAGCATTATTATCACTAAATAAATTTCAATCAAAAAAATTATCAACAGTTCTATAAATTTTTAATTGCAAACAATGAAAAAAGCCCTCTTAAAAGGCTCTCAATACTATTCCATATCCAACAATCGTCTCATAACTGGAAATTACTTATAAAAACATCTCACTGTATACCTATCGGAAAAAACGCCCCCAATATCATAGCACCTAAAATCGCTCCACCAGCAACTGGCTTTTTCCAAGCATAAAAAATAGCTGCACCAATTATCGATCCAAAACCAATAGGTATCGAGGCAGAACAAGCTGAAATAATAATTAACGGGCCTAAAAATCGTCCCGATGTATTTCCAGCACCCATCATGACATCTGCACCAAATGTTGAATTGGATTGCTTCACTGTAAACTTTCGTATTCCAATAATGGCATAACCAATAACAAGCCCTAGGATTGTACCTGTTATTAATGAAAGAACAAATGATTCAATAGGTGCTGTAATACCTGCCCCTAAAAGTAGTGCTGGTACACCAATTCCAATTCCTGTCTGAATGGCTCCACCAATATCTAAAATTCCGACAAGTGAGCCTTCTAGCACACGTGCAAATAAGAAGCTGGCTCCAAATGCAGCCGCTGCACCATATCCTGCTCCTTCAATACCAACTTGTAGCATTGCAACAATTGCAACATCATTAAATGCACCGATTTTATAAACATAATACATATGTGTCCCAGCAAATACGCCTGCAGATAGAAGTGCGACAAATAATGGAAATGACCAATCTGCGTACCAAAAATTCTTTTGAAAATTTAATTCTTTTTTATTTATTAATTCTGTACCCATCTATTTCACCTCTAGTCCAAGCATTTTATGAAGATTAATTAACCAGTTAGGAACGTCTAAATTAAAGCCTCTTATAAAATTAATATCAAATCCTCGGAAGAAGGCACTAAAGACAAATAATATAATTACTGATGATAATAGAGTTTTTGTCACTTTATTCCACCCATTTTCGTCTACACCTTTACCAATTAAAATACCAAGAACCACACCAGGTACAGCGTTTCCCATTATAAGATGTGCAACTCCACCAAAGATCGTTCCCCACATTCCTGATCGCTTACCAGCATCTAATGCCGCTAACCAGAAAATAACAAGCATGACAGGATTGATTAATAAATTCGCCGCTGGAACCAGTACTTTTAAAGCAATTGCTTGAAGTGATTCAGGTATCGCTGAAGCAGTTGAGTTTAAAAACGTCACAACAATTGCACCGATAATTGCACCTGCTATTGCCATTTTCTTTGGATTATGTAGAGTATCTTCTGGTAATCTGCCTACTATGAAATCAGACATTACTTTACATTACAAAGGCATTACTCTCATTATTGATACGAAATACTATGCAAAAACTATGCAAACAAACAACTTATACAATAGTAAAACCATATATTCATATAACATGTATCAGATATTTACCTACGTAAAAAATAAGGATTACACAAACTCCGGTAATGTTAGCGGTGTTTTACTTTATGCAAGAACAGATGAAGAACTGGTACCAGACAATGACTTTTTATTAAATGGAAATCGTATTAGTGTTAAAACACTGGATTTAAATACTGATTTCTCAAATATTTCAGAGCAACTGAACCTATTAGCTGAAGGATTTTTATTTCATTAAATAACAATTAAATTCATTTCCTGTTCTAATTATTGAACCATTACTCAACATTTACTTTCAACTTAATGTTGAGTAATACCTACTTTAACAGCTTGTCCGATTCCGTATGCTTTATCTTCTTAGTTTTCACTCCCTACACAAGAACCACCCTTAGCTTTTGTAGATTCTTCTACCCCACTACCTATGCACCTCGATTTTAGTAACTGACATAATTGTAATTATAATGTCATCTAAACAGGCAATTTTTCACTTATATGCTAATATAGATTGAATCTAATATTTTTCTTTAATTTGGAAAAATTAACAAAGAGGTGTAAGATATGCGATTGTTAATTATGGATGATGATCGGGAGATTGGCTCTTTTTTACAGGAGATGCTGCAAGAGGCTTCATTTGAAGTGGATTTTTTTGATAATGCGAAAGATACATACTATGCTGCATTAGAAAACAATTATGATCTAATGCTTTTAGATATAACGTTGGATTCATTTGCTCAATATGGTTTAATGTGCTCTGGATTTGATGTTGCGAGGATGATAACTGAAAAAAAGAGCACACCGTATATGTACTTAACTGCTAGGGCTGATCCAACAGATGTTACTCAAGGGTTGTATTCAGGTGCGGAGGATTACATCACAAAGCCTTATTCTTTACCAATATTAATTGCTAAAATTCAAACGGTGCTGCGAAGATTAGGGAAGTCTTCAATGTCTGAAACGTTGTCATACAAGGATTTAACGATATCTTTAACAAATCGTAGAGTGACTGTTGGGCAGGAGATTATTTGTCCAAGTCCTATTCTATACGATATTCTTGTCTATTTACTTAAAAATAAAAACCATCCTGTTTCACGTGAAGAATTAGCGAAAGAAGTTTGGCAACATGAAGACGTTTCTGATTCTGACAAAAACAAAATTGATGTGGCGATTAAACGATTACGTGAGATTTTGCCAGCTAAATATATACAAACTGTACGCGGGGTAGGATATATCATTGAAGATTAGAACAAATTCAACCTTACAAGCTACGATTCGTGTTGCAACGTTTAATTTTATTCTCCTAGCTATTGTTATTGGTATTATGGCTCCAGTTACATTAATTTATAGGATCCACCAATACGTTCTTACTGAGGGCGAAGAAAATTTCCAACGATTAGAAAGAGCTTCATGGTTATTACAAGTACCGGATTCAACTATACCGAAAAAAGGTAAAGATGTTTTCCTTTCGACATTACCATTGTCTAGTTCAGTACTTGTTCTTAACAATTTCAAAACAAAAACGGTACATGCATTTAATCCCCTCCTTTTGAAACATGAGAATCAATCACCTGAATTGGCTTTCAAAAAAATAAACGAAAGTAAGTTGAACAATTTTTATCGAACGACCATTAGTCTAGCTGTCAAAGTGAATACGTTTTTAGTAAAGAAAGGATTTTTTAAAGATCGAGATTATGTACGTGTTGAGAAAATCGGTCAAAATGATTATGTTCAAGTACTTTATCCGATCAATTCTAAATCTTATAACTTTAATGGAATAGCAAACTTTTATACAAATATCCAACTCGAGTTTAAGCCAGTATTTCGTTCCACTGTTACAACTTTTGTGACTACTTTAATTACTCTAATTATTATTTCATTTATCGCATCTTTTTTTGCGATGAGAGATATATTTGTTCCTTTAGACCGTGCATTAAAAAAGCTGGTAGTTGTAAATAAAGGGATGTTTAATGAGCGAATAACAGTTGAAAAACATCAAAATGATTATGTTGATGATCTAAGTGAGCAAATTAATATTATTCTACATCGGGCGGAACGAGCAATTCGATCTCAGGAACAAAGTGCACGCGAAATTACACATCAAATTCGAACACCACTAACGTCTATTCAGCAATCAGTAGATTATTTCCGTATGTTTGGGTTTCATAATGAGAAAAAAAGAGAAGAAAGGTTGAACAGTATTGAATCACAAGTTGAACGAATCGCTTCAATGATTAATAAAATCATTACCTTATCTAAATTAGAAGAAATTCAAACAGAAAATACCGAAAGCTATGATTTATCGAGTTTTATTAAGCAATACTTATTTAGAAATAAAACTGTTTATGAAGATACTACTTTTGAACAGTCAATACAAGAAGAAATCTATACTTTTATTTCTTATGAAAATATCCTTCAAATATTGGACTCACTGATCGAAAATGCTGTGAAATATTCGTTTGAGCCAAAGAAAATTCATATTGGATTATCGTCAGATGAATCAATCATTCATCTCTCTGTAATAAATCGTGGAGTAGAAATACCAAAGGATGAAATCGAAAAGATATTTGAACATTCTTATCGGGCAAAAGCTGTCCAAAAAAATTATGTTGGCACTGGTTTAGGCCTAGCTGTTGTAAAAAGGTTTGTTGATTTATATCATGGTGATATCCATGTAACGAGTGAAAAGAATATCACTTGTTTTATTATTACTTTACCGAACAAGCTTAAGGAAGAAAGTAAAGTGGACTAATATAAAAAAGGGTTACCCATAAGCAAGCATGCTTAACTTATGGAGTAACCCTTTTTTATTGTAACACTTTGATGCCTTTACTTAGCAAATCGAATTAACCGACACAATTGATTACTTGTCATCATCAAGTTTTCTGTACTAATCTCCTTATCCAACGAATAAGAATAAATTCAACAATTTGATCATCCGTATCGCTTAGCTTATATTCGTATTTTTGAATCCTGTCTTTGAATTGTAACATCCATCAAACACCTACTTATATATGTACTAAAAGCGTGCTAAAAAAGAGAACAACCATACATTTGTTCTCTAATTTTTATTTTTTACTTAACAATAAAATAACGTACTCGATATTGTTTAAATTGTATAAAGGCTCAATATATGCTGTTTGATTTAGACCTAAATTATCGATTTTAACATCTTTTACTTTACCTATTTCAATATCTGGTAAATAAATTCCACCAAGACCCGAGGTAACAATGATTTTTCCATTTTTCAATTTATCATTTACATTGAAAAGAGTCATTTTTAAATACCCAGTTTTCTCATCTGCACCTTTGATTAGCCCTTGTAATTTATTATTACCTTTAGGTTGAACGGATATATAAGATGTATAATTTGCCGCACTTAATAAATCCACTTTCGAACTATTTTTAGACACTTCGATTACTTTGCCTACTAGCCCTTGAGAGGTAATTACATTTGTATTTATTTTTACGCCATCGTCAGAACCCTTATTAATATAAATAAAGCTATTCCAGCTTTCATTATCTCTCTGTGTAACGACTGCAACTGCAGTATTGTATTTTAGATTCTCTTTATTCAGTCTTTCTTTAAGACTTTTTAACTCTTTATTTTCTACGCCCAATTCAATATTTTTCGAATTTAAAGCTGTTTCATTTCCCATTTTTGAATTTAAGTAATCATTCTCTTTTTCTAAAGTAAGCAGATCACTAATATTATTAGTGTGATTTTTGAATATACTGCTTTTCGTAAATAAATAGCCACTTCCAATTAGAATAACGATTAAAGCCAGAAATATATATTTTTTCATAATAGTTTATCCTTTGATTTTAATTAAAAACTCATTCTCCTATATTTTAGAATAACATGAAAAATATTCCAAAAAATAGAGTTAATATGACAATATTGTGTTTAATATTACGTATTATACTCTGAATTAGCTAAAATAAAAAATCAAAGGAAATATAAGTCACTTATTTTATCTTCATTAATCTATAAAAGCGGCACGGAAATTAAGTTTATAGTAGAAGTTTTTCAACAGTCGGAAGATCCGCTTGCGCCCACTCAAGTTCTTTTAATTCAGAAATCTCTTTCCATTCTATTTTTGCATGCTCATTAGCTATAGGAATACCCCTTTTTATTTTCGCTTCATACGTAATTAAATTTACCATTATATTAGGATACACATGGATTACATCTTCAATCAATTCAGAAACTATAATTTCACAACCTAATTCTTCTTGTATTTCTCGTACTAAAGCTTCTTCTGGTTTCTCGCCATCCTCAATTTTCCCACCTGGAAATTCCCAACTATTTGGTTGGCTCATTTCTGGTGAACGTAAGGCACATAGTATTTGATTTTCATTGTTTCTGATTACGGCTCCTACTACTTTAACTTGTTTTTTCAATTTTAGTCATTTCCTTTTTTTCGAATATGTATCTTAAGTTGATTATATATTGTTTGCAACTTACATTCATCAACTGGTCTAGCAATAAAGTAATAAAAGTTAGTAAACCTTTATTAGAATGCAATTAAAAGTATTCCGATTCCTCACCCCCTACTAGGCGAATGCATATATTGTTATCCAATATATGTAACGAAAGGGGGCTATTATCATGCATGTTGATTTAACAGCCATACATTGGCTTTATGTAGCATTTATAGGTTTAATTATTTTATTTTTAATTCTTAGACGTGACACAAGCCTCGTCTGCCTAGTTGGAATTTTCCTTCTTGGCCTGGTAGCAACTGAGTCACTTACTAGTTCAGTTAGTATCTTATTTTCAAGTTTTATATACGCCATTACTCAATTACTTTCCACGATTTTAGTCATCTCGATTATCGTTTCGATGAGTAAAGCCTTAACTGATAGCGGGGTGCATCAGGCACTCATTAGTCCTTTCACAAAGGTGATGCGAAACGCCACTCTATCTTATTGGACTATCGGGATTGTTATGATGGTCGTATCTTGGTTTTTCTGGCCTTCTCCTGCAGTAGCTTTAATTGGTGCGGTTTTACTTCCAGTTGCTTTAAGAGTTGGGTTACCAGCTTTAGGTGTTGCGATGGCTATGAATTTATTTGGTCATGGGATCGCTCTTTCAAGTGATTACGTCATCCAAGGTGCTCCGAAACTAACAGCTGACGCAGCTGGCATACCGGTTTCGGATGTTATACATGCAAGTATTCCACTTGTGATCGTAATGGGGGTCGTGACTACAGTAGTTGCTTTTTACTTCTTAAAACGAGATATGAAAAGAGGACTTTTAACAGTAGAACTACCTGAGGAAGAAACTAAAGCAGAGGATTATCTCCTAACATCCACTCAGCAAAAATGGATGGCAGCTCTTGTTTTCATTTTATTTGCAGTCGATATTTGGGCAATGGTTCACTTCAATTTACAAGGCGGAGACGCAACTGCTTTAATCGGTGGTACATCACTAATAATTCTTTCAATACTATCCATGTTCGGACATAAGAATAAAGGATTTGAAGAAGTAACCAATTATTTAATTCATGGCTTCAAGTTTGGGTTTAAAGTATTTGGTCCAGTTATTCCAATTGCAGCTTTCTTCTATCTTGGGGATAGTGGATTTACGGCAATTATTGGGGACTACCTACCAAAAGGATCAAATGGAATTGTAAATGACTTAGGCTTTGCTTTAGCTCACGCAGTGCCAGTAAACCCTGGAGTTGCAGGTGTGACATTAACTACAGTTGGTGCAATTACTGGATTAGATGGGTCTGGATTCTCTGGAATTTCGCTTGCTGGTTCAGTTGCTTCACTATTTGCTACGGCGATTGGTCATGGTGTTGCGACTTTGACTGCTATGGGGCAAATTGCTGCGATTTGGGTTGGTGGAGGAACACTAATTCCTTGGGCGCTGATTCCTGCGGCGGCTATTTGTAATGTTAGTCCGTTTGAGTTGGCTAGACGGAATTTGTTTCCTGTTTTGATTGGGTTAGTTGTTACTACTGTTGTTGCGATTTTCTTGATTTAACTTAAAAATATAAATACCCCATCAATGTAAGTAACACTACATTAATGGGGTATTATTACGGCCTACTTTTTGTTTATTTAATTACACCTTTTAAAATAAATCCAAAAGCGATTCCAAATAGCATTGATGTTAACGTCCCAAGTAAAAAATATTCTGCCCAATCTCGATCATCCATTTGCTTAAATCTTGCAATAGATTTCGCTGTTACGATAAATGCAATCGCTGGGAATGCATCATTATAAGTTAATAAAACTACTAAAATCCTTTCAATATAACCAATGACCTTTCCTCTTGTTAAATCATGGTTTTTAATAATCATATAGTTATATTCTTCAACTAAGCTTTTTGAGAAAATCGGACTTTCTTGTGCGACATCTTCTTTCCTCTCATTTTTAAATAAATACTTCCCCTCAAAAGTCGATAATTGATTTGGCATACTTCCTAAAAGAAATTTTATAATATGACCACTAACACTTGTCGTTAAAATCAAAATAATGACAAGCGTTATTAACGTATTAATTTGATTTAATTGATACCCATTATTTGTAAATATCTCTATTACTCTATTAATAAAGAAACTAAATTTCATATCAAAATATAGTTTACAAATAACGATAATTGTTAAAAAGTGCAATATTTGATCGATAATAAAAAAATACAAATCACTATTAAAATGTTCAAAATATTTTCGACTCTTTCCTAAATCTAAGAGTTTAATCTTTATGTAGTCTATTAAATAATGCAGTACTACTATTGAAATAACTGGAAGTAAAAATAGCATTGCGAAATTCGAAAACTTATATTGTAATGACCATATTAAACCGAGTGTGATTAGCGTTAATATAAAGTGATGCATTACATGAAGGTTTAAATATTTATTCTTATTCCGAACCATTTTATCCGTTTGAAAGTAAAAATCAGCTAGTAAATGTGATAGAACTAAACTTAAAAAAATCATATTTCATTATCCTTTCTAAAGGTAAACCAAATTACAATAATTCAACAATGTTCTCACTTATTAAACTTTTAATTTTTATATTTAAATCATTGCTAATAGCTTTTAGATCTTGCGTTTCTTTAGGATTTTTTCGTTTTTGTATCGAATTAAGTACTAATTGAATTTCGTCAAATGTATTCAATATTTCTCCACTATTCCCTTTTCTAAAGTGGCTGGAAATCGTTGCAGGCGTTTTATCTAAAATTGAAGCAATTTTCTTTTGCTTCATAAATATTAAGTACAATGAACAAATAATCTCCTGTAGATCAGTTTGATTTTCAATTAATGTATTTTGTAATGTTAATAACAAGTTAAACATCTTTTCAAACTCAAATAGATCGTCCTCATTATTTAAATCGGTTAATTTAAAACTAAACTTAGGTCGATTTGAGGTTCTTTTTAAACTCTCATTTGCTAAACGTGCCTTTTTTAATAAAGGATGAATCCATGTTTCTATATCAATTTCATCTAATTCCAAATTTATATCTCCCAAAGTTAAACCAAAATACGGTTGATTATCTTTATATTTCCAAATTCGACTTATATAGAATGCAAGTACATATGCACTAGAATAGTGATTACTAACTAATAATATTTCATCTCCCATACGGTGCTTTACGATTGTTTTTACAACCCCGTCTGTCCATTCGTTAATCATTTCAACTATTTCTTTTAAATACATAGATAATTCTTGACCAAATACCTCATCATAAGATGAATTACTAACATCCATAATAAATATAGACACAGGAGTCCTCATAAAAATTCCATCCTTTTCAAATTAAGCATTAATATTAAATAAGATTAAACGAACTAATTATTTATAAATTAGACTATTTAATCTAATTATATCTTAATAAGATAGTATAACCTAATTTTTTAGAAAGGAATCTATATAAGTAATTGTGAAATTTCTATGAAACTCGACCAAAATTCATTTGAAAAATAGTCGTAATTGATATCATAATTAAAAAAAAGAGAACTAACCCCACAAAAATAATTAATATTTTTTGTTTGATCAGATCTCAATTAATTTTATATTTACTTAATGATAAACCTTCACACAAATCCGACTCCTCAAAACATACTCCTCATCAAAAACACTCAACCTAATAAACTCATTAACAGAACTAACCTTCTCAATCCACACTTCCTCATGAGTAGCAACTACCTTCAACTCATCCCCATGCCACTTAAACGAAAACTCCAAACTTTCCCAATCAACCGGAATTCTCGGTGAAATTCTTAACTCCTCATTCAACATACGGACTCCCCCAAATCCATTCACTACACATTGCCAGATTCCACCTAGTGATGCTGCGTGAATCTTTTGTTATCGATGATATTGAACATATTTATAATCTCGTGGATTTTTTAGTAGACATTCACAACATTATCTTAACACTTCAAAAGGTAAATTTTACTAATTCTCCTTGTCATTTCTGTGAATAATTTTACATTATTAGTTTCACACTCTTTCTATTACTTTGCAATGGATTCTAATAAAAGCCCCAGCAAATTACCAAGTTCTTTAGAATTTCTTAAGCATTTAACTTTATACTTAATTATCAAATCTCCCTTTTTTTATTTATTATTTTAAAACTCGTATTTTACATAAAGTTTTTTTGCTACAAAAAAATAAATTGTTTACAAGTTAGAAACATCCAATGACATAAATAGAGACAATTAAAAAGTACGATACAAATATAAGATTTCAGGAGAGTGATATGAGGAAAAAGAAAGTTGGAGTTCACAAATTTAATAACCTGTAAATATATACGTTAATAAGGAGAGAAACCATGTCTAATAAGATTATTTGGGTACTTCTGGGAATGTTTTTAGTTCTCTTACCAACAGCAAATGCAACAACTTTTAAAGTAGGTTTTAGCAGTAAAAAGTTCTCTCATTATATAGATGATCTAAATTTAAATACTTCCCATTCTACTTATGGTCAGACAATTGATGTAAGTTTAACGACGAAGAAAAATGTTGATACAGTTTCGTTAACATTTTTAAATGGTACGAATCAAAAAAATGTTATTTTATCAAAAACATCAGCGCATCAATTTTCGGGGAAAATAAAGATTACAAGTTCATTTACTAAAGGTGAATATAAACTTAAATCAATTAAATTAGATCATAAAAATCTAGTAATCTCTGATAAAAAAATTAGGTTTTTCGTTTTAGATTTACCGACTCCAAATATTGATCCAGTTACAAATCAATCAACATCCATTAATGGGTCATTTTTATCAAATAGTCATGTAGAATTGTATAATGATTCTACATTAATTGGCACTGTGAAAACAGACGAAAATGGTGAATTCAATTCTGTAATAAAACCAGTCAAAGAATTTACCAAGTTAACAGTCATAGGTGTTAGCGAAGGAATTCAAAGTAAACCTTTTACAATCGATGTAAATGATACGATTGCACCAATCATTTCTTCTGTTTCACTTGTTACTGATCAATCTCAGTATGTTAATGGAAAATCTGAGCCTTCTACATCTGTAAAAATTTATAACAATGAAACACTAATCTGTGAAAGTATCGTTAACTCTACAGGAAAGTTCGATGTTAAAGTCGGTAAACAAGCAACGAATTCATTACTTAAAGTTATCGTTATTGACCAAAGCAATAATCAAAGTAAACCATTTACTGTACGCGTATTACATTACACACCACCAGCAATACAAAATCCGGTGAAAAGTAATTCGTCATTATCAACTGGTCAGCTGATTATTATCAATTCACAGACAAATAAGTTAACTTACTATAATAATGGTAAAATTATTAAAATCTTCAATGTTGCAACAGGCAAGTCGGCAACTCCAACTCCTACTGGAAAGTTTGCAATTGTAAACAAAATTAAGAACCGCCCATGGTACAAAGGGAATATTCCTGGTGGTGATCCTAGAAATCCACTTGGAAAACGTTGGATGGGATTAAGTGTTGGTGCTGCTTATGGAATTCACGGAAACAGTAATGAAAGTTCGATTGGCAATTCAGTAAGTTCAGGTTGTGTTCGTATGCATAATAGTGATATTCAATGGCTATTTGAACAAATTAATGTTGGTACAACTGTTATTATCGCTAAATCTTCAAATTCTAATATGGCAATTGCCCATTCATATGGTATATCGATTGCATAGATAAAGAAGAGGCTGTCTCTTTGGTCGGTTTTTTGACTAAGGGACGCCTCTTTATTTGAATAGCTATGTGTGAAAATGAATGCTAACAATAGTTGAAAGCCAGTCAATCGTAAAGAATTTTGGTTAACTATCCATCTGTAAAGCTATCCATCACAATGTAGTTATATATACTCGTATACCTAAGAAATAAATTCTGATAACAGTTTTTTCATCTCAGTCCCATGCTGAATGATTTCCCTTCCATTCCAATCATCATTATTTTTAGCGAGTTTTTCCATTAGCTCAAATTTCAAACTCTGACTCGTTGAGCTAAATTCTTTGATTTTTGCTGATGGCATTAGGTTTGAACGGAGAGAATTGTTCCTTCGTGCCATGATACAGAGGTTGCCAAAGTTATTAAGATATTCCTCGTCCAGTCGTGCATGATTTTCATCCTGATTAGGATTTTGTGGGTAAAAGTGTTCTATTGAATTTCTATATTTAAATTCAAATTCACTCGCTTTAATTCCAAATTCCTTACCTTCAATTTCTTGTTGATACCAAAGAACGAAATCCAAGAAATTAAAAACATAGTTAGGTGTATCAACGCCTCTATCATAAACTGTCCCGTCAACAGTTAAAGCATTAAAACTTATTAAAAATTAATATAAAGATGAATCAATTAATTTTTATATCCCTAGTGTAAAAATTCCCTAAACTTAATTTATTTAAATGTATAGGGAATTTTATCTTAGACAACCATATTAATGATTCAATTAAAAGGATTTGATTATAAATACGAAAAGTTTCTGGGAAATCATAAGAAAAATATTTACCGAGATTATCCCGACATTGAAATATATTATGTCTTTAATTTTTAATCCTAATAGAACAGAAAATAATAATGAAAAAATAATAGGTGTAATATATTTATAATCTTGTAAGGTAAAGAATATTTGATTATTAAATAGTAATAAAAGATATGTTATTAAAAATAATATTTCATTAACTAAGAAAATAGTATTTAAAACTTTTTCTTGATTTTTTTTATAATCTAAATTATATGATGTAAATCTGTCTAAAACAAAGTTGAACAAAATATTAATAAAAAGAATTAATATTAGCATGACAAAAAATATAGCAAATATAGCTATTATGATATTTGATTGTGACCAATGAATATTATAAAAATTCTTAATTTCTATAAATAATAGAAAAATGATCCCGAATAATAGAGAAAAGTTCATAAAAAACATTGGTTTTGAATTCATAATACTAACCTCTCAATGTCAGATATACCACTTAATAAATGTTCTTTGTGATTTATAATAAACACAAAAGATTCGACATTGAAAATTCTGTCCTTAACCAGTTCGCATGTAGCCATGTCTAAATGCTCAAAAGGTTCATCCAAGAACAAATATTCCCAAGGATAGTCAGTAAATAAAGCTGAAATGATTATTTTTTGCTTAGTTCCTTTAGATAAGTCCTTGCAAGAAGTGTGTCGGTTACTCTCTAGTCCTAGTTGTTTTATTAATTCATCAAGATTGATGAATTGCTTCGGAATTTTCAACATCTTATTAAGGTAAAAATGTAGAAAATCTTCTAAAAGCATATAAGGTTCGTAAAAAGGGGTAGACGGAACAAAAAGGGTTTTACTTTTATTGTAATTTAAGTAGCAATTCCCTTCATTGACCTTGTTTATTCCCAATATTATATTTAATAATGTAGTTTTTCCTGATCCATTTTTACCTTGTAACCAGTATTTTTTATTATCTAATAGGGTTAAACTAAAATCTTTAAAGATATAGTTTTCTTCCTGATAGAAAAAATCAATATTTTTTAATTCAATCAAAAAAAACACCCCTCAGTAGCTTCAATCGTTGCAGATATAATTAAAAGAACAATAGAAAAAAATATTAATCTAATATAATGAGTATAATTTAACTCTTTTTCTATAAAAATATCTCTGAATAAAACCCATGACATATATACCCATATTGTCATAGCATATAATTCAAAGAAAAAATGGGGAAGAAATAAAAATAATGTATTTTCAAAATTATATTGTAGTAAGTAGATTTTTAATGATCCCACTGTAATATATATGTCTAATAATATTTTTCCAACTCCTAGTATTGGTATTATATAAAAGATAACAGCCAGTAAATTGTTGGAAAATATTTTATAAACATTTTCTGGTTTACATGAAGTATTCTTATAAACTGTAGCAGAATTTATATTAGATGGTACGTCCACTAAAATTAAAAATAGAATAAATACGCATATTATACATAAAAAATATAGATTAATTGTTTTAATAAAAAATCACCCAATGTAAATTATGTTAAATGCAATAAAACTAAAAAGCAATTCCATGAAAAAAAAGTAAAAGAAATAATTTTTTTGTCCTTTAAATGATTCATACATTGTTATTTTATATGTAAATAGTAATAAAAGATAAAAAGCGAATGCATTTACTGCAATAAAAGTTAAAATTTGTATATGATAAAATCCTTTATTTATAAAAAAAAGAATAATTAAAATATTCATACCAATAAAATAATGGAAAGTATTCCTATATAAAATTGTTTTCTTATAAATCTTTATAAAAGGAACTCTTAAATATTTGAATTGCATAAACAGTTGTCTGTAGTTAGCATTTGCATATATTAATTCCGAGTAAATAAATAGATTAGCACATAAATAAAACAACGGAATATTTATCACTGCGTATAAAGGTATACGCCCTAAGCCAAACCAATTAAAAGAAATGGATATCAGTAACATACCAAATGCAAATAATAATAAAAAGAGTTTTAAAACTTTTATAAAGTTCTTTTGATTATTTTTCTTTATATATACAAGGTAAAGTATGTTTAATGTGATAAATAGTAATATAGATACAAGTGAGATAAAAAAACTAGTTAAAGAAATGTAAGAGAAAACGTAACTTAAAAAAACAAAAATTAGGACAATGATCCCCAAAATAAATACCATAATTTTCTCTTTTAAATAGAAAAACAAAAATAAATATCTATCTTCGTAAAACTTATAGAAATCATACTGCAAGGTTGAAATAATATTCTTGTTCCCGCTAATCATTGTCACCAATGTAAACAAAAATAGTGTATTAATATCCAATGATATAAAAAAGAAATTAAATCTATTAAATATATACAATAGCTCAACTGGATAACAAATAATAAGAACAATACATAGGAATAGTAAAACTATTCCTATGTATTTAACTAATAATTTATTTATTTCAGATTTTATTAACAAGCTATTAAAAATAGTTTTAACCTCTTCAATTTTTAACTTTAAAATAGCTTTTAACATATCTCTATTTAGCTACTTTTACCAAGTAGTTGCATAACCTTTTCCGTATTTTGAAATAATTTTTTTAGCGGTAATAACAAGTGCAGTTGAAATAACTCCATATCCAACAATAATCGCAACTAGGCTAATGATCGTTGTAATAGTACTAAATGTATCAATAATGGTTATAACTTTGCCAGCTACTGTAGTAGAGATACCTAAGTTAGCTGCAAGATGTGGCAAAGAAATAGTTAAAGTTGAAAGCAATACAGCCATTCCTAATACGTATAGAATGGATCTTGTGTTTTGAAAATAACTCATAATTAATTTCTCCTTTACAAAAGATTTCTAACAAGTAGATGCATAACCTTTTCCGTACTTGAATAAATATTGGTAAAATTTAGTGGTGTATTTTCCCCTACTCCAAGACTATATGACCCATTAGTAGGAGAAAGGTGTTTGATATTGGTTTACTTATTAATTCATTAGTTAGGTATGATTTACTTTTCTTTTTAAAAAACATAATTTGACCTGTCAATAAAACTAGTAAATAGATTGATACAAAAATTAATAAAATAATAAATAATATTTTTCTGTTATTCATGTCTCTAACTTAAATATCATCTCCTAGTATTTTTAGTAAACGTTTACGAAATTATCTTAACATTTTAAAAGGTAAATTTTACTAAAACACATTGTCATTTTTGTGAACAATTTCACATTTTTTCTACGGCTGCGTTTATTTCTATTGAAACCCCATGAAAATTTAACAACTTGATTCTATTAACATGCATTATTCATATATTAATTTTGAAAAACGATTTAATCTTCACAAGTTCCTTTTAAAAGTAAAAAATTTGTAACGTTTTACTAAAACCTTCACAAAAATTACTCTTTCTGGAGTTCGATTGCATAAATAAAGAAGAGGCTGTCCTCTTTAGTCGGTTTATATGACTAATGGACGCCTCTTTATTTTTGTCATCATTGTGTAAAATCAACGTTTTTGTACCAAACTTAAAAATGTCAAAATCCACCGTCTTTCTATTATTTAACAGTGGCTATCCCCCACTAATTCTACTAAAATAGAAATATTGTAATAAAATGTAAACTAGCTATCGGAGGAATATCGTGTCTACTTATAAATCACAGCTGAAACGCATCGTAGAAGGTTTAAAACATACTGATCCAGCGATTCGTTCCGGTGCAATTCATGACTTAATCGTACTATCAGATGTAGATAACTTACAATTTAATTTATTTACTCTAGAATGGTTAGCAAAAGAGGCTGCTTATCCATTTCCAAAGCCAATTCAAGTGTGGGATGAACCAAGTTATCATCTGATCAATTTCATCACTGATTTCCATTTACCTGAATTAACTGAGTGTTTAATCAAATATTACCCTGAATATAGTAAGGCTGCTAAAGAAGAAGTCATTCGATACATAACCGATTTTGATGGAGAAGAGTATGAAGTAGTAATCTTGGAGTTAATCGAACAAGATATTCAACAAAACCAAGTTGTTTTACCATTAGATGTGTTGTACGACAATCCTGGCATTGTTATTAAACTATTAGACAAGCATACTCAATTATTTGAAGTAGTGGAATATAAAACTACTTTTTACCGTCTGCTGTCATTCTGTTTAGATAAAGGTTATTTAGACCGTTTCAAAGTAAAATACATTGCACCATTATTATTAGAAGATTATCAGAAGCTAAAAGAAGAATTTGTAGCATATCAAAATGATTATAATATAAAGTTTGTATATGGCTCTTGGAAAGAAACTTACTTACAAATTCGTTCGATCCTGTCAATCTATCTTTCTTTAATGGAGTATTACTTTAATGATGAGATGACTCCTGTTATAAAAGAAGCGATGTCTTTTCCAGACCCGTTTATTCGAACAAGTGCGATCATTGCCGCTCTACAAAGAGACATTGACGTAACTGAAGAACTTATGATGGATTGCGCTACAAACATAGAGTCGACTGAATATTTCTATTGGGAATTACTTAGAATTCGAAAAGAACATCTATTCCCTATTAAAGAGAAAAAACAAGAATATTTCGCTAAAAGTCATTTATTCCTACATATCGTGCAAGAACATGATTTCATACCTGAACAAATCGATTTTATCAAAGAGCTTGATATTGAAAACACATATGATCAACCTGTACGTTATTATTTAGCTTCCGTTTCATATGATGATCAAGTCATTCCAGCTTGGGTAGGTGCTTATGCTTTAGAGGAAGATGATGACACTATTCATATGTGGGATGGTACTTATTTAGAAGATGGGCAGTTTGATGAGAAATCAATTGAAGAGCATGTACAACAATTTATGAACAGAAGAGATTCTGAAAAAGAAGCAGATGCATCCATTGTTTACTATGAAGGGAAACCAAAAACAGGAATATGGATCTATGTTTTGTACGCTATACTAGCAATTAGAGGTTATCGAGCATTTTCAACAATGGACCCGGTCTATCTCACTTTAGTAAGTATTTTCGCAGTTTTAATCGTTTCATATCATATTTATAAAATCAAACAATTAAAAAATAAAATCGAAATCATTGGTGATGTTGTACGCTATACTAAGAAAAATACTTATTCTCAAATTTCACTAGAAGACATAAAAAAAATAGCAATTCAAAACGCTGACATGAAAGCAAGATTTCTAGACCGTCGTTCAAAAGTTGTAGTCATTTACAACAAACAAAATAAAGTAGCACTAGAATTCCCATTAGAATGTGTATCATATGATGAATTTTCATTTGTTATTAATCAATTGACGGATCATTTAAAAGAGCAACCACATATTCAGCAACAATAAGATAAAAAAAAGAGATGCCGTTATAATTTGCATCTCTTTTTATTTAACTTAATCGAAACTCCATTTTCCTATTTTTCGTCGCCATTCCAATTGACTCATAAAAACGGATTGCATTTTGATTACTCTCAGAAACTCCTAACTCAATACTATCCACATTCAATTCCTTAGCGAAATCAACTACAAATTGCATAAGCTTCCTACCGATTCCCATTTTCCTTTTCGCATCATCAACACATAAACTATTTACAAGTAAAATCTTCCTCGCATTAACAAATGAATTTTCATGTACTTCTTCTTCCTTTAATACCGCCACTCCTACTATTTCCGCTCCTAAAATGGCCACATAAATATGTTGTTGCTCATCTTTCAGTTGATGATGAAAATCCTCTTCCCCTACTAGAGTCGAGTTCTCTTTGTATAGGTCAGGTCTCTCCAAAACATGCAAATCATGAACTTGTCTAAATAAAGATAATAAAGAATCGTAATCTTTAGTTTTAGCATTTCGAATATGAATCTCCATGCTTCTCACCTCTTCAGTTGTTTATCATACGAACTAAAATATTTTACTTAAATATTATCTTATCCTAATGATTTCAAGACAAACTTTTTAGTTTCATTGATCATACTATTCATTGTAAAAGCCTTTAAAGTAACCGTTCCTATTGAAGTATTTATAAGCTTTTTCATGTTTATTTTTCATTTCTTTTAGACCCTTATTTAAGTAATCTATCGTTTGTTTAGCAAATTCTCCATTTCCTTTCGAGTCACTATTACTTGCATTCATCACATCCATTATATAGGCATCTTTAGAAGCAAAAGCATAATTAATCCATAATATCAGACCTTTATCAGGGGTCTTTTTAAATTTGAAATTCTCTAGTAATTCATCTAACTTCCCTAAATCTTCCATCGCTTTTTGTGCCAATTTCTCTTTTTCATTTGATTTATTTAACTGTTTTAAATCAGCTTTTACAAGCAGTAAAGACGAACTTATTTTCTCTACTTTATTTTCATTCGTTTTTGATATTGGATATGAATTCGATTTTTGATAAATAAAAATCCCTATTCCAATCATAATAATTGCAAAAAATATGACAAATACTTTAATAGATTTCATGCTACGGCTACTCCTCCGTTTTTAATAAGAACCAACAAAATACCAATCTTTATCTAATTTTTCAATTTGTTTAAAGTCACCGCCAAAATCATTTAAGGACGGCTTCGTATGTGGAGAATAGACAAATCCAGAGAAATTGTCTAGTACGCCTCGAAAAGTATAGAATAAGATTTTTATATTATTCCCATCTCCTTCAACTACGATATCTCCACCACCTTTAGATAGCGGAGAATACTTCTTTGGAAGGTGGATTAGCGTTTTGTTATATGAAACATTTGGCTTTAGAGATCCATTCGATACCATCTTCACTACTTTTTCCCTTTCTGGTTTATGCTTTTTAAAATCTGCATTTAAAACAATTTGGTTAAAAGGTACGAAAATTAATAATAAAATAGTAATAATTTGTACTACTACCGGCTTCCAATTCTTATTTTTAAATAAGACGATGAAACTGATAACTGTAACAAATAAAAAAAATCCAAACACAATTAACAAAACAAAAGGCATTAGAAATACTGTTAAAATGTCCTCTATGTGCCACTGTGTTAATTCAAAAATGATAACGATTATACTACTAATAATTGATAATAATAAAAGACTTTTCTTCAACTTCTTTAAACCTTCCTTACGTTCTTTCATTTTATTAAATACGCATCAAAAGGAAGAACAATAATGTTCTTCCTACATACACAAGTCTTGATTTTTTAAGCAAACTAATTAGTTGATTTATTTAATTGATCAATTCCCTTTTCAATTGAAGTGTATAGAAGACCTGCTACTACTAATCCGATAAAGGAAATTACTGCTACTAATATTGTGTGTAGTATTTGATTCTCCACAAAAGTTGCTAAGATTCCAATACTTATAGCGATTAAAATTAAGATTGAAACTTTATAACTTCTTTTTAATTGTTCCAAGAGCCATTCGCCTCTTTTCTAACGATCGAAGATGCTTGTGTATGTATATTTAGTGTATGTATATTTAGTGTATCTTTTCCTTAAACTAATAGATACATTTTTTTCCAATTACTGTCAGTCCTCTAAATCTCCTTCTGAAATTTGCTTACCATTTTTATCAAAGTATTCATAATTAAATTCAAATCCACTGTCTTTTTGTTTAGGCATATCTTTGAATTTAATGAGCGAAGCAGTTTTTTCTCCTACATCAAAATTTCTTTCAATTGTCGTTTCGCCGATTATTTGTACCTTCATTTTAGTAACAGGATTATCATTATTTGTAACGACTAGTAAATTATTAATACCGATTTTGTCCACTAACTGAACTTTAAAAGTTGAAAGAGCTTCACCAGAATGACTTTCCATCTCACTAACTTGATAATTCCCTGAATTATTCTTAATAAAATGAATATATCCAGGATTACTTCCATATAAAAAGGCAACTGTACGGTCTTTCTTTGAATCAATAATTTTTACAATTTCAATCGAATCTTGATCTTCATAACCATCAAACGAATGAATAGCCTTTACAATATTTTCTTCATTATTTCCGTTCAATTGATGTGACTGATTAATGATAAAGTATAGTGCGAAAAGTATAAGGACTGAAAAGACTAAAACTCCTACTTTGGATTTAAGCATATTATTACTCCTTACTCGAAAAATGAGATTTTGATTTTCCTAATAAGATGACTTCTACAATACTATTCAAATACCCTCTAATACTGAGTTGGGTTATTTTCAGCCCAATATATATTAAAAATTAACTTTCGCACGATAATGGGTATAGTAAAAAGACTGCAATTAAACAGTCCTTTAAAATTAATTATCTTCAATGATGTCCAGAATATGCTCTTCCAATATTTCTTTAATTGGTCTAATGAAACTTTTTCCTGCTCCCCAACCAAAATCAAATAATCCTTCTCCATTACCTGAGGAAATACATTTCACATATGTCACACTACTAAAGTCGTCAATTGTTACGGTTAAAGTTGCGGTACTATTGTTTCTAAAAAAGAATTTCTCAAATACTAGAATTACAATTTCATTCTCACCAGCTACTTTACGATCCTGAAAAATCAAATTAGATGTTAAATCTGAGTCTTCCAAAATAAATTTAGCAGCTTCATCTGGCTTTACATTTACGGTGAATTCTAAGTAATGTTTCATCGTGTTTCCTCCTATATATAAGATTTAATTTGAAACAGTGACTAAGTCATCCATCGTTAGTAATGAATGAAGACTTAATCCCGCTTCGTATAAATTTTCTTTCCCATTTTGTTGGCGATCAATTACGCATAGAACATCTGTTACATTTGCGCCAACTTGTTTTAAATCTTCAGCACTAAGTTTAATCTGTCCTCCGGTTGTGACTACATCTTCTACAATACAAACCTTCTTATCTTTTATATCAGCACCTTCTGCAAGTTTACAAGTTCCATAGGCTTTTGCTTCTTTTCGAACAAACACTACTGGAATTCCCGTTTTTAGAGATAAAGCAGTAGCAATCGGAATCCCACCCATCTCTAAACCTGCCAATACCTCAGTTCCTTCTGGTATATAGTTTGCTAGTTGCTCCGCTATTTCTTTTAAAAGTTTTGGATTCGATTCAAACAAATATTTATCAAAATACTCATTCGATACTAATCCCGACCTTAATGTAAATTCACCTGTTAAATGGGCAATATTGTATATTTCCTGCGCTAATTGAGCTTTATCCATTATTAAATCCCCCTTAAAAGTTAAAAAATTTAGTTTCATTTCATTTTAACGATTCTTTAATCTAAGTTTCAAAAGCAAATTATCCTATTTTAGTTGAAGTGAAAGACGAAACTTTCCCAAGTTACAGTTAATGAAGTTGATATATAATTGAGTAATGAACAATATTTTTTATTTTTCTTTTCATATACATTAACTTTTACATTTTAATGTATAAATCAATATAAATTTATGGAGGGATTAGAACTGTCGTTATTAAAGAAATATACAAAATGGCTTTTTAAAAATAATGTTAGAAAAAATGATTTAGCTGAATTCCTGGCTGAGATATTTTTCCTTTTGATATTTTTTTTGTTGCTTTCACATATGAAGATTTCTTTTAAATTATTCTTATTAATGTGTTTTTTAATGATAAATCTAGCTGTATTGTGTGAGGATCATACTAGAAAAATATTAGGTAAATTTAATGTGCCATTTCCAAAATGGATCAGTGCTTTGACATTTCCAGTATTTTTGATTTTCATTTTTATCTATAGACATTAATTTTTAAAATTATATTTCATAGTTTATTGGACGCATTAGTTACACAACATGATTGATTGTATAAACTCAGATATATTTTTTTAGATAGAAGGGGTTGCGTTAAATGACATTTAGCGATCGTTTTTTCAAGAACAGGGTAAAGCCTATCGTAATTACTCAAATGATATTAGGAATTCCAGTCACAGTATTTTTTATTTTTTCTTTAAAATCATATCCGGTTAATTTTTTCTATTCTGGTCTTATAGGAACAACCCTTGCGTTATCTATGTTTTTATCGGGAATAGAGCAATATATTTTAAAAAAGAAAAGTCGGTCAATTGCCTTCTTTGTCTTATCAATAATTATAATTTTAGTTGCAGCACAATCCTTCTCCATATCACAACTACATAGGTAACTACTATTATGCTAACACCGTGCGTTAGTTACATAAAATCTAGAATGAATTTACATGATTCAATTCATAACCATGTGCTGTATTAAAACACATAAAATGCAAAACAGTGAGAAACGAATGCTTCTCACTGTTTATTAATTAATTCAGCTGTTTTTCTCATTTGTAGTCTAGAAAATTTCTTTGATTGATATTCACTAACAAATGTGGAACCTAGTAGTAATGTCCCACCAATCATTTGAACAGCAGTCATTTGTTCTTGTAAGATAACCCCTGAAATCAATATAGCTACAAAAGGATCGACATAACTTAACATAGCGATGCTCTGCCCCTTTAAATTTTGCATACCCGAGAAGAATAACCAAAATCCAACTCCTGTATTAATGATGCCTAACAGGATAATAAAGAGTATAGATGATCTTGGTACTTCTAAGATGCCGAATCCCTCCGTAAATAGAACATAAGGCAAAAGAAGTATAGCAGTTATTCCAAGTTGGATGATTGTAATCTCTAACTTGGCTATGTGTTGAATAAATTTATTCAATAACATTAATGCAGCATAAAATGCCGCTGCCACTAATCCAAAAAAGATTCCAAGTAGATCGCCTTTTCCAGATGCACTTATACCGTTTCCAACAATCAATAACATACCTACTATAGCAATGCCAATACAAATAACCTTTTAGATAGATAATTGTTCTTTAAGGATTACAGGTGAGAGAATCATAACAAATTACCTGCCTTTCGAAATATTGGTGAAGATATGCGAGAGGAAAAATAACTGTCACTTGCAGCCAAGAGTTTTTTAGAATATTTATCCTATAGAAGATTAACAATTGAACAGTCTGATTAAATCACATCATGCTTATGAAAAGTCAGTCCTTTAGTTTAACAAGAAAATCAGCTGAAAAGTAGATTTTTTTTTGAGGTAAATAGTAGATTATCTGAAAGGAGTTTATAAAGAATCTAGCGAATATACTACTATTATTCTATTTCAATTTAAGTTTTAGAAAGAGGGAAAGATTTTGAAACTAAAATACAAAGAACATTCAAAAGCAAAGTTGGTTGGATATAGTATTTTATTAAGTATTTTTATATTTTTCTTACTGATAGTATTTTTGGTATATGCAAATTGGGATGTATTCAGATATACATATGTTTTCTTCTTAATACTTTTAATACCGATTATGATACTTTTTTTGTTATTTATTCCAAAATCTTTATTTTTTATCAGACTTAATTCTATTGATTATTTGAATTTAGAGAATAATATACTCACGATCCATCATCAAGGTATATTTAGTTCAAGAAAAGAAATAAAAGTTGAAGAAATAGAAAGAGCATATGTTATTAGTGAAAAATTCATCTTAGCAATGCATTCTGAGGAAGAAATTGTTATTTACATTAATAATCTATTAATGAAAGATTTTGAGAAATTGATAAAGGAATTAAGTAACTCTATCACAATTACTAAAAATTTTGATTTATTATAACTAAAATAAGGATTCGTTGCTCAATCAAGGAGCGCTCAAGCATTTCTAGTTCTTTAATTGTATAACAATCGACTGCTTTCCCTAGGACATTGTTTCACGTTTAATAGAAGAGCAAATAGTGTCTACATAGTAGATCGTAAAAGGCTGTGTCAAAATAAATAGTGACACAGCCTTTTACTTTATTTTACGATACTGATCACAAAACCATCGTACCCTTTAGTGCCAACTGTTTGTATAGCCGTAGATTCAATACGGGGTTCTTTTTCTAATATATCCATAAATTTACGTACACCTTGGACCCGGTCATCCTCACTATTTTCATCAATAACTTCACCATTTCGAACGACATTATCGCTGATGATTAATGCCCCGTTATTGGCTAATTCTAATGCCCATTTTATGTAATGGGGATTATTTGGTTTGTCTGCGTCAATAAAAATTAAGTCAAAAGATTTACCTTTTTCTTTGAGGCTATGCAAGGTTTCTAATGCTTTTCCTACTATGACTTCGACTTTACTAGTACATCCGGCGTTCTCTATATTTTTTTTAGCTATTTTTGCATATTCTGGTTCAATTTCAAGCGTGTATACTTTACCAGTTTCAGGTAATGCGCGTGCAAGCCATATACTACTATATCCACCTAGGGTACCGATTTCTAAGATGTTTTTAGCTCCTTTAATTTTGGCTAATAGGTATAGAAGTTTACCTTGTGTTGGTGAGACATCAATTTCTGGAATACCAGCCTCTTTATTGGCTTTTAATACTCCTTCAAGTGTTGCATCAGATGGTATAAGTTTATCAATAAAATATTCATCTACATCTTTCCAAACTTCATTCATCATAATGGTAACCTCTTTTCTATATTTTCTAATTCTTCTAACAAAAGTGTATAATAAAATAAATCATAATAAAAATATATAATTTTTATTTATCCATAACTTTAAGTTATAGGTAGAGGTGAAATGATGAATATACATGGATTAAAATTATTTTATCAAGTAGCACTCACAGGTAGTTTCACAAAGGCAGCCAAATTGTTGTGTATTAGTCAACCTGCAGTTTCTAGCCAAATTAAAAAGTTTGAACATGAAATTGGCGTTCCTTTATTTAAGCAACAGGGTCGAGGAGTTGTATTAACTGAATTCGGGATCGCATTGGCAGAAAAAGCAAAAAATCTTGTTACTCTTGAAGAGAATATTGAATCATTTATTGAGGATTATCGACTTGCCAAGAAAGGAACAATTAAAATTGTTGCTACGTATCTCCCTGCAAATTTTTTAATTCCTACATGGGCAGCTACGTTTAAAAGTGCAAATGAAGATGTAAATTTAGTTATTACAACCGCTAATACGAAAGATGCATTTGAGCAACTCATACATTATAAAGCCGATATTGCAATTTATGGTGGTGGAGTATCGGAAAGACCAGAGGAAGTAACGTGGGAAGATTTATTTGAAGATGAACTTTGGTTTGTAGTATCTCCTACTCATCCGTTTGCCAATAAAACTATCTCATTAGTGGAGATGGTTAAAGAATCTTTTATTATGCGTGAAGAAGGAAGTTCGATGAGAGATCACCTTTTTTCTTTATGTCAAACTCACCAAGTAAGTCCACCAAAAATCTCCCTTCAATTTAGTGGGATTAATGAAACAATTCGTTCTGTAATGGCTGGATATGGCGCAAGTTTTATTTCATCTCTCGCTGTTAGCGAGTATGTAGATAATGGCCAATTGGCGAGAGTATATGTACAGGATATACATATTAAAAATAAAATCGCTGTTTGGACGAGAAAAGCTGAGAAGCATAGCTTACTTGTGGAAAAATTCATAGAAATTGTTAAAAATAGTCTGTGAGTAATGAAAATACTAAATTACTTTTCAACTAAAGGTTGTCTAATTAGACAACCTTTTTTTGTAAGTCACATTTTAAATAGCAATCGCATCAATAAAGAATAAACCTGTTTATCACATTATTTCAACGTTGTAAGTTCCTCCTAATTTGAGGAAAAATAGTGAGTTAATATAGAGGCAGTTCATTGAAATTAATGTACTGCCAATCAAATATTATTCTAAAAATGATGATTCGATTAATTTCATAATTTGTTGTTTCGTATCGCTCAAATAGTCTCCTTTTTTAGAAGAAATCAAAATTCCAATTGGCATCTTTGGATCAAATTCTTTGACCTCTATTGGAATATGCTCATGACCCAAACTAGTACCTAATGGGATAATGCCTATAGCATCTTCGAAAAGTAATTGTGGAATTAGATGGACAGCACTACAATTATAGACCCTCTTAAAAGATAAATTATTTTCTGTTAAAAATGCATTCACAGTTCGCGTGTAATAACAACTTTTCTCTCCAATAACGATCGGGTAATCGATGATTTCATGTATTTCAATTATTTTTTTACTTAAAAGTGGATGCTTTGGGTTATTAACAATAAATTGAATTTTTTCTACGCTAAGTGGTTCGAATTTCACATTCGAACTACTTTTGTTGTTTCCACAAATAGCAAAATCAAGCTTATTTTGATCGATCATTTGTGATAAAAGTGTTGTATTCCCCACGACAAAATCACATTGTATATAAGGTTTCTCCTTATTTAAGTAGCTTAAAATAGATGGAATGATTTCCTGCGCAACCGATTCAATCAGTCCAATTCGTATTGTCCCGACCTCCTCTTTACTGATCCGCTGTGCTTGGTTTACTGAATACTCCCAATGCATTAACAAATATTCTACTTCTTCTAAAAATAAAGCCCCTTCATTTGTTAATCTAGCGTCCCACCCTCGTTCAAAAAGTAGAAATCCAAGTTCCTTTTCTAGCTTTTTAATTTGAGTTGTAATCGTTGACTGTGCATAGTTTAACTTTTTAGCTGCTTGTGAAAATGTCCCTTCTTCAGCAATTGTTTTAAAAGAAATTAGCTCTTTTACTTCCATTCTTTCACCTCATCTTCATCAACTTTTTTGATAATATTCTAATATATTTTCAATTATACAAATGAATATTCTCGACGTAAAATAATCTTATAGTTGAAAGGGAGTGAACATATGCCATTTGTCCAAATTTATTATCCAGAAGGCTCATTAAATAAAGAGGAACTTAAAAAGGCAAGTAGTAACATTCATGAATCATTAATTGAACATTTTAACATTCCAATAGACGATTATTTTCACATGTGCTTACCTTATCCTCCAAATCAATTTTTTTATGATTCCTCTTATCTATTAGAAGATAAGAAAAAGAGAACAGATAAGATGATTTATTTATCGATAACATGTGCCCCGGGTAGAACGATTACTCAAAAAAGGAATTTATACGAATCGATTTCAGAAGCTTTATATCATCACTTAAACATCCCTACCACTGATATTTTTATTACATTAAATGAGACTTCTATTGAAAATTGGTCATTCGGACAAGGAAAGGCACAGATGGTGGAACATCGTGTTGAATGATCGTATCGACTCTAAAACATTAAAGGAATTGAAAGACATTGCTCCAGAATTTGTTCAATATAGCGAAGACATCTTATTTGGAAAAGTATGGAGTGATCCTACATTAACATTAAAAGAAAGAAGTCTTTGTACACTCGCTTCTCTAATTAGTATTGGAAATACTGAACAACTGCCATTTCATATCCAATTAGCGAAAAAGAACGGAATGAATGAAACACAAATTATTTCTTTAGTAACACATTTGGCGTTTTATGTAGGATGGCCAAAAGCTGCGGCTGCTTTTAATGTAATAAAAGCCTGAACAACAAAAAAAGCACACCAATTGTTTACTAAAATAAACTTTTGGTGTGCTTGATATTATGAGTTAAATCTTACCCCATTTTTAAATTCCATTTTTGGAAAGCTACTTCCAGCGATTTGGTCTTCAGGTATTGCTTTTTCAATTCTTGCTATTTCTTCGGCACTTAATTTAATGTCTACAGACTTTATAGAATCTCTAAGAGTAGTGCGTCTTGATGCACCAACTAATGTGATAATGTCATCACCTTTTGATGATAACCATGCAAGTGCCAGTTGCGGAATTGTGACGTTTTTCTCATCAGCAATTTTGCGTAATTTTTCTACAAGTTCAAGATTTTTGTCTATATTTCCTTCAGCAAACATAGGGATATATGATTTTGAATTGTTTTTTGAGAAATTACCGCTAAGCAATCCATGAGCAAGCGCACCAAACGCTACTACACCCACGCCAAGCTCACGTGCTGTTGGTAAAATTTCTTTTTCCATACTTCTATTGAAAAGCGAATACTCGGTCTCGATGAAGCTTATTGGATGAACAGAATTTGCTCTTCTTAATGTATCTGCATCAACTTGTGTAATTCCAATATTTTTTACATAGCCAGCTTTAACCAAGTCAGAAATTTCTTCGATCGTTTCTTCTACAGGAATACCTAAATCAATTCGTGCTGGTTGATATAGGTCAATATAGTCTAAATTTAATCTTTTAAGTGAATACGTTAAATAGTTTTTGATCGATAATGGTCTAACATCTAATCCATAGAATGCTCCATTTGGTTCAGCCAATACACCAAACTTTAGAGAGACAAAAGCATTCTCTCTTTTTTGTCCTTTAAGTGCTTCACCAATCACAGTTTCACTTTTTCCAAAACCGTAAAAATCTGCTGTATTTAAGTGATTAATTCCGAAATCAAGTGCTTCATGGATTGTAGCGATATTTTCAGACTTATTATCGTCTTTGATCATCCCTCCACAACCTAATCCAATTTTATGAAGTTCTAAGCCATTATGTTTATAAGTCATTTTAAATTCCTCCGCTTCTTCATCTCTACTCTCGAAATTTGTTTGTACTATTAAATATCTTTTTTAAAGATCTCATCGTAATAAGCAATTCTTCCTCAGTTAATTCTTCAGTAAATAAAGTCACCATTTCCTGAATTTTTTCATGAATCTCAGGCAAAATATCTTTAGCTTTTTCAGTTAAATACAACCGATAAGCTCTACTATTACTTTCATGTTGTTCCTTATATACATATCCTAGGTCGATTAGTTTTTTAATCGTTCTTGCTGACATTGCCTTATCGTGACCGATTTCTTCACTCAGTTTATTTTGGCTAATTCTCTCATTTTTTTCTAAAGTAATTAAATATAAAAAAGAGCCACTACTAAGATCGTACTTTTTGATAACTTTATCTAAATAAATTTGGGTATTTCTAAAAATCTTACTGTTTAGCATAATGAAATGCATTGTTTCTGTTTCGATTGTAATCACCACCAATTTTACTGTTGACTAATCAACACCTATTGTATAGATTTGTTGTTGATTAGTCAACACTTTTAGTAAAAGGAAGTAGTATCTAGTTATGAATAGCTTCTTCAAAACGAATAATCCC